>JAKAFN010000004.1 GCA_021825945.1 Pseudomonadota bacterium
GGCCGGCCGAAACCAATGCGACGCTGGCATCCGGAAACCCCTTGGCGACGCGGAACACGCCAAAGAACACCAGTACGGGGAACAGATCGATAAGAAGTTTCACGGACGGACTCCGTCGGATCGCAACTGCGTCACGTTCACACACCTCCTCGCGCATCCACCGCAACGCGGATCATTGTACGACCTTCGCGGACGGTCGGCAGCGGGTCACGGCGCCTCATCCTGCCGATTGGAATCGACCGCCGGGGCGCCCGACCGGGATCCGTCGGCCACGAACTCGAAGTGCCGGTCGGTGTGGACATCCGGCTCGTCGGGATCGAAGGTCCGCTCGAAGAACGACACCGTGCCGTCGCGCCGCACCGTGAGAATCGTCGTGGCGCGGGTGCCATAGCCGTTGGCGCGGACCTGGATCGCGGACAGCGCGCGCTCCCAGTCGAGCGGGATCCCGGTGTCGGGCAGTTCCGAGTCACGCGCAAGGCGGCGGTCACCCATGATCCGCAGCAGCGCCGCCGGTTCCACGGCAGCCGCGATCTGACACGCGAATCCGGCGATGCCACGAGTGAGCTTGGGCCACGGCGTGTCGAGCGCGGCGTTCGACATGCCGTAGATGCCCGGGGCCAGGACCTGGATGCCGTCGATTGCCGGCTCTTGGTCGACTCCGTTGCGCTCGCGGCGCGCCGGTTCCTCGTCGGACGTACCGTCGGGGTAGCGGTTGCTCCAATAAAGGACCTGGGCTTCCCGCGCTGCCGCCGGGATCGGCAGCGGATCGGCGACGAGCAGGTTGTAACCGTTGAAGACCGTGGCGTTGCGGGCATGTTCCCGCAACCATTGGTCGGCCGGCTGGCGCGACTGCAGGGCCGCGAGCGGGATCCGGCCGCGTGTCGGCGTGGGCGCGAGATGGTCGGCTTCGCTGCCGCGCACGTTGGTGAGGATTGCCACCCGGCCACGCCGGTTGACGCCCAGCCAGGTTCCCCCGCCTTCCTCGTCGCGCCCGGCGAGGATCGACACGCTCTGTCCCCACCATGCCGCCGGGCGGCTGCGACGCGCATAGAACTCGTCGCGGTTCGCCGCCACCACCAATGGGTAATCGGGATGCGATTGCCAGGCGAAGAGGATCAGGCACATGACACGCGGCTCCTCATGCCGTGGGGTCGAAGATCGGGTAGGGGAGGGGCCGTAGTTCGGCCGGCGGCGCATCCGGCGCACCGAGGCGCAGGACGCCGGTCTCGGCGGCTTGTGTCGGACACTCGATCAGCGCGTCCCATCCCTCGGGCCCGTCAGAACCGGAAACCGACGCCGCCTGGACCAGGTAGCCGACCGGCTCCGCCTTGTCGTCGTGGAACACGTCCAACGTCGGACCGATCGCCGGCACGCGGACGAGCGCCATCCGGCGCCGCAGTTTGCCGAGAAACTGGCTGCGTGCGACGACCTCCTGGCCGGGGTAGCAGCCCTTGCGGAAACTCACCCCGCCCAACACTTCGAGGTTGACCGCCTGCGGAACGAAGCGCTCCTGGGTCGCGGCGAAGATATCCGGCAATGCCGCGTCGATCTGCGACCAGTGCCACAGGCCCGCGCCGGCAGGGGGCAGGTGGCGGGCGATCGCGTCCATCGCCGCGACCGGCTCCCCGGCCCGCTCCACGACCAGAAACCGTTCCGCGCACCCGGCCCCGCCCGGCAGGCGCGCGATACGCGCCGCGGCGTACCCCGAAACCGGCCCGCATTGCCACGGCGCCGCCGGGGCCGCCAGGCCTTCTTCGGCCAGCGCGGCCGCGGCGCCGGAACCCAGGACGAAGCGCGCGCGCCATCGGTCGCCGGCATCCCGGACCGTCGCCTTTGCCCGCAACACGAACATGCCGAGCCGCCGCGCAAAGCCCGCCGCGACCTCCGCGGGCATCAGCAGCGCCAGCCCGGTATCGGTCCGCCACGCCTGATAGATCGCCAGCAGGCGCCCCTTGGCGGAGCAATACCCGCCGAGTTGCCAGCTCGTTCCGGTCATTGCGGCGATGTCGGCCGTGCTCTGCCCGTGAAAGAAGGTCAGCGCATCGGCGCCGTCGATTTCGACGACGCGCCAATCGTCCAGGGTGCCCCAGACCGGACCGGCGCGCCGCGCGGCATGGTCGGTAGCGGAGACTTCCCACCGATTGGCGGGGATGGAATCGGAAAGCGAGGGGGTGGTCGTCATGAGCCGGATTATAGGAATGTCAGGGGACAAGGAGTGCCGGCGGGAACCGGGGTTTTTGGGGGACAATACGAGTCCGGGAGGTTTCCCGAGGGATTGACGGTTTTCTGCATGCTTGGTCGTTCGTTTCGGTTTGCCCTTGCCGTCGCGCTGGCGCTGGCGCTGTCGCTCGGCGCTGCGGCTTGGTATGAACTTCGCCGACCGCTGGGCATTCCGGCGGCGTCGGTCGACCTGCGGGTGACGGCGGGCTCGACCGCGCGCGCGATCGCCCGGGCGTTGCAGACCGACGGGGTCGACGTCAACGAAACCGCGTTTGTCGCGGCGGCCCGGATGTGGGGCGTGACCCGCCACCTGCGCGCAGGGCGATACCGTATCGTCCAGGGCGCAACCCTGCGCTCGGTGCTCGACCAGTTGCGGCGGGGCGCCGTCGAACCCGAGCGCGTGACCGTGGTCGAGGGCAGCACGTTCGCCGAGATGCGTGCGCAGCTCGCCGCGTGCGCGGATCTGCGCCACGATACGGCGGGGTGGCCGGAGGCGCGGATTCTCGCCGCGATCGGCGCGCCGCAGCAGCGGGCCGAGGGGCTCTTCGCCCCCGACACCTACTCCTACGTTCCCGGCAGCAGCGATCTCGACGTATTCCGACAGGCCTACGAGGAACAGCAGCGGCGCCTTGCCCAGGTGTGGTCGGCCCGTGCCGTCGATCTGCCCTATGCCAGCCCCTACGAGGCGCTGGTGATGGCCTCGCTGGTGGAAAAGGAAACCGGCCGTGCCGACGAGCGGCCGCTCATCGCCGCCGTGTTCGTCAACCGCGAGCGACGGAGCATGCCCCTGCAGACCGACCCGGCGGTGATCTACGGACTGGGCGCGGGGTTCGACGGCCATCTGCACAAGCGCGATCTGCGTGCCGACACGCCCTACAACACGTATCTCCACGCCGGCCTGCCACCGACCCCGATCGCGCTGCCGGGTCTGGCGGCGCTCCGCGCGGCCCTGCATCCGGCGGCGTCGAGTGCGCTGTATTTCGTGGCGCGCGGCGACGGCAGCTCGGAGTTTTCGCGGACCCTGGCCGAGCAGAACCGCGCAATCCGGCGATTCCTGCACCGGCACCCGGCGCATGCCCCCACGGAGTAACGGGGTGCGCATGCGCGGGAAATTCCTGACTTTCGAGGGCGTTGACGGCGCCGGCAAGACCACCCAATGCGATGCGGTCGCGCAGGCCCTGGCGGCGCGGGGGGTGGCCTTCGTGCGCACGCGCGAGCCGGGCGGCACCCCCCTGGGGGAGGAACTGCGTGGACTGCTGTTGCATCGTGCGATGGAGCCGATCACCGAAGCCCTGCTCATGTTCGCCGCGCGGCGGGAACACATCGCCGCGGTGATCGAACCGGCGCTGGCGCGGGGGCAGTGGGTCCTGTGCGACCGCTTCACCGACGCGAGCTATGCGTATCAGGGCGGGGGCCGCGGCATCGACACGACCCGTCTCGACACCCTGGCCCAATGGGTGCAAGGCGCGCTGCAGCCCGATCTCACGGTCCTCGCCGACGTTGCGCCGGAGCTTGCCCAGGCGCGGCGCGCGCGCGTGCGCGAAGCCGACCGGTTCGAGGCCGAGGCGCTGGAGTTTTTTCTGCGGGTGCGGGCCGCCTATCGGGCGCGCGCGCAAGCCGAGCCGCAGCGATTCATCGTCATCGACGGGGCGCGGTCGCCGGATGCCGTGACGGCGGAAATCCTGCAGCGGCTGGAACCTTGGCTGGCGGCGCAGCGATGACGACCGATTCCTCCCTTGCGCCCTGGTTGCACGCCGCGCACGCGACCCTGGCCGCCCTGCGCGCGCGCGGCGCCCATGCCGCGCTTCTCCATGGCCCGGCGGGGATCGGCAAATGGGAACTCGCCATGGCGTTCGCCCGCGACGCGCTTTGCGAAACCCCGGACGCGCACGGACGCGCCTGCGGCACCTGCCCGTCTTGCCGCCTGGGCGCGGCCGGCAATCATCCGGATCTGCGGGTGGTGGTTCCGGATGCGCTGGCATTTCGCCGCCCGGTCCCGGCCGAGGCGCAGGACGACGAGGTGACGGGACGCGACGGCGGCGAGGGTGCGGAGGGCGAGCGCGGCGCGGGGGCGAAGGCCAGCCGGGAGATCAAGATCGAGGCGGTGCGCAGTCTGGCGGCATTCACCGGCATCAGCACCCATCGGGGCGGGCTGCGGGTGGTCGTCCTCGGCCCGGCCGAAGCGCTCAATGCCGCAGCGGCGAACGCGCTGCTCAAGGGGCTCGAAGAGCCGCCGCCGCAGAGCCTGTTTCTGCTGGTGTCGGATCATCTCGACTGGTGCCTGCCCACCATCGTGTCGCGCTGCGCCTTGGTGCGGGTCGCCGTCCCGCCCCGGCAGGCTGCGCTCAACTGGTTGCTGGCGCAGGGCATCCCCGATGCTGCCCAGCGGCTCACGGAAGCGGGCGGGGCACCCCTGGCGGCCGCCCGCGAAGAGGGCGACGGGCTCGATGCCGATGCGGCGGAAACCCTTCGGGGGCTGTTGCGGCTCGGCCCGGCGCTGCAGGCCGCGCAGATCGCGGCGCAGGTCCCGCGGACCATCCCGGTGGCGGCATCGATCGCGTTGTTTCAGCGCTGGACATGGGACTTTTTGTCGGTTCGCCTCGGCGGCCACCTCCGCTATCATTCCGAAGAGGCGGCCCGCTTCGCCGCCTTGGCGCAGGCGTGGCGGCCGGACGCCGCGGTATCCTGGCTGGACCGGCTGCGCGACGCGCGTGCGGTGGCGGATCATCCGCTCAACGCGCGCGCGGTGGTCGAAGGGCTCCTCCTGGCGTACCGGAATTCCATGGCGGAAGGCAGGGCAGACGCGTGAGTGATGCGGCGGAACTACGCAACACCGATCCGGGGGCCGGCGCCCCCGTAGGCGCGCTTGCGGAGGGAGCGCGCCCGGCGGTGCTATCGCTGGCGATCAAGGAAAAGGCGGCGCTCTACGCGGCGTACATGCCGTTCCTGAAGAACGGCGGCATCTTCGTGCCGACCAACCGTCCGTACAACCTCGGCGACGAGGTCTATCTCATTCTCACCATTCTCGACGATCCCGTGCGCGTGCCGGTGGCGGGAAAGGTGGTCTGGGTCAGCCCCAGCGGAAGCGGGGCGACCCGCACGCCCGGAATCGGCGTCCATTTTCCGGGCGACGAAACCGGCGTCGCGGCCCGCAAACGAATCGAGGACGCGCTGGGCGCCGCCCTGCGTTCACAGCGTCCCACCCACACGATTTGATCGACTCCCACTGTCATTTCTGCTTTCCCGAGTTGCTGGCGGAGCGCGAGGCGGTCCTGACGCGCATGCACGCGGCCGGCGTGCGCATGGCGCTCAATGTCTGCACGACCCTGCGCGAGGCGCCTCAGGTGGTGGAATTCGCCCAGCAGCACGACGGCATCTACGCCTCGGTCGGCGTGCATCCGGACTACAACGAGGAGGCGGAACCCGACGTTTCGACGCTGGTGGCCGCCGCGGCGCCGGACAAGGTCGTCGCGATCGGCGAAACCGGCCTCGACTACTATCGTCTGCAGGAGCCCCTGGACTGGCAGCGCGAGCGGTTCCGGGTTCACATCCGTGCCGCGCGGGAAACCGGTAAGCCGCTCATCGTCCATACGCGTGCCGCGTCGGCCGATACGCTGCGGATCCTGCGAGAGGAACGCGCGGACGAGGTCGGGGGGGTGATGCACTGCTTCACCGAAAGCGCCGAGGTTGCCCGCGCAGCATTGGATCTCGGCTTTTTCATCTCGTTTTCGGGAATCCTCACCTTCAAGTCGGCCCAGGACCTGCGCGCGGTCGCCGCGATGATCCCCGACGACCGACTACTCATCGAAACCGACGCGCCGTTCCTGGCACCGGTTCCGCACCGCGGCAAGACCAACGAGCCAGCATGGGTTTGCGCCGTCGCGGCCGCGCTGGCCACCATACGAGGACAGTCGCTGGCCCGGATCGAGGCACTGACAGATGAAAATTTTATCAACCTTTTCAAGATATTGGATTAGACAATCAATCCATTACTTCAAATAATTTACTTGAAGTCTCGGCATGCACCAGCCATCTCCTCCCGACCTCAGCCTGTGGCGTGCGGCCATGCGCGCCGAACTCATCGCCCGGCGCCAGGCCATGTCCGCGGAGGCGCGCCAGGCGGCCGGCTTGCGCATCAGCCTTGCGCTGCTGCGCGCCCTGCCGCAGCAAGCCGGGATGGTCGTCGGGTTCTGTTGGCCGCATCGAGGCGAATACGACCCGCGGCCCGTCCTCGACGGACTGCGCGCGCAGGGGCTGCGCAATGCTCTGCCGGTGATCCGGCGTGAGGCCGAGCCGATGCGATTTCTGCGCTGGGAGCCCGGTGTTGCGATGGAAGAAGGGCCGTTCGGCATTGCGATACCCAAGGGCACCGAGGAGGTCGATCCGGACGTGCTCCTCATCCCGCTCGTGGGCTTCGGCGACGGCGGCGACCGCCTGGGATACGGCGGCGGCTACTTCGACCGCACGCTGGCGGCGCGCACGCCGCAGCCGCTGGCGATCGGCGTGGGATTCGAGTTCGCACACATGGCAACGACGTTCCCGCGCAACCATGACATCCCGATGGATGCGGTGATCACCGAAGACGCGGTCCGCTGGCGCGAAAACGGGCACCTTCACGCCATCACGCCGGTGCAACTGCGCACCCGCCTCACGGAGCTTGCCGAGGCCCGTCATGCAAAAGTCCGGGCCAAAGCGACGACGATCCTGCGTACCTGGGAGTAGGGGCCGCGCCCCGGCGTGCCGCGCAGGGGAAACAATCGCCCAAGCGAGCGTGAAGCCCGAAGCAATCCAGGCGTTTTCTCGATCGCCACGGCCCTGCGGGCCTCGCGATGACGAGATTGGCTCTTGCGCGCATTGCAATGACAACCGATTGTCCATTTATGGGGGGGCGCACGTCGCCCGACCGGTGGCCCGTCTTCCTGGGCGATTTCCCCCTTATTCGAGGCTTTCCCGCCGCATCCCGTTTTTATGATCGCGCCGACCCACTCGCTCCGCGGGAGCGTCCCAATCCGTCATCGAGAAGAGAACGAGATGCATGAACATCACAAGAAACGCGGCCACCGACTCCCGTTCGGGTTGGCCGCTGCGACCGCCCTGGCACTGTCGGGCTTTGCGCTGTCGGCGATCGCCGACAGCGCGCAACCCCCACCTGCGCCTCCGCCGGTCACCGCAGCATCCTTCGGAATCGCCCTGACGGCCGGGCTTTCTGGCGTCGGCGTCGATCTCGCCCTCCCGATCAACCCGAACTTCGGCCTGCGCGCGACGGTGTCGGGATTACAACTAAGCCACAACGGCACCTATGGCACGAGCAACGTCTGGACCGGAAACCTGAAACTCGCCCAGTACGGCCTGCTCGGGGATTATTACCCGTTTGCCGGCAACTTCCGCCTGTCCGCCGGTCTCATCTACGATGCCAACCGACTCGACGTAAACGGAACGGCCAACGGCACCTATACGTTTGGCGGTCAGACCTACAATGCTGGCGAGATCGGCACCGCCAACGGCACCGTGACATGGAACCGGTTTGCGCCGTACCTCGGCATCGGTGCCGGAAATCTCGTCGGCAGTCCGGGATTCCACACCGGGTTCGATTTGGGCGTGCTCTACGCCGGACGGCCGTCGGTAGCACTGACCGCGACCTGCAGCACCGGCGCGGTGACGTGCAACCAGTCGACCTTGAACCAGGACGTCGCCACCGAACAGGCCAACCTCCAGAACGAGGCCAACAAATTTCGCTTCTGGCCGGTGGCGCAGATCGAGATCGGGTACGCGTTTTAACGGGAGACAATCGTCATTGCGGGGGTGAAGCCCGAAGCAATCCAGGCGTTTTCTGGATCGCCACGGCCCTGCTGCGGGCCTCGCGATGACGGAGCGCGGCGCTATCCGCCGTGCCGCAGGAACTCCTGCAGGATGGTCGCCGCGATCTCTTCGATCGACTTGCTCGTCGACGACATCCAGCGCACGCCCGCGATGCGCATCAGGCGCTCGGCCTCGGCCACCTCGTAGCGACAGTTTTCCACCGATGCATAGTGGCTGTTCGGCCGCCGCTCGGTACGAATTTCCGCGAGGCGCTCGGGGCTGATCGACAGCCCGAACAACTTCGCGCGGAACGGATGCACGGTGGCGGGCAGGGCGTCCCGCTCGAAATCGTCCGGAGTCAAGGGATAGTTCGCCGCCTTGATCCCGTACTGCATCGCCAGATACAGGCTGGTCGGCGTCTTGCCGCTGCGCGAAACCCCGATCAGGATGATCTCGGCCCGCGCAAGTTCCGCAGCCGATTGGCCGTCGTCGTGCGCCATCGCAAACTTGATGGCCTCGATCCGGCTCTTGTAGCGCTCGGCATCCATCAGGCCATGAGATCGGCCGATGGTGTGGGTCGATCGGATCCCCAGTTCCGCTTCGAGCGGCGAGACGAAACTGGCAATCAGGTCCAGCACGAGGGCATCGGCGGTGGCGACGATGGCGTTGATCTGCGGATCGACCAGCGTCGAGAACACGACCGGTCGGCATCCACGGATCCGGCGCGCCTGGTCGATGCGTGCCAGCGCCTCATCCGCGCGCCGTGGCGAATCGACGAACGCGATCCGGTGCGTGCGGGCCTGCAAACCGTCGAATTGCGCAAGCACGCTTTGCCCCATCGTCTCGGCCGTGACACCGGTGCCGTCGGAAACGAAGAACACGTCCCGCGCGACCGTACCGGCCGCACCCGCGTCGCGTTGCCCATCGGAGGGATCCATCATCGTTCTGGACAAGGTCATGTCGATCTCCTGTCGGGCTCCGAAGGAATGGTCGCACCATTCTATGGTGGCTGGCGCGAATTTTGCGTCGATCGATCCGGGAAATCGAAAAGGTCGTTGGGCATACAAAGATCAACCGGACCCAGGATCGAATCGCGGGCCGCCGTTCGCATGCCGAACGGTTTCTTGGAATATTGGGTTGCGATCGTTGCAGGAGTTGTCCGATGGCGAAGGAAGGACACCGTGGTACCGACCTCGAGATCACGACGATCTACGAGATCAGCAAGGTCTTGAGTTCCTCTCTCGACCTCTCGAAAACCTTGCGAGATGTATTGAACCTGCTGGGAAGCCAGCTCGGCATTCGTCGCGGCATGGTAAGCCTTGTTCAGGATTCGGGCGAGTTGCACCTGGTTGGTGCGGTCGGTCTATCGGATGCCGAGGTTCAGCGGGGGCGGTATCTCCCCGGCGAGGGTCTGACCGGACGCATCTTCGCCAGCGCGATGCCATGCGTCGTCCCGAATGTCGCGGAAGAGCCCCTGTTCTTGAATCGCACGGGGACGTTGCATGAGGTCGGGCTCGATGGCGACGCAGCGTTCATCGGCGTGCCGATCAAGGCCGGTGGCACGACGGTCGGCGTGCTTTCGATCCTTCGGGCGCCCGATCGCCGCCGCAGTTTCGAACGAGACCGGCGATTCCTCACGATGGTTGCGAACCTCATCGGTCAAACCACCGTCCTACAGCGAACCGTGACCGCCGACCGCCTCGAACTCCTGAAGAAACAAACCCGGCTGCAGAAGCAACTGAATGGGCCACCTCGTGGAAAACTCGTATTCGACGATGTGATCGGCATTTCTCCGATCATGCAACGCGTGTTCTCGGAGGTCCATCAAGCCGCACCCAGCCGGGCAACCGTGCTTTTGCGCGGGGAAAGCGGAACCGGGAAGGAGGCAATCGCGCGCGCGATCCATGTGCAAAGCGATCGCAAGGGCCGGCCGTTCATCAAGGTGAACTGTGCGGCGTTGTCCGAGACTCTGCTCGAGTCCGAACTTTTCGGTCACGAGAAGGGAGCGTTCACCGGAGCGCACGCGGAGCGCAAAGGACGTTTCGAACTGGCGGACGGCGGAACGCTGTTCCTGGACGAGATCGGCGACATCTCACCGGCGTTCCAGGCCAAGCTGCTTCGGGTGCTGCAGGAGCAGGAGTTCGAGCGCGTCGGGGGAAGCCGCACCATCCGCGTCGACGTCCGCCTCATTGCGGCGACGAATCGTGATCTCGAGAAGGCCGTTGCCGCAAACCAGTTTCGCGCCGACCTCTACTACCGGATCAACGTGGTCAGCATATTTCTTCCGCCGCTGCGCGAACGTCGGGAGGACATCCCGGAGCTGGTCGAACACTTTCTCGCCAAATTCAACAAAGCAAACCGCAAAGAGCTGAAAATCGCTCCGGACGCCATGGTGGTATTGCGGAATTGTTACTGGCCCGGGAACGTGCGCGAACTGGAGAACTGTGTCGAGCGCACGGCGACCATGGCGCGAGGAACGCTGATCTGCGAGTTCGATCTTCCTTGCGTACAAAACCGCTGCCTGACTCGCGCGCTCCATGTCCCCGAACAGACCATCGCCATGCCCTTGGATCGCACGGCGACGCAGTCGGCGGATGCATCGACGCACACCGGGGAGCCCGGCCGCGTCGTAGGCGGTGAGCGGGAACGGCTCGTCTGGGCGATGGAGCGATGCGGCTGGGTACAGGCCAAAGCCGCACGCCTGCTCAAGCTCACGCCGCGCCAGATGGGCTACGCATTGCAGAAGCACAACATCGAGATCAAGCGAATCTGATGGCCCGCGGCCACGGATCGGAACCCATCCGGCATGGAAGGAAACCATACAGCGCGACAGTCGTTGTATCGAACAAGACATAACGAGACGGTCACCGTGATGTCGACGAGGTTCCGAAGGAATTCCCGAACACATTGATTCGACAAATATTTTTGTGATTCGCAAGCGACCCGTGACCTACCGACGCCTTCTTGGCATATCCCTTGCAAAACGGAAATCCGTACGCGCAGATCAGCGCGCCGATTTTTCGGGGGAATCATGCGCAAGAAGAGATTTTCGGCGGGTCCGATTGCCTGCGGTATTTCGTTCCTTGGCGTCTTCACGAGCGCACACGCCGAACCCGGATTCGGCGATTCGGGCTATTTCGCGAACTGGTTCTCGCGCGTCGAGGAAGCGCAATCGAGCCAGCCTCACTGGATGACGCCGCTGGTCACGGTGACGCCGCTGTTGATGGAGGAGGTTCGCTACGATCAAACGACGCAGCATTTGGGAAACGGCAGCACCGTTTACAACTATGGCGGAGGGAAGGGGCTGGAACTCATCCCCACGACCAGCAATGAGATCATCATCAATCTTCCCCCGTATCAAGTTCGTTCCCATGTCAATCCGGTCAGCGGCTGGGGCGATGCGCCGTTCTTTCTGGTGAAGCAGCGCTTGCTCGGCGCCAACGAAGAGCAGGGAAACTACGTCGTCACGGCATTTCTCGGGATGCAGGCTCCGACGGGATCTCCGGCCTTCACCAGCAATGCATGGGTATTCACTCCGACGATCGCGGCGGGAAAGGGGTGGGGAAATTTCGACGTGCAGGCGACGTTCAGCGCCGCGATTCCGACCACGCAGCAAAATATTCTCGGCAAGGCGATCAGCACCAATGCCGTGATTCAATATCACCTCGACCAGATCTTCTGGCCGGAGTTTGAAATCAGCGATACGGTTTGGTCGGGAGGATTGCGCGGCGGAATGAATCAGGTCATCCTGACTCCCGGCATCATCCTCGGCCGCCTGCATCTGGCCGGACGAGCAAATCTCAGTATCGGAGCGGGGTATCAGTTTGCGGTCGATCCCTCCCTGACCAAGATCCCGGTTCTGACGCCGCTATTCAACAATGGCTGGCTGTTCACCGGGCGGGTCACGTTCTAGTCATGGCCACGCCTTCGACAGAACCAAACCGGATCGGCGCCGGCGCGCCCTGGCTGCGGGTCCGCCTTGGAATCGCCCTATCCGGGTGTTCCATATCGCTTCAACTCGATGCAGCGGATCGCGGAATCACCGCCTTGATCGGGCCTTCTGGTTCCGGAAAGACGACCTGCTTGCGAGGCATTGCCGGTCTGGAACCCCGTGCCCGTGGCGTGATATCGGTCGGCGGCGCGGTGTGGCAGGATTCCGCATCCGGGATCTTCCTTCCGCCTCACCGTCGGGCGGTCGGCATGGTATTCCAGGATGCTCGGCTGTTTCCGCATCGGAATGTGCGACAGAATCTGGAGTTCGGGTTTGCGCGACCAGACGCGCGCGATCGCCGCCGAACATGGGACGAGGTAATCGGCACGCTGAACCTCGGCGGGCTTCTTGCACGGATGCCCGATCGCCTCTCGGGCGGCGAGGCGCAGCGGGTTGCAATCGGCCGCGCCCTGTTGGCGGACCCGATCCTGCTCCTGCTGGATGAGCCGCTTTCGGCGCTCGATGATGCACGCAAGAACGAACTGCTCCCATACCTCGAGCGGTTGCGGGACGAGCGTCGAATTCCCATGATCTACGTGAGCCATGCGATGACCGAAGTATCGCGCCTTGCAGACCGTGTTCTTTCGTTGCAGGAAGTGCCGCCGGTTGCCTACGGGGAGTGCCCGCCACGCCCGGCCGGACGACCATTTCCCAATGCGGCCAAGGCGATCAGCGCGCACAGGGAAAATCCGAGAAGAACCGCCGACAGCCCGTTGGCCCGGGAGTACTCCAGCGCCTCGACATGGTTGTAGATCTGTAAAGAGGCGACCCGCGTCGTTTGCGGAATGTTTCCACCGATCATCAGCACGATGCCGAACTCTCCGACCGTATGGGCAAATCCCAGTACCGCGGAGGCCAACACGCTGCGTTGCGCGGCTGGAAGCGCAACCACGAAAAATCGGCGCCACGGGCCCGCTCGAAGGGTCGCTGCCGCTTCGAGCAGCCGCGAATCGACTCCGGCGAATGCATTCTCCAAGGGCTGAACGACGAACGGCAACGAGTACACGACCGACCCCAAAACCAGTCCTGGAAAGGTGAACGGCAACAAACCGAGTCCGCAGGATTGCGTCGCACGGCCGATCGGCCCGGACGGACCCATCGCCATCAGCAGATAGAATCCCAGCACCGTCGGAGGCAGCACGAGCGGCAGCGAAATGATCGACGCGACCGGAACCCGCCACCATGATCGGGTTTGCGCAAGCCACCATGCGATCGGGATCCCGACGAGCATCAGGATCAGCGCCGTGGTTGCCGCGAGCCGCATCGATAGCGCCAGCGCGAGCCAGTCCTCGACGGTCATTCCGACAACCCGTAGCCGTAATCGCGAATGATGGCGCGCGCCCGGCTCGAATGCAGGAAACGTAGGAACGCGGCCGCTGCCCGATGATCGACTGCCGCACGCAGCAGCACCGCGTCCTGACGGATCGGCGGATAACGCTCTTGCGGCACGATCCACGCCGATCCGGAACGTAGGCGACCGCGGCGAAACGTCTGGGACATCGCCACGAATCCCAGGTCCGCCGCGCCCGACGCAACGAATTGATATGCCTGCGAGATGCTCTGTCCCTCGACGAGTCTCGGTTTCAGTGCTCCGTATGCCGCGAGCGACCGCATCGCGGCGACCGCCGCCGCGCCGTACGGTGCAAGTTTCGGGTCGCAATACGCGAGATGGGAGAATTTTCCAGAGCGAAGCACCGCGCCACGCGCATCCACCATTCCCGTCTTCGCTGACCAGAGAACCAGCCTTCCGATCGCATACGGAAATTCGCTGGAGGCGATGGCCAATCCTTGCGCCACCAATTTGCGCGGCGTCGCAGAGTCCGCAGCCAACAGGATTTCGAACGGTGCCCCGTTGGAGATCTGCGCATAGAGCAGTCCCGTGGAGCCGAACGACGCCTTGACGGTGTTTCCGGTTTCGCGCTCGAACGCCGAGGCGATTTGCTGCATCGGCTCGGTGAAGTTGGCGGCGACGGCGACGTGCACTTCATCGGCCTGCGCGATCCCGAGGGGAAATGAAAGGAGACACAGGATCGCAGACGGAACGCACCACATGCGGAACGGAATTTGCATTGGACGACTCATGAGGACTCGTTCTGGAAAAACACCACAAGTTCCTACGAAGCAGATTTCGTGCCGGGACGACTGTGCGGAGGAAAGGGAATACGATGGATACGAACCGCGGGGTTCCGCACGCATGGATCGGCCGCCTTGCCGTGGAAACGGAATTCGGGCCGTTCCTAGGCGACGTCCGCATCCGATTGCTGGAGGCGATCGAGCGCCATGGATCGCTTTCCGGCGCAGCCAAATCCGTTCCGCTTTCCTACAAGGCGGCATGGGACGCCGTCGAGGCCATGAACGCCGCGGCCGGGAATCCCGTCGTCGATCGTGTGGCCGGCGGCCGCCACGGCGGCGGCACGACCCTGACGCCGTACGGAGCGCGTTTGATCGCCATGTATCGCGCGATCGAACGCGAATACCAGGAAGCCCTGGCGCATCTCGCCCAGGAACTGGGAGACCGGTTACCGTGCGTCCGGATCGACGATGAACTCCGATTTCGGGAAACGCTGCGGGCGCGTGTTCTGCGAACCAGCGCCCGCAACCGATTCTGCGGCCCGATCACCGCGATGATCGAAGTGCCGACGGGAGTCGATGTCCGCGTTCATCTTGCCACGGGCGTGGAACTCTCTTCCACGGTCAGCCGCGCGAGCGTCGAAAGTCTGGACTTGCATATCGGCACTCGGGTAACGATTTTTTTCAAGGCCGCATCGGTGCGGCTCCTCGCCGATGGCGAGGGATGCCCTGCCGACTTCCGCCACCTTGGCGGCACGATCACGGAGATTCGCGAGGGGACATTGCATATGGACCTCGCAATCTCCCTCACCGACCGCATATCGGGGCAGATCGCAGCGACGGTGTCCCGCGAGGTCTTTCGGACTTCGGGATTGCGCGTCGGTTCCGCGTGCCGGGTCGCGGTGAATCCGTCTACGGTGGTTCTGGTCCGGTTCGATTGCTGATCCGGATGTCGCAGACGCGACAGCATTCGGAATCGTTGTCGCAAACGCGACAGGAATTTCGACCCCGAGCCACGCCGCCGGCATGCCATACCCGGCGGTTTCCTCGGGAATCCCGGAGCAAGGACGTTCTGGCACGGTTTTGGCTACGGAAGGTCATTCGCGGGCGCTGTGTCCGCGAATCTTCGGGAGGCCACGGTGCAAGGTACGACGGCGGTCATCAAGCTCGGCAGCATACAACGGTCCGGATCGGGGAAAGGGACATTGACGGCACTTTCGGAGACGTCATCCCACGCCGGCTGCAACGCGAGCGGCGGGTCCGGAAAGTCGAGCTGCGGAGCATCCGCGGGACCCGAAGACCTGTCTCCCGAGGTCTGGGAAAAGGTCAAGAACCACCCCTGTTATAGCGAAGAAGCCCACCACCACTACGCTCGCATGCACGTCGCGGTAGCGCCGGCGTGCAACATCCAGTGCAATTACTGCAACCGCAAATACGATTGCGCAAACGAGTCGCGTCCCGGGGTGGTGAGCGAGCGCCTCACACCGGAACAGGCGGCGAAAAAGGTTCTTGCCGTCGCGTCTGCGATCCCACAGATGACGGTTCTCGGGATTGCCGGGCCGGGAGATCCGCTCGCGAATCCGGCAAAGACCTTCAAGACCTTCGAACTGGTAGCGAAGGATGCCCCCGACATCAAGCTGTGCCTCTCGACCAACGGGCTTTCGCTGCCGGATCATATCGACACGATCGCGCGCTACAACATCGACCATGTCACTCTGACGATCAACATGATCGATCCGGAGGTCGGACGGCACATCTATCCGTGGATCTTCTACCGCAACAAACGCTACACCGGAATCGATGCGTCGAAGATCCTGCATGAGCGGCAGATGCAAGGCCTCGAGATGCTCGCGGAGCGGAAGATCCTCTGCAAGGTGAACTCGGTCATGATTCCCGGAATCAACGACCGGCACCTCGTCGAGGTGAACCGCGCCGTGAAGGCGCGCGGCGCCTTCCTGCATAACATCATGCCGCTGATTTCGGCTCCGGAACACGGCACCGTATTCGGATTGACCGGGCAGCGCGGCCCGAGTGCGCAGGAACTCAAGGCACTCCAGGATTCCTGTGCGGGCGACATGAACATGATGCGCCACTGCCGTCAGTGTCGGGCCGACGCGGTCGGCCTGCTCGGAGAGGACCGCAGCGCCGAGTTCACAACGGAGCAGGTCGAGGTGATGGACGTCCGGTACGACGTCGAGTCACGCAAGGCATACCAGGAATCGGTGGAACGCGAGCGGGAAGCGAAGCGCGCCGCAACTGCGGCGGAACAAGCGAAGCTCGCGATGGATTCCGCGATCACGGTGTCGCC
The DNA here is from genome assembly GCA_021825945.1 of Pseudomonadota bacterium. GTDB lineage: Bacteria > Pseudomonadota > Gammaproteobacteria > Burkholderiales > Burkholderiaceae_F > GJ-E10. The sequence continues at coordinate 16,389 of JAKAFN010000004.1, forward strand.
GGATATCCGTCTGCTCATCGCGGTGGCGACGAAGGGGCAGGGCAAGATCAACGAACACTTCGGACACGCATCCGAATTTCAGATCTACGAGGTCGATCGGCGCGGCCCGCGTTTCGTCGGGCACCGGCGCGTGGACCACTATTGCCAGGGCGGATGGGGCGAGGAAGACATCTTGGAAACCGTGATCCAGGCAATCAACGATTGTCACGCGGTGTTGGTCTCCCGGATCGGGAACTGCCCGCGGGAGGATTTGGCGAAGGCCGGAATCGAGGCAACCGATACCTACGCACATGAATACATCGAGGCATCCGCAATCCGCTACTACACCCGATACGTAGCGAGGGTGGGTGCGGGGGAGATCGAACACCACGAGCGCGGCGACGCGCAGATCCGGCAAGGAGCCTTGATCGCCGCATCCGCGGCCTGAATGCAATGCCAAACCGGAAGACGACCCAAGAAAAGGAGAAAACATGCCCTACAAAATCATCGCATCGCAATGCACCGCCTGCTCGGCCTGCGAACCGGAGTGCCCGAACGTCGCGATCCGCGAGAAAAACGGGATCTTCGTGATCGACCCCAAGAAGTGCACCGAGTGCGTCGGACATTTCGACGACCCGCAATGCGTCGCGGTCTGCCCGGTGGATGACACCTGCGTGATCGACAAGTCTTTGCCGCGATATCAAGCGGCGGCATGACGGAAATACCAGAACCGAGGTCAGGTACGGAGATCAGACATGGATGTGAAATTCACCCCCGCGGCGACGCATTTCATCCGCCGAATGCTGCGCTTTTCGGGCGGAACGAGAGAATCCGGATTTCGCCTGACGGTCACGCCGGGAGGGTGCTCGGGATACAACGCGCAGTTCAGCATCGAGGATCGCCCTGCTGCCGGCGACGAGACGCTGGTCGTCGATGGAATGCGGCTGTTCCTTCCAGCGATCAGCCGCCAGTCGCTGCACGGTGTCACGGTGGATTTTTCGGACGGGATTCGGGAGTCGGGCCTGACCTTTCATAACCCGAACGCGACCGCCTGCGGGTGCAGCACATCCGGCGGCGGCGGAGATCCTGTCGTGACGAAGGTGAGCATATCCAGCATCGGCCGCAGGACGGAACACAAGGATCGACCGTGAAGATCATGATCCGTTGGAACGCCGGAGGGGATCTCTCGGTGTACGTCCCCAAGAAGGATCTGGAAGAGCGGGTCGTAGCCGTCGAGCGGCCTGGCCTATGGGGTGGGGCGGTCACGCTCGCCAACGGGTGGTGCCTCGCGCTTCCGGAACGGCACGACGAGCCGTCGCTGCCGATTACGGTGGATGCTCGGCGCGTCGACGGCGGTGAGTCGTAAGGAGGCAGGCGAAATGGCCAGCAATATCCCGAAGCGTGAGGACTGGATCCGACTGTTCCAGAGCGATGTCGGCGTGTGGGAAATGGAGTCGGTCCTGACCGCGATGCGCTCGGGCCGACTGTCCGATGGAGATGCGGTCGAATCATTCGAAGAAAACTTCGCGGACTATGTCGGCCGCACCTACGCCGTGGCCGTGTCGAGCGGAACCGCGGGGTTGTTGCTCAGCTTGCGCGCCCTGGGCATCGGTCCCGGAGACGAGGTCATCGCATCACCATACTCCTGGCATCAGATCGCCCACGCGATCACGCTTGCCGGCGCAACGCCCGTTTTCGCCGACATGGACTACTGGAGCGGAACCCTGCATCCCGGTGCCATATCGACCCTGATCACCGAACACACGAAGGCAATCCTTGTCGGAAATACCAACGGTCACCCGGCTCCCTGGCAAGGTTTGCGAGCACTCGCGGCAGAACATGATGTCCCATTGATCGAGGATTCCACGGAGGCGATCGGCTCGGTATATCAGGGCCGCCGTACCGGCGCGTTCGGTCGATGTGCGATCTTCGATTTTTCGCAGGCATCGGCCCTGGCATGCGGAGAGGGCGGCATGGTGGTTACGGACGACCCCAGCCTGGCAACAGAACTGCGACACACGCGCAGCCATCGGATCGATGACCGTCTTTCCGTCTCCGTCGGAGGTCGGGTTCCGCTACAGGCGGGAATGAGCAACATCGCCGCCGCGCTGGGCTTATCCCAACTCGACCGCATCGATGAAATCCTGGCACAGCGCAAGAAGGTCGAGTCCTACTATTTGCGCCACCTCCAGTCTTTCGAGGGAATCAAGCCGCCGTATCTCGCCCCGGACATCGACGAAATCCACTGGTACAGCTACGTCGTTCACCTCGGAACGCGATTTTCACGCAGTGCGCGCAACCAGATCCTGGAAGATCTGGCAACGGAGAACATCGAATCGGCAGCCTACTGCAACCCGCTGCACCAGCAGTATTTCTACAGTCGATACGGCTACCGGAAAGGGAGATTCCCGACGGTGGAACGCATCTCGGATCGGGCGATCGCGCTTCCGTTTCACGGTGATCTTCGCGAGGACGAGGTGATGTTCATCGTCTCCACCGCGAAAGATTCGTCCGCCAATGTCGGCGCGGGCGCCGCAATCTACTGAACAAACGTGGCTTTCACTCGATCGGAGGAGAAAACGTGTGGGGAAGACGTGCATAGCGATCGACTGAACGAAATCCATGCCGGCTTGGCTGCCGGATCCGTCATCCCATACCTGGGACCTGGCATGCTGGAACTTGCCGGCAACGGAGGCTCCGTCCCGCGGACTCCGGAGGAACTTGCAGCGGCGATCACCGGCAAGGTCACGGTCCCGCACAAGATCCGCAAGCGTTTGACCGCTGCCGCGCAGTTCATCGAAAACTTCAAGCACCGCAAGACCATCGTGCATTTGATGAGCGAGTGCTTCGCGCCGACGGTCGAGCCTTCGTCGCTGCATCGGATCTTGACCTCGATGCCGCAGATTCCCCTGATCGTGGATTCTTGGTACGACAGCGCCTGTTCCGGGGCGCTCGCCGATCGATTCGATTGGGGACAAGTCCAGGGACTCTCGCAAGCGGAGCATTTCGGAACCTGGACGGCCTATTTCGATTCGACGGGTATCCCGACGACGTCGGACGCGGCAGCATCCTGGAATACCCTCCTATATCGACCGCTGGGCGGCATACACCCGGCGCGAAACTTCCTCGTTTCGGACTCCGATTTCGTGGAGGTGCTGACCGAAATCGATATCCAGACGCCGCTGCCGCCGCGCGTGCAGGCCCTGCGGACGAACCGGCATTTCCTTTTCCTGGGATGCCGATTTCACGACCAACTGGAACGAATCTTCGCGCGTCAGATCATGAAGCGATCCTCCGACCGCCATTGGGCGGTCATACCGGGGGAACTCACGCGCAAGGAAGCGCGCTTCCTGGAAGAGCAGAAGATCGAACGCATCGATCTCCCGTTGCGGGAATTCGAGAATGCGCTGACCCGAAACACGGTCGGCGAACTTTCGTAGTCGTCGGAACGCCATCCCGAATCGGGGCGGCGAAATCGATCATTTGATAAGGAGTTCACCATGCCATTCGTCACCGTGCAGCCGTCCGGAAACCGATACGAGGTCACGGTCGGCAGCAGCATTCTGGCCGCCTTACGCGCCGCAGGGGAGATGATTCCCGGCAAGTGCGACGGCAAGGGGGAGTGCGGAGCCTGCCATATCTTCGTTCAGGAAGGGCGAAAAAGCCTGTCGAAAATCCAGCGTGTCGAAAATGAAAAGCTCGACACCATTCCCGGCGTGGGATCGAAGTCACGCCTGGCCTGTCAGGCCATTCTCGGGGAAGAAGACGTCACGGTGGAACTCCTCGGATTCCAGTCCGGGTTCTGACTGCCCGGTTCCGACCCGGTACGGCGCGCGAAACGGACTGCGATCCTCGGCGCCGTCGAAGGTCACCGCGCGGACTACCATGTCCGCGCGGTTTTTTTCCGATCCAGTATTCGAATCTCCTTCCGGAACACCTCGGCTAGGACGTCCTTCCCAAGGCATTCAGTTCGTCGATCCGGTCGGAAAATCGTGCAAGGACGTCCTCCGGCAGCGCGTCGAGGGTGCAGAGCTCCTTGGCGCGCATGCCCACCTGATATCCCTTTCCGACCCACTCCACGCTGTAAATGTAGTACCGCTGGAGGAAGGTGCCGACCGAGCGCACATACCCCACATCCCCCCGCTCCACGAGCACGTCGCCGATGTCCCTACCCGGAAAGGTCCCGTCATTGCGCACCAGTTTCCGGCTGGCGACCCGCTCGCCGAAGGCAAAACGGGGAGGCGCCGTGATTTCGACGTCGTCGGACTCGTCCGCGCTCCCGACCGCCGATTCCGTGTGATGTTCCGTCATGGTTACACCGGCCGGTTTTCTTTGATCTTGACCGGCCCCATGATCTGCAGTCCCTCATCGAAGGTGATCACGGGCCAGGAATCGGTGAAATCGGCGGATTTTTCTGCGATGACACGCAGCTTTTCGGCGGTGTCGAGTCTCTTCAGGTCGCCACGGTCGATTCCCAGCAGTTCGAGCATTTCGTTGTAAACGGTTGCTTCGTCGAGCGGCAGAACCCAGAACGTGGCGTTGCCCAAAGAAATTCGGTACCGCCTCGAGATGTCCAGGTTGCCGGCGAAGAAAAAATATTTTCCGGAGGCGTCCAGCGTTTCGGCAAGAAGATTGTGGAGAAGGCCGAGATGCTCGAGCGAGACACCAAACCCGGCGAAAAAGGATATCGCCGTCCCGCCGACCGGTGCCGTCATCATCACTTGGTCCAATTTGATTTCCGGCGGACGGGCCTCGCCCGACAACTTTTCGGCAAATTTCAAGGCGAGTTCTCCCCGAAATGCGTACACGTCGGAAGCGATTCGTCCCTTGTGAACGGGGCTCAGAAGACGCCCTTCGGCGTCCACGGTTGCAAACGGAGTCTGTGTGATTTCGGTCATGGCGGATTTGTCCTGGGCTCGTCGTGAATAACGATCGGCAAGGGAGAAGCAAACTTCGTTCCTGCCGTTGCCGCGCGGTCGAGTCGCCACATTGCGGCCACGGCACCACAAGGACATGGGCCATTGCGACGCGTCGTCAACGATGCCCGGTTGTCGAATCGCGCATGTTCCGTTCCCGACAGACGGAGTCCCCTTGTGCGCTTTCCAACATTGTCGAAACCGACCTTCGGGATGGTGGGCATGAACCAATTCACCAATCAAAACAAACGATTGGCGAACACTCCCGCGGATGGCACGAGGATTGCTAGAACTCGGGTGGAGCACATGCCGAATCCGTAACCACCACCGAAGACCTACAGGGTTAGGGGGGGCGAGCAGTCCCTGCAAGTTTCGATTTCGACAAACAGCGCTTTGAAAAGGAGCTTTGACAAATGAGCAGTCTCAGACAAATCGCGTTTTACGGCAAAGGTGGTATCGGCAAGTCAACGACGTCGCAGAACACGCTCGCCGCGTTGGCGGAAATGGGCCAGAAAATTCTGATCGTCGGTTGCGATCCCAAAGCCGATTCCACGCGTCTCATCCTGCACTCGAAGGCCCAGGACACGATCCTTTCGCTGGCCGCCGACGCCGGATCGGTCGAGGATCTCGAACTCGAGGACGTCATGAAGGTGGGCTATCGGGATATTCGCTGCGTCGAGTCCGGCGGTCCCGAACCGGGCGTCGGCTGTGCAGGGCGCGGCGTGATCACGTCGATCAACTTCCTGGAGGAAGAAGGCGCCTACGACGGCGTCGACTACGTTTCCTACGACGTTCTCGGGGATGTGGTCTGCGGCGGGTTCGCGATGCCAATCCGCGAAAACAAGGCGCAGGAAATCTACATCGTCATGTCCGGCGAGATGATGGCAATGTATGCCGCGAACAATATCTCGAAGGGAATCCTGAAGTATGCCAACTCCGGCGGCGTTCGCCTGGGGGGGCTGGTCTGCAACGAGCGCCAAACCGACAAGGAACTCGAACTCGCCGAGGCGCTTGCGGCGAAACTCGGAACCAAGTTGATCCACTTCGTTCCGCGGGACAACATCGTACAGCACGCCGAACTTCGTCGCATGACGGTGATGGAGTATGCCCCGGATTCCAAGCAGGCCGATGAATATCGGCAATTGGCCCAAAAGGTGCACAACAATGCCGGAAACGGCGTGATTCCAACGCCGATCACCATGGACGAACTCGAAGATCTGCTGATGTCCCACGGAATCATGAAGCAGATCGACGAAACCCTGGTCGGCAAACGGGCCGAGGAGGCGGTGGCGGCGTAACGCCATGGCAATTCCGGTCGTTCCCGGTCCGCGCGCGGTTCCGATCCGGTTGTGGTCGGATCGCGCGAGGACCGGACGAGCAGCCGATCGTGTACGGCCGAAATGAACTCGTTTCCAGCAACATCCAACGAACCAATCTCATCCATCGTACTGGAGGGCCTCCTATGAGCCTCACCGCGGAAGAAACCAAGGCACGCAACAAGCAGCTCATCGACGAGGTGCTCAAGGCCTACCCCGAAAAAACGGCGAAAAAGCGTGCCAAGCATCTGAACACCTTTGAAGAAGGGAAGAGCGACTGCAACGTCAAGTCGAATATCAAATCCATTCCCGGCGTGATGACAATCCGGGGATGCGCCTATGCCGGATCCAAGGGTGTGGTTTGGGGCCCGATCAAGGACATGATCCACATTTCCCACGGACCGGTGGGATGCGGCCAGTACTCCTGGGGATCGCGCCGGAACTATTACATCGGAACGACGGGCGTCGACACGTTCGTCACGATGCAATTCACCTCCGACTTCCAGGAAAAGGACATCGTGTTCGGAGGCGACAAGAAGCTCGAAAAGATCATCGACGAAATTCAGGAGCTGTTTCCTCTGAACAAAGGAATCTCGGTCCAGTCCGAGTGCCCCATCGGTTTGATCGGTGATGACATCGAGGCGGTGTCCAAGAAGAAGTCCAAGGAACATGAAGGACACACCATCGTTCCGGTGCGTTGTGAAGGATTTCGAGGGGTATCGCAGTCTCTTGGACACCACATCGCAAACGACGCCATTCGGGATTGGGTATTCGACAAAACGGATCCGAACAAAAATGCATTCGAGTCGTCACCCTACGACATCGCGATCATCGGCGACTACAACATCGGGGGAGACGCCTGGTCGTCCAGAATCCTGCTGGAAGAAATGGGCTTGCGGGTGATCGCGCAGTGGTCCGGAGACGGGTCTCTTGCCGAGCTGGAGAACACGCCCAAGGCCAAACTCAACGTGCTGCATTGCTACCGATCCATGAACTACATCAGCCGACACATGGAAGAAAAGTATGGAATTCCGTGGGTCGAATACAACTTTTTCGGTCCGACCAAGATCGAGGCGTCACTGCGAGAGATCGCCAGCCACTTCGACGACAAAATCAAGGATGGTGCGGAACGCGTCATCGCGAAGTACAAGGCGTTGACCGAATCCGTCATTGCCAAATACAAGCCTCGCCTACAAGGCAAGAAGGTCATGCTGTTCGTCGGCGGATTGCGGCCCCGTCATGTGATCGGCGCGTATGAGGACCTCGGAATGGAGGTCGTCGGGACCGGATACGAGTTTGGGCATAACGACGACTACCAACGTACGACGCACTACGTCAAGGATGGCACGCTGATCTATGACGACGTCACCGGATATGAGTTCGAGAAATTCGTCGAGAAGGTTCAGCCGGATCTGGTTGGATCGGGGATCAAGGAGAAGTACGTTTTCCAGAAAATGGGGGTTCCATTCCGTCAAATGCACTCCTGGGACTACTCCGGTCCTTATCACGGCTATGACGGATTCGCAATCTTCGCGCGCGACATGGACATGGCCATCAATAGCCCCGTCTGGGGGTTGACGAAGGCCCCCTGGAAATAACCGGAACCATCACCACCGCCCCCCCAGGATTCATGGGGCGAAACGTCTGAACCTTGGGAGTTTTTACCATGCCGCAAAGCGCCGAAGAGATCCTCGACCACGAACAGCTATTTCGTCAGCCCGAATACCAGGAATTGTTCCGGAGCAAGAAGGCGAACTTCGAGTTCTCGGTTCCGGTCGATGACGTCAAGAAGATCGTCGACTGGACCAAAACCGTCGAATATAAGGAAAAAAATTTCGCCCGTGACTCCCTGACCGTGAACCCGGCCAAGGCGTGTCAGCCGCTGGGAGCGGTATTCGCAGCGAACGGATTCGCCAAGACGCTTTCGTTCGTTCACGGTTCGCAGGGATGTGTCGCGTATTACCGATCTCATTTTTCCCGGCACTTCAAAGAGCCGACGTCGTGCGTTTCGTCATCCATGACCGAGGATGCGGCGGTGTTCGGCGGTCTCAACAACATGATCGACGGACTCGCGAACAGCTACCGTCTCTACAAGCCGGACATGATCGCGGTATCGACGACCTGCATGGCCGAAGTGATCGGGGACGACCTCAATGCGTTCATCAAGACGGCGAAAGACAAGGGTAGCGTTCCGGCCGAATTCGATGTGCCATTTGCCCATACCCCGGCATTCGTCGGATCCCACATCACCGGCTACGACAATACGCTTCTGGGAATTCTTCGCCATTTCTGGGATGGCAAGGCCGACACGGCGCCAAAGCTCGAGCGCAAACCGAACGACTCGGTGAACTTCATCGGCGGCTTCGACGGATTCGTGGTTGGCAACATTCCCGAAATCCGGCGCATCTTCGGCCTCATGGGCGTGGAGCACACCATCGTGTGCGACCCCTCGGACAACTGGAATACGCCTACCGACGGCGAATTCCGGATGTATGACGGCGGAACCACCAAAGCCGACGTGGAATCGGCGCTGCATGCCAAAGCAACGGTGATCTTTCAGGAATTCTGTGCCATCAAGACCGCCAAGCTGATCCAGGAGCATGGACAGGAGGTCGTAGCCCTCAACCATCCGATGGGAGTCCGCGGTACCGACCGGTTCCTGATGGAAATCTCCCGGATCAGCGGCAAGCCCATTCCGGCGGAGCTGGAAAAAGAGCGCGGTCGCCTGGTCGATGCGATCGCGGATTCCCAAGCGCACCTGCACGGCAAGAAATACGCGGTCTATGGCGATCCGGATTTCACACTGGGCATGACGGAATTCCTGCTCGAACTCGGTGCCGAGCCCACGCACGTCTTGGCGACCAACGGTGACGATGCCTGGGCGACGAAGGTGCAGGCACTCTTTGATGCGTCGCCGTTCGGCGCCGGATGCAAGGTGTACCCGAAGCGCGATCTCTGGCACATGCGATCGCTGCTCTTCACCGAGCCCGTCGACTTCCTCATCGGCAACACCTACGGAAAATACCTGGAGCGCGACACCGGCGTTCCGCTGGTCCGCTTGGCATTCCCGATTTTCGATCGGCATCACTATCACCGGATGCCGATCTGGGGATATGAGGGTGCCATGCGAGTTCTGACGATGCTGCTCGATGAGCATTTCGAAGCGCTCGATGCGCGGACGAACGTTCCGGCGGAGACGGACTATTCGTACGACATCATCCGGTAGAACGTACGGCTACCGACGAGGAAGGCCCGTGGGTTGCGAGATCGGGCCTTCCTGGAAGAACGGTTGCTAGAAAAATCCTGGAGCGCGTCGCCATGGCTGGAAACCTCGCCGTAAAGCTGCACGAAGTCTTCGATGAACCCGGTTGTGAAAAAAACCGGGAGAAGCCGGAATCGATCCGCAAGAAGGGCTGCACGAAACAGCTCGCCCCAGGAGCAGCCGCCGGCGGATGCGCATTCGATGGCGCAAAGATCGCGCTCCAGCCCATCGTCGACGCCGCGCACTTGGTACACGGCCCGATCGCCTGCGAAGGAAACTCCTGGGACAACCGCCATGCCGCGTCTTCCGGACCGTCGATCTACCGAATCGGATTCACGACCGACATTACCGAACTCGACGTCATTTACGGCGGAGAAAAGCGCCTCTACAAAGCGATCCGCCGGATCATCGAACGCTATGACCCGCCGGCGGTATTCGTCTATCAGACTTGCGTCACCGCATTGATCGGCGACGATATCGAAGCGGTATGCAAGGCCGCGTCGGAGAAATTCGGCAAGCCGGTGATCCCGGTCGACTCCCCGGGTTTCGCCGGGGTCAAGAATCTCGGCAACAAGCTTGCGGGCGAGGCCCTGCTAGACCACGTGATTGGCACTCGCGAGCCGGATTACGTCACCGACACCGACATCAACATCATCGGCGAATATAACCTGTCGGGCGAGCTTTGGCAGATCAAACCCCTGCTCGATGCGATCGGCGTACGAATCCTGGCATGCATCAGCGGAGACGCCCGATATCACGAAGTCGCGAGTTCCCATCGTGCGCGGGCGGCGATGATGGTTTGCTCGAAAGCGATGATCAACATCGCCCGCAAGATGCAGGAGCGCTACGACATCCCGTTTTTCGAGGGATCGTTTTACGGCATCGGTGACATGTCGGAGTCCTTGCGGCAGATCGCGCATCTCCTCGTGTCGCGTGGAGGACCACACGATCTTCTTCCCAAGACCGAGGCCTTGATTCGGGCGGAGGAGGCTCGTGCATGGGCGCGAATCGAACCATTCCGGGACCGCCTGCGCGGCAAGCGCGCCTTGCTGATTACCGGTGGCGTCAAATCCTGGTCCGTAGTTTCCGCACTGCAGGAAATCGGCATGGACGTCGTCGGAACGAGTGTGAAAAAGTCGACGACAGAGGACAAACAACGAATCCTGGAAATCATGGGCGACGATGCCCATATGATCGATGACATGACCCCGCGGGAAATGTACCGCATGCTCAAAGACGCCAACGCCGATATCATGCTCTCCGGTGGCCGGTCGCAATTCGTTGCGCTCAAAGCGATGATGCCGTGGCTCGACATCAACCAGGAGCGCCACCACGCCTATGCGGGCTACGAAGGGATGGTGACGCTGGTGCAGGAAATCGATCGCGCCATTCATAACCCGTTCTGGGGGCAGGTTCGTCGCCGGGCACCCTGGGACGGGGAGGGCAGGAAAGAGGCCGTCACGGCCCCGATGGATCCCTTCGATGCGCCGGTCGCCACCCGCGAGGACGATCACGCACGCGGACGATCGGTGCGAGCGAACACGCCCGCATTGGCGCCGATCACCGGTGAAATGGAGACGTTTCCGTCGCGGCATCGCGCGGATCTTCTCTAGGACATGAGGCCTCGCATGGCGACTGTTCTCACTCCATCGAAACCGGTTGCGGTAAATCCACTCAAAATGAGTCAGCCGCTCGGGGCTGCATATGCCTTCCTCGGGATGGATCGATGCATGCCGGTAATGCACGGATCACAGGGTTGTACGTCGTTCGGACTGGTCCTGCTGGTACGGCATTTTCGCGAGGCGATTCCACTACAAACCACCGCCATGAACGAGGCCACCACGATTCTCGGCGGACTGGACAACATCGAAAAGGCGATTCTGAACATTCGCAATCGCGCCAAACCGGACCTCATCGCGATCTGTTCCACCGGGCTGACGGAAACCAAGGGAGACGACGTCCATGCCTGGCTCAAGCTCATACGCGAACGGCGTCCCGAAATTTCCGATACGCAAATCGTCTACGTTTCGACGCCCGACTATGTCGGGGCGTTTCAGGATGGATGGGCGAACGCCGTTTGCGCACTCATCGATGCCCTGGTGGTGCCGGCGCCACGCCGCGATCCGCAACGGATCAATGTTCTCCCGGGGAGCCACCTCACGCCCGCGGATATCGGGGAGTTGCGGGACATCATCGAGTCCTTTGACCTGATTCCGGGCTTTCTCCCCGATCTATCGCGATCGCTCGACGGGCACATTCCCGACGATTTTTCCCCAACGACGTTGGGCGGAACGACGCTTCGCGATGCGCGCGAAATGGGCTCCGCCGTCGCCACGCTCGCCATCGGAGAGCAGATGCGCCCCTGTGCCCGCCGGATGCAGGAGCGAACCGGAACCCCGTTCGAATTGTTCGATCGCCTGACCGGCCTGGAGGCGAATGATCGATTGTTGTGCTGGCTGTCCGCCATATCCGGAAACCCGGTTCCCGAACGATGGCGCCGACAGCGCAGCCAGTTGCTCGATGCGATGCTCGACTCACACTTTTTCCTGGGCGGAAAGAACGTCGCAATCGGCGCGGAGCCGGACCTGCTATGGGGAATGGGCATGCTCCTTGCAGAAATGGGGTGCCACATTTCCTGCGCCGTCACGACCACCCAGTCTCCGCTCCTGGAACGGATGCCCACCGACGTGGTCCGCATCGGCGACCTCGAAGACCTCGAGGATGGCGCCGCGGGATCCGATCTGATGGTCACCCATTCGCATGGACGCCAGGCGGCGAATCGCCTCGGAATTGCGTTTCACCGCTGCGGGCTGCCCATGTTCGACCGCCTTGGGGCCGCACACCGATGCATGGTCGGATATCGCGGCACCCGAGAAACCTTGTTCGAGGTCGCGAATCTGCTCCTTGCGGATACGAGCCGCCATGCCGTGAATCCGGGTACCTGGAAACTGCCACCCGCAACCCTATCCGCCGTCCGGGACGCAAATTGACTGGAGAACACCACTGATGAAAGTCGCCTTTGCAACGCAGGATCGCCAGCGCGTCGACGCGCATTTCGGGTGGGCGAAAAACATCGCCGTCTACGAAGTACGCCCCGACGGGTATGACTACGTAAATACGTTTACATTCGACGGCGACCTGCAGGAAGATGGCAACGAGGACAAACTGGCGCCGAAGATCGATGTCATCCGCGATTGCGCGATCGTCTACGTGGCTGCCATCGGCGGATCGGGAGCCGCGCGCGTGGTTGCCGCGAAGGTTCACCCCGTCAAAGTTCCGGAACCGGAACCAATTCTCGACATTCTCGACCGCCTGATCCCGGTTCTCCGGGGTACACCGCCCCCATGGCTGCGAAAAGCCATGATGAAGGGACGCGAGCGGTCATTCGATTTCGAAAGCGAAGGGGAGTAACGTGACCATTCAATCGGTAGCGCACATCGATCGCAAGTCGGATCTTCCGGAATCGGCATTCATGCAGGAGCTGGTGAAACAGTGGCGGGCTCAGGATACCAATGGCACCTGGGATCGGAAAACGGACCTCGACCTGTTGCGGCCATACATCGTCACCAAGGAGCAACGGCGCGAAATTCCGATCATCGGGGATCCGGACCCGGAGATGTTGTGGCGAGTGGAACTCTTCTTCAACGCCGTCGGACTGGCGATCGAGCGCCGGACAGGGGTGATGGTCTCGCCGATGATGAAAATGCATCACGAGGGATTTGGTCGCATGGTTTTGCTAGCCGGTCGTCTGGTCGTGGTCAACAAACAACTGCGGGACGTACACCGTTTCGGATTCGAGAGCATGGCAGCACTTTCCTTAGAGGGAACGAAGTTCGTCGAGGCCGGCGTGAAAATGATCGACGAATTTCCCGACGTGGCGAAATTCGGGTAAATGGAGATCCCAATGACCCCCGAATCACTGCAAGAACTCAAGGCGCGCGCGAGGAAGCTATCGGCCCGTGCGATGCAATGCAAGATGGAGTTGCATGATCTCTCGGAAGAGCTTCCCGTGAACTGGGAGCGGATTCTCGACGTCGCGCAACGTACCCACGACGCCTTCTCTGCGCTCCAGGAAGCCCGCACGCGCATTGCCCAGTCGGGAGATTGACACCATGGCGGAATTCACAGTCGTTCTGCCGAGTGGCAGATCCTGGACGCCGCGCTACGCACAATCGATCAACGAGTCGAAATGCATCGGATGCGGGCGATGTTTCCGCGTGTGCGGTCGTGAGGTTCTGCAACTCGTCGGCGTGGACGAGGAGGGAAAACGAATCGCGGTATCGGCGGATCCGGACGACGACGATGCCGAGTACGAAAAAAAGGTCATGACCATCGTCAACCCGGAAAATTGCGTGGGGTGCGAGGCCTGCATGCGGATCTGTCCGAAGAAGTGCTACACGCACGCGCCGGCCGAAGCCTAGCGGCAGATCGCGACGGAAACGACGCATCACCCTCCGGATTTCGATGATGACGCCGTTTCGCTTTTTCTCCGGACGCCCCAGCCCAGAGCCAACCGTGCGGCGCAGAAGACGATAAACACCATCAGTTGCCCGGCAAGATGCGTCTGCGCGTTGTCATACAAGGTCACGAGGATTTCTCGAACGACGAAAACCAGGCCTGCGTCAATAAGAATCGTCACCTGAAAGTATTGCTTCACTTCCATTTTCAGGAACATCCGGATGAGTTCCATGATGACCAGGATATTCAGGACATTGAGCACCACGGCACGGGTATCGTGCAGCGTCCCGCGATTCAGATGCAACAAATCCTGCACCGTGGCTCCCAAGATCATCACCGCCACGATGATAAGCACGGCGGCCAGGATGAGCGAGGATGCGTCGACCACGAACTCCATCTTTCGCGATAGCGATTCGAGCGTCATATGCTTCACTTCGGCCACGTTTTCGGTCATCTTCTCCCTCCGAGATTCCTCCCGTGGTACGGCACCGCAAAAACCGGAAAGTTCCACCGGCATGAGAAATTCGCGACGAAGATGTCTCACCGAGAGGGCGTTTTAGTTTTCGCCGGCGGCTGTCCGCACGTTTGTTTCCTCGACGCCAAAGCATGCGGCATAGTCCATGCAATCGGCGCAACGTGGCGCGCGGCAGGCGTGGATTCCCGCTCGTTCACACAATTTCCGGTAAAGATATTTCTTCCAACGCATGTTCCCGGTGTTTCCCGATGCCAATACCGGGAAGTAGAGCGCAAAGAGACTCGATAGCACGGCACGGCTCGGAAGCCCCATTTCGACCCAGAGATGCCCTTCGGCCATTGCCGCCGAGGCGACACAATGGGAAAGCCAGTCCTTCGCTTCGTCAATCGGAGTGCAGTGCTCGATCAACAGCGAAAGAATGTCCTCGAACTCGTCCGCGATGGTCGACGTCGGTACCGGGGCGGCGTTCCGCAAGGAAACGCCGGGAAAGCACGTCCGCATCAGGCGCTGGAATCGTTCCTCCGGGAGTCCGCGGATGAGCGGACTCCGGTTCAATTCGATCGCTCGGGCAATCGTGCCTGCGAAGGCAATGGTGCGCAGGTCGCCGGGAAATCGACTGACCCGCAATAATTCGGAGGTGCACCTCCCGAACACGACGGCCTCATCCGAACTTGAAGAGAATTCCGTAGCCACCCCGTGGATATGCCCACGCGATGTTGCGATGCTCCTCGCAGATGATCCGGCAGGTTCCGCACTCGAGACATCCGTCGGTGATCAGTACCACGCGCCCGTTTCCCTCACGGGTGTAGCACCCAGCCGGGCAGCAGACGGTACATTGCTGATCCCGACACGAGTCGGCGCAAAGGGTGGGATCGACGATTCCGATGTGCGGCCGACCGGCGTCGACGCGGTATCGGTTCTGAAACAACTTTTCCTCGACGCGCAGGCCACTCATTCGAACGCCCTCCAAATCTTGTACGCATCACCCATCATTCCCAAAATGGAACGCCGCGAGCGAAGTTCTTTCCGAACCTGCCGCTCCTTGGATTTCTTGTCGGAACCATCGACATGAAGCAACGTATGAGCCGCGTCGCTGAGCATCTCCGGATAGTCGGTGAAGAAATGAGGGTTGCCGTGCAGAACCTCAGGCATATTGCGGTATTTCTTCAGATCTTTCATCACGAAGCTTTCGTCGAGCTTGGATCGGTAGCGCAAGAGATTCTCGGCCGAATACGGCTTTCCTTCCTGCGCGAGTTCGATCACCGTCTCGGCAGCGAGTCGGCCACTGGTCATTGCGAGATTCGACCCCTCGCGATGAACCGAATTGACCAGCATCGCTGCATCGCCCACGACCATCCAGCCGTCTCCGGAAAGCTGCGGAATCGCCTTGTATCCACCCTCCGGAATGAGATGGGCACAGTATTCCTTCATCTCCCCTCCCGCGAGCAACGGCGAAATCGCCGGATGCGACTTCATCTGGTCCAGAAGGTCGTAGGGGGAAATTTTCTGTTTCTTGAAATCGGATAGAAGACACCCCACGCCGACCGTGATCGATTCCTTGTTGGTGTATAGGAATCCGGTTCCCGCCATTCCGCGCGTGATCTTTCCCATCATCTCGATGACCACGCCTGCGTCGCCCGACACATTGAACCGGCTTTCCACCGTTTCCTGGGGAAGGAAGTGGATTTCCTTGACGGCGAGCGCCACTTCCGCCGGCTTCAGCTCCGGCCGGAAACCGGCCTTGCGCGCCAGAGCCGAGTTCACGCCGTCCGCGAGAATCACGACGTCGGCGTATACCGTTCCGCCCGTGCGATCCGTCTGGACGCCGATCACCCGCCCGTTATCCAGAAGGAGATCCTGTACCGTGGTTTCGCAGATCAGCAACGCGCCTGCCCGCTGCACCCTTTCCGAAAACCATTTGTCGAACTGGGCGCGGATGATCGTGTAGCGATTGTAGGGGGGACGGTTGAACCGATCGGATCGATAGTGCGATCCGACAAATGACTCGTCGTCGAGTACCCACATGCGCTGCTCGATGATGTGCCGCTCGAGCGGAGCGTCGTCGCGGAAGTCCGGGATGATGCGTTCCAGTGCATCGGAATAGAGGATCGCCCCCTGCACGTTCTTCGACCCCGGCGTCTCCCCGCGCTCGAGTTGAAGAACTTGCATTCCGGCTTTCGCCAGGGTATACGCCGCCGCGTTTCCGGACGGTCCCCCCCCGACTACGATGACATCGAATTTCGTCGCCATGAATCGTTCTCCCTCAAACCGCAATCTTCGCGACCGAAAACTGCTGGCGAAACGCCTCGGTCAACGCCGGTAGAACCGTCATGGCATTGCCGACGATCCCGTATGTTGCAAAATCGAAGATCGGTGCATTCGGATCGCTGTTGATCGCAACGATCACGTCCGAACCTTCCATGCCGACCCGGTGCTGCACGGCCCCCGAGATACCCGCCGCGATATACAGTTTCGGTCGAACGGTTTTTCCCGACTGGCCAACCTGCCGATCGGCCTCGACCCAACCCGCCTGGACGACCGGACGGGACGCCCCGACCTCCGCACCGAGCGTCATCGCCAAATTCCAGATCAACTGGAAGTTGTCGGCGTTCTTCATGCCGCGACCGCCGGCGACGATGACATCCGCAAACGACAATTGCGGTTTTCCTTGCAGGTCGTCGGGAATGTAGTCGAGCACTTTCGTCACGATCTGTGATTCGACCAAACCCAGCGGATGGTCGATCACCGTGCCGTTGCGCGAAGAATCACGATCGGGCATCGCCATCACCCGAGGCCGAACCGTCGCCATCTGCGGACGATAATTGAGCGTAAGAATGGTGCACAGGAGACTGCCGCCGAACGTTGGCCGGGAAGCCGCAAGACTACGATTTTCGGTGTCGATCGCAAGATCGGTGCAGTCTGCGGTCAGCCCGGTTCGGAGCGTGGTCGCAACGCTTCCCGCGAGATCGCGCCCTTGCGTCGTCGCCCCCAGCAAGAGGATTTCCGGCTGGTAGCGCTCCACGAGATCGGTAAGCCCTTTTGTGAACGGCTGGTTGCGATAGGTCGCGAGTACCGGATCCTCGATCCGATAACAAATGTCGGCGCCATGGTAGAACGCCTCGTCGCAGAAGCGATGGGTTTCGGCTCCGGGGGCGCCGAGCACGACTCCCGCTAACACGACCCCGAGCCGGTCGGCGAGCTTTCGACCTTCTCCGAGGAGTTCCCACGATACCGGATGGACTTCCCCACGCTCGTGTTCCACGAAAACCCATACGCCCTGATATGCCTTGAGGCGATCGTCGAGTTCGAATTTCCCTTTTGCACGGCGAACCGGAGTTTTTTCCGCATTCACGATCATCTCCTTTCAGTGATTCGCGCGATGCGAGAGCGATTCGGCAAGCTTCGGGTATTGCGTCACGATTCGCGCCACCAACGTCATTGCGAGGTCGCGCGGCGCATCGCCGTCGGCCTGGATCATTTGGGCCCGGGTCGCCCGCGGTTGCGGAGCAAAGACCTTGCTCACTACGGTCGGGGAACCTTTCAAGCCGATCTTGCTTACGTCCTCGATGCCGGCGGCAACGCGATCCCACGTCGGAACCTGGTAGCGCGCGGCGCGAAACATGTTGTCCATGGTCGCGAAGCGCATTTCATTGGATCCCTCCAGCATCGTGATCAGACACGGAAGTTTCGTTCGCAACACCTCCACCCCCCCCTCCGAACGCCGCTCGACGTCGATCGTACGGGACGAGACGTCGAGCCCGCGAATCTTCGACACATAGGTCAGAAGCTGAAGGTTCATGCGCTTGGCGATGCCAGGTCCGACCTGTGCCGTATCCCCGTCGATGGTCTGCTTGCCGGTGAACACCACATCGACCGCATGTTTTTCGTGAATCCGGGAGATTGCCGAGGCGAGGGCGAAGGACGTCGCAAGCGTATCGGCGCCGGCAAAGGCACGATCCGTTACCAGAATGGCATCATCGGCACCGAAGGAAATGCACTTTCGCAACGCGGCCTCCGCCTGCGGCGGACCCATCGTGATGACGGTGACGCGTCCACCATGTTCGTCCTTGAGTCGCATGGCTTCCTCCAGCGAAAACAAGTCGTATGGATTGACGATCGCCGGAACCCCCTGGCGCATGATGGTGTTGGTGACCGGATGTACCCGAATCTGCGCGCTGTCGGGAACCTGTTTTATGCAGACGACGATATGCATGGCGAGATACCGGTTCACGACGACTTTGTCCGAGACGGAAGGGTGGCAGACAGCTTGGCGAAGGAAAAACGCGGCCCCTCCGCGTCCTGGAATACCTTGAAGACCTTTTCTGTGGCAGCGTCGGAAACGACGAAATCGTCGTATGCCCGTTGCAGCAGGGATCGATATCGATCTCGCGCCGGATCTTCGGAAAGCGTTTCGATATGAGACCGATCGCGTTCGAGATATTGGTGCCACCGCTTCAGGATATGGAGTCGATTGACATGTATGACCTCCTGGTCATAGCGGATTCCGAAGAAGTCCAGAAACTCCTCCGCTGCCGAAAATTCGGTCAGTTCGTCCTCGATCATTGCCATGGCCTGGGTCATTGCGATTTCTCTGCGCATGGAGTTCCCTCCAAATAGAAGCGTTTCAGTTCGGACGCCGTGGGTGCACGCTTGGTGGCAACCGCGTGCCCCCGGATCCGCTCCAAGAGCCGGGTGACTTCGGCGTTGCTCGACAGCGTCACGCCGATCCGTGCGTAGGCATCGATCACACTTTTGGATCCCGAGTGTTTCCCCAGACGGGTACGGTGTCTGCGTCCGACGTCCGCGGGATCGAACCCTTGATAATTTCGGGGATCCTTGTACAGCCCGTCGACATGAATGCCGGCTTCATGGGTAAATGCGGCCTTGCCTACGATGCTCTTGTTGGCGGCAACCGTTCGGCCCGAAGCCTGCTCCACCAGACGGGACATCCTTGGGAAGTAGTGGGGATCGACCGACGTTTTCATGCCGTAGATCTGTCGCAACCCCATTACCACCTCCTCCAAGGCGGCGTTTCCCGCGCGCTCCCCCAGTCCGTTGACGGTGGTGTTGGCATGCGTTGCACCCGCGGCGATGGCGGCAAGCGTGTTGGCGGTTGCCAGTCCGAGATCGTCGTGCGCGTGAATTTCCAGGTCGAGATCACACGCGGTTCGCAGACGTCGGATTCGTTCCCAGGTATGGAACGGATCGAGGATTCCCAACGTGTCGGCGAACCGGAACCGGGAGGCTCCGCTCTGCTGCGCAACATCGCAACAGCGGCAGAGGAAATCCATGTCGGCACGGGAGGCATCCTCGGCACCGACGCCAACCTCGAAGCCGAGATCCGCGGCCCGGGGAACCAACTCCCGGATTTGCGCCAACACCCAGTCGCGCGAACGCCGCAACTTGCATTCGATCTGCAGATCCGATACGGAAATCGAAAGATGAATGCGGTCGGCACCGCAGCGCGCCGCCGATTCCAGGTCCGGTCGGCACATGCGGCCCCATACCGTGGTCAGCACCGGAAGGCGCAACGCGACAATGGCGCGGATTCCTTCTATCTCGACGGTTCCCATGGCGGGAATCCCGATTTCGAGTTCCGGCACACCCGCCTCGGCAAGCGCGCGGGCGATCGCGATTTTTTCGTCAATGGTGAACGCGACGCCGGCTGTCTGTTCACCATCCCGCAAGGTCGTATCGTGGATCGTAATCATGTCGTGCGCGCGCTCCTGAGATCCGTGGGGAAATCCCGCATTGCGACGGAAACCACCGGTTTCTACGGAGGAATCCCTCGCAAAGGGCGTGCCAAGAGAAATGACGCCATTTTTCCCAGGAAAAACATCCGGCTTGCCAGGGAATACCGAATGGGCCTGCACCGAGATGGTTCTCGGCGGTATGTTTTGTTACGCGGATTGTCCGGTTTGATACAGGGGAAGGAGACGCGACTACCGACCTTGGACGTCATCCGCCGAGTACGGAATCGACCGTCGAATCAACATCGTCTCGACCGACTCGATTTCCTCCGGGCGAGAAAAGTAAAATCCCTGGAAATTGCGACAGCCCGAACGGGCCAGAAAATCGCGCTGTTCCGGCGTCTCGACCCCTTCGGCGATCACATTGACGTCGAGCGCCCGGCCGAGACTCAGAATGCTTTTCACGAGCGCGGCATTGCTCTCGTCCACCAGGATGTCGCGCACGAAGGACTGATCGATCTTGATCCGGCTGATCGGCAACCGCTTCAGCAGCATCAGAGAAGAATATCCCGTACCGAAATCATCCAAAGAAAAGCGCACACCGCGCTCGTGCAGGGAACGCATCTTCAGAACCAAGCTTTCCACATCGTGCGCCATGGCACCCTCGGTCAACTCGATTTCCAGGCGTGCCGGGTTGGCGGACGATTCGGCCAGGGTCACCAGAACATGGTCGACGAACTCCTCCTCATGGAACTCTTTGGCGCTGACATTGACCGAAATCGTAAGAAACTCGGTTACCGGGTTGGCAGCCCACGCAGCCAATTGGGCGCACGCGGATCGCAACGCCAATCTCCCAATCCTGGAAATCAGGCCGATTTCCTCCGCCAACGGAATGAATTCCGATGGGGGAATCAAGCCACGATCGGGATGTCGCCAGCGCAGCAGCGCTTCGGCTCCGATCGGCTTATCGTTCGTATCGAACTGCAATTGATAGTGAAGAACGAATTGTTCTCGGTCGATCGCTTCGCGCAATTCGGTTTCCAGTCGCACGCGCTGGGTAATCTTCGCCTCCATTTCCGGACTGAAGAATCGAACGGCATTTCGACCTGCGGATTTCGCGCGATACATCGCAAGATCGGCTTGTTTCAGCGCATCGTCCATCGTGATCCGACCACCCTGAAAAAGACTCACCCCGATGCTCGCGGTGGTACAAAACGGCGCTCCCTCGAGTTCGACCGGATCGGTGATCGCCCTTCGGATTTTCTCGCAAACGGCCGCAGCCTGCGTCCGTGCGTTGTTTCTCTCCGCCGCAGACGTCGTCATCCCGACCACGAACTCGTCGCCGCCGAGTCGGGCGACGACGTCGCAAGCCCGAACGCTGGCACGCAACCTCGACGCGATCGTTTTCAGGAGGCGGTCCCCCACATCGTGGCCGCGCGTATCGTTGAGCATCTTGAATTGATCGAGGTCGATGAGGATCACCGCCAGGTATTCCTCCGCCCGCGCACTCATCGAGATCATGTTCGTCAATCGGTCGAAAAGCAGCGCCCGGTTCGCAAGCCCGGTCAGCTGATCATGAAACGCGAGCTCCCGAATTCTGGCCTCATTTTTCTTGCGCTCACTGACGTCCTGGAATGATCCGATGTAATGCGTGGTATTTCCGTCCTGGTCCTTGACTGCGGAAACGGTCAGCCACTTCGGATAGATCTCGCCGTTTTTCCTGCGATCCCAAACCTCACCTCGCCACTGACCCATGCCGAGAATCGATTGCCACATCGATGCGTAGAACGCGTCGTCGTGCCTTCCCGACTGCAGCATCTTCGGAGTCTTTCCGATGACTTCCGCCGCGGCATAACCCGTGATCTGCGTGAATTGCCGATTGACCTGCAAGATCTTCTGATCGGCGTCGGTGACGACCGTTGCCTCCCCGGATTCGAACACCACGGCGGCGATTCGCTGCGCCTCTTTCTCCCGATTCCGCTCCGTCAAATCGGTCAGGAACACGAAGATGTTTGCGCCATGACGAGGATCCGCGAACGCGGCGACATGGACGGGCCACAAACTCCCGTCCTTTCTCCTGTGCACCGTATCGAAGACCCCATGCCCGATTCTTCGTATCGTTTCGAGGTGGCATCGCAGCGCCCCCAGATCGTCGCACGCATCGAGATCCATGATGGTCATTCGCAATAGTTCGGAGCGGGGAAAGCCCGATTGACGCGCGTAGGTATCGTTGATGTCCAGCAGGCGTCCTTGGCAGTCAATCACCCAATATCCGTAATCGGAACCGTCGATGGCTTCCCGACGTCGACGAGTCGTTTTGGCGAGGTCACCACATTCATGATGCTCGTCGCACCGCGCGCAGATTGCGTCATCCGGCATGACAGACCAATCCCCGGACTTCGACGAATGCGGAATTGGCGTAGATCAACCGGCCTTCGGGGGCGGTGATGGAAATGAGGGTGGCACCCGCCGAAAACGGATATTCGCGCTGGGTAACCGGCAACTTCTTACGCATGGCCGCGATCCCCGAGAAATGGCAGTCGATTCCGGATCCGCACCACGGAGGTGCACTCGTCCTGCCGGAGGACGACTCCGATGGATCGCGACAGGATCTGGACGTTGTCCGACAACGCTGCGATATTCTGTATTCTTTCGCTCACGATCGCCCCCGAAAGCAATATGGCGATTGCTAGAAAAGCAAGTTTTACGCCAAGGTCTCCGGGAAGATTCCGGCGAACGATCCTGGTGCACTCGAGCATTGCGCGCCGGCCAAACCGCAACGGGAGGAATGCATGCAGCGCGAACGTGATGAACTCGTACTTCCCCTGCGCAGCCTGCGCATGACCGATGTCGATCGGGTCGGCGGCAAGAACGCGTCGCTAGGAGAGATGCTCAGCCAACTCGAGATCCAGGGCGTACGCGTTCCCGACGGGTTCGCGACCACCGCGCAGGCATTTCGCGAATTCCTCCACACCAACGGGCTGACCGAGCAGATCGCCCGGCGCCTCGAACGCGTTTCCCCCGACGATATTTCGGCCTTGACCGCAGCCGGCGCCGAGGTCCGGCAATGGATCACCGCCGGGCGCTTCCCCCCCGACTTTGAACAGGCGATCCGCAGCTTCTACGCAGAGCTGGAGGCCGAGTCCGGGGCCGACTGTTCCGTTGCCGTGCGATCCAGCGCCACCGCCGAAGACCTTCCGCAAGCGTCGTTCGCCGGACAACAGGAAACATTCCTCCATGTGGGCGGCATCGACGCCGTGCTGGCGCGCATCCGCGACGTGTTCGCCTCGCTCTATAACGACCGGGCGATCTCCTACCGGATCCACCAGGGCTTCGCGCATGAGAAGGTCGCCCTGTCGGCGGCGGTGCAGCGCATGGTGCGCAGCGACCTGGCCGCGTCCGGGGTGATGTTCACGCTCGACACCGAATCGGGGTTTCGCGACGTCGTGTTCGTGACGGCGAGCTACGGCCTGGGCGAGATGGTGGTGCAGGGCGCGGTGAATCCCGATGAGTTCTACGTCCACAAGCCCATGCTGGCGAAGGGCAAGTTCCCGATCGTGCGCCGCAGCCTCGGCTCGAAGCTGGTCCGGATGGTTTATGCCGAATCCGCCGGCGCCGACGGCGACCGCGTGCGCATCGAGGATGTCCCCGAGGGCGACCGCCATCGATTCTCCCTCACCGACGACGACGTGCTCGAACTGGCACGCTATGCCGTGACGATCGAAAACCATTATGGCCGCCCAATGGATATCGAATGGGGCAAGGACGGAATCGATGGCCGCATCTACATCCTGCAGGCCCGGCCGGAAACGGTCAAATCGCAAGCGCGCGAGGAGACCCAACTGCGCTACCGCATCCGCAACGCCGGCGACGCGACGCTGCTCGCGAGCGGCCGGGCGATCGGGCAGAAGGTCGGCGTGGGAACCGTCCGCGTCGTCGCCGACGCATCAGACATGAATCAGGTGCAACCTGGCGATGTCCTGGTTACCAGCATGACGGACCCGGATTGGGAGCCCGTCATGAAGCGCGCCGCGGCGATCGTCACCGACCGCGGCGGCCGTACCTGCCACGCGGCGATCATCGCACGAGAATTGGGCATCCCCGCCGTCGTGGGCTGCGGCAACGCGACCGAGACCCTGACGGGCGCAGGCGATGTCACGGTGAGTTGCGCCGATGGCGACACGGGCCACGTCTATCGTGGCCGCCTCGACGTCGAAGCGGAAACGGTGCGCCGCGGATCGCTTCCCGAAATCGGCGTGAAGATCATGCTCAACGTGGGCAACCCGCAACTCGCCTTCGATTTTCAGTCGCTACCGAACCACGGCGTGGGGCTGGCCCGCCTCGAGTTCATCATCAACAACCACATCGGCGTCCATCCCAAGGCGGTTCTCGCGTACCCGGACCTGGATGACACACTCAAGAATGCCGTGGAGCGCCTGTCGTACGGCCATGCCGATCCGCGCGATTTCTTCGTTCGCCGCATGGCCGAAGGCATCGCGACGATCGCCTGCGCGTTCTGGCCCAAGCCGGTGATCGTGCGCATGTCGGACTTCAAGAGCAATGAGTACAGCAATCTCATCGGCGGTTCCCGCTACGAGCCATCGGAAGAAAACCCGATGCTGGGGTTCCGCGGCGCCTCGCGCTACATCGCCCCCAGCTTCGCCGATTGCTTCGCCCTCGAGTGCGAGGCACTCAAACGGGTACGCGAGACGATGGGGCTCACCAACGTCGAGGTCATGATCCCGTTCGTGCGCACCCTGCACGAAGCCCGACGGGTCACCGAATCGCTCGCGGAACACGGCCTGCGGCGGGGTGAAAACGGCCTACGCTGCATCATGATGTGCGAAATCCCGTCGAATGCCTTGCTGGCAGAGGAGTTTCTGCAATACTTCGACGGGTTTTCGATCGGATCCAACGATCTCACCCAACTCACTCTCGGAATCGACCGCGATTCCGGCCTCGTCGCCGACGCATTCGACGAGCGCGATCCTGCGGTCAAGGCACTGCTGGCACGCGCGATCTCGGCCTGCAACACACTGGGGAAGTACGTCGGGATCTGCGGTCAAGGGCCGTCGGATCACCCCGACCTGGCGCAATGGCTGATGGAGCGGGGAATCGGCTCGATCTCGCTCAATCCCGATTCCGTGGTCGAGACCTGGACCCGGCTCGCAGGACGGTGATCGGCAGAACGAACCGCGCCTGTACATCGTAGGAATCTCCGCGACCACGATACAACTTGGAGGCAGACCTCCACACACCACCGCCCCCGCAATTGCTGCAGGGGCCATGATGTCTAGGAGTCCACGCGCGAGAAGTGCCCGCGCTCGCGCGGCGCGGGAGCGGGCGGAGAGGAAGGCGTTTGACCGATCCATCCGCCGAAGAGAAAATTCTGGAAGAACCGCACGGGAGCTGCCAACCCGGCCTGCCTCAACAGATTGAGGATCTCGGCTTCCGGCATGAAGTCCATGTCCCGCAGGATCAGATCGAGGTCTTGGGAGAGTTTTTCCGGGGTCGTGCCGTGGGATATGTAATAGGCAAGCCAGGGGCGAATCAGCTCGAGAAATTCCGCACTTTCCTTTGCGCCGAAGATATCCGCCACGACAAACGGCGCACCGGGCTTGAGCCGTGTGGCGATCGAGCGGAAATAGCGCGCTTTGGCCGCCGGCCCGGCGATGAAATGTCCGACGAAGATGGAGGTGGCGGCGTCGAAGTGCGCACCCTCCGGGTAGTCGGCGACGCGGCCGCAGAAGAACTCGACGCGATCCTCCGCAACGCCCGCTGCGGCGAGACGTCGGCGGCAGACCTCGAGCATGGCGGGCGCGATGTCGACCGCGACGAAGGTCCAGTCGGGGAAGCGCGGCGCCAGGGCAAGAATTTCCGCGCCCGTGCCGGCGCCCGCCGACAGTACCCGCGCCCGGGTGGGTAGCAGCTTCAGCTGCGGGACCAACATGGTGTGCAAGGAGTCGTACCCCGGGCAGGACATGCGGATTCCGACATCGTAGCGGGCGGCAACGCTCGCGTCGAAATAGCGCTCCGGATCGAATGGCGCGGCGCCAGCGGGGGAGGGGGTATCCGGGATCATCGACATGGTCCGGCGCATACTACCGTGCTTCGGGATTCCCCCGCTCCCGCGAGGCGGGATCGGGCAGGGTGAGGGCGCTTGCAGTACGCTGCAGATTGATTCCTCCAATGCCCGATCAAGCCTCCATGAAAAAAATCCCGCTGCTATCCCTGCTCGAAACGCGCATTCTCGGTGTCCTGGTGGAGAAGGAGCACACGGTTCCGGATACGTATCCGCTGTCGCGCAACGCCTTGACCGCCGGCTGCAACCAGAAGAACAACCGCGATCCTGTGATCGAGGCGTCCGAATCTGACGTGCAGTCCGCGGTCGATTCCCTGCGTGCGCATACGCTGGTGATCGAGACCAGCGGTGCGCGGGTGACGCGCTATGCCCACAACATCGGGCGCGTTCTGGGCATCCCCAGCCAGTCCGTCGCGCTGTTGGCGGCGATCATGCTGCGCGGTCCGCAAACGGCTGCCGAACTGCGCGGCGCGACGGAACGCATGCACCGCTTCGCCGACGCGTCTTCGGTGGAGGCATTTCTGACGGAACTGGCCGAGCGCGGCGAGGATGCGGGCGGGCCGTTGGTCGTGAAGCTCGCGCGCGTCGCCGGTGAGCGGGAAAACCGCTGGGCGCACCTCCTCTCGGGCCCGGTCGGATCGCGGCAGCCCGACTCGGCGACCGCCGTCTCCGCCGTCGACATTCCCTTGTCCGAACTCGAGGCGTTGCGCGCAAATCAAACCCGTCTTGCGGCCGAGGTCGCGGAGCTGCGAGACAAACTCGCGCGCATGGCCACCGAGTTGGGCATCTCTTTTTAGGGACGCCGCCCTATCGCAGCAAGAGGGTCGGGATGGTCGAGGAACGCAGCAAATCGGTTGTCTTGCTGCCGAATAGAATACTGCGTAGCGGAGTGTGACCAAATGCTCCCATGATCAGCATATCGATGTGCTCGTCCTTTACCGCTTTGGCAATGACGCGTTCCGCATCGCCCGGGATCAACGATGTGGAAACGTCGAATCCGCTTCGTTCCAAGGTGGACTTTGCCCAATCGAGTTGCTCTGGCGCCTCGCGATTTTCCTTGCCTGACATCAAAAGATGAATTGGCACGTTCCGGAACAGGGGACTTCGGGCGATCATTTCGACCCCACGGCGGGTGACGGTGCCGCCATCGAACGCAATCATCACGCGTCGCGGTTCGCGGAAGCATTCGGTCACGGTCAGGATCGGTTTGTGCAGAGCTCGTACCACGCGCTCCACGTTTCGTCCCAAGTCCCGGTTGGTCGTTTCCGCCGCCTCGCCGCGGCGACCCAAGACCAGAAGCCGCATGTCTTCTTCTTGTTCCGCGATCGTCTCTTCCAGTTCGCCGTGGCGCTGTCGCACGTCGGCGTGAACGACCCCGGCCGTGACAGCCCGCTCACGCAGCCGATTGAGGAAGATGCGACTTTGCTCCCGAGCGCTCTGGGTTCGGGCTTCGTCCTCCGCGGAGAGCTTGGTCAGGAGAATTTCTTGCGCGTCGATGCCGATCGCGCCGCTGTGGTCTTCGCCCGATCCCCGCTCGGGGTGGTGGTCGATGACATGGAGAAACTCCAGTGGCGCGTCCATGCGGAGAGCCGCCCATGCGGCATAGTCGGCAACGTACTCGGCAAAGCGCGATCGATCGACGCAAGCCAGAACTTTCTTTTCGTTCGTTTCCATCGAGGCCCTCCGGTCAATGGCTCATCATCATGTCTTCGGCACCGTCCTTGTCATGAACGGCAAACCGGTCGACCATCGTGGCGCTGGCTTCGTTGAGCCCGATGATTTCGACCTCGGTGGCTTCCCGGCGAAATTTGATGACCACCTTGTCGAGCGCGCTCACGGCGGTGATATCCCAGAAGTGAGCACGGCTTACGTCGATTCGGACCTTCTCGATGACTTCCTTGTAATCGAATGCGGCGATGAATCGATCGGCCGACGCGAAGAACACCTGCCCGGATATCGCATAGGATCGAATGCGGCCCTCATTTTCGGTTCGCGAAGTCACCCGCAGGAGTTGTCCGACCTTGTAGGAAAAAAAGAAACCCGACAACAGCACGCCGGTGAGAACACCCAGAGCCAGATTACTGGTTGCGACGACCACCGCCACGGTCGCCACCATGACCACACTCGAACTTTTCGGATGTGCGCGCAGTTCCCGAATCGAACGCCAGTTGAACGTACCAATGGAGACCATGATCATCACGGCAACCAACGCGGCCATCGGAATGCGTGCAACCCAAGGACCGAGGAAAACCACCAACAACAGCAGAACGATGCCTGCCGTGAGGGTCGACAGGCGCCCGCGTCCGCCCGACTTCACGTTGATCACCGATTGGCCGATCATCGCGCATCCCGCCATGCCACCGATCAGGCCGGTAACGATATTCGCGACACCTTGACCGACGCACTCACGCTGCTTGTTGCTCGCCGTATCCGTGAAATCGTCGATCAACGTTGCGGTCATCATCGACTCCAGCAAACCGACGACGGAAAGCGCCAACGACACAGGAAAAATGATGCGCAGAGTTTCCCATGTCAGCGGAACGTCGGGGAGCAGGAAGATCGGCGGGCTGTCCGGTAATTTTCCTTTATCTCCAACGGTTGGGACGTGAATTCCCGCCAACATGGTGACCGTCGTCAGCAGCACGATGGCAACCAACGGTGAGGGGATCGCCTTGGTGATATAGGGAAATAGATAGATGATGGCCAGGCCGGCGCTCACCAACACGTAGACCGTCCATGGCACATGGATCAGTTCCGGCAACTGTGCGATAAAAATCAGAATGGCGAGGGCATTGGCGAAACCGGTAATCACCGAGCGGGATACGAAACGCATCAATTTGGCGAATCCGGCCCAGCCGATGAAAATCTGCAATGCGCCGGTCAACAGGGTCGCAGCAAGCAGATACGACAACCCATGCTGCTTGACCAGCGTGACCATCACCAGCGCCATCGAACCGGTCGCCGCGGAAATCATCCCGGGGCGACCGCCGACGAAGGCGATCATCGTCGCCATACTGAACGCGGCGTACAAGCCGACTTTCGGGTCGACACCCGCAATGATGGAAAAGGCGAGTGCCTCGGGGATCAGCGCAAGGGCAACGACGAGCCCCGCGAGCATGTCGTTTCGGACATTGGACAACCAGTCCTGGCGTAAGGATTTCATCATTCGTGATTCTGTCTTGATTCGGTGGGGCATTCCCGGCCGCCGACGAGGACGGCACGGCAGACGCACGCGCGCCTTCCGTTCTCGGCGGAAGACTAGGAACTACCGGATGATCCGGAATCGGCGGGACGCCATGAATCGGGCGTACCGCGTCGCGCGAGCGCGGGAAGAAAAACAGGCTCGCCGTGCGAGATGGGCCTACAAGGGGAAACTCCGACTACGGCGCCTTGGAAGAACCGCGCAAACGGCGATTGTAATTTTTCGACGACATCGGTGTCAATTTCGGACATTCGGGTCCGACGCGATCTCGCCGTGAGACCCTCGCGCGAGGAGTGCGCCTCGCGCCTCGCGTCGGACCCGAACTTAAGTTCTGAAAACGGGAATTTTCAGAACTGCCACCAGACCGGCAACGTCAGCACCATGACGAAAACCAGCGCGGTCATCACTCGCTCAGCCGCGCAACGACGCAAGTTGACGATTGTCCGTCACGCCCTGCGTGGAGCGCAGATATTTCAGTTCCTCCTCGAGCATCTGGTTTACGCATTTCCGCGCAATTTATGGGAAAATCCCCCGGTTGCGCATTCTCGGTCGATCCTCACGCAGAGGAGGTGATCGGTCTCGGGGTATCCCCGGAAAACCCGTACGTAACTCATCGCGTATAACTCAAGTACGTGGGAAAAAGAGACGATCAAGCAGTGTCTCCGATCGCCATCATCGGCGTGGGAGACTGCGCGACCAGACTGTCGAATTCGCTGTTGGCGGACGGCATCAACGTGCAGCCCATCATCCACCCCGCGGTGGAGGAAAAGGCGACGCGACGGCGATTTTTCCTGAGTGCGAACCGCACGCCCGAGCAACTGCGCCACGCCGCGCAAGCGCTCGCGGACCGGATCTGACCCGCCTTCGAACGAAGTTGCCCCAGGACCCCAAAAGACCATGCCCCTCACCCCCGTCATCCTCTCCGGCGGCGCCGGCTCACGGCTCTGGCCGGTTTCCCGCGAAAGCCACCCCAAGCCCTTCATCCGCCTCGCCGACGGCCAGAGCCTGCTGCAGAAGACCTTCCTGCGCGCCGTCGCACTGCCCGGCGTGCAGGATGTGCTGACGGTGACCAACCGCGAGTTCCTGTTCAAGACCGAAGACGACTACCGCGACGTCGATCCGGCGGGCTCGGCCTCGCAAACGGGTTGGAACTCCAAGCCGGGCCCCGGCACCCCCGCCACCTACGTGCTCGAGCCCTTCGGCCGCAACACCGCCGCCGCCGTGGCCGCCGCCGCGCTGACGGTGGCCGAACGCGATCCTGCCACGGTGATGCTGGTGCTGCCCGCCGACCACCTGATCGCCGACCAGGACGCCTTCACCGACGCCGTGGCCCGCGCCGTCACGCTGGCCGAACAGGACCTGCTGGTGACCTTCGGCATCGAACCCACCGCGCCCGAAACCGGCTTCGGCTACATCGAGGCCGACGGCATGGAAGACGACGCGCAGAGTGCGATGGTCAAGCGCTTCGTCGAGAAGCCCGACGCCGACACCGCCCGCCGCTTCCTCGAATTCGGCGGCTTCTACTGGAACTCGGGCATGTTCTGCTTCACCGCCGCCGCCCTGATCGGCGCAATGGAACGTCATTGCCCGGACATCCTCGCCGCGGTCGGCGCCAGCCTGCACGGCGCGCGCCGCGCCGAGGGTGCGGCCTACACCCAGATCGAGCTCGACGCCACCGCCTTCGCCCAGATCCGCGAAGACTCGATCGACTACGCCGTGATGGAGAAATCTGACCGCGTCGCCGTCGTGCCCTGCCGCCTGGGCTGGAGCGACATCGGCTCCTGGACCGCGCTGGGCGCGCTGCTGCCGGCCGACCCCGACGGCAACCGCGTCGACGGCGAAGCCCTGCTCCACGACGTGCGCGACTGCTCGATCCACGCCCGCGAACGGGTGGTGGGCGCGGTCGGCATCGACGGCCTGATCGTGGTCGATACCGCCGATGCGCTGCTGGTCGTCGCCAAGGACCGTGCGCAGGACGTCAAGCAGATCTACGCCCGCTTGAAGAAACAGGGCCACGAAAGCTACCGCCACCACCGCACCATGCACCGCCCCTGGGGCATCTATTCGGTGCTGGAGGAAGGCGAGCGTTTCAAGATCAAACGCATCGTGGTCAAACCCGGCCACAGCCTCTCGCTGCAGATGCACCACCATCGCAGCGAACACTGGGTGGTGGTCTCGGGCACCGCCAAGATCGTCAACGGC
The DNA here is from genome assembly GCA_021825945.1 of Pseudomonadota bacterium. Classification (GTDB taxonomy): domain Bacteria; phylum Pseudomonadota; class Gammaproteobacteria; order Burkholderiales; family Burkholderiaceae_F; genus GJ-E10. The sequence goes on from JAKAFN010000004.1 coordinate 47,971, forward strand.
AGCGAGGAGCGCTTCGTCCGCACCAACGAGTCGACCTTCATCCCCGCCTGCACCCCGCACCGCTTGGTCAACCCCGGCGTCACCGAACTGGTGCTGATCGAGGTGCAGAGCGGCGAGTACCTGGGCGAAGACGACATCGTGCGCTTCGATGACCGCTACGGCCGCGTGCCGGATCAAGCCGGCCCGACCGCGACAAACCCCGCCACCTGAGCTCGGCACCTGAGCCCGATCGATACACCGCCGCCCCATTCCTCGAACGAACTCCTTACTCGTGCTTAGCCGCCTGTTCTGGATCACGGTCCTCATCCCGACAACGCTGTCGGCGATCTACTTCGGCCTGATCGCCAGCGACGTCTACATCTCGTAGTCGAATTTCATCATCTACAACCCGCGCTCGCCCTCGACCAGCACCGGCGCCCCCCCAGCCTGCTGAGCGGCGCGGGGCTCTCATCCGGTTCGTACGGCGTCTATGCCGCCCACGACTACATCCTGTCGCGCGATGCCCTGCGCGAGCTCGAGCAGTCGCTGCACGTCGAAACGATGTATACGGCGCGGGACGTCGACTAGGTCAACCGCTTCGGCGGGCGCTGGGCATCCCACCAGCCAGACAGGCTGCCAATGCGCACCAGGTTAAAGGTGGCAAAGCACAGAAGCGCCTGGCCCGCCAACTTCTCCTGGCCGATGAGATGAACGGGTCCCCAACACCGAGCGCAGGCATTCTTCCCTCGGGTACATCTCTGCGGCGCAGTTCGAGCGGCTGGTGCGCCGAAGGAAAAAACCTGCCGCAGGAGCCCGTGCCGTGAGCGGCAGCGCGTTGTCCACGCACGGCCGGTTCGGTCGCTTGCGACGAAACGGAAACCGGCCGGCGGTGGACAAGGCAAATCCCCGCACCCCCGCCCTATCCCGTGAGCGGGAAAGGGGTGGGGCGAGGGTGTCGACCGGAGCCGCTCAGCCGCGCAGCGACGCAAGTTGACGCTCGAGAAAGGCGATCCGCATGTTCGCCAGTTCGAGCTTGTCCGTCACGCCCTGCGTGGAGCGCAGATATTCCAGTTCCGCCTTGAGCATCTGGTTTTCGCGCACCAGGTCGGCGTTCACCGAATGCGACGCCCGCGGCTTCGCGCCGCCCGCCAGCCGCGATACGGTCTGGATGGTGGTTTTGAAATGCTTTGCAACCGCCGTCTTCGATTCACCGGCATGCACGGCTTCGATGATCTTCTGTTTGGTTGCATCATCCAGTCGCTTGCCTTTCGCACCTGCAGTCATCCGTTTACCTTTCCATTTTCATCGTTAGGAGTTTGATTGATGGGAGTACCGCCAAGTCGTGAATCATAATTAAATAAATGGATGAATTGCAGTACTTCAGGAAGATGCAAGATCGATTATCGGAGAAATGTTTCTACCGCTTCGACGTACGTGCCCTCACCCCCGCCTTCTCCTGCACGCGGGAAAGGGGGGAGATTGGAGTGCCGCCCCGTCGTCGCATGCGGGAAAGGGATGGGATCAGAGCGATCCGCGGAACAGGGCAATGGTGAGGGCGAGGCCGATCGCGATCACCAGCACGCGCAGCGCACGCTCCGGGACACGACGGAGCAGGTGCGCGCCCAGCCAGCTTCCGGAGAGTGCGCCGACGCAGGCCACCGCCATCGCGAGCCAGTGCACTTCGGCGGAGACGAGGAACACCACGACGGCGGTTGCGTTCATGACCCCGGCCAGGACGTTCTTGGTGGCGGCCGCGGCGCGCACGGGCACCCGGCTGAGCGCCAGGCTGGCAAGCATCAGGAATCCGATGCCGCCACCGAAATAGCCGCCATAGATCGCGATCACGAACTGGATCGTCTTCACCCATAGCGGACCGAGGCGGCGCCGGCCGGCATCTGCGTGCGGCGGCGTGCGACGAAACGAACCCCATGCAAACGCCGCGGTGGCGAAGAGGACCAGCCAGGGCACCATCTTTGCAAACAGGCGCGACGGCGTCCACAGCAGCAGGACGGCCCCGATTCCGCCGCCGACGAGGCTGATGACCGTCAACGCACGCAAGCTGACCTGCTCCGTGCCCGATGCATCTCGCCGCCCCATCCAGCCGCCGACCAACTGCCCTGGAAACAACGCCACCGTCGAGGTGATGTTCGCCGCGCGCGCGTCCATGCCCGTCCACATCAAGGCTGGCAAGGTGATGAACGATCCGCCCCCGGCCAACTGGTTCTGCACGCCGGCCCATACGGCACCGGCAAACAACAGGAGGAAACGATCGAGGGATGCGACATGCATGATGGGAAATATCGAAGAAGTTTGCGGCGCCACACCGCTGCCCGCGCACCCGGCGTCGCCGGCAGCGCACCGGTGCTAGGTGTCGGGTTCCGGATGATTGGCTCCTGACGAATCGCCTTCCGCTATTGCGAGGACGCGAGACGTTGCGGCGGGATTGCGCTCGGCGGCGCGCTCGTGGAAATAACGTACCTGGTTGCGGCCGGCTCGCTTCGCGGCGTACATCGCCGCATCCGCCCGCGCGAGCAGAAACTCGGGCACCGTGCCGTCCTCGGGGCACAGCGCGACGCCGATACTCGCCGATACGGCCGCCGACCGATCGGCGGTTACGGCGACGGGTTCGCGCACAAACTCGAGCACGCGCCCCAGGATCTCTTGGCATTCGTCGCGACTGTGCAACTGGGCCAGAACGAGCACGAACTCGTCTCCCCCCAGCCGCGCCACCGTATCGTTACCGCGCAGGCAGGCCTCCATCCGCACCGCGACCGCCTGGAGCAGCCGGTCGCCGGCGTCATGGCCGAAACGGTCGTTGATCTCTTTGAAACCGTCGAGATCGATGAAACACACCGCCAGCTCCCGGTGCGTGCGCTCGGAAAGCGGAAGCGCATGACGGATCCGATCGAGCAGCAAGGTGCGATTCGGCAGCCCGGTCAGGCCATCACGGAACGCCATGCCCTCGACCTGTTCCTGGTAGCGCTTGAGTTCGGTGATGTCGAGCAACAGCCACATCGATTCGTCGCGCTCGGCGGAGAGCATCACGCCGCTCATGTCGACCCAGATTTCGTGCCCGTCCTTGCGCACCAGGCGAACCTGCGTGCGAAACGTGCCGCCATCCCGCAGGCTCGGGTATGCCTCTACGTCGAAGCGGCGGTAAGACTCATCGTCGGCATACAAGGTTCGCATGTCCTCGCCGAGAGGATCGCCGGCACCGTATCCGAGCATGGCTTCCAAGGCCCGATTGCGCCAGATCGCCTTGCCGCCGCGCAGCTTGAGGATGCCGACGAGTTCGTTGTCCAGCATCGACTCCTGTTCGCGGTTGAGATCCGCCAATCGCGCCGTCAGCCGGCCCCGCTCCATCAGCCATCCGATCAGGATGGTGATCACGGCGTAGCCGAGGACGGCAACCGCCGGTATCCAACGCTGCATCCACCTCCATTCTCCGGGAACACCGAGGTAGAGGACCGTCGCCGCCCCGAGCGCGGCGGCAAGAATGCCGGGGCCCAAGCCGCAAAGGTAGAACACGATCACCGCCGCGACGGAAAAGGGGACGAACGGGAATCGCGGGGCGATCGACAGCAGCGCAAGCCGGACGGACAAGGCCACGGCATAGATGGCGATGCCGATGGCAAACCGTACGGTCGCCGGGCGATTGCCGAACGGAGCGGGACTGGTGAGGTTCAAAGGGGGTTCTGCGTCAATTCCTGCGATTCTGCCATGCCTTGCGGGCCACTGCGGGGGCGGCTTTCTCTCCTTCCCCTGTCATGCGAGAAATGGAGTGGCGTTCCCCTCTCCCGCCATGCGGGAGAGGGGCAGCTTGGCGAGGGGAGTGGCGTTCTCAATCGAGGGTCGGGTAATCGGTGTATCCGGCGGGGCCGGGGGTGTAGAAGGTTGCCATGTCCGGCGGGTTGAGTGCCGCGCCGCGGCGCATGCGCTCGACGAGATCGGGATTGGCGAGCATCGGTCGACCGAAGGCGATCAGATCGGCGTCGCCGGCCTGCAATGCCGCCTCGGCGCTGGTGGCATCGAAGCCGCCGGCAAGGATGAACGGGCCGTCGAATGCCGCGCGCAGTGCGCGCTTGAAGTCGTGCGGCACGGGCGGAGCGCCCATCGCCGAATGGTCGAGCACATGCACGTAGAGCAGGCCGAGCGTCGACAACGTATGCACGAGATCGAGGTACTGCGCTTCGAGGCCGTCGAACGCGCCGGTGGCGTTGAAAACGCCGTACGGCGACAAGCGAACGCCGACCCGATCGGCACCGATCGCGGCAGCCGACGCACGAATCACTTCGAGCGCGAAACGGTTGCGGCCGGCGGCGCTGCCGCCCCATTCATCGCTGCGCGTGTTGACGTTGGCGTTGAGGAACTGCTCCACCAAGTAGCCGTTGGCGGCATGGACCTCGATGCCGTCGAACCCGGCCTCGACCGCGAGCCGCGCGGCATTGGCATATTCGCCGATGGCGCGCGCGATGTCGGAGCCATCCATCGCGCGCGGCGGGGAGTACGGGCGCATGCCGTGGCGATCGGTGTGCACTTCCCCGGGCAGCGTCTCGGAAGTCGGGCCCAGCACCTCGGCGCCCGCCGGCAGATTGTCCACCTGACTGACGCGGCCGGAATGCATCAACTGGACGACGATGCGGCCGCCGCGGGCATGGACCGCATCGGTCACTTGCTTCCAGCCGGCGACGTGGGCCGCATGGAACAGACCTGGAATACGCGCGTAGCCCAATCCGTTGGGCGAGGGAGCGGTGCCTTCGGCGATGATCAATCCCGCGCCGGCGCGCTGGGCGTAATACTCAGCCATCAAGGCGTTGGGGGTATTGGCCTCGACCGCACGGCTGCGGGTGAGTGGCGCCATGACGACGCGATTGTTCAGGTGCAGCGCGCGAATGGTCACGGAGTCGAACAACATGGGCGCATCCTTTCTTTGATTGTCTGTTTTCTTCCGGAAACGACCGCCGAAGCAACATGGTGACAGACTGCCGACACCCCGATCGCGGCCGGATTTCCGGCACGGGTCATTGTAGCGAGCCGCTCCTCGCGCAACCGCTCGCGACGCGACCTCGCCCCGTGGCAGCGGCTCGTTCCGCTGAATCCGGGGGAAAAGATGTCGGAATCATGGACTTGATCGCCAGACGCGCTGCTTACAATGCGGCGCGAAGCGCTGCGATTCCGCGCGCATGCCGGGGCCCATCGTGCCCCACTTCAGGGAAAATTCGATGAGCCTGCTGATCGGCGCCTTCGGCGCTGCCGTCGCGGCATTCCTGGCATACCTGCTGGTCGTGGTGCGCAGGCAGAACCGCGCCCTGATTCGCAGCACGAGGCTGCTTGCCCGGACCGGCGAATTGCAGGCATTCCTGGCACAGATCAACCAAGCTGCGTCCCAGCTCGACGACGAGGACGCCTACCTCCGCGCCGTCTGCGATCTGGCCGCACGGGAGGGAAAGCTCGCCCTGGCAATGATCGGGCGGCCCGATGAGCGCGGGCAGCTGCAATTCCTGGCGGCCGCGGGCGCGACCGCATACCTCGATGGCCTGACGATCTCCGTACTGCCGGATTCGCCCGATGGACAAGGGCCGGCAGGTCGCGCATGGCGCGAAGGACTTCCGATCTTCAACGTCGACTTTTCGACATCCTCGCTCGGACCCTGGCGCGCGCGTGCAGCGCGCCTCGGGCTCAAGGCGACCGCCGTGCTGCCGATCCGGCGCGGCGGCACGACCTGGGCTTTGCTGATTTTCTACCGCAGCGACGATGTGGCCTTCGACCCGCCGATGCAACGGCTGCTGCTGCAACTCGTCGACGATGTCGGACGCGGGCTCGACCACATCGCGCGCGGCAAGCGCCTGCAACTACTCGACCGCGCGGTGGCGGCGCTGTCGGAAGGGTTGACCATCGCCGATGCCCGGCGCGACCTGATTTTCGTCAACCGCGCATTCTCCGAGATCTCGGGCTATACCCCCGAGGAGGCCGTCGGCCGCAACTGCAACTTCCTGCAAGGGCCGCAGAGCGACCCCGCCACCATCGAACGAATCCGCACGGCGCTACATGCCGGCGAGAGCTTCGACGGCATCATCGTCAATACGCGCCGCGACGGCTCGACCTTCTGGAACCACCTGCACATCGATGCCGTGCACGACGCCGAAGGACGCATCACCCACTATGTGGGCATTCAGCGCGACGTCACCGAGCGCGAGCTGCAGTCACTGCGTCTGCAGCGCGCACAGGCCGTGTACCGGGCGCTCGCGGCGGCCGGCGATTCCATGCTCCTGGGGGCGACGGAGGCGGCGATGACGTCGCGCCTGTGCCAAAGCCTGATCGAGGGCACCGGGTTCTCCGCCGTCTGGCTGGCCCGGCCGGATGCACAAGGAATTTTCCGGCCGATCGCGACCTCGCGCGACCCTGCCGACGAACCGGCGCTCTTCGATGCGTTGCATGTCGCCGCCGACGACCCGCAATCGGCGGTCGCGCGCGCCTGGCGCGATGAGGCCGTGGTCGTTGCCGAAATCGCGATCCCGCCGCGCGAACGCGATGGCGGCGACGCTCCGCATGCGGCGACGATGCTGGCCGCCCCGGTCCGCCGCGACGGTGCGGTCTGGGGGATTCTGGCGCTGGTCGCCCAACGCTCCGGACCGTTCGACGACGAAACCATGCGCAACGCCTGCGAGCGGGTGGCGGCGCTGTTGGGTCATGGCCTCGATGAACTCGATCGCAAATCAGCGCTGCAGACCCTCCGCGACGCCGAGAGCCGGCGCGCGCGCACCGATCCGCTCACCGGGCTGCCCAACCGTCTCGCGTTCGACGAATACCTGCCCGGCGCCCTGGCGCGGGCGGCGCGGCGGCAAACGGTGGTCGCCGTGGGCATGCTCGACCTCGACGATTTCAAACCCGTCAACGACCGCTTCGGCCACTCCATAGGCGACGTGCTACTGCAACAGATCGCCCGGGCGCTGCGCGCCCGCGCGCGGCAATCCAACTTTCTGGCACGACTGGGCGGCGACGAGTTCGTCCTGGTATTCGAAGATCTCGAGCCGGAGCATTTCTTGCCGCAGCTGCAGATCGCGCTCGAGCGCTTGCACGCGGCCGTCGAGCAGCCGTTCGACCTCGGCGAAGGACGTACGGCGCACGTCGGCATGACGGTCGGCTTTGCCCTCTACCCGCAGGATGCCAACGAACCCGACACCCTGCTGCGCATGGCCGATGCGGCGATGTACGCGAGCAAGGCGCACAAGCACGACCGGACCCACTGGTGGCGCATCGGCACCTCGGGGCCGGACGGAGAACGGAACCGCCAGCCGGACCCCGTTCTCGACCTGTTCGGCAGCGAATCGACGGCCTTGCTCGAATCGCTCGACCCATCGATCCTCGACCCCGTCGCAACGGCCTTCACCCGGGCATTCCAGGAGGGTCTGGCGCGCGAGCCCGAGCAAGCCCGGATCCTGGGCGCGCTCACCCCGGCGGAGGCCGATCGGCTCCCGCGCAGCCAGGTCGAGCACCTGCTGTCGCTGATGCGATCCGACACGACGCGGGAAGCCATCGAACGCAATGCCCGCGCGCTCGGCCGAACCCATGCCCTGGTCGGACTGCCCAACGCCGCCATGGAGCAGGCCTTCGGACTCTATGAGTCCCTGTTGCGCGCGCAACTCGAGGCCGCGTTCATTTCGTCCCGCGAGCGCTATCTCATCATGCGGGTGGCGACGGCGCGGCTGCGACTCGACGTGCAGATGCAGCTTGCGGCGATCGACGAGACGGTCGAAAAATATTTTTCCCTGCTCAAGGTTCCGATCCGGCCCAGCGCGCGGTGGGTCGACGTATTGCCGCTGGCGCTGGAAGGCCTGACAGGCCTGCCCGGCATCCGCCATGCGGTCGTGTTCCGTCCCGACGAGCACGGGTCCTTGCGCGTCGCCGCAGGGGCCGGCGAAGGCTTCGGACAGATCGCGGAAATGGTGCGCGACAACGACGATCTCCGGCCCAACCTGAATGCCGGATCCGGTATGCAGCGCGGGCCGCTCGCGATGGCGTGGTTCACGCGCGAAGTGCAGGTGGTAGACACCTACCTCCTCGACCCCCGACTACAGCGCTGGCATGCCGTGGCGGAAGAGATGGGCTGGCGCAGTGCCGCGACCATTCCGATCGCCAGCGTCGAAGACACCGACAGCGTGCTCATGCTCTTCGGCGAGTACCCGCATCAGTTTTCCTCGAGTTGGGCGAAGTCCTGGCTCGAACTGCTGCGGAACCGGCTCGACACCCTGTTTGCGGCAACGGCGCGCGGCCACCGCCTGATCGGCCCGACGCGCGTGCGCAGCCTGCGGGAACTGCTCTACGGCGACGGCCTGCGCATGTGGGTGCAACCGATCGTGAACCTGCAGACCGGAACGGTGGTGCGCGTCGAAGCGTTGGCGCGACTGGAGACCCCGACTGCCGAGGTGGTGAACCCGGACGATTTCCTGCCTGCGTTCGGCGAGCAGGAATTGCACGCACTGTTCCGCCTGGGTTTGACCCAGGCGCTCGAATACATCCGCTCCTGGCGCGAGACAGGCCTGGACCTGAACGTCTCGGTCAACCTGCCGCCGCTCACCCTGACCCAGCCGGATTGCGTATCGTGGATCGAGGAGGCCTTGCGCAAGACGCAGGTCGCCGCCTCCCGCCTGACTCTGGAAATCCTCGAGAGCGCGGAACTCGATCACACGCACAGCGGCGAAGCGATGCAGGCCATCGATGCGCTGGGCGTGCACCTGGCGCTGGACGACCTCGGATCGGGATACGGCAGCCTGGGCCGGCTGGCGGCGATGCCGATCGATACCGTGAAGATCGACCAGGGCCTGATCCGCGAACTGCCGCGCGACCCGCTCCGCACGATCCGGCTGCTGTCCACCCTGGTGCGCATCGGCGAGGAGTTCGCACGTCACACCGTCGTCGAAGGCCTCGAGGACGACGGCTTCGTCGAGGCCGCCCGCCTGCTCGGCGCACGCCTCGGTCAAGGGTATGCGCTGGCGCGGCCGATGCCGGCACACTCCTTTCCGGCCTGGATGCAGATCCGTCCCACGATGACGGAGGATCCGGCCCTCCACACCTGGCCCGGCGCCTTGGCCTATCACTGGGTGACGGCGCACGATCGCCTGCATCTGCGCAGCCCCGGATCCTTCGAATCCTGTCCCCTGGCCGCCTTCCTACAACGGCAAGGCCTCGGCGAACCCGAAGTCCTGCGCTGGCACGAACAGATCCACCGCAGCACCCCCGGCGCGACGCGCGACGCGGCGGCGCGGGCGCTGCTCGAGTGGCTGATACGTCGGGTCACCCTCACCTATGCCCGTTGATCCGCCGCCAATGACACCGCTTTTTCATGGAGGATTTTCATGAACTGCTCCCCTGGCCCGATATCGACCTGCGCCGGCACCCCGCTCCCGGACCCGTCGGATGCCGACGGATCACCCTGCGGCATCTGCCGCAGCGGAGAAGAGTGCGACGTGCCGTTCGAATTCGCGTTTCAGCCCATCGTCGACCTGACGTCGCGCCGGATCTACGGCCATGAGGCCCTGGTGCGCGGTCCCCGAGGCGAACCGGCATCGACCGTGCTATCCCAAACCCACGACGGCAACCGCTACAACTTCGACCAGTCGTGCCGGGTGAAGGCGATCAACACGGCGTGCGATCTCGGGCTGCGCCAACACCAGGGCGAGCTGCTGTCGATCAACTTTCTGCCACGAGCCGTATATCGCCCCGAGCTTTGTATCCAGACCACGTTGCGCACGGCACGCCAGCGCGAACTCGATGTCGGACAGATCCTCTTCGAGGTCACCGAAGGCGAGCGCATCGAGGACGGGCCGTGGTTTGCCGAAATCCTGCGTGAATACCGCAAGCAGGGCTTCCTGACGGCCATCGACGATTTCGGTGCGGGGTATGCGGGACTGCGCCTGCTCGCGGATTTTCAGCCGGACGTCGTGAAGATCGACATGGATCTGGTGCGCGATGTCGATCGCAGTGCGTCGCGGCAGGCCATCGCGCGCGCGGTGATCCGCATGGCGCAGGAACTGCACATCCGCATCGTCGCCGAAGGGGTCGAGACCGTCGGCGAGCGCGACTTCTTCCTGCATGAAGGGGTCAGCCTGTTTCAGGGGTATCTGTTCTGCCGGCCGTCGTTCCGTGAGCTGACCGACTTCGGCGCCTGCACGGGAATTTCCTCCTCTTTCGCATGAGAACGTTCCCCCCTCCCGCACGCGGGAGCGGGGACGGAGATCCACCTCATCCGCACTCGTTCCCGCGTGCGGGAGCGGGGGAAAGCAATTGGACGTGGTTGCGCAAGAAATCGAGGAAGGTCGCCGCCGCCACCGACATCTGTTTTCCCTTGGGCCGCACGACGTACCAATCCCGGCGGATCGGGAACCCTTCGACGTCGAGCACCGCGAGTTCCTTGCGGCTGGCGTCGGGTAGCAGGGTGCTGAGCGACAGCAATGCGAGCCCGAGGCCGCCCGCGACGGCTTGCTTGATCGCCTCGTTGCTGCCCAGTTCCATCTTGATCCGCAGCGGCATGCCTCGTTCCGCGAACACCTGTTCCATCGTCATGCGCGTCCCGGATCCGCGCTCGCGAACCAGAAAGGATTGCTGCGCCACTTCGGCGAACGGAATCGCCGATCGGCCGGCCATCGGATGCGCTGCCGGGGCGAAGATGACGAGGGGGTTCTCCAGGAACGGCTCGCCTTCGGTATCCATGTCCTCGGGCGGCAGACCCATGACATAAAGATCATCCTGATTGCGGGCAAACCGGTCGAGCAGGCGATCCCGATTGACCACTTCGAGCGCGATGTCGATCCCGGGATATTCCAGGCAGAATGGACCCAGGATGCGCGGCATGAAGTACTTCGTGGTGGTAGCGGCCGCAATCTTCAGACGGCCTTGCTTGAGTCCTTTGAAATTGGCGACGGTCTGCTCGAACCGGCCCCAGGTATCCAGCCACTGCGCGCAGGTCGCATAGAGCTCGCGTCCGGCCTCGGTGAGGAACACCTTCTTGCCGACCTGCTCGAGCAAGGGCAATCCCACCTGTTCCTGCAGCAGGCGGATCTGCTTCGACACCGTCGGTTGCGTGACCTGCATCGCCTCCGCCGCGCGGGAAAAACTACTGAGACGGGCAACCGCCTCGAATACCTGCAACTGACGTAGCGTGACGTGCATCATGGCCGCCCCCTCCTCCGAGAACGATAACCTCAAGGTTATCGTCTACATAATAACTATTCACTTTTATTTCTAGTTCCATATCCCTAAAATTTTTTCCCGGGAGCCATTTGCCCCGAAAACGTCCATCGCCGCAGGAGATCTCCATGCCGCATGACCCGCTTGCGCCCGCTCTGGCCCTCATTCCCCCCATCCTCTATCTGCTGATCGGATTGATCCCCGCCGGTTGGGCCAACGCACGCGCCGGCGCGATGGCCGGCCTCGCCGTCAATGCCGCCTGGGCGTCGCTCGCCGGCGCCGGAGCAACGGCCATCGCCCATGGACTCGACTCCGCGCAGTCCTGGACGATCCATCCGCTCGCACCGGCCGGCCAGAGCGGACTGCCGGTGAACATCTACGTCAACGGTCTGACCGTCACCATGCTCCTGCTGGTGTCCTTCGTCGGTGCGGTGGTGACCCGCTACGCGCGCGTGAACCTCGACGGCGACCCCAATCAAGGGCGTTTCCACAAATGGCTGGCAATGACGCTCGCGGCGATTCTCACCTTGATCGTGTCCGGCAATCTCCTGCTCTTTGCATTCGCCTGGATCGCCACCAGCCTGTTCCTGCACCAGTTGCTGATGTTCTACCGCGAGCGGCCGGCGGCGGTGCTCGCCGCCCACAAGAAGTTCGTCGCCAGCCGGATCGGCGACATCAGCCTGCTGTTCGCCGTCGCGCTCATCGCATCGAGCCTGCATACGCTCGATTTCTCCCGGATGTTCCGCATCCTTGCGACGCCGGGAATCCCGGTTCCGGCCTCGCTCGATATCGCCGCCTTGCTGATCGTCGTCAGTGCCGCGCTGAAATCCGCGCAGTTCCCCTTCCACGGCTGGTTGATCCAGGTAATGGAAGCGCCGACACCGGTGTCCGCCCTGCTCCATGCCGGCATCGTCAACGCCGGGGCGTTTCTCGTCGTGCGCATGAGCCCGGTGATCTCGCACTCGGAAACGGCGCGCTGCGTCCTGGTGGCGATCGGCCTCATCACCTTGGCGCTGTCGTCGCTCGTGATGCTCACCCAGACCAGCATCAAGGTGTCCCTTGCGTGGTCGACGACGGCGCAAATGGGGTTCATGCTGCTGGAATGCGGGCTGGGCCTCTATAGCCTCGCGATCCTGCACGTCGTCACGCACTCCCTCTACAAGGCGCACGCGTTCCTTGCGTCGGGAAGCAGCGTCGACGGCTTCCGCGCGCCGGTCCTGCCCTACCCTCGTGGTGGACTTCGTCCCGGCCGGCTCCTGCTTTCCCTGGTGACCGGGAGCACCCTGACCCTGGTCACCGCCGCCGCATTCGGCGTCACGGTACACAGTGCGCCGGCGCTGCTCGCCGCCGCCACCGTGGTTGCGATCGCAACCTCGCAATTGCTGCTGCTGGCATTCACGGAGACCGAGGGCACGCCGTCGTTCCCGCAGGCATTGGGCCTGGGCGTCGTCGTGGTGGTGGCATATTTCACGCTACATGCCGGATTCGAAGCGGCGCTCGCAACCAGCCTGCTGCCGGTGCCGGATCCGACAAGCCGCTTCCAGACGGCGCTCGCGGCCACGGTGGTCGGCGTCTTCCTCGTTCTGCTGGTGGTCCAGCGCATCCTGAAAACCGATCCGGCGGCCCTGGGCAAGGGGTTGTACCTCCATCTCTACAACGGTCTTTACGTCGACGTGTACATCACGCGACTGCTGCAACGCGTATGGCCCAGCCCGCCCGCGGACACGGGTGCGGGCGCGCCGCCGGCGCCCTTCGCGACCATTCCTGGAACCCGAGGTGGCGCATGAACGCAATCACGACCGTGGGTTTCATCGACGACCGCGGCCAGGCCGAATCGACGGCGCCGGCGCCGGAGGCACTCCGCGCGCACATCGATGCCGCCTGCGCCCGCATCGCCCCCCTGTGGCCGCTGCAACATTTCGTCGCCGTGAATCCGTTCTTCGGATTGCGCGACCAGAGCTTCCAGGCGGCGTCCGACACCTTGGCGCGGATCACCGGCGCAGGGATCTACATGCCGCGCGCCTACTATCGTGCGCAACTCGCCTCGGGGCGCATCACGCGCGAGGACATCGCGACGGCGATCCGCCGTTGCGACAGCGTCCTCGATCCGGAGCAGGTGGAACGGGCCCTGGCCACGGACGCGCCGCGACCCAAGCTCGGGATGGCGGCGGTCAGCGAAGTGCTCGAACGCGTCGAGGGCGGATTGTGGTCGAGTTTCGTCACTGAACGCATCAGCCTGCACTGCGCGGCCTACTTCGACCTCGGCCAAGCCACGATCCGCATGCCCTGGCGCAAGCAGACGCTCTTTGCCTCCTGGCGCGAAGCGGCGGCGATCGACCGTAGCCCGTCGATGATGGGGCTCTCGGCGTTTCGCTCGGCGGTGACCCGGTTGCCGGCGGATCCCTACGCCGCCATCGGCTTGGCAATCGCCCGCCTCAACATCCCGGCGGCGGCGGTCGAACGCTATCTGCACGCATCGCTGATGAGCATCAACGGCTGGGCGGCCTGGGCCCGCTACCTGCGCTGGCAAGCCGAACTCCAGGGCGGCCGCGACGATTCGATCGTCGACCTCCTGGCGATCCGGTTGATGTGGGACATGCTCCTCTTTGCGGAAAAACGATCGGCGGCACTGGTTGCGCGCTGGCGCGACATGCTCGCCGCCAGCATGCGCCCGCCATCGGCCAAGCGGCAGGCTTCCGCGGAGATCGACCGCATCCTGCTGACCGCGATGGAAGTCGGTTTCCAGCGCAACATCATCGCCGGCATGGCCGGATCGGCGGGCCCTCGTGCCGACGACAATGCGACGGTGACGCCGGCCCGGCGGCCGGCGTTGCAGGCGGCGTTCTGCATCGATGTACGTTCGGAGGTATTCCGGCGCGCGCTCGAGACCGTCGCCTCGCCCATCGAGACGCTCGGGTTCGCCGGGTTTTTCGGGATCTTCATCGAACACGTCCCGCTAGGCTCGACTGCCAGCCACGTCCACGTCCCCGTGCTGTTCCGGCCGGCCTACCCGATCTACGATCGGGTCAAGAGCCGCGATCCGGACACCGTGATCGTCGAACGCCGTCGTCGCATCGGGCTCTATAAGGCCTGGAAAGGCTTCAAGTTCTCGGCGGCGTCGTGCTTTTCCTTCGTCGAGGCGGCTGGACTGATGTATGCGTCGAAGCTGATCACCGACAGTTTCGGCTGGACCCGGCCGGTTCCCGACCCGCGGACCCAGGGCCTCGACCGGAACGCCGCCGATCGCGTCGGCCCGACCCTCGACGACGTGTCGCCGGACCGGCGATGCCCGGATCACGCCCACGCCGGTATTCCTCCCGAGGAACGCGCCGGACATGCGGAGCGCATCCTGCGAGCGATGTCCCTCACCCGAAATTTCGCGCCCATCGTGCTGTTGGCCGGCCACGGCAGCAGCACAGTCAATAACCCCTATGGATCGGCGCTCGATTGCGGCGCCTGTGCCGGACAAACCGGAGAAGCCAGCGCACGCGTGGTCGCCGCGCTATTGAACGACCCGAGCGTCCGGAAAGCGCTGCACCACCGCGGTATCGACGTTCCCGACGACACCTGGTTCCTTGCCGGACTCCACGATACGACCACGGATGCGCTGCAACTTTTCGATTGCGATGACGTCCCCCCGGGGCTCGGCCCCGAACTCGCGCGATTGCGGCAGTGGTTGGAGCAGGCCGGGGATCTGGCGCGCCTCGAGCGCGCCGCCTTGCTCGGGATCTCTGCCACCACCGATCGCGGCATCGAACATCGCATCCGCGACCGCAGCCGCGACTGGTCGCAGGTGCGACCCGAATGGGCACTCGCCAACAACGCGGCATTCATCGCCGCGCCGCGCTCGCGTACCGCGGCGCTCCATCTCGCCGGCCGCGCCTTCCTGCACGAATACGTCTGGCGGCAGGATGCGGGGTTCGGCGTGCTCGAGCTGATCATGACCGCCCCGATGGTCGTGGCGAACTGGATCAACATGCAGTACTACGCCTCGGTGGTGGACAACCGACGATTCGGTAGCGGCAACAAGGTGCTGCACAACGTCACCGGCGGCGCCATCGGCGTGCTCGAAGGCAATGGCGGCGACTTGCGCACCGGCCTGCCGCTGCAGTCGGTACGCGACGGCCGGAACTGGATGCACGAGCCCTTGCGCTTGAGCGTGTTCCTCGAAGCGCCGCAGGATCCGATCGATGACGTGCTGTCCCGGCACGCCGTGGTGCGGCAGTTCGTGGAGAACGGTTGGCTGCATCTGTTCCGGATCGCCGATGACGGCACGGTATTCCTGCGCCGGCCCGACGGCCGTTGGCAGGAGACGGATCGCTAACGGGCCGGATACGTACTGCGGCGGGAGCGGGCGGGGGGAATGGCATGGACGCCCCCATCCCAAGGCCGGATGTATGAGCGCAATCAACCCCGGCTACGCCAAACATGCCTCCGTTCGTTGCAAAACGGGGGCGTCCATGTATGAGGGTGCCCGTCAGCGGGTCATCGACAGGTACAGGGCGGGGAGCTTTTCCGGCAGGCGGGCGACCTGGTCGAGGATCAGATAGTTCTTCGCCCCGAAGATCCGCGAGACGTACTGATCCGCGTTGGGATCGAGCGTCAGGCAGAAGGTGTTGACGCCGCGTCGCGCCAGTTCCTCGACTGCCTTTCGGGTGTCCTGGCGCAGATATTGCGGGTCACGCACGTCGTTGTCGGCGGGCTCCCCGTCGGTGAGCAGCAGAATCAGTTTCCGCTGACTCGGTCGCCGGGAAAGATGGGCGCCGGCATGGCGGAGGGCGGTGCCCATGCGAGTCGAAAGCTGCCCCGTCATCGCTGCCAGCCGGCCCTTGACCCGTTCGTCATAGATGCCGTCGAAATCCTTGAAGCGGTAATACTCGACGTCATGGCGGCCGTTCGAATCGAAGCCGTGGATCGCGAACGGATCGCCGATCTTGTCCAGCGCGTCGGCAAGGAGCGCCGCGGCTTCCCGCGCCATGTCGAGAACGGTCAGATCGCGATCGTCGCCGGCCAAGGCGTCATTGGTCGATTCGGACAGATCGATCAGCAACAGCACCGAGAGATCCCGGATCTGCAGCCGCGTGCGAATTCCGATCCGCGGGTCGGGCGCTCGCCCCATCCGGATGTCGACCATCCCCTGGATCGCGGCGTTGAGGTCGATTTCGTCGCCATCCTCGACCTTGCGCTGGCGCACGACGCCTTGCGGTTGGACGGCTTCGATCAGCCGCTTGAGCCGTCGCACGAGCGGCTTGTGCTTTTCGATGACCGCATCGATGCGTGCGGGATCGCCGACTTTCGGGTGCTTTTCGAGCAGCGTGACCCAGTCCGGTCGCTCGAGCTGTGTCTGATAGTCCCACTCCGGATAGTGGAACGGCGAGGACACCGGCGGTTTGCCTTCACGCTCATTGAAGGTCGTTCCGTCGTCGTCGTAGAGTTCGGTCGCCAGGATCCAGATCTCCTGGGCATCGTCGCCGGCGAATTCGACGTCGAGCCCATTGAGCATTTCCATCAGGCTGACGTACTTGCGTACCTGTGCGGGCCGCCCGCCCGCGCCGAGCACCTCGAAATCGCCTTCCGGCATTTCCCACAGGTGGCGGTTGTCGTCGCGATACGAAGCCGACGGCTCATCGAGCCGGGCGTTGAACGGAATCTCGCGCCGCACCGCCTCGTCGGCGAGTTCCAGGCCGATCGCGACGGCGCCATCGATGTCGTGCAGGTCGGCAAGCGCCCGGAATCGGTCGCGGGCAAGTGCGACGAGCGGATGATCGTCCTGCGCGGTTTCATCGAGCAAGGCCCGGGCGATGCGATCGAGCAGCGGCCCGACGCGCTCGGGCGCGTCCGCATCCGCCGGCAGCAACGCCGACCACAGCGCCTGCAAACCGGGAAAGGCGCGTACCGCCAGGGCTTCGACGCGGGCGTCCTCGATCACACCCACGAACGCCCGCTGCAAGGGTGTATACGCGTCCGCGCGCGGGTCGGGGCGGGAGTGGACTTGATGGGCAGCGGCGTGCGCAGCCGCCGCCCGATAGACCTCCAGGCCGGCAATCCGGGGAGCCGCCGGCGCCGCGACCGCGGCGGAGGGCTCGTCCTCGGCAACCGGCCCGACGTCGTCGAACGCGTCGGGCAGGTGGATGACGTATCGTTCGATGTAGGGGCGATACCCCGTCCGCGTCTCGAAATCGCCGGAGGTCGGACGCAGGAAGAAGTCTCGGCCCCACAGCGCGCGCAGGTACATGAGCAAACGGCGCTGGACGTCGACGAACAGCACGCCGCGCTGCTCCTTCTTGAGCACGGCGCGCGCCTCATCGCTTTCGAGTGCGAAGTATGTGGCCTGCGCCGCGAAATCGCTGCGATAGGCCGAAGCACCCCACATGGCCCAGCGCCGCAGCCCTCCCAGCGTGAGGTGGGTCAGCAGCACATCGAGCTTTTCGAGCATCGGCCGCAGCGCCCGCGGCACCTGCGTGAGCAGGTTGTCGAGCAGGGACAGATAGCCTTTGAAGAGTTCCAGTTCCCCCAGGCGCGCCGCGGCGGTCGGCGCGGTGGAAAACAGCAGGACCAGAACCGCGGCGCTGGTCTTGGAGTACATCTTGATCGCGCTGGAGAGCAGCTCGGCAACCGCCTGTTCGCCGATCTCCTTCGCAACCTGGGGCCCGCTTTCGATGAACGACACGACGAGATCGGTACCCCGACCCAGAGCCTGGAGCCCCGCCGCGCCTTGGAGGTAGGCCTGCAACCCGCGCGGGCTGAACACCCGTACGGCATCCTGCCAGTTGGCCTCGAGCACCTCGCCGGCCTGGGCGCCCAACTCGTCGAGGATATCCTGGTAATCGCTGAGATGGATTGCCATCGCCGCCTGCCCCTCCCGATACGTTCAACCGCGACGGTTCAATCCGGCCAGACCCGTTCCGGATGCAATACCGCGCCGTCGGCGGCGGATTCCCTCGTGGTGGCCGTTGCCGGCCGCGATGTCGACGCCGGCAACGACACGGCGGCGGTCGCGGCGGTCTTGGCGCCGGCCGACGCGGCCGGCGCGGCCGGTATCACCGCCGGGCGTGTCGCGGCAGGTGGCGCAACGACCGCGCGGGGCGCGGTCGCAGCCACGGCGGCCGGCGCACGCACCACCGGCGCAGGACGCTCGGGTTGCGCGGCCTTCGCCGGCACGGTGGCGCGGATCGCCGGTTCGACGTTACGGGTTTTGGCCGGCGCCGTACGCGTTCCGGCGCCCTTGGTCGCAGGTTCCGGGTTGCGCTTTGCACCCGCCCGGCTTCCCGGCCGGCCACGCATCGGATCAACTGGCATGGCGCGTCGCAATCGCATCCGCCGCGGCGGCGAAATCGCGTTCCGTGGTGCCCGGCGCATCCCCGTTCATGCCAAGGCTGACGTTGACGTGGGTACGCGCGAAATTGAGATCGGGATAACAACCGAGCTGCTCGGAGAGGGCCGCAAGCTCATCGAGGAATCCCCGGGTCGCCCCGTAGCTCGCAAAGTCGTAACGGCGCGCCAGCCGCGGCGGGCGTTTCTGGACCGACCACTTATCCGAATATTCCGACATCACAGCTCTCCCGATGGGTTGCATCCGCAAGCATGCGCTCCAACTCGTGAAAATGCGCCTGCTCGTCCTTCAGTAGTGCGGCAAAAAGTTGCCGAGCGGTTTCATCGCGCGTGCGGCGACAATGATCGACCGCCTCGGCATAAAGCTGCACTGCCTCTCGCTCCAACTGCATATCGCGGACGAGGAACTCGGCCTTGTCGCGTCCGGGGCGCACCGCCGCGAGCTGGGTCGCGTTCGGGGTCAACCCCAAGGCGAGCATGTGCCGGATGATCATGGCGGCATGCCCGAGTTCCTCGCTCGCCTCGCGCCGAAAATAGGCGCACTCCGCGTCCATCCCCCATAGCGCGCACAATTGCCCCTGGGTGACGTAGTGCTGCACCACGCTCATTTCGTGGCTCAGCGCCTGGCGGAGATAGCCTATCGTCCGAGGGTCGCCCCGGTGAACGCGATCCAGGTTCGCCAGCATGGCGACACCTTAGCGCGCGACCTCGGAGACATCCATGTCCCGACCGCTGGTCCCGGCACCGGGCGCGCGCGGCAGGATCCCCTCGACCTCGGCGTGGACGCGCGCGATGATGTGCGCGGCGACCAGACCGTCGCCGACGCGCTCGCACGCATCGGCACCCGCACGCACCGCCGCGTTGACCGCACCGGTCTCGCCGCGCACCAGCACCGTCACGTAGCCGCCGCCCACGAACTGCCGACCGATGAGGCGCACTTCCGCCGCCTTGGTCATCGCGTCCGCCGCTTCGATCGCCGGCACGAGTCCGCGCGTCTCGATCATTCCCAATGCAATACCCGTCACTTCAGCCATTTCCATTCTCCTTGCGATAGCGGAAAATCCATGTCCCCCGCCGCAGTTACGCGGACGGAGCCTTCGGCAGAATGCCTTCGACTTCAGCGTGGACGCGGGCGATGATGTGCGCCGCAACCAGACCGTCGCCGACACGCTCGCACGCATCGGCGCCTGCACGCACCGCCGCGTTGACGGCGCCGGTCTCGCCCCGCACCATCACCGTGACGTAGCCGCCACCGACGAAATGGCGGCCGATCAGGCGCACTTCCGCCGCCTTCGTCATCGCGTCCGCCGCTTCGATCGCCGGCACGAGTCCGCGCGTCTCGATCATTCCCAATGCAATTCCGGTCACATCAGCCATTTCCAGCTCCTTTACAGTGAAAAAACACCCCTATTTCCTAGGCATGCGCCTCGGATTCCCAGTGATCGATGATTCCCGCGATCGTCAGGTCGGTGAGAACGCGGGCATCACCGGATGCGTACCGTGCAGCCGAACCGCTCACGGTGAACACCCATTTGCCGGGGGGCACCCCCACCGGATCGCACGCCACGGCGATTGCGCCTTTTGCATCGGCAACGACGCGCAGCGACAGATTGCTGAGGCCCGCCACCCGGCGGGTCGCCACCAGATCCGAAAGAACCTGCATGATTTCCATCAGCGTTTCTCCTCGGACTTGCCGTCTTCGACCGCCCAGCGGTCGATGATTCCGACGATGGTGAGATCGGACGGAAATTCCTTGCTGCCCGCGGCTTCGCGCGCCGCCGACGATCCGACGCAGATGACCCAGTCGCCGGGAATGCATCCGATCGCATCCACCGCCACCTGGCGCCCGCCGCCGGCCTTCTCGCGCACCACCAGCAGGGGACGGTGTCCCAGTTCGGCGATGCGGTTTGTCGACACCAGGGTCTTTTCCACTTGCATGATCTTCATCGCGCCTGCTCCTGGTCCTCAATGATTTCGATCGGACTGCCCGTCGGCAGATCCTGGACACTGAGTCGGCACTGCAGATCGCCCCCCGCCACCAGCGCCGGATACCGCTGCCGGATCGCATCGCGCACGCGCCGCGCTTTTTCCGTCGCCCGCTCCCGCGCTTCGGGAACGCGGGCGTCGTAGCGGTAATGGATCGCGACGGGAACCGGGAGTCCATGCGCAAGGTTGAGCTTGCGGAAAATCTTGATGCCGACGTCCATGTCCGCGGCGCCCTCTTCGAGGGTATGCAGATGCGCGTAATACGCGACGTTGCGCATCTGCAGCTCTTCGAATCCGTCTCCGACGCTGATGTAGCGTTCGGCGTGTCCGATGTCGGCGTAGCGACCGCCGTGTCGTTCCTGGACGTAGTCGATCTGCGACAGGTTGTTGATCAGCAGATTCACGATCAGCCGCCGCATGCCATCGTGCGGTTCGCCCTGTCCGCTCGCCCAGCCCCCCTTCCGGCTGGCGGCGCGGACCGCCTCGTAGACCGCGAGTCGCGCGGCATCCGCGGTCGATGCGCGGGTCTGCGCGTACAACTCGGCGTTGTCGACGAAACGGTAGGCCGACAAATCGCCACGGCCGTCCGGAACATGGATCCGCACCGAATCGGTATCGGTGTCGACGCCGATCAGCAGGATGTCGGTGCTCGCGCCGCAGCAGAACGCATTTTCGATCGCTTGCCGGAACTGCTTCAACCGACCCAGCGCGGCGTCGATCGCCTGATGATCGTTGCTGCCGTGGGCCGCGCAGCCTTCGTGCGCCGGATCCGAAGAACTGAAGTGATAGACCGCGACTTTCAGATAGCGCGTTCCCGCGTCCACGGTGCTGGGCACACCTTCGCGGAAGCGGCGCAGCTCGGTGGCGGTCCAGTTCCGGACATCGACCTCGACATCGAAGAGCGCGCCAGCATAGGCCTTGCGCCAGGTGAACGAAGACAGCGGCAGACGCAGGATGTAGCGCGACAGGCCTTTGAGCCGCCCGTCGGCGCAGGGGCTGATGTCGACGGAGTGGAACCCGCAATCGAGGAAGAAATTGCGCGTGTCCTGGACCACTTCGACCTGTTCTCGGATGTCGCGGGCGAATTGATCGGTCGCCGCCGCCAAAGCCTCGAACACGCAATGCGCGTAGGCGGTTTTGACGTCGAACCCGGTGGCCCAGGCGTCGTCGAGCAAGCGCGCCGGCAACTCGCAGCCCAGCGCCTCCCGGACCACGCCCTGCGCGCGTTCGGCGAACTCCGGCATGGCCTGGAGCGCGACCACCCGCTGCAGTGCCGGAACGATGCGCGCGAACCGGCCCTTGACCGACTCCTCGCACTGCGCAAGCCGCGCGTTGGCCACCCGGTCGGCCAGGACATGGCGATCGCCGCCCATCCGCGCCGGCAAGGAACCCTGGCGCGTTCCCAGGCCAAACGGCGCGGCGGCGGGAACGCCGGCCGGATGCGCGGCCCCCGGCACGACACCGGTCATCGGCAATGATTGCCGCTGACTGGCACGGGCACGCAGGGCATAGGCGTTACGGGTGTTCACGTCACGACTCCGTCGGGATCAGCCGCGGGCTCCGCCGGACACGGTGATGACCGCGCCCTTGCCGGCGTTACCCGCGCTGCCGGTGATGCGCGCCGGGGGAACTTCGACGCGCTCGCGCCCCTTGTTGGCCCATGCGCTCGCCCCGGCACCCCGCGCCTCGCCCCGAAGGGTCAGGTTCCGTCCTTGGGCCCATTGGCCCTCCGTGCCGGTGACGCGGCCCGAACGCGCCCAATCGTCGCCCGTGATCCGCACGCCGGCGTCACGGCCCTCGCCGGTGATGCGCGCCGGTGCCACGGCTTCTTCCGATTGCGGAACGACTTCGGCCACGGCGGCATGATCGTCGCGATAGCGAAACTCCGGCGTGCCCGACACGAGCCCCGTCGCCAGGTTGATCGGACCGGTGATCCGTCCGCCGCCGCCGTGATTGTCGGAACCGGTAATGCGGCTCCGCACTTCCTGGGCCTGGCGCGACGGCGACACGATGCTGAAATCGGTCGCCGCAGGAGTCGGCTCCTGCGCAACGAAAGGACGGATCGCCATTCGCGGCACGGCCGACGCCGCCGGGGTCACCGCATCCGATCGCTTGCCCGCCGGACAGCAACCGCATCCGCAACCGCAGGCGGAACGGGTCTGCTCGACACCGGCGTACGGCGTACCGCTGACCGCGAAACCGCTCCCCGGCTCGTTGCCGGTCACGAGACCGGAACGGCCCATCATCGTCCCCGAGACGGGCAAACCGCGCGGCGTTTCGCTGCGGCCCACCTTGGTCGCACGCTGCGGCGGAACGACGTCGGCGCAGTAGGCGGCGTACTGCTCCTGCGCAACATATTCGTTTCCGGTGACGGGCATGCAGCCGCCCCGCTCGTCACCGGTCATCTGAGGGCGGTGGCCGATCTCCGTTCCGGTGACCGAGGTACCCCCGAGGGTGTGGCTTTCGCCGACCTTCTCCGGACCGCCGCCGCAAATGCGCGCCGATCCATATTGCGACCCGGTGACGCGCTGGCAGGATCCCGGCTCGTTGCCGGTGACCCGCTCGCTGCGGTCGACGAGGTTGCCGGTGATGCGCTGGCCATCGCGGCTCGCATCGACGCCGACCTTGGCCGGTGCCGGTTCCGGCCGCGTCTGGCAGACCGACTGAAACTGTTCGTTCGACAGATACTCCGTGCCGGAGACCTGCCGGCAGGATCCCGCCTCGTCGCCGGTCACCTTGATCGAACGGCCGACTTCGGTTCCCGACACCGGGCGCCCGGCGAGAGTATGGGTCAATGCGACCTTGCTCGGACCGTTGATCGTGAACCGGGCCGCACCGGCATCGGCGTACTGGCTGCCGGTGATCGGGCGCGCCGCGCCGGGTTCGGTGCCGGTAACGCGCCCCACCCGCGCTTCATCGCTGCCGGTGACCGGCATGCTCTTGCGCTCGGTCATTCCGACGGCAACCTTTTCGGGCCGCGGCGTGATGCCGTTGGTGGCACAGAAATCGGCAAAGCGCTCCCGGCCAAGATATTCCGTACCCGTGACGACGGTGCAGGTACCGGCTTCGTCGCCGGTGACCTTGTTCGAGCGGCCGACTTCGGATCCGGAAACCCGCTGGCCCGCGCTCGTCGTGCTTTCACCGATCTTTGTCGGTCCGGCCTGCGGCCGCCCTTCGCAGAACGATGCGAATTGCTCCGAGCCGATGTATTCCGTGCCGGTGACGATCCGGCAGGACCCCGCTTCATTGCCGCTCACCCGGCCCTTGCGCTCGACCTGGGTACCGGTCACGACGCGTCCCGATAGAGTCGTACCGACTTCCACCTTGGGCGGTGCGTCTCCGCGCTGCGGACGAATTCGCCCGCTGGGACGCGCCGGCTCGGCATCGCCGCGGCCGCTACGCGACAGCGCGACGCGCCGCTGCCGCGCGAGCTCCCGGCCCTCGCCGCCGGCTACCGGAGAAACGACCCGGTCCCGTCCGTTGTCCCGCCCCCGCGATGCAGCGACCACATCGGCCTTGGGCGGCAACGCCTTCTTGCCGACGCTGGCGAGCGCCTGACGGCGCTGGCGACACAGGGCGCGCACCGATCCGCCGTCGGCGCCGAGGGCGTCGGGATGCGCCTCCACCAGCGCGCAGATCTCGTCGAGCGCGGAATCCGCAAACACCGGGGATTCCGGCACCGACGCCGGGATGGGAGCCGGCACCGAAGAACTCGGCTCCGGATGACTCGGCTCCGCAACGACGGGCGACACCGGACGCGGGGCAGGACGCGCCGGGCGCGCCCCGCCCGGTCCCTGCTTGCCGACGCGGGACATCATCGCCCGCCGCTGGCGTGCCAACTCGTTGCCGCTCATTGCAGTCTGTTCAGGCATGGTAGTTCCTCAAGCTCCCATCGACGGCGCCGGGGACCGGCGCCCCTTCCCTCAAGCGCCGCGATACACGACGAACGCCGTTCCCTGGCTCTGGGAATAGTTGTCGTAGCCGATCACGCGCACGTGGTGGCCGGGGTGCTCGCGATGGCACGCCTCGACCTCGGCGAGGATGCGGTCGACGCTCTGCTCGCCAAACATCGGCAGCTTCCACATGTACCAGAAGTGATTGAACGAGCGTTCCGGCTCGACGTGCTCGACCGAGGGGTTCCAGCCGTGCGCGACGATGTACTTGATCTGCTCGCGGACCTGTTCCGGGGTGAGCTGCGGAAGGTACGAGAAGGTCTCGTACTTGATGGACTGCTTGTAGTCCTGGACATCAGCCATGATGATTTTTCCTTTCGATTGCGGGGCGGCGTTAGCGGTTCTGCACGTCCAGCTTGTCCACGGTGTCGAACTCGAACTTGATCTCCTTCCACGTTTCCATGGCGATCTTCAGTTCGGGACTGTGGCGGGCGGCGTTGGTCAGGATCTCTTTGCCTTCCTTCTCCAGCTGACGGCCGCGGTTGCGCGCTTCGACGCACGCTTCCAGCGCAACCCGGTTTGCCGCGGCACCGGCGGCATTGCCCCAGGGGTGGCCGAGCGTGCCGCCGCCGAACTGCAATACCGAGTCGTCGCCGAAGATCGTCACCAGCGCGGGCATGTGCCAGACGTGGATGCCGCCCGAGGCCACCGCGAATACGCCCGGCATCGAACCCCAGTCTTGGTCGAAGAAGATGCCGCGCGAGCGGTCCTCGGGAATGAACGATTCCCGCAGCAGGTCGATCCAGCCCAGCGTGGCGGCGCGATCGCCCTCGAGCTTGCCGACGACGGTGCCGGTGTGCAGGTGATCGCCACCCGACAGGCGCAGCGCCTTGGCCAGTACGCGGAAGTGGATCCCGTGATGCGGGTTGCGGTCGATCACCGCGTGCATTGCACGGTGGATGTGCAACAGCATGCCGTTCTTGCGGCACCAGCGCGCCAGACCCGTATTGGCGCAAAAGCCGCCCGTCAGGAAGTCGTGCATGATGATCGGCATCTTGAGTTCCTTGGCGAACTCGGCGCGCTCGTACATCTCTTCGGGCGACGGCGCGGTCACGTTCAGGTAGTGGCCCTTGCGCTCGCCGGTCTGCGCCTCGGCGTTATGAATCGCATCGGCAACGAACAGGAACCGGTCCCGCCAGCGCATGAACGGCTGGCTGTTGACGTTCTCGTCGTCCTTCGTGAAATCGAGACCGCCGCGCAGGCACTCGTACACCGCGCGGCCGTAGTTCTTGGCCGACAGACCGAGCTTCGGCTTGATCGTGCAGCCCAGCAGCGGACGGCCGTACTTGTTGAGCTTGTCGCGCTCGACCTGGATCCCGCTCGGGGGGCCGTTGCAGGTCTTGACGTAGTGCAGCGGAAAACGGACGTCCTCGAGGCGCAATGCCCGAACCGCCTTGAATCCGAAAACGTTTCCGACCAGGGAGGTGAAGACGTTGACCACCGACGACTCTTCGAACAGGTCGATCGGATAGGCGATGAAGGCGTAGAAGCAACTGTCGTCGCCGGGAACGTCTTCGATCGAGTAGGCGCGCCCCTTGTAATAATCGAGGTCGGTCAGCAGGTCGGTCCAGACCGTGGTCCAGGTACCGGTGGAGGACTCGGCCGCGACTGCGGCAGCGGCCTCTTCCCGGTCGACGCCGGGCTGCGGGGTGATCTTGAAGCAGGCCAGGATGTCCGAGTCCAGGGGGACGTAATCCGGCTGCCAGTAGGTGTGCCGGTACTCCTTCACGCCGGCTTCGTATTTCTTCACTGCCATCGCGCTCTCCTTGCGAAATCACGGTCGGGAAACGCACCTGTGCCGCCCTTGTGCTGCGGCCGATGTGTACGGAAAGGATTGTGGGGAGTACGGTCAATAAAGGCAATTAAATTGTTAACATGATTTCGATAAAACCCAGTATATGATTTAGCCATGAGACTCCGTCACGTCACCTTGCACCAGCTGCGCATCTTTGCGAGCCTCGCCGAAACCATGAGCTTCACGCGGGCTGCCGAAGAGCTGCACCTTTCGCAACCCGCGGTCTCGATCCAGGTCAAGCGCCTGGAGGAGAGCGTCGGCATGCCCCTGGTCGAGCAGATCGGGAAACGCATCTTCCTGACGCAGGCGGGCCGGGAACTCGCCACGGCCTGCACCGATGTGCTGGGGCGCCTGCGCGTGTTGAGCGAAGACATGAGCGGCATGGAAGAAGGGGTCAAGGGCCCCATCAACCTGGCCGCGATCACCTCGGCCAAGTACTTCATGCCCCATCTGCTCGGGGTATTCCTGCGCGACTATCCCGCCGTGGAACCCCGGCTGACGATCACCAACCAGTCGCGAGTCCTTGCGCGGCTGCGCGACAATGAGGACGACCTCGTGATCATGGGGAGCCTCCCGGAGGAAATGGCCTCCGACCTGGAGGCGCGATTCTTTCTCGACAACCCGCTGGTGGTGGTCGCCCCGCCCGATCACCCGCTGGTCGGGGAAAAGAACATTCCGCTGGCGCGCATCGCGGAGGAGCGATTCCTCGCCCGCGAGCCCGGATCGGGCACGCGGGGTGCGCGTACCCGCCTGTTCGTCGAGCACGGATTGAGCGCCAACGTCTACATGGAACTCGGCAGCAGCGAGGCGATCAAGCGCGCGGTCATGGCCGGCCTGGGAATCTCCGTGCTCTCCCTGCACAGCCTGGGGTTGGAACTCGAAGCCGGACTGCTCACCATCCTCGACGTCGAACACTTCCCGCTGATGCGCCAATGGTATGCGGTGCACCGGCGCGACAAGAAACTTTCGAACACCGCAAGCCGCTTCCTGGCGTTCCTGCTGCAGGACGGCTCACGCATCTGGAGCGACGTCCGCCCCCACATGCGCCCGGCAGAGCCGGATCCGTCCGCCAAGGCAAAAAAAACCCGATCGCGGAAGCGGTCGGGGGAATAGAAAAACTGCGCGGAAAATGGCGTGGGGATGGCCTTCCCCCGCGTAGTCTGCCGATGTCGTGACGGTTGACCGAGGGCGGGCTGGCGCCGATGGCGTCGCGTTTACGCGATTGCAAGCTCGGCGCCGCCAAGCTTGAAGACTGCGACGGCATGGGTGAGGGAATCGGCCTGTTCTTTGAGACTGCTCGCCGCCGCCGCCGATTGCTCCACCAGCGCGGCGTTCTGCTGCGTAATATGATCCATCTGGTTGACGGCGGTACTGACCTGCCCGATTCCGGAGCTCTGTTCCCGCGCCGCGTCGCGAATCTCGCCGATCAGCTCGTGTGCGCGGCGAATATGCGAGGCAATTTCCGACATCGTGCTTCCCGCATGATCGACGAGTCCGCTGCCGGCGGCCGTCTTTTGCACCGAATCGGCAACGACGCCTTTGATCTCGCGCGCGGCCTCGGCGCTGCGTTGCGCCAGATTTCGCACCTCTCCCGCCACGACCGCGAACCCCCGCCCCTGCTCCCCTGCGCGAGCGGCTTCGACGGCGGCATTGAGCGCCAGAATGTTCGTCTGGAAGGCGATGGCATCGATGATATTGGTGATCTCGGCCACTTTGGTGCTGGCCTGACTGATTTGCTCCATCGTGGCCACCACGCGGGCGACTGCCGCGATTCCCTTGTCCATCGCTTCGCTTGCCGATGTCGTCAACACGTTTGCCTGGTCGGCGTTGCCGGCGGTGTGCCGAACCGCACCGGCGAGCTGCTCGATGAACGCCGCGGTCTGCTGGAGGGAGTTCGCCTGCTGTTCGGTACGCCCCGACAGATCGTGATTGCCGGCCGCGATTTGTCCGCTGGCGGTCGCCACCGACTCGACACTCTCCCGGACGTCTCCGACGACACGGCGCAGATTTTCGTTCATCGATCGCAATGCCCCAAGCAAGCGACCGACTTCGCCACCCCCGCCGCATCCGACCTTCATCGTCAGGTCACCCGAGGCGACCGCCTCGGCAAGACGCACGGCATGGATGATGGGTTCGCTGATCGAGCGAGCCAGGACGTTGCTTGCGACGATGCCCAGCACGACGGCAAGGCCCATGAGCAACCCCGCAATCTCGGTCGTGCGAACTGCCTGGGCCTTCGCCTGCTCGACCGAGACCTTGGTCGCGGCGAGAATCCGTACACGCGCTTTTTGCAACAGTTCCGTCGGTGCGCGATCCATGCCGCGCACGGCGGAGTCTCCGACGACCGGATCACAACCGGACGCCTTGAATGCTGCCAGCGCCTTGCGATAGCGCGCCCCCATGACCGCGTGCGCCTGCCCAAACCGGTCGACCAAGTCGCGTGCACCGCCGATGGGCAACGCGCCTCTCAGGCGCCGCTCCCAACCATCCACCTCTTGCTCACGTTTTTCGAAATCGGCCCAACTCGCGGCCAGCAGCGCGGGATTCTTCCCCCTCAGCAAGACATCTTTCCAATCCTGGACCTGGAACTTGAATGCAATTTCCATTTCCGCCGTTGCACGGTTGTTCGCATAGCCGCCATCGATCACCTGCTCGTACGCGCGGCATGCGAGATTCAACCGATATATCCCGATCAAACCGCTGCCGACGGCGAGACACAGCACAACGCCGAATGCAGCCAAAAGCCGTGGGCGCAAATTCCATCGATCCATGACAGTCCGTTCCTCTTTCCTGCGTCAGTGCTCCGCGCCGAGAACGTATCATCTCGAACGAACTTGCATTCGACGAAAAACTGCGGGTGTTTCCCTTCATCTCAGCGATTCGGGAATCGGGGTGACGCGGTCGCGCGTCTGGTCTGAGCGCGAATGCCCTCAACCCCCGCCCTCTCCCGCGAACGGGCGAGAGGGTGGATCCGGCCCCCTCGCTCACGGGAGAGGAGGAGTCTCCGCTTCCGGTTCGAAGCGCAGCGCAACGCCGTTGTTGCAGTACCGCAGGCCCGTCGGTGGGGGGCCGTCGCCGAAGACGTGTCCCTGATGGCCGCCGCAGCGCGCACAGTGGTATTCGGTGCGCGGCACCCCCAGCTTGAAATCGACCTTGGTCTCGACGTGACCCGGCAGCACGTCGAAAAAACTCGGCCAGCCGGTTCCGCTGTCATACTTGGTCCGGGAGTCGAACAAAGGGAATCCGCAGCCGGCGCAGACGTAGACCCCCTTGCGCGCTTCGTGGTAGAGCGCGCTGCTGAACGGGCGCTCGGTGCCCTCCTCGCACAGAACGACCCGCGCTTGCGGCGTCAATGCATCGCGCCGGTCGGCCTCACCTCCACGGTTCTCGTCCGCCATCGCGCAGCCCGATCAGTGCACCGTACGCTCGAAGCGGAACATGCCGTCGTGGAAATCGACCGGCACGACGTCCTTGGGTCCGACCTTGCCCTCCAGAACCCGCAGCGCAATCGGGTTTTCGATCTGCTGCTGGATCGCGCGCTTGAGCGGCCGTGCGCCATACACCGGATCGAACCCTGCCTTGGCCAATTCCGCCAGGGCGTCGTCGCTCACCACGAGTTTCATGTCCTGCGCCGCCAGTCGCGCTTCGAGGCGCCGCAGTTGGATGCGCGCGATCGATTCGATCTGCTCGCGCCCCAGGGCGTTGAACACCACGATCTCGTCGATGCGGTTGATGAACTCGGGTCGGAAATGCGTGCGCACCTCGCCCATGACGGCCTCGCGCACGAGGTCGGCATCCTGTCCGGCCATGCGCTGGATCTCGTGCGATCCCAGATTCGACGTCATGACGATCACCGTGTTGCGGAAGTCGACCGTGCGGCCCTGGCCGTCGGTGAGCCGGCCATCGTCGAGCACCTGCAGCAGCACGCTGAACACGTCGGCATGCGCCTTCTCGACTTCGTCGAGCAGGATCACCGCATAGGGCTTGCGGCGCACCGCCTCGGTGAGCTGGCCGCCCTCCTCGTACCCGACGTATCCGGGAGGCGCACCGATCAGGCGCGACACCGAATGCTTCTCCATGTATTCCGACATGTCGATGCGCACGAGATGCTCCTCGCTGTCGAACAGGAACTCGGACAGCGCCTTGCAGAGCTCGGTCTTGCCGACGCCGGTGGGTCCGAGAAACAGGAAGGAGCCGTACGGTCGGTTCGGATCGGCGAGGCCGGCCCGCGAGCGCCGGATGGCGTTGGAGACCAGACGCACCGCCTCGTCCTGGCCGACGACGCGCTGACGCAGACGGTCTTCCATGCGCAGGAGCTTCTCCCGCTCGCCTTGCATCATCTTGGATACCGGGATGCCGGTCGCGCGCGAGACGACTTCGGCGATCTCCTCGGCGCCGACCTCCTTGCGCAAGAGCTTGAACTCGCGCTTGGCGCCGCCGGCGTCCTCGGCCGCCTTGAGTTGGGCTTCGAGTTGGGGCAGCGTTCCGTACTGGATCTCGGCCAACTTGTCGAACTGACCGGCGCGCTGCAGGTCCGCCATCTTCGCGCGCAGGCGCTCGATCTCGGCCTTGATGTTGGTCGAGCCCTGTACCGCCGCTTTCTCGGCGCGCAGCACTTCGTCGAGATCGGCGTACTCGCGCTCGAGCTGGGCGATCTCGGTTTCGATCAGGCCCAGGCGCTTGCGCGACGACTCGTCGTTCTCCTTCTTGACGGCTTCGCGCTCGATCTTGAGCTGGATGATGCGCCGGTCGAGCCGGTCCATCGACTCGGGCTTGGAGTCGATCTCCATCTTGATGCGCGCGGCGGCTTCGTCGATCAGGTCGATCGCCTTGTCGGGCAGGAACCGGTCGGTGATGTAGCGGTGCGACAGCTCGGCCGCGGCGACGATGGCCGGATCGGTGATCTCGACGCCGTGATGCAGCTCGTAGCGCTCTTGCAGACCGCGCAGGATGGCGATCGTCGACTCCACCGACGGCTCACCCACCATGACCTTCTGGAAGCGCCGTTCCAGCGCCGCATCCTTTTCGATGTACTTGCGATATTCGTCGAGCGTAGTGGCGCCGATGCAATGCAGCTCGCCACGCGCCAGGGCGGGCTTGAGCATGTTGCCGGCGTCGATCGCGCCCTCGGCCTTACCCGCACCCACCATGGTGTGGATCTCATCGATGAATACGATGGTCCGCCCTTCGTCTGCGGCGATCTCCTTGAGCACGGCCTTGAGTCGCTCCTCGAACTCGCCGCGGAACTTCGCGCCGGCGAGCAGCGCGGCGAGATCGAGCGACAGCACCCGCTTGTTCTGCAGGGTCGAGGGCACTTCGCCATTGACGATCCGCTGTGCGAGCCCTTCGACGATGGCGGTCTTGCCGACACCGGGTTCCCCGATCAGCACGGGATTGTTCTTGGTGCGCCGTTGCAGGATCTGGATGGTGCGGCGGATCTCATCATCACGGCCGATGACCGGGTCGAGTTTGCCGCTGCGAGCGCGCTCGGTGAGGTCGATGGTGTACTTCTTGAGCGATTCGCGGTTGCCTTCGGCTTCCGGCGAATCGACGGCCGCACCGCCGCGGACGGCGGCGATCGCCGCTTCGAGCGCCTTGCGATTGGCGCCGTGCTCCCGCAGAAGCCGGCCGGCTTCCCCTTTTTCGTCGGTGGCGGCAAGAAGGAACCACTCGCCCGCGATATAGGCGTCGCCGCGCTGCTGCGATTCCTTGTCGGCCTGGTTGAGCAGGCCGATCAGTTCCCGACTCACCTGCACCTGACCGTCGAATCCCTGGACGGTCGGGATGCGCTGCACGGCGGCATCCACGGCCTTGGCCAGCGGATCCGTCGCGACGCCGGCTCGGCTCAGGATCGAGCGGGCACCGC
Organism: Pseudomonadota bacterium; assembly: GCA_021825945.1. Classification (GTDB taxonomy): domain Bacteria; phylum Pseudomonadota; class Gammaproteobacteria; order Burkholderiales; family Burkholderiaceae_F; genus GJ-E10. Next base: position 80,069 of record JAKAFN010000004.1, read on the forward strand.
CGTCGGCCTGCCGAAGCATGGCCGCCAGCAGGTGGACGGGCATGATGTACTGGTGGTCGCTGCCGACGGCGAGCGATTGGGCGTCGGCAAGGGCCTCTTGGAAACGGGTGGTCAGTTTGTCCTGGCGCATGGCATCTCGCGGTCAAAGTCTGGGATGCCGACTAAGTGGGGATTTCGGCGGTCAATTCAAGGCCGGGAAATGGCCCCGCATCGGCTGCGGCGCAAACCGCAACGCCGGTTTTCCTGCCGGCCCCTTCCGCCCTCCCGCTGGCGGGAGCGGGGGATCCCTCCGCGCTCGCCCCGGAGCGGGGGCTACCCGGCCGTCGCGTGGGTTTCCAGGAACGCCCGCACCGTGTCCACGTCGGCCGGCATGCGGACGAAGCGCTGAGGGAGATCCTCGATTCCGGCGAACCGGGCGGGGCGCTCGGGCAGGCGACCGATCGCCTCGCGGATGGTTTCGGCGAACTTCGCCGGCAGAGCGGTTTCCAGGCAGACCATCGGTACGTGGGCGTCGCGCAGTTCACGCGCCACCTTGACGCCGTCGGCGGTGTGGGGATCCAGGATGCGGCCGTTGCGTTCGTACTGGCTGCGGATGGTCGCCAAGCGGTCGGCATGGGTGCTGCGGCCGGAGCGGAATCCGCTCGCGAGCACCGCGTCCCAGTACGGGGTCGCCTCGAGGTCGAACGCACCGCGGGTATCGAGCTCCCACCAGAGTTCCCGCAAGACCGCGGGATCGCGGCCGACGATGTCGAAGACGAAACGCTCGAAATTCGACGCCTTGGAGATGTCCATCGACGGGCTGCTGGTGACATGGGTCTCCTGGGCGCCGCGGACGCGGTAGCGCCCGGTGCGGAAGAACTCGTCGAGCACGTCGTTTTCGTTGGTCGCAACCACCAAGCGGCGGATCGGCAGCCCCATCTGACGCGCGATCCAGCCGGCGAGGACGTTGCCGAAATTCCCCGACGGAACGCAGAAATCGACGGGGCGATCTTCGTGGGTAGCGCCGGGCGTCACCGCGAAATAGCCGCGGAAATAGTAGATTACCTGGGCGACGATGCGCGCCCAGTTGATCGAGTTGACGGCGCCGAGACGGTGCGCACGCTTGAACGCCACGTCGGCGCCGATCCGCTTCACGATGTCCTGGCAGTCATCGAAACTGCCCTCGATCGCCAAGTTGAAGATGTTCTCGTCCTGCAGCGAATACATCTGCGCGCGCTGAAATGCGCTCATGCGGCCGAAGGGCGAGAGCATGAAGACGCGCACGCCCGGCCGCCCGCGCATCGCCACTTCGGCGGCCGAACCGGTGTCGCCCGAGGTCGCGCCGAGGATGTTGAGGTGTTCGCCGCGGCGTGCCAGTTCGGCCTCGAAGAGGCCCCCGAGGAGCTGCATCGCCATGTCCTTGAAGGCTAGCGTGGGGCCGTTGGACAACTGCAGCAGCTGCAGGCCGGGTTCGAGTTCGGCCACCGGAGTGATCGCCTCGGTGCCGAACACCGCGCTCGTATAGGTGCCGCGCACGATCGATTCCAGCGTCGCGGGTTCGTAGTCGTCCGCGAACCGGCGCAGGATGGCGATCGCCAGTTCCGCGTAGGGCAGGCTGCGCAGCCGCGCCCGTTCCTCGGCATCGATCCGGGGATAGTGGTCCGGCACGGCGAGGCCGCCATCCGGGGCCAGGCCTTCGAGCAGCACGTCGCGGAACGATGCCGCGGCCATGCCGCCGCGGGTGGAGCAATACTTCACGAGAGAGACTCCTGTCGGATACGGATCACCGGCGCCAGCACGGTGTCGAGCGCCTCGATGCGGCGCAGAGCTTCGTTGACGTCGCGCTCACGCGCCTCGTGGGTCAGCATGATGATCTCGGTCCGATTCTCGCCCTCGGCCGGCTCGCGCTGGAACATCGCGTCGATCGAAATGCGGAAATCGGCCAGGATGCGCGCGATGTCGGCCAGCACACCGGGGCGGTCGGACACCAGGATGCGGAAATAGTACGACGTGACCGTGTCTTCGATCGACAACCAGGGCTGGGGCACGAGCGCATCGGGCTGGAATGCGAGATGCGGCACCCGGTCCTCCGGGTCTGCCGTATGCAGACGGGTGACGTCGACCAGATCGGCCACCACGGCCGACGCGGTGGGTTCGGCGCCGGCGCCGGCGCCGTAGTAGAGGGTCGCGCCGACGGCGTCGCCCTTGACGACCACCGCGTTCATCGCTCCTTCGACATTGGCCACGAGGCGCTTGGCGGGAACCAGGGTGGGATGTACGCGCAGTTCGATGCCGGCCGGCGTGCGCCGGGTGATGCCCAGCAGTTTGACGCGATACCCGAGTTGCTCGGCATAGCGGATGTCCGCCGCCGCGAGGTCCGCGATCCCTTCGACATGCGCGGCATCGAAGCGGATCGGCACCCCGAAGGCGATCGCCGAGAGGATCGAGAGTTTGTGCGCGGCGTCGGTACCGTGGATGTCGAAACTGGGGTCGGCCTCGGCATAACCCAATTGCTGCGCCTCGCGCAGCGCATCGTCGAACGAGGCGCCGGTGTCGCGCATGCGCGAGAGGATGAAGTTGCTGGTGCCGTTGATGATGCCTGCCAGCCACTCGATGCGGTTGCCGGTGAGCCCCTCGCGCAGCGCCTTGATGATCGGGATGCCGCCCGCCACGGCGGCCTCGAACGCCACCATCACCCCCATCTTCTGCGCCGCGGCGAAGATCTCGTTGCCGTGATGGGCAAGCAGCGCCTTGTTGGCGGTGACGACGTGCTTGTCATGGGCGATGGCGTCGAGCACCAGTTCGCGCGCGGGCTCGCAGCCGCCGATCAGTTCGACGACGATGTCGACGTCCGGGGCGCGGACGAGGTCCTGGGGGCGATCGGTGACCGGAATCGCGTCGCCCACCCATGCGCGCGCCCGCCCGACGTCGCGCACCGCCGCCGCGACGATTTCAATCCCGCGGCCGGCGCGGCGCCGGATTTCTTCCTGGTTGCGGCGCAGCACATCGACGGTGCCGCGGCCGACCGTACCCAGGCCCAACAGTCCCACTCGGAGCGGTTTCATACCTTGGCGATCACTCCATCCCGGCGGAACATGTCCCGGATCCCGCGCACCGCCTGGCGGATCCGCATTTCGTTTTCGATCAGCGCAAACCGCACATGGGTGTCGCCGTATTCGCCGAACCCGATCCCGGGCGACACCGCGACCTTGGCATCGGCAAGGAGCCGCTTGGCGAATTCGAGCGACCCCAGGTTGGCATAGTGGGCCGGGATCTGCGCCCAGACGTACATCGATGCCTTGGGGTTCTCGACCATCCAGCCCAGTTCGTGCAGCCCCTTCACCAGCACGTCGCGCCGCCGCTTGTACTGCTGCACGATCTCGGCCACGCATTCCTGCGGGCCTTCGAGCGCCGCGATCGACGCAACCTGGATCGGCGTGAACGTGCCATAGTCGTGGTAACTCTTGATTCGCGCCAGCGCGGCGACCAGGTCGCGGTTGCCGACCATGAAGCCCACGCGCCAGCCGGCCATGTTGTAGCTCTTGCTCAGCGTGAAGAATTCCACCGCCACGTCCCGCGCACCCGGAATCTCCATGATCGACGGCGCCCGCTCCCCCTCGAACACGATGTCGGCGTAGGCGAGGTCGTGGATCACGTAGATGCCATGCTCGCGCGCCAGGTCGATGACGCGCCGGAAGAAGTCGAGGTCGACGCACTGCGCCGTCGGGTTGCTCGGGAATCCGATCACGATCATCCGCGGCTTGGGCAGGGTTTCGCGGATCGCGCGCTCGAGTTCGCCGAAGAAATCCACGCCCGGCGTGAGCTTCACCGAACGGATGTCCGCGCCGGCGATGATCGCGCCGTAGATGTGGATCGGATAGCTGGGATTGGGCACGAGCACCGTATCGCCGCGATCGAGCGTGGCGAGCATCAGGTGCGCGAGGCCTTCCTTGGATCCGATGGTGACGATCGCCTCGGTCTCGGGGTCGAGGTCGACGCCGTAACGGGTCTGGTACCAATGGGTGATCGCCCGCCGCAGGCGCGGGATCCCTTTCGATACCGAATAGCCATGCGTGTCGGGACGGTGCACCGCCTCGATCAGCTTCTGGACGATGTGCGCAGGCGTGGCGCCGTCCGGGTTGCCCATGCTCATGTCGATGATGTCTTCGCCGCGGCGCCGCGCGGCCATCTTGAGCTCGCCGGTGATGTTGAAGACGTAGGGCGGCAGGCGCTTGATGCGCGAAAACTCCGGTTTCCCTGAATTCATTCTCGAGTGTTTCAAAGTCGGGAGGAAGGAAACGGCAGCCCCGCTGGCAGCCGCCCTCCGCGTCCGCAAAAAGTCCGGATTTTCCGGCAGATGCCGGAAATCGTGGTTGGTTGCATAATTTACCCGATCTGCGCCACGAGACGTGGGCAACCCCCTGCGGACGACACCCGACTGGCGGCACCCGCCGCCACGGCATCACAGGCGTGGCGCGCGGAGCGCGATTGAAGCTGCATTATCAGGCGCCATCGAATTCCAGCACCGTGACCGGCTACGGCCCCGGATATATCGAAATCGACCGAGTCCGGTACGTATGGGACGAATGGGGCGGCATCCTGCTCGCCCCGGAATCCGCCGTACGGCGTTGGGCCGTCTCCGAGCCAGGAACGCTGACGGCGGCCGATGTGGCGCCGATCCTGGCGTTTCGCCCCGAAATCGTGCTGTTCGGAACCGGCGCCCGCCAGCGCTTTCCCCAACCGGAGACAATCGCCCCCTTGGCGCAAAGGCAGGTCGGGTTCGAAGTCATGGACACCGCCGCGGCCTGCCGTACCTTCAACATTCTGGTCGCCGAAGGCCGCCGCGTCGTCGGCGCGTTCTTCCCCTCGGACGATTCCCCCTCCCCCTCCGCCCCGGAAGCCCCATGACCGCAACCATCCATCCCGGCCAACCCGTCCCCGACTTCACCGCCGCATCGACCGCCGGCGAATTCCGCCTCTCGCAATTGCGCGGCAGCATCGTCGTGCTCTATTTCTATCCCAAGGACAATACGCCGGGATGCACCACCGAGTCGCGCGACTTCGCCGCGATGCACGACCGTTTCGTCGCGGCGGGGGCGCACGTCGTGGGGATTTCACGCGATTCGCTGCGCTCGCACGAAACCTTCCGGGAGCGGCAGGAGCTGCCGTTCGAACTGCTGGCCGACACCGATGAATCCGTATGCAACCGGTTCGGCGTGATCAAGCAGAAGACCCTGTACGGCAAACCGGTCCGCGGCATCGAGCGCAGTACCTTCCTGATCGACGCCGAGGGCGTCCTGCGGCGGGAATGGCGCGGCGTCAAAGTTCCGGGCCATGCCGAAGAGGTACTGCGCGCCGTCCAGGATCCGGCGGTCGGATCCTGACCGCCGCCATCCGCCGCGCCGATTTCCGTTTTCCCCTTCGCCGAAAGAAGCTCCCGATGCCCCTGCCCAAGGCACCCAGCAAGCCCGCGACGATTCTCGACCTTTCGCAAGCCCATCCCGCAGCGCACGCCAATCCCGCGACGGCGGTGGCCGCGGCCAAGCATGCGGCGCCGCTCGGCGTTGCGCGCCGCGCCGAGCCATCGCCGGCCGCCATGCCGGAATCGCCCCACGCTGCCGCCGGGGCGGCGGCGGCGCGCCTGGCCCTGGTCGAAACACCCAGCCGAGCCGCCAGCCGCAAGGCACGCGCGCCGGCAGCGCGCCCACGCCTCTTCGTACTCGACACCAACGTGCTGATGCACGACCCGAGCTGCCTCTTCCGGTTCGAGGAACACGACGTCTTTTTGCCGATGATGACGCTCGAGGAACTCGACGGGCACAAAAAGGGGATGTCCGAAGTGGCGCGCAACGCCCGCCAGGTCAGCCGATCGCTCGACGGACTGGTCGCCGCCTGCGAAACGCCGATCGAGGACGGGATTCCGCTATCGTCACTGGGCAACACCGAGGCAACCGGCAAACTGTTCCTGCAGACCCAGACCCTGGGCGGTGCCCTGCCGGCGAACCTGGCATCGGGCAAGGCCGACAACGTCATCCTGGCGGTGGTGCGGGCGCTCAAGGAACAGGATCCGGCACGCGACGTGGTGCTGGTATCCAAGGACATCAACATCCGCGTCAAGGCGCGTGCGCTGGACCTCGCCGCGGAAGACTACTTCAACGACAAGGTTCTCGCCGACAACGACATCCTCTACACCGGGATCTACGCGCTGCCGGCCAACTTCTGGGAACGCCATGCCAAGGGCGTCGAGTCCTGGCAGCAGGCGGGGAGTACGTTCTACCGCATCCAGGGACCGCTGGTGGCCGACCTGCACGTCAACCAATTCGTTTATCTGGAGAGCGGCACGCCGTTCTACGCGCAGGTGCGCGAGATCCGCGGCAAGACGGCGGTGCTGCGGGTACTGCGCGACTATCTGCATGCCAAAAATGCGATCTGGGGCATCACGGCGCGCAACCGCGAACAGTGCTTCGCGCTCAATCTCCTCTGCGACCCCGACTGCGATTTCGTTTCGATCATCGGCCAGGCGGGCACCGGCAAGACGCTGCTGGCGCTGGCCGCCGGCCTGGCGCAGACCTTCGAGAGCAAACGCTTCAGCGAGATCATCGTGACGCGGGCGACCGTTCCGGTCGGCGAGGACATCGGGTTTCTGCCCGGCACGGAAGAAGAAAAGATGGCGCCGTGGATGGGCGCACTCGAGGACAACCTCGAGGTTCTCAACCGCAGTGACGAAAGCGGCGGCGAGTGGGGCCGCGCGGCGACCAATGACCTCATCCGCACGCGCATCCGCATCAAGTCGATGAGTTTCATGCGCGGCCGCACCTTCGTCAACAAGTTCCTGATCATCGACGAAGCGCAAAACCTGACGCCCAAGCAGATGAAGACGCTGGTGACCCGCGCCGGTCCGGGGACCAAGGTGGTGTGTCTGGGCAACATCGCGCAGATCGACACGCCGTATCTCACGGAAGGCAGTTCGGGTCTGACCTACGCCGTGGACCGCTTCAAAGGCTGGACGCACGCGGGGCATGTGACGCTGCAGCGCGGCGAGCGGTCGAGGCTGGCGGATTACGCCGCCGAGGCGCTGTAGCGGCGGCTGCCTGCGGGCAGAGGTGCTCCTTGCCTTTCGCCTCGCGTGCGGGAGCAGACGTTTCCGTTGCGCGGGTCAGAATGGCGGCGGGGTCGACAGCGCGAGGTTGTCGAAGCGCGTGTGCTCGCCACCGAACCGCAACTGCACTTTGCCGATGGGTCCGTTGCGCTGCTTGCCGATGATGATCTCCGCGACGCCCTTGTCCGGCGTGTCGGGGTTGTAGACCTCGTCGCGGTAGATGAAGAGGATCACATCGGCGTCCTGCTCGATGGCGCCCGATTCCCGCAGATCGGACATGACCGGGCGCTTGTCGGTACGCTGTTCGACGGTACGGTTTAACTGGGACAGGGCGAGCACCGGCACCTTCAGTTCCTTGGCCAACGCTTTGAGCGACCGCGAGATCTCCGAGATCTCGGTCGCCCGGTTCTCCCCCGCCGACGAGCCCGACATCAGTTGGAGATAGTCGACGATGATCATCCCGAGCTTGCCGTATTCGCGCGCCAGCCGGCGCGCCCGCGCCCGCAGTTCGAGCGGCGCCAGGGCGGGCGTTTCGTCGATGTGCATCGGCGCGATATGCATGCGCTCAATCGCCTCGCTCAGCCGCGGCCAGTCCTCTTCGAGCAAGCGACCGGTACGCAGGCGTTGGGCATCGATGCGCCCGACCGAACCAAGCATCCGCAAGGCGAGTTGCTCTGCGCCCATTTCCATCGAAAATACGGCCACCGGCATGCCCAGATCGATCGCCACATGCTCGCCGATGTTGAGCGCGAAGGAAGTCTTGCCCATCGATGGCCGGCCGGCGATGATGACGAGATCGCCTTCCTGGAAACCGGCGGTCTTGCTGTCGAGATCCTTGAATCCGCTCGGCACCCCGGTGACATCGCCATGATTCGGTTGCTCGAACAGTTCCTGGATGCGCTCGACCACCTTGGATAGCAGGGGTTCGAGCTTGATGAATCCACCCTGGCCACGCGCGCCCTGCTCGGCGATCTGGAATACCTTGTTTTCGGCGTCGTCGAGGATCTGTTTGGCTTCGCGCCCTTGCGGACTCAACGCCGAGTCGGTGATCTCTTCGCCGACACGCACGAGTTGCCGCAGCACCGCCCGCTCGCGCACGATCTCGGCATAGCGCCGGATGTTTGCAGCCGATGGGGTGTTCTGGACGAGTTCGTTGAGATAGACGAGGCCGCCGGCGTCCTGGTCCTTGCCGCTGGTGCGCAGGGCCTCGAAAACCGTCACCGCGTCCGCCGGGCGCGACTGGTCGATGAGCCGGGCGATGTGCTGGAAGATCAGCCGATGGTCGTGCCGGTAGAAGTCGTCGGACGCGATCCGGTCGGCGATGCGGTCCCAGGCACTATTGTCGAGCAGAAGACCGCCCAACACCGAGGTCTCCGCCTCGATCGAGTGCGGCGGCGTGCGCAGGGCGGCAATCTGGGTGTCCGGAGATTCGCGTTCGGATGGCGACCAGTTCATTGCTTACCCTCCGCACCCCGCCCTCTCCCGCCGAGCGGGAGAGGGGGATTGGGAAGTTCCTTACACGTGCTCGCCGAGGACCGAAACCGTGATCTCGACCACGACGTCGGTATGCAGGGCAACGGCGACCTTGTAGTCGCCGATCGCCTTGAGCGGACCTTGCGGCAGCCGCACATGGGCCTTCGGAACCTCAAAACCCTGCTTGCCCAGGGCCTCGGCGATGTCGAAGTTGGTCACCGATCCGAACAGCCGGCCGTCGACGCCAGCCTTGGCGGTGATCTGCAGCGTGATGCCCTGGAGGCGCTCGCCGGCTTCCTGCGCCGCCTTGAGTCGTTCGCCGTGCACGCGCTCCAGTTCGGCCCGTTTGACTTCGAACTCCTGCAGCGCGACCTGGGTCGCACGCCGGGCCTTGCCCTTGGGGATCAGGAAGTTGCGCGCGTAGCCGTCCTTGACGCGGACGACGTCGCCCAACTGCCCCAGATTGCTGATTTTGTCGAGAAGAATGACTTGCATGATGAATCCCGCCCCGGCGCTCAGTGAATGTCCGTGTACGGCAGCAGCGCCAGGAAGCGCGCTCGCTTGATCGCCGTGTCCAGCTGGCGCTGGTAGTGCGCCTTGGTTCCCGTCAGGCGGGCCGGGATGATGCGGCCGTTGTCCTGAATGAAGTCGCGCAAGGTATCGACATCCTTGTAGTCGATGCTTTCGACCTTCTCCACCGTGAACCGGCAGAACTTCTTGCGCTTGAACAGCGCGTTCTGTTGATTGCCGCGTCGGCCGCCCGGCTTGCCGCGTCCCTTGGCGCCGAACTTCGGCTTGCCCCCGCTTCGCATCACTGCACTCATTGCATGCTCCGAAAAAACTCGTTATCGAATCCCAGATGCGGATTCTCCGAGAATCCGCTCAACCTGCGTGATATGCACCACCACACGCTTGCTCCGTTGGCTGCGCGGCGCGAGAAACCCCGTGACCCGCAGCGCGACACCCAGGCTCTCCGCCGCCAGGCTCCTCGCCGATTCGCCGATCGCCATCGCATCGACCAAAAAATCGAGCGTTCGGGGAACTCCGGCTTCGACCGTCTCCGAGCGGTGTTGCAGCTGCATTTCCAGCACCGCAACGCCGGCCGGGGTGGCCCGCAGCACAGCCCGCTCGACGAGCACCGCGTTCAACTCGACGCGGTTCACGCCGAACCCGTCAGACCGCCGGAACTGCCGCTTGCTCGGTCACGACCTTGCGCGCTTCTTCGCGCTCGACGGACTTCATCATCGGGCTGGGGTCCGTGACGGCCTTCTTCTGCACCGTCGTGAGGTGCCGCAGGATGGCATCGTTGTAGCGAAAGCCGTGCTCGAGCTCGTCGAGGGTGGCCTTGGTGCATTCGATGTTGAGCAGGATATAGTGGGCTTTGACGAGCTTCTGGATCGGGTAGGCCAGCTGCCGCCGACCCCAGTCCTCGACCCGATGCACCTGGCCGCCTTGCGACGTAAGCAGCGTGCGATACCGCTCGATCATCGCCGGGACCTGCTCGCTTTGGTCCGGATGGACGATGAAACAGATTTCGTAATGACGCATGAACACTCCTCGTGGATTCACCCTGACGGGATCAGCCGCCCGGAAAGCGTAGTGCCCCGGTGCGGCAAGGAACCGCGAATTGTAATACAAGTACGGGCTGGACGCCGCGCGATACCCACCCCCGGTCCGCCTGCCGCGCAGACGCTAGGCCGGGGCGGACGGCGGCCTGGAATTCCGGGCTGCGCCCCCGAGGATGCGGAGCGCGAGTTCGCTCCGGCGCCGGACTTCGAGTTTCCCGAACACGTTCTTGAGGTGGTCTTTGACCGTGAGTTCGCTGATGAATCGCCGCGCCGCGATCTCGCGGTTGGACGATCCGCCGATGGCTAGCGCGGCAACTTCCTGTTCCCGCCGCGTCAGGCCCAAGCCTACGAGCCTCGCACGGATCTGGTCATGCCACAGAGCGCGGGAGTCCGCCCGCTCGAAGTCCTGCACGGCGCGTGCGAGATGCGGAAGGACGGTGTTCACGATCGCCATGTCCCGTCCGGAAAAGTCTCGATCCTTTTTCTTCCGGTGCAGCGCGATCCCGGCGATCGGCCTTCCGCGAACCCCGAGATTGGCGCTCATCTCGTAGAAGATCGGAACCGTCGGCTGGAAGTCCCTCCCCCACTCCGTGTCGGGCAAGTGGGAGGGTGGCACGTGGTCGGTACGCCGCAGGGACACGTTCGCGGTCGTCCGGTGCAGCCCCCTTTTGCACGAGGGGATGAACCGCGGCGAAATGCTCGAAGAACGACCGCATCGCGCCATCGTCGACGTGGAATCCGACGGCGCCGTCGCGCCGGAAATGCCCCTGCTCGGCATCCAGCGGCAGGAACACGCCGCTGCGGATGCCGATCCATCGTTCGAACCGTTCGAATAGCGCGGGAACCATCGCCGCGCGGTCCGGTGCCGAGTAGGCGATGTCGATCCGTTCGAGGACTTTCCGGTAGTCGGCGGATGGGATCGGCCGCGTGGTCACAGGTTTCTCCCCGGGGTTATCGTCGGGTCGATCGCTCCGTTTGGCGATGCAATCCCGAACACGCGGGCCGCGAGTTCGCTCCGGCGCCGGACCGCGAGCTTTCCGAAAATATTCTTGAGATGGTCCTTGACCGTGGCCTCGCTCAGGAAGAGCTGGTCCGCGACTTCGCGGTTGGAACGACCCTGCGCCACGAGCGCCGTGACGTCTATCTCGCGTTCGCTGAGCCCGCAGCGTGTCAGCGCGGCGGAAACCGGTCGCGTAGGCGGGTAGGGTTCGAGCAGGAAGAATTTGCCGACGGCGTTCCTGTCGACGGGCACGGTGCGCACGCGGTAGGCGCGGCGCCCGCGCCGGAAGTAGGCCGCCGCGGTTCCGTTTCCGGGATCGGGGATCGATGCGACGTCCGCACCGTGAAGCGCGCGCTTCGCCACCGGGTTCAGGAAGCAGGGTTTGCCCCGCGCATCGGTCATCACCACCCCCATCTCCGCGAAAAGGGATTCGTCGGCCAGAAGTTCGCGGCGCTGCAGTGCCCGGGCCAAGTGCGGAAGAAGCCGATTCAGGATGGCGATTTCGCGTGCGCCGAACACCCGGTCCCGGCGCTGGCGGTGGATGCCCAGGATCCCGACCCGGTCTCCCTGGACTTGCAGCGTCGAAGCGAGGACGTGGAACACGTTCGCGATAGGCAGAAGAAAATCCTGGGCAAATTCGGTTTCGATCAGATCGGACATCAGATCCGTGTTCCGCGCCACCTGGTTCGGATGGTCTCGGAACCAGCCGCAGGAAACGAAGGGGTCCTGCGGTGCGTATTGCGCGAGATACGTCAGCAGCGCGCCCTCGGAATTGTTGTGGACCCGGTATCCCTGGAAGCAAAAGTCCCCGGTCCGCAGGTCGGCGGGCACGAAAATGGCGCTGTAGATGCCGATGGCCTTCCGCAGCTGCTCGCAGAACGCGTCGAACATCGCGCTTCGATCGGACACCGAATACACGATGTCGATGGTGTCGAGGATGTTTTTGTAGTCCTTGCTCGACAGACTCATGATCGCCGCCAGGATTCCGTAGGGGCGTATGGGCCATCCGCCCCATGTTTTCAATGTACCCGTTGCGATTCCCGTATGCAATAGCCGTACGCAACCACGACGCGGAAATCGCAGCGGCGCCTCCACCGACGCCGGACCGGGACATGCAAATCCCTCCTTTCGAGGGATGCGACGCAGAAGCCCCGTATCTATATTGAAGACGCATTTGCGGGATCGCCGCAATCACGACGGCGACCCGATCACGGAGAAGAAACATGAAATGGATCACGATGCGCAGCGGCGGCGCGGCAGCCGCCTTGGCGATGGCGGCGGTGTTGCAAGGTTGCGGGGGCGGTAGCGGAGGCGCATCGCCCGCCACGGTGGCGCACTCGACCGTCGGATATTTCGTCGACGCGCCGGTGGCGGGAGCGACATATACGACGTCTTCCGGCCTGACCGGCATCACGGGAAGCGATGGTTCGTTCACGTACGACACCGGGGATACGGTCACGTTTACCGTGCTCGGCATCCCCCTCGGAAACGCGGTGAACGTGCCCGGCAATGGCGTGGTGACTCCGGTGACGATCACGGGCGAGGGATCTCCCGGAAATACCGTTACGACAAACAACGCGCCCATGGCCACCGCGATCGCCCAATTGCTGCAGACCCTCGGAGAGGTCGGAAGTTCGTCATCCTCGAATGCCAGCGGTTCGATCGTCCTGCCGAGCGGAACCGCCGCCGCGCCCCTGCAGCAGTCGTTGGCAACACTCGATCAGCAAGGCGGCATTTCCGCCGTCGTGAACGGCCTGCAAACGGCATTGTCGAACGCCGGCATCACCGGCGTCACCGTCGTTCCCCCGGCGACCGCGGTCACCAACATGAACACCTCGATTCAGGCGGCGGCGTCGGCGGCAGCGAACAGCCAGTACGTGAACAGCACCTGGACCCTGACCGCAAACTCCCCGGGGAGCGGCGGTGCCACCATCGAACTGCTTGGCAACGGCACGGTGGCCGGAATGGATAACAGCGGCGAGGTGCTCTACGGAACGTGGATCGTCAACGCCGGCGGATCGATTGCATTCAATCTCGCGTCCGGCGGCGGGGGAACCGCGGCCGGGACGGTACCCGCGCCGGCGGGCGGCAGTACCCCATCGTGCGCGACGTGCTTGACCGTCACTCCGGGAAGCGGGAGCCCCTTCACCGTGTCGATGCAGGAATCCTCATCAGGCACCCAGAATCCCAATGTCGGGATCTGGTTCGGGACGTTCACGCCCAACAGCGCCGCCACGGCGAACGGGATGCACGGCGGATCGGCCGCGATGATCGCGGAATCCAATGGGAATGTCGTCGGCACGCTCATCCAGACCGGCAGCGGCGGTGGCGGCGGATCGTTCGGCGGCGGAACCTGGACGCCGTCCAGCGGATCGATCACGGTCAATGGAACGACCGGCGGCAGCGGCGGCAACTCACTCTGGGTCGTGAGCGGAAACCTCGTCACCGGGACCGGGACGCTCAGCATCAACGGCACCGTCATGGGCACCGTGACCTTCGCGCGCACCGCACCCGCGGGAGCGTTCGGAGGCGGTGCGGTAACGCTGGCGGCAACGCAATTTCCGTCGTGCACCGCCGCCACGACGATCACGCTGCCGACGACCGGAACCGGCACCTTCACGACGACGCTCTCGGGTGTGCAACAGACCTGTGACTTGCCGGTCGCATTTTCCCAGAACGGCGCATCGGTCATCATGGGGGGAGGAGCCTGTTCCGGAGCGAACAATACCTACGCCGGCAACGGCCCGATGACCGGAACCTGGTCCGGGTGCCTCAACGGATCGACGCTGACGGTTTCCCAAAACTACACCCTGGGCGCGACCAATGCGCAGGCCGAGATGACGTGTACCGCAGGAAGCAGCGGCCTGAGCAATTGCACCATCTCCGGAACGGTACCGGCGCCGAGCGGAAGCACCAACTACACAGCCAGCCCGGTCAGCGGAAATGGAAGCGTGTAGGCGAGCGGCAATGTAACCAACGCCGGTTTACCCACCAATAATCGTTTCGGGATGGTGCTGCTGACAAAACCGCCGGTGGGGCTTCCAATCCCCCACCGGCGGTTTTTCTCTGGATTGCCGCGGCCCGACCACGGCCGATCCCGACGACCGCGCGGCCGCAAGGCCCTTCCTTCGCGCCGCCGCCTAGATTTCTCCGTCGAGCAGCTGCGCGGCGGCCAGTGACTTGAGCAAGGCATCGTTGCAGGCCGCGATCGGGATCGCGAGGTATTCCGCCTGCCTCCGCACCATGATCGGATCGCTGCGTTCGATGGCCTCGATGAGCGTCAGGTACGGACCATACGGTCCGGTTCGGTGCAAGATCGCTTCGACGATGGCCTCGGACAGGGAGATCAGTTCGAACAGCCGGTCGAACGGAGCGCCGGTGATGTGGTCGAGGAGCGAAAACGCACCCGTGATGAACAGTTCGTCCCGGACCTCCGCGCCATGATTGGCATTCGCGCCGATGGTTTCGAGAAAGATCCCGCGGCGGATGGACGCATGCATCAGCGGCAATGCGTTGGCCTCCCGCGACGCCGTCGCCAATAGCAGCGACAACCAGCGATTGAGCTTCTTGTACCCCAGCATCATCACCGCATGCTGGAACGAGGTGATCTGCACGGGCAGGTTGAACGCCGCCGAGTTGACCAGCCGCAGCAGCTTGAATGCCAGCGCCGGATCGCGTCGCAGGGTTAGTTCGATCTTCTGCAGATCGGCGTCATCGCGCACCAGGCGCAGCAACTCCAGCACCACCGCCTGCTCGGCCTGCAAGGGCCGAACCGCAGACACGGCCGGGTCCTCGATCGGCCAGCCCACGCAGGCCACCGCGTCGCGCTCGAAGGCCGCAATCGCATCGGCGACCGTCTGCACCCCGGTGATGACATAGGGCAAGTGCCGCACCGCACCGGCCGGCGCGGGCATCACCCGCCGGCGGTCCTCGCTCACGTGGATGATCGCGAACTCGAAGCAAGACAGCAGCGCCGGCGGCAAGGGCACCTCCGGGCGCCCCCGCAGCGCCAGTCGTTTGCCGTCGCGGAACAGAGCCTGTGTGATCCCCTGCGTCTGAGGATCGACCAGCCGGTTGGCCGGAATCTCCAGCAGGGCGTTGCGCGGCGCCTTCCAGTCCAGTACCGACTCATCGAATTCGGCATCGAGCGGCGCCACCAGCACCGGCTGCACCGCCTCGGACCAGATCGAATTGACGGCGTCCAGCACGCGCCCGATCGGGGGCCGCTGCGCCGGATTGATCGCCAGCATGGTCAGGCGGGTACCCATGGCGCGCCGCTTCTTGTCGATCAGCGGGGCATAACAGATACACACCGAACCCAGCAGATCGCCGGGAATCCAAGTTTTTTCCGGAAGGTTCATCGATTCATCACCGCGATAGCACGCGCACTTCGCTGGGAAGTCTATTGTCTCGACCGGAAATCGGGTCTCCGGAAGTATGTGGCGAGGCACTCCGAATTCCCGGGATCGGTGTACCGTTGCACCGGAATCTGCTGACACGCCTGATGCACAACGACCCCACTCTGTTCCCGAGCTTGCTTGCCCCACGCCGATGGGATGCCCACAAGGGCGACTTCGGCGCCGTCGGGGTCATCGGGGGAAGCCGCAGCATGGTCGGCGCCGTGATTCTGGCGGCGCGTGCGGCCTTGCGGATCGGTGCCGGCCGGGTCTACGCCGACTGCCTCGGCGACCCCGAACTACGATTCGATCCGCTGCAGCCGGAGTTGATGTTGCGTCCCGCCAAGGACTTTCCGGACGGCATCGATGCCCTGGTCGTCGGCTGCGGACTGGGTGGCGATGCGGAGGGCGTCGGCGCGCTCGCACGCGCGATCGACGACCGCAACGCCGCCCTCGTGCTCGATGCCGGCGCACTGACGATCCTTGCCGCGGATCCCACCCTGACGCGGACGCTTGCGGCCCGCGCGGCGGTCCAGGTCATCACGCCCCACCCCGGCGAGGCGGCCCGGCTGTTGGGGTGCGACACCGCCGCCGTGCAGGCGGACCGGCCGGCAAGCGCGCGGAAACTGGCACAACGGTTTTCGACCATCACGGTATTGAAGGGGTCCGGCACGGTGATCGCCGAGCCCGCCGGGGCGTGCTGGATCAACCCGACCGGTGGTCCGGCGCTGGCCAGCGCGGGGACCGGCGACGCGTTGGCCGGAATGATCGGTGGCCTGCTGGCACAGGGGTATCCTGCGCTCGACGCCGTGCGCGGCGCAGTGTGGCTGCATGGGCGTGCCGCCGATGTGCACGGCGCCGACCGCGGCCTCACCGCCTCGGAAATCGCGCCGCTGGCCTTGCGGGCATGGGACGCCCTGCGAAACATGACGTGACCGCGTAGCCGAATTGCGGTCGGCGCGGCGCATCGGGTTCCTGGACGGCGTGTCGAGGATGAGCGCAGATAATACCCTCCCGGTACGGCTGCAGTCCCGACGCGGACACCCTCGCCCCGCCCTCTCCCGCACGCGGGAGAAGGAGATTCCCCTGCAAGCGCACGGGGGAGACGAAATGCCGCTGGCGCCCTGCCGTGCCGTCTATCGGCCGGACGCGCCTCCAGGCAGCAGGTCCGTACGGAGGATCTTCACGCCGAATCGGTCGCGCAGACCTTGCACGTAGGCCTCGGCCTCGGCTTCCCCCATCCCCGCCATCCATTGGCGCACGCGCCGCGCCTGCGCCCGCGCATCTCCGGGAGAGACGTCCGACTCGGCCAACACATGGACCACGGCATAGGAGCCATCTGCCGCGGTCACGCCGACGTAGGTCGGCAGACTGCTCGCCGGCACGTTCATGATGGTGTCGACCGCCGCGCCGGACAGCTCGTCCTGCGTCCCCCGCCCCACGTCCCGCGGCTCTCCGAAGCCGTGATCGTCCGGATGGGCACGCAGCGCGGCCAGGCGCGCTTCACCCGCTTGCCGCGCGAGCTTGGCCGCCGCAGCCTGCCGCAACCGGGTTTCGATCTCGGCCCGCACCGCATCCAAGGGCTGCGCCGCCGCCGGGACGACCTGCATCACGTGGACGGACACCAGGGTGTCGTTGCCGACGTCGACCGCCTTCGTGTTGTGGTGATCGTCGACGGAGTCGGGCGCAAACGTCGCCGCCAGCACCGCCGGCGTGAAAATCGCGGCCAATTCCGGCTGCGTGACGCCATTGCGCGGCAGGACGTCGAGCGTATGGAGCGGCAGATGGAACTTGGCGGCCGCGGCGCGCAGGTCATCGGGATTCTCGTAGACGAAATCGGAGAACTGCTCGGCTTCGGTGGCGAAGCGCTTGGCCGCGGCCTCCTTGCGCATCCGGGCTTCGATCGCCGCGCGAACCGCCTCGAACGGCTTGGCCTGCGCGCCCCGGACCCCGGTGACGCGAATGAGGTGATACCCGAACGGCGTCTCGACGATGCCGCTGGTCTCCCCTTCCTTCAGCGAAAACGCCGCGGCATCGAACGGCTTGGGCATCACCCCATGGCCGAACCAGCCGAGATCGCCGCCCTTCGCCGCCGACACCGGATCCTGCGAATATTTGCGCGCCAGCGCCGCAAACTCGCCCGGATGCGTACGGAGCGCCTGCAACACCGTCTCGGCAAGGCGGTGGGCCTTGCGCTTTTCCGCCGCCGACGCGCCCGGCCGTACCGCGATGAGGATATGGCTGGCACGAACCTGCTCGGTCGCACCCCAGCGCGCCTTGTTCGCGTCGTACTCGGCGCGCAGCTGGGCGTCCGGAATCTGGATCCCGGCGGCGAGATCGGCAAGACTCAGCACCAGGTACTGCACCTTGGCGTGCTCGGGGCTGCGATACGCATCTCGGTTCGCATCGTAGGCCGCCTTGACGTCGGCATCGGAAATCCGAACCTCGGGAAGATACGCATCCGGCCGGAATGATAGAACACGGATCTTCCTACGCTGATCCGCCAGCGCGAACAACCGCTTGGATACCGTCATGGGCAGGAACGCGCTGCCCGCCACCCCCGACTCCAGCACCTGTCGGTCGATGTCGGTACGCAAGCGCGTCTCGAAATCCCGCTCCTCATAGCCACGCGCGGTGAGCATCCGGCGGTAGAGCACGTAATCGAAGCGGCCGTTGCGCTGGAACTCCGGGATCGACGCGATGGCATCGCGCAAGCGGGCATCGGTGACGACCAGATGCGCCTTCGCCGCCTCATGGTCCAGCGCCTTGTCGGACAGCAATTCATCGAGGGCCGCAGCGCGAACCTCGGGCGTGTCGAGCATGTCCGGGTTGACGTTGGGCAGCATCGCCGCCATGCGCGCAATACGGTTGCGCACGGCAAAATCGAGTTCGGACTGGGAAATCACCTCGCCGCCCACCTTCGCCACACCATCGCCCTGGCCGAAGTACTGGGTAAAGCCGTAGATGCCGGAAAAGATGAACGGGACGAATGCGGCCACCGTCAGAATGGGTAAGAGCCAGTTTCGATGGCGACGAACGGTTTCAAACATGGGGTAGCCGTGCAAGGATGCCGCCAGCGCCGCCCCCGATTCCGATGCTCCGGGAACGCTACGCCGTCGGTGCGTGTCGACAAAAGACCGCCATGTTACCGGCTTTTCCGGACTCCGCGCCCGCGGTGGGCCGTCGATCCGGCTTCGCGATCAGGCCAAGGCCGGATCCCCGTCGCCGCCCACCGAGCGACCGCCGAACACCACGGTCGCATCGCGACCCCCCGCCTTGGCCTCGTACATCGCTTCGTCGGCATGACGAAGCAGATCGCGCGGACCGCGACCATGCGCGGGATAGAACGCGACGCCGATGCTCGACGAAACCGCCAGCGACCGGCCGTCGGCCAGGACGAAAGGCTCCGCGAGTGCCAAGCGGATCTTTTCCGCAACGCTCAGCGCATCGTCGACCCCGTGGATCTCCGACAGCACGGCGACGAACTCATCGCCACCGATCCGGGCCACGGTGTCGGACTGCCGCACGCAGGCCAGCATGCGATCGGCCGCAGCCTGCAACAGCCAATCGCCCACCTCGTGCCCATGCACATCGTTGATCGGCTTGAACCGGTCAAGATCGATGAACAGCAGCGCCACCAGCGAGCGCTTGCGGCGCGCCTGGACCAGCAGCTGCTGCAGACGATCTTCGAGCAAGCGACGATTCGGCAGATTCGTCAGCCGGTCGAAGTACGCCCAATGGTGAATCCGCTCCTCGGCCGACTTATGTTGGGTGATATCGCGATTGGTTCCGACCATCCGCACCGCGCGACCGTCGACATCCCGCGCGTCGACCTTGCCGCTGCACAGGATCCATTTCCACCCTTCCGGACATTGAATCCGGAGTTCCTCCTGGAAGAACGCCGCACCGCCGCGGATGGTTGCGGCTGCCGCCCGAACCATCCGCGACGCATCCTCGGGATGGACCCGCCGCACCAACTCCTCCGGCGCGACCACCGTCTCACCGGGTGCACCGCCGACCAGTTCGGCCCAATGTTCGTCCAGGACCACCAACCCCTCGCGGATGTCGTACTCCCACATCGACAACGACGACGCTTCCAGCGCCAGTTCCAGTCGTTCCTTGGCGCGCGCCAACTCTTCCTCCGCGCGCTTGCGATCGGTGATCTCATGGTTGCTGACGCGGCGGCCCCGGAATTCGCCGTCGGCGCGGAAGATCGGGCTGCAACTGTGCGCGAGCCAGCGCACCGATCCCTGCTTGGTGATGATGCGGAAGTCGAGCGAGTGATTGGTGTCGTCGCGATAATGCGCGAGGTGGGTTGCAACCTGCTGTCGGTCATCGGGATGAACGATGCGCTCGACCAGGCCGGGGTCAGCGAGAAACTCGGCCTGCGTGTACCCCGTGATGCGCTCGCACGATGGCGACATGTACACGATCCGGCAACTCGGCCCGCGCCAGTACTCCCAGTCATAGGTGTAGTCGGCCATGGTGCGGAACCGCTCCTCGCTTTCCTCCATGCGGCGGACGAAGGGGAGCGTGCGCACGCGCAGCAGCAGGATCGCGCCGAGCGCAAGCAGCGGAAACACATAGAGGACAGGCACCATTCGACGGACGATGGGCGCGTACAACTGATCGGCATCGAGCCGCAACACCGCCCCCAGCCCGAGCGTTCCGATCGGTTGGTATGCCGCGATCGATACGACGCTGCGATAGTCCCGTGCGCGCGCGACACCCGACTTCCCGTCCAGGGCGTAGCGCATCGGGATGAAGTGGCCCCCGACGCGATCCGGCAGGTCCCGCAGCACACGCCCTCCCGCCGAGTGAATCGGAAAACAGTCCATGCGCCCGGCCCTCGTCGACGAGCAGACCGCAAAATCGAGGGTATCGCCAAAGCGACCGGGACGGTACACGCTGCCGACGACCGCCGGGTCGAGGCGCCAGTCGACGATCATCGTCCCGACCACGCGGGCGCCATCCACCAATTCGATGCGCGTGCGCAGAACGTATCCGTCGTCCCAGAGGAGACTGCTCGGAGTCGACAGCCGGACCGGAACCGCCAGCGCCGGCGCGGCGACGAAGGTTCCGAACCGACCGACCTCGACACCCGCAGCACTGCGAAACGCCACCGCCGTGAACCCGGGAGACCGAAGGCCCCGGACGATGTCCGCCAGGCGACCTCGCGCACGGCCATCGTGGGCATTCGTCGCCAGTTGCTGCAGGGCCTGGCAAATTGCGGGCGTGCCAAGCGCCTTGCTGCGCACCCACGCGCTGCGGATTTCCGTATTCAGTGCCGCCGCGCGCCGCTCCAGGGAGAGGGCGAGTCGACCCTCCATCGCCTCCTTGCCATCCGGAAGCAGGATGGCAAATCCGCCGGCCAAGCCCAGCAGACCCACGGCAACGACGACGCCGGCAGCGACATAGCCGATCCGATCGGCATCTCGCATATCCGGCGACCGGCGACCGGCAATCGCACGGACCCAGCGCAGGACCGCGCTCCCGGCCCCGGAAACCCGTTCCGACTGTTCGGCCATCTGCTTCGATTTCGTCCGATCTACCGTTGCGACCGCCGGTTCATCCCGCCCCGCATCGACCCACTCCGAATCTCCGGCCCCTTGCATACAGGGTATCGCAGCCGACTGCACGCGGACGCCGCCAACCGGCTCTCGACGACAAGGATCGTGACATTCGCTTGCGAAATATCAGGATGCCACCGGCCCGCACGCGATGTCGCAACGCTTCGCAACCGTTGCGACGGGGCTCGGGCGATGAATCCGGTATTGTCGGGATGAACAGCCGCACCGGGATGTCGTCCCGACTTGGCGCATCCACCGCGAGGATGCGCCCGGCAGACTTCGGATGAGCGACGTCGGGTCTCCAACATCGTTCCGTAAGAGCATTGGCGGAGTGGACGGGACTCGAACCCGCGACCCCCGGCGTGACAGGCCGGTATTCTAACCAACTGAACTACCACTCCGCGCGGTTACATGGTGGGTGCTGAGAGGTTCGAACTCCCGACCTACGCCTTGTAAGGGCGCCGCTCTACCAACTGAGCTAAGCACCCCCGCGACTTCGTTGCTCGCGAAGCCCGCTAGTTTAGCGCATCTTTCAGCGCTTTGCCAGCGCGAAACTTCGGGACCTTCGCCGCCTTGATCTTGATCGGCTCATTGGTGCGCGGATTGCGGCCGGTGCGCGCGGCACGCTTGGTGACGGCAAACGTGCCGAAACCGACCAGGGTCACGGTGTTGCCTTTCTTCAGCGACGTACGAATTCCGCCAAGCAGCGCATCAAGGGCTCGGCCCGCCGCGGCTTTGGAAATATCCGCCTGCCGGGCGACGTGTTCAATCAGTTCGGTCTTGTTCAAGGTTCCCCCTGGGATAGCCTGGATTTGCGTCGGGTTTTTCTTTTAACTACTTCAGTTTTCGGCGGGTATTCAACCGCGGCGGGGAGATGGTGTCAAGGTGACGAAACGCCTACCGCCCCTCCGCGATCGAATCATCGGCTGGCCGATCGCGCCCGCAGCCGATGGCGCCCCGTGTCTAGTGCTTCACGTGCTCGGCCGTCTCGCCGGAAGCAGCCGCCTCCACGCCGACCACTTTCTCCTGCGACGGCGCCACGGCTGCGTCCTCCTCCGGCAACGACTCGGGCTGCCGCACCAGCGCAACCTGCAGGACCTGGTCGATCCATTTCACCGGAAGAATCTCAATTCGATTCTTGACCGACTCGGGAATTTCCGCAAGATCCTTGGCGTTTTCCTCCGGAATCAACACGGTCTTGATCCCGCCGCGCTGCGCAGCCAGCAGTTTCTCCTTCAAGCCGCCGATCGCCAGCACTTCACCACGCAGCGTGATCTCCCCGGTCATCGCCACGTCCGGTCGCACCGGAATCCCCGTGAACGTCGAGACCAGGGCCGTCGTCAACGCAATGCCCGCGCTCGGCCCGTCCTTGGGCGTCGCCCCTTCGGGGAGGTGGATGTGGATGTCGTTCTTCTCGAACACCGCATCCTGGATCCCGAGCCGCCGCGCGCGACTGCGCACCACGGTGCGCGCCGCCTCGATCGACTCCTTCATCACATCGCCGAGCGAACCCGTGCGAATGATGTTGCCCTTGCCCGGCATGGTCGTCGATTCGATGGTCAGGAGTTCGCCGCCGACCTCGGTCCAGGCCAAACCGGTGACCTGGCCTACCTGTGCTTCCTTTTCGGCGATGCCGAAGGTGTAGCGCCGCACACCGAGGTATTTGTCGAGATTCTGCGGCGTCACCCGCACCTTGGCCTTTGCGCCCTTCTTGATCACCGCTGCCTTCACCACCTTGCGGCAGATCTTCGACAGTTCGCGCTCCAGGGCGCGCACGCCCGCCTCGCGGGTGTAATACCGGACGATGTCGCGCAAAGCCGTCGACGTGACCTCGAGTTCGGTCTTGGTCACGCCATTGTTCTTCATCTGCTTGGGAAGCAGGTAGCGCGTCGCGATGTTGACCTTTTCGTCCTCGGTATACCCCGACAACCGGATGACTTCCATCCGGTCGAGCAGCGGTGCCGGGATGTTCATCGTGTTGGCGGTCGCGACGAACATCACGTCGGAAAGATCGTAGTCGACCTCGACGTAGTGGTCGACGAACGTGCTGTTTTGTTCGGGATCGAGAACCTCGAGCAGGGCCGAAGACGGATCGCCGCGGAAATCCATGCCCATCTTGTCCACCTCATCGAGCAGGAACAACGGGTTGCGAACCCCGACCTTGCTGAGGTTCTGCAGGATCTTGCCCGGCATCGAGCCAATGTAGGTGCGGCGGTGACCACGAATTTCCGCCTCGTCTCGGACGCCGCCCAACGCCATGCGCACGAACTTGCGGTTCGTCGCGCGCGCGATGGACTGACCGAGCGAGGTCTTGCCAACGCCGGGAGCGCCGACCAGACAGAGGATCGGCGCCTTGACCCGATCGACGCGCTGTTGCACCGCCAGATACTCGACGATACGTTCTTTGACCTTCTCGAGCCCGTAATGATCTTCGTCGAGCACTTTTTCGGCATTGGCAAGATCGTTGTTGATCTTGGTCTTCTTCTTCCATGGCAACGCGACCAGGGCGTCGATGTAGCTGCGCACGACCGTCGCCTCCGCCGACATCGGCGACATCAGCTTGAGCTTCTTCAACTCGGCCTCTGCCTTCTGCCGAGCTTGTTTGGGCATGCGCGCCGCCTTGACTTTCTTGTCGAGTTCGTCGAGATCGGCACCTTCCTCTCCTTCGCCGAGCTCTTTCTGGATCGCCTTGACCTGTTCGTTCAGGTAGTACTCCCGCTGGCTCTTCTCCATCTGGCGCTTGACGCGGCCGCGGATGCGCTTCTCCACCTGGAGGATGTCGATTTCGGTCTCGAGTTGCGCGAGCAGATGTTCGAGGCGCTCGTTGAGATCGCCCATTTCGAGAATTTTCTGCTTCTGCTCGATCTTGATCGGCAGATGCGCGGCGATCGTGTCGGCCAGCCGGCCGACCTCGTCGATCCCCGCAATCGAGGTCAGGATCTCGGCGGGAATTTTCTTGTTCAGCTTGACGTATTGGTCGAACTGCGCAATCACGGCCCGGCGCAGCGCCTCGACCTCGGAATCGCCCCCCTCTTCGGCGGGCATCGCCCGCGTCTCGCAGGTGAAATGGGTGCCGACATCGACGATGGCTTCGACCTGCGCACGCCGCACTCCCTCGACGAGGACCTTGACGGTGCCATCCGGCAGCTTCAGCAGTTGCAGGATATTGGCAACGCAGCCGATCCCATAGATATCCTCGGCGGAAGGCTCATCCTTGGCGGCATTCTTCTGGGCGACCAGCATGATGCTCTTGCCGGCCTCCATGGCCACTTCCAGCGCCTTGATCGATTTCGGCCGCCCCACGAACAAGGGAATGACCATGTGAGGGAAAACGACCACGTCGCGCAGCGGCAGCAGCGGCAGCGAAAGGCGGTCGGAGGTGGTCGTTTCGGTGGCGGGTGTGGTCACGGTAGCGGTTCCTGCAAGGGGTTACTGCGGGGAATGTGGGGACGATGGCACGCAGATCAAGGCGGGCGGCGCTACCCCAACCCAACCGCGGCGGCAAAAAACCGGCCGAAACGGGCCGGATCCGGGTTCACGACCCGCTTATGCCCCGGCCACTTTCGGCTGTTCGGCGTAGACGACGATCGGCTGTCCCTCCTGCACCGATTTTTCATCCACCACGACCTTCTCGACATTGCTCATCCCCGGGAGGTCGAACATGATGTCGAGCAGCACCGACTCGACGATCGAGCGCAGACCGCGCGCACCGGTCCGGCGGGAGCGCGCACGCCGGGCGATCTCCTGCAGCGCATCGGGGCGGACCTCGAGTTCGACGCCCTCCATCGCAAAAAGGCGGCGAAACTGCTTGACCAGCGCATTCTTGGGCTCGACGAGGATTTCGACCAGCGCCTCCTGCCCAAGTTCGTCGAGGGTGGCGACGACCGGCAGGCGCCCGACCAGTTCGGGGATCAGACCGAACTTGACCAGATCGTCCGGCTGGACCTCGCGCAGCATTTCCCCGACCGAACGATCGCTGGGGGAGGAAATCTGGGCACCGAAGCCGATGCCGCTCTTCTCCGAGCGGTTGCGGATGACTTTTTCCAGGCCGTCGAATGCGCCGCCGCAGATGAACAGGATGTTCGTGGTGTCGATCTGGACGAAATCCTGGTTCGGATGCTTGCGCCCGCCCTGCGGCGGAACGCTGGCGATCGTTCCTTCGATCAGCTTGAGCAGCGCCTGCTGGACGCCCTCGCCGGAAACGTCGCGGGTGATCGACGGGTTGTCCGACTTGCGCGAGATCTTGTCGATTTCGTCGATGTAGACGATGCCCCGCTGCGCTTTTTCGATGTCGTAGTTGCAGTTCTGCAACAACTTCTGGATGATGTTCTCGACATCTTCACCGACATACCCCGCCTCGGTGAGCGTCGTGGCATCGGCGATGACGAACGGCACGTTGAGCAGCCGGGCAAGCGTCTGCGCGAGCAGGGTCTTTCCCGATCCGGTCGGGCCGATGAGCAGGATGTTGCTCTTGGCCAGTTCGACGTCGTCTTTCGACGACATGTGTCGCAAACGCTTGTAGTGGTTGTATACCGCAACCGCCAGGATGCGCTTGGCCTTCTCCTGGCCGATCACATACTGATCGAGAATGGCGCAGATCTCTTTCGGAATCGGCAGATCACCGCGCGTTCCGCCCGCATCCGCTCCGGTTCCGACCTCGTCGCGGATGATGTCATTGCACAGATCGATGCACTCATCGCAAATGAACACCGAGGGGCCGGCGATGAGTTTCTTCACCTCGTGCTGGCTCTTGCCACAGAACGAGCAGTACAACACCCGTTCTCCCGAATTTTTCTTTTCCGCCATGGGACGCCCCCCCAACTTCTTCTTCGCCGGCACGATCCGCACAACCCGCAGACTGCTCGCGGGTCACTCTCCGCGCTTGACGAAGATCTTGTCCACCAATCCGTAGCTTACTGCATCATCCGCCGACATGAAGTTGTCCCGGTCGGTATCCTTGGCGATGCGATCGACCGGCTGCCCGGTACGCTCGGCGAGGATCGCATTCAGCCGTTCCCGCAGGGACAGAATTTCGCGCGCCTGGATTTCGATGTCGGTCGCCTGGCCTTGCGAGCCGCCGGACGGCTGATGAATCATGATGCGCGAGTTCGGCAACGCGTAGCGCTTGCCCTTGGCGCCTGCCGCCAGGAGGAAGGCGCCCATGCTCGCCGCCATCCCCACGCAGATCGTCGAGACATCGGGCTTGATGAACTGCATGGTGTCGTAGATCGCCATGCCCGCATATACCGAGCCACCGGGAGAGTTGATATACAGCGAGATATCCTTGTCGGGGTTCTCCGACTCCAGGAACAACAATTGCGCCACGACCACGTTGGCCGTCGCCTCATTGACCGGTCCGACGAGAAACACCACCCGATCGCGCAGCAGGCGCGAATAGATGTCGTACGCACGCTCGCCGCGGCCGCTCTGCTCGATGACCATCGGCACATAGTTCAGGCCCATCGGCGTCTGCCACTGCGCCGCCCCCTCGGTCGCAAACCGGCTCATCGCATCACCCCTTCGCACCTTCCATCAGTTCATCGAACGATACCGCGAGATCCGAAACCCGGGCATGCTGCAAGACCCATTCGACGACGTTGTCTTCCAGCACCGCCGCCTCGACCTCGGCCATGCGCTCGCGGTTTCCCAGATACCACTGCATCACCTCGCCCGGGCGCTCGTAGCTGCCGGCGATGGTCTCGAGCGTCTGCCGCACTTGATCCCGCGTCGCATGCAACTTCTGGGCCCGAATGATCTCCCCGACGACGAGCGAGATCCGCACGCGCCGCTCCGCGGCCGCCGCGAACACTTCCAGGGCCGGAAACTCCTTGCCGCCTCGCGCCGTAATCTCGGCCTGCGCCATGCTCCGCAAGGACTCTTGCTCCTCGGCGATCAGCGCCCGCGGCAGCTCGAAGCCCGCCACCCGCTCCAGGGCATCCATCACGCGATCGCGCGTGCGCCGGCGCAACCGCGCCGTCACCTCGCGCTCGACATTGGCGCGCACTTCCGCGCGCATGCGGTCGAGGTCACCGTCGGCGATGCCGACCTGACGCGCAAACTCGGCATCCAGATCCGGCAGCACCCGCTCGCGCACTTCCTTGAGGGTGATGTCGAAATGCGCCGTCTTGCCAGCGACATCCTTACCGAAATAATCGTCGGGGAAGGTCACGACGACGCTGCGCGTCTCACCTTTCGTCAAGCCCCGCACGGCGCCCTCGAACTCCGGCAACATGCGCCCTGCACCCAACTCGAAGCGGAAGTCTTCCGCCGCGCCGCCGGGAAAGGCATTGCCGTCGATCACGCCGTGGAAATCGATGGTCACGAGATCCCCGTCGACGGCGGCGCGATCGACGGGATCGAAGTGGCTGCGCTGCCGCCGCATCACGGCGATGGTCTTCTCGACCTCCTCGTCACCGACCGGACAGACGGCGCGCTGCACGTCGACCTGCGAGACGTCGATCGTGCCAACCTCGGGATAGACCTCGAACGTGGCCCGGAACGTCAGTCGACCCGCATCGGACTCCTCGCCGGGTTCGATGTGCGCCCGACCCGCGATGCGCAGATTGCCCTGCGTCAACACGTTCGACAGCGCTTCACCGATCTTGTCGTTGATCACTTCGGCATGCACCTGCGCGCCATGCGTCTGCGCAACGAGCTTCATCGGCACTTTGCCGCGGCGGAACCCCGGCATGCTCGTTTCGCGCGCCAGGCGCGCCAGCCGTTGCGACACCTCGGCCGCGACCACATCCGCGGCCACGTTCAGATCGACACGGCGTTCCAGCGCGCCGACGGACTCGATATTTGCCTGCATCTTTCTGGGAATGCGGATCCGGAACCCGGAGCGCCGCTCATCAACGATTGATCGAAAAGGGGTGCAAGAGGAAAAGGAGATCCGACATGCCGCGCCTCGACGCGATTCCGGCCTCCGATTCCCTCGGCCCGCGAAAAACGATTCGCGCCCTCCCCTCGCAAGAGCGGGATCTTAGCAGTCCGGCGCCCCCGAAACGGCCTCCATGGAAACCATTTCGTCACCGCGCACGCGAATTCGCACGACATTCCGCTTGGCGCGACCATCCCCCCACCCTCTCCCGCCGTTGCGGGAGAGGGTGGGGGGGATGGTGGCCACTTCGGCCGGATCAGGCCTTGGTATTGACGATCTGGCCGGTAACCTGGCCGTTGAGGTTGGCAACCGGCGCCGAGACCTGGCCTCCCCCGCCGGCGCTGCCGTCACCATCGCCGTCGAAACCACTGGGTTGCTGGGGACGCGCGGGGGCTGCTCGACCCGGGGTTGCGGTCATCGCGCTTGCGGCAGCAGACGAAACCTGCATAGGGTGGATCCTTTCTAAAGAGGGTTGATCTGGAACTCCCTTTCGCGATATCGGATCCGGCGCCCCAATCTTGAGTATCCGAGTAGGATTGTTACGCGTCGTTCCGCGATCCGCAGAACCCGAAGGCCCTGCGCATCGCCGACAAGAACGAAAGGAGACTGGTGCGCCCGGTCAGACTCGAACTGACAAGCCAAAAGGCGACGGCACCTAAAGCCGTTGCGGTTACCAATTTCGCCACGGGCGCAGCCACACGACTCCCCACTCCGCCAAGGCGGCGCACTTGCCGGTCTGTAACGTTTGCAGGACGTTTTTTTGCCGCCGAGACGGTCGAATGAATTTTACCCCATGAGTGCAGACGACTACTGCCGGCAGCGGGCGGGCGCAAGCGGATCGAGCCTGCATTACAGCGTGCTGTTCCTCCCGCCTGCCCCCCGGCACGCGATCGTGGCGCTCCATGCCTACTGGCAACAGTTGCGCGATGCCGTCGACGGTGCTTCCGACCCGGCCATCGCCGGTGCCCAACTGGCATGGTGGCGGACGGAAGTCGAGCGGCTTTACGCCGACGTCCCCCAGCATCCGGTCACCCAGGCGCTCGCGCGGCACCGGGACATCGGCGGCATCACTCAGCAGGGACTGCTCCAGGTCGTCGACGGCATGCACATGGTCATCGGCGCGTCGCGGTTCGCCGACGCCGCGGCCTTGGCCCGCCATTGCCGCCTCGCGGCCGGATCGATCGCCGAGATGACGGCCGGTCTATGCGGCATGCGCGAGGCGGCGACCGCCGACTATGCCCGCGCCCTGGGGGAAGGACTGCAGATCGTCCACATCCTGCGCGAACTCGGCGAGGATGCGCGCCGCGGTCGCATCCGCATTCCCCTCGAGGACATGGCGCAGTTCGGCGTCGATCCCGCCGACATGCTCGCCGGCCGCTACGTCGACGGGTTCGTGCCCCTGATGCGCTGCGAAGCGCAGCGGGCACGGGATGCCTTCGCAGAGGCCGCGCGCCTGCTACCGCCAGCCGCTGCGCGTGCGCAGCAACCCGGCCGGATCATGGCGGCGATCCATGCCGCGCTGCTCGACGAACTCGAACGCGACGGCTTCCGCGTACTCCACCAGCGCGTCGCCCTCACCCCGCTGCGCAAGCTCGCCATCGCCTGGCGAACCCGGATGGCTTCGCAACCACGGCCGCGCTGACCCCGGCGCGACCATCGGATGATCGCTCGCACGCCCCGCTGGGCTCATCGCGCCGTCCCGCGCCCCGAGAACCGAATGGGAACCGCGGGCACCGACGCGAGCACCGACGACTTGATCTTTCCGAGCACATGCATCTCGCAGGCCTTGCAATCGAACTGCAGCGTCAGCCGCTCCGTGCCGTTGACCAAGGTCATCGGATCCGCCCGCACCGTTCCCTGCACACCGATCACGCCCTTGGCCTGCTTGGGACAGAGGCTCAAGGAATACCGGATGCAATGCCGGGTGATCATCAGGCTCACCTCGCCGGCTTCGGCGTGGCTCTCGTACGCGGCCTCGATCACCTGCACGCCGTGCCGGCGGTAGAACGCCGCCGCCTTGGCGTTCGCCACGTTGCCGAGATAACTCAGGCTGTCCGAAGGATATTGCGGCGGCGGCACGGCCGGCACCTTGCGTGGCAACCGTGCCCAGCGCCGCAGCCGCTCCGTCTCGAGCGCGAATACCGCGTCGCGGCGCCATGCGTTGGCAATCGATGCGGGAACGAATCGCGGTTCACGCCACGCGATTTCCGGCTCCGCTTCGGCGACGAACGCGGTGTTGCCGAGTTTACGCAGAGCTGCGAGCAGGACGTCGGCCGCGCGCCCGCTGTCCTGGGCGGGTTCGAACTCGTTCGGCGCGGCCACCGCGACCGCATTGCCGTCGCCATCGCGCAGGTGCAGTTGCAAGCGCCCGGCGTCCTCCTGCAGCGACCAGCGCACGCCGATGCGCCGCTCGGCGCTTCGACCGTCGAGCATCCGATTCCACGCCGCATCGCGATTGCGCGCGATCGTGGTGCCGGCGCGCAGATCGGGACACTGCGCAATCGTCTGATTGGGCTCGATACGCCAGCGACGCGGGCCGATGCGCACCGTGCGATTGACCTGCAAGCCGCGCAGATCTTGCTGCAGCGTGTAGTAGGTGAGGCCATCGCCATTGCTCAGCGCGACATCCTCGTCCGCAGTCTCGACCTCGACGTGATCGAGCGCGACCCGGACGATGTGACCGACCGGGATTCCCGCGTGCTTGGGCGTGTCGAATGAACCGATCGCATCGTTGCGCCCCTGCACGAAGTAGTCGGTGTGGCCACGCTGAAAATTGCGCGCCGGATCGGGCGTGAAGAAGAACCGGCAACGACCGCTGCTCGCCGCCGCCAAGTCACCCCGCTGCGCCAGAATCGCATCGAGCCGGCGTCGATAATGGGCCGTCACGTTCTTGACGTAGGCCATGTCCTTGTATCGACCCTCGATCTTGAAGGAGCGCACTCCCGCATCGATCAGCGCCTCCAGGTTCTCCGTCTGGTCGTTGTCCTTGAGCGAAAGCAGATGCCGATCATGCGCGACCACCCGACCTCGGGTGTCCACGAGCGTATACGGGAGCCGGCAGGGCTGCGAACAATCGCCCCGGTTGGCGCTGCGTCCGGTCTGCGCGTGGCTGAGATAACACTGCCCGCTATAGGCCACGCACAAGGCGCCGTGGATGAAGAACTCCAGCACGGTGTCGGCCGGCACTGCGCCGGCGATCACGGCGATCTGCGGCAGCGACAGTTCGCGCGCCAGTACGATCTGCGAAAACCCGACATCGGCCAGGAAACGGGCCTTCTCCGGACTGCGGATGTCGGTCTGCGTGCTCGCGTGCAACTGGATGGGCGGCAGGTCGAGTTCGAGCACGCCCATGTCCTGCACGATGAGCGCATCGACGCCGGCGTCGTACAGCTCCCAAATCAGCGTGCGTGCCGGTTCGAGTTCGTCGTCACGCAGAATCGTGTTGAGCGTCGCGAAGATCCGCGCGTCATAGCGGTGGGCGTGCGCGGCGAGGCGCGCGATGTCGGCTACCGCATTGCCGGCGTTCGCGCGTGCGCCGAAGGCCGGTCCGCCGATGTATACGGCGTCGGCACCATGATTGACCGCCTCGATGCCGATCTCGGCATTGGCGGCCGGGGCGAGCAGTTCGATTTCGGAACGCATGACGTTTTTATCTTCCTTCGCTTGCGCCGCCCCCGCCCGATGAGGACGCGGAAGGCTGGCGCGGCACCGCGATCGCCGCGAGGACGGCAAACGCGCCGCTCGCGGTGAACGTGCCGCTCGGCCCGATGCGGTCCCAGAGCACGCCGGCCAACACGCTCGCTGCGAGCCCGGCCAAACCGCCCACGAGATTGAACATGCCGAACGCCGTGCCCCGCAGGTCGGCGGGCGCGGCGTCGGCCACCATGCGCGACAGGAGCCCCTGCGTGAACGCCATGTGCAAGCCCCAAAACCCGATACCGATCCACGCCCCGGCGCCGCGTCCGCGCCAGGCCAGCATGCCGTCGGCCGCGACGAGTAGCGCCAAGCCGGCAAAGAGCAGGATATGGTGATTGTCCCCGCGATCGGAAAGCTTGCCCAGCGGATAGGCCGCCGCCCCATACACCACATTCATCGCCACCAGCACGAGGGGCGACAGTGCGATCGCCAGGCCGCCTTCCTGGACGCGCAGGATCAGGAACGCTTCGCTGAAATGCGCCAGACCAAGCAGCGCCCCGAACAGCACGACCCACCAATATCCGGCCCCCAGACGGGCGAGATTCTCCCGGGATATCGGGTTGACCGCGGGCCGGTTGACCGCAGCCGCGTGCGAGCGGTCCGGCGGCTCGCGCACCCCGATGGCGAGGAGCGCGACGCACAACGCCGCCGGAATCACGGCGACCCGAAACACGGCACGGAAATCATCGTGCCACAAGGCCATCAACCCGATGCCCAACAAGGGGCCGGCGAACGCGCCCACGGTGTCGAGCGCCTGCCGCAAGCCGAATGCGGCTCCCCGCTGCTCGGGCGGCACGATGTCGGCAATCAGGGCATCCCGCGGCGCGCCGCGGATGCCCTTGCCGACCCGATCCACCACCCGGGCAGCGAACACGGTCCCGGCGCTCGTCGCGATTGCAAAGAGCGGTTTGGTCGCGGCGCTCATCGCATAGCCGAACACCGTCAGCGGCTTGCGCCGCCGCCGGCGATCCGACAACACGCCGGCGAATACCTTGATGATGAGCGCGGTCGCTTCGCCAAATCCCTCGATCACCCCCAAGGTCGCTGCGCTCGCGCCCAGTCCCGCGACGAGAAACACCGGAAGCAGGCCGTGGACCATCTCGGACGACGTATCCATCAGCAGGCTGACGAATCCCAGCGCCCAGATCGCCCGCGGTAAACCGCGCTGCATTGCCGCCACTCTCACACCCCTAACCCTCTCCCGCAAGCGGGAGCGGGGAATTTTTTCCGATCTGAGCCAATGCATCGTCGACCCGCTCCACCGCCACGATCTCCAGGCCTTCGATCGGCTGCCGCGGCGCATTCGCCTTGGGGATGATCGCACGCGAAAACCCGAGCTTCGCCGCCTCCCGCAGTCGTTCCTGGCCCCGCGGCGCCGGGCGCACTTCGCCCGCCAGCCCGACCTCGCCGAACGCCACCACACCGCGCGGCACGGCGCGATTGCGCAGCGAGGAATGCACCGCCAGCAAAACGGCCAGATCGGCCGCCGGTTCCTCGATGCGCACGCCGCCCACGGCATTGACGAAGACGTCCTGATCGAAGGTCGCCACGCCGGCATGCCGGCTCATCACCGCCAGCAGCATCGCCAACCGCTGCGCATCCAGACCCACACACAGGCGGCGCGGATTGGGGACGTGCGCCGCGTCGACCAGCGCCTGGATCTCCACCAACAAGGGGCGCGTGCCTTCCTGCGTGACCAGCACACAGGACCCCGGCACCTGCCCGCCCTTGCCATCGGCACCATGGTGCGAAAGAAAGAGCGCCGACGGGTTGGCCACGCCCCGCAGACCCCGGTCGGTCATCGCGAAAACCCCCAACTCGTGGATCGCGCCAAACCGGTTCTTGAACGCCCGCACGAGACGGAACGAAGAATGACTGTCGCCCTCGAAGTAGAGCACGGTGTCGACCATGTGCTCGAGCACGCGCGGGCCGGCGAGCGTCCCCTCCTTGGTGACGTGGCCGACCAGGACCAGGCTGGTGCGGCTTTGCTTGGCCCAGCGCGTCAGTGCGGCGGCGCACTCGCGCACCTGCGCCACCGACCCCGGCGCGGAGCCGAGTTGCGACGAATACAGCGTCTGGATCGAATCGACCACCGCCACCCTCGGGCGCTCCCGTTCGAGCGCCGCCAGGATCCGGTCGAGATCGATTTCGGCGGCGATCCGCAGCGCCGCCAGTCCCTGTGCTTCGATGCCCAGGCGGCGGGCGCGCAGGGCGACCTGCCCCACCGACTCCTCGCCGCTCACATACAGAACCGGCACGTCGGCGCGAGCGATGGTCGCCAGCGACTGCAGCAGCAGCGTCGACTTCCCGATCCCGGGATCGCCGCCGATCAGCACCACCCCGCCCTCGACCAGACCGCCGCCCAGCACGCGGTCGAACTCCTCGAT
The DNA here is from genome assembly GCA_021825945.1 of Pseudomonadota bacterium. GTDB lineage: Bacteria > Pseudomonadota > Gammaproteobacteria > Burkholderiales > Burkholderiaceae_F > GJ-E10. Next base: position 114,118 of record JAKAFN010000004.1, read on the forward strand.
GCCGCTCGGCGTACGATCGAACCGCTCCAGCGCCACGTCACCCAAGGGCATCACCGCCGCCGAGGGTGCGAGGCCGTCGCGCAGCGCCGATGCCCGTAGAGGGCCGGCGGCAACCACGGCCTCCTGCAAGGTGTTCCAGGCGTTGCACTGCGGGCACTGCCCGGACCATTTTGCACTCGCCGCGCCGCAGGCATTGCAGACGTAGCGCAACCCGCCGCGCGGCGCGCCGCGGGTCATTGCGGCCGCTCCCGCACCCGTGCCGGCAGGCCGCTCAGCAGTTCATAGCCGATGGTTCCGGCCCGTTCCGCAACTTCGTCGACGCCGATCCGCGTGCCCCACAACTCCACGGCATCACCGCAAGCCGCCGACGGCATGTCGGTCAGATCGACGGCGATCATGTCCATCGACACCCGACCGATGAGCGCAACGCGCGCACCGCCTGCCGCATTCTCCACCCAGACCGGCGTGCCGTCGGGCGCCGACCGCGGATATCCGTCGGCGTAGCCGCATGCCACGATCCCGATCCGGCTCGGCCGCCTTGCCGTCCAGCGGCTGCCATAGCCCACCGTCTGTCCCGGTGCCAGATTCCGCACCGCGAGCACGCGCGAGCGCAGCTGCATCGCCGGGCGCAAGCCCAGGTCGGCGGCGGCAATGCCGACGACGGGCGACGCACCATAGAGCGCGATCCCGGGACGCACGAATTCCGCCTCCGTCGGATCGCCCTCCGGCGCATGCAGGAACAGAGCCGCCGAATTCGCCACGCTCCAGCCTCCGCGCCACTCCGGAACCAACGCGCGCAGGGCCCGCCGCTGCGACGCCACCGTCGGCACCGACGCCGCGGCGTCCCTGCGATCCGCATTGGCAAGATGGGTCATCAGCGCTTCGATGCGGACGTGCGCGAGCGCGGCGAGGCGATCGAACGCGGTGCGCGCCTCGTCGGCGGCGAATCCCAAGCGGTTCATGCCGGTATCGAACTTGCAGTAGACGCCCACCGGTCTGGCGGGACGCAGGCGCTCGAGCATGGCGATCTGTTCGAAACCATGCACGACGACAGTGAGATCGAGTTCCGCCACCAGCGCGAAATCGCGGTGCTCGAACACCCCCTCCAGCAACAAGATCGGCTTGCGCCAGCCGGCCGCGCGCGCGCGGTGCGCCTCGTCGGTTTCGAGCAGCGCAAGGCCGTCGGCGTCGGCGAATGCCCGCACGGCGTTCTCGATGCCGTGGCCGTATGCATTGGCCTTGACGACGGCCCAGATGCCGCGGGCGCCGGCATGCGCGCGGGCCTGCGCGAGGTTGTGGGCCATCGCCGACCGATCGACGAGGACTTGCAGGGGACGAGACGAGGAGAACGCGGGCACGGCGAAAAAAGGCAAAGCGGGGTGTGCAAGAATAACCCCTTTTTCCTCCATTTCCGGGAGACGGGGATCAACCCTCTGCATCGCGGTTTCTATACGGTCATGGCCGCGCAGTTCTTCTCCGCGCTGGCCGACAACGCCATCCTCATCGCGGCCTTCGCGCTGCTCGAGGAAACGCACGCCCCGGAGGCGATGCGGCCGATGCTCAAACTGTTCTTCTTCTTTTCGTATGTCGCGCTGGCGGCATTCGTCGGCGCCTTCGCGGACTCGCAACCCAAGGGCCGCGTGATGTTCCTCGCCAACGCCGTCAAATTCATCGGCGGCGTCCTGATGCTCGCGACCCCGCACCCGCTGCTCGCCTACGCGGTGATCGGATTCGGCGCCGCGGCATATTCACCCGCCAAGTACGGCATCATCACCGAAATGCTGCCGCCGGAGCGGCTGGTCGCGGCCAACGGATGGATCGAAACGCTCACCATCGGCGCCGTGGTCTTCGGCGCGTTGCTGGGCGGCGTCCTCGTTTCGACCCGATTCGCATCCCTCGCCGCGCCGTACACCGCGACCCTGCACTGGTCGCTCGCGCACATGGCCATCGCCTTGGTATGCCTGCTCTACGGCATAGCAGCCCTCATCAACCTGGCGATTCCCGACACCGGGGTGCGCTATGCCCCGCAACAGCACACGCCGGCGAAACTCCTTGCGGACTTCGGCCATTGTCTGCGGGTGCTGTGGCGCGACAAGCTGGGGCAGATCTCGCTCGCCGTGACCACGCTGTTCTGGGGCGCGGGTGCCACCCTGCAACTGCTGGTGATCGCTTGGGCGAAGGACGCGCTGCACATGGGGCTCGCGCGCGCCGCGATCCTGCAGGCCGTCACGGCGATCGGGGTGGCGGCGGGCGCCATCGCCGCCGCCAGCGTGGTGTCCCTGCGCCGCTCGCTGCGTGTGCTGCCGGTCGGCGTCATGATGGGGGTGGTGGTCGTCCTGGTCGCGGCCGTCGATTTCCGCGCGTTCCCCGCCGGCGGCATCCACGTCGCCGCGCTCCACCTCGACTGGGCCCTCCTCGCGGCGATCGGGCTGATGCTGCTCGTCGGCGCGATGGCCGGATTCTTCGTCGTGCCGATGAACGCCTTGCTACAACACCGCGGCTATGTGCTGCTATCGGCCGGACACTCGATCGCCGTGCAGAACTTCAACGAAAACCTCGGCATCCTCGCCATGTCGGGCATCTATGCCGCCCTGCTATCCCTGGGCATGTCCGCGCGCAGCAGCATGATCCTCTTCGGCGTATTCGTCTCCGGCACCATGGCGCTGGTGATCCTGCGCCACCGCCAGAACCAGCGTCGCTTCGACTCCGAAGCGCTCATCGGCGACTCCCATCACGGGATTTGTTCGGAATAGACGCGCCGGGCCAGACACAGGTCCTCCCAGGCCTTGGCCTTGTCACCCGGGGTGCGCAGAAGATAGGCCGGGTGATAGGTGGCCACGACCGGGATCCGCAGTTCGCCGCGCACGAACTCGTGGGTGCGCCCACGCAGGGAACCGATCGAATCCTCGGTTTGCAACAAGGTCTGCGCCGCGAACCGCCCCATCGCGACGAGAATGCGCGGTCGCAGCAATTCGATCTGCCGCAGCAGGAACGGCGTGCAACGCGCCACTTCGTCCGCATCCGGATTCCGGTTTCCCGGCGGCCGGCACTTGATCACGTTGCCGATATAGACCGGTTCCCGGTGCGGGCGCGCGCCGTCGCGCGCGCGGTCGAGCCCCGCCGCCGCCAACATGTTGTCGAGAAGGCGGCCCGCCTGCCCGACGAACGGCTCGCCTTGCGCGTCTTCTTCCGCGCCCGGCGCCTCACCAACGAACATCCACCGCGCCGCGTGGCTTCCGACGCCGAAAACGGCCTGCGTGCGCGTGCGGCAGAGGCCGCAGGCGGTGCAGCTCCGCACGGCCTGCTCCAGGCCCTCCCAATCGAGGTTCGCGACGCCGACGGCCGCCGGCGCCGCCGGATCCGGCAAGGAATCCGCGAGCGCATCGATTCCGCCCGCGCCGCGGAGCGCATCGGAACCGGACTCCGCCGCCGCGAATCCGCCGTCGCCGCCACGCACGCGCCAGATCGGCCCCAGACCCAAGGCCTGCACGAGGCGGATCTGCTCCGGACGCCAGTCCCGCATCACAAGCGCACCCGCATCACCAGCGCGTCCTCCCGGCCGTGGTGGTCGGGATAGTAGCCGCGGCGGCGCCCGATCGTCCGGAAGCCATAGTTGCGGTAGAGATGCAGGGCGGCCGTGTTGCTGGGACGCACTTCGAGCAACATCGTCGCCGCACCGTACTCGCGCATGGTCTGCGCCATCCAGTCGAGCATCCGTGCGCCATAGCCTTGGCGACGGTAGGGAATATCGACCCCGAGATTGAGCAGATGTGCTTCGTCCACCGCCAGCATCGCCACGGCATAGGCGATCACGGATGAATCGGCATCTTCCAGGATCCAGCCGCTGTAGCCGGAGCGCAAGGAATCGGCGAAATTGCCGGGGGTCCACGGAAACGGGTAGATCCGCCGCTCCACCGCCATCACGTCGGCGATCCGGTCCGGCGTGAACGGCACGAAGCGCACGGCACCGGCCACCGACCGGGCATCCCCCCCTTGCTGAACCTGCGCATTCATGCCCGGTCTCCGCGCGCACGTCGTTCGGCGGCGCGTTCTGCCACCGTCTTGGCGACCTGATCGCGGACGTAGACCGGCAGCGCCCGTTCCGGCGCCCCCCCGAGTCCGGACGCCGCCGCATGCTGCGCCCAGCGCGCGATCGCCTCGGCATCGCCCCGGGCATCGCGCAGCGGCGGCCGACCAGCGGGGGCCCATTGCGCCAGCCAACGCGCGTCGCCGGCGACCACATCGACCCGCGCCTGCGCCACCCGATCGGGCAGATCCCGCAGGTCGCACAGGAAGGGCGGCTCCACCTCCCGCCAATCGAGCCCCTCACCCTCCAACACGGCGGCGTACGCCTGCCCCATTCGCGCATCGATCGCGCAAAACACGCGCGACGGTCCGGGACCGCTCGGCGTTCCGGCATCGGCCGCGACCGCCAATGCCAGCAGGCTACCGACCGGGATCGCCGGCTTCTCGCGCGCCCACGACAGCCCTTGCGTCACGGTGCACGCGACGCGCACGCCGGTGAAGGAACCCGGCCCCGCACCGAACGCAAAGGCGGTGCAGTCTTCGACCGCCAGACCGGCATCGCCCAGCACGGCATCCACCAGCGGCAAAAGGTGTTCCAGGTGGGTGTCGCCAACTGCGCCGCGGCGCACGAGGACGCGCGCGCCATGGGCGATGGCGGCGGAACCGCGTGCGCCGGCGGTGTCGAGCGCAAGAATGGTCGGGACAGGGGAACGGGACATCCGGCGATTATCGCGCCGAACCCCCTCGCTCCGCATTCGACCGCTGTTGGGCGCGGATCTGATCGCGCAGCACCTTGCGCTGCTCGGGCGTCAGATCGCCCATCGCCGCGTCGTGGCCACCGGCCGCGGCACCCGGGGGCACCGTACCGATGAGTTCGCTGCGCTGCTCCTGACTCCACCGGCGGATCGATTCGCGCTCGGATGGCGCGAGATCACCCGACTTGCCGTCGCTCTCCGGAGTTGCCGATCCAGGCGGCACGACTCCCAGCAGCCCGTCGCCCCAGGCGACCGGCAACAAAACGCCCAGGCCGAGGCATAGCAGTCCCCGCGCCAGCCGCGGGGACAGACCCGAGCAAGAATACGAGCGGCGACAGGGATGCAGAAGAACGGCCATCGAAGATCGGAATGAATGCGAAACGGTACCGCGATACCGGCGATGAAGGATCGCACAATGGGAGGGGGAATTCTGTAACACTTTGTGCTCGGACACCATCGGAAAACGACGGACACCGTAGTATTCACGGCGCGATGGACAAGCCCGCCCCCTTCAAGATTCTCGTCGTCGATGACGATCAGCGCCTGCGTGATCTGCTGCGCCGCTACCTCGGCGAAAACGGCTTCGCCGTGTCGGCGGTCGAATCGGCGCAGGCGATGAGCAAACTCTGGCTGCGCGAGCGCTTCGACATCCTCATTCTCGACCTGATGATGCCCGGCGAGGATGGCATGTCGGTGTTGCGCCGCCTGCGGGAAAATCATGACGATACGCCGGTCATCATGCTCACCGCCAAAGGCGGCGATCTCGACCGCATCGCGGGGCTGGAGACCGGAGCCGACGACTATCTGCCCAAGCCGTTCAATCCGCGCGAGCTGCTGGCCCGGATCCATGCCGTCCTGCGCCGTAAGGCGCCGGGGGAAGCACCGGGCGCTCCGAGTCAGGAACCGATGCGAATGGAATTCGGCCCGTTCTCCCTCGATCTTGCGACGCGCACGCTCACCAAGGACGGTGAGGCCGTGCCCCTGACGACGGGCGAATTCGCGGTGCTCAAGGCGTTCGCGCGGCACCCCAAGACGCCGCTGTCGCGCGAAAAGCTGATGGAAATGGCGCGGGGGCGGGAATATGAAGCCTTCGACCGCAGTCTGGACGTGCAGATCTCGCGTCTGCGCAAGCTGATCGAACCCGACCCCGGCAAGCCGCGCTACATCCAGACGGTATGGGGTCTGGGATACGTCTTCGTGCCGGACGAGACCGCATAGCCGGGCATCCGCACAGCCCCAGCCCGCCTGCAAGCGAATGCCGGATATCCGATCGCGATGAAGTTCCGCTCTCCGCCGCTGTTCTGGCGCACGTTCCTGCTCATCCTCTCGCTGGAGTTCCTCACGATGGCGGCGGCGGTCCCCGCCATCCGCATGGCCGAGCGCGAACCGCGCGCGCACCGGCTGGCGCAGCAGCTGATCTCCCTCGTCCAGACCACCCGCATCGCACTGGTGTACTCCGACCCGCAGCGACGCGGCGCGCTGCTCTCCGCGCTGGTCGAGAACGAACATGTCCGGGTGCTGCCGCGCGATCCGACCGACGAGGTGCTGGCGCTTCCCGACAACGCATTCCTGAATCTCGCGGAACGGGAGGTACGCCAGGAACTCGGCGCGGACACGCGCTTCGCATCGCGCGTCAACGGCGTGCGCGGATTCTGGATCAGTTTTTCGATCGACGGTGATGCCTACTGGGTGTTCATCAGTCGCGGCATGTTGCAGCACACCCTCGGGTACGGCTGGCTGGCCTGGGCAACGATGGCATTCGGGTTCTCGCTGTTCGGCGCCGCGCTGTTCGCACGCCATCTCAATCGCCCGCTCACCGAATTGTCCAAAGCCGCGCGCGATCTGGGCAACGGGAAGACTCCGCAGCCGCTGCCCGCCGAGACCGGCCCCATCGAGATCCGCACCCTCAACGAGAGCTTCAACCGCATGGTGACGGATCTGAAAAAAATCGCCAACGACCGCGCCGTGCTGCTCGCGGGAATTTCCCATGACCTGCGCACTCCTCTCACGCGGATGCGGCTGGAAGTGGAGATGAGCGGCCTGCCGGTGGAAACCCGCGACGCGATGGCATCCGACCTCGACCAGATGGAGGACATCGTGCGTCAGTTCCTCGACTATGCGGTCCCGGCACCGCAACGCGAACCGGAACCGGTCGACCTCTCCGCCCTGCTCGCCGAAGCGCTCGGCCGCGCCCGCCTGGAGAACGCCCGAATCGTCGAACGGATCGCGCCCGACATCGCAATCACGGGCTACCGCTCGGAAATCCTGCGGGCGATCGACAATCTCCTCGCCAATGCACACCGCTATGGACGGAATGCGGCGGGTGAACTCGACCTCGAGGTCAGCCTGACACGCGAGGGCGGCGACGCCGTGCTCGCGATCGCCGACCACGGCCCGGGAATCGCACCGGACGATGCGGTGCGGCTGGTGCGGCCATTCGAACGCGGCGATCCCGCGCGTTCCGGCGCTGCCGGCGCCGGCCTCGGACTCGCCATCGTCGCGCGGGCGACGGCCCTCCACCACGCGACCCTTACGTTCCACCCGCAGGTACCGCATGGCCTGCGGGTGGAAATCCGCTTTCCCAACGCGCTACACTAGCGGCCTTTCCGCAGCTTGACTCGCAGCGCGAACCCGCCATGGCACCTGCATCCAAAGTGAAGATCATCCGGACCCCCGCCAAGGCTCCGTCGCAGCTTCACGCCTCAGCCGCACTTGCGCACCCCAAACCCAAGTATGCGCTGGGCGCAGCAGCGATCATGGTCGGCGCCTCGATCAATTATTTCGGCGACCGCCTGCTCGGCGTAAAGCTCGAACTTTTCCACGGCATTTCGACGTTCAGCGTGGCATGGGGCGCCGACCTGTTCCTCGTCCCCTTCATCGCCGGCCTCGTCGTCGCGTGGATGTTCGGACGCGGCGCCAAGTGGCTGGCATACCTTCCGGCGGCGATCGTGCGCGTGATCTCCTACCTGGAACTGAGCAACGGCTGGATTCCCATCCCACCCGAGAATCGGCTGATTCCGCTGGGCTGGTGGGGATTCTTCCTGATCCTCGCGGTCGAGTCCTGCGTCTTTGGCGGCATCGGCGGCGAAGTCTTCATCCGCAAGATCTTCCACCGGACTCCTCAGGGAATCGCGGCGGCGGATCTTCCCAACCCCTGGATACCGCCTGCGCCCACGAAACCGCACGGGCCGGAAGACCCGGCGAACCGCTAGCGCCCGGCACCCTCCGCTTTCCTTCCTTCCGTAAGGGCAATCGGCAAGAATGGCTCGGAACGTAGTTCCCCCGACTCCTGAAGAGCAGGCACGTCGCGCAAAGTTTCTCCATGCGACTCTGATCACCTGCATCGTCCTGGCATTCGTCGCCGGCAGCGTCCACGTCGTGTTCCTAGGCTCGATTCGCATGGGCCAGATGCGCGACAAGGCCACCTACGACCTGCGCAACGAAGCCCGGCACGAGCGGGCGGCGGGCGAAGACATCACCATCCACGAGAAGAACGAGAAGATCGCGCAACTCGGAGAGACGGAACGGGCCTATACGGTCGGCGAAGTCACCAACATGCTCTCGCACGAGCAATGGGTGGAACTCGACTCGATGGTAACCATTCCTGCCGGAACCTTCGAGATGGGAACCGATTACGCCCGTGCCGACGCGCAGGACAAGCCGATGCACAAGGTCTATCTCCCGGAATATCGAATCGACAAGTACCTCGTCACCAACGTGCAATATGCGCGATTCCTCGCCGCCACCGGGCACCGCCCGCCGTCGAACTGGAAAGACGGGAAGATTCCGGCGGGCGAATTGCTGCGCCCGGTCACGATGGTCGACTGGTTCGATGCCGAGGCCTATGCCCACTGGGCCGGAGAGCGTTTGCCGACCGAAGCCGAATGGGAGAAGGCCGCGCGCGGCACCGACGGGCGGCGCTGGCCCTGGGGCAATGTGATGGATCCCGCCCGATTGAACACCTATTACAGCACCGGGTCGACGACGGATGTCGACCGGTACAAGAACGGCGTGAGCCCCTACGGCGTCTTCGACATGGCCGGCAACGTCGAGGAATGGGTGCAGGACGATTTCCTGCCGTACAAGGGATCGCATGCGCCTGCCGAGATCTTCGAAGGACATCTTGCCGAAGGCCAGACCCCGGAGGACCGGGACATGAAGATCAGTGAGTTCGTCCCCATATACAACCGGCATTACAAGGTGCTGCGCGGCGGATCCTGGAAGAGCGACCCGTTCTCTACGGCGACGTACCATCGCAACTACGACTGGCCCAATTACATGTCGGACTTTTTCGGATTCCGTTGCGCCACGAGCGCGGGCGGACCGAGGCGAGACCTCGATGCAAATCAATAAACTCGTACGGCGTTGCGCCACCGCGGCGCCGGGCGCAACGCTGTTGCCGTCGCCGGCGTTTGCTGCGGTCAACAGCTACCGCTTCATGCACGTCACGATCAACACGCCGTGGCACATCTTCCTGTTCCTCATGATCGGGGTGTTCGCACCCTTCATTCTCATGATCGTGCTGATGTGGCGGTACTCCTTCGGCAAGAAAAAGCCGCAAACCCCCAACCCGACCGTGCGACAACCGACGGAAAAATGATGCTGCAGAAATGGATTGCGACGCTGCTGCTGGCGTTCGCCGTGGGTACGATTTCATGGATGCCTTCGCCCGCGTACGCGGCCGACACCCCCAGCGACCAACAGGTGATGAGCGGCTTCTCGCCCGAGGTCCAAAGTCAAAACACGCTGGCCCCGCAGGTGTTCAACTCCAACGCCGACAACACCCGACGCTGGGTGATGTTCGCTCTGGCCGTGCCCCTGCTCATCCTGCTGCTGATCACCGGGGGACTCGGGATCTCGATGGGCCTGTATGGCAAGGATCTGTTCCTTCCGCACCTGATCTTTGCGGGGCTTTCGATCACGCTGGCGATCGCGCATGCGATCGTGGGCCTCGTCTGGTTCCGGCCGCATCTATAACGTTCTGCCATCGCGACGGGCAGCCGCTTCGACCACGGTGCGCAGATGAGCGCAATTGCGGCGCTCCTGTATTTCCTCAGCGGTGCCACCGGCCTTTGCTATGAGGTGCTGTGGGCGCGGATGCTGTCCGCCCAGTTCGGCGCCAGCACCTTCGGCATCGCCGCCACCGTCACGGCATTTCTGCTCGGGCTGGGAATCGGCAGTCTGACCGCCGCCCGAATCGGCGGCACGACGCCCCGCCATGCGCTACGCGCCTTCGCCATCCTCGAAGGCGCAGTTGCCTGCTATGCGCTCGCGCTGCCGGCGATCGTCGCCTACGGCGCGCCCCACCTCGAGTCCCTGGCGCCGGTTCTCGATTTCGGCGAATGGTCGGCCCTGCAGGGGACCATCGCCGTCATCCTGCTGGGGCTGCCCGCCGCCGCGATGGGGGCGAGTTTTCCCATGATCGTACGCGCGCTGCCCGCGGCCCCGACAACGCTGGGGCGCATCTACGGCATCAACTGCCTCGGCGCCGCCATCGGCGCATTGGGCAGCCTGTTCCTGCTGGAAGGACTGGGCTGGGCAAACGCCCTCTACACCGTTGCCGCCGTAAGCATGGCGGTTGCCGCCGGTGCCGGGATGCTCGCGGCCACGCTCGCGCGCGGGGAATCCGGAGGAGACGACCGTCGCCCGTCGGCGGTCACGCCGAGGCCCGTCCGCCGCAGCGACCAGCTCACCTATGCCGCCGTCGGCGCCGCCGCCCTCCTGCTCGAACTCGGCTGGACCCGTCTCTACGGCATGGTCATGCTCCGCACCGAATATGTCCTTGCGATCGTGCTCGCGGTCTACCTGCTCGGCACTGCCATCGGCAGTCTGATCGCCGCCCGTGCCGTCGCCCACCCCACCGCAACGGTCTGGCTCGCCCGCCTGGTGCCGCTCGTCGCCGCGTCCGGCATCCTGGCAGGGCTCTGGGGCCTGCCGGCATTTTCGCTCTGGATTCAGCGCGCCCATTTTTCGTCGCTGCACGAGGCGCTCACCCTGCAGGCGCTGGCGCTCTGCGTCGCGATGCTCCCCACCACCGCCGCGCTGGGCGCGTGGCTTCCGCTCCTCGCACACCGCAGCACCGGCGGCGACGCCGCCCCGTCGAGTGCGCAGCGCGACGCACGCACCGCGGCCACGCTCTACGGCGCCAACAGCCTCGGCGCCGCGATCGGTGCCTCGCTCACCGTCACCGTGGCGATTCCGACGATCGGCACCGCCGCCTGCGTCGCGCTCGCCGCCGTGTTGCTTCTCGCGCTCGGCGCCCAGCTCGGTGCGCCCCGCACCGCATGGATCGCCCTTCCCGTCGCAGCGCTGCTCGCCTGGCCGGTACACCGGTTTCCCGAGCCGGCACGGATGCTCCGCGATCCGGCGATGGTCGCCCGGGAGTGCTACCGCTACGAGGACGCCCTCACCTTCAACCAAGTCGCCGAGGGCAGCGACGGCCAGCGCATCCTGCTGACCGATCTGCAGCACATGGACGCCTCCTCGGATCCGGCCGCGGTACGGATCCAGGCCGATCAGGCGCGCCTGCCGCTGCTCCTGCATCCCGCTCCACGCAGCATCCTGTTCCTCGGCCTGGGGACCGGCGTCTCGGCCAGCGGTTCGCTGCCCTACCCGAATCTCGACCGTACCGCCGTCGAAATCTCCCCCGGGGCGATCCATGCGGCGAGAACCTGGTTCGCACCGGTCAACGGCGGCGTCATGGACCGAATGCGGGTCGTGCACGACGATGCCCGCCATTTTCTGGCCGCACAGACGCGTCACTACGACGTCATCGTCGGCGACCTGTTCCACCCCGACCTCGCCGGCATGAGTAATCTGCTTTCCGTCGAACAGTTTCGCCGGGCGCGCGACCACTTGACTCCGGACGGCGTCTTCGCGCAGTGGATCGCCCTGAACCAGTTCGACCTGCCGTCGCTGCAGACGGTGCTGCGCAGTTTCCGGGTGGCGTTTCCCGATGCCCAACTCTTCGTCGACGGCATGCACATGGCCTTGATCGGAACCCTGCGGCCGCTGCGCGATGCGCCGGCGATGACGGCGAACCTCGCCGCGCTGGCAGCGAGCGGATCGGCAAACGTCCAGGCGGCAACCGGCGACGAGGGCGCCGTCACGTGGTTGGGACGCTACTGGGGACCGATCACCGCGGCCATCGCGCCGCCGGGCGGGCCGGTGCAGAGCGAATCGCGCCCGGTCATCGAGTACCGCCTGCCGCGGTTGCGGTACGCCCGGCAACCGCCGCTGACCGGCGTGCTGCGCGCACTGCTGCAACGGCGGCCTGCGGCCACGATGGCCGCGGCGGCGCTCGACATCCCCCCCGCCGCACGCCGGGAGTTTCTCGCCGCGTATGCGGGGACGGGGTATGTAACCCGTTCGTGGATCGCCGCCATCGCCGGCGATCCCCCTGCGCAGGACCGGGATACCCACGAAGCATTCGACGCCAACCCGCGGGACCGATGGGTCGCAGCGTCCATCGCCGACGAAATGCTCGCCGTTCTGGAGGAAAATACGGTGGTCCCGGCGCCCGATGCCGGGGCCGCGGCGCAACCGGCGTTCGACCGCATCCGCGCGCAACTCGACCGGATCCTGGAAGTCGACCCGGACAACGTTGCGGCCCTGCGTGCGCTATGGCATCTGGAACGGGCGAGCGGGCATCCCGCCGCCGCCCGCGCCGCGTTCGCACGGCTGCGCCGGGTGACGCCGCTCGATTTGGAAGTTCGGAGTACGCTTAACAAATGACGCAACCCGTGATCCGATCCGCGCAAAGCGCGTTGAACGCCATTCCAGTCAAGACGATCGGCGCCGCCGGCGCCGAAGCGCTTCTCCCGCCTAGCCATTACCACCTCCGCCGGCGAATGGTGCAGGGGATCGCCCTTGCACTCATGGTCGTGATTCCCGTCACCGGCCTGTTTCGCTTCGATCCGATTGCCGGTGCCATGGTGGTGCTCGGCCGGCAGATCTGGTTTTCCGATTTCTTCCTCGTCTTCGGTCTCTGGTTCTGCGTCGCGACGGCCATGGTGTTCCTGTATTCCATCGCGGGAACGGTGTTCTGCGGTTGGGTGTGTCCACAAAACAGCATTTCCGAATGGGCCAACTTTCTCATGCGTAAGTTGCTCGGCCGGCGTGCCGAAGTCAGCATCGATGACGGCGCGCCGGTACGCGTGACCGCATCGAAGGATCGCGCCGTCAACTGGGTCATCCTCGGCGTCGGTTACCTGGTTGCGTCGATGGCCGTGGCGCTGCTGCCGATGCTGTATTTCTGGCCCCCCGGTTCGGTGTGGTCGTTCATGACGCTGCACGCCGACCCCTCGCTCAAGTCGTCGCTGTACTGGATCTACGGGGTCTTCGTCCTGATCATCCTGCTCGACATCACCATCCTGCGCCACTACTGGTGTCGGTTCGCCTGCGTGTACCGTGTCTGGCAGCACTCGTTCAAGACCCGCCAGACCCTGCACATCGCCTACGACAAAACCCGCGCTGCAGATTGCGAGAGCTGCAACTACTGCGTGACGCAATGCTTCATCGACCTCGATCCGCGTCGCACCGACATCTACGACAGTTGCATCAACTGCGGCGAATGCATCGATGCCTGCAACCGGATGCATCAGAAGCAGGGACTCCCGGGCCTGCTGCGATTCGAATTCGGCGAACGTCAGGGTGCTCCCGCGGTGGCGGCCCGACCGCGCCGTGCCGCAGCGGCGACGCGCTCGGGCCGCAGCGCGGAGTACAGCCTGATGGGACGCACCCGCTGGGCCATTCCCTTCACCGCCCTGGGCCTGGCGATGTTTTCCTGGGGACTGTGGACCTATCAGCCCTACCACCTGTCGGTCGATCATGGCGCGGCATTCACGGCCGGGCAAATGGCGCCGACGAGCTACAAGATCGCGGTCGCGAACAAGCGCTATCGTCCCGCGTCGGTCCGGATCTACGTCCATGGCTTGCCGGCCCAGGATTACCACCTGAGTGCAAGCGACCTCAACCTGGAGAACGTGCAGCACAAGGCGGTCACGCTGACCATTTCGCACACGCTCCGCCACGGGCTCTACCCCATGGAGATCGAAGTGCGGGCGCAGGACGGATGGGTCGGGCGATTTTCGTTCGAACATTACGCAGGATGAAGAACGGCGGTTCGGAACCGTCACCGGAGCAGCGATCATGACTACCCCCACCCAACACGGCGCCGGGACCGGCAAGCAGACCGATCCGGACGGGATCAACCAGCCGGCCGCGGAACAGGTCGATCATCCGATCGACCCGAAGTGGGGGCATATCCCGGGTGACCACTTCGGCTACCAAAGCGACCAGGAACGTCTTGCCACACGCGGAATGGAAGACTGGGAACTCATCACCCAGATCCCCGAGTCGCAGCGGCGGGTTCCCTACTGGTTCATCGGCGTGGTGGTGATCGTCCTGCTGATCGGGATCGGCCTCGGCTTTCCGTTCTGGGGACAGCGCAAGGGCGCGCACGTCCAGTGGTTCAACTGGGGATTCGTCATGGCAATCGGCTACGTCGCGCTGGCGGCGACATTCGTATATTTCATGACGAACATCGCAGGTCCGCAACGGGCGAAGCGAGACGATTCGGATAACGGTCAGGACCCGAAGCATGACAATCCCCAGCCGTAACCCGGAGGCCGGGCGACACCACCGAAGGGCGCCGGCGGTACTCGCGGCGGCGATTTCGCTGTTGCTGGCGCTGACGCTGACGGCCTGCGGTTCCGATGAGGCCCAGATGGCCGTCAAGCACTATGGGAAATACACCGTGGCGATCGAAACACGCCCGTCGCCGATCGAGGCCGGCGTCGACGAGGTCGTCGTCATCATCACGGGCAATCGCCACCGCCCCTTGTGGGATGCGCTCGTCCGCCTGCGCGCATTGCCGAATGCCAACTGGGTGCAGGCGATCGAAGACGGCCACACCGGCGTCTACCGCCGTGCCGTCGACTTCGGTGTCCCGACCCCGACCGGTCCACTACACGTCGAGATCGAAGAAAATGGCAAGGCGACGGAGATCGATTTTCCGCTCTCCCTGATCGACCAGAACACACCCGAGAGTTGAGCAACCTTATTCCGAGGTCGGTGTCGGGCCTCCGGTGATCGTCCAGGATATGGAACGCGAATCGATGGAGTACGACGTCGTGATCGTCGGCGGCGGGCCTGCGGGCCTCGCGGCGGCGATCCGGCTCAAGCAACGGGCACGCGACTCGGGTACGGACTGCTCTGTCTGCGTGCTGGAAAAAGGCGCGGAACTCGGCGCGCATACGCTGTCGGGTGCGGTGATCGATCCACGCGCATTCGACGCGCTGCTACCGGGCTGGCGCACCCAGGAAGACGCACCGATCCGTCTGGCCGTGCGCGAGGACCGGTTTCTATTCCTCACGGAAACCGGCGCCTTGCGAACCCCATCGGCCCTGCTGCCACGCTGTTTCGTCAACCACGGCAATTTCATCGTCAGCCTGGGCAAGGTCGTGCGCTGGCTGGGGCAGCAGGCCGAAGCGCTGGGCGTGGACATCTTTCCGGGTTTTGCGGCAGCGGAAATCCTGTATGGGACGGATTCAAACGGAGCGGCGCGCGTCGTCGGCGTGGCAACCGGCAACCAGGGCATCGGACGCGATGGGCAGCCGACGGCAAACTTCCAGCCCGGCATGGAGCTGCGCGGCCGCTATACGCTGTTCGCGGAGGGATCTCGCGGCCACCTCGGCCGCCAGCTCATCGACCGATTCGACCTCATGCGGGGCCGTGATCCGCAGACCTACGCCATCGGCATCAAGGAGCTGTGGGACATCGATCCCGGGCGCCACGAGCCCGGTCTGGTCATGCATACCGCGGGTTGGCCGCTCGATCCTGGAACCTACGGCGGGTCTTTTCTCTATCACGCCGAAGGCCATCAGGTCAGCATCGGTCTCGTCGTCGGCCTCGGCTATCGCAACCCGTATCTTTCACCGTTCGAAGAGTTCCAACGTCTCAAGACCCACCCGGCGATCCGGAAGACACTCGAAGGCGGCAAGCGCGTCGCGTACGGCGCGCGCGCCATCACCGCGGGCGGACTGCAATCCCTGCCGAAACTGGTGTTCCCGGGCGGAGCGCTGATCGGTTGCGAAGCCGGGTTTCTCAATGCTGCGCGCATCAAGGGCACGCATGGCGCCGTGGTCTCCGGCATGCTGGCGGCCGACGCAGCCTTCGATGCCGTGGCGGAGACACGAAGCGGCGACGAACTCCTGGCCTATCCGCAAGCCTTCGCGCGCAGTTGGCTGCGGGACGACCTCTACGCCACGCGCAACTTCAAGCCCTGCATGGACAAGGGACTGCTGGTCGGCTCGGTCCTGTTCGGCATCGACCAACTGGTGTTCGGCGGCCGCGCGCCCTGGACCCTGCACCGATCGGTGCCGGACCACGCCAAACTGCTGCCGGCGGCGCGATGCACCCCGATCGATTACCCCAAGCCGGATGGAACCCTGCGCTTCGACCGACTATCGTCGGTCTACCTGTCCAACACCAATCACGAGGAAAACCAGCCGATCCACCTGACGTTGCGCGACCCGGACATTCCCGTCGCCGTCAACCTGGCGCGCTATGCCGGGCCCGAGGCGCGCTACTGTCCGGCCGGCGTATACGAATTCGTGAAGACACCCGACGGCAACGACGCGCTGCGGATCAACGCGCAGAACTGCGTGCACTGCAAGACCTGCGACATCAAAGATCCGACCCAGAACATCGTCTGGGTGGCGCCGGAAGGGGGCGGCGGACCGCGGTATCCGAACATGTGACGCGCGCGATGTCGTCACGCAGACTCCTCGCCACCGCGCCGTATGCCACCGGCCCCGGCAGGGCACGGCGGCCGATCTCGTTACTCCCGAATTACTCCGACAGCACGGGCTCGCCACGCTCCGGCTGCGATGCGTCGCCGCTGTCCGACGACGGCGGGAACTGCAACACCACCGTGTCCTGATCGTCGACGTCGACATCGACCTTGCCGCCGTTGACCAGCCGGCCGAACAGCAATTCGTCGGCAAGCGCCTTGCGGATGGTGTCCTGGATCAGGCGGGCCATCGGGCGCGCGCCCATGACCGGGTCGAACCCCTTCTTGGCGAGGTGCGTCCGCAGCGCATCGCTGAACACGATTTCGACCTTCTTCTCGTGCAGTTGCTCTTCGAGCTGCATCAAGAACTTGTCGACCACCCGCAGGATGATGGCCTCGTCGAGCGCCCCGAAACTGATGATCGCATCGAGGCGGTTGCGGAACTCCGGCGAGAACAGGCGCCGGATCTCGGCCATCTCATCGCCCGACTCGCGGCTGCCGCCGAAGCCGATCGGACGCTTTTGCAAGGCTTCCGCGCCGGCGTTGGTGGTCATGATGAGAATGACATTGCGGAAATCGGCCTTGCGCCCGTTGTTATCCGTCAGCGCGCCATGGTCCATCACCTGCAGCAGGATATTGAAAATGTCGGGGTGCGCCTTTTCGATCTCGTCGAGCAGCAGCACGGCATGCGGCTTCTTGGTGATCGCCTCGGTCAGCAATCCGCCCTGGTCGAACCCGACATATCCGGGAGGCGCGCCGATCAGCCGGCTCACCGCGTGGCGCTCCATGTACTCCGACATGTCGAACCGGATGAGCTCGATTCCCAGCGTAAACGCAAGCTGTCGCGCAACCTCCGTCTTGCCGACGCCGGTGGGACCGGAAAAGAGGAATGCGCCGATCGGTTTGTCGGGCTTGCCGAGGCCGGAGCGGGCCATCTTGATGGCCGCTGCCAAAGCATCGATCGCCGGATCCTGACCGAACACCACGTTCTTGAGATTGCGGTCGAGATTCTTGAGCTGCGTGCGATCGTCACTCGACACCGTCTGCGGCGGAATGCGTGCGATCTTGGCGATGATCTCCTCGACCTCGTTCTTGCCGATCGTCTTCTTGCGCTTGCCGGCCGGCAAGATGCGCTGCGCCGCGCCCGCCTCGTCGATGACGTCGATCGCCTTGTCGGGAAGATGCCGGTCGTTGATGAACTTCGCCGCAAGCTCGGCCGCCGCCGTGATCGCGCCGGCCGAGTACCGGACGCCGTGATGCTCTTCAAACCGCGATTTGAGTCCTTTGAGGATTTCGATCGTCTGCTGCACCGTCGGCTCGTTGACGTCGATCTTCTGGAAGCGCCGCGACAGCGCATGATCCTTTTCGAAGATCCCGCGGTATTCGGCGTATGTGGTGGCGCCGATGCACTTGAGCGCACCGTTCGACAACGCCGGCTTGAGCAGATTCGATGCGTCGAGCGTGCCGCCCGAGGCGGACCCCGCTCCGATCAGGGTATGGATCTCGTCGATGAACAACACCGCCGACGGATTGGCCTTGAGCTGCTTGAGCACCGCCTTCAGGCGCTGCTCGAAATCACCGCGATACTTCGTACCGGCGAGCAGCGCACCCATGTCGAGGGAATAGACGATTGCCTTGTCAAGAATCTCGGGCACTTCGTTCTTGACGATGCGCCACGCCAGCCCTTCCGCGATCGCGGTCTTTCCCACCCCCGCCTCGCCGACCAGCAGCGGATTGTTCTTGCGCCGCCGACAGAGCACCTGGATCACCCGCTCGACCTCCGGCTCGCGGCCGATCAGCGGATCGATCTTGCCCTCGCGCGCCAGCGCGTTGAGATTCTGCGTGTACTGCTCCAGGGGCGATGCCTGGTCCCGACCCTCGCCCCCTTCGGTCTCGGCATCACCGACCTTGGACTTCTCCTCGACCACCGGCGTCTTGGTGATGCCGTGGGAGATGTAGTTGACCACGTCGAGGCGGGTCGTCCCCTGCTGGTGCAGGTAATAGACCGCATGCGAGTCCTTCTCGCCGAAGATCGCCACGAGCACATTGGCGCCCGTGACCTCCTTCTTGCCGTTGGAGGTCGACTGCACATGCATGATCGCGCGCTGAATGACGCGCTGGAAGCCCAGCGTCGGCTGGGTGTCGGCGTCTGAATTGGGCGGCAGAACGGGCGTGTTGTCCGAGATGAAGTTCTGCAGGCTCTTGCGCAGGTCCTCGATATTGCAGGCGCAGGCCCGCAGCACCTCCGACGCGGACGGATTGTCCAGCAGCGCAAGCAGGAGGTGCTCCACCGTGATGAACTCATGCCGAGCCTGCCTCGCCTCGACAAAGGCCATGTGCAAACTGACTTCCAATTCCTGCGCGATCATGCTTCCTCCATCACGCACTGCAGCGGGTGCTGGTGCTCCCGCGAATAGCTGCTGACCTGTTCGACCTTGCTGGCGGCGACATCCCGCGGGTACACGCCGCAAACACCACGCCCCTCGTAATGCACCCGCAACATGATCTGCGTTGCTTGCTCGCGCCCCTTCCCGAAAAACCGCTGCAGCACGACGACCACGAATTCCATCGGCGTGAAGTCATCGTTCAGGAGCACGACCTGGAACAAGGGCGGCGGCCGGGTATCCGCCTCCTGACTCTCTACGACCGCAGATTCCTCGAACCGTTCGCTCATGACCCCGAAAACCACCACCCCGGCAGCGCACCGTGACATCTGCGTCCCGACACGCCCCCATGATAACGCCGACCGGGTCGATGCGCCCGGTCGGAACCCGACCGCGATCTTGCTCCACCGTAAACCGGCACGATCGACCATGAGCATCCGGGAAACGCCCGGTATTTGCCGATTTTCCGACATGACCTTGGTCACTGGCAAAAAATCGGCTCCTTCCCTCCGATTTCCCGGTCGCGCGCCGCTTCCGGACCGACAACCGATGTCTCCTCTCGGAACGACGGGATTCCAACCGGGGCCTGCCCCCCGCCGGCAGGAAAACCAAGGCCGCTCCACCCCGGCTCCCTGTTTTGAGCGGTTGACGGGCGCATACGGTTGCCGGAAAAATCGCGAGTTCGAAAAGCAGTCGGCGGAGAACCGGCACTTGGAGAACGGCGCAGGCAAGCAAAAAACCGCGCTGCCGTCGCCACAAGGTGGAAGTCGGGGGGATTTCGCCCGCGCCCGGTCGGGTGGGCGGAGTGGTCACGCGACGTTCTGAGTTCGTACGCAGCACAAGAAGCAAGGAAAAAGAAGCATGGCAACAGGCACGGTGAAGTGGTTCAACGACGCGAAGGGGTATGGATTCATCACCCCGGACGATGGCGGCGAGGATCTGTTCGCGCATTTCTCCGCGATCCAGATCAGCGGGTTCAAGACCTTGAAGGAAGGCCAGAAGGTCGCCTTCGACATCATTCAGGGGCCCAAGGGGAAACAGGCATCCAACATCACCCCGAACGCGCCGTAGACGGGAGCAGGACCCTCCGTCCTTCGAAAAAGGGGCTCCCTCCGGAGCCCCTTTTTTCATGCCGCCGGCCGCAACGCCGATCTGCGACGCCCCCTTACATCCGGGCGATCATCGCCGCGCCGAAGCCCGAACAGGAAACCTGGGTCGCATCGGGCAGCAAGCGGGCGAAATCGTAGGTGACGGTCTTGGCGAGAATCGCCGCCTCCATCGCCGACACGATCCGATCCGCCGCCTCGGTCCAGCCCATGTGGCGCAGCATCATCTCCGCCGAGAGGATCTCGGAGCCGGGATTGACGTAATCCTTGCCGGCATACTTCGGCGCGGTGCCGTGCGTCGCCTCGAATACCGCCGCGGTATCGGAAATGTTCGCCCCCGGGGCGATACCGATCCCCCCGACCTGCGCCGCCAGGGCGTCGGAGATGTAATCGCCATTGAGATTGAGGGTCGCGATGACATCGTATTCCGCCGGACGCAACAGGATCTGCTGCAGAAACGCGTCGGCGATGACGTCCTTCACCACGATATCGCCATGCGGAGCCCGGATCACCTGCCACGGACCGCCGTCGAGCGGCTGGGCGCCGAACTCCCGCGCCGCCAGGGCATAGCCCCACCGCGCAAAGGCGCCTTCCGTGAACTTCATGATATTGCCCTTGTGGACGAAGGTCACCGACTTGCGCCCGTTGTCGATCGCATACCGGATCGCACGACGCACCAGGCGTTCGGTTCCCTCACGCGACACCGGCTTGATGCCGATCCCGGAGGTCTGCGGAAAGCGGATCTTCGTCACGCCCATCTCGCGCTGCAGGAAGTCGATGAGCTTGCGCGCCTGCGCCGATTCCGCCTCGTACTCGATGCCGGCGTAGATGTCCTCCGAATTCTCGCGGAAGATCACCATGTCGATCTTCTCCGGTTCGCGCACCGGACTCGGCACGCCGCGGAAATACCGCACCGGACGCAGACAGACGTACAAGTCGAGTTCCTGCCGCAGCGCGACGTTGATCGACCGGATCCCCCCTCCCACCGGGGTCGTGAGCGGCCCCTTGATCGAAACGACGTATTCCTGCAGCGCCTGCAGCGTCTCATCGGGCAGCCAGACGTCGGGACCGTAGACGCGCGTCGATTTCTCGCCGGCGTAGACCTCCATCCAGGCAACCTTGCGCTTGCCGCCGTAGGCCTTCGCGACCGCCGCATCGACGACGCGGATCATCACCGGCGTGATGTCGATGCCGGTGCCATCCCCTTCGATGTAGGGGATAATGGGCTGGTCCGGAACGTCGAGGGATGCGTCCGCGCGCACGGTGATCTTTTCACCTTGCGCGGGAACGACGATGTGCTGGGTCATACGAGCGGTCTCCAAAACAGGACGGCGTGCGCAAATTCCACGCGATAATCGGACGGAGTGTAGCGCCCGGATGAACACGCCATGAAAATCACGCGCCCGAAACCCGCCCCTTCCCCCGCCTCGACCGCCGCGACGCTCGCCGCCGCACTATTGTTGGC
This sequence comes from Pseudomonadota bacterium, assembly GCA_021825945.1. Taxonomy (GTDB): domain Bacteria; phylum Pseudomonadota; class Gammaproteobacteria; order Burkholderiales; family Burkholderiaceae_F; genus GJ-E10. Next base: position 135,648 of record JAKAFN010000004.1, read on the forward strand.
GGCGGCGAGCTTCGGCGCGCACGCGCGAACACCGGGCACGGAACGGACGGAAACCCTCTCCCTGGGCGGCCACCACCTCGTCGCCGAAGTGGCGGACACCGATGCGGCGCGCCTGCGCGGGCTGATGTACCGCACACGTCTGGCGCCGGACCACGGCATGCTGTTCGTGTTCGATCGGGCCGAGGAGTACTGCATGTGGATGCGCAACACGCGGCTGCCGCTGTCGGTGGCGTTCCTCGACGCGCGGGGAACGGTGATCAACGTCGAGGTCATGCAGCCGCAGACCGACGACCGTCATTGCGCGCGCCGGCCCGCAAGTTACGCCCTGGAAATGAGCCAGGGCTGGTTCTCGGCGCACGGCATCCACGACGGTGCCGTGCTCTCCGGAATGTCCGGCCTCAGAAATTCGTCGCCGCAAACTCCCAATTGACGAGGCGATCGAGGAACACCTCGACGAACTTCGCGCGCGCGTTACGGTGATCGATGTAGTACGCGTGCTCCCAGACGTCGATCGTGAGCAGCGGCTTGTCGGCCGTGGTCAGCGGCGTGGCGGCATTGGACGTGTTGACGATGTCCACCGTGCCGTCAGGCTTCTTCACCAGCCAGGTCCAGCCCGAGCCGAAGTTGCCGACGGCGCTCTTGGTGAATGCCTCCTTGAACGCGGCATAACTACCCCATTTCGCGTCGATTGCCGCCGCCAGCGCGCCCTGCGGCGCCCCGCCGCCACCCGGCTTCAGGCAGTTCCAGAAAAACGTGTGGTTCCAGACCTGCGCGGCGTTGTTGAAAATCCCGCCGCTCGATTTGCGAACGATGTCCTCGAGCCCCATCGAGGCGAATTCGGTGCCCGGGATCAGGTTGTTCAGGTTGGTCACATAGGCCTGATGATGCTTGCCGTGGTGAAAATCGAAGGTCTCCTTCGACATGTACGGCGCCAGGGCGTCGGCTGCAAAGGGCAGCGGCGGCAGCGTGTGTTCCATGGTCGTTTTCCTTTTTTCCGGGTTGTATTCCTGCAAGACGTGCAGACGTCGACGCGCATTTTATTGCCAGAGCGATCGCGATCCGGCAATGCCGCGCCCTCGGCATGGCCATTTCTCCGAAATCCGGGATCTCGCCGATTCCTGGATCGGAATGCGGCCTCAGTCCGGCAGCGACGCGGGCATGGCGGGCGGAACCAGCAGATCCGCCTCGCCGCGGGCGAATCGCGCATGCACCCGCTCCCCCGCCCGCAACTGGGCCGAATCGGTGAGCAGCGCCCCGCGGGCGTCATGCAGCACCGAAAATCCGCGATCGAGCACCGATTGCACGTTCACCAGGTCCAGCATGCGGACCCGCTGCGCCACCGCGTCGCCCCGGCGCCGCAAGCCCGCGTCGGCAGCCGCCCGCATGCGCCGGACGAGCTCGCCGATACGCAGGCGCACGCCGGACAGCGGACCGTGGGGCGAAGACAGGATCCGCAATGCCGAGTCCAGGCGCTGGCTGCGCACCGCCAGGGTGGACGCCTGGGCGCGCGTCATCCGGCGCAGCAAGCCCTCGATGCGCTGCGCGATCGCGCCGCGCTCCGGAGCCACGAGTTCCGCAGCCGCCGTGGGGGTCGCCGCACGCAGGTCGGCGGCGAAATCCGCGATGGTGAAATCCGATTCGTGTCCCACACCCACCACCACCGGAATCGCGCACGCGCGAATGGCGCGCGCCACCGCCTCTTCGTTGAAGGCCCAGAGATCCTCGATCGCCCCCCCGCCGCGCACCAGCAGGACCACGTCCGCCTCGCTCCGGCGCGACACCGCAGCGAGCATCGCCGCGATCCGCGGCGCCGCCTCGAGCCCCTGAACCGGTACCGGATAGACGATGATGCGCACATACGGCGCACGACGGCGCAGCGTCGTCAAGACGTCGCGCAATGCGGCGGCCTGCAAGGACGTCACCACGCCCACCGTCGCCGGCAACGGCGGCAATGCCCGCTTGAGCGCGCTATCGAACAGCCCTTCGGCCGCCAGTTTCTCGCGCAGCCGCTGGAAACGCTCCCACAGGCTGCCCGCCCCGCAACGGCGCAGGGACTCCACGGTCAACTGGAATTCGCCGCGCGGCTCGTACAGGCCGGCCCGGGCGAGCACCTCGACCGCGTCGCCCTCCCGCGGCGAAAAGTCGACGAGCGCGTTGCGCGAGCGAAACATCACGCAACGGACCTGCGCCGCAGCATCCTTGAGTGCGAAATACCAGTGCCCGCTCGCGGCGCGGGTCCACGAGGCGATTTCCCCGCGCACCCTGCGCGCGCCGAAGTGCTCTTGCAAAGATCCAGCAACGGCGCGGTTCAACTGGGAAACCGTCCAGAAAACCGGCGCCGATTCGACGTTTTCCACGTTGGAGTCCGATTCCATGCGGGTTTCCTTCAGAAAAAAATTTCCACAATCGATACGTTCTCGCACATTGTTCCATAGCCCTCTGGAAAGCATCCCAGGATTCGATGCAACATATTGAATTACAATGAATTTTATTTTCTGATTGCATTTGTGCGTAGTATGCGGGCTCCCGGCGCCGTCATGCCCGTACCGGAGTCAGGCCACTTTTCCACAAAGTTATCCACAGGAATTCCCTCGTGTTCGCCATCGTTCAAGCCATCGGCTGGCCCATCTGGCCCTTGATCGCCGCGTCGATCGTCGCACTGGCGCTCATCATCGAGCGCGCAGTCGCCCTGCGCCGCCCGCGCGTGCTTCCGGACAACCTGCTCACGGACGTGCTGAACCTGCACACGCGCCGCCAGATCCATGCCGAGGTGATCGAAAAGCTGCAAGCGGACTCCCCGCTCGGATTTCTGCTCGCCTCCGGCCTGCGCAGCATGGACGAGCGACGCGACGTCACCATCCGGACGATGGAGGTCGCCGGTGGCCACGTCGCCCACGAACTGTCCCGCTACCTCACGCTGCTCGGCGCCATCGGTTCGATCGCGCCGCTGCTCGGACTGCTCGGCACCGTGGTCGGCATGATCGACATCTTCGCGTCCCAGCAGGGCGGCGCCAATCCGCAGCAACTTGCGCAGGGCATCTCGGTCGCGCTCTATTCGACGGCCTTCGGTATCGTCGTGGCGGTTCCGTCGGTGCTCGCCTACCGGATCTTCCGCGCGCGGGTCGACGATTTCCTGGTGGAAATGGAGCAGCAGGGAGCGCGCCTCGTCGCCGCGCTCTACTCCACCGAGGCGCGGGCGGCACGGGGAGCCGCGGCGTGAGGTTCCGTCGCGGCTACACCGAGGAACCGGAGGTCAACCTCATCCCGTTGATCGACGTCCTGCTGGTCGTGCTGGTCTTCCTCGCGGTCAGCACCACCTACTCCCGCTTTTCGCAGTTGCAGATCGAACTTCCCAAGGCAGACCCGGACCAGGCCGTGACCAAGCTCGCCGAAATCCAGGTCGGCATCACGGCCGACGGCCGATTTGCGATCGGACACGACATCGTCCCGGTGACCGACTCCACGGGACTCGCCGAACTGCTGCGCGCCGCCGCGGCCGGGATGCGCAACCCGATCCTGGTCATCAACGCCGATGCCCAGTCGACGCACCAGTCGGTCATCACGGTCATGGAAGCGGCGCGCAACGCCGGGTTGACGCGGTTGAGCTTCGCGACCCAAACCCGTTCCGGCGACGCGCAGCACTAGGCGGCGGGCGCGGAAGTCGAAAGCCTCATGGGTCGCCGCAATCCGGTCATTCGCAGTTGGCTGCACCGCCGCGTCTTGCGTACCTGGCAGGCGCGAGGGCCGCTCGCCCGCCTGCTCTACCCGCTGACATGGGTCTACCGGATCGGGCACGGTCTGCATACGTGGGGCCGGACGGCCGTGCGCATCGACGTGCCCGTCGTCGTGGTCGGCAACCTGCGGGTCGGCGGCACCGGCAAGACTCCGCTCGTCATCCGCATCACCGAAGCGCTGCGGGAACGCGGCTGGCACCCGGGGGTCGTCTCCCGGGGCTATGGCGCGCAGGCGGGCGATGCCGCCCGCCTGGTCGACGCCGACGCCGACCCGAACCGGTTCGGCGACGAGCCGGTTCTGATCCGCTACACCACGGCGGTGCCGGTGGCGGTCGGCAAGGACCGGGTCGCCGCGGCGCACCTGCTGCGCCGGATGCACCCCGAAATCGACGTGATCATCGCCGACGACGGCCTGCAGCACCGCCGCTTGGGCCGCAACGTCGAACTTGCCCTGATCAACGAAACCGGCATCGGCAACGGCTGGCAGCTCCCCGCCGGACCGTTGCGCGAGCCGGTGCGCCGCCTGGAGCGCGTCGATGCCGTGATCCTGCACGGTGCGACCCCGCCGGTGCGCATCCATACCCCATTCTTCCGCATGCGCACCACCATCCGCGACGCCGTGCGCATGGCCGATCCGCCGCAACGGCAGTCGCTTGCCGACCTCGCCCGGACGCAACGCGAGCGCAATCTGCGACTGCTGGCGTTGTGCGCGATCGGCAACCCCGACCGGTTCTTCGCAATGCTGCGGGCGCATGGCCTTGCATTCGATACCCTGGCGCTGCCCGACCACGAACCGATCGACGCCGCCGTCCTGGCGGGGAAATCCCACGACCGCATCCTCGTCACCGGCAAGGACGCCGTAAAATGCCATCGCGATCCGCGGCTCCGCAAGGATGAGCGGATCTGGGTGGTGCCCCTGGACGTGGACCTGGATCCCGCCTGCGTCGATTTCCTCGAGCGCCGAATCGCCGCCCCCGGCACCCGCGCCACCGAACGCCAGCACAGGTGAAACGACCATGGATTCGAAATTGCTCGACATACTCGTCTGCCCGGTGACCAAGGGACCGTTGCGTTACGACCGCGAGCGTCAGGAACTCATATCGCTGTCGGCGGGGCTTGCCTACCCGATCCGGGATTCGATTCCGATCATGCTCGAGAGCGAAGCCCGCCCTCTGGACGACGCGGAACGCGAGTCGAAGGCGTGACCGGTCGCAGCGAGGCGGCCGGCCCGCCCGCCCGCTTCCACGTCCTGATCCCGGCACGCTTGGGATCCCAGCGGCTTCCCGACAAGCCGCTTGCCGACATCGGCGGCATACCGATGGTGGTACGGGTCGCGCAACGTGCGCTGGCGAGCGGCGCCGAGCGAGTCGTCGTGTGTACCGACGATCAACGCGTCGTCGACGCCTGCGAACGCCATGACGTCGCAGCGATCCGTACCCGCCCGGACCACGCCACCGGAACCGACCGCCTGGCCGAAGCCTGCGCGATCCTGGCGATCGGGCCCGAGGAGATCGTCGTCAACGTCCAGGGCGACGAGCCGCTCATTCCGCCGGCGATCATCCGGGATGTCGCCGACATGCTGGCCGCGCACCCGGACTGCGAGATCGCCACCGTGGCCCATGCGCTGCACCGCGTGGAGGAATTTTTCGACCCCAACGTCGTCAAGGTCGTACTCGACGCGGCAAACCGGGCCCTGCTGTTCTCGCGCGCGCCCATTCCCTGGTCGCGAGACACGTTCCTGCCGCTTGCCACCGCGGCGGCGACGCTTCCGCCCGAACTCCCGCCGGATCTCCCGGCGCTGCGGCATATCGGGCTCTATGCCTACCGCGCCGGGTTTCTCGCCCGCTTCCCCGCGCTCCCGATTCCGGCGATCGAGCAGCAGGAAAAACTCGAACAGTTGCGCGCGCTCGCCCACGGTGTCGCCATCGCCGTGTTGCGCGTGGAAACGCCGCTGCCGCCGGGCGTGGACACCCCCGCCGACCTCGCGCGGATCCGCGCATGGTTCGGGTAAGATCCGACGCCAGGAACATCAGGAATTCCAAGAAGAACACCATGCGAATGATTCTGCTGGGCCCACCCGGTGCCGGGAAAGGTACCCAGGCCGGCTTTCTCACCGCCACGCTGGGGATTCCGCAGATCTCCACCGGAGACATGCTGCGTGCCGCCGTGAAGGCGGGCACGCCGCTCGGCCTCGCCGCGAAGAAGGTGATGGAGGCGGGCCAGCTGGTTTCGGACGACCTCATCATCGGTCTGGTGCGTGACCGGCTGGCGCAGCCCGACTGTGCCCGTGGTTACCTCTTCGACGGCTTTCCCCGGACGCTGGCGCAGGCGGAGGCCCTGAAGCAAGCCGAGATCTCGATCGACCTGGTACTGGAATTCGCCGTGCCCGACGCCGAAATCATCGAGCGCATGAGCGGCCGGCGCGTCCATCCCGGAAGCGGGCGCAGCTATCACGTGCGCTTCAACCCACCGAAAATCGCCGACCGCGACGATCACACGGGCGAGCCGCTGGTGCAGCGCGACGACGACCGCGAGGAAATCGTGCGCAAGCGCCTCGAGGTGTACCACGCCCAGACCCGGCCGCTGATCGCCTATTACTCCGATTGGGCGGCGAGCGGGGACCCGCGGGCGCCGCGCTACCGCACCGTCGACGGCGTCGGCGCCATGTCCGAGATCCAGGCGCGCATCGAAGCTGCGCTGCGTCAATGACGTCTTCCAGAGACGGATCATCCTTCCCTTCCTGCACCCGAACCGAGGACCTGTCTTGAACCCGTAGTCCCCCCTGGTTGCGCCGCCGCGCTCGCGGCAAGGAGCCTTGCATGTCCGCCATCGCACTTGCACTGCTTTGTGGGCTCGCCGCCGTCCTGTTCGGGGCGATTTCGACATCCTGGATCCTCAAGCAAGACCCCGGCAACGCCCGCATGCAGGAGATCGCCGCCGCGATCCAGCAGGGTGCGCAGGCATACCTGAAACGGCAATACCGCACCATCGCGTTCGTCGGCGGGATCCTGGCGATCGTCATCGCCGCCGTCCCGCAGTTGGGCCCCTGGACCGCATCCGGGTTCGTGCTGGGAGCCCTGCTTTCCGGATCCGCCGGATTCATCGGCATGAATGTCTCGGTGCGCGCCAATGTCCGCACCGCCCAGGCCGCCAACCGGGGGCTGAACGCGGCGCTCGAAGTCGCCTTCCGCGGCGGCGCGATCACGGGCATGCTGGTGGTGGGCCTGGGCCTGCTCGGCGTCGCCGGGTTCTACGCGCTCCTGCACGCCCTCCGGGCGGAACACGGCAACCCCACCGCAATGCTCCACCCGATGATCGGACTCGCCTTCGGTTCGTCGCTGATCTCGATCTTCGCACGCCTCGGGGGCGGCATCTTCACCAAGGGCGCGGACGTCGGCGCCGACCTCGTCGGCAAGGTCGAAGCCGGCATTCCGGAAGACGATCCGCGCAACCCCGGGGTCATCGCCGACAACGTCGGTGACAATGTCGGCGACTGCGCCGGCATGGCGGCCGACCTCTTCGAAACCTTCGCCGTGACCGTCGTCGCCACCATGCTGATCGGCTCGTCCACCTTCCCCGACGGCGGCGCCGGCGTGACCTATCCGCTGGCACTCTCCGGCGTGTCGATCCTCGCCTCGATCGCGGGCAGCTTCTTCGTGAAGACGCGGGAGGGCGGCAAGATCATGAACGCGCTCTACCGCGGGTTGGCCGTCGCCGGCGCGATCGCGCTCGTGCTGTTCTGGTTCGTGACGCGATGGCTGCTCGGCGCGGCACCGATCCCGGCGGGAACGAGCGCCACGGCGCTCTACGGCTGCGCGGCGATCGGCATCGCCTTGACCGCGGCGCTGGTCGTCATCACCGAGTACTACACCGGTACCCAGTACGCCCCGGTGCGCCGCATCGCCCACGCGTCCACCACCGGCCACGCGACCAACATCATCGCCGGCCTGGCCGTGTCGATGCGGGCCTGCGCCTGGCCACTGGTCGCCATCTGCGCCGCCATCCTCGGCGCCTACGCCCTGGGCGGCCTGTACGGCATCGCGGTCGCCGCCACCGCCATGCTGTCGATGACCGGCATCGTCGTCGCGCTCGACGCCTATGGACCGATCACCGACAACGCCGGCGGCATCGCGGAAATGGCCGATCTTCCGCAATCCATCCGCAGCATCACCGATCCCCTGGACGCAGTCGGCAACACCACCAAGGCGGTGACGAAGGGCTACGCGATCGGCTCCGCGGGTCTGGCGGCACTCGTACTGTTTGCGGACTACACGCGCGCACTCGACCGCGAAGGCATGCACACCTCGTTCGAACTCTCCAACCACTTGGTCATCGTCGGCCTCTTCCTCGGCGGGCTGGTGCCGTACCTGTTCGGGGCGATGGCGATGGAAGCGGTGGGCCGCGCCGCCGGCGCGGTGGTCGAGGAGGTGCGGCGGCAGTTCCGCGAGATCGCCGGCATCATGGAGTACAAGGCAAAGCCCGACTATTCGCGGGCCGTCGACATGCTCACCGCCGCGGCGATCAAGGAGATGATGATTCCCTCGCTGCTCCCCGTGCTCGTCCCCATCGCCGTGGGCATCGTGCTCGGCCCGGCGGCGCTGGGCGGCGTGCTCATGGGAACGATCGTCACCGGTCTGTTCGTGGCGATTTCGATGACCACCGGCGGCGGCGCTTGGGACAACGCCAAGAAATACGTCGAGGAAGGCCATTACGGCGGCAAAGGGTCGGAAACGCACAAGGCCGCCGTGACGGGCGACACGGTCGGCGACCCTTACAAAGATACGGCCGGCCCGGCGGTGAACCCGCTCATCAAGATCATCAACATCGTCGCGCTGCTCATCGTGCCGGTGCTGGCATCGCTGCACTCCTCATAAGGCCTTGGCCGTCGGCCCGAACGATGCCGCGTGTTTTCCCTGCACGGAATCGGGGAATCGCCACCGATCCCCGCATACACTTGCGCCATTTCACCCAAGGAGAAACGACATGACGATCCGCATCGGCGACACCCTGCCCGACGGCACCTTGCAGGAGTTTTTCGCGGTGGAACGGGATGGCTGCCCCGTCGGCCCGCATTCCTTTTCCGTCGCGGACCAGTTGCGCGGAAAGACCGTGGCGATCTTCGGCGTTCCCGGCGCGTTCACCCCGACCTGCTCGGAGCGGCACCTGCCCGGCTATCTCGCCAATTACGACGCGTTGCGCGCCAACGGCGTCGACGAGATCTGGTGTTTCTCGGTCAACGATGCGTTCGTGATGGGCGCGTGGGGTCGCGAGGAAGGCGTCGGCGACAAGATCCGCATGGTGGCCGACGGCTCAGGCACCTACACGGCCAAGCTGGGGCTCGAACTCGATCTCGTCGCCGCCGGCCTCGGCACCCGCTGCAAGCGCTTCTCGCTGGTCGCCCAGGACGGCGTGGTCACGCTGCTCAACGTCGAGGACGGCGGCGAACTCACGGTCAGCGGCGCAGAAACGATGCTCGAGCAGATCGGCTGACGGGTGTCGCCCGCCCTCCTGCTGCACAGCCGTGCATACGGCTTGGGCGCACCGGGCGGCTCCCCCGCTCCCGCGCGCGGGAGCGGGGGAAGATCGACACAGCGCCCTTACCCGTCCCGCAACAGGAAATCCCGCAACCGAAAGCCTGCCGCCCAGAGCAACGCGGCATAGATCGCGGCACCCGCCGCCACCACCGCCGCCAGCCATCCCGCCCGCTCCAGCCAGCCATGCGGCGCCAGCGCCGCAAAGGAGAAGCGGCGCTCGATCTCGACCAGCGCGAGCGCAAACCCGGCCAGAACCGCTCCGAGACGCAGGGCGAACGAGCGCCATCCCGGCCCCGGCGTATAGATCCCCCGCTTGCGCAACCCCCACAACAGCAGCACGCAGTTGATCAGCGCTCCGACGCTGATCGACAGCGCCAACCCCGCATGCGCCAGCCACGGCACGAACACGATGTTGGCGATCTGGGTCATCACCAGTACCGACACCCCGATCCGCACCGGCGTACGAATGTCCTGCTTGGCGTAGAACCCGGGCGCCAGGATCTTGATGCCGATCAGTCCCAACAACCCGAATGCATAGCCCCGCAGTGCCGCCGCCGACTGCGCGACGTCCCAGGCGTTGAACCGCCCGCCTTCGAACAGCGCGCCGAGAAACCCCTCCGCGAACACCGCCAGCCCCATGGCCGCGGGCAGCGCGAGCAGGCAGACCAGCCGCAACCCCCAGTCGAGCAAGCGGCTGTAGTGCGCGGTATCCCCGTTCGCATGCGACTTCGACAGCGTCGGCAGCAGGACGGTGCCGATCGCCACGCCGAGCAACGCGGTCGGCAGTTCCATCAGTCGGTCGGCGTAATACAGCCAGGAATTGCTTCCGGTCGCCAGATGCGACGCGATGTTCGTGTTGATGATGAGCGACAGTTGCGCCACCGACACCGCGAACACCGCCGGCAGCATCTGTCGCAGGATCCGGCGCACGTCCGCATCGGCGAATGCCCCGCGCACGCTGCCGATCCGCGGCAGCATGCCGATCTTCCGCAGCGCCGGGATCTGGATCGCCAACTGCAAGCCGCCGCCCAATAACACTCCGATGGCGAGCACGAGCACCGGCGGGTGCAGGCTGCGCCCGAACAACAGGGTGAGACCGATCATCGACACGTTGAGCAGCACCGGCGTGAATGCCGGCACCGCAAACCGTCCGAACGCGTTGAGCACCCCGGCGGAACAGGCGACGAGCGACATGAACAGGATGTAGGGAAACATCCAACGGGTGAGCAGGGTCGCCAAGGCGAACGCCGGTCCTTCGCGGAACCCCGCAGCGATCAGCGTCACGAGCACCGGCGCACCGATGACGCCCGCCGCCGCCGTGCCCAACAGGACCCAGAACAAGGCCGTCGCCACCGACGACAACAGCGCACGCGTGCGCTCCGGCCCTGCACGCACCTTGACCTCGGCGAATACGGGAACGAACGCCTGCGAAAATGCCCCCTCGGCAAACAGGCGGCGCAACAGATTCGGCAGACGGAACGCAACGGTGAACGCATCCATCGCGGAACCGGCGCCGAAATAGCGGGCGATCAGCAGGTCGCGCGCCAAGCCGGCAACGCGCGATAACATCGTCAAAACGCTGACCTTGGCGGCGGAACGAAGCAAATTCACAAGAAATTCTCTTTTTCTGTTATAGTTTACCGCTTTGCTGCCGCATCAAGGAATCGCAATGGCAAACTCCAAACAAGCGAAGAAGCGCGCCCTGCAGTCGAGCGAGCGCAATGCGCACGCCTCCGCGCTGCGCTCGCGCGTGCGTACCGCGATCAAGACCGTCCGCAAGGCGATCGCCGCCGGCGACAAGGCTGTCGCCACCGAAACCTTGCGCCGTTCGACCAGCGTGATCGACTCGATCGCCGACAAGAAAATCGTCCACAAGAACACTGCGGCCCGCAACAAGAGCCGCCTGGCCGCCGCCGTCAAGGCGATGGCGTAATCGGCCCCGCATCCCCCTCTCCGATCGGAGGGGGCCTGGGGTAAGGGCGACCATGCCGAAAACGACCCCTCCCTTGCGTCACTTCCTGCAGTTCGCGGATTTCTCGCGCGAAGAAATCGAGCATGTGTTCGAGCGCGCGCGCGTCATCAAGGACCGCTTCAAGCGCTACGAGCCCTATCAGCCGTTGACGGATCGGACGCTGGCGATGGTGTTCGAGAAGGCCTCCACCCGCACCCGGGTTTCGTTCGAGGCGGGCATGTACCAGATGGGCGGATCGGTGATCCACCTCACCACCGGCGACTCGCAGCTTGGCCGCGCCGAGCCGATCGAGGACACGGCCCGCGTGATCTCGCGCATGGTCGATATCGTGATGATCCGCACCTATGAGCAGACCAAGATCGAGCGGTTTGCGCAGTATTCGCGCGTACCGGTCATCAACGGGCTCACCAACGAGTTCCACCCCTGCCAGATCCTCGCCGACATCTTCACCTTCCTTGAGCACCGCGGCAGCATCTCCGGCCATACCGTAGCCTGGATCGGCGACGCCAACAACATGGCGTACACCTGGCTCCAGGCGGCGCAACTTCTCGGATTCACGGTGCACGTATCGACGCCGCCCGGATATGCCATCGATGCGGCACTCGCCCCGTCCGGCGCCCATTGCAAGGTCTTCGACAATCCGCTCGACGCAGCCCGCGGCGCAGACCTCGTGACGACGGATGTCTGGACCAGCATGGGATTCGAAGCCGAGAACGATGCGCGCCGGCAGGCGTTCGCCCCCTGGCGGGTCGATGCCGCCGTCATGGCTGCAGCCCATCCGGATGCGGTATTCATGCATTGCCTGCCTGCCCACCGCGATGAAGAAGTGTCCGCCGAGGTGATCGACGGCCCGCAATCCGTGGTGTGGGACGAGGCGGAGAACCGGCTCCATGTCCAGAAGGCGCTGATGGAGTATCTGTTGCTGGGGACGTCGGTGCGATAGCACCCGCCCTCACCCCCGCCCTCTCCCGCCGACGGGAGAGGGGGAAGCCGCAGACCGCTCCGGTCTGCAACCATTTCCTCCCTTCCCTGCTTACGTTCCCTATGGCAACCAAAAACGCATCTGCAGCGAAGTCCGGTTCCCCGGTTTCGCGTGCGACGACCCAGACAGCCTCCGCAGCCAAGCCTGTGAAAAAAGTCGTGCTCGCCTACTCCGGCGGCCTGGACACCTCGGTCATCCTCAAATGGCTCCAGGACAAGTACGGCTGCGATGTCGTCACCTTTACCGCCAACATCGGCCAGGGCGAGGAACTCGAGCCCGCCCGCAAGAAGGCGCTGCAGCTCGGCATCCCCAAATCCAACATCTTCATCGAAGATCTGCGCGAACCCTTCGTGCGCGATTTCGTGTTTCCGATGTTCCGCGCCAATGCGGTCTACGAAGGCGAATACCTGCTCGGCACCTCGATCGCGCGGCCGCTGATCGCCCAGCGCATGGTGGAACTGGCGAAAAAGACCGGCGCCGACGCGATTTCGCACGGCGCGACGGGAAAGGGCAACGACCAGGTGCGGTTCGAGCTGGGAGCCTACGCCCTCATGCCCGATGTCCGCGTCATCGCGCCCTGGCGCGAATGGGACTTGCTGTCCCGCGAGAAACTGCTTCAGTACGCCGACACGCACGGCATTCCGGTGGACTTCAAAAAGCGCCGCGGCACGGCGCCGTATTCGATGGACGCCAACCTGCTGCACGTTTCCTATGAAGGCGGCGTCCTCGAGGATCCGGACTTCGAACCGGAAGAATCGATGTGGCGCATGACCGTGTCGCCGGCGAAGGCGCCCGCCCGCGCGCAAACCGTCGAACTCGAATATCAGCGAGGCGATATCGTCGCCATCGATGGCAAACGCATGACGCCGGCGGAAGTCCTCACCGAGCTCAATCGCGTGGGCGGACGACACGGCATCGGCCGCTTGGATCTGGTCGAAAACCGCTATGTCGGCATGAAGTCGCGCGGTTGCTACGAGACCCCCGGCGGTACCATCATGCTCAAGGCGCACCGCGCGATCGAGTCGATCACCCTGGACCGGGAGGTCCTGGCGCTCAAGGACGATCTGATGCCGCGCTACGCGCGCATGATCTACAACGGCTACTGGTTCAGCCCCGAGCGCCGCCTGCTGCAAACCCTCATCGACGAATCCCAGCTGCACGTCAACGGTCGCGTCCGGCTCAAACTCTACAAGGGAACGGTGATGGTCACCGGTCGCAGTTCTGCCAAGGACTCGCTGTTCGACGCCGCCATCTCCACGTTCGACGACGACCGCGGCGCCTACAACCAAGCCGACGCCGACGGATTCATCCGCCTCAACGCCCTGCGCATGCGGATCGCGGCGCGGCGCCGTCGGCGTTAGGGGCCTGCGCGGCGGACGGATTTCCGGACGGCGGGATGCGCTGCCGCTCCGCCGCTGCGGCTCGCGTGAGGGGCAGGGGGCGGGTGCAACCCGATCCACTGCCGCACCGACCCCGAGGCGCCCGCGTGAGAGACGGAGATCCCTTCTCCCCGCTCAGGCGCCGATGATCCGCGGCTCCGGCTCGATGGAGACGCCGAACCGCTCCCGCACCCGTTCCTGTACCTCCTGTGCCAGTTCCCAGATCTCCTGCCCGCTCGCTCCGCCCCGGTTGACCAGCACCAGCGCCTGCTTTTCGAACACTCCGGCACGCCCACGGGTGTAGCCCTTGAGCCCGCAGGCGTCGATCAGCCAACCCGCTGCCAGTTTGTACCGCCCACCCGCCAACGGATAGCTGACGAGCGAGGGGGCGTGCGCGAGCAGCTCGGCATGGATTTCGCGGGACACGATCGGATTCTTGAAGAAGCTGCCCGCGTTGCCGAGGATCCTCGGATCGGGCAGCTTCCGGCTCCGGATCGCGAGCACCGCATCGAACACCTCGCGCGGACCGGGCCGCTCGACCCCGCGCGCGCACAGTTCCCGCTCCAGTTCCGCGTACCCCGCCACGGCCTGCCAGCGCCGCGGCAGGCGCAGCGTGACCGCAACGACGATGCGCCCCGGTCCGGCCGGTGCCGCATCGGACGCACCGGCATCCCCTTTGAACACGCTATCGCGGTATCCGAACCCACACTCCTCGGGAGCCATCTCGTGCAGCACGTCGCGCCGGCCGTCCCAGACCGTCACGCTGTGGAGCCGTTCGGCCAATTCGACCCCATAGGCACCGATGTTCTGGATCGGGGCCGCGCCGACCGTTCCCGGAATGCCGGCAAGATTTTCCAACCCCGGGCGCTCCGCATGCACGAGCTGCGCCACCAGATCCGACCAGTTCTCTCCGCCGCCGACGCGGATGCACCACGCGTCGCCGTCTCCATCCACCTCGGCCACACCCGGAATCGCCATCCGGATGACCAGACCCTCGAAATCCGACGCAAACAAGACGTTCGATCCCGCCCCCAGGACCAACCACGGCAAATCCCGCACCCGGGAGTCCTGCCGCAGCGATCGCAAGGTATCCACGGAATCGGCAACAGCCATCCAGGCTGCGCGCGCGTCGGTACCGAAGGTATGGAACGGCCTCAGGGAGGCACGCTGTTGCAGAAAAACCGGCATCACTTTCCTATCCGAATCGGACGCTCCAAGGGAGATGAGTGGAGGATTCAAAGAAATGGGTCATGAAAATCCCCTTTATTCGGGATCCCATATTTGCGCATCAACCGCGAAATGCCTATACTTTTTCGCATGAGTGCACTCCCGCAACATTATGGCTTGAATGCATACCCCGAGGTCGACGAGGAGCTGATCGCGGCTCCGCCGCCGTGGGTTCGGCCGGTTGCTGCGCGTCCGCCCCGTCCGACGACCAAGAGCCCGATGCCAGCCGCCGCCACGACCGGCGCCGCGGCGGTCGGCGGAGATCCCGACCGGAACATGTCGGTGCTGGAGACCCGGCATCCGGAGATTGCCAAGGCCGTCGTCGTACTGTGGGGATCGCGGGAGATGAACGAATACCTCACCCAGCTGTGCCTGGGAGACGGCATCGGGCCGATCGACCCGGATGCCATGTCGGACCTGATGCTGCTGTCGCGGATCCACCATTCGGTCGTTCCCAACCACCCCGGTCCGCACTCGATGGCGGCACGCTACGACGGCAGCGTCGCCATGCACGCCCCGAAAAACGCGACGGGCAATTCCGCCGGCATCGGGCTGCGCCGCACACCGATCCCGGCCTTGCACCGGCGATAACCGGGAACGATAAACCAGCTCCCGCCCCGAATTCCGGTACGCGCCGATCCAGGACGCACACCACAAAAAAATTACGGGGCCCGAAGGCCCCGTAATTTTTTTCACGCCGGGGTTACTTGCCGAGCAATGCGCGCGCCTCGGCTGCGACGCGGTCGGCGGTCAACCCGAAATACTTGAACAGTTCGCCTGCCGGCGCCGACTCACCAAAGCGGTCGATCCCGACGATGCGGCCGTTCTCGCCGACGTAGCGATACCAGGGATTGCTGACGCCCGCCTCGACTGCGACACGCGGCAGACCTTCGCCCAGTACGCTCTTGCGATACGCGACATCCTGCTGTTCGAAAACCTCGAGGCACGGCATCGAAACCACCCGGGCGGCAATCCCGTCGGCTTCGAGCGCCTTGGCCGCGTCGATCGCGATCGAGACCTCGGAGCCGGTGGCGAGCAGGGCGACCTGCGCCTTGCCCGACGGCTCGTGCAGCACATAGCCGCCGCGCGCCGCGCCGGCGGCCAGGGCGTGGTTGCGGACCATCGCCGGCAAAGCCTGGCGGGTCAAGGCCAGGACCGTCGGACCGTTGGTCCGCTCGATGCCATGACGCCAAGCGATCGCCGTTTCCGCTACGTCGCACGGCCGCCATACCTGGACGTTCGGGATCATGCGTAGGCTGGCGACGTGCTCGATCGGCTGGTGCGTCGGGCCGTCTTCGCCCAGACCGATGGAGTCATGGGTGAAGACGTACACGACGCGCTGATGCATCAGCGCACTCATGCGAATCGCATTGCGCGCGTAGTCGGAGAACACGAGGAACGTCGAGCCGAACGGGATCAAGCCGCCATGCAGGGCCATGCCGTTCAGCGCAGCCGACATGCCGAACTCCCGCACGCCGTAGTGCAGGTAGTTTCCGGGATGATCGGGCGTGAAAGAAACCGCTTCTTTCCAGTGCGTCAGATTCGATTCGGTGAGGTCGGCCGAACCACCCACGAGTTCCGGCAATGCCGCCGCCAGGGCGGCGATGGCGCGCTGCGAAGCCTGGCGGGTCGCCAGCTTTTCGCCCTTGACGATCGTCTCTTCGATATAGGCGCCGAACTTTGCGGAAAACGCGGCCGGCAGCTTGCCCGAAACCCAGCGATCGAACTCGGCCGCGTCTTCGGGATACGCCTTGCGGTATGCCGCCAACTTCTCGTTCCAGGCCGCTTCGGCGCTCTGACCGCGTGCGCGGGCGTCGAAGAACGAATATGCCTCGGACGGGATCTCGAATGGCGCGTAGGGCCAATGCAGCGCCTCCCGCGCCTTGGCTACGCCTTCGACCCCCAACGCGGCGCCGTGCACACCCGCCGTGCCGGCCTTGTCCGGGCTACCCTTGCCGATGATGGTACGACAGGCGATCATCGTCGGCTTGTCCGACTTGCGCGCCCGCGCGATGGCATCCGACACCGCGTTGACGTCATGGCCGTCAACCCGCTCGGCATTCCAACCGTACGCCCGGAAGCGGCCCAGCGTGTCGTCGGAGAACCAGCCTTCGACCTTGCCGTCGATCGAAATACCGTTGTCGTCGTAGAGGCAGATCAGCTTGTTGAGCTTGAGCGTGCCGGCGAGGCTACACGCCTCGTGCGACACGCCCTCCATCAGACAACCATCGCCCAGGAACACGTAGGTGTGGTGATCGATGAGGGTCGCATCGGGCTTGTTGAAGCGCTGCGCAAGGATGCGCTCCGCCATCGCCATGCCGACGGCATTGGCAACACCCTGCCCGAGCGGGCCGGTCGTCGTTTCCACACCCGGAGTCACCCCCACCTCAGGATGGCCCGGTGCTTTCGAATGCAACTGACGGAAGCGCTTGAGCTCTTCCATCGGCAGATCGTAGCCGCTCAGGTGCAGCAGCGAGTACAACAGCATCGAACCGTGACCGTTCGACAGCACGAAGCGGTCGCGATTGAACCAGGACGGATTCGCCGGGTTGTGCTGGAGGTGGCGCCCCCACAGCGCGACGGCGATCTCGGCCATGCCCATGGGCATGCCGGGATGGCCCGAATTGGCCTTCTGCACCGCATCGACCGCCAGCATCCGCAGCGCGTTTGCGGCCAGAACCTCTTGATTGGTATGCGTCGTCATCTTCTTTTGCTCCTCAGCGCCCGAGCGCCTTCTTGCGCCGCTCGATCATGCGCCAGATGAATGGCGTGAAAATCAACTGCATCGCCAGTTCCATCTTGCCGGCGGGCACGACGATGGTGTTCGGGCGCGACATGAAGGAATCGTGCAGCATGTTCAACAAATACGGGAAGTCGATCCCCTTTGGTTGCGCGAACCGGATGACGACGAAACTTTCGTCGGGGGTCGGGATTTCGCGCGCGATGAAGGGGTTCGAGGTGTCGACCGTGGGCACACGTTGGAAATTGACGTGCGTGCGGTTGAACTGCGGGCAGATGTAATGCACATAGTCGTGCATCCGGCGCAGGATGACATCGGTCACGGCCTCGGTCGAATAGCCGCGCTGTGCCTTGTCGCGGTGGATCTTCTGAATCCACTCCAGGTTGATGACCGGAACGACCCCGACCAGCAGATCGGGATAGCGCGCGAGATTCACCTTTTCGGTAACCGCACCGCCGTGCAATCCTTCGTAGAACAGCAGGTCGGTGTCTTCCGGAAACCGCTCCCAGGCCGTGAACGTGCCCGGCTCCTGACCATACGGCGCCGCTTCTTCCGCATCATGCAGATACTTGCGAGTGCGGCCGTTGCCGGTTTCGCCGTACTCGCGGAACGTATTCTCGAGTTCCTCCAGCAGGTTCGCTTCGGGCCCGAAATGGCTGAAATGGTGATTCCCCGCCTTCTCCGCCTCGGCCATGGCGACCCGCATTCCCTTGCGGTCGTAGCGGTGAAAGCTATCGCCCTCGATGATCGCCGCCTTGATGCTCTCGCGCCGGAAAACCCGTTGGAACGAACGCGTCACCGACGTCGTGCCGGCTCCGGAGGAACCGGTGATCGCGATGATCGGATGCTTGGTGGACATAACGCTTCCTCGATTTGAAACTTTTGTCTTGTGAGTTCGAAAATGTCTGTCACGCCTGCCGCTTACGCGCGGAACAGTCCGCGCGCATTGAATAGCGGCGTGTCGCCGCCGCTCGCCGCCGGCGTCTCGGCGTGATACCGCTCGATGCGCTCGACCTCTTCGCGCGATCCGAATACGAAGCCGATGCGCTGATGCGTCGATTCCGGTTGCACCTGCAGCACCGGGCCGTACCCCGTGCTGGCACGCCCGCCCGCCTGTTCGATCAGCATGCCGATGGGGTTGGCTTCGTACAACAGGCGCAGGCGGCCGGGCTTCTTGAGATCCTTGGTGTCCCGCGGATAGAGGAACACGCCGCCACGGGTCAGGATGCGGTGCGCCTCCGCCACCAGCGACGCGACCCAGCGCATGTTGAAGTCCTTGCCGCGCGGGCCGTTGACGCCGGCCAGGCATTCCTCGATGTACACGCGGACGGGGGCTTCCCAGAAACGGCTGTTGGACGCGTTGATCGCGAATTCCTTGGTTGCCGCGGGAATCGTCATCTGCGGATGGGTAAGCACGAATTCGCCCAGTTCCGGGTCGAGCGTGAAACCCTGCACACCCCGCCCGACGGTCAGCACGAGCATGGTCGTCGGGCCATAGACGGCATAACCGGCGGCGACCTGTTCCGAACCGGGGCGCAGGAAGTCCTCGACCTTCGCCCGCCGCCCGCCATCCGGCGCACGCAGGATCGAAAAGATGCTGCCGACCGAGACATTCACATCGATATTGGAAGACCCGTCGAGCGGATCGAACGCGACGAGATACTCGCCCTCGCCTTCCGTTTCGTTGATCCACGGCTCGTCCCGCTCCTCCGAGAGCAGGCCGCGGGCATGGCCGCTCCACTGCAGACAGTGCAGAAAGGTGTCGTCGGCGAGGACGTCGAGCTTCTGCTGGGATTCACCCTGGACATTGGTGTTGCCCACCGCACCGTGGATGCCGCTCAACGCGCCATAGGCAACCTTGCGCGAAATCGCCTTGCACGCCAGCGCAATGTTGAGCAGGATGCTATTGAACGCACCGGAAGCCTGCGGGAAACGACGCCGTTCTTCGATCAGGAACTGCGTCAAGGTGATTTTCTTTTCCAACATCGCTCTTGTCTCCAGATAACCAGAAATCGTCCCGGGAATCGCCGGTCCCGGCCTAGCCTTGCCCGGCCTGCGCCACGATGCGCCGCAGGTCGTCCAGATCCACCCAGCGCCGGGGGAATCCCGGCTGCGCCGCGTCCCACGGCTGCTCGGGATCGCCCAGGCTCGGCAATACGCAGTCGGCACGGGAAAAATCGTCTTGATCGGTATACGAACTGGGGGTCACCACGACCGGAATGCCGGCCGCCCGCGCCGCCCCGATCCCGCCCTGCGAATCCTCGATGGCCACCGCCTCGGATGCGGCGATGCCGAGCCGATTCAAGCAGGCGAGGTAGACATCCGGAGCGGGCTTTTTCTTCGGAACCTGATCCCCCGCAACGATACAGGCAAAATGGCCGCGCCACTCGGGCCCCAGCACGGGCGCCAGCAGGGAATCGACATTGGCTTCGGTGGTCGTCGTGGCGATGCCCATCGGCACCCCTTCGGTGCGCAACTGCTTCCAGAGCCGCTGCACGCCCGGCCGCAGCGTGATCCGCCCGGCGGTAAGATCGTCGACGTAGATTTCGGTCTTGCGGCGATGGATTCCCGCAACCTCGTCGGCAGGCATTTCGACGCCTTTGGCGCGGAAGTACGCCGTGATGCGTTCCTTGCCTCCGGTCACGCGCAGGAGGCCGCGATATTCGTCCTGCGACCAGGACAGGTCGAGGCCAAGCTCCGCAAATGCCGCGTTGAATGCCCGACGATGCAGCTCCTCCGTCTCGGCAATCGTTCCATCCACGTCGAACAAGACCGCTTTCAGCATCCGAACGAAACTCTCATGGGCAGCAAATGGGAACCGGTCATTGTACGATTCCCATTTCAATAAAATCCATTAAATATTTTTGGGATAGCGCATAATTATAAATTATGACACGGCGAGCGATCACCGTACGGCAACTGGAAATCCTCGACGCCGTGGCGCGGGAGGGCAGCGTCACGGCTGCGGCCAATGTATTGCACCTGACACAGCCTGCGGTGTCCATGCAGCTGCGGCAGCTCGAAGACCATCTCGAAATTTCCTTGTTCGAGCCCGTGGGCCGCGGTCTGCAGATCACCGAGCCGGGCCGGGAGCTGGCCGCGCTCGGCGGCGACCTCCTGCAGCGCGTGGACGAGTTCGCCAATGCCGCGCGCGACCTGCGCGGCGTGCGACGCGGCCGGGTCCGCCTCGGCGTGGTCGGCACCGCGATCTATTTCGCTCCTCGGCTGCTGGCACAGTTCATCAAATCCCACCCCGGCCTCGACCTCAAGCTCAACATCTACAACCGGGAGAACATGCTCGAGCAGTTGCAGTCCTACAACATCGACCTCGGCATCATGGGACGCCCGCCGGAAGGCACCCTCCTCGTCGGGACGCCGTTCGCCCCCAATCCGCTGGCGATCGTCGCGTCGCCGTCGCACCCGCTGTCGCTGCGGCGCGAACTCAGTCCCGAGGACCTCGAGCACGAGCCGTTCATCGTGCGCGAACCCGGATCCGGGACGCGCATCGCCATGGACCGGTATCTCGCCGAAGCCGGCGTCCAGGTGAATGCGATCATGGAGACCGACAGCAACGAAACGATCAAACAGGCCGTCATGGCGGGCATCGGCATCGGCTTCCTGTCGTTGCATACGGTGCGGCTGGAACAGGCCGCCGGTCGCATCATTCCCCTGAACGTCGTCGGCCTGCCGTTGCGGCGCCAATGGTTCGTCGTTCACACGCGCCAGCGCAACCTGACTCCCGCCGCGGCGGAGTTCCGCGAATACCTGCTGCGCGAAGCCGACGATCTGATGCGCGCCGCGTTGTAGCGATCCGCCGGTCGACACCGCCGGGCCGGTGTGCCGGGCGAACCTCAGAACATGCCGGCGATCGCCGAGTACACCCCCAGCCCCGTCGTCAAGGCGATGATCAGCAGCACCGCTTTCTCGTACGCCCCCCGCAGGCGCACCGCTGGGGGAAGGCGCCGCGCCAACAAATAGAGGAACCCGAGCACCACCGGCAGCAGCAGCGCATTCATGACCTGCACGCCGACGCTCACCCGCACCAGATCGACGCCGGATGCGACGACGATCGCCGCCGTCCCCAGCGCCAGCATGTAGACGCCATAAAACCACGGCGCCTGACGAAAGGTCTGGTCGAGCCGGTGCTGCGCTCCCAGCGCCTCAGCCAAGGCACGAGCCGCCGTCAAGGTCACGACGATCGTGGCGACCAGCGCGGAACCGGTCAGCCCCAAGCCGAACAGCACCCGGCCCACCATCGGCCCCAAAGCACGGGTGAACGCCTGCGCGATCTGCGGTACGTTGTCGAGCGCCGCCCCCTTGGCCGCAGTGCCCAGACCTGCGGCCGTCGCGACCAGGACCGCCGCCATGATCACCTGGGTCGCCACCGCGCCCAAGGCGGTATCCCAGCGCGCCGCCCGCAGGTCCTCCGCCCGCAGTCCCTTCTCGACGACGGAAGACTGCTGGAAGAACACCATCCACGGCATGAGCACCGCTCCGATGTTGGCCGCCACGAGATACTGATAATCCGGGCTATGCCAGGGAATCGACATCGATCCGCGCACCATGTCCGGCAGGCCGGGATGGGCCATCCATGCCACCAGCAGAAACACGACCTCGAACGAGCCGATCGCCATGGCGATGCGCTCGACCGTGAGATAGGAACCCCGAACCACCATGAGGCTCAAGCCGACGAAGACGATCCCCATCGTCCAGGAAACCGGCACCCCGAACAACTGTCCGACGCCGGCCAGCCCGCTCAGTTCGCTCAGCAGCGCGCCGATGCAGGCAACGATGAGCGTACCGACCGAAACCCAAGCCCAGCCGCGGCCATAGTGTTCCTGAATGAGCGCGCCATGCCCCTTTCCGGTCAACACCCCCAGGCGCACCGTCAACTCCTGCACCACGTAGAGAATGGGGATCAACAGGAACTGCAGGGCAAGCAGCCGGTATCCCCAGGATGCGCCACTCTGCGCGGCCGTGATGACGCTGCCCGCGTCCGTGTCGGCCAGCATCACCACCACACCGGGTCCGGCAACCAGCAGGAAACGGCGCCATCCCGGGAACCGGAACCGCGTAGCAGGCTGTCGGGATCCATCGGCGCCGGATGACTCCGGCGCGGGAACGTGGGGGACGGGAGTAGGGTCGCTCTGGATCGGTTTCAACAGCCGGCTATATCGGACAAGGTTAAGTGCCTACTGACGGATCGCCTCCGCCTCGATCTGCATCGTCACTTCGTCGCCCACGAACGGGACATAGGCATTGAGCCCCCAGTCCGAACGCTTGATCGACCCCGTAATGATAGCCCCACAGACGTAATGCTTGTCCATCCGCATTCCACAACGCGTCGGCTCGACATGCAGGGTCACCGGCTTGGTCACCCCCAGCATGGTCAGCTTGCCTTCGACCGGCACCGACTTGCCCGGAACGAGATGAAACGTCGCCGACTGGAACCGCAATACCGGAAACTTGGCGACGTTGAAAAACGTCTTGCTGCGCAGGTGCTCGTCGCGCTTGGCGAACCCGGTGAAGATGGACGAGGCATCGATTCGGGCCGACACCGAGCCGGTGTGGGTCTGCTCGTCGTAGACCAAGGTTCCGTTGGTTGTCGTGAACTCACCCCGCATCACGGAAAACCCGAGATGGGTGATCGAAAAACTCGGGTACGTATGGGCCGAATCCAGCACGAAGTGTTCCGGCGCCGCGATGGCGGGGGCGGAACCCGCGGCGCCGAGCGCGGCGACGAGGGCGAGGGCGAAACGCGCATTACGAAGCATGGTCGATTCCTTCCGAAATGGGACGGGAAGCATAGCGCCGCAGCCCTTCCCCGAGAATTCGAATTTCCTGAATACAGAATTCATCACCGCTTCGCCTGCTGCATCGACGAGCGCAATCGAACCTCCCGCCGAGGCGGGATGGTTCCCATTCATGCGCGCCCCCCGGCGGCGGGACGATTCCATCACTGCCAGCATACGTATTCCCCGATGCGCCGGAACTAGGATGGGCCTCTAACGACAACGGGAGATTCGCCATGAAACCGCGAAAGATCGTGCTGTTCGCCGCGGCGATGATCGCATGCGGCCTGTTCATTCAACCCGCCACGGCCGACGCCAAGGAAATCACCGTCAAGATGGTGACGCGCGCACCCGATGGAAAAATGCTGGTGTTCGATCCGATGTTCGTCAAGGCCGATGTCGGCGATACCGTGATCTTCGAACCGATGGACAAGGCGGGGCACACGAGCGTCTCGGTATTCGTTCCCGACGGCGCCACCTCGTGGACCGGCCAACCCAACCAGAAGGTTACGGTGAAGCTGACCCGGGAAGGGATCTACCTCGTCAAGTGCCAAATGCACGAGAACGTCGGCATGGTCGGCTTGGTACAGGTCGGCAAGCCGGTGAATCTCGCCCAAGCCAAGACCGCAGCCGCCAAGGAAGAAGCCACCATGATCCTTCACAAGGACCGATTCGACAAGTTGCTGGCGATGGTGAAGTAGGTTGCCTCGGACGCGGTGGGCAAGCCCTCGCGCGGCGGCCGCCGATTGCCCGCCCAGCCTGAATTGCCGCGCCGCGGGGGTCGCGGGATTTTCTTCCCCGCCCCTGCGGCGTAGCGAGACCCGCTTCAGCGATCTTCGACCAGGAAACCTGCGGTTCCGGAGCCGGTTTCGTACACGAAGACGCTGTACACCGATCCGGCGACGAAGTTTGTCGTGGAACTGGGCAGGGAAATCACGGTGGAACCGACCAACGAAATCGACTCCGAAGTCGACGGCGTGATGCCGACATATGACGATGCCGCGGCCGTCGTAGCGTAGGTTGCAGAGGTCGTGAAGGTCGCGTTCAGGTACAGATTGACCGTTCCGCTGCTCGGAGCCGCGTTCACGACCCGAATGTTCGCAACGCTATTGCCCGGATACCCGTTATCGTCCGCGAACAGGGCTGCGGTCGGCGTCGATCCGTAGACGACGAGCGTATAGTCGCTCCCCGCCGTCAGGGTCGTCGTCGGTGGCGTCACCGTCGTATTCGTTGCCACCGTGATGCTGGTCAGCGGGCCGCCCGCGGGAACCAGGGAATACGGTCCGACGTAGGGCGCGTTGGACGCGACCACCGCGGTTGTCCCCACGGTCGCCGCAACGGGCGTATTCGCCGTCGGCAATTCGGCCGCGATCCGCACCCGGGCGTAATTCATCGCCATCGAGGTGGCCGTGCCGCCCTGGACGATCAGCATGCCATTCACGAGGCCGCCGCCCGACGTCGGCGTGAACGCCACCACCTCGGCCTGGCCACCCGCGAGATTCACCGATTCGTTGATGAACCGGATATCGGCCGGGTTGTTGGGCTTGGTCGCGATGATCGTGTAGTTCCCCGCCGGCTCGGTCACCGGCAGCGACTGCCCCGTGACCCCCCCGAACACCGGCTGCACCCCGGCCGGAACGCTCGCCGTGTTCTGCGGCAGAACGTAGACGTCGAGCGGACCGGCATCGACCGAGAAATTGGCGAATCCAACCGTCGACTGCCCGGCCGACGGGATACCGAGATTGTCGGTCAGATACCCCATCGCCACGGTGGTGCCGAGGGTGTAGGCGACGATGGTGTAGCTCTCCCCGGTCCCCAGATTGACGGTGAGCGGCGTACCGGAACTCAGCGTATTGGTCTCGTCGGTCACCGACGCCGCATAGGTGCTGGGGTTCTGCGACACATATGCGCTCGCGCTTCCCACCGTGATCCCCGTCACCGCCGGCGTTCCGCTCAGGCTGAGGTCGAGCACGGGGCTCGTCGCCGCCGCCGTCGTGGCATTGACCAATCGCACGCTCGTGGGCGCAACACTGCTGCCACTGCTGCTGCAGGCACCAAGCATGCCCGCGAACACCACCAATGCGGCGGACAAGCCAATTTGGGAAAAGGATCGCATCTTTGACGGTTCTACGAGTTATGGAAACTGTCGGAACGCCGACAGGAACCGCAGCGTGCCGCCGCGGTGCAAACCCGCGACTATACGCCACGCGGACAATCGATGGCGACCGATCGGTGACAAGGCCAGCGGCACGCGTGCGCGTACACGCCCCGACCGGAGACTCAGCCCAGAATCCCGATCCGGATCGCCTTCACGACCGCCTGGATCTTGTTCGCACACCCGAGCTTGTGGCTGGCCGCCTGCAGGTGCCAGTTGGCCGTTCGCTCCGAGATCTGCAGGATGCGGCCCACCTCCCAGGCCGTCTTGCCTTCCGCCGTCCAGCGCAGACACTCGGTTTCCCGCGCCGTCAAGGCCGGCGATTCCGTACCGGCCGCGGAGGGAGGAGAAACCGCATGCGGCAACCCGTTTTTGAAGATCCGCATCTTGCATTCGCCCTGGCACGAGAACGCCGGGAACCGGGAGCACGGCGCGTCGGCCGCCCTCCCCCGCACTTCGAACCCGGGCAGCGTTTTTACACACCCTGCGCCCGCCGGACAATCCGCTGAACCGCCGTCCTGCGTCCTGGGGATCCCCTACGCGGCTTGTCGAGGGCATTCCCGGGCCATGAGGTTCCGGATTCTGCGACGCCTGGAAGGCGATTTCGATTTCGTGTAGCATTCACGGTTCTGCGCCCGTAGCTCAGTTGGATAGAGTACCTGGCTACGAACCAGGGGGTCGTGGGTTCGAATCCTGCCGGGCGCGCCAAATATCGATGGATAAACAAGGGGTTGTCGGAAACGACAACCCCTTGTCGTTTTTATGGTCGTTCCATAACCGGGGCACTGTGCCCATCGGCGATGTCATTCGATGCGCGGTTCGACCCGAACCCGCACCGCCAGCCGGTGCTCCGCGTCGGGGGCGACCGTCACGCAGTCCTCCAGTGCGTTGGCGGTCTCCACGCACAGCATCTCGCGCCAGCCTGCATCCGCGCCCTGCGCACCCGACCCCAGGTCGCCGAGTTTCCCGGCCTTCTCCGCCCATGGGGTCCAGACGACGGTCGAGGCGCTCGCGCTCTTTTGCACCACGATGCGCCGTCCCAGTACCGGATCGTCGATGACGCACGACGCGGCGCGATCGCGGTAGACGCGATCGGTTTCGCCCACGAACCGCACGGCGCCCTCCTGACGCCGACGCGCCTCCGGCCCGACCTTGTCGACGTATTCGCAGCCGTCGAGCCCGATCACTTGCGCCTGGCCGATGTCTCCCACGCGGAAATAGGTATGCAGCGCCTCGCCGACCCGGAACGGCGCGGCTCCACGATTGCGCGTGACCAGTTCGATCGAAAGCGTGTCGCCGAACGTCGCGTGCAGCGCGAGCTCCCAATGATTCGGCCAGGCCGCACGCACCGCGTCGAAGCCCGGGAGATCGGATCGTTCCAGCGTGCGCGGATCGAGGTGAAGCACCACGCGCACGGCGCCGTCGGCGAGCGCCGCGACATCGACGAGATCCCATACGAGGTTGCGCGCGAACCCATGGGCGGGAAGCCCCGGCTGCGCATGAGGTCCGAACCAGGGCCAACACACCGGAATCCCGCCGCGCACGGACTTGGCGGGCGCGAACCGCGCGCCGTTCGACTGCCATACGACCTCGCGGATCTGGCCGCGCGGCGTCCAGGTGAGGATCTGCGCGCCTTGCAGACACAGGCTTGCCGATGCCGCCGGCGCATCGATATCGAGGACCGTCAGCGCGCCCGCTTCGTCGCGAAACCGCAACGCGCCGACCGACGCGAATCGACGACCCAGTTCCTGTGCGTTCTGCATGCCCTTTTCCCCTCGTCTGGATGCGCCGCCGACCGCGGCCCGGCGAAGGATACCGGCTTCGGCGACGACGAGTCAGCGCAATGCGAAATCGGCAGCGATTCCGGCGAAGATGCACAAGCCCAGCCAATGGTTGTGTCGGAACGCGCGAAAGCACTGCATGCGGTCGCGTCCGCGGATCCAGGCGAGATGCAGCACCGCGCAGCCCGCGGCGGCGGCCCACCCGACGTAGAAGACCGGCCCCAGGCCGACGACGTGCGCGGCCGCGGCCAGCATCGCCAGATAACCGCCATAGCAGACACCGATCGCCGGCACGTCGGCCCGGCCGAAAAAAATCGCCGATGAGCGCACGCCGATGCGCAGGTCGTCGTCGCGGTCGACCATCGCGTATTCGGTGTCGTAGGCGATCACCCAGAGCAGGTTGGCGATCAGCAACCACCATCCGAGCGCCGGCACCCGTCCCTGCACGGCGGCGAACGCCATCGGGATGCCAAACGAGAAGGCGATTCCCAGATAGGCCTGCGGCATGGGGAAAAACCGCTTGAAATAGGGATAGGTCGCCGCCACCCCGACCGCCACCCAGGCCAAGGGCAGCACGGCGCGGTCGAGAAACGGCAGCGAGATGGCGGCGGCAGCGAGCGCCAGGACCGCGGCCACCACCAACGCCTCGCGCACCGAAATGACGCCGCGCGCAAGCACCCGGTCGGCGGTGCGTTTGACCTGGCCGTCGAAATCGCGGTCCGCAATGTCGTTGACCGCGCAACCCGCCGACCGCATCAATACCGTACCGGCCGAAAAAATCGCCACCAGGGCCCAGCCGGGCCAGCCGCGGGCCGCGATCCACAATGCGTCGAGCGTCGGCCACAACAGCAGCAGGCTGCCGATCGGCTTGTCGAGCCGGGTCAAGCGCCCATACGCCGCCAGCCGCGCAAGCGGCTGCATCCGCCGGTCGGAGCCCGGCAAGGTCGATGCGGTGTCCCCCGAACTCATGCCGGCAACCCGTCGTCGATCGGGTTCGCGCCCGGCAACGCACAGCGCTCGACCGCACCACATAGCGCTTCGATCGCACCGATCCGCGGGAAACTCTTGCGCCATGCCAGCACCACGCGCCGCTGCGGCACGGGGGCGCAAAACGGCACATAGGCAAGCAGCGAACCGCGTACCGGACGCTCCGGGACGCTGGTCTGCGGCAACACCGTGACGCCGATCCCCGATGCCACCATCTGGCGAATCGTCTCCAGCGAAGACCCTTCCAACGGTCGCCGGGTTCCATCGGCCGTGCCCCGATCCAGTTCCGGGCAGGCGGCGAGTACCTGATCGCGGAAACAATGGCCGCTGCCCAGCAGCAGCGTCGTCTGGCCGGCCAATTCCGCCATCGCAACCGCCTTGCGCCGCGCCCAGGCATGGCCCCGCGGCACCGCAGCAACGAACGGTTCGTCATACAGCGGCCGGATCGCCAGCCCCGCCTCCGGTAGCGGCAGTGCGAGCACCGCGGCGTCGATCTCGCCGTTGCGCAACATCTCCAGCAGGCGGGCGGTGAAGTTCTCGGCCAGGAACAGCGGCATCTGCGGCGCGTCCTGCTGCAACTGCCGGACCAGCGCCGGCAGTAGATACGGCCCGATCGTGTAGATCGCCCCCAGGCGCAGCGGCCCGACCAGCGGGTCGCGACCCTGGCGCGCGATCTCGGCGATGCCCGCGGCCTGTTCGAGGACGCGCTGCGCCTGGACGACGACACGCTCCCCGATCTCGGTCAGGCGCACTTCCGCCGTGCCGCGCTCGAACAGGCGTACGCCCAGTTCCTCTTCGAGTTTGCGAATCGCCACCGAGACGCTGGGCTGTGTGGCATGGCAGGCCTCCGCCGCGCGGCCGAAGTGGCGTTCCCGCGCGAGCGCAACGAGGTAGCGAAGTTCCGTCAGGGTCATCGTGCAAGTGTATGGCGATTCACGCCCCGAAATATGCGGCAGCGCCCGCGAACCAGCGATCGACGATCGCCGCCGCCGCACGCTCGTCCTCCTGCAGCAACCGATCCGCTTCGGCCCGCGCGATGTCCAACAAATCGACGTCTCGCTCGACGTCGGCGACCCGCAGCATCGGCAGTCCCCACTGGCGCGCGCCGAGCAATTCCCCCGGACCACGCAGGCGCAGGTCGGCGCCGGCGATCTCGAACCCGTCCGTGCTCTCGTAGAGGATCTTGAGGCGGGCGCGCGCGGTTTCCGACAGGGGTTCGTCGAACAGCAGCACGCAGGCGCTTTCGACGGCGCCACGGCCGACGCGGCCGCGCAGCTGATGGAGCGTCGCGAGACCGAACCGCTGCGCGTGCTCGATCACCATCAGACTGGCATTGGGCACGTCGATGCCCACCTCGATCACGGTGGTCGCCACCAGCACATCGATCGCCCCGGCGGCAAAGGAATCCATCACCGCCGTCTTCTCCACGGCCGCCATCTGGCCATGGAGTAGACCGATGCGCAAATCGGGCAGCGCCGCCCGCGTCTCTTCGACCATACGCACGGCGGCGGTCGCGTCGATTTCGTCGCTCTCCTCGACCAACGGACATACCCAGTACGCCTGGCGTCCGCGCGCCACCTCCGCGCGGATCCGCGCCAGCACTTCGTCGCGGCGCGATCCCGCCACCAGTTTGGTCCGCACCGGACTGCGGCCCGGCGGCAGCGTCCGGATGACCGATACGTCGAGATCCGCGAAATAGCTCATCGCAAGCGTGCGCGGAATGGGCGTCGCGCTCAACATCAAGCGATGCGGCACGCAGGCACCGTCCTGGCGCAAGGCCAGACGCTGCGCCACGCCGAACCGGTGCTGTTCGTCGACGACTGCCAGTGCGAGATTCGCGAACCGGACCGAGTCCTGGATGAGGGCATGAGTGCCGACGACCACCCCGGCGACGCCGGACTCGATCGCCGCCAGCGCATCCCGGCGCATCCCCTCGCGCAAGCGTCCCGTCAGCCAGACCACCTGCACCCCCAGCGGCGTCAGCAGCGCACCAAGGCGCCGGAAATGCTGCTCGGCCAGGATCTCGGTCGGCGCCATGATCGCCGCCTGCGCCCCCGCCTCCACCGCCCGCGCGGCAGCCAGCGCCGCCACCACGGTCTTGCCGCTCCCGACATCGCCCTGAAGCAGCCGATTCATCGGTACGACGGCGGCGAGATCGCGCTCGATCTCCGCCCAGGCCCCGCGCTGATCGACCGTCAACGCGAACGGCAACCGCGCCAGCAACGCGTCGACCAGTCGCCCGTCGCCCGCCAAGGGCGGGCCGGTCTCCTTGCGCCGCTGCGCCCGGGCACGCCGCAGCGCCAGTTGCTGCGCCAGCAGCTCATCGAATCGCAGGCGCCGCCATGCCGGCGCCAGCAGGCCATCGAGTTCGGCCAGGCTTGCAACCGGCGGCGGCTCATGCAACAGGCACAGTGCCGATCCCAGATCGGGCAGCGCCAGGCGTTCCCGCAGCGCGCCCGGCAGCGCGTCGGGAAAGCCCGCCTCCCGGCACCGCATGGCGACCATCGCCTTGGCGATGCGTCGGCGCAACAGTGCCTGCGACACGCCCTCGCTCGCCGGATATACCGGGGTCAGCCGATCCGGAAGCGGGGTTTGCCGATCGCACAGCGTGACGCGGGGGTGGACCATTTCGATCGCCCCCTTCCAGCCCTCCCGGATCAAGCCCGCCGCGCGCACCCGGCGCCCGACCGTCAGGCGGGTACGCTGCGACGAAAAGAAATGCAACCACCGCAGCGACAGTTCGGCGCGTTCGTCGCGCAATCGCACCACGAACTGCGGGCGCCCCGCGCGGCGCAACTGCGCGTCGACGATTTCGCCCTCCACCTGCACCCACTCGCCCGGCGCGGCGGTGTCGATCGGCGCGATGCGCGTCTCGTCGAGGTAGCGCAGCGGCAGATGCAGCAGGAAATCCCAATCGCCGCGCAAGCCCATGCGCGTCAGGCCATCGGGCTTCCTCCCGGATACCGTCTCAGTCCGCACGCAGAACCAGGATCGCCTCGACCTCGAACTGAGCGCCGCGGGGCAGACTCGCAACGCCGACCGTCGAGCGGGCCGGGTGCGGCGCGGCAACGAGTTCGGCCATGATCGCGTTGGCGGCGGCGAACCGGCCAAGGTCGGTCAGGAAGAGCGTGAACTTGACGACGTCCGCCAGACTGCCGCCCGCCGCGCGCGCCACCGCAGACAGATTCGCGAATGCCTGCCGCACCTGCGCCTCGAAATCCCCCACCAGGTCGCCGGTCGTCGGATCCAACCCGATCTGGCCGGACAGAAACACCATCGACCCCGCTTTCACCGCTTGCGAGTACGGGCCGATCGCCGCTGGCGCCTCGGATGTCGCAATGATCTCCCTTTTCATCGATCCGCTCCCTGCCTCATATCCTGAACCGGCGCGATTGTATGCCCGGCGGTATGCCGAGGATGACGCGCCAAATGGGGATGAGGACTCGGACGAAACCGCGCCCCGAGCCGCTAAAGTCCGTTCCCGGGATGTCGAAACTTCGGAGGATGGCCGGGTTTGCGGCCGCTTCCCAGGTGCGACCGATGATTCTGTTTCTGGATTTCGACGGGGTGCTTCACCCTGATCCCTGCCCCGCCGCCGACCGGCTGTTCGAAAACGCCGGTCGCCTGTCGGCGATGCTGGAGCCGTTTCCCGAAGTCGGCATCGTGCTCTCGACCTCCTGGCGCACGATCTACGCCGAACCGGAGTTGCTGCCCATGCTGCCGGAGCCGCTGCGTCGGCGGGTCGTGGGCATGACCCCCTGTTTCAGCGACTTCTCCACGGCAGCCAATCGCACCCCCTACCACCGGCATGCCGAGTGCGCGCAGTGGCTACGCGTCCACGACATGGCCGACAGCCCCTGGGTTGCACTCGACGATCGCGCCAGCTGGTTTCCCCCCTACTGCGAGAACCTCATCGCATGCCACTCCGAACGGGGATTCGACGACGAAGTCCGCGCGCGACTGCACAGCGCGCTGACGATCGCGCGCAAGCGGATGGCCGACGACGTCGATTTGCCGGTGCTCTGACCAAAACGACATGAATTATTCTTAATGGTTGTTTCTTCACAATTTCCCGGATCGAAGGCGGACTTCCCAACCCCCATTCCCGCAAGCGCGCTTGACATCCTTCCAAAAACCGATGCACGACGAGCATGGCGCTGTCGAGGCGGAGCCGGACGGCCGCCCGCCCCCGTCCGCCGACCTGCTCGCCCTGCACGCTCCGGCGCTGCTGCATGAAGCGCAAGTCGGACTGTTTGTCCTGGATGTCGTCGATCAGCGCATCCTCTATGCCAACCCGTACTTTGCCGAGCTGGTCGGCCGCAGCCCCGAAGAACTGCTGACGATCCCCGTCCTCGACATGGTGGAACCGGAGTACCGGGATCTGGTCGCGACGCGCCTGCACGAGCGGATTGCCGGCAAGCCGGTCGCGCCGTATACCGTCATCGGTCGACGCAAGGACGGCACGAACTTCGATGCCCATATCGCAGGGCGCAGACTGGAAGTGGATGGGCGCCTGGCGCTCGTCGTCACGATCACCGATCTCAGCGATTACAACCGGGTGCTGCGCGAGACCCAGCGGATCCAGGCACAAAAGGAGGCGGCGGAAGCCGCTGCGGAAGCCAAATCCCGTTTCCTCGCGGCGGTGAACCATGATCTGCGCCAACCCCTGCATGCGATCGAGCTGATTTCCACCGCGCTGCGCCGCAATCTGGTCCATCCCGCGGCGCTGCGGCTCTGCGACCGAATCGATCAGGCCGCGACATCGATGACCGCGCTGCTCGATTCGCTGCTCGACGTCTACCGCCTCGATTCGGGTGCGCTCCATCCGAACGTGCGGGCATTCCCGGCGGGCGACCTGTTTCGCGACCTGGGGTCCGAATTCGGCCCGATGGCGCGGGAACGCGGATTGCGCCTGCGCGTGACCCACACCGCCAAAACCGTGGTCAGTGATCCCGCCATCCTGCACCGAATTCTCGCCAACCTGGTGAACAACGCATTGCGCTATACGCGGCAGGGCAGCGTACAGATCGTCTGTCGGCGCGATGCCGCGGGCGTGCGCATCGAAGTGCGCGACAGCGGCCCGGGCATCGCACGCGACGAACACGAGCGGATCTTCGACGAATTTACCCGCGGCACGTCGTCGGCGGATTTCCCCCCCGGAACCGGACTCGGGTTGAACATCGTATCCCGGATGGCCAGCGCCCTGCAGGCGCCGGTCGTCCTGCGCTCGGAACCGGGGCGCGGAAGCGTATTCGCCATCGTCCTGCCTCGAAGCCCGGATCTCGCGACGCCCGACGCGGACCGGCGCGCCGATCCGGCACCGGCGACCCTTTCCCGGTTCAATGAAACAGACTGATCAGATGGCCGCGTGAGCGCACATCGAGCGTCAGCAGAATATCGGAAACGTAGTTCTTGATCGTCCCCACCGACAGCCCGGTGGCACTGGCGATCTCGCGGTTGTTGCAACCCGATAGGATCAGTTCCAGGATTTCGACATGTCGCCGCCCGAGATCCGCGACGCGCTGGCGCGGCGGCACGCCGGAGGCCGAAGCCGCGACGGGATCGTCCGGGTCCCCGCCCACCGCGTCCGCGGGATGAAGCAGCACACGCGTGAACGCCTCCTGAAGCTGTACCGGGCTCCACGACTTCAGCAGATATCCGCGTGCACCCATCGAACGCGCCTGCCGGACGATGAATTCATCCTGCGTGCCGGTCAGCACGACCACCGGAATGGACGGAAACGCCGTACGCATCACGCGCAACCCCTGCAAGCCCTTGGCATCACAGACGTTCAGGTCGAGGAGCAGGAGATCGACTTGCGGTTCCGCCGCACACAGTTCCTTCGCCTCGGCAATCGACCGTCCCTGCAGAATGCGGCAGGAAATCCCGTCGAGCGTTCGCAGCAGACACTCGATCCCCAGCCGGATCAGGTCGTGGTCATCGACCAGGAGGACCGTGCGCAACACCTCGCGAGGCAATGCGCCGGCGGGCACCATCAAGCAGCAGGGGTGCCCAGGCGGACGCGGCGCACGAGTCGCAGAAGCCCCATCAGCGCAACGGGGCCCAAGGCTCCGGACAATCCAGCCAGAAGTACGAGACCGAGGTGGTCGCGGATCAGCGGAACGTTGCCGAACAGATATCCGCCGCCGATGAACAGCACGCTCCATAGCACCGCACCGGCGACATTGAAGACCTGGAAGCGGTGCGACGCCATGCCGGACGCGCCGGCAACGAGCGGCGCAAACGAGCGCACCAGCGGAATGAACCGGGCAACGACCACCGTCTTGCCGCCGTGTCGTTCAAAAAATGCGTGGGTGCGATCGAGCGCCTGGCGATTGATCCACCGGATCGTGCCGTCGTAGATCTTGTGACCGAACCAG
This sequence comes from Pseudomonadota bacterium, assembly GCA_021825945.1. GTDB lineage: Bacteria > Pseudomonadota > Gammaproteobacteria > Burkholderiales > Burkholderiaceae_F > GJ-E10. Next base: position 170,311 of record JAKAFN010000004.1, read on the forward strand.
GAACCGATCAAGAAATTGAGCGCGTTGCCCAATATGGCTGCCAACGCGATGGTCAAGACCAGGGGCACCGGATGGAGGGTTCCCCCGGCCGACATCGCCCCGGAAATGAAGAGCATCGAATCGCCGGGCAGAAACGCCATGACGACGATCCCGGTTTCCGCGAACACGACTGCGAAGAGCGCGACATACGCAAGCAGGCCATGGCCCTGCGCCACCGAAAGCAGGAAGTGGTCGACCGAACCGAACAGCTCGAACCAGTTGACGTGCGACAAAGCGGAATTTCCACCGGGAGGAAGGAGGAACCGCCCGACCGCAACCGACGACCCAAGGTCGGCAGCCCGCGCCCGGACGAAGACAGGCTCCAATATACCCCAGCGGGGCAACCGGGGGAAGCCGCAGCCGTTCCCCCGGCCTCGGTCCGACGCCGTCGTCCTCTTTCGGCGTGCCGTCGCGTCCACCTTCCTATAATTCGACCATGACCGACTCCCCCGCCCGTGCGATCCAGGTTCTGCCCGATGTCTTGATCAGCCAGATCGCAGCGGGAGAGGTCGTCGAGCGCCCGGCATCGGTAGTCAAGGAATTGATCGAAAACTCCCTGGATGCGGGTGCACGACGCATCGAAGTGCGCCTGCAGGGCGGCGGCGTGCGCCGGATCGCAGTCTCCGATGACGGCGGCGGCATCGCGGCGGATCAGCTCGGCCTCGCCCTGCAGCGCCATGCAACGAGCAAGATCGCCAGCCTCGACGATCTCGAACGGGTCGGAACCTTCGGCTTCCGCGGCGAGGCGCTGGCGGCGATCGCATCGGTCGCCGACGTGACCCTCGTCTCGCGCACGCCGGATGCGGACCATGCATGGCGGATCGATTCCACCGCCGGCATCGTCGAGCCGGCGGCCGGAAACCCCGGAACACGCATCGAGGTCCGCGACCTGTTCCATGCCACCCCGGCGCGACGCAAGTTCCTGCGCTCCGAGGCCACGGAACTCGCGCACTGCGTGGCCACCGTCGAGCGCGTCGCCGCGGCCCACCCCGACGTCTCGTTCCAGGTCTGGCACGACATCCGGCGGGTGCTCGACGCGCCGGCCGGTTCGCTGCGCGACCGTGCCGCCGTCCTGATGCCCGAAGGATTTGCGGCGGGAGCCCGGGCGGTCGATGCGGCCGTCGAGCCGGACGGACGCGGCGCGGTCGCCGCCATCGCGTTGCGCGGCTGGGTCGGCGCGCCCACCGCGGCCCGTGCGCGCGGCGACGCGCAGTTCTTCTACGTCAACGACCGGTACGTCCGCGACAAACTCCTCAGCCACGCGCTGCGCGCGGCCTACGCCGATGTGCTGCATGGTTCCGCGCAACCGGCGTACTGCCTGTACCTTCGGATCGACCCGGCCGCCGTGGACGTAAACGTCCATCCCGCGAAAAGCGAGGTGCGATTCCGTGACGGCTCGGCGGTGCACGAATTCGTGCGCAAGGCGGTCGAACGCGCGCTCGCGCCCACCGGCGCCGCGACGGTGGTGCCGGCTCCCGCGACCGCCGCCCCGACCTACACCCCGACCTACACCCCGGATCTGCCGACGCCGCGGCAATCCGACCTCGCTCTGACCGTGCAGGCGCCCGCACCATCGGCGACCACGTCCACATGGGCCCCGCCCCCCACCGGCATGACAGCGCCGTCACCGTCGGCGCGGGCGCGGATCGACGCCATGCTGGCGGACGGCGTCCGATTCCCGATGGACGCCGCACACGAGCCGGCGCCACCTCGATATCCGGTTGCGGCGGAATCCGCCGCGCTCGCGCCGCCCCTGGGATACGCGATCGCCCAACTCGGCGGCGTGTACGTGCTTGCCCGCAATGACCGCGGGTTGGTCATCGTCGACATGCACGCCGCCCACGAGCGCGTGGTCTACGAAGAGCTCAAGCAGTCCTGGAATGCCGATGCTCCGGCACGCCAGGAACTCCTGATTCCCCACGTCTTCCGCGCCGATGCCCTGGACGTCGCCACCGCGCAGGATCACGCCGAGGCGCTCGCGCGCATGGGCTTGGACCTGCGTCCCGCCGGCCCCGGCCAGCTTGCGCTGCGTGCCGTTCCCGCGCCGCTGGCCGATTCCGACGCGCCGGCCTTGGTGCGGGGCATTCTCGCGCAACTGCGCGAGACCGGCTCGGAGCGCGGGTTTACGGAACATCGCGACGAACTCCTCGCGACGATGGCCTGCCACGCTGCGGTTCGCGCCAACCGGAGTCTCACCCTCGACGAGATGAACGCCCTGCTGCGGAGGATGGAGCGGACCGAGCGCGCGGACCAGTGCAACCATGGGCGTCCGACCTGGGTACAGCTCGGCATGGAAGATCTGGACCGGATGTTCCTCCGCGGACGATGATCGCAGCGCCGGCGATTCTCCTGCTCGGCCCTACCGCAAGCGGGAAAAGCGGGTTCGCGCTCGCACTGGCCCGTACGCACGATGCCGAAATCGTGTCGATCGACTCGACGCAGGTCTACCGCGGGCTGGACATCGGCTCGGCCAAACCCGATGCCGCCGAGCGCGCCCGGATTCCCCACCATCTCCTCGACATCCGCGATCCGTCGGAGCCCTACTCGGCCGCCGACTTTCTGCGCGATGCCGAACGCGTCGTCGGCGAGATCCGCGCACGCGGTCGCCTGCCCCTGATCGTGGGGGGCACGATGATGTACGCACGGGCCCTGCGCGAAGGACTGGCCGATCTGCCATCGAGCGACCCGGCGGTCCGGGCCGCGCTGGAAGCGGACGGAGTCCGTCTGGGCTGGCCGGCCCTGCATGCCCGCCTGCAAGCCGTGGATCCGGAAACCGCCGCCCGGCTCGCACCCAACGACCGCCAGCGCATCGGCCGCGCGCTCGAAGTATTCGCCATCGCCGGCCGTCCGCTTTCCGCGCTGCTGCACGAATCGCAACGCCACCCCATTGCGGTGCACACCATCGCGCTCATGCCCGAGAACCGCGAACGGCTGCACCGAAACATCGAAGCGCGATTCGATGCGATGCTCGCGCAAGGTCTCCTCGAGGAAGTCCGCGCGCTGCGCGCACGTGGAGATCTGCACGCCGATCTCCCGGCGCTGCGCAGCGTGGGATATCGCCAAGCCTGGGAACATCTGGAACGGGGAACGCCGCCCGCGCAATTCCGGGCCGCTGCCATCGCGGCGACCCGACAGCTCGCCAAGCGCCAGATGACCTGGCTACGATCGATGACGGATGCGCGGAAGATCGACCCGTTCGCGGAGACGGCGCTGTCGGACCTGGAGCGGGCGATCGCCCATCGGTTCTAGCGATCCCGAAGATTGCGGCGGTTACGTCACCACGCACGCCGGCGCATCGGCGGCGCAGGCGCGGATCGAACCGATTTCCCAACAGGTCTCGCCCATCGCGGTGAAGTCGGCAACCGCGCGCTGCGCATCGTGCCGAGCGACGATGATCGCCATGCCGATGCCGCAGTTGAACACGCGGTGCATTTCCTGCTCGTCCACCCGCCCGTGCTCCTGCAACCAATCGAAGATCACGGGGCGGGTCCAGGCATCGCGATGGATCACCGCCTGCGTGCCCTCCGGCAGCACCCGCGGAATGTTTTCGAGCAGGCCACCGCCGGTGATGTGCGCCATGCCCTTGATCGGCAACCGATCCAGCACCGCCAGCACCGGCTTGCAATAGATCCGGGTCGGCGCCAGCAGCGCCTGGGCCAGGGTTCCGCCACCGAAATCGCTCCGATAGTCGGCCCCGGCGGACTCGACGATGCGGCGGATCAGCGAATACCCGTTGGAGTGCGGCCCGCTCGATGCAAGACCGAGTACGACGTCACCGTCGCCGATAGTCGAACCGTCGATGATCGCGGACTTCTCCACCGCGCCGACGGCGAACCCCGCCAGGTCATACTCCCCGTCCGGGTACATCCCCGGCATCTCGGCCGTCTCGCCGCCGATCAGCGCGCAGCCCGCAAGTTCGCAGCCGCGCGCGATCCCCGCCACCACCCGTTCCGCCACGGCGACGTCGAGCCGACCACAGGCGAAATAATCAAGGAAGAAGAGCGGGCGCGCACCCTGGACCAGAATGTCGTTGACGCTCATCGCCACGAGATCCTGACCGACGCCGTCATGGCCATCAAGCGTGAACGCCAGCTTGAGCTTGGTGCCCACGCCATCGGTTCCGCTCACCAGCACCGGCTCACGCATTCCGGCCGGCATCTGGAATAGCGCACCGAATCCGCCGATCCCGGCCAGCACGCCGGGAATCATCGTACGCGCGGCGTGCGGCTTGATCCGCCGGACGAGCTCGTCGCCGGCATCGATCGAAACGCCGGCGCCGGCATAGGTCATGGGAGCGTTGGAACGGGAATCCTGCGCGGAAGACATGTCGCGTTTCCGTAAACTACCGGCTCTTTTGGGAAGCCCCGGATTGTACCCGTGCCCCATCGTCGCCCGAACCCCACCATGGAATCGCTACCGCAACGCAGGCCGCACCAATACGCACTGGACCTGCTCCGGCCCCCTGCCCCGACACTCGACAACTTCGTGCCGGGGGAAAATGGCGCCGCCCTCGCCGCCCTGCGCGACGCGCAGGCGGGACGCGGCCCGCAGTTCCTGCACATATGGGGTCCGCAAGGCAGCGGCCGCAGCCATCTCCTCGCGGCCTTGCGCGGCGCTCCGGGGGTGCTGGTGGACGACGACGTGCATGCCTACGATGCGGCCGCGCAGGCCACGTTGTTCCTCCGTCAGAACGACGTGCGGGAGCACCCGGGCCGCATTCTGGTGACCTCGGCCGACGCGCCGCCCCCCCGGTTGCGCCACTTGCGCGAGGACGTCCGCACGCGCCTCGCATGGGGCCTGGTGTTCGGGTTGCGCCCGCTCACCGATTCGGACCGGGAGATGGCGCTGCGCGCCCATGCCCGCTCCCTGGGCGTGCGCATCGACGATGAACTGGTGCCCTACATGCTCACCCGCCTGCCTCGGGACATGCGCACACTCATTTCGGTGCTCGATGCGCTCGACGCCTATGCCCTCGCGCGCAAACGCGCCCTCACGGTTCCCCTGCTACGCGAGTGGCTTGCGGCGGAACCGGACCTTGCGTCGTAGAATCCATTCCCTATGACCTACGGTACCCCATGATCAAGCGCCTGGTTCGAAGCGTCCAGACGCTGCTCACGCGCAAACCGCGCATCCGCCGCACCCCGCGGTGCATTCCCGCGTCCGAACATGGCATCGACCGGGCGTTGGTATCCCGCTCGGCGATTCGCACCTGCGAAACGCTGCAGGCGGCGGGATTCCGCGCGTACATCGTCGGGGGCGCGGTGCGCGACCTGCTGCTCGGCGTGGCGCCCAAGGATTTCGATGTCGCCACCGACGCCACGCCGGAGCAGGTCAAGTCGCACTTCCGGCGAGCGATCATCATCGGGCGACGCTTCCGGCTCGTGCATGTGCTCTTCGGCAGCGAAACCATCGAGACGTCGACGTTCCGCGCGCTCGACAACGGCAACCGCGACACCGACGAGCACGGCCGCGTACTGGCTGACAACGTCTTCGGGGAACAGCACGAAGACGCGGCCCGGCGCGATTTCACCGTCAACGCCCTCTACTACGATCCGACGCGCCAGGAGGTGCTCGACTACCACGACGGTGTTCGCGACGTCCGGCGAAGGCGCTTGCGCATCATCGGCAACCCGGAAATGCGCTACCGGGAGGATCCGGTACGGATGTTGCGCGCGGTGCGCTTCGCGGCCAAGCTGGGCTTCGAAATCGACGCCGAGACGCGCGAGCCCATCGGGCGCCTCGCCGACCTGATCGGCAACGTCCCGGCCGCGCGCGTGTTCGACGAGATGCTCAAACTTCTCACCAGTGGTCATGCCGTCGCCTGCATCGAGCGGTTGCGGGCGGAAGGACTGCACCACGGCCTGCTCCCCTTGCTCGACGTGATCCTGGAGCAGCCGCAGGGAGAGCGCTTCGTCATGCTGGCGCTGTCGCGCACCGACGAGCGCGTACGCGCCGGGAAACACATCGCCCCGGGATTCCTGTTCGCGACCTTGTTGTGGCACGAAGTGCTGGCCCAGTGGAACGCGCGTACCGCAACGGGCGCACACCGCATCCCGGCCCTGCACGAGGCGATCGACCACGTTCTGGATGTGCAAACCGAGAAGCTGGCGATCCATCGCCGATTCACTTCCGACATGCGCGAAATCTGGGTGATGCAACCGCGCTTCGAACGCCGGATCGGACAAATGCCGTTCCGCATGCTCGAACACGTGCGACTGCGGGCCGGATATGATTTCCTGCAGTTGCGTTGCGACAGCGGTGAAGCCCCGATCGAACTCGGGCAGTGGTGGTCGGCATTCCTGCACAGCGGTCCGGACGATCGCGCGCAGATGACGCAGCCGCCGGCGCGCGGGGAAGGGAATGCCACCCCATCCGGCAGCAAACCGCGACGACGCGGCGGCCGCCGCCGCCGTGCCGGAGCCGATGCCGCCGCGGGATCGGCTCCGGAGCCGCGCGTCGCCCCAACCGACGACGGGGCCTAAGGAGTCCCACCATCGCAACCACCGCCACCGTCGCCCCCCTCGCCTGCGCGGATGCCGCGAATGTCCCGGCGCCGGAACCCGGTACCGCTCGGCGCCGCGCCTACATCGGCCTCGGCGCCAACCAGGGAAACGCTGTCGAGAACCTGCGCGCCGCAATCGCGGCGATCGGCAACATCGAAGGCGCCACGATGACCGAAGTCTCCCCCCTCTACCGCAGCGCGCCCATCGATGCCGAAGGGCCCGACTTCGTCAACGCGGTGGCGGCGATCGACACCGATCTCGATCCGTATGGGCTGCTACTCCACCTCCGCGACATCGAAATCATGCTCGGGAGAAAACGCGCCACGGCACCGACCGCCGCCCCCCATGCCCGCAAAGAGGCGCGACGGATCGATCTCGATCTGCTGCTGATGGAAAACCTGATCGTCCGCTCGGACCCGCTGGTGCTTCCGCACCCGCGCATGCACTTGCGCGCATTCGTGCTGGCGCCGCTGCTGGACCTCGCGCCGGCGATCCAGATTCCGGGGCATGGCCCGGCAGCGGGGCTCCTCGCGCACCTGGAACCCCAGGAGATCGAGCGCCTGTCGGAATCGGAGGCCACGGCGATCGCCCGTCCCGCGCCTACCGGCGGTACCGCAACGTGAAGGTCATCCAACGCATCGCGGAACTCCGCCACGCGCTACGGCAACAGGATCGCGTCGCATTCGTCCCCACCATGGGCGGACTGCACGCCGGACATCTCGCGCTCGTGCACACGGCACGCGCCCACGGCGCCCCGGTGGTTGCGTCGATCTTCGTCAACCCGCTGCAGTTTGGTGCCAACGAGGACTTCGATCGCTACCCTCGGACCCTGGATGAGGACATTGCGGCGCTTCGCGCCCAGAACGTCGTCGACATCCTTTTTGCACCGACGGTAGCCGAACTGTACCCGGAGCCGCAGGGTTTCCGGGTGCAACCGCCGGACGACCTCGGCAACATCCTGGAAGGGGAATTTCGGCCGGGTTTCTTCGGCGGCGTGACCACCGTGGTGCTGAAACTCCTCTCCTGCGTGCAACCGCGCATCGCCGTGTTCGGCAAGAAGGACTACCAGCAATTGCTGGTGGTGCGTGCGATGTGTCGACAGTTCGCATTGCCCACGGAGATCGTCGCCTGCGAGACGGCGCGGGAGCCCGACGGGCTGGCGATGTCCTCGCGCAACCGGTACCTCGACGCCGCCGAACGCGCCGAGGCGCCGCGCCTGTACCGCGAACTCGCCGCGCTGCGCGAACGCATCCATGCCGGCGCGCGCGATTTCCCCGCCCTCGAAGCCCAAGCTGCCCAGGCGCTCGCCGCCGCGGGATGGCAACCCGAGTACGTTGCGATCCGCCGCCAAGAGGACCTCGGCCGGCCCGACGGCGGCGCAGCGCCGCTGGTCGCGCTCGCGGCAGCACGCCTGGGAACGACCCGGCTCATCGACAACGTCGAGATCTGACATAATCACGGATTGCGCACCCGAACGACCGGGTGCACCGCATCCCGGCCCGGATGGCGGAACTGGTAGACGCGCCGGACTCAAAATCCGGTTCTGGCAACAGAGTGTGGGTTCGATTCCCTCTCCGGGCACCAGGAGACCTTCGATGGAATCGCCGATGTCGAGAAGGTCCTGTCGAGACTTTGGCGAGGACGCGACCGGCGCCATCACGCCGCGCGCTTGCCGCCGGGCTTGGTGG
>JAKAFN010000023.1 GCA_021825945.1 Pseudomonadota bacterium
GTTGCGATCCGACGGAGTCCGTCCGTGAAACTTCTTATCGATCTGTTCCCCGTACTGGTGTTCTTTGGCGTGTTCCGCGTCGCCAAGGGGTTTCCGGATGCCAGCGTCGCATTGGTTTCGGCCGGCCTGGGCGCCCTCGAGGGCGCCGCGACGCAGCGGCTCGAACTGGCCGCGGTGATCATCGCCACGGTGAGTTCGATCGTCGCGACCGCGGGCCAAGTGGGGTGGATGCTCTACCGTCGAATTCCGGTGAAGGCGACGGTATGGCTGAGCGCGGTGCTGGTCGTGGTGTTCGGCGGCTTGACGATTTGGCTCCACAACGAGTGGTTCATCAAATGGAAGCCCACGATCCTGTACTGGATCTTCGCGGCGGTCCTGGTCGGCGGACAGTGGATCTGGCGCCGAAATCTGCTGAGCACCCTGCTCACCGGCGAACTGGATCTGCCGGAATTCGTCTGGAACCGGCTGCTCGTCGCGTGGGCGTCGTTCTTCCTGTTCCTGGGCGGCGCGAACCTGTTCGCCGCCTACTCCTGGAGCACCGATGCCTGGGTCAATTTCAAGACCTTCGGGCTGATGGGTGCGACCCTCGCGTTTTCCCTGGCGACGGGCGTGTACATGTCCCGCCATCTCAACACCGAACCCGATGTCTGAACCGAACGACCTTCTCGCATTGATGAAATCCCGGCTCCAGGATCTGGAGCCCCAACAACTCGACATCGTCGACCAGAGCGCCGCGCATGCCGGCCACGGCGCGTCGGGTGGACACTACACGCTCGTCCTGGTGAGTCCGCGGTTCGCGGGATTGAACCGGGTGCAGCGCCACCGGCTGGTGTATGACCGCCTGCCCGAGGTGATGAGCGGTGCGATCCATGCGCTCAGCATGAAGTTGCTGGCCCCGGGAGAGGCCTGACGGCGAGGTCCGACCGTCGCCGGAAGCGCGCGTCGGATCAGAGTACGAACGGACGGCCCGTCACCGGCGTGGTCGCTACCGCCAGGTCCTGCCGCGCCATGACGCCGGCCTGCCAGGCCGCGCGTCCCCCTTCCACCGCCAGACGGAAGGCGTTCGCCATCATCACCGGATCGCGCGCCTGCGAGACCGCGGAATTGAGCAGCACCGCGTCGAACCCCATTTCCAACGCCTGCAGCGCATGCGAGGGCGCGCCGATGCCGGCGTCGATGATGAGCACGACGTCGGGCAGCCGCTCGCGCAGCGTGCGCAGCGCGAAGGGATCGAGCAGGCCCTGCCCCGAGCCGATGGGCGCCGCCCAGGGCATCAGCAACGGGCAGCCGGCATCGAGCAGGCGGCGGCAAGTGACGAGATCGTCGGTGCAATACGGAAACACCGTGAACCCGTCGCGCGCGAGCTGCGTGGCGGCATCGACGAGTTCGAATGGGTCGGGCTGCAGGGTGTATTCGTCGCCGACGACCTCGAGCTTCACCCAGTTCGTACCGTAGAGTTCGCGCGCCATGCGGGCGAGTTGCACGGCTTCGCGCGCGGTGCGGCAGCCCGCGGTGTTGGGGAGCAATCGCGCCCCCCGTTCGCGCACCGCCTCTTCGATCATGGCGATGAAGCCATTGTCGCCTGCGGCACCCAGGGTGCGCCGCAGTCCGACCGTGACGATCTGGGTGCCCGATGCGGCGATCGCATCCCGCAGCATCGCCGGGGAGGGATAGCCCGCCGTGCCGAGCAGCAGGCGGCTGGTCAGGGAGACGCCCTGGACCTGCCAGGCGTCGTGGTCGAGATTCGTCGTGTTGGACATCTTTTCTTCCGCACTAACCGCCATGGCGTTCCGTTGCTCCAAATGGAGAAACGTCGGCGTCATCGCAAGGCGCACAACCCATCAACTCCGTCATCGCAAGGCGCACAACCCATCAACTCCGTCATCGCGAGGCGCATACCCCATCAACTCCGTCATCGCGAGGCCCGCAGGGCCGTGGCGATCCAGCGGGCCGCTGGATTGCTTCGGGCTTTGCCCTCGCAATGACCATACCCCATCAACTCCGTCATCGCGAGGCCCGTAGGGCCGTGGCGATCCAGAAGCCGCCTGGATTGCTTCGGGCTTTGCCCTCGCAATGACGATAGTTGCCATTTCACCCAGCCGGGTCTGCTCACCATGACGACCGTTGCCATCTCACGCTACCCTCCGACGATCTGTCGGAACATCGCCACGGCATCGCCGTCGCGCAGCAGCGTGTCGACGCGCCGGTCGCGCGGGACGAATTCCCCGTTGACGGCGGTTGCCACGGCAGCGTCGGCGTGCCCGCGTGCCCGCACGAAATCGGCGAGCGTGGTGCCCGCCGGGACTTCGCAGGGGGCGCCGTCGAGTTCAACCCGGATCGGGTTCACGCTTGGCCCTCCGCCCGGATGAGCGAAACGCCGGCCTGCTCGACCAGGGCCGGCGCCAGCAGCCAGCCATGGCGATAAAGACCGTTGATCCGCACCAGGCCGTCCTCGCGCTCGACGCGCGGCAGGTTGTCGGGCAGCGCCGGGCGCAGGTTCACGTCCAGGCGCGCGATGCGCGCCTCCGCCAAGGCCGGAAGAACGCTGTGCGCGGCCGCCATCAATTCGACCGCGGTGCGCAGCGATACCGGGGAGCGGTCTTCGCTTTCGATTTCGCTGGCCCCGACGACGATGAAGTCGCCCGGGCGCGGCACGAGGTAGACGCGATGCCGCGGATGCAGCAGGCGCACCGGCCGCGTGAGATCGTGGCCCGGCACATAGAGCCAGACCACCTCGCCGCGTACGCCACGCACCGGCAGATCCGGCCGCGCACCGACGCCGCGGACGTCGAACACGCAGTCGTACCGGCGCTCCGTTCCGTCTTCCATGCGCATCCGCCCCGGTTCGGCGCCATCGACCCGCCGGCCCCAGTGCCAGCGCACCGCCGGCGACGCGGAATGCAGCGCGTGCAGGGCCTGGACCGGGTCGATCTGCCCTTCCCCGGGCAGGTGCCAGGCGTGGCCCTCGACGTGCAGGGCGGGTTCCAGGGCGCGCAGTCCGTCACGATCGAGCGCAACCGGTGCGGACAACGCGGCAGCCGGCATCGCCGCCCGGCCGTGATCGAGGCGCGCCAGAATCCGTTGCGCGGCGCCGAGATCGGCGCGGTGGGCGACGAGCACGCTGCCCTTGCGCGCGAAAAACGGCCGCTCCGGCAAGCGCGCGCAGATCTCCTGCCACAGATCGAGCGAACGCAGCCCGAGTGCGGCGATTTCCGGCTCGGACGCATCCAGTTCCGCCAACGGACTCAACATGCCCGCGGCGGTGAAGGCCGCCGCGCCGCGCCCGTCGAAACGCGGTTCCGGGCCGGGCGCCGGATCGAAGACCTCGACCTCGTCGCCGGCCTCGGCGAGTGCCCAGGCAAGCAGGCGGCCCAGCAGCCCGGCCCCGGCGATTCCTACCCGCACCCCGTCACCCCTGCCCCGCTCCGGCCGCCGGCGATCGCGACGCGGAAAGCGGAATCGTCGTGGCAATCCGCGACTCGCCCCCCTGCGCCGCCTCCCGAATCTGCTGGGAGATCTCCATCGAACAGAACTTGGGGCCGCACATCGAACAGAAGTGGGCGACCTTCGACGACTCCTTGGGCAGCGTCTCGTCGTGAAACTCCCGTGCCACTTCGGGGTCGAGGCTCAGATTGAACTGGTCGGTCCAGCGGAACTCGAACCGGGCCTTGGAAAGTGCCTCGTCGCGCGCGCGCACACCGGGATGCCCCTTGGCGACGTCCGCCGCGTGCGCGGCGATGCGGTAGGCGACGATGCCCTGGCGCACATCCTCGCGGTCGGGCAGGCCGAGGTGCTCCTTCGGCGTGACGTAGCAGAGCATCGCGGTTCCCATCCAGCCGATCATCGCCGCGCCGATCGCGCTGGCGATGTGGTCGTAGCCGGGCGAGATGTCGATGGTGAGCGGCCCCAGGGTATAGAACGGCGCTTCGTGGCAGTGCTTCAACTGCTCGTCCATGTTGGCCTGGATCATGTGCATGGGCACATGGCCGGGGCCTTCGATCATGGTCTGCACGTCGTGCTTCCAGGCAAGCTGCGTCAACTCGCCCAGGGTGCGCAGTTCGGCGAACTGCGCCTCGTCGTTGGCGTCGGCGCCGGAGCCCGGGCGCAGGCCGTCGCCCAGGGAGAAGCTCACGTCGTACGCTTTCATGATCTCGCAGATTTCCTCGAAGTGTTCGTAGAGGAAATTCTCGCGGTGGTGGGCCAGGCACCACTTGGCCATGATCGATCCGCCGCGCGAGACGATGCCGGTGCGCCGCTTGGCGGTGAGCGGCACGTATGCCAGACGCACGCCGGCATGGATGGTGAAGTAGTCGACGCCCTGCTCGGCCTGCTCGATCAAGGTGTCGCGGAAGATCGCCCACGTAAGATCCTCGGCCACGCCACCCACCTTCTCCAGCGCCTGGTAGATCGGCACGGTACCGATGGGTACCGGGGCGTTGCGCAGGATCCAGTCGCGCGTGGTGTGGATGTCGCGGCCGGTCGAGAGGTCCATCACCGTGTCCGCGCCCCAGCGGATCGCCCAGACGAGCTTCTCGACTTCCTCGTCGATGCTCGAACGCACCGCCGAGTTGCCGATGTTGGCGTTGATCTTGACGCGGAAGTTGCGCCCGATGATCACCGGTTCCAGTTCGGGATGATTGATGTTCGCGGGAATGATCGCGCGGCCGCGCGCGACCTCGTCACGCACGAATTCGGGGGTGATGATTTCCGGCAGCGTGGCGCCCATCGGGTTGCCGCGCAAGCGCTGTTCGCGCTCCGGGTCCGAAAGATACTCGCGCATCCACTCGCGCTTGCCGTTTTCGCGCAGGGCGATGAACTCCATCTCCGGCGTGACGATGCCGCGGCGCGCGTAATGCATCTGCGTGACGTTGGCGCCGGGGCGCGCGCGCCGCGGCGTGCGCTGCAGGCCGGATGCGGCTTCGCGCAGGGCGGCGAGATGCGCGTCGGTGCCGGCATGCGCGCTGCGCACGCCATCGTCGACCGCCTGGGGCACGCGGCCGGCGACCGCTTCGGTGTCGGCACGGTCGCGGATCCATCCGCCGCGCACGTCGGGCAGTCCGGAACGCACGTCGATCGCCGCCGCCGGATCGGTATAGGGACCGGACGTATCGTAGAGAGCGACGGTCTCGCCATTGGTCAGCGATACTTCCCGCAGCGGCACGCGCAGGTCGGGTCGGGAGCCTTCCAGGTAGATTTTGCGCGAGGCCGGAAACGGTTCACAGAACCGCGTGGCGGCGCGCTCGGCGGCGCCAAGCTCTTCAGGGGCATTCATATTGCAGGACTCCTTTTCCGGTCGACGATTCGTGCCCCGAGGAGTCCTGCAATGGCCTTCGGCGAAGACCCTGACGCGCAGGACGGACGCTCTTCTTACGCCGGGATGAACCGGATCAAGTTCGCGGGTTCGGGCATTTCGCCCATCTCAACGCGCCCTGCGCGCACCCCGGAGCGGCGCCATTGTGCTACCGGACGGCGGCGGTGGTCAAATGCGCAGGGCCGTCTTACGGAAAACCCGGCAAGCCCCGCTGTCGCCGGCTCTCGAACAGGCAGACGCCGGCCGCCACCGAGACGTTGAGGCTTTCCACCCCCTCGGCCATCGGGATCCGCAGCAACTCGTCGCAATTTTCGCGCGTCAGCCGGCGCAGGCCGGTGCCCTCCGCGCCGAGCGCCCAGGCAAGCGGCCCGGTGAGGTCGCATTCGTACAAGCTGCGCGGCCCCTCGGCATCGGCGCCGACGATCCGGACGCCCGCGTCCCGCAGGTCGCGCATCGCGCGCGCGAGATTGGTAACGGTGACCAGAGGCAGCACTTCCGCCGCGCCCGCCGCCGCCTTGGCCGCCGGCGCATCGAGCGTGGCCGAGCGGTCGCGCGGTGCGATCACCGCATCCACCCCCGCCGCTGCCGCGCTCCGCATGCACGCGCCGAGATTGCGCGGATCGGTCACGCCGTCGAGCAGCAGCAGGAACGTCGCCGGACCCGCGCGATCCAGCAGTTCCTCGAAACTCGGGCCGGTGCGCCGGGTCGCGCGCACCAGCGCCACCACGCCCTGATGCGGAACGTCGGGGGAAAGCCCCTGGAGGCGGGCCGGGTCGGCGGCCATGCAGCGCACCGCCCGCTCCTTGGCCTGCGCCAGCAGGCGCTGCATGCGCGCATCGCGGCGCGCGGCGTCGAAATACAGGGTCTCGATGGATTCCGGCTCGGCGCGCAGGCGGGCACCGACGGCATGGAATCCGGCGAGGGCGCGGTGCGGAACCCGATCCGGGGCGGACGACTTCATTTCCGGCCTTTCCGGGCCCGCGGTTTCTTGTCGTGTGGGGTCGCCGTCTGCGGCTTCTCGCGTCGCGCTGCCAGGCGTTCGGCGCGGATCGCCTGCCTGCGGCGCCGCTCCTCCACGCCCTCACCCGGCGCCCGCTTGCCGGCCGCGGGGCGTTTCTCCCCCTCGGGCCGGCGATCCTCGCCTGGCTTGACCAGCCGGAAGTCGATGCGGCGCGCTTCGAGATCGACGCGTGCGACCTGGACCACGAGCCGGTCGCCGAGCCGGAACCGCATGCCCGTGCGCTCGCCGCGCAGATCGTGGGTCGCCTCGTTGAACTGGAAATATTCGCTGCCCAGTTCGGAAACGTGCACCAGCCCTTCGACGAACAGTTCGTCGAGCACGACGAAGATGCCGAACGGCACGACCGCGCTGATCGACCCGGCATAGGTCTCGCCGACGCGCTCTCGAACGTAATAGCTCTTGAGCCACGCTTCGACGTCGCGGGAGGCGTCGTCGGCGCGGCGCTCGTTGACCGAGCACAGGTTGCCGAGCTTTTCCCAGCGCACCAGGGCCTCGCCCTCGGCAGCATCGCCGTCGCCGAAGACCGGACCCAGCGTCGGCGCGTACTGCGCGCCCGCGAGCGACGCCTTGATCGCCCGGTGCACCAGCAGGTCGGGGTACCGGCGGATCGGCGAGGTGAAATGCGCGTAGGCCTCGTAGGCGAGCCCGAAGTGGCCGGAATTGTGCGGACTGTAGATCGCCTGCTGCATGGAGCGCAGCAGCATGGTCTGCAGCAGCGACGAATCGGGGCGCAAGCGCAGGCGCTCGACGAGGCGCGCATAGTCGTGCGGACTCGGGCTCTCGCCGCCTTCGAGCTGAAGGGAAAACGCCTTGAGCGTCGCGCGCAGCGTTTCGAGCTTCTGCGGCGTCGGGCCTTCGTGGACCCGATAGAGCGAGGGGTGGCCCTTGCGGTGCAGGAAATCGGCGGCGCAGACGTTGGCCGCCAGCATGCACTCCTCGATCAGGCGGTGCGCGTCGTTGCGCGTGCGCGGCACGATGCGCTCGATGCGCCCCTGCGGATCGCAGAGGATCTGCGTTTCCGTGGTCTCGAAATCGAGCGCGCCGCGCGCGATGCGCGCCTTGGAAAACGCGAGATACAGCTCGTGCAGGTTGTGTAGTTGGGGCAACAGCGCTCGGCGGCGCTCGGTGGCCCGGCTCGCCGGATTGGAAAGCGCCTCCCAGACCTCGGTATAGGTGAGCCGCGCATGCGAATGCATCACCGCCGGATAGAACTGGTAGCCGCGCACGGTTCCCTTCTTCGCCACCACCATGTCGCAGACCATCACCAGGCGGTCGACCTCGGGGTTGAGCGAACACAGGCCGTTGGACAGTTCCTCGGGCAGCATCGGGATCACGCGGCGCGGAAAATACACCGACGTCGCCCGGTTCTGCGCCTCGAAATCCAGTTCGGAACCCGCCGCGACGTAGTGGTCGACGTCGGCGATGGCGACGATCAGGCGCCAGCCGCCGCGCGCGATCGGCTCGCAATACACCGCATCGTCGAAATCGCGGGCGTCCTCGCCGTCGATCGTGACCAGGGGCACGTCGCGCAGATCGACCCGCCCGCGCAGATCGCTCCTGCGCACCTCCGGCGGCAGGCTGCGCGCCTGCGTCAGCACGGTTTCGGGGAACTGGTGCGGCACGCCGAACTTGCGCACCGCGATCTCGATCTCCATGCCCGGATCATCGATTTCGCCCAGGACTTCGATCACCCGCCCCACCGCCTGCAGGTCGCGCTGCGGCTGCTGCACGATCTCGACGACCACCACTTGGCCGTCGCGGGCCTTGCCGGCCGCATGGGGCGGCACCAGGATGTCGTGGCGGATGCGCTGATCCTCGGGCACCACGACGCTGACGCCGCGTTCGTTGATCAGGCGCCCCACCAGCTGGTGGGTGCGCCGTTCGACCACCTCGACGATCTCGCCTTCGGGCCGCCCCCGCCGATCGGTGCCGCGCACCCGCACCAGCACCCGGTCGCCGTGGACGACCTTGCTCATCTCGGACTCGGGAAGCGCGACGTCGGGGCCGCGGTCGTCGCGGATCAGGAAGCCGAAACCGTCGCGATGACCCTGCACCTGGCCGGCCAGCAGATTCGCCCGCGCCGAGAGCAGCAACAGGCCCGCCCGGTTGCGGATCACCTGACCGCTTCGTTCCAGGTCGGCGAGCACCGCCTCGAGCGCCGAGGGCTCGGCGGCCGCCTGCCCGAGGTGCGCAGCCAGGTCCTCGATGCGCATCGGCGCACCCGAGGCGGTCAGCGCATCCAGCACCCCTTGGCGGCTCACACCGGCCGCCGAGGCGTCCGCGGCGCGCCGGTTGTCGTCTGCCGCCGTACCGGCGTGGGTTCCCTTTCCTCGATTCCGACTAGCGATTTCGTCCCCCGTTTCCGTTCCGTTTGCAAAAGATTGGCGGTGTCCCGCAAAAATGCGCAGCATACGGTACAATTTGCCTCCGCTGAGTTGCCCAGGTGGCGAAATTGGTAGACGCGCTAGTTTCAGGTACTAGTGCCGAAAGGTGTGGAGGTTCGAGTCCTCTCCTGGGCACCACGACCCCTTTTCCGGGGTTTGCACAAGCAGCGAAATCCCCGTAGTTCCCTGATTTCCCTCGAAACCGGCATTGCGCCCATGCGGAAGCCGAATCTCGCCATGTGTCGTGGGGCCTTCCTCCGAGCCCTGGGCATTGGGTCGTGTTGGCGCACCGCAGTCGGTTGGGGCGAGGTTTTGATGCCTCGGCGGGCTGGGACGCACGACACCGCCAAGCCAACATTTCGTAGGTTGCCCAAGAAGCGGGAGGAAATCCTGATGCGAAGAGCCCTTCTCTGGACAAGCATTGTCGTTGCCCTACTGCTTCCGGCTCTCGGCTCGGCCCAAATTTATCGATGTACGTCGAAGGACGGCTCGACCACGTTCACCGATACGCCGTGCGGCGATGATGTCAATGCCGAGATGGCGCGTCCTCCGGCCTTGCCACCATCCGATTCCAATCCATCACCGTCGCGGAACGGGCGGACTCCCGCCGACCCATCGGGACGATCCATGGCATCTCCATCCGCCGCGCTTGGTGGAACATCCGATTCGTTCGATGACTATGTCGCCGACCTGGATCTTCTCGATAGCGATCAGGCGCGAAACCCGGAACACACCATCCGGTACGCCGACCGCAAATACGGCGCACTGCTGAAATCGGTTCTCGACCCGAGTCGCGCGCAGGCGATGCTGACAATCTATTTTCAGCAAGCGCTGCGCGGGAAACAGCCACCCAACGTGGCGGGGTTGCTGGGCAGCATTCTCCACAGGTATGGAATGGCGTTTCAGAAGCGACCCAGAGATTACGAATCCGAATATCTGGATTGCCTCGACGACGAGGAATCTACCGCGGAAATCGGCTTGCCGGCAATCTCCGCGGCGATCTCGGCCCTTTCCACGCAAAGAGCGCGCGCTGCCATGGAAACGTTGCGACGACGCGGCTTGGATCTGGGTGCCATGAAGAAGATCCTTCTGTCGTCCTATGGGATTATTGGTGTCGCATGCGCGGCCGAAGCCAAGATCCTTAGACGACAGATTGCGGACCATATGTTCTCGGACGGCGGAGCGAAGCGTGCACAGCGGATCGCCAATCGGCTGATGCGGATCGCGGCGCCCTACCTTCCCGCCCCGGTGATCAAGATCGGATAAGGCGCCTCCGTTTGGTAACGCGAGACGGACTCGATCGGGGAATGGGACGCCCCGGCCCTTCCCCGCCCCGCATCACGCGTGCGCCAGCGTGCTGCGGAAATGCATCGAGTCGATGACGCCATTGCGCAGTTGCTCGTTGACGATCCCGACGCTCCGGGCCTTCGCCTGCGCATCGTCGGCGTGCCGATTCCGCGGGTGGCGGTAAACGTGTCGACCGCCCAGTTGCGCCGGTCGCATTTCGTCGGCACGGTGATCGCCGCACTACAAACCACCGGGATGCCGCGCGGGGCGCTGGAACTCGAAATCACCGAGTCGATGGACCTGCACGGCGACGCCGCGGTCAAGGATGCCTTGAGCCGACTTGCGGCAGTCGGCGTCACGTTCGCGATCGACGACTTCGGAACCGGGTACTCCTCCTTCAGCAACTTGCTTGGCGTACCGGCCCACATTGTCAAGCTCGACCGCAGCTTCGTGCACGGCGCG
>JAKAFN010000012.1 GCA_021825945.1 Pseudomonadota bacterium
CCGCGACCTCTGGGTCCTTGCCGCCGCCCTCGGTCGTCAGAAGCAACGTGTTGTTCAAGAAACGAAAGTCGCGTAGTCTGTGAATCGACCGCCGTCGGAACCTTCAACTACGAGCGGGATACCGCCTACGACGCGGTTCATTTCTTCAAGAAACTGCGCCCGCTTCGTCACCTTGCCGTGACTGGCAAACCCCGAGGCGGCAACCAACGACATCTGCTTCATTCAAACCCCCGTTACCGATTCAGTGCAATTATCTCAGCGCACTCCCCAGAGGTGATGGGAACTTGTTCAGAGTTGCCCTAATGTGATATCAAATATGCCGGATTGGCAACCAGATGCGGCGTGGGGTACTTTGTGGGGTATCTGAACCACGGACAATGGCTACGCCAGAGGGGAAAATGCCGGTAGTTCGATTCCAGGCGAGGGGGCCAAACGCGTATCCCCTCGATGATCGACCAGACGCTTCAGCCGTTTCCAGGGCTCGATGTGCCAATAGCGGCACGCCGAACCGGACGGCGATGGCAACACGAACACCGCGGTGTCCGAAAAGACGTCGATTCCGAGAGGACCATAGTCCAGACGCCGCAACCCCGTGAATTCTTGCGCCGCCCGCTTGCACGTAAAGGCCAGGATGCGCGGACGGATACGTTCGATCCGCTGCCGTAGCCCCGCACAGTCGAAATCGGCTCGGGAAAGAATCCGATCGTTTCCGGCGATCCGCTTGGCCAGATCCGTCAAACCGATGCGGTAGTCGAGCAGCGTGCGATCGTCTTGCGGTCTCAGCCGGATGGGGGTGAATCCCGCCTCGTGCAAGGCCGGCCAGAAGCGATTTCCCGGCCCGGCGTAATACGCACCCGCCCGAGCGGAGGCCTCGCCGACGGCCGTACCGCAGAAGACGACATCCAGATTGGGCGCCAGGACGTCCGGGAGCACCGGATCCCGGAGGCCGCCTTCGTGCGGATCGCATTCGGTCATCTGCCACGGCGCGGTCGTCCGTGAGTCGCGACCGGGATCGATCGAAGGTTGCCGCGGGTCCGTCAAGGCTTCGGCGCCTCGATCCAGCGCGTCCGGTAATGCCGCAACTCGTCGATCGATTCATAGACGTCGGCCAGCGCTTCGTGCCGACTCTTCTTCTCGAAGCTGCGATACACCTCGGGATTCCAGCGCCGCGCAAGTTCCTTGAGCGTGCTGACATCGAGGTTCCGGTAGTGGAAAAAGGTTTCCAGACGTGGCATCCAGCGCGCGAGGAAGCGGCGGTCCTGGCAGATCGAGTTTCCGCACATCGGGGATTTCCCCGGTCGCACGTAACGCGCCAGGAACCCCAGTACGTCGTTCTCCGCCGCGGCGTCGTCGATCGTCGATTGCCGAACCCGCTCGATGAGACCGGAACGACCGTGCGTCCCCTTGTTCCAGGCATCCATGCCATCCAGGACCGCGTCGGACTGATGCACGACGACCACCGGCCCCTCGGCGACGGTGCGCAGTTCCGCATCGGTGACGACCACCGCAATCTCGAGGATGCGATCGGAATCGGGGCTCAGACCGCTCATCTCCATGTCGATCCAGATCAACCGATTGTCGTCGTACGTCTGCGCAGCCGCCTCGGGAGCGGCCGGGAAATCCTGTGCCATATAATTTTCGTCGCGTCGGGTTTGGATCCCGGCAATTTTCGCATAGCCCACCCGCCCATCCCTTCCGCGCCCGCCGCGTGCCATCCGCCCCGTCCGCCACTTGGTTCCTCCTTGCCGCCGTCGCGATGAATCTCGCGCTGCGGCTATGGCTGTCGACGCGGCAGATCCGCTTCGTGTCGGGGCACGCCGACACGGTTCCCCCGGCGTTCGCCGCCGCCATCGGCCCCGATGCGCATGCCCGCGCGGCGTGTTATACGGTCGCGAAACAGCGATTCGCCATCGTCGAGATGCTCGGGGAGGGACTGCTGTTCGCGCTGCTGACCTGGGGCGGCGGCATCCGCCTCGTGCGCAACGCCATCGATGCCGGCCTCGGCGCCGGGTTTGCCGGCGAACTGGCGCTCATCGCGGCAATCTTCGCCCTGCTCGCGGTCGCCGACCTTCCGCTGGAATGGTTCCGCCAATTCCGCCTCGAACAGCGCTTCGGCTTCAACCGCATGACACCGAGAACCTTCCTCCTCGACGCGCTCAAGACGGCCCTGCTCGCGATCGCCCTCGGACTGCCGCTCGCCGCGGCGATCCTCGCCTGCATGGACCGTGCCGGACCCTGGTGGTGGTTGGCTGCCTGGGCGGTCTGGACGGCATTCACGATGGCGCTGACCGCCGCCTACCCGCGCTGGATCGCGCCGATCTTCAATCGGTTCACGCCGCTGGCCGACGGCCCTCTGCGCGATCGCATCGGCGCCCTGCTGGCGCGCACCGGCTTCCGCAGCAACGGCGTGTATACGATGGACGGGTCACGGCGATCCGGCCATGGCAACGCCTATTTCGCCGGCCTCGGCCGGGCGCGGCGCATCGTGTTCTACGACACGTTGATCGAGCGGCTGCAGCCGGACGAGGTTGAAGCCGTGCTCGCGCATGAGCTCGGACACTTCCGCCTCCACCATGTCCGCAAGCGGATGCTCGCCGGGATGTTCTCCAGTCTGTTCGGCCTAGCCCTGCTTGGCTGGCTGAGCCGGCAGGACGGGTTCTATGCCGCCCTGGGCGTACCGCTCGCGCCAAACGAGCCCCGCAATGCCCTCGCGCTCGTACTGTTCGCGCTCGTCGTTCCGTGGTTCGCGCTCTTCCTGGCACCGCTCCGCAGCGCGTACTCGCGCCGCCATGAATTCGAGGCCGATGCCTTTGCCGCGCAAAACGCATCGGCGGCGGCGCTGATCCGCGCCCTGGTCAAGCTCTACCAGGACAATGCGGCGACGCTCACCCCCGATCCGCTGTACTCGCGGTTCTACGACTCGCACCCGCCCGCCGCCGCGCGGATCGGGCGACTCGGTCGAACGATTGGAGATCCATGACCGCGACGCGCCTGACCGGCCGGATCGTCGCCCGATTCGGCCAGCACTCGATCATCGCCACGGACGACGGCCGGGAGTACGAGGCCGTCCGACGCGGGAAACGGCTCGATGCGGTCGTCGGCGACCGGGTGTCCTACACCCTGCACCACGGCAGCGCCGCGATCGAAGCGATCGAACCGCGGCGGAACCTTCTCTACCGCGAGGACGCCGAACGCACCAAACCGCTGGCCGCCAACGTCGATCAGGTGGCGATCGTGTTCGCACCGCAACCGGCGCCGCAGCGCGAGTTCCTCTGGCGCGCGATGCTGGCCTGCGCGGCGGCCGATGTCGATGCCTTGCTCGTGCTCAACAAGATCGACATCGAATCGCCGACGGCGCGGTCGGTCTTCGATGAAGCGTGCGCGCTGGGTGCGCGCGGCTTGCGCATCTCGGCCAAGACGCGACCGGCCGAAACGTACGAAGCCCTGGACCGGGAATGCCGCGATCGGGTGACCTTGTTCGTAGGCCATTCCGGCGTCGGCAAATCGAGCCTGCTCTCCTTGTTGCTGGGAGAACGTCTGCGCGTCGGCGAGCTTTCCCAGCGCAGCGGCCAAGGAAAGCAAACCACCACCGCGACACGCTGGTATCCATACGGCGTCGAAGGAGCCTTGATCGATTCGCCCGGATTCCAGTCGTTCGGACTGCACCACCTGAACCTCGCCGACCTGCCGGCATGGATGACGGATTTCGCCGCGGCCCCGGGAACCTGCCGCTTCGCCGATTGCCGCCACATCGAAGAGCCGGACTGCCGGATCCGCGCCGCGCTCGCTGCCGGAGCGATCGCACCCGAGCGCCATGCGTTCTACCGCCGGTTGCTCGACGAGGGGGAATCGTCCCGGAGTGTGCGCGGCAGACGGATTTCCTGAGCGATGAATGCGCCGGTGGTCTCCCTCTCCCGCGTGCGGGAGAGGGAGTACCGATTCTGCCTCGCCGCCCCCTCTCCTAGGCTACGGTTGCCGCGACGGTGACCAGCAGCAGCAGCAGCAGCCAGAGGATCATCGCGCGCCAGGCCAGCCCGACCGCCGACTGCAGGGCCTGCGGAGTCGGCTCGACCAGCCAGTCCGATTCCGCTCCCTCGCGACGGGACATGCGCGCGGAGTCCGCCCCACCCAGCACGCGCACGCCCAACGCACCGCTCGCCGCGGCAAGGATCAGGACGCGATCCGACTCCCAGGCGGGCTGGCCGCCCACCGACGCCTCGCGCCAGCAATAGGCGGCCCCTTCGAAGTCGCCGACGATGGCGAATCCCAGCGCCGTGAGGCGCGCCGGCACCCAGTCGATCCATGCGAACGCGCGCCGCGCGAATGCGCCGAACCGGTCGGGCGGCAGATCGAGATCCGCGGATGCCGGCAGGCGGTTCCAGCGCCGGGCGACGAATTCGCTCAAGCGGTAGAGCACGGCGCCCGAGGGTCCGGGCAAGACGAGAAACCAGAACAGCACGCCGAAGACGTGCCGATGCGCGGCGAGCAAGCCGAACTCCATCGACTTGCGCACGATCTCGGTGTCATCGACCTCGGTCGGATCGAAGTCGGGGTCGACCTCGCGTCGCCACTGTAGGAAGAGACGCCGGGCCTCGGCGAGATCCCCCTCCTGCAAGGCCCGCTGGATCGCGGTGATGGGGTGGCTGAACTGGCGGAACCCGAGGGTGAAGAACAGCACCGCCACATTGACCGCCAGCGCGGGAATCCACCCTCCCCAACGCGCGAGATGGAACCCGGCGATGGTGAGCGCGGTCGCCACGCCCACCACCAGGATCCACCCGTAGACGCCATGTCGGACCTTGCCGGCATTGCAGTTGCGCGCAACGCGATCGGCCCAGGCTTCCGCCCCTGCATACACGGGGTTGGCGGGCGGAACCGCCCGCGCCTGTTCCAGCAACAGCGTCAGGACGAGGGCGGCCCAGCTCACTCAGCGGATTTCGTCGGGAGCTTTTCGCGGATCCGCGCCGACTTGCCGGAGCGCTCGCGCAGGTAGTAGAGCTTGGCGCGGCGGACATCGCCACGACGCTTGACCTCGATGGACGCGATCGTCGGGGAGTACGTCTGGAACGTCCGCTCCACCCCTTCACCGCTGGAAATCTTGCGCACGACGAACGCGCTGTTCAAGCCGCGGTTGCGCTTGGCGATGACGACGCCTTCGTATGCCTGGACCCGCTTGCGCGTTCCTTCGACGACGTTGACGCTGACGATCACCGTATCGCCCGGGGCAAATGCCGGAATGGACCGGTTCGCGGTCAGGCGTGCGACTTCTTCCTGTTCCAACTGCGCAATCACGTTCACGTTCACTCTCCTGAGACCATCATGCGGCGGCATTCGGAATGGGGTTTTGCACCGCCCAGAGGATGGGGTTCATCGAAACTTCGTATTTTGCAACAAATCCGGCCGGATCCGACGGGTTCTGGCCAACGCCTGCTCCTTGCGCCAGCGCCCGATGTCGGCATGATGACCGGACAGCAACACCGGCGGCACCTCGCGTCCGCGCCAGACCTCGGGGCGCGTGTAATGGGGCGCGTCGAGCAGGCCCTCGGCGAACGACTCGTCCTGTGCCGATTCCGGCCGCATCGTCCCCGGAAGATGGCGCACCACCGCGTCGATCAGCGCCATCGCCGCAAGCTCGCCGCCCGACAGCACGAAATCCCCGACCGACCATTCCTCGTCGACACAAGCGTCGAGGAAACGCTGATCGATCCCCTCATAGCGGCCGCACACCAGCACCCAGGACAGACCCGCCTGCCCCTGCGCCGCCAGCTCGCGCACGCGCGCATCGCGCAACGGCGTTCCGGCGGCGGAAAACGCGGCGACCCGGGTCCGACGACCTCCGTCCTGCGCCTGCGCCGCCCGCGCCGCCTCGACGCTCTGCGCCAGCGGCTCGGCCATCAATACCATGCCGGGCCCACCGCCGAACGGCCGGTCATCGATCGTCCGATGCGCGTCCTTGGTGAAATCGCGCGGATTCCACGTCTCCAGGCGCCATGCCCCCTGCTCGTGCGCGCGACGGGTGATACCGTGCTCGGTGAGAGCCGCGAACATCTCGGGGAACAAGGTAACGACGTCGAATCGCATTTCACCAATCCGGCTGCCAGTCCACGTCGATCCGCCGGGTTTGGACATCGGCCCGGTCGACGTAGGCGTCGACCATCGGGATCAGCACGGTCCGGGACCGTTTTTCGGCCGGATCGATTGCCGGACCGACGGCCGGCTCCACCGCCAGCAGGTCGTGCGCCCCGTTGTTCTGCAGTTGACGGACCGTTCCGAGGCACAGCCCTTCGCGGTTGAACACCTGCGCACCGATCAAGTCGACCCAATACACCTGGCCGTCCGGCGGTTCCGGGAAATCCGCGCGAGCGACAAAGACCCGCGCACCGCGTAGGGCCTGCACCACTTCGGGAGCGTCGCATCCCTGCCATTTCGCGACCAGCTCGGCACCTTGCCGCCGTACGCCGGTCACGGTCACCGGCACGCGGGCTTCCGCGTCGGCCGGCATGGCCAACCACCAGCGGCGCGTGCTGCGCAATACCTCCGCGTCCGCCGAATACGGCCGGACATGCGCCCAGCCGCGCACACCGTAGGGGCCGCGCAAGACCCCCAGCTCGACCAGATCGTCAGGCCGCAGCGGCCGCACCCGCCGAAGAGACCGCCGCTTGCGTGCCGTGCTGCTTGATCAGCCGGGCAACCGTCGGGCTGAGCTGGGCGCCGACGCCCTGCCAATATGCGATGCGATCCGCCGCCACGCGAAAATTCTGCGCCGCGTCCGCACCGACCGGATTGTAAAAACCGACACGTTCGATGAAACGGCCATCGCGCGCGTTGCGCGAATCCGTTGCGACGACGTGGAAAAACGGACGCTTCTTGGCTCCGCCCCGAGCCAGCCGGATCACGACCATGGAGTATGCCTTACCGAGTTTCGGAAAACCGGGGATTGTATCGTCAATCGAGCCTGGGCTTCAAGCCCCGGACATCCCGATCGGAGATCACCCCCAGCATATGCCGCTCCGGGCTGACGACCGGGATGGCGCGCAGACCATACCGCGCCAGCGCATGGACGGCGTCGCGCAAGGTGTCGGCCGCACCGAGGGTGATGATCTGTTCGGTCATGATCGCGCCAAGCGGACGCCCCGGTTCCGCCGAAACCAGCTCGCGCAGGCCGACGACACCGACCAGGCGATCCTCCGCATCGATCACATAGAGGTAGGACAGCACGTCCTTGCCCTGCGCCAGATCGCGATATTCCGCCAGCACCCGCCGGACGGGCGCATCCGGCGCAAGACGAATGTATCCCTGACTCACGAAAAGCAGGACGTTCTCGTCGTGGTGCTCCACGATGCGCCGGATCCGCGTCGCGTCGTCCCCGTCCAGACCGCCCAGGATCTCCTCGGCCTCCGATGCCGGCAACGCCGCCACCAGGTCCGCCGCCTGCGCCGGGCTCATCTCCCGGATGAGTTGGATCGCGCGATCGTGCTGCATCGTCGCGAGCAGTTCCCGCTGCACCCGCGGCTCGACTTCTTCCAGCGTTTCCGATGCCAACTCCGGATCGAGCTGATTGAAGATCGCCTGCCGCTGGCCGCTTTCGAGTTCTTCCAGGATGTCGGCCAAGTCGACCGGGTGGATTTCATGCAGCGCCGACTTGAGTACGTTGAGCTTGACGCTGCCGGAGAAGCTCCCCAGGGTGTCCGGCAAACGCTGCACATACTTCCAGGAAACCGTGTTCTCACCGCCATGCTGCTGGGCGAAAAATCGCGCCAGGCGCCGCAAACCCAGGCGGCGCAGCAAGCGATAGCGACTGAAGTCGACCTCGCTCGCATAGAGCTTTCCACCCTGGAACGCGAGCTTGACGTCGTAGACGACCTCGACCTCGCGATCGTCGAGATCGAGAATCTTCTTGTCCAGAATATAGTCGCGTAACAGGATGGCTCCGGACTGCGGGCTCTGCTGATACTCCTCCAACGCGCCGATATCGATGGCGATCTCGTTGGTCGAAACGACGACGACCTTGTCCCAGGGGACCAGCAGGGACGGATAGCCATATGGGCGGCGCACCACCAGTTGCGTCACCTCCGGTAGCCTGCCCGTCTCGACGATGACCAGATCCTGCAGCCGCCCGACACGCTCCGACTGCCGAATGACGCGCCGGCCGATGATTTCGCTCAGGAAGAATTCGGGTTCGACGACCGCGACCATGCATTTCTCCTCAAGCGCCTGCCATCAACACGAACTTATAGAGCATCAGCAGGACGAGCACGATGAGATAGATCCGCAACCCGAGGAGCGCCCGGCGCACCACCGGCGACATGGCGATGCGCGGCGTGCGGTAGCGGGCGTGGATGGCGCGGAACTTGTCGAACATGCCGCCTCCGTCAGCCGAAGAGATTCGGGAACAGCGCGCTGATCCCGTACAGGGTGGACAGAACGATGATCACGACCACGATCGTCCCGCCGATGACATTCTGCACGCGCGTATTGGCGTATTCGCCCATGTGCTCCTTGTCGTTGAGCAGCAGGATGAGGAATACCAGCGCCGCCGGCAGCAGCGTCACCGCGATCACCTGCACGAATAGCGTGATCAGCACGAGCGGCGCACCGGGGATGAGCACGACCGCGCCCGCCGTGACCAGCGTCAGGAAGTACGAGACGTAGAACCAGGGCGCCTCGCGGATGTTGGTATTCAGCGAGTGCGCCCAACCGAAAATCTCGCCGAAGGCCCACGAACTCGCCAGCGAGATGCAAATCGCCCCCAGCAGGCCGGCATCGAACAGGCCGATCGCCATGAACGTCCCGACCCAATGGTGGGTATTCTGCAACAGGAGCGATGCCTGCGCCGCGCTGTCGATGTTGACGCCCTCGAGTGCCGTGCCGGTGACGACGACGATGAAGATCGCGACCACGATGGTCAGGATCGAACCCAGCCAGGTATCGAACCGCCCCCAGGGAATGTCCTTTTCGAGCATCCCCTTGTCGACCACCGCACTCTGCTGAAAAAACAGCATCCAGGGCGCGATCGTCGTGCCGATGTTGGCCATCAGGAAGAAGAACATCTGGCCGTTGAACCCACCCGGGAAGTTCGGAATCAGTCCGTGCTGCAGGATGTCGTGCACCGAGGGATGGACCAGGAACGCACCGGGGATGTATACGAGATTGAGTGCGCAGAAGAGCAGCGCGATCTTCTCCCAGGTCCAATAGCGGCCCGTCAGCATGATCCCGCACAACAACACCACGACCGCGGCGGTGGTGAGCCAGGCGGGAATGCCGAAGATCTGCATCGCCGAGGTCATGCCGACGAACTCGGTGACGAGCGTGAGCCAGTCGACGATCATCAGATCGATGAGCGAGAACCATCCCCAGAATGCGCCGAACCCGGAAAAGATCGCTTCGGCGTGCCCGCGCTTGGTGACGGCGCCCAGGCGCACCGTCATCTCCTGCACGTAGTAGGCCACCGGGATCAGCAACAGCAGGAACCAGATCAGGCCATAGCCGTACTTCGATCCGGTGGCGGCGTAGGTGGTGATGCCGCCGGCGTCGTTGTCGGCGACCATGACGACGATGCCGGGACCGGCGATGACCAGGTATAACCGGATCGCCTTGGCAACCGTACGGAGTTGGTAGTAGAGCTTGGCAAAGAGGTTCATCGCGGGCGTCGAGTCTACGCGAGGAACGCGCCGCGGGCATTACCGGATAACGACAGATCGGGTACACGGTCCGGGTCGCAACCGCGATCGGCCGCGCTCACCCCCGCCCTCTCCCGCAAGCGGGAGAGGGCGGGGAACGCACGGATGACACGCCGCACCCTGCGCGACGCGCCACACTAACTGCTCAACCCCAGGTGCTCGATCCCGCGATTGATGGTGGCCATGCCGCCGAAGAGTTTGGAGTTGAGCTTGATCTGCAAGCGCAGATCGTTTACCGAGTCGGCGTTGCGCAAGGCGTCTTCGTAGGAGATCGTTTCCGACTCGTGCAGATCGAAGAGCGCCTGGTCGAAGGTTTGCATGCCCTGATCGCGGGAGCGCTTCATGACCTCCCGGATCTCGTGCACGTCGCCTTTGAAGATGAGGTCGGAGACGAGCGGCGAATTCAGCAGCACCTCCACCGCCGGAACCCGTCCCTTGCGATCCTTCAGCGGCAGCAGGCGCTGCGAAATCATCGCGCGCAGATTCAGCGACAGGTCCATCAGCAGTTGCGCGCGCCGATCCTCGGGGAAGAAGTTGACCACCCGATCGAGGGCCTGATTGGTGTTGTTGGCATGCAAGGTGCACATCACTAGGTGGCCGGTCTCCGCGAATTCGATCGCGTGCTCCATCGTCGCGCGGTCGCGAACCTCCCCGATCAGGATCACGTCGGGAGCTTGACGCAGCGTATTGCGCAGCGCCACGTGCCAGTCATTGCAATCGACGCCGACCTCCCGCTGCGTGACGATGCAGTTGCGGTGGGGATGAACGAATTCGATCGGGTCTTCGATGGTGATGATGTGTCCCTGGCTGTGCTCGTTGCGGTAGCCCACCATCGCCGCAAGGGTGGAGGATTTCCCCGACCCGGTGGCGCCGACAACCATCACGATGCCGCGCTTGGTCATCGCCAAGTCGTTGACGAGCGGCGGCAGGCTCAGGCTTTCGACCGTGGGAATGGAGTCCGCGATGGTGCGCAGGACGATTCCAACCCGCCCCTGCTGCACGAAGGCCGAAACGCGAAACCGCCCGATCCCGGTCGGGTTGATGGCGAAGTTGCATTCCTTGCTCGCCTCGAACTCCGACGCCTGCCGATCGTTCATGATCGCACGCACCAGTTCCGCCGTGTGCTGAGCGGTGAGCGGCTGGTTCGATACCGGCACCACCCGCCCGTCGATCTTGAACGCCGGCGGGAATTCCGCGGTCAGGAACAGGTCGGACCCCTTCTTCTGCAGCAGCAGTCGGAGCAGGTCATGCGTGAACCGTATGGCTTGGTCGCGATCCATGGCATCCTCCGGGACTTCAGCCCGCGAAATTCTCCGGACTCTTGGCATAGGAGCGCGCGTCGGCCGCGCTCACGACGTTGCGCCGAACCAGGTCGATCATGCACTGATCCAAGGTCTGCATGCCGAACTGGCTTCCCGTCTGGATCATCGAGTACATCTGGGCGATCTTGCTTTCGCGGATCAGATTGCGGATCGCCGGGGTACCGACCATGATTTCGTGCGCGGCCGTGCGGCCGCTGCCGTCCTTGAGCTTGATCAGAACCTGGGAGATGACGGCGACCAGCGATTCCGAGAGCATCGCCCGGACCATATCCTTTTCCGCGGCCGGGAACACGTCGACGATCCGGTCGATCGTCTTGGCCGCCGATGAGGTATGCAAGGTCCCGAAGACCAGATGCCCGGTTTCCGCCGCCGTCAGCGCCAGGCGGATCGTTTCCAGATCGCGCAACTCCCCGACCAGGATCACGTCCGGGTCTTCGCGCAACGCCGATCGCAGGGCGTTGGAAAACGACAACGTGTGCGCGCCGACCTCGCGCTGGTTGATCACGCACTTGCGCGGTTCATGCACGAATTCGATCGGATCCTCGATCGTCAGCACATGGCCGTACGACGTATTGTTGACGTGGTCGACCATGGCCGCGAGGGTGGTGGACTTTCCGGAACCCGTCGGCCCGGTGACCAACACCAAGCCGCGCGGCTTGGACGCGAAGTCCGCGAACACCCGCGGCGTATGGAGTTCCTCCAGGGTCAGAACCCGCGACGGAATCGTCCGGATGACTGCCGCGGCCCCGCGGTCCTGGTTGAAAACATTGACCCGGAAACGCGCCAACCCGGCGATTTCAAAGGAAAAATCGCACTCGAGATGTTCGTCGTACTGCTTGCGCTGGGAATCGCTCATGATGTCGTACACCATGCCGTGCACTTCCTCGTGATCCAGCGGCGGCAGATTGATGCGACGCACGTCGCCATGCACGCGGATCATCGGCGGCAACCCCGCCGACAGATGCAGGTCCGATGCCTTGTTCTTGACGGAAAACGCGAGGAGTTCGGAAATATCCATGGGCGGGCGCCGCGTGTGTCGAGGTCCCGGTAGCATACGGTAGGCTTCTGGGATGTGTAACGGTAAATTGGCGTCTTCCGACCCGTCTGCGCTGGCGCTTCGTCTCGATGCGGTATGCACGCGCATCCGGATGGCGGAGCAGGCCGCGAGCCGCCCCCCCGGCTCGGTCACCCTGATCGCCGTCAGCAAGACCTTCCCGGCGGAGGCGGTCGCGGCGGCGGCGCGCGCGGGCCAGAAAGCGTTCGGCGAAAGCTATGTGCAGGAGGCCGTCGACAAGATGGGCCGACTACGCTCGATGCCCGAATCCGGGCCGCTCCAATGGCACTTCATCGGACCGATCCAGAGCAACAAGACCCGGCCGATCGCCGAGCACTTCGACTGGGTTCAGTCGATCGATCGGATCCGGATCGCCCGGCGCCTGGCGGCGCAACGCCCCGCCGATCGCGCGCCGCTGCAGTCCCTGATCGAGGTCAACATCAGCGGCGAGGCCAGCAAAAGCGGCGTCGCCCCGGCGGACGTCCTCGAACTGGCACGGGAAATCCTCCGCCTGCCGGGCCTTCGCCTGCGCGGCTTGATGGCGATTCCGGCGCCGGACCTGCCGCCCGCCGCGCAACGCGCGGCATTCCGCCGGTTGCGCACCTTGCAGGAAACCCTGCGGGCTGCGCTGAGCGGCCCATCCGCAGCCGGCATCGACACGCTATCCATGGGTATGTCGGCCGATTTTGAAACTGCCATCGCGGAAGGCGCAACCATGGTGCGCATCGGCACCGCGATTTTTGGGAAACGGACATGAAGATCGGATTCATCGGCGGCGGCAACATGGCGGCAGCCCTGATCGGCGGCCTACGCAAGCAGGGAACCCCCGCGTCGGCGATCCGCGTCGTCGAACGCGATGCCGCGCGGCGCGGTGCCCTTGCGACGGATTTCGGCATCCCCGTCACCGACACCCCCGACCGCGACCTGCTCGACGCCGAGGTGCTCGTCCTGGCGGTCAAGCCCGGACAGATCCGGGACGTCTGCGTAGCGCTCGACGCGCCCGTCCCCGGCCGACTCCTCGTTTCGATCGCGGCGGGCATTCCCAGCGCCTCGATCGCGCGCTGGGCCCGCACCGAATCGGTCGTGCGTGCGATGCCCAACACGCCGGCGTTGATCGGCGAAGGGATCACCGGCGCCTTTGCGCGCGACGGCGTCACCGCGACGCAGCGGGACGCCGCGACGCAGATCCTGCAAGCCGTCGGAGATGCGGTCTGGTTCGACGACGAAGCCATGCTCGACACCGTGACCGCCATCTCCGGCAGCGGCCCGGCGTACGTGTTCTATTTCCTCGAAGCATTGCAGGACGCCGCGCAGCGCATGGGGATGGACGCGGCCCAGGCGCGCCATTTCGCCGTCCGAACCGTCACCGGCGCCGCCCGGCTCGCCGCGCAGTCGCCGGAAAGCCTCGCCACCTTGCGCGAACGGGTGACCTCGAAAGGCGGCACCACCGCGGCCGCGCTCGCGCAATTTGCGCGATCCGGCCTCCATGGCGCGATCATCGACGGCGCGCTCGCCGCCCAGGCACGGAGCCGGGAGCTGGCCCGCGAAGTCCCCGACGGTTGACCATACTTGCCTAGGCAAGTATATTTGCTGCCTAGACAACCATTGAGTCCCCCATGACCCTACCGGACGACGACCACCGGACGCCACCTGCCGTGCGACCCGGCTATTACCGCGGCGAGTCGTACCGCATCGAGGAAAGTGTCGGCTTCCTGATGAAACAGGTGGTCGAGATGCTGTCGCGTGCCATGGACGAGCGCATGGAGGAATACAGCCTCACCGATGCGCAATGGCGGCCCTTGCTCATGCTGCAGCGCCATACCTCCGAAACGGCGACCGGCCTCGCGCGCAACGTCGGCTGCGATGCCGGGGCCGTCACCCGGATGATCGACCGCCTCGAAGACAAAGGGCTGGTGCGACGCGTGCGCAACCCGGACGACCGGCGCATCCAGAACATCGAACTGACCGAGGACGGAAAACGTGCCGTCGCGGTGGTACCGTACGTGATCTCGGACGTGCTCAACGCGCATCTTGCGGACCTTTCCGACGCGGACGTCGAACAACTCAAAAGCCTGCTCAAACGCATCCTCGCCCGAGGAAAGCAATCCCATGACGGCCGATAACGACGTTCCGCAGGCGCACCGACCCGATTTCCGCTTTCGCTTTGCAGCGCTCGTGATCGCGTCGCTGGTGCTCGGCGGCTGCGCGTCGACCCACGCCATCGCGCCGAAGGAAACCCTGCCGACGACGGCGGCCCTCGCGAAACGCCTCGATCTGCGACCGGCACCGGCCGCCTCGCTGCCCTCGGCGCGCTGGTGGACACGCTACGGCGACGCCCAGCTCACCCATTGGATCGACCTCGGATTGGCCGATAGTCCCGATCTGCGCATGGCCCAGGCGCGCCTTTCCCGGGCGCGCGCCGCGATCGCCTCGGCCCATGCGGCATCCATGCCGACGCTTTCCGTCGATGGCAACAGCATTGCGCAACGCTATTCGTCGACAGGCATTTTCCCGCCGCCCTTCGGGGGCATGATCCATACCGTCAACACGCTGGGGCTGGACTCGGCCTGGGATTTCGACTTTTCCGGCCACATCGCCGACCAGGTCGATGCGGCACGCTGGCGAGCCCAGGCGCAGACATCCCGCCGCAACCTGGCCCGCGCGCAACTTGCGGCGGGCATCGCCCACGCCTATTTCACGCTGGCCCGCGAACAATCGGCGCGACGCATCCTGGTCCAGACCGAGGAAGCGCGCCGGCACACCCTCGGCCTCGTCCAGCTCCGCTTGCGTGCCGGTCTCGACACCCAGGTGCAACGGCACCTGGCGACGGTGCCGGTCCCGGTCATCCGCGAAGAGATCGAGGAGGCCGATGAACGGATCGCCCTCGCGCGCCACGCGCTTGCCGTGCTTGCAGGGCAGGCGCCGCAAGCCGCCGATCGCGTCGACGCGCACCTGCCCGCCGGGCCGGTGCTGAATCCACCCGCGGCGCTCCCGTTCGATCTGCTGTCCCGCCGACCCGACATCGCCGCGGCGCAGGCGCGCGCGCGCGCCGCGCTGCGCGATGTCGACGCCGCGCGGGCCTCCTTCTACCCCGACGTCAGCCTGAGCGCCCTGGTGGGCATCAACTCGATGACGACCCAGAGTTTCTTTCAATATGCCAGCCGCATCTGGCAGGTCGGCCCGGCGATCCACCTGCCGATCTTCGAAGGCGGGGCACTACGCGCGAACCTTCGCGCCAGCAGTGCGGATGCCGACGCCGCGATCGACGACTACAACGCCACCGTGCTGGGCGCCGCGCGCGAAGTCGCCGACACCCTGACATCGATCGGCTCCGTGCGCCGACAACGCGAACAGCAGGCCCAGGCCACGCAGAACGCGCTCGCGGCGTACGAGCTGGCCCGCGTCCGCTTCCGCGCCGGCCTGGGCGACCGTCTTGCCGTTCTGAACGCACAGGAGGCCGTGCTCCGGCAACGCCGCGCCGCGCTCGATCTCCGATCGCGCGCCGCCGCCCTGGACGTCACGCTCGCCCTTGCTCTGGGCGGGGGCTATTAACGGTTCACTACTCGGGCCAATCCATGGGAACGGAAACTCCGGCATCCGCCACGTCACCCCCCGCTCATACGGAGCCGACCGCGCCGGCGTCGTCGCCGTTACGCCGGCCCGCGCTGCGCATCGCGTTCTCGGTTTTCCTCCTCGTCGCCATCGGCGCTGCCGCCTACTGGTTCCTCATCGGCCGGAACTACGAGGACACCGACGACGCCTACGTGAACGGCCGGGTCATCCCGATCACGCCGCAGGTCGCCGGCACGGTCGTGACCGTAGGCGCGGACACCAATGACTCCGTGCACGCCGGTCAACTGCTGGTCCGCCTCGACCCCGCGGACACCCGCGTCGCGCTGGCGGCGCGGGAAGCGGAGCTCGCGCAAGCGGTGCGGCACACCCGATCGCGCTTTGCCGACAACGGCGCGCTGCGGGCCGAAGTCGCCTTGCGACGGGCTCAGCTTGCGCGCGCCGACGACGATCTGCGCCGGCGCAACGCCGTACGCGGCACCGGAGCGATCTCCCAGGAGGATCTCCGCCACGCGGAAC
The DNA here is from genome assembly GCA_021825945.1 of Pseudomonadota bacterium. GTDB lineage: Bacteria > Pseudomonadota > Gammaproteobacteria > Burkholderiales > Burkholderiaceae_F > GJ-E10. The sequence continues at coordinate 16,146 of JAKAFN010000012.1, forward strand.
TCGCCGTCGCCACCGCCCACGCCGCGCTCGAGAACGCCCGCGAGCAGCTGCGCGCCAACCTGGCGTATACCCGCGGGACCCGGGTGCAAACGCATCCCGACGTGCTCGCCGCCGCCGCGCGGGTCCGCGCCGCCTATCTCGACTGGAAACGGACGCGGATTCTCGCTCCGGTCGCCGGGCAGATCGCGCGACGGAGCGTCCAGGTCGGGCAGCGGGTCGCCCCGGGAACACCGATCATGGCCCTCGTCCCGATGCGCAACCTCTGGGTCGACGCCAACTTCAAGGAAGTGCAGATCACGCGCATGCGCATCGGACAGCCGGTACGACTGATCGCCGATCTCTACGGCAGCCATGTGCGCTACCACGGGCGAATCATCGGCTTCGCTGCGGGCACCGGCGCGGCCTTCGCCCTGCTCCCGGCACAGAATGCCACCGGAAACTGGATCAAGGTCGTCCAGCGCGTACCGGTTCGGATCGCGATCGACCCCGATGAACTGCGCGCACATCCGCTGCGCGTCGGCCTGTCGGTGCGCGCCACGGTGGACGTGCGCGACGACCGCGGTCCGCTGATTTCCCTGCACAACCCGGCGGCGCCCGACGACCGCACGGACGTGTATGCCGGCGCGCTGCGCGAAGCCGACGCACTGGTGACGAAGATCGTCGCCGCAAACCTCATCAGCCGATGAGCCCCGCCGCTCCGTCGGGCGCCCGCACGGCGCCGCTGCCGCCGCTGCAGGGCACCAAGCTCGCGGTGGGGACGATCGCGCTTTCGCTGGCCACGTTCATGAACGTGCTCGACACCTCGATCGCCAACGTCTCGATTCCCGCGATTGCGGGCGACACGGGGGTGAGTCCGGACGAAGGAACCTGGGTCATCACCTCATTCGCCGTGTCGACCGCCATCTCGGTTCCGCTCACCGGCTGGCTGGCGCAGCGATTCGGCCAGGTCCGCATCTTCCTCGCAGCCACGCTCGCGTTCACCCTGGCTTCCTTTCTCTGCGGCCTTGCGCCCAACCTCCAGGTGTTGATCGCATTCCGGATCCTGCAGGGGGCGGTCGCGGGCCCGATGATTCCGATGTCGCAGGCCCTGCTGTTGTCGAGCTACCCGCCGGAACGCGCGGGCTCGGCGATGGCGATGTGGGCCATGACCACACTGGTCGCCCCGATCGTCGGACCGCCGCTGGGAGGGTGGATCTCGGACAACCTGTCCTGGCCTTGGATCTTCTATATCAACGTTCCCGTCGGCATCATCTCGGCGACGCTCACGGCCGGCATCTACCGCGACCGGGAAACGGTACTCCGCAAGCGGCCGATCGATTTCGTGGGGCTCGTCCTGCTCGTGCTCTGGGTCGGGTCGATGCAGATGATGCTGGACAAAGGTCGCGAGCTGGACTGGTTCGCCTCGCCGGTGATCATCACGCTCTGCACCGTCGCCATCGTCTCCCTGGTGCTCTTTCTGATCTGGGAGCTTACCGAGGCGCACCCGATCGTCGACCTCGCGCTGTTCCGCATCCGCAACTTCGCGGTGGGCAGCACCACGCTGGCACTGGCCTACGGACTGTTCTTCGGCAACGTCATCCTGATCCCGCTATGGCTGCAGCAGTACATGGATTACACCGCGACGCAGGCAGGTCTCGCGCTGGCGCCGGTGGGCGTGCTTGCGCTCGCGCTGTCACCCTGGGTCGGACGCAACGTCAGCCGATTCGATCCGCGCATCCTGGCATCGATCTCGTTTCTCGTATTTGCCTATGTGATGCTGATGCGTTCGTGGTTCTCGACGGATGCCGATTGGGATACCGTCATCCTGCCGGCGGTGATCCAGGGCATCGCGGTTTCCTTCATGTTCATCCCGACAACGACCATCCTGCTCTCGGGGTTGCCGCCCGAACGCATTCCCGCGGCAACCGGGGTGTCGAATTTCTTCCGGATCAGCGCCGGTGCATTCGGAACCTCGATCACGACGACATGGTGGGATGATCGCGCGCGCCTGCACCATGCGCAGCTGATCGAAGGCATCACCGACTTCAGCACGCCGACGAACCTGACGGTCGGACAACTGCATGCCGGGGGATTCACCAAGACCCAGGCGCTTGGAATCATCAACCGGATGATCGACGTGCAGTCGTATACCCTGGGCGCCGATGAACTGTTCTACGGCGCGGCCGCCGCGTTCGTAGTGCTGGTGGGCGTGGTCTGGCTGGCGAAACCAGGACGCATCGGGGCGAAGGTCACGGTGAGCGACGGCCACTGATCGGCTCCGCGTGCGAAGGGCTCCCGTGGCCAGCGAGGGGCCCGATCCGCCGTGACGATCAGGAAAGCATCGGCGCCACCAGCCGGTACCCGAGCCCGCGCTGCGTCTGGATCGTCGACGCGCCGAGCTTTCGCCGCAAGTGGTGAACATAGACCTCGATGGTGTTGCTGTCGGCACCGTTTTCCCAGCCGTAGAGCGCGGATTCGATCTGCGTGCGCGAAACGATGGCGCCGGGGCGCCGCGCCAGGGCCATGAGCACGGTGAACTCGCGCGCCGACAGATCGATGGGTTCGTCGCACAGCGTGACCAGCCGGGCGGTCGTGTCGATCGCCAGCGCGCCCAGCACCTTGCGCTCGTCGACCGGCCCGTGCATGCGCCGGCGAATCGCCCGCAGCCGCGCCGCGATCTCGTCGCACGCCACCGGCTTCACCAGGTAATCGTCAGCGCCGGCGTCGAGACCATACACCCGATCCGCGACGTGCTCGCGCTCGCTCATGATCAAGACCGGGGTCTTGACGCGCCGGTTTCGGGCGATGCGGATCAGATCGATGCCGTTGCCGTCGGGCAGATCGACATCGGTGATCACCGCTTCGTAGGGATCGGCATGCTCGCCCCGGGAAAACCAGGCGGCGCGCGCTTCCGCCGCCGTGCGTACCCAGTCGACGTCGCGACGGGAGAACTGCTGGAGTCCGGATTTCAGGGACTGCCCCAGGGAGACGTCGTCTTCGATGAGTAGCAATCGCATTGCTTAATTCTCCAAACTGCTGATGGTTTGCGCCACACCGGCGTTGTCGTACTGGACGGCGACGTTGGCCCCGTTCACGAACCAGGGCGGCACGATGCCCGTCGTGACGGAACCGGGATACCAGAATCTGGTTCCGGAGGACGTAGAAGGATTGACGGTCAGCGGCACGTCGTGAACCGTGAACGACCCCGTACTGCTGTCCCAGTGCTCGATCTCACCGCTGGTGCCCAGCACCGCGGAGCCGAGGAAGGTCACGCTGTTGACCGTGAGCATGCCGTTGGCTGCATAAGTTCCCTCGACCTCGACCGGGACACCCGAGGCACCGGCCAGGTCCGACGCGCTGCCATTGACGTAGGCGGCGTTCGACGTCAGGGTCACGTTCAGGGTGGCTCCGCCGGACGGGTAGGTGGTCCCGCTGCCCGCGTTCAGCGTGAAGGTTCCCGTTGCCGAGTTGTAGCCCGTCACCGTGCCCAGATAGTCGACGGTCGCGCCCGCCGGGGGCACCGCCGACGCGGTCGTCACACCCGTTGCGACGACCTCATCGCCTTGGCCGCTCCCGCCGGTCGCGACGCCGCCGGGGTTGCCGGTGATCTCGACGTAGATGCCGTTGCCCAACTGCGTCGACGGCAGGCCGACGCTGGAAGGAACGTTGACCAGCACGCCACGCACCAGGAAGTTGCTGTTGCTCACGTACCCGGTGATCGTGCCTTTTAGGCTGACCTGAGCCGGATTGGCACTGTAGGCCCGTACCGCCGTCGCATGCAGGACACCCGACGCATCGGCCGTCCCGGTCACGACGTATGCCCCCGGAGTCCAGGAACCCAGATTGTTCGCCGCCAGCAAGCCGCTCGCACTCAGGTCCACCGGGATGCCGTCGAGCGTATGACCGGTCGCGCCGCCGGTCGAAAGCAGGCCTTCGACCTGCACCGTGCCGCCCACCCCGACCACGCTGTGGATCCGCAGCGTCGCGGCAGTGATCGTGCCGCCGCCTACGGACTGGGTGCCGGACACATTGACCACCTGCCCGTCGGCCAATGCGACGCCGCTCGTGAGCAGCGCCGTTGCCGAGGTGAGTTGCACCGGGGTGCCGTCGATCGTGAAGGTCTGCTGCCCCGACGGACCGGTGGTCATGCCGGACACGATGCCGGTGATCTGGGCCGCCATGGTGGCCGCGCCCGAAGCCGGTGCCGGCAACTGCACGATCCGCGTGGCCTGGAGGTAGCCGTTGCCGTTGGTGTCGACGCCGAACAGGCCGTGCACCTCGACCATCATGCCGGCAGTCAGGTCGGCGAACTTGGTCAGCCCGACGTAGAACGTGATCGGGCCCTTGGTCGCATCGAAGTTCGTCACCACCGACACGCCGTTGACGACGAATGTACCCGTGACACCGTCGGCCTGGATCTGCGGGGCCGATTGAATCATGCCGATCAGCGAGGGTTCGACGGTCATCGCCACCGCACTGCCGCCATTCGTGTCGACACGCATCCGGTCTCCCAGTCCCACCGCGGTGGCGGCAACCTGCGCGGTATCACTGTTCTGGTAATAGTTTGGCGTTTCGCTGTCGTACTCCTGGCCGTCGACGCCCACGCTGCCAAAGGCAACCACGGTGCCGATCGTCAGGCCGGTGCCGCCCGTACCGACGCCGCCCAGCGCCGCCAGCGCGACGGCGCCACCGCCGCAGGAACTCAGCGTTACCGCGCCGAGCAGCGGCAAAACCGCCGCGAACAGCCATGCGGCCGGTCGTCGCGCCCAGGCCAAGAGGAAATTCGGGGTCGTCGCCATGAGACGGTCCTATTCTTCTTTCGACAGATCGGCCCGGGTTTCGGAAATCCGCGTCCCCGTGCCCGTTGCCGCCTCGTCCGGCGCCTGCGACCAATAGTACGCACCGAAGCGCATGCGGTGGGTGGCATTGCTCCGTCCGTGGTCGGTCTCGTAGCGCCGCAAGGCTTCGGCGATCATTTCACTGCGCGCCTGCGCCCACAGCTTGCGGGCCAGTTCGGACAGCGCCTGCGCCGACTCCGCCGTGATGCCGTCGGCGAACACGCTCTGCTCGAGCATCGGATCCTGCCCGAGCAGATTGCCCACCGCCGCGCGCGCGTGGTCGGAGAGGTTCGCCCCGAACAGATCGAGCATCTCGCGCGACCCCGGCGGGGGTACGAAACCCTCGCGGTTCGGCAGCACCATCTCCACGCCCTTGACCAACTGGATCCGGACCAAGCCCAGGCGCACCAGTTCCGCCAGCACCGTATACGGATGCACGTCGCGCGTGACACTGCGCGCCAGGGTCTCGAACGACGGCTCCTCGCCATGCCGCGCAAGCGGCTTCGGACGCCGACGCCGGTCGCGATACAGCGGGTCCTGAACCCAGCGCGCGAACACCTGGGAGCTGATCGATGCTTCGTGCGCCACCCGCTCGCCCAGCGTGCCCTGGCGCCACGCCCGCACGTCCTTGCGGTGCACACCGCTCAATGCGCTCAGCGCAGAATCCGTATCCGGCTGCCCCGTCCGCAGCAGTTCGCCCCGTGCCTGTTCGAGGATCAGCGGCTTCAACTGCGCGGCGAGTCGCGTGTAGTCGACGCCGCTCGCCAGCAGCATGCGCAGCATCGGCGCCAGCACGACGGCCGCCGCGCGCAAGGCGTCATCGGCCGCCGGCGCGGGTTGCGCGGGCGCTGCGAGGCTGGCGATCTGGCGCGGTGGACGTCCCATGGGTGCAGTGTAACAAAAAAACGTAATGCGTGGTAAATTTTCCCATGTTACGATTCGTTTCGGCAACACAAATTTCGGCGCGGACGGCGCACGCAGCAGAACCCGACCGGGCCCCCTTCCCTCATCAGGAGACACGACATGTCCATGCGTCACCCCGTGAAGAACCGTTTTGCGCCATATGTGCTGACCCCGATCGCCGCCGCGCTCGCCTTGAGTCTGGCGGCCTGCGGTGGCGGCGGCGGCTCGGCCGCCGGCACTTCGGTCAAACTTTCCGGCACGGCGATCGATGCGCCGATCGCCGGCGCCACGATCACGATCACTTCAGGCGCCCCCCAAAGCGCGGGGGGCACGGTTCTCGGAACGGTTACCGCGGACGCCTACGGCGACTTCACGCTCACCGGCATCCCCCTGCCCAGCGGCAGCGTGCCGATCTTCGCCAACGCGACTACAGCGCCGACGCCGCAGGCCGTTACCGTCGCGCTGAACAGCTACCTCGGCCAGTCCGATGCCCTCGCCGCAGCCGGATCGCTCACCACCGGCAACCTGCCCGACCTCGACATCTCGCCGGTCACCACCGCCGCGCTCGCGGTCTATGGCCAAGTCAACGGCGGCAATAATGGCAGTTACGCCAGCCTCACTCCCGCCGGCTATGCGACGACCCTGATGGCCAACCGCAGCGCGATCCTCGCGATCGCCGCCGGCGTCAAAGCGGTCGGAGACGGCCTCTGCACGCCGACGACCACCGGTACGCCGACGACCACCGGTACGACGACGAGCAGCCTGGCCGCCGCGCTCGCGCTCGATGCCCAGGCAGACCTGAGCAACGGGTCCACGACCCCAAGCGGGGGAACGTCCACCACCCTATCCATCGTTGCCAACGCGCTTGGCGGCACCTGTGCCGCCGCGCTGGCGGCGCTGCCGGGAGAAATCGCCGCCGATCCCGACTTCGGCCCGGAACTCGACCTCGGCGACGTGATCGACGCCAACGTCGCACCGGTCGTATCCCCCGGCACCTACCAGCTCGAAAGCGTGATCGCCGAAATCCCCGCATTGGCGGCAGCCAACACGACCGGAACGGCGCCGACGACCCTGAATCCTGCCGCGCCGTTTGCCGACACGACGATCACGGTCGATGCCAATGGCAACATCTCCTCCACGGATAGCAAAGTCAGCGGTACGATCATCGGCAATCTGATGACGCTGTCAGTCACGATCTCCCCGACCCAGCAATACAACCTACGCCTCAAACTCGGGGTGCTGCCGGCGACCCTGGTGAGCAACGGGCCCGCCTACGTCATCGAAGGCGGCGGCGCGAACTCCATCACCGGAGCCCTGACAAACTTCGAGGCGGTGCTGGCTGCGACGACGTCGGGCGGCGTAACGCCGTTCGCTGCGCCAGTCTGGAGTTACCTCACCCCGACGTCCTCGCAGTCGGAGCATGGCACCAGTTGTACAAGCGGCTTTGCCGTCCGCCTCGACGCCTCGTTCTTCGGTGTACCGGCCGGCGGCAACCCTGGCGCCGACTTCGGTGGCAGTTTCGGCGAATGCGTGACATCGGGACCCGCGCCGGCGGTCTGGACCATGTCCCCGCCGGTGATGATCTCGAATGGCGAGGACTTCGGCCTGGACGGCAGCAGTGGCAGCATCATCCGGTCCTTGTCGGCGACCCCGTTCAGCGCTCCGACCTGGACGGAAGTGGTGATGAACACGACCCCGACCACGACCTTGCCGTTCATTCTCGTCAGCCCGTCAGCGAGCTACACCCCCTCGCCCGGAACCACGTCGATCACCGGTACCGCCTATTACGTCCTGGGCGCCCACACCATCGTGTTTTCCAGCTCCTCCGGCAACGGCCTGTTCGCGCTGCGCGGCGACTCGTTCGGGTTGAACCACCTGGTTGCGGAGGCCGCGCAAAGCGGCGATTCGGGCTCCAGCCCGTCCGCGAGCACGGGCGACCACTGAGCCATGCCCGCCCCGGCACCGCAGGACGCCGCACGCGCAACCGGGCCGCGGCCCGGGTTGCGCGCGATCGGGGCGACCCATCCCGCGCTGGCGGCGTTCCCCAAGGCCCAGCTCCGCCGGGCCGTGCAGGAACACCGCCTGCGGGTGGCCTACCAACCGATCGTGCGCCTGCGCGACGATCACGTCATCGGTCAGGAGGCCCTGGCCCGCATGCTTGCGCAGGACGGCACCCTGCTGCCGGCGGAGTCCTTCATCGACGTCGCGGCCGACATCGCATTCGAGCCGCACATCGACCGCGAAATTTCCGCGCAAGTGATGGCTGCGGCCCGCTCCGATCCCGCACCGTGCACGGCCGAACGCGGCAAGCGCTTCCTCAACTGCTCGAGCGCCTTCCTCTCCGACCCCGCCGCCGTACAAGGACTTGCCGAGCACCATCAACGGTGGCGCGCCACCCGCATGCAAGCCGGCGACGAAGAGACGCCCTGGGTGCTGGAAATCACCGAACGCAATCTCGACGTCAGCCCGACGCGCCTGCGCGAACGCGTCACGCCCCTGCTCGACCTCGGATTTCAACTCGCGCTCGACGACTTCGGCAGCAAATGCAGCGCGTTCCCGCACCTGCTGGAGATGCCGATCCGCTACCTCAAGATCGACCAAGCCCTCGTCCAGGCCGCCGTAACGGACGCGCGGGCCGAGCTGGCGCTGCGTCGCATCGTCGATCTCGCCCAAGGACTGGGGGCGCTGCCCATCGCAAAAGGGATCGAGACCATCGCCACCCGCGACCGGGCCCGTGCGGCTGGTGTCGCGTGGGGACAAGGCTATCTATGGGCTACGCCCACCGCGACCTTCGCGGTCGATGACGGCGCGCGCTGATACTGCGACGTGCTGGACCGGACACCGCGCGCCGACCCGTCGGATCGATCGGCCATCCTTCCCGCCGGTTTCCGGATCGCCGCGGCCCTGCGGGCCATCACGATGACGATGGGAGGTGCGGGTTATCGCGATGACGATCGAGGTGCGATCCATCACATGACGATGGTGGCGGCAGTCGTGCACAAGACGGATGCCGGGGTGCAAGGCATACGATGGCGAGCGATGTTCCGTCACGGCGGGCGGTGGATCGTCGAGATCGTTTGCGTGTATGATTTTTTGGTTTGCCTATTCTTCGGCGGCTTGCCGCCGTTTTTCCTTTTCGCGAATTCCAACGATTACCTTGAGGTGACGGAATGAATCGAGTGATCACCGCTGCTGCCGCAGCCGCCATGCTGGCCCTGGCCGGTAGCGCGTATGCGCAGCACCACAACGACCAGAGCATGGGCAACGCCGCATCGGCGAGCGCCGACCAGACCGTGGCCTTCGTCAACGGCCGTCCCATCAAGCGCTCCGAAATCGACCTAGTCGTCCGCGAGCTGCACCAGCCCGACACGCCCCAGCTGCGCGCGGGAATTCGCGACAAACTCATCGAACTGGACGTGCTGATGCAGGAAGCCCGCCACCGCCGCATCACCGATCGCGAAAGCGTCCGCTTCCAGGCCGACAATGCCGCACGTTCGGTCTACATCCAGGCGCTGCTGCGCGACGAGATCGCCAAGCACAAGCCCACCGAAGCGCAGATCCAAGCCGAATATGACCGGGAAGTCAAGCTTGCGGGCGACAAGGAATACAAGGTCCACCACATCCTGGTGAAGACCGAGCAGCAAGCCCAGGACATCATCGCCCAACTCAACAAGGGCGCGAGCTTCAGCGCCCTGGCGAAGAAGGACAGCCTGGACCCCGGCTCGGCGTCGAACGGCGGCGGTCTGGGCTGGGCGCCGGCGGCCGCATATGTGCGACCGTTCGCCGATGCCGTCACCGGGCTGCATAAGGGTCAGGTCAGCCAGACCCCGGTGCACACCCAGTTCGGTTGGCACGTGATCCGTCTCGACGACGAGCGTCCGATCCACAACCCGTCGCTGAACGAAGTCAAATCGCACATCGTCCAGGCGCTGGAGCAGCGCGAGGCGCAGCAATTCGTCGCCGCGCTGAAGCAGAAGGCATCGGTCAAGATCGTCTCCGCCAATCCCTGACCGCCCGCGTTCCTCCTCCGCTTGCGCGGGGGGAGCGAATCGCGACGCGCCGGCTCCGCAGCCTTCTGCGGCCGGCGCGTTTTTTCTTTCCCTATCCGCTTTCCCTATCCGATTACCGGCTCGTTCCCCGGCTTCCACTTGACGCTGCAGCCGATCGAGGCGCGCTGCTCGGCGAGGGGCGGCAGGCCGGCCAGCAGGCGATCAGTGGCTTCCCGCAGATCCTTGCCCGTGGCAATGATCGCGTTCTTCGGCCGGGCGTCGTCGAACTGGCCATGGTATGCAAGACGCAGGTCGCCGTCATACAGGTACAGGTCGGGCGTGCATGCCGCCTGGTACGCCTTCGCGACGGCCTGATCGCCATCGACGAGATAGGGGAACGCCAGCCGCTTCGCCACCTCGGCGATCCGTTCGGGCGCTTCGTCGGGATACGCAACCGGGTCGTTCGGATTGATGCCGACCACCCGGATCCCGCGCTCCGCATAGTCGACGGCGTACTGCTGCAATGCATCGCGCATGCATAACACGTACGGGCAATGGTTACACATGAAGATCACCAGCGTCCCGCGCGATCCCGCGCAATCGCGCAGGCGATGCATATGCCCTACTCCGTCCGGCAGCGCAAAGTCCGGCGCCGGAGAACCGATCTCGATCGGATTGGACGATGCCGCCATTCCTTCTTCTCCTTCTTGGTTTCGAATCCATGGTCCCGCGATGAACGCACCGATGTTCCGGCCCGCTCCTGATTCCGCTATTGTATTGACCTTTGGCACCCTCACGAGGATCACGATGGCCCACCCCCCATTCCGCGCATTCCCGTCGATCGCCGCATGGTTCGCAATGGCCATCCTGCTGGCACTGCCGTTCCGCGCCCATGCCGAATCGCGCGAGGAACTCAACGCCGACGTCCACGAGGCGGTACAGAAGCTCTATCACACCAGTTCCGCGGCCCAGGAACTGGCCGGAAAAGCCGCCGGCATGCTGGTATTCCCCAAGGTGCTCAAGGCCGGCTTCGTCATCGGCGGCGAATATGGAGAAGGCGCGCTACTCATCCATGGACGCACGGTGGCCTACTACAACATCGCGGCGGCATCGATCGGCTTCCAACTCGGCGTGCAGGAGAAGAGCGTCGCGATCCTGTTCATGACGCCGGAGAGTCTTGCCAAGTTCCGCGCCAGCGAAGGCTGGAAGGCAGGCGTGGACGGCTCGGTCGCCATCGCGACCCTGGGAACGGGCAAGACGATCGACACGAACACGGCGCAAAAACCGATCATCGGCTTCGTCTACTCCAACAAGGGGCTGATGTACAACCTCACCCTGGAAGGGGCGAAGATCACCCGCATCGACAAGTAAACCCAGGGGCGATGCACCCGACACGACAAAAGAGGAAAGATCCCCAAAAACCGGCGCGAGGCGCCGGTTTTTTTTCGGCTGCCCCCGATACCCGACGTCGCCCTCGCGGGGGGCCGACGCCGCAAAAAACCACAGGCCACGAGGTCTTTGCCGCAACGAGATAAATACGACATCTTCTCGAGCAAATGCATCTTTTGTCAAAAGAGCATGGGATTCCTCTTGTGCCTGCACCCCGGTGCAGCGATATCCTGATCTCGTTGTCGCACGGACAAGCATTTTCGCCTTCATTCCGTACGCGCCGCGAAGTGACCTCGAACAATAAACTCACAATCGGCAAGCTGGCCCAGACCGCGGGGGTGCGGGTTTCCACGATCCGGTATTACCAGCGACAGGGTCTCCTGCGCGAGCCTCGGAAACCGGAACTAGGCGGATTCCGCGCGTACGAAGAAGCCGACGTGCGGCGCTTGCTGTCGATCCTCCAGGCCAAGGGACTGGGATTTACCTTGGCGGAAACGGAGACGCTGCTCGACTCGCTCGATCGACGCGATTGCCAATCCATTCTGGACCTCGCCGGCCGGAAGCTGCGCGCGGTCGAAAGACAGATCGACGCCTTGGAAAAAGCCCGCCAAGCGCTCGCCAGCATGCTTGGCGACTGTATCCAGGATTGCCCGGATCCGTGCCACGTCATCCGCAACCTCGCGGCCCAGAACATTCAAACCGCCGATGGCGCGTAGCCTGCGACGACCCGGTTCGCAGGCATTCCTCGACACCACCGTAGGCACGATGGCCGATTCTCGCCCGCATTGGCGCTCCACCCCGGACTCTCAAAACCGCAACATCCTTGCAGCGATCCGTCAACTCGATACCGCCGATGATGCGCAGCTACGCTGGCTGCTGGAGTTTCTCCGCACCCTCCTCTGCGGCGATACGCAACGCATGCACGGTCCGCCCGAGCTGATCGCGCCGAACGACTTCGAATCCTGGTTCTCGGCGACCTCGGACCAAACCCAGCAGAGCCCGCCGCCGGACCCGTTGCTCCGCCAGGTGGTGCTCCAGCACCGTGCGATGGCAAATTGGGCCGGCGCACTGCAGTCCCGGGCCCGTGACCGGGCGGCGATCACCCCGGCGGACTTCGACCGATTCGCCGAGGCGGTGGTGCACTACCACGGATCGTTGCGCGCCCTCGAGCGCGCACTGATCCACGATGCCTGCATGGCCGATCCTCTGACCGGGGTGTGGAACCGCAGTTCGTTGACCGACCGTCTGGCGGCGGAACGCGACCGCGCGCAACGGCACGGCGGCCCTTGCAGTCTGTCGATGATGGACCTCGACCATTTCAAGGACATCAACGATCGCCACGGCCACGCTGCCGGCGACCGCGTCCTGCGATCGGTCGTGGACGTCGCGAAGCGGCACCTGCGCCGCTACGATTCGATCTTTCGTTACGGCGGCGAGGAATTCCTCTTCTGCCTGCCCAACATTTCCGTTCCGGAGGCGCGGAACACGATGGATCGGATCCGCGAGGACATCGCGGCCTTGCGCCTCGCGCTCCCGGATGGTAGCGCCAGCGCCATCACCATCACCGCATCGTTCGGTGTCGCGGAAATGGACACGCACCACCCGATCGAAGCCAGCATCGAACGGGCCGACCGCGCCCTGCTTCGCGCCAAGGGCGGCGGACGCAATCAAGTCTGCACATAGTGCCCCGCCCCGCCTCCGCGCCGAACACCAGCTCGGCCTGGATTGCCAACGCAAGCCCCGAAGGCGTATAAAGGAACCCTGGTGCGTTTCCGGAAAGGAGACGATCATGGAAGACGTCCTGTCGAGCCTGCGCTTTTTCGCGCTGTTGATGGCGGCCGTCCTGCTGCTCGGGATTGCGTTCTCCGCAATCGCGTGAACGACACGCCCACGCGATCGGGCCCCCGCCTCTGGCGGGGACCCGCGGTCAGTGCCGGGCGACGATGACCGCTTCGTTGCCACCGGCGAAAAGATGGACTTCGGCCGGCATGTCCACGGCGGCGAACGCATCGACGATTTCCTGCGGATGCAGGAAGTGGTTTCCCTGCACGTGCTCACCGAGGTTCTGGAACGCCATGGCGCGGCGGGAAGGGTCGCGCAGATCCGAACGCTGCGCAGGCCACGCCGGCTCCCAGATCACGATGAAACCGCCCGGCCTGACGTTGTTCCGGAACCATTCGAACACCGGCTCACGTCCTTCCTCCCAGACATGGTGTAGCGCGCGATTCATGGCCACGAGGTCGGCCGGCTCGTCGAGGGTGAAGTGCCGGATGTCGCCGACGGAGAACCGCACGCGATTCCCCAAACCCTCCGCATCGGCCCGCTCCTGCGCCTGCGAAACGTTCTCCGCGAAACCGTCGAGACCCAGTCCTCGCAGGTTGCGGCAGCGGCGCGCCAGCGCCCGAAGATACCAGCCGTTGCCGCAGCCGAGATCGACCGCGAGGCCGCCGCGGCGATCGATCTCGGCAAACGCCGGAACCGCCGGAACGATGGTGTTTTCGAACATCGGCGCGAAATTGGCTTCGAGCATCGGACCGAACCACGGCAGCAGCGTCTGCCGCTCCGCCAGCACCGACTCTCCCGGACGTTCCCCGGTTCGCATCAATGCCGCCGCCCGTTCGGCCATATGCGCGGTCAACACCGACTGGATCGCCATCGACATGACGCCGCCTTCCACACCGGGAACCATGGCCGCCCCCGTTTCCGTGAGCGAAAACGTTTCGCCGTCGGCATCGAGGTATTCGAACGCATAGGCCGCATCGCACCAGCGGCGCACGTACCCTTCGTCCATGGCGGCGGCCCGCGCCAGCGCGGCCGGTGCCGCCGTCCCCAGGGAATGCAGGGCGGCGAACAATCCGTTGACGATGCCGATATAGGCGATGTTCAGGCTGAGCGCGGCCTGGGAGCGCTGACGAAACTGTTGAACGCGATCTTCTTTGTTCATGGTTTTCCTCGGGAATCGGGAGTACTCAAAGTTCGCGCCGGAAGAACGCCAGCAACTCGCGCCATGCGCGTTCGGCCTGCGGTTCGTTGTAGATCGGGCGGCCGGTGCGCTCCGAGAGATCCGGCATGCACCATCCGTGCAGCGTCCCTTCGTACACCACGATCGTCGCGGCAAGCCCCGCCGCAGCGAACGCATCGGCCAAGACCGACTTCGCCTCGGGCTCGCGTTCATCGTCCCCGGCCGCGATGCCGAAATAAAACGGCGCGCGCATCTTCGACACCAGGCGGTGCGGACTGTTCGGCGCATTGGTCGCCAGCCCGCCGCCATGAAATGACACGCCGGCGCCGATCCGATCGGGAATGCCGGCAGCAGCCTGCATGGCGAGAACGCCTCCCATGCAGTAGCCGACGACGCCGACTTTGCCGTGCTTGCGCACGAACGGCTGCGCGTCGAGAAACGCGATGAACGCCGCCACGTCCCGCGCGACCGCCTCGTGCGTCATCGGCGCGCGCAGCGCCATGAGGCGACTGCGATCGGCCGGATCCTGCAAGTCGAAGACCATTCCGTCCGCGGGCGATTTACCGACCCGATAGAACGGATTCGGGACCAGTACCGCATAGCCCTGCTCCGCGAGACGCGTTGCCATGCCGCGGATCGCCGGGCGCAAACCGAAGGCATCGGGAAACAGGATCACCGCAGGGAGTTCGCCTCGCCCCGGGGCATGCGCAAGCAGGGCATCGCAACGCCCTGCGGGCGTTTCCACATCGACATCGACCAGATTCGATTCGGGATTCATTCGTGGGTTTCTCCCAGTTCCAGGTTTTCGAACGCCCGATTCTAGAGGCTGCGGGCACCGCGATACCCCCGAACCGGCAGGAGCAATGTCGCGAGAGCACCGGGTCGTCATGCGCACTTCATGGATTGTCCGTATGGTGATCCCGGCGCGCGCTATCGACCCCCTTCATTCATTGCTCTCCTTTCGCAATAGGAGTCATCATGCGCAACATCCGCTTCCGCCGCGCGGTCACCGCGGGCGCCCTCGTACCGTTTGCCTGGGGGCCGTTCGCCGCCCTTCCGGCGCACGCCGATTCCTCCGATTACGACACCCGCACGCCGATCCGGCACGTCATCGTCATCATCGGGGAAAACCGTTCGTTCGATCACATATTCGCCACCTACGAGCCGGTCCGAAAGGACGAGCGGGTCCGCAACCTGCTCTCGGAGGGCATCGTCGACACCAATGGCCACCCCGGCCCCAACTATGCGATGGCCATACAAAAATCGGCGGTGGACACCTATCCCTCGCCGTACGCGGCCAGCCCTGGCCAGACGATGCCGTATGCCACCCTGCCGCCCCCCCTCGCGGGCGGTCCGACCAAACCGTATTTCCCCGCCGGGATGTCCGCATCCGCACTCGCGGCCTACGAAAACGGGTTGCCTGACGACTACCTGCAATACATGACCACCGGCGGTACCGGCCTTGCCAAAGGCACGCCCGATACCCGTATTCCGGGTGTGAACGCACTGCCACCCGGCCCGTTCCAACTGACTTCGTCGACCTTGCCGTATGACGCCTATACCGCGAGCCCGGTGCACCGGTTGTTCCAGATGTGGCAGGAACTCGACTGCAATGCGCGAACCATCACACCCGACAACCCCAGCGGCTGCCGCAACGACCTGTTTCCGTGGGTCGAAGTGACCGTCGGCGCCGGCGCCAACGGCAAACCCCGCCCCGCGAACTACAGCGACGCAACGACCGGAGAAGGTGCGACGTCGATGGGCTTCTACAATGTCCAGGAAGGCGACGCGCCATACTTGAAGTACCTCGCCGACCACTACGCGATGAGTGACAACTACCACCAGGGCGTGGTCGGGGGTACCGGAGCCAACCACATCATGCTCGGCACCGGCGATGTCCTGTGGTTCTCCGACGGGCACGGCAACCCCGCGACGCCGCCGAACCATGTCATGGTGGCGCGCGGCACAGCCAATGCGGGCATCGTCGCGGAAATCGAGAACCCAAACCCGGCGCCCGGCACCAACAACTGGTACCGCGAAGATGGCTACGGTGGCGGTTCGTATGGCTCTCCATCGTATGGCGGCGGCTCCTACGTCAACTGCTCGGACCCGAACCAGCCCGGCGTCGCGTCGGTGCTGCACTACCTCGCGTCGCTTGCGCATCCGGTCAAACCCAACTGCGAACCCGGGCACTACTATCTCGTCAACAACTACAACCCCGGATACTTCGGCAACGGCAACGACGCATACACCGACCGGAACAACGACAACACGGTTTTCACGGCTCCGCCGTCGAACCTGCGCCACATCGGCGACGCGCTTTCCGCCAAGGGAATTTCGTTCGCATACTTCGGTGATCAGTGGAACCAATATGTGCCGGATCCGTACCAGCGCAAGTGGGGATCGACCGACAACTACTGCACCATCTGCAACTTCTTCCAGTACACGTCATCGATCATGACCGACGCCCATGCGCGCGCCGAGCACCTCAAGGACACCCTGGACCTGTATGCGGACATCGCCAACGGCAACCTTCCGGCGGTTTCGTTCGTCAAACCGAGCGGAATCGTCGACGGGCATCCGGCATCGTCGAAACTCGATCTCTTCGAGGGGTTCGTAAAGAAGATCGTCGATGGCGTGCGTGCCAACCCGGCGCTGTGGAAAGACACGGCAATCTTCGTAACCTTCGACGAAGGCGGCGGCTACTACGATTCAGGCTACGTGCAACCGCTCGATTTCTTCGGGGACGGCACGCGAGTTCCGTTCCTCGTGGTATCCCGCTACACGCGCGCGGGTCATATCTCGCACGATTACGCCGACCATGCGTCGATCCTGAAATTCATCGAACGCAACTGGCGGTTGCACCCGCTGACCAACCGCAGCCGTGACAATCTGCCGGATCCGCAATACGGACGAAACCCCTACGTTCCGTCCAACGGACCGGCAATCGGCGACCTGTTCGACCTCTTTACGTTCCATCGGGACGATCGTGGCGTCGACCGCGGCGACGACCGTTCTACGAGCGAGACGGTGGCCCAGGCCGACGACGGTCGATAAGGCTCCCCGATCCGGTCATACGTCATGACCGAGGCGTCCCGTCCCGGGCTCCCCGGCGCCGGGACGCCGTCACGCTCCGAGCGTGGGCACGGCTACACTTCCATCATGACCCGTCCTTGCGACGATGGGTTCCTCGACTCACCGGACAACACGCGATGACCAACCCGCTCGCCGTCGGCCTGGACTTCGGTACCAGCGGCGCGCGCTGCTGCGTGATCGAAGCGGGACCATCGCCATCGATCCTGTTTTCATCGCGACATGCGTTTGCCGCCCCCCGCACCCAGACGCCGCAGCATTGGTCCGATGCCCTCGCCGAGCTGCTCGTCGCAATTCCGCTGTCCTTGCGCGCGCGTCTGGAGCACGCCGCGATCTGCGCGACCTCGGGAACCGTCCTGTTCGCGGATCGAGATCTGCAACCTGTGGGGCCCGCGCTGCCCTATTTCGACGACCGCGCCGAGCCGATCGCGCAGGGCCTGCGACCGCAGTTCCCGCCGCCGGCCCAGATCGACGCGCTGGCCCGTTTGGCGTGGCTGTGGCAGGAACTCGCACGACATGCGCTGGCCGGGCGGGTCGCCCACGCAATGCACCAGGCCGACTGGATCGCCGCCCGGTTGCTGCGGCGGGCGCCGGCGACGGATTGGCACAATGCCCTGAAATCCGGCGCCGACGTCGCCGTCGGCGAATGGCCCGCCGCAATCCGAAGCCTGCCCTTCGCCACGCGACTTCCGTCCATCGTCGCGCCCGGCGCCGACCTGGGGCCGATCGCCCCCGCGGCGGCGCGATACTTCGGCCTGCCCGCCACGCTGCGCATCCACGCCGGCACCACCGATGCCAACGCCGCCTTCCTCGCCACCGGCGCGCACCGTCCCGGGCAGGCCGTCACCAGCCTCGGCAGCACGCTGTCGCTCAAACTGCTCTCCACCCGCCGGGTCGCAGCGCCGGCCTTCGGGGTCTACAGCCACCGCTGGGGCGATCTCTGGTTGGCGAGCGGCGCAAGCAATGCCGGGGGCGCCGCATTGCGAGCGCTGTTTTCCGATGCCGAGATCGCGGCGCTCAGCGCCCGCATCGACCCCGAAACCGATAGCGCCCTCGACCTCTACCCGCTGCCGGCGCGGGGCGAACGCTTTCCCGTCAACGACCCGGAGATGGCGCCCCGACTTACGCCGCGACCCGCCGACGACGCCGCCTATCTCCATGCCTTGCTGCAGGGACTGGCGCGCATCGAGGCCGCAGGGTACTCCCGCCTAGTGGATCTCGGCGCCACCCCGGTCACCGAAATTCTCAGCGCCGGCGGCGGGGCGCGCAATCCGGTCTACACCCGGCTGCGAGCCCGCGCTGCGGGCCTTCCCGTGCGACCGGCCGCCTGCACCGAAGCGTCGTACGGCGCCGCCTGCCTGGCCTCGCATGCCTCGGTAAAATGCGCCGGATGAGCACGCCGCAAGACGACACGACCCTCCCCTCCGCCGGTATCCACCCGGCCCTGCGCTGGATCACGTTTCTCGGCCTGGTCGTCATTGGACTTTTCTATGTGAAGTGGTTCCCCTACTACCAGCGTGCGTTTTTCGCCGCGGCCCACCATTCGATCGGCTCGTCGATCCTGACCGGATCCGCGGCGACCCCCCCCGCTCCTTCGCTACACGCCGCACTCGACTATGCGCGAAGCTATGCGAAAGCGATCTGGAAGGCCCTGGTGCTCGGGTTGCTGGTCGGTTCCGCGATCCAGGTCCTGATCCCATCGCAATCGATCGCCCGTGCGCTCGGAGCGTCCCGCTTTCGCAGCATTGTGACGGCGGGCCTGCTGGCAGTCCCCGGCATGATGTGCACCTGTTGTGCCGCGCCCGTGGTCACGGGGCTGCGCGCACGTTGCGCCGCACCCGGCGCGGCGATCGCGTTCTGGATCGGCAACCCGATGCTCAATCCGGCGACCCTGGTGTTCATGGGCTTCGTGCTCGGGTGGCAATGGAGCCTGTTGCGCATCGCATTCGGCCTACTGATGGTCTTCGGCATCGGTCATCTCGTCAACCGCCTGAGCGGCACGACGACGCCCGCCCTGGCGACGCCGGCGCCCGACGACGCCGACGTGGGGAATCGCGGAACCGGCAGCCTGTTCGCGCAATGGGGAACGGTCGCCCTCCGGATGACCATCCGGCTGGTGCCGGAGTACGCAGTGCTGGTCGTCCTGCTCGGGGCGGTACGCGCCTGGATCTTCCCCCACCTCGACCATGGAATCGGCAACGATCTGACGTGGATCGTCGCCTTCGCCGCCGCCGGTGCGCTGTTCGTGATCCCGACCGCGGGCGAAGTGCCGATCGTCCAGGCGATGCTGTTGCTCGGTGTCGGCGTCGGCCCGGCGGCGGCGCTGCTGGTCACCCTGCCGGCGATCAGCGCCCCGTCCCTGGCCATGCTCGTGCGCTCGTTTCCGGTGCGCGTGCTGACGCTCGTCGCCGCCTCGGTCTTCGCGCTCGGCGTGCTCGCCGGGTTCCTGGCGTTGGCGCTGCGCGTCTGACGACGCAGATCCCGGCCGCATGCGCGGCCGGTGCAATCAGGGCTGCAATCCCGTCCAACCGCCACCGAGGTCACCGATCAGCGCCACGGTGTCGAGCAAACGCTGCTGGTGCACCGTGAGCGCGCTCTGCTCGTCGCCGAACTGGGTCGTCAACGCGATCGCCACCGTGGTGTAGTCCACGGTTCCGGCCTCGAGTTCGTGGAGCGCGATTTCCGAACCGCGCGTGGCGTCGCGCACGGCGATCGCCAAGGCATCGGCCTGGCGGGCGAGGATGCGCAACCCGGCCAGATCATTTTCGACACTCTGCAGCGCACCCAAGACCGTGTTGCGATAGTTCGCCACGGTCGCCCGATATCCCGCGCGCGCCAGGGCAACCTCAGCGAGGTTCTGACCGCCGTTGAACGCCAACTCGCTGGCGTTGGCGCCGAGGGACCAGGCCCGATTTCCTGCCTGCAGCAGTCCCGCCAGCGGCGAAACGCCGTAGCTGCCGAGGAGCGTAACGGTGGGGTAATAGGCCGCGGTGGCGACCCCGATCGCAGCATTGGCGGCCGCCATCTGCCGCTCCGCCGCCGCAACGTCGGGGCGGCGCTGCAGCAATGTCGACGGCAGACCCGCGCCCACGGTGGGCAAAAACGGCAGGCCGCGACGGCGCGCGATCACGAGGTCCTCCGGATTCTTCCCAACGAGGACGGCAATCGCGTGCGCATACTGGGCACGCACCACACCAAGCGCGATCAAGCTGGCGCGCGCGTTGTCGAGCTGCGTCTGCGCGGCAACGACCTGGGACGGCGCCACGGTGCCCGCCTGGTCCTGCTCGGCGACGACTTGGAGAAACCGGCGATATGCGATCACCGTCCGCTGCAGTAGGTCGGTATCCGCATCGACGACCCGCAGGTCGATCACCGCCTCGGCCAGCGCGATCTGTTCGGACAGGGTCGCATTGGCGAGCAACGCCTCGTCGGATTGCGCCGTCGCCCGGCTCTCCTCGATCTGCCTGCGGATCTGGCCCCAGATGTCAGGCGTCCAGCTTACATTGGCGGCAGCGCCGCCGACGGTGCCGAGCTGCCCCGGAATACCGGACGATGCCGGCGTGTTCTGCCGAGTCTGCTGCCCGGTGACCGTCAGGATCGGGAACAGGCCGGCCTGCGCGATGCGCAGATTGGCCAATGCCTGCTCATAGCTGGCGTAGCTCTGCTGCACCGTCTGGTTCGATACGGCCACCAGCGGTTCGAGTTCATCCAGCAGCGGGTCGCCGAACGCACGCCACCAGCGCCCCTTCGCCTGCGCCGCCGCCGGTTGGGCTCGCGTCCAACCGGGCTGTTCCTTCCACGCCGGCGGCATGTCGACCGCCGGACGGTGATAGTCGGGCCCGACCATGCAGCCGGCAAGCAGCATCGCGCAAGCGAGCGGCAGCGCGCGCCGGGTCATTGTCTTCATCATGATGCGCTTTCCTTGGAACGCCGATTCCACGGCAAGCCTGCGGCCCACCGCGCCAAGCGCGCCCGCGCCCGGTCGAGGAACAGGTAGATCACCGGCGTCGTGTACAGGGTGAAGATCTGACTGAACAACAGCCCCCCGACGACCGTGATACCAAGGGGCTGACGCAGCGAGGCGCCCTGACCGATGCCGATGGCCATCGGCGTCGCGCCGAGGACCGCGGCCGCCGTGGTCATGACGATCGGCCGCAGGCGGATCAACGCCGCTTCATGGATCGCGCTGCGCGCATCCATTCCGGCGCTGCGCTGCAATTCGATCGCGACGTCGACCATCATGATGCCGTTCTTCTTGACGATGCCGATCAACAGGATGATGCCGATCATCGCGATGACCGAAAACGGCGTGTTGAATACCAGCAACGCCAAGGTCGCGCCGATTCCCGCCGATGGTAGAGTTGAAAGAATCGTGATCGGATGGATCGTATTTTCGTAGAGAATCCCAAGAACGAAGTACACGATCCCGAGCGCCGCCAGAATGAGCAGCGGCACGGTGAGCATGGATTGCTTGTACGCCCGCGCCGCGCCGGCAAAGCCGCCGTGGATCGACAAGGGCATGCGGATGGCGCGTTCCGCGTCCTCGATCGCCGTCGAGGCCGCACTCAGCGATCCGCCCTTGGGCAGATTGAACGAGATCGTTCCCGCGACCATGCCGTCCTGGTGATTGACCTG
Source organism: Pseudomonadota bacterium (assembly GCA_021825945.1). GTDB lineage: Bacteria > Pseudomonadota > Gammaproteobacteria > Burkholderiales > Burkholderiaceae_F > GJ-E10. The sequence continues at coordinate 37,934 of JAKAFN010000012.1, forward strand.
CGTTGCCGTATGGTCGTTCTTCCACGTCACCAGCGCCGGCAGCAGAACCATGGTCTCCGCCGCCGTACTGTCGGGGCTGCCGCTGGAGCTTCCGCCCCGTCCGTTCGAGATCGCATTGATCAGTTGGTTGGCTTCGGCATCGGCGTTGCGCGCATTGGTCGCAAGCGGGCTCCCGGCCGGTGCGGCGGCCGCTTGTCGCACGGGAACCCCGCTGATGGTGTTGCCGTGCATCTGCGTCTGTTGTGGGCCTCGCGGATTTCCCGCCGCCGTGCTCAGTTCGATATGTTCCATTTGGTGCGGGAACTGCCAATAGCGCGGCGCCACTTCCATCACGACGAAATATTGGTTGAGCGGATTGAAGATCGTCGAGACCGTACGCTGGCCGAAGGCGTCATACAGCGTGTTGTCGATCTGGTTGGGATCGAATCCGTACCGCTTGATCTTGGCGCGGTCCATATCGATATACGTCTCCAGGCCGCGCTGCTGGAGGTCCGAATTGACATCGCGAATCGCGTTCGGATATTTCGAGAGTTCCGCAACGAGTCTGGGTGTCCAGCGGTACAGGGATTCGCTATCGTCGCTCGTCAGCGTGTACTGATACTCCGCCGCGGCCTCGCGGCCGCCGACGTGCAGGTCCTGCTGCGCCTGCAGGTACAGGCGGGCACCCGACACCGCGTTGAGCCGAGGCCGCAGGCGGTCGACGACCTGGACCGCGCTCGCGTCCCGCTTCTCGATCGGCTTGAGGCCGATGTACACATTGGCCGTATTCTGCGCCCCGCGCCCGCCGGTGAATCCGGCCACCGATTCCACCGCCGGATCGCTGCCGACGATGGACTGCAACTGCGCGAGTTTTTTCCGCATCGCAGGAAAGGAAATGCTCTGGTCGGCGATGATCTGGCCAATCAGGATTCCCGTGTCTTGCTCCGGAAAAAACGTCGTCGACAGCAGGCGGGCGCCGAAAAAATTCCCCACGATCAGCAGCGCCAGCACGAACATCGTCCGTCCGCCGTGATCGAGCACTGCATCGAGCGACCGGGAATAGAACCGGTGGAAATGGTCGAACGGCGTCGCAAGCCACGAGACGGATCGCGTCTTCGCCGATCTGCCCGCATCGTTGCGTAGCAGGTACGCACACATCGTCGGCGTGATCGTGAGCGAGACCAGCAGCGAGATCAGAATGGCCACGGAGAGCGTGACGGCGAACTCGTGAAACAGCAGGCCGACGAATCCGGGCATCATCAGAATCGGCAAGAACACGGCGACCAGGGAAAGGCTCATCGACACGACCGTGAATCCGACTTCGCGTGCACCACGTAGCGCCGCCTCCCGAGGTTCCATTCCGGCTTCGAGGTGGCGAACGACGTTCTCGAGGACGACGACGGCATCGTCGACGACGAATCCCGTTCCGACGGTCAATGCCATCAAAGACAGGCTATCGATGCTGTATCCGAGCAAATACATGGGACCGAAGGTCCCGATGATCGACAGGGGCAGCGCGATAGCCGGAATCAGCGTGGCACGCGGCGAAAGCAGGAACACGAACACCACGCCGACGACGAGCAGCACGGCGAGAAACAGGGTGCGTTCGGTATCCTCGACCGAAGCGCGAACGGCTACGGATCGGTCGATCGCAACGTGCATGTGGATCGTCGACGGAAGTGCAGCCTCGATCGACGGCAGGATGGACCGGATCTGGGCAACGGTATCGACGACGTTGCTTCCCGGTATGGGAAACACGATCACCAGCACCGCCGCCTTGCCGTTGTAGAGTCCGGCGTTGCGGATATTCTCGTTGGAATCGAGCACCTGCGCCACGTCGCGCAAGAACACCGGCGCGCCGTTTCGATACGCGATGACCAGATTACGATAGGGTTCGGCCTTGCTGATCTGGTCGTTGGACAGCACTTCATAGCGCTGCTCGCCCTGATCGAGATGTCCCTTCGCACTGTCGGCGTTGGCAGCCGAGATCGCGGCACGGACATCTTCGAGGCCAACACCGTAGCTGTTGAGCTCGTCCGGATTGAGTTCCACGCGCACCGACGGCAGGGCGCTTCCGCCAAGAACGATCTTTCCGACGCCATCGACCTGTGACAACTCCTGCTGGATCACCGAATCGGCGGAATCATAGAGTTGCGCCTTGGTCAGCGTATCCGACGTCAGTGCGAGCACCATGATCGGCGCCGTCGCGGGGTTGTATTCCCGATACGTCGGATTGCTGCGCAGCGTGACCGGAAGATCGGCCCGCGAGGCTTGGATCGCCGCTTCGACGTCCCGCGCCGCGCCGTTGAGGTCCCGGTCGAGGTCGAACTGGGCCACCACCCGGGTACTGCCGATCGAACTCATCGACGTCAACTCATTGACGCCGGCGATCGTTCCGACACGCCGCTCGATCGGCTCGGCGACGGTCTGCGCCATCACCACGGGACTTGCGCCCGCCATTCTGGCCTGTACCACGACGACCGGAAACTCGACGTTCGGCAGCGGGGCCACCGGCATATGCAGGAATGCCAGGATGCCCGAAATCAAAATCGCCAGCGCGAGCAGCGAGGTCGCAACGGGCCGCCGGATGAAGATCGCCGAGAGGTTGATGTTCTTCACGCTGACGCCCGCCGCCTTCATCCCGCCTGTGTCGGCTCCGCGCCGCCGAGACCGCGCCCCGGATCATCCGGTCCCGCGCCGTTGCGTCCGCGTGCGCCCCGGAACCGCCGCGCAAGGCGATCGAAGAACAGGTAGATCACCGGTGTCGTGAAAAGCGTCAGGATCTGGCTCAACGCCAGGCCGCCGACGATCGCGAGGCCGAGCGGACGACGAAGCTCCGAGCCCGTTCCCGTACCCAGCAACATCGGCGTTGCGCCCAGCATGGCCGCCAGGGTCGTCATCAGGATCGGCCGAAAACGCAGCAGCGATGCCTCGAAAATCGCATCCCGCGCCGACTTTCCCTGCCGGCGCTCCGCATCCAGCGCGAAATCCACCATCATGATCGCGTTCTTCTTCACGATGCCGATGAGCAGCACGATGCCGATGATTCCGATCACGTCCAGGTCGTGACCGGCGAGCTGCAATGCCAGCAGCGCACCGATTCCGGCCGACGGCAGGGTGGACAGGATCGTCACCGGATGGATGTAGCTTTCATACAGCACGCCCAACACGATATAGACCGCGACGATGGCGGCGATCAGCAGATACGCCTCGTTGGAAACCGATGCCTCGAACGCGGCGGCCGCCCCCTGAAACGTCGCGGTGATCGACAGCGGCAGACGCACCGCGCGCTCGGCGGCTCGGATCTCGCGCACGGCATCCGAGAGCGACGCGCCGTCGGCCAGATTGAACGACACGGTCACCGCCGGAAACTGGGCGAGGTGGCTGATCGCCAGCGGCTCCTTGGTGACCTGCAAGGCGGCGATCGCGCCAAGCTGGACCTGCCCGGCACTTGCCGTCTGGCTGGGAAGATAGATGTCGCCGATCGAACGCACGGTTGGAATCGTGGCGGGCTTCGCCACCAGAATGACGCGATATTGGTCGGCTTGCTGGAAGATGGTCGATACGATCCGCTGGCCCAGGGCATCGTAGAGCACGTTGTCGATCGTCGCAGGGGTGATGCCGTAGCGTGCCGCGAGTTGCCGGTTCACCGTGACCTCGACCGCAAGACCGTCATTGTCGAGATCGCTGGTCACGTCGGTGATCGAACGAATCGCCCGCATCCGCGTCAGAAGGGCGGGCACGTAGTGCCGGAATGCCTGCTCACTCGGCCCGCGCAGGATGAGGCTGTACTGATTTCGCGAAACCTGGGTGTCGAGCGTGAGGTCCTGTCCGGGCTGCAGATAGAGACGGATTCCCGGCACGCCGGCAGCCGCCCGTTGAATGCGGCGGGACACTTCCAGGGCCGTATCGTGCCGCTGTCCGGGGGGTCTGAGGTTGATGAGAAATCGTCCGCTATTGAGCGTCGGATTGATGCCATCGATCCCGACGTAGGACGTAAGCGACGTGACATCCCGATCCCGCAGAATGATGTCTGCGAGCGCGGCCTGGCGTCGCGCCATGGCGGCATAGGAAACCGAGTTGTCGGCGACACTGATCCCCTGGATCACCCCCACGTCCTGGACCGGGAAAAGCCCCTTCGGAATACCGACGTACATCGCAAAGGTCAAGACGATGGTGAGCACCACCACCGCGAGCACCATCGGCTGCCGATCGAGCACCCAGGACAGGGCGCGCGAATATGCCGCCAGGGTTCGATCGAAGACACGCTCGCTGAGCCGCTCGAACCGGCTGGGATGGCGCTGCGCCCGAGGCCGAAGGAGCTTGGCGCACAACATCGGTACGCCGCTCAGCGAAACCACCGCGGACAGCAGGATGGTCACTGCCAAGGTGACGGCGAACTCGCCGAAAAGCCTCCCGATGACGCCCCCCATGAAGATCAGCGGAATCAGGACGGCGATGAGCGAAATCGTGAGCGACAGAATCGTGAATCCGATCTGGCCCGCACCCTGGATCGCCGCCTCCCGCGGCGACATGCCGGACTCGAGGTGGCGAACGACGTTCTCGATCATCACGATCGAGTCGTCGACGACGAAACCCGTTGCAATGATGAGGGCCATCAGCGACAGATTGTCGATCGAATAGTGCATCTCGTACATGATCGTCAGCGTTCCGATCAGCGACACGGGAACCGAGATGCTGGGGATGAGGGTCGCGGGCAGGTTGCGCAGAAACACGAAGATGACCGCGACGACGAGGGCCACGGCGAGCAGCAACTCCCGCGCGGCGTCGTGCACCGAGGCCCGGATCTCGCCGACGCTGTCCGACACGACCGTCACCCGCATGCCGGCGGGTAGCGCCGATTCGAGCTGCGGCAGGCGGCGCATGATCTCGTCTACGGTGGCGATGACGTTCGCGCCCGGCTGCCTGCGCACGTTCAACACGATGGCCGGCTGGTGATTGAACCACGCGCCCCGTTCGACATCTTCCGGGGCGACGCGCACCTGCGCGACGTCCCGGAGGAACACCGGGGCGCCGTTCTGATACGCCACCACCGAATTCAGATAGTCCTTTGGATCGGAAATCTGGTCATTGGCATTGATCGTGTAGTCGAGTTCGGGGCCGTCGAAATTTCCCTTCGGCTGGCTGACGTTGATGTTGGCGAGATAGGTCCGCAGATCATCGATGCTGAGACCGTAGGCAGCGAGCTTCTGCGGATTGGCTTCGACGCGCACGGCGGGCACGTTGCCGCCGGCGGTGGTCACGAGGCCGACCCCCGGAACCTCGGAGATCTTGGTCGCCAGACGCGTGTTGGCAATGTCCTGCAGTTGCGTCAGCGACATCGACGGCGACGTCACTGCCAACGTGAGAACCGGCTGATCGGCCGGGTTGACCTTGGCGTAGATCGGCGGTGCCGGTAGGCCACTGGGGAGAAAGCTGTTTGCCGCGTTGATGGCCTGTTGCACATCCTGCTCCGCGACATCCAGGCTCAACGACAGGTCGAACTGCAGCGTGATGACGGAGGCGCCTTCCGAACTCGTCGAAACCATCTCCTGCAAGCCGGGGATTTCCCCGAGTTGCACCTCCAACGGTGCCGTAACGGTGGTGGCCATCACGTCCGGGCTCGCTCCCGGATAGAAAGTCTGCACCTGGATCGTCGGGTAGTCGACGGTGGGCAGCGACGAGACCGGAAGGATCTTCATCGCAACGACGCCGACGAGGACGATGGCGATCATCAGCAGCGACGTCGCCACCGGCCGCATGATGAACAGGCGGGAGAGATTCATCGGCGCAAGGCCCGGCGGTCGTCAGGAAGCCTGCGTCGACGGATGCGGTGCGCCGACGGCCGATCCGGCGTCGCGCGTCGGCGCAGCCTCCGTCGCCGCTGCCGGCCGGATCTTCGCACCGTCGTGCAGGCGGTCCAGCCCGTCGGTCACGACCCGCTCTCCCGCCGCAAGGCCCGACCGTACGACCGTGTACCGCCCGTTGCCGGGACCGACCATGATCTTGCGCACCGATACCGTGTCATCGTGATTCACGACGAAAACGTAGGTGCCCGGAGCCCCCGTCTGGATCGCCGGAGTCGGGACCAGAACCACGCCGTGCAGGGTGTCGATGGTCAGCGTCACGTTGACGAACTCGTTCGGGAACAGTGCCTCATCACGGTTGGGCACCATCGCGCGTAGCGTGAAGGTTCCGGTCGCCGTCGCCATCTGGTTGCTGATCGCATAGAGCGTCCCGGTGGCGATCTGTTCCTGGTCCTCGCTGTCGTAGATCGCGACCGGCAATTTTGCGCCGGGTTTGAACCGCTGCACGACGTCACCCAAGATATTCTGTGGAATGCTGAACTCGACCGTCGTAGGCTTCATGGTCGTGACGACGACCAGTGCCGGCTGGCTCGATGCGGTGACGAAATTTCCGACGTCGACGAGGCGCAGTCCGACCCGCCCCGAAACCGGCGATGTGACATGGCAATAGATGAGATCCAGCTCGTACTGGGCGATGTTCGCCCGGTCGGTTTTCACCGCCCCTTCGTACTGCTGGACCAGGTACTTCTGGTCGACGTAGATCTGTTCGGCGATCGAGTGCGTGGCATGGAGGCGCGCATAGCGCGCCAGGTCGGCGCGGGCTTGGCCGAGCGCGGCAAGATCCTTGACCAGCTGTCCCTCGGCCTGCTCCTTGTCGATTTCGTACTGGCGCGGATCGATCTGGACCAGGAACTGCCCTTTCCGGACGTCCTGCCCCTCATGATACGCAACCTCGGTGATATAGCCGCTCAGCATCGGCAACACCGTCACGGTGGTGATCGGCGTGACGGTGCCCAGTTCGTGCACCGTGACCGGCATCGACCCGAGTGTCGCCTTCGCGACGCCGACGACCTGCGCGGGCTCCTCGTGCTGGGGCGGCTTGTGATGCAGCACCCGCAGCGCCACGACCACCGCGACCGCCACGATCCCGATCGCCAGCCAACCAAGGCGCCGGCGTCCTCCCCGAAGGGGAACAACGGAGCTTGCCGCAGGCTCGCCCTGCGATGGGACTTCGGAATCCTGCATGATTCTCGACATTCAACGGGAAAGGATGGGATCGGAGCGGCACACGCCGCTCCCCGCCGGCCGCGGGCCGGCAACTCCCAATTCGACCATCAACCGGCAAAAACGGAAGGCATTTTATGTCGCGGGCGGGGCCGCGTCTGTTACAAGGAGTAAGAGACCCCGAAAACCCTTCAGCGGCCCGGACAATTCGGGGAGTGCCGGAGGCAAAATCGCATCATTGCATGATAGATTTGTCGGGGCGCGGGATGGACCCTCGGAAGGTGCGTCGGATCCGACATGGATGCCATCCGCGGGTCGGGAAGGAGATGTTCATGGAAGGGAAAATGCCGCCACAGGATGGCGCCCAATGCCCGCCGCGCCGGGAATCCCCCCTGGCGCTCGATGCGATTTTCCTGATCCGTCGCGCCCACCAGGTTGCGACGGCGCGATTCCAGGAATCGTGTCCCGACACCATGATGACCCCGACCCAGTATGCGGTCCTCGCCGCACTGGGCCGGTGCGATGCGATCGGGCAGAACGAATTGGGACGCCGCATCCACCTCGACCGCGCAACCACCAGCATCGTGGTCCGCCTGCTGCGACGACGCGGCCTGATCTCGGCCGCCACGGACCAGGCCGATCGCAGGAGGACCCTCCTCCGCCTGACGGGCGCCGGGCGCACGCTGCTGGAGCGGATCCAGCCCTCCATCCAGCAAGCAAACGACGCGTTATTGTCGGCATTCAGCCCGCCCCAGACCCGGCAGTTCTTCGACCTCCTCGACCGACTCACCGTCGGCGACCCGGGCAAGGCGCGCACCTGAGCAACGGCGCGTCAGGTTCCCGCGCATCGGACCGCGGCAGGCGCTGCCCCTCGGCGCGCGCCTCGGCCAACAACCGGTTCCAGTCGTCCGGGGGACGGCCCCTTTCCCGCATCTTGCGGAACACCCGGTAGGCGTCGTCGCCGCCGGAGCTCGGCGCCACTTGCCAAAACGGCTCCTGGGAATGGTTCGGCGGATCGGCGACGGATCCGCCGCTTTTTGTATGTTTTTTCGCACGGGCGGATAAAAAACGGCGGACCCATGATGGGTCCGCCGCGTCGTATCGCGAAGGGGCCGCATTCGCGTCCCCCCGGCGCCAACCAAACCGCGGT
>JAKAFN010000013.1 GCA_021825945.1 Pseudomonadota bacterium
TGGTGGAGGCGGCGGGAATCGAACCCGCGTCCGCGAATGATCCGCAGACGGTTCTACGTGCGTAGCCGGACTATTTTGATCTCATCGCGCGCTTAGCCGTCCGACGGGCCGACGCGTGACCAGTCACTGGGGTCTCGATGCGTGCGCCGTGACTTCACGCGCATCCAGCCATTGAATCTGGCGCTGCTGCCGGTTGCCCGGCCTAGCCCAATGGCAGGCTAGTGCAGCGTCTCACCGGGGTTAGGCGGCGAGAGCGAAACGCTCGTCGTTGGCGTTTGTGGTTTTCCAGCGGATTTACGAGGTGACTGGGCCTCGGCACGCACCGCACTGTTTCACGACCCGCGTCGAAGCCAGGTCGCCCCCAGGGAAGATGCTCGACGATTGTATCCCGGCTCGCCCACGAGGGCGCATTGTCGGGACCGGAAGTTCGAGCGGATCCGGCGGGAAAAGTTCCGGCGCTCGACTTCCGGGGGCAGCGCGATACGTCAAGCCTCCGGAAGAACCAGTCGCAGCACGTCGATGGGCTCCTGAATGATGTGGTCGGCCTGCCAGTCCGCGATGTTGTCCATCTCCACGGAGTAGCCGTAGGCGGCGGCGAGCGTCCCGACGCCGGCGGCACGGCCCGCGTCGATGTCGCGCCGGTCGTCGCCGACGTAGACTGCCGCCGTCGCGTCGCAGTTGCAGCGTTCCAGGGCGTAGTGGATCGGGTCGGGGTGGGGCTTCGCGCGGGCGGCGGTGTCGCCGCTCACGATGCAGGCTGCGCGGGAGTTGAGGTCGAGGAGGCGCACCAGCGGGTCCGTGAGCCGGGAAATCTTGTTGGTGACGATGCCCCAGCGCAGCCCGGCGGCTTCGATTCCGGCGAGCGTTTCCGTCACGCCGGGAAAAAGGCGGGAGTGGCGGCAGAGGCCGGCTTCGTAGCGGTCGACGAACTCGGCGCGGAGCGCCTCGAACTCGGGATGCTCGGGTCCGAATCCGAACGTGCGTTCGATCAGTCCGCGGGCGCCGCGGCTGATATAGGGGCGTAGCTCCGCCAGCGGGCGCGGCGCCATGCCGCGTTCCGTGAGGCAGGCATTGATGGCGTCGACGAGGTCGGGCGCCGTATCGGCGAGCGTGCCGTCGAGGTCGAAAAGGACGAGTCGGATTGGGAAGGGCGAATGGGTCATCGGGATCGTGTCCGGGAAAGGCCGGAGGAGAGACGGGAACGCGGTGGTGCCGCGCTGTGTGGTTTTGGGGGTACCCCGCGGTTTTTTGGGGCCGTGGCGGGCCGCGGCTATCCGGGCCGCTGGAACGCCATCAGGTAGTTGACGTCCGTCTCGTCCACCAGGGAAAAGCGCTTCGCCACCGGGTTGTAGCGCATGCCCATGCAGTCGCGCAGTTCGAGGCCGCCCGCCCGCGCGCCGCGCGCCAGTTCGCTCGGCCGCAGGAAGCGGGCATATTCGTGGGTGCCCCGCGGCAGCAGGTGCAGGACGTATTCGGCGCCGATGATCGCCAGTAAGAACGACTTGAGGTTGCGGTTGATCGTCGAGAACAGCACCCAGCCGCCGGGCCGGACCAGCCGCGCGCAGGCGTCGATCGTGCTCGCCGGGTCGGGGACGTGCTCGAGCATTTCCATGCAGGTGACGACGTCGAATGCGCCGGGTTGCTCGCGGGCCAGATCTTCGGTTGCAATGGCGCGATATTCCACCGGAGCGCCGCTTTCCAGGGCATGCAGGCGGGCCACTTGCAGGGATTTGCCGGCGAGGTCGATGCCGAGCACCCGTGCGCCTTTGCCGCTCATCGCTTCGGCCAGGATGCCGCCGCCGCAGCCCACGTCGACCACCGTCGATCCGCGCAGGGTGACATGCCGTTCGATCCATGCCAGCCGCACCGGGTTGAGCTCGTGCAGGGGGCGGAATGCGCCATGGGGATCCCACCAGCGGCTGGCGAGGTCGCTGAACTTCTTCAGTTCGGCGGGGTCGGCGTTCACGCCGTCCGGGGAGGGGGTCATTGCTGTCGTAACCATTGGAGAGCCTGATTTTGCCATGGCGCGGCGGCGAGGACCGCATCTTCGGCGGCGTGCCCGACCGTCAGCGTCCGTTCGGCAAGGACGGCTCGGCCCGCGACCCAGGCATGGGTGACCGCGTCGCGCCCGGCGCTGTATACGATCTGCGAGAGCACGTCGTAGCACGGTTGGTATTCCGGGGCGCTGAGGTCGAGCGCGATCAGGTCGGCATCCTTCCCCGGTTCGATCGATCCGATGCGCTTGCCCAGTCCGAGCGCCCGCGCACCGGCGAGCGTCGCGCATTCGATCGCCTGCGCCGCCGGCAGGGCGGTGGCGTCTGCGGCGGCGCCCTTGGCCAGCAGGGCGGCGAGCCGGGTTTCCCCCAGCATGTCGAGGCGGTTGTTGCTTGCTGCGCCATCGGTTCCGATCGCCACATTGATGCCGTGGCCTAGCATGGCGGTGACCGGCGCGATGCCGCTGGCGAGCTTCAGGTTCGACGCCGGGCAATGCGCAACGTGGGCGCCGCGGTCGGCGAGCAGGGCGAGTTCGTCGTCGGTGCAGTGGACCGCATGCACCGCCAGCAGGCGTTCGCCGACCAGTCCGAGGCGATCGAGGCGGGCGAGGGGCCGGCATCCGTGCTGGGCGAGGGACTGGGTGATCTCCTCCTGCGTCTCGTGGACATGTAGATGGATGGGCAGGTCGAGTTCCTCGGCCAGGATCGCAATCCGATCGAAGATGGCGTCGCGCACCGAGTAGGGTGCATGGGGCGCCAGGGTGAAGTGGATCAGCGCGTCGTCACGCAGCGCATCGCGCGCCGCCAGCCCCTTGCGCAGGTATTCGTCGGCGTCGGCGGCGTAGCGGGTCGGGAATTCGAACGCGAGGATCCCGACGACCGCGCGCATGCCGAGGCTGCGCAGGGCCAGCGCCGCTTCGCCGGGGAAAAAGTACATGTCGTTGCAGCAGGTGACCCCGCCGCGCAGCATTTCGGCGGCCGCGAGGCGGGTGCCGTCGTGGACGAATTCAGCGCCCGCCAAGTTGCGTTCCAGGGGCCAGATGCGTTCTTGCAGCCAGCGTTGCAGCGGCAGGTCGTCTCCGGCGCCACGCAGCAGGGACATGGCGGCATGGGTGTGGGCATTGACCAGGCCCGGCAGCAGGGCGTGGTGCCGGGTCAGCGTCACGCGCGGCGCGTCGGCGAAGCGGTGGCGCGTTTCGGCGATCGGGGCGATCGCGACGATGCGACCGTCTCGGATCGCAACCGCATGGTGTTCCAGGACCGCCCCGCGCGGGGTTACGGGGACCACCCAGCGGGCTTCGAGGACGATGTCGGCGGCGTGCATGGTGGCGGGACTGTAGCAAGAGGGCGGGACGAACGGAAATCGAGGGCGAAGCGGTGCTATGGAATCCGATTCGGGCGTTCCGCGGCATCCGATGGGGATCCTGGAATCGTTCGCGCCGCGGGCGGCGACCCATCGAGACCATGCGCTGCTGGTAAAATGGCCAGTCGCACTTTCTCTGGCGTACATCGCCTCCGGACCCGCCCGCCCATGGACTCTTTCGCCAAGGAAACGCTCCCGGTCTCCCTCGAAGAGGAGATGCGCCGCTCGTATCTCGATTACGCGATGAGCGTGATCATCGGGCGGGCGCTGCCGGATGTTCGCGATGGGCTCAAGCCCGTGCACCGGCGCGTGTTGTTTGCGATGCACGAAGCCAACAACGTATGGAATCGGGCGTACGTCAAGTGCGCCCGCGTGGTCGGTGAGGTGCTCGGGAAATATCACCCGCACGGCGACACCGCGACCTACGATGCGCTAGTGCGGATGGCGCAGGATTTTTCGCTGCGTTTCCCCCTCATCGACGGTCAGGGAAACTTCGGCTCGATCGACGGCGACAATGCCGCCGCGTACCGGTATACCGAGTGCCGGCTCGACAAGCTCGCCTCCGAACTGCTGCTCGACATCGACAAGGAAACGGTCGATTTCGTCGCCAATTATGACGGCAAGGAACGCGAGCCCACCGTCCTGCCCGCGCGGATCCCGAACCTGCTCATCAACGGGTCGGGTGGCATCGCGGTGGGCATGGCGACCAACATCCCGCCGCACAACCTGGCTGAGGTGATCGACGGCTGCCTGTTGCTGTTGCGTGACCCCGACATCGACATCGAAGCGCTGATCGAGGCGATCCCGGCGCCGGATTTCCCGACGGCCGGTATCGTCTACGGCCTCGACGGCGTGCGCGAGGGCTACCGTACCGGCCGCGGGCGCGTCGTCATGCGCGCAAAGACGCATTTCGAGGAGATCGACAAGGGAGCGCGCAGCGCCATCATCATCGACGAGCTTCCCTATCAGGTGAACAAGCGCGCGCTGCTCGAGCGCATCGCCGAGATGGTCAACGAGAAGCGCATCGAAGGCATCTCCGATATCCGCGACGAATCCGACAAGTCGGGCATGCGAGCGGTGATCGAGCTCAAGCGCGGTGAAGTTCCCGAGGTGGTGCTCAACAACCTGTTCAAGCTCACTCAGCTCCAGGACACCTTCGGCATGAACCTCGTCGCGCTCGTCGACGGTCAGCCGAAGCTGCTCAACCTCAAGCAGATGCTCGAGTGCTTCCTCTCGCATCGACGCGAGGTCGTGACGCGGCGCACGGTGTTCGAGCTCCGCGAAGCGCGCCGCCGCGGCCACATCCTCGAGGGTCTGGCGGTTGCGCTGGCGAGCATCGACGATTTCATCGCGATCATCAAGGCGGCGCCGACGCCGCCCGTGGCCAAGACCGAGTTGATGGCACGCAGCTGGGATTCGCCGCTGGTGCGCGAGATGCTCGAGCGCGCGCAGCGGGATTCGACGACGGGTGCGACGGCGTATCGTCCGGAGAACCTCGCGCCGGAGTTGGGGCTGCAGGCCGACGGCCGCTACCGGCTGTCGGAGGAGCAGGCCGAGCAGATCCTGCAAATGCGCCTGCAGCGCCTGACCGGCCTCGAGCAGGACAAGATCGTCGGGGAGTATCGCGAGGTCATGGCGTTGATCGGTGACCTGCTCGACATTCTGGCTCGTCCCGAGCGGATCACGTCGATCATTCATGACGAACTGATCGCGGTCCGCGGGGAATACGGCACCAGTGCGGCGGCGGCGCGGCGATCGGAGATCGTTCGTACCGCGGAAGAACTTGCGACCGAGGACCTGATTGCACCCCAGGACATGGTGGTGACGCTCTCGCATTCGGGGTACATCAAGAGCCAGCCGCTGGCGGATTACCGCGCGCAGAAGCGCGGCGGGCGCGGCAAGCAGGCAGCGGTCGCGAAGGAGGACGACTGGATCGACCAGCTCTTCATCGCCAATACGCACGACACCATCCTGTGTTTCTCCGATCGCGGGCGGCTGTACTGGATCAAGGTCTGGGAGGTTCCGCAGGGTTCCCGCGCATCGCGTGGCAAGCCCATCGTCAACATGTTTCCGCTTGCCGAGGGCGAGAAGATCACCGTGATCCTGGCGGTGAAGTCCTTCGATGCCCAGCATTTCGTCTTCATGGCCACGGCGCTGGGGACGGTGAAGAAGACCTCGCTCGATGAGTTCTCCAACCCCCGGAAGGCCGGCATCATCGCGGTGGATCTGGACGAGGGGGATTACCTCATCGGCGCAGCGATCACCGACGGCCGGCATGACGTGATGTTGTTCTCCGACGCCGGCAAGGCGGTGCGCTTCGACGAGAACGACGTGCGCCCGATGGGCCGCCAGGCGCGCGGCGTGCGCGGCATGCAGTTGGAGAGCGGGCAGCGGGTCATCGCCATGCTGGTTGCCGAGGATGAGGCGCAGAGCGTGCTCACGGCGACGGAAAACGGCTACGGCAAGCGCACGCCGATCTCGGAGTACACGCGCCACGGCCGCGGCACCAAGGGGATGATCGCGATCGCGACCTCCGAGCGCAACGGCAGGGTGGTCGCAGCGACCCTCGTTCACGAGCAAGACGAGATCATGCTCATCACCACCGGCGGCGTGCTGATCCGCACGCGGATCGCCGAGATCCGTAGCATGGGCCGCGCGACGCAGGGCGTGACCTTGATCGCGCTGGATCCGGGCACCACGCTTTCCGGGTTGCAGCGGGTTGTCGAGTCCGATGCGGAATCGAATGGGGAGTGACGCGATGGCGGCGAACGTGGGGGACGACGCGGGCGGCGTCCCGGCGGGCGCGGCGCGGGACGACGCCGCCGACGAATGGCGGACGCAGCGCTTGCAGGAACTGCGCGATGCGATCGACGAAGCCGATGCGCGGCTCGTCGAACTGCTCAACGAGCGGATGCGGCATGTGGTCGAGGTCGGTCGGCTGAAAAACGGTACCGGCGCTCCCATCTACCAACCGGATCGGGAGGCGCAGGTTTTGCAGCGCGTCGCACGGGCCAACCGCGCGCACGGCGGTCCGCTGCCCGATGCGGCGGTGACGGCGATCTTCCGCGAGGTCATGTCGGCGGGCCGGGCGCTGCAGCGGCCGCTGCGGGTCGCGTATCTCGGGCCCGAAGGGACGTTCTGCGAGCTGGCGATGATCAAGCAGTTCGGCAGCGGGGTGCAGGCGCATCCCTGCGGTTCGATCGACGAGGCGTTTCACGCGGCGGAGTCGGGAGAGACCGACTACGCGGTCGTTCCGGTGGAGAACTCCACCGAGGGCGGGGTGTCGCGATCGCTCGATCTGCTCGTGAACACGCCGCTTTCGATCATCGCCGAAGTGTCCGTGCCGGTGCAGTTGCACCTGCTTGCGCGCACGGCGGAGATCGGGGCGGTCCGCCGGATCTATGGCATTCCGATCGCGATGGCGCAATGCCTCGTCTGGCTCGACCGTCATGTGCCGGGCATCGAGCGCATTCCCGTGGCCAGCAATGGCGAGGCGGCGCGGCGGGCAGCGGAAGATCCGGGCGCGGCGGCGGTGGCAGGGGAACAGGCCGCTGCGCGCTATGGCTTGCAGACCGTGGCGGCGTTCATTCAGGACGAGGCCGGCAATCGCACGCGCTTCGTGGTGTTGGGGCGGCAGGCGGGGAGTCTGCCGCTGCCGGTCGGGACCGCGGACGAGATTCCGTACAAGACGTCGTTGATCCTGTCGGTTGCGAATCGCGCCGGCGCGGTCCACGAGATGCTGTCGCCGCTGGCGCGCCACGGCGTTTCGATGACCCGACTCGAGTCGCGCCCTGCGCGCACGAGCGCCTGGGAATATCTTTTCTTCGTGGACATCGAAGGACATGCCAACCAAGCCCCGGTGGCGGCGGCGCTGGACGACCTGCGGCGTACCTGCGCGTTTTTCCGTTGCCTGGGCTCGTATCCGAGAGCCGAATGATGACGAACTTGCTGGGTGCGCTGGAATCCGTGCGCGCGATTGCTCCCTATGTGCCGGGAAAACCGATCGAGGAACTGGCGCGGGAAGTCGGCTTGCGGCCGCAGGACATCGTCAAGCTCGCGTCGAACGAAAACCCGCTTGGCATGCCTCCCGACGCGCGGGTGGCGGCGGTGGAGAGCCTCGCCGAAGGCGCGCGCTATCCCGATGGCAACGCGTTTGCGCTGCGCAATGCGTTGGCGCAGCGGCTGAGCGTTCCTGCGGAATGGATCACCGTCGGCAGCGGCAGTAACGACCTGCTCGAGATGGCGGCGGCGGCGATGCTCGCTCCCGGACGCAGTTGCGTGTATTCGCAGTATTCCTTCGCCGTCTACCCGCTTGCGACGCAGGTGCGCGGCGCACGCGGCGTCGTCGTGCCGGCGCGGGAGTACGGCCACGACCTCGACGCCATGGCGGCGGCGATCAAGGCCGACACGGCACTGGTGTACGTCGCCAATCCCAATAATCCGACCGGTACGTTCCTCGATCCGGCGCAGGTGGAGTCGTTTCTGGAACGTGTTCCGAGCCACGTCGGCGTCGTCCTCGACGAGGCATATAACGAATACCTGCCGCCGTCCTTGCGCTTCGATGCGATGCAGTGGGTGCGGCGCTTCCCGAATCTCCTCATCACGCGCACGTTCTCCAAGGCCTATGGTTTGGCGGGGCTGCGGGTGGGTTATGGCGTGGCGCAACCCGAATGGACCGGTCTGCTCAATCGCGTGCGCATGCCGTTCAACGTTTCCGCCCCGGCGCAGGCGGCAGCCTGCGCGGCGATCGCAGACGATGATTTCCTGCAGCGCAGCTATGACCTCAATCGCACCGAGTTGGCGGCTCTGGGCGTGGGCCTGCGAGAGATGGGCCTCGAATTCGTGCCGAGCCATGCCAACTTTCTGTTGGTGCGGATCGGGCCGAAGGCGGCGCAGGTATACCGCGCCTTGCTCGCCGCCGGCGTGATCGTGCGGCCGGTGGCCAACTACGATCTGCCGGATTTCCTGCGGGTCTCGGTGGGTCTGCCGCACGAGAACGCGCGCTTTCTCGCAGCGCTGCGGGCCGCGCTGGCGGCGCTTGCCGCGACATGAAGCTCGCGTTGCTGGGCTGCGGATTGTTGGGCGGGTCGGCCGCAGCGGCATGGCGCAGGGCGGGGACGGCGACCACCGTGATCGGCTTCGATCGGGATGCGGATGCGGTGCGGCGCGGGATCGCCTTGGGAATGATCGATGTCGCTGCGGGCGGCGTCGCCGAGGCGGTCGCGGGTGCCGACTGCGTGCTGCTCGCGACGCCGGTGGGAGCGATGCCCGCGCTGTTGGGCGCGCTGGCTTCCCATGTACGCGATGATGCCGTCGTGACCGATGTCGGCAGCACGAAGGAAGGGATCGTCGAAGCGGCGCGAGCGGCGCTGGGGAGAAAGTTCGCACGCTTCGTTCCGGCGCATCCGATCGCCGGTGCCGAGTCCCATGGTATCGAGAACGCGAGTTCGGAACTCTTCGACGGGCGATGGGTGATCGTCACGCCGACGACGGAAACCGCCGTCGATGCCTTGCGGCGGATCGAGTCGGCGTGGACCGGTTGCGGCGCCATCGTCGAACCCATGGATGCGCGGGAACACGACCGGATTTTTGCGGCGGTGAGCCATCTGCCGCATCTGGCGGCGTTCGCGTTGATGCGGGCGGTCGCAGCGGGGGCGGACGGTTCGCGCTGCCTGCAATTCGCCGGCGCGGGATTCCGCGATTTCACCCGTATCGCCGCGAGTGACGCGACCATGTGGCGCGACGTCGCGCTGGCGAACCGGAAGGCCTTGGTTCGGGAACTGACGATGTATCGGGCGGAATTGGATGCGCTGCAGGCCGCCCTCGATCGCGGTGATGGAACGGCATTGCTGCGCATGTTCGAGGACGCCAGCCAAGTGCGCCGCGGCATGCGATTCGGCGCCTTCGGGCGGCGCGAGGGCGAGGATGGGCATGATGCGTGACGCCACGGCGGTGCGAACCGTTGCACCGATCGCCCGGGCGACGGGTGAAGTCCGGCTCCCCGGATCGAAAAGCATTTCCAATCGTGCGCTGCTGCTGGCGGCGCTGGCGTGGGGCACGACGGAACTTTCCGGCGTGCTCGACGCCGATGACACGCGGGTGATGATCGCGGCGCTGCGGACCTTGGGCGTTGGGGTCGAGGTCGATGGCGACCGGGTGCGCGTGCGCGGGTGCGGCGGCGAGTTCCCCAACCGCGATGCGGACCTGTTCCTCGGCAACGCGGGCACGGCGATGCGTCCCCTGGCGGCGGTGCTGGCGTTTGCCGGCGGGCACTACCGACTCGACGGGGTCGCCCGCATGCGCGAGCGGCCGATCGGTGACCTCGTCGACGCGGTGAACCGCATGGGCGCGCGGGTGCGGTATCTGGGCACGCACGGTTATCCGCCCTTGCAGATCGAGCCGATGGATCCCGACCGGCGAGTCACGTCGATTTCCGTACGCGGGGCGGTATCGAGCCAGTTCGTCACCGGGTTGTTGCTTGCGGCACCGCGCTACGCGCGCACGACCGCATGGAAAAGCCTGCTCGTCGAAATCGACGGCGATCTGATCTCCCAACCCTACGTCGCGATGACGGTGGCGATGATGCGACAGTTCGGGGCGCGAATCAACGGTTCGCCCCTGCCGAATTCGTACTTCGTCGCGGATGACCCCTACCGCGCGCCGGCCGGCCGCTATGCGGTCGAGGGCGATGCGTCCGGCGCCTCGTATTTCCTTGCGTTGGGGGCGATCGCGGGCGGCCCGGTGCGGGTACATGGCGTGGGCCGCGACAGCTTGCAGGGCGACGTGGCGTTTACCCGCATTCTCGAGGAGATGGGTGCCCGGGTGACCATCGGCGACGACTGGATCGAAACGACGACCGGTGTGCCCGACGCGCAGGATCGGTTCGTGCTGCGGCCGATCGACTGGGACTGCTCGGAGATTCCGGATGCAGCGATGACCGCGGCGGTGCTGGCCTTGTTTGCGCGAGGCACGACCCGGTTGCGGGGGATCGGCTCCTGGCGCGTCAAGGAGACGGATCGCATCCACGCGATGACGACCGAATTGGTCAAACTCGGGGCGGTCGTGGATTTCGGCGATGACTGGATCGCGATTACGGCCCCCGAGCATCTTGACGAAGCGACGATCGATACCTACGACGATCACCGTATGGCGATGTGTTTTTCCCTGGCCGCAGCCGGCGGCGTGCCCGTGCATATCCGAGATCCCGGCTGCGTGGCGAAGACGTTCCCCGAGTATTTTGGACAGTTGGAGACGCTGCGCCGATGATGAATCCGATCCCCGTCATCGCCATCGACGGCCCCACCGCCTCCGGCAAGGGCACGGTCGCCCAGCGCGTCGCGCAGGAACTGGGTTTCGCGTGCCTCGACAGCGGCGCGCTCTACCGCGTCGTCGGCCTGTTGGCGCTCGAGCAGGGCGTCGGCCTCGACGACGGACCGGCGCTCGCGGCCGTTGCCGATGCGATCACCACGGCGGAGGATCCCGCGATGCGCCTGCGCTTCGCCGACGGCCGGATCCTGCTGGGCACGCGCGACATCACCGAGGCCATCCGCCGCGAGGAAGTCGGGCGGGCGGCGTCGCGGATCGCCACCGCGGGCGAGCTGCGGGCCGCGCTGCTGGCGTTGCAGCGGGCGCAGCGCCGGCCGCCCGGCCTGGTGGCCGACGGGCGCGACATGGGGACCGTGGTGTTCCCCGATGCATGCCTGAAGGTCTTTCTGATCGCCGATGTTCGGGTGCGCGCGGAGCGGCGCTATAAGCAGTTGATCGAAAAGGGCTATCCCGGTACACTCGAGTCCCTTCTGCGGGATCTCGAGGAGCGTGACGCGCGTGACCGTACGCGCGATCGGGCTCCGCTGGTTGCCGCGGATGGAGCGAAGATTCTGGACAGCACCGCGATGACGATCGATGCAGTCGTCGCGCAAGTGCTCGGGTGGTACCGGGCAGGCTGATTCCCGATTCTCCGCACACGGTGCGCGGGGGCGTTCCTCGCGCGGTCTTTCACTCCGCCCGGGCGCAAGGCCTTGGCGAGCAAGAGAGTTTTCATGTCCATCGCTACCAGTACCTCCCAAAACACTCCGGAATCGTTTGCCGCCCTATTCGAAGAAAGCCTCGCGCGCCATGAGATGCGCGCCGGCGAAGTGGTCACGGCCGAAGTCCTGCGCGTCGACCTGAATTTCGTCGTCGTCAACGCCGGCCTGAAGTCCGAGGCGTACATCCCGATCGAAGAGTTCCGCAACGACCAGGGTGAGGTCGACGCCAAGCCCGGTGATTTCGTTTCCGTTGCCATCGAGGCGCTCGAAAACGGCTACGGCGACACCATCCTGTCGCGCGACAAGGCCAAGCGGCTGGCGGCGTGGCTGTTCCTGGAGAAGGCGCTGGAGAGCGGGGACCTGGTCAGCGGCACGATCAGCGGCAAGGTCAAGGGCGGTCTCACCGTGATGATCAACGGCATCCGCGCCTTCCTACCCGGCTCGCTGGTCGACACGCGCCCGGTGAAGGACACCTCTCCCTACGAGGGCAAGACGCTCGAATTCAAGGTCATCAAACTCGATCGCAAGCGCAATAACGTGGTGGTTTCCCGCCGTGCCGTCGTCGAGGCGAGCATGGGCGAAGAGCGCGCCCGCCTGCTGGAGACCCTCAGGGAAGGGGCCATCGTCAAGGGGATCGTCAAGAACATCACCGACTACGGCGCGTTCGTCGACCTGGGCGGCATCGACGGCCTGCTGCACATCACCGATCTGGCGTGGCGTCGCGTACGCCACCCGAGCGAGGTGGTGAGCGTCGGTCAGGAACTGACGGCCAAGGTCTTGAAGTTCGATCAGGAGAAGAACCGCGTTTCGCTGGGTCTCAAGCAGCTGGGCGAGGATCCGTGGATCGGCCTGGCGCGGCGCTATCCGCAGAACACGCGCCTCTTCGGCAAGGTCACCAACATCACCGACTACGGCTGCTTCGTCGAACTCGAACCGGGCATCGAGGGTCTGGTGCACGTCTCCGAGATGGACTGGACCAACAAGAACGTCGATCCGCGCAAGATCGTGCAGCTGGGAGACGAGACCGAGGTCATGGTCCTGGAGATCGACGAGGAGCGCCGCCGCATCTCGTTGGGCATGAAGCAGTGCCGCGCCAATCCGTGGGACGAATTCGCGATCTCGCACAAGAAGGGCGACAAGGTTTCGGGCGCGATCAAGTCGATCACCGACTTCGGCGTGTTCATCGGTCTGCCCGGCGGCATCGACGGCCTGGTGCACCTGTCGGACCTCTCCTGGAACGAGCCCGGCGAAGAAGCCGTGCGCCGGTTCAAGAAGGGCGAAGAGCTGGAAGCGGTCATCCTGGCGATCGACGTCGAGCGGGAGCGCATCTCGCTGGGCGTGAAGCAGTTGAGCGGCGATCCGTTCACCAACTTCACGCACATGCACGACAAGGGGTCGGTCGTTGCCGGCACGGTCAAGAGCGTCGATGCCAAGGGTGCCGTGATCACGCTCGACGGCGAGATCGAAGGCTACCTGCGGGCTTCGGAAATCGCCACCGACCGGGTCGAGGACGCGCGCAACCACTTGAAGGAGGGCGAATCGGTTCAGGCGATGATCATCAACGTCGATCGCAAGAACCGTTCGATCAACCTCTCGATCAAGGCCAGGGACAATGCGGAAGCGGCCGAAGCGATGGCGCGGATGCATGCCGAAGGCTCGAGCGGGACGACCAACCTGGGTGCGCTGCTCAAGGCCAAGCTCGAAAGCAAGTGATCGAAGAGGGATCCCGAAGGAACTGCCGGTTCCTTCGGGACCGACCGTTTTGAACGCACAAGGGTGGATGCTGCACGTCCGATGACCAAATCCGAATTGATCCTTCGCTTGTCCTCCCGCTATCCGCACCTCACGGCGCGCGACGCGGACGAGGCGGTGAACCTGATCCTGGGCGCGCTCGAGACGGCGCTGGCTGATGGCGGGCGGGTCGAGATTCGCGGGTTCGGCAGCTTTTCCCTCAATTACCGCCCGGAGCGTGTCGGGCGCAATCCGAAGTCGGGAGAACAGGTGCACGTCCCGGCAAAATACGTTCCGCACTTCAAGGCTGGCAAGGAGTTGCGCGAGCGGGTCGACGGCACGGTTTGACGACATGGACTTGCTTGCCTGGATCGGACGGCTGATCTTTTTCCTGGTGGTGCTCTGGATCGCTCTGGAGAACCCGGCCACGGTGCCGTTGCGCCTGAGTGCAACGTTGTCCTGGCCGAGCGTTCCCCTGCTGGCGGTGATCCTGGGCAGCTTCGTCATCGGCGTGCTGGCCGGGACGATCGCGATGTTGCCCAAGCTCTTCCGGCTGCATCGCCGTTTGCGCCATGCCAGCGATCGCAAGTCCGCGCGGCCGAACGCCGAGGCGTCGCTGATGCATGCGGCCCGGCAAGGCGGCGCGGTGGGCGACGTGGACTTCGACGCGTCCAAGCATTCCTGACGCCGCGGTCCGTCGGCTCCCATGGACTTCCAGGCCTGGTATTTCGTCGCATTGCCGGCACTGTTCCTGGCCGGCTGGATCGCGCGCGGATATGAGGCGCGGGTCCGCGCGGCGGATCAGGGCGGTGCGCCGACGGCGCTCTTCCGCGGTCTGAACTTCCTGCTCAACGATCAGCCGGATCGCGCGATCGACGCCTTCATCGAGGTCGCGAAGCTCGATCCCGAAACCATCGAGCTGCACTATGCGCTGGGTAACCTGTTCCGGCGGCGCGGGGAGTTCGATCGTGCGGTGCGGGTCCACAATTATCTGCTGGGTCGGGCCGACCTGCCGACAAGCGAGCGCGCCAAGGCGCTGGCCGAGCTCGCCCAGGATTACCTCAAGGGCGGTATGCTCGATCGCGCAGAGGCGGGGTTTCAGCAACTCGTGGATGATCCGGCGCACCGGTTCGATGCGCTGCGCGCCTTGCTGCGCATCCATGCCACCGGGCGTGACTGGGTTCGGGCGATCGACGCGGCGCGCCAGCTCGAGCGCGAGGGCGGCGAGACCCATCGCGTCGCGATCGCGCACTTCCATTGCGAACTCGCCGAGCGTGCCGTCGCCGTCGGCGATCTGACCGCCGCGCGTCGACTGCTCGAGGAAGCGCTCGTCGCCGATCGCGGTTCCGTGCGAGCCAGCATCCTTGCGGGGGACATCGCGCTGCGGGAAGGCGACTCCATTGCCGCGATCGAACACTGGCTGCGGATCGCCAGCGATGCGCCCGAGTACCTCGCGTTGATCGGTGAACGGCTGAGCGCGGCCCTCGACGCTGCCGGGCGGCGGTCCGAAGCCCTCAATCTGTTGCGGCGGGTACTGCTGGATCATCCGTCGATCGACCTGCTCGACGTCACCGTGCGGCGCACCCAAGAGTGGGAAGGAAATGCCGCCGGGGAGGCAATGCTGCGGGAAGAACTCCATCGCCATCCATCCCTGTTGGGCTTCGAGCGTCTGCTGGCGGTACGTGCGGCGTCGGCGCCGGGCAAGGATCCGGAGCTGGAGTTGTTGCGGGGACTCATCCAGGCGCAGGCGCGCAATTTGTCGCGCTACCGTTGCGGCACTTGCGGCTTCCGGACGCGATCGTTCTCGTGGCAGTGCCCGGGATGCCTGAGCTGGGATAGCTATCCACCCAAACGGATCGAAGAACTGGAGACGGCAGCATGATCGGGCGCGATGTCATTCCCACCGTCGAAGCGACGATCGGCAATACCCCGCTGGTCCGGCTGCAGCGGATCGATGCCGCGCAATGGCGCGCGCGCGGGAATGCGCTGCTGGCGAAGCTCGAGGGCAACAACCCCGGCGGATCGGTCAAGGATCGCCCGGCCTACTCCATGATCCGGCGCGCCGAAGAACGTGGCGAGATCCGCCCCGGAGACCGGTTGATCGAAGCCACGAGCGGGAATACCGGCATCGCCCTGGCGATGATCGCGGCGATGAAAGGCTACCGCATGACCTTGATCATGCCGGACAACCTGTCCCTCGAGCGGCGCGCCGCCATGCTGGCGTACGGCGCCGAGTTGATCCTGACCCCGGCGGCGCAGGGGGGCATGGAGTATGCGCGCGATCTGGCGATGGACATGCAGGCGCGCGGCGAAGGGAAGGTGCTCGATCAGTTCGCCAACGCCGACAACCCGCGTGCGCACTACGAGGCCACCGGCCCGGAAATCTGGCGTGACACGGCTGGCGCGGTAACGCATTTCATCTCCAGCATGGGGACCACCGGCACCATCATGGGGGTGTCCCGTTTCCTCAAGGAGCGCAACCCCGGGGTGATCGTCGTCGGTGCGCAGCCCGCCGAAGGCTCGCAGATCCCGGGAATCCGGAAATGGTCGCAAGCCTACCTGCCGAAGATCTTCGATGCCGCGCGTGTCGACCGCATCGAGTATGTGACGCAGGACGACGCCGAAGAGATGGCCCGCCGCATGGCGGCCGAAGAGGGCATTCATGCCGGCATCTCGTCCGGCGGTGCGCTGTGCATCGCCCTGCGCGTGGCGCGCGAGGTCGAGAACGCGACCATCGTGTTCGTCGTCTGCGACCGTGGGGATCGCTATCTGTCGACCGGAGTCTTCAACCGCTGATCCGCAGTCCGCATACGGCGGTGCCCTATCACTCGTTTCGGGTGTCCCGCAGATCGGGAGGGTTGATCCTACTCCGCTGTTTTTGGGCGCAAAATCCTCCGAACCGACCGATCGAAAACAATCTCTGGAGGATGCCATGCGTGTTCCGTCCGAGGTGGTGAACGTCATCGATGCGATGCACCTGACCGATTCGGAGTCTTATCAGCGGACGTTCGAGCCGGATCAGGCGGGCCGGTTGCAGCCCGGCTATTACCTTGTTCTATGGAAAGACGAAATCGAGGTGTCGCGGTTCGACGCGCAGGCCGACTATGTCGGCCCGTTCCCGACGCGTCGGGTGGCCGAGGACGTCCTGGCGTTTTTCTGTCGTTGAGGACGCTGCCGGCTTTTCCCGGTACGTGATCGTCCGGAGGGCGAGCGGAGAGGGGGCCGGCTTCCGATGGTCGGGCTATTTCGTTTCCGTTTCCGGTAGCAGGCGCGCCGCGAGCGCCGCCAAGCGGTTCGTGTCGCCGCTCGATTCGAGGCGCAGACGTGCTGCCGGGGCCCCTGCCGCGGTGTCGGAGTCTCTCGCGGCGGTGCGCAGGCGCCGGGCCAGTTCCCGAGCGATCGCGGGTCCGGTTTCGATGATCGCGACCCCGGGCGCCACGGCCTCGATCGCGCAGCGTAGAAACGGGTAGTGCGTGCATCCGAGCACGAGGGTATCCGCGCCAGCTTGCAGTAGCGGCGTCACCGATGCCCGGACCGTTTCGTGAGCGACCGGCGTATCGATCCGGCCGGATTCCACCAGTTCCACCCAACCCTCCGCGGCATGTGCGACGAAGCGCACCTCGGGCGCCTCGTCGCGCGTCCGGCGCAGCAGTTCGGCGTAGCGCCGGCTGGCGAGGGTTGCCGCCGTCGCCAGTACGCCGACCACCCCGCTGCGGGTCGCGGCGGCGCCGGGCTTGAGGCCCGGTTCGACTCCGATCACCGGAACCGGCGCCCAGGCGCGTACGGCGTCGATGGCGTTGGCCGTCGCCGTGTTGCATGCGATGACCAGCGCGCGAATGTCGTGTTCGAGCAGGCGGGCGCAGCAGAGGCGGGTGCGCTCGAGGATTTCGCCATCGCTGCGCGACCCGTAGGGGACGAACGCCGTGTCCGCGAAATAGACGATTTCCTGTTCCGGAAGGAGCGCGCGGATCGCCGCGACGACCGACAGGCCGCCCGCGCCGGAGTCGAATACGCCGATGGTCATGCAAGGCCGCTTCGGATGGGGGAATGCGTCAAGGTCTGCCGTGCGCAGCGATCATCGCTCGCCACTGGCGCGGTCCGCTTTCGTGTACGGAGGTACCCGCCGCATCGACCGCCACGGTGACCGGCATGTCCTGCACCGTGAATTCATAGATGGCTTCCATGCCGAGATCCGCGAACGCCACGATGCGTGCGCTGCGGATCGCCCGCGCGACGAGGTAGGCGGCGCCCCCCACCGCGATGCAGTACGCGGCGCGGTGGCGGCGGATCGATTCGATCGCCGCCGGGCCGCGTTCCGCCTTGCCGATCATCGCCAGCAGGCCGGTCTGCGCGAGCATGGTATCGGTGAACGGGTCCATGCGCGTCGCGGTCGTGGGGCCGGCAGGGCCGACGGCTTCGCCATGCACCGGGTCGACCGGGCCCACGTAGTAGATGACTCGTCCGTGGAAATCGACCGGCAGCGGCTCTCCTCGTCCGAGCAGGTCGGCGATGCGCGCGTGCGCCGCATCGCGGCCGGTCAGCAGGCGGCCGGAAAGCAGGAGCGTCTGCCCCGGTTTCCACGATGCGACCTCCTCGCGGGTCAGCGTATCGAGATCGACGCGCCGGGCGCGTTCCGCATCGGGTTGCCAATGCACGTCGGGCCACGCCGACAGCGGGATCGGGTCGAACTGCGCCGGACCGGAGCCGTCGAGCGTGAAATGCACATGCCGGGTGGCGGCGCAATTGGGAATGAGGCCGACGGGCTTTCCGGCAGCATGGGTCGGATGGGTGCAGATCTTCACGTCGAGGACGGTGGTCAGGCCGCCCAGCCCCTGGGCGCCGATGCCCAGTGCGTTGACCCGCTCATGGATTTCGACGCGCAGGGCCTCGATCTCGGTGCGGGGCCCGCGCGCGAGTAACTCCGCCATGTCGATATCCTGCATCAGCGCCTGCTTGGCGAGCAGCATCGCCTTTTCCGCGGTGCCGCCGATTCCGATTCCGAGCATGCCGGGGGGACACCAGCCGGCTCCCAGGGACGGAACGGTGTTCACCACCCAGTCGGCGACGGAGTCGCCGGGATTGAGCATGGCGAGGCGCGCCTTGTTTTCCGAGCCCCCGCCCTTCGCGGCCACCGTCACGTCGACGCGGTTTCCGGGAACCAGTTCGACCTGGATCACTGCGGGGGTGTTGTCGCCGGTGTTGCGACGTTGACCGATCGGCGGATCGACGATGGATGCCCGCAGGGGATTGTCGGGATCCCCGTAGGCGCGGCGAACGCCCTCGTTGATGGCCGGATCGAGGCCGTCGTCGAGTCCCTCCCAGCGGACGTCCATTCCGATTCGAAGGAATACGTTGACGATTCCGGTGTCCTGACAGATCGGTCGCCGACCCTCCGCGCACATGCGCGAATTGGTCAGGATCTGGGCGATCGCGTCCCGCGCCGCAGGGCTTTTCTCGGCATCATAGGCGCGGGTGAGGCTGCGGATGTAGTCGAGGGGGTGGTAGTAGCTGATGAACTGCAGCGCATCGGCGATGCTCTGCACGAGATCGGCTCGGCGGATCGTGCGGACGGCGGTCATGTCGTGTCGGCCGGCTTTCGAAAACGGGGTGGAAGGGTCCAGGTCGCGCGGATAGTTTCCCACGACTCGCTACCGCGTGCGCTCCCAGATGCGCCAGATCTCCTGAGGCCGCGGGCGTCGCCGTCCTTCCCATACGGGACGCCAATCGGTGCCGAGGCCTGCCAGGGGCGGGATGTCGGCGGTCGCGCTACGATGGGGGACATATTCCAGCGCGAACCGGCATTCGGCCGGCGATTCGTCTGCGCGCCGGAACGGGATCCGGCCGTAATAGGCGACGATGGCGCGCTCCGCCAATGGCACATGAAACGCGTCGATGCAGCCGTGCCCCGTCCAACCGCGGGTGCGCAGTTCGGTGGCGAGGCCGATCGAAAAGTGGCGGTATCCGAAGATGTAGTCGACTGCGGGAAGGTACAGCAGATTGGCGGTCGTCCAGGCGGCGACGACTCCGGCGGCGGCCAGCATGGGACCCCGCCACAGGACATGCGGTCGGCGCACCACGCGCCAGAAGATCAGGGAGATCCAGAACGCCGCCACGAGCGTCGCCAGGATCCGTGTCGACGGCGTCGGTGCGGCGCGGAAACCGGGCGCGAGGCGGGCCACCGAGCTTGCCATCGCATGCGGGACGCCCAGATCCATCGCTGCGCAATATACCCAGAGAAAGAGCAGGGCAAGGGAGAAGAAGGCGATCGCCAGCCAGTCGATCGCGTTGTCCAGGGCGCGTCGCAGCGTCGTCGCACCGAACGTGGCGAGGACGACCAGCGGTGGGATCAGATCGACCAGGGCGCGTTCGTCGAGCGGCGAGGATGCCATCATTGCCGCCGCGATCGAAACGAGCAGCAGGAGCGGTCGTTCGAGGTGCGGCGCGCGCAGGCTCCCGCGCCAGGCATAGACGGCCCAGGCGGCCAGGGGCCAGAGCGGCCACAGGAACCAGACCCCGGTGCGCAGCAGCCAGGCCCCGGCGCGGGCGGCGGAACCCGGCGAGGCGAGCGGCAGGGACCCCGGGGCGAAGTTTGCCTGTTCCCACGCCGCAAAAAAGGAGGCGGCCTGACGGGGGAAGAGATGAAACCCGAGCATCGGCCATGCGGCGGCGATGCCTGTTCCCACGGCCAGCACGATGAGTGCGAGGCCGATCCGCGACGACGCCAAGGGATACGTCATCGCCTTGGTTTCCTCGGTATCGCGCGCGCCCGGTCGGCTCGCATCTTCCCCGGCCGGGGCGGCTCGGCCGCTCAGAAACACCAGAACGCAGCCCAGCATCAGCCCGCCGGCCAGGATCGGTCCCTGAATGAGCGCCGCGGCGCCGACCGCTGCGCCGGCCAGGACGGCTGCAAGGCCGCGATGCCATTCTATGGCGCTCAGCGCCAGCAGGGCGACCGAGACCGCCGCCATGGCCGCCGCGTCGGCATGTGTCTGGTGGAGCCGCAGGACGACGCCGATCGTTCCGATCGTGAGCAGCAGGGCGATGTCGGCCATCAGGCGGGAATAGTCGTGCCGACTGGCATCGCCGCCGAATGCACCGGCGACCGGCAACGCCTCATCCCGTCGTGCCAGGCGGCAGACGGCGTGCCACAAGGCGACGATCGCAAGGGGATACCAGAAGAGGTTGGCCGCCGCTGCCGCGTTGGTCTCGCCCAATCGCCCGCCGAAGAAGCGGATCAGGGCAGCGCCGAACCAGTAGGGAAGCGGCCCGTCACGAACGGCAGGGACGCCAGCGATGTCCGGAAACAGCCAGTTTCCGGCAGCGCCGTGCGCCATGCTCCACATGCGTGCGAAGCCGGTGGCGTCCTGGGGCCAGAGTTCGTGTCCGAACAGGCCGGGAACGATGAACGCCGCGAGCAGGGAAGCCAACGCCCACCGCGGCATCGCCGCCGCGGCTTGCGCGGTGATCCGCGCGGGGGATCGGCGCGGAATGTCGATCAATGGAGAACACCCTGGCGCGGGCGTCGATGCCCGCGCGGTCGGTCACATCCAGCGCCGGTCAGCGCTGCTTTTTGGCCTTGGCGGCGCTCGCTTCCGCCGCCGCCGCGTTGATTTCCTTCGACTTGGCGGCGAACTTCTGGCGGAATTTCTCGACTCGGCCGGCCTCGACGACGCGCGTCTGGGCGCCGGTGTAGAACGGATGCGAGGCCGAAGAGGTGTCGAGCTTCACCAGCGGGTACTCTTTGCCGTCCAGGGTGATCTTTTCCCGGGTCGGCGCGGTGGAGCGGGTGATGAAACGGAAGTCGCAGGTCATGTCCTGGAACACGACTTCGCGGTATTCGGGGTGGATGCCTTCTTTCATGATGGGCTCATGGATCCAATGGAACCGGTGATTTTAACACTGAATCATCGTGCCGACGCACGACGGCTATGCCCGAAGGACATTCGTCGCGCGACATTGCCGCCGATCAGCCTCCTCGACGCATCATGTCGAAGAACTCGGCGTTGGTCTTCGTCTGCTTCATCTTGTCAAGCAGGAATTCCATCGCTTCGATCTCGTCCATGCCGTAGAGCAGCTTACGCAGGATCCAGACCTTCTGGAGCACGTCGGCCTTGAGCAGCAGTTCCTCGCGCCGGGTGCCGGAGCGGTTGACGTTGATCGACGGGTAGACGCGCTTCTCGGCGAGCCGGCGCTCGAGGTGGATTTCCATGTTGCCGGTGCCCTTGAACTCTTCATAGATGACGTCGTCCATCCGTGAGCCCGTGTCGATCAGCGCGGTGGCGATGATGGTGAGCGATCCACCTTCTTCGATGTTGCGCGCCGCACCGAAGAAACGCTTGGGCCGTTGCAGGGCGTTGGCGTCGACGCCGCCGGTGAGCACCTTGCCCGACGCCGGCACGACGGTGTTGTAGGCACGCGCGAGACGGGTGATGGAGTCGAGCAGGATCACCACGTCCTTCTTCGATTCGACCAGGCGTTTGGCCTTCTCGATCACCATCTCCGCCACCTGCACATGCCGGGCGGCCGGCTCGTCGAAGGTCGAGGACACGACTTCGCCGCGCACGGAGCGTTGCATTTCCGTGACTTCCTCCGGACGCTCGTCGATCAACAGCACGATCAGCACCACGTCCGGGTGGTTGGTCGTGATCGCGTGCGCGATGTGCTGCAGCATCACGGTTTTCCCCGACTTGGGGCTGGCGACGAGCAGGCCGCGCTGCCCCTTGCCGATCGGGGCGATGATGTCGACCAGCCGGCCGGTGATGTTCTCGTCGCCGCGCATGTCGCGCTCGAGGGTGAGCGGCTTGTTCGGGAACAGCGGCGTGAGGTTTTCAAACAGGATGCGGTGTTTGGTCGACTCCGGCGGCTGCCCGTTGACCCGGTCCACCTTCACCAGCGCGAAATAACGCTCTCCATCCTTGGGGGTGCGCACCTCGCCTTCGATGGAGTCGCCGGTGTGCAGATTGAAGCGCCGGATCTGCGAGGGCGAGATGTAGATGTCGTCGGTGTTGGCGAGATAGGACGTCTCGGGCGAGCGCAGGAAGCCGAAGCCGTCCGGCAGCACTTCCAGCGTGCCGTCGCCGAAGATCTGTTCGCCGGCTTTGGCCTTGCGCTTGAGGATCGCAAACATCAACTCCTGTTTGCGCATGCGGTTGGCGTTGTCGATTTCCAGGGTGGCCGCCATCTCGATCAATTGCGAGACGTGCAGGGCTTTGAGTTCGGAAAGTTGCATGGGCGATGCCGGTTCGAACGTGAGTACGGAAACGGGGGATGAAAGGAAACGAGTCGGGGCGCGCGGAAGATCGGGTCGGACAAACCACGAAGCCACGGGCTTCCGTGTGCCGGGGTGTCCGCGCGGGAAGCGCGCAATGCGTGAACGAGACTAGCGCAGACGCCGGTGGGGCGGAAAATCCGCAACCCACCGGAAGAATATCAGATATTGCCGTCGATGAACGTCGTGAGCAGCGGTTTCGACAGCGAGCCGACCCGCGTTCCGGCAACCGCGCC
This sequence comes from Pseudomonadota bacterium, assembly GCA_021825945.1. Taxonomy (GTDB): domain Bacteria; phylum Pseudomonadota; class Gammaproteobacteria; order Burkholderiales; family Burkholderiaceae_F; genus GJ-E10. The sequence continues at coordinate 22,620 of JAKAFN010000013.1, forward strand.
GTTCTTGAACAGCATCAGCGTCGGAATGCCGCGGATGCCATACTTCGCCGGCACGGCCTGATTTTCATCGACGTTGATCTTGGCAACGGCCAGTCGGCCTTCGTACTCCTTGGCCACTTCCGCCACGATCGGGGCGATCATGCGGCAGGGGCCGCACCATTCCGCCCAGAAGTCGACGAGGACGGGGACCGGAGACTTGAGCACATCCTGTTCAAAGCTTGCATCGGTGATGGCTTTTACGTCGCTCATTGGGATTCCCTAGAATCGGTAGGAAGGAAAAAAGTATACCGACGAACCTTCCCGAAAAGGTTCCGGCGGGGTCGCCTACGCCAACCGGGCAGTCGACGTCGAGCCGTTCTTTCCCGTTCTCCGATGGAACGCGGGCCGGCGCGGCACCGGATTCCGTGCCGCCGGGCCGGATGCCGTCTTTGCGCGCGGTCCCGGGGGGCGGCGGCGGAGCTCGGGAAGCCGGTAGGTGTCACGCATCGTTTTTCGAGGGATCGATCATGCAGGAACGGCTGGTTCCGCCGGATGAGCGCTGGTGGCCTGGGGTTGCGGATCTGCTCCGTCGCTTTGCCGAATCCGGCCGACGTGACCTGCGTCGCGTCACGGTGATCGTGCCGCGCATGGCGCACGCGGCGGCCTTGCGGACGGCCTTGGTCGAGGCGTGGCCGGGAGTCGCGTTCGTCGGCCCGCGGACGACGACGCTGGAGGATTTCGCCGGGATCGAGCGCCTCGCGCGGTGGCGGCAGCGGGCGGAACTGTTCGATGCCCTGCGCGACAGCGATTGGGTGCGCGATACCTTCGGTACCCAGCCGGGAATGTTGTGGGCGTTGGCGCGCGACGTCGCCGCGTTGAGCGACGAACTCACCTTGGCGGCGAGCGGGGCCGTCGATGCGTTCGCAGGCCGTTGGACCCAAGCGGTGCAGCGGCATTTTTCGCGGCGCGCGGCGCAACTCGGCGCGACGCAGGCGCAGTTCGTCTTGGCCCTGTGGCGGGCCACGCTGACGCCGGGGGGCGGTGCGGCGCACGGCGCGGCGCTGTTGCGGGAACGGCTGGAGGCGCGGGCGGGCGATGTACGCGGTCCGCTCGTATGGCTGGTGCCGCAGGGCGCGGCGCCGTGGCAGCGGGCGGTGTGCGAGGCCATCACCGAGCGGTCGGGGCAGCCGGCGATCCTGGTTGCGGCGGATCGGCACGCACTGGCGCGACGCCACGGCTGGATCGGTGCGGCATGGCCCGAGATCCTCGACGACGATGCCGGCGTTGCCGAATTCGCGCCGCTCGCGGAGCGCGCCGCCGCGTTGTTGTGCGCATTCCCCGATCCATCGGCCGCCCCACGTTTTGCAGCAGCGCCGGCGATTCCGGGGTTTTTCCTCTACAAGACGTCGACCCTGGAAGAAGAGGCGACGGCGGCGGCTCGCTGGACCCTGGATCGATTGCAGCAGGGGGCGCAGCACGTTGCGCTGGTGGCGCTCGATCGGCTTACGGCGCGCCGCGTGCGCGCCTTGCTCGAGCGTGCGCAGGTGTCGGTACACGACGACTCGGGATGGAAACTCTCGACTACGAGCGCTTGCGCAGTCGTGATCCACTGGCTCGATCTGGCGGCGCCGGAGGCGGTGCCGCAGGATCGCCTGGATTGGTTGCAGTCGCCGTTTGCGGCGGGCGCGCGTGACCGGATCGAGTTCTGGATCGCCCGCGCGCAACCCGGCAGGGACGCCTCCGGCACGGAACACCTGCGCGATTTGCGGGCCGCCCTGCGCGACTTGGGCGTGGAGGCGGCCTTGGCCGTCGATCGGGTGGGGGCCGCCGTGCTGGACGCCCTGGATCGTCTGCAGGATGAATGGCGCGATTTCGATCTGCGTCTGCGTCCTGCGGAATTTCGTGCTTTCCTCGCGGCGTATTTCGAAGAGATCGGCACCGACGTGGACACCGGCAGCCCGGTGCTGATGACCTCGCTCGCGGGAACGCGTTTGCGGCGCTTCGACGCGGCGTTGTTGATCGGGGCCGACGCCGACCATCTGCCGGGGACGTCGCCTCCCGGCGTCCTGATGGCGCCCGCCGTCCGGCGCGATCTGGGTCTGCCCGGCATGGAGACGATGCGGCGGGAGCAGACCCTCGACCTGGCCTGTCTGCTGGCGACCACGCCCGCTGTCGCGGGGACCTGGCGGTCCCGGCGTGTCGACGAACCGGTGGCGCTGTCGCCGTTGCTCGACCGCCTGGATCGGCTGCTGCGGTTTTTGCCGAACACCGCGCCGCGTATGGGTGTCTTTGCGCTCGAATGGCGTCCGGTCGCGGCCTGGCCGCTGCGGCCGCGCGCGCCGCGCGCCGCATTGCCGCGGCGGATCTCCGCCGGCGCGGCGCAGGATCTCGTCGATTGCCCCTACCGGTTCTTCGCCCTGCGTGCGTTGGGCCTGGCGGAACGCGAACGGCCTCGGGAGACGCCGGACAAGCGTGATCTCGGCACGCTCATGCACCAAGTGCTGTACGAGTTTCATCACGCGCGCGATGGGCACGCGGAGGCTGCCCGGCGGGGTGTCTTGCCGACCCCCGCCGTCGATCGTGCGGCGCTCCATGCCGTGGTCGATGCGCAATTCGCCCCCCGACTCGCAGAACGGCCCGCGTTGATTGCCTATCGGGAGCGGATTAAGTCCTGGATTCCCGGGTACGTCGCCTGGTTGCACCGGGAAGAAGCCAAAGGCTGGCGCTGGCGGAGCGGCGAATCCTCGTTGCGGCGGACGTTCGCGTTCGGCGAGGGGGATGCGGATTCGGGGTCGGTGGAGTTGCTGGGGCGGATCGATCGTATCGACTCCGGATGCGGCGGCGCGGTACGAATCATCGACTACAAGACGCGCAGCCCCGGCGCCTCGCGCAAGGCGCAGCGGGATTTGGGCGAGGACGTGCAGTTGGCGTTCTATGGACTGCTGCTCGATGAGCCGGGCCCGGTGCAGGCCGCCTACCTGCATCTCGAGCGGCCGGACGATCCGGCCGTGCCGGAAGACGGGGTGGTGCATATGGTTGACGTGGAGCCTGCCGGCTATGCCGAGCAGATCACGGTCCTGCGTGCGCGCTTGCGTACAGACCTCGCGCGCATCGCCGCGGGCGCGCCGCTGCCGGCGAACGGAGCCGAGTCGGTCTGCCGACGCTGCGAATTGCGGAGTCTGTGCCGGCACGGGTTTTTTTCTCCCGCCGGGATATCGCCCGCGTTTCCCATCGGAGGGCGCGGGCGGGAGGAGGCGGCTTCCTGATGAGCGAATACACCATCGACGGCGCGGCCGTTTCCCACGAAGCGTTCATCGCCCGCGCGCTCGATCCGGCACGCAGTTGTGTGGTCGAAGCATGCGCCGGCAGCGGCAAGACTTGGCTGCTCGTCGGCCGGATCCTGCGCGCGTTGCTCGCAGGCGCGGCGCCGGGGGAGATCCTGGCGATCACCTTCACCCGCCGCGCGGCCCAGGAGATGCGGGAGCGCCTGCTTACCGACCTCGGTACGCTCGCATGCGGGACCGACGACGAGGCCCTGGCGATGCTGCGGCTGCGCGGCCTGTCACCGGAAGAGGCGGCGTGCGCCCTGCCGGCGGCGCGCGGCCTCTATGAGCGGGTGACGGTGGCCGAAAACCCGATCGCGATCGAGACGTTCCACGGCTGGTTCGGCCGTTTGCTGCGTGCCGCGCCCCTCGGGACCGGGTCGGGCGTGTACGAGCAGACCCTGGTCGAGCGCGTCGAACCGTGGATGGACCAGGCATGGGCCGACTTCTGTGCGTCGCTGCGGCGCCCGGAGTCCGCGGATCGGCTGCGGGACTACGAAGAGCTCGTGCGTTGGACCGGGGATACCGCGGCGGAAACCCTGCTGCGCAACTTCGTTCGCCACCGTGTCGACTGGTGGTGCTTTCGCGGATCGGATTCCGATCCCGAGGCGATCGCGCGTTCGAGCGCGCCGATGCGTGCCCGCTTGCAGGAATTGATGGGAGCCGGCGACACGTCTCCGACCGCTGCTCTGCAGGCTCCGCAATTGCGCACGGACCTGATCGCGATCCGCGATACCTGGCGCGCGATCCGCGATCCCGGCGTGAATCTGAGCAAGGCCATCGAGGGTGCCGACGCATGGCTGGCGGCGCAGGATGCGCGCGGCGGCGAGGCGCCGGACGAGGCGTGCCTAGCGGCGTTCCTGGAAATCATCCTGACGCAGAAGGGTACACCGCGCACCGTGCTCGGTCCGGACAGCATCGAAAAGAAGTGCAAACATGCGCCGGAACGACAGGCAGCATATCGTCCGCGGTACGAATCGGTGCTCGCCCGGGCCGAGGCGCTGCGCGACGCGCGGATGGAGTGGGAGGCTCTGCGAATCAACGAATGCGGCCTGCGCTGCGGTGTGGACCTGCTTGCCGGATTCCAGGAGTGCAAGCGCCGCGCCGGTGCGGTCGATTTCACCGATCTGGAGTGGATCGCCCACCGACTGCTCGCGGATCCCGACTGCGCCGCCTACACCCAATCGTGGCTCGACGCCCGGTACCGCCATCTGTTGGTCGACGAATTCCAGGACACCAATCCGGTGCAGTGGCAGATCTTGCAGTCATGGTTGGCCGCGTACGACGGCGATGCCGACCGTCCGAGCGTATTTTTCGTGGGCGATCCCAAACAATCGATCTACCGTTTTCGGGGTGCCGAACCGCGCGTCTTCGATGTCGCGCGTGCGTGCCTGACCCGTGATTTCGGCGCGGCGGCCCTGCGGACCAATGTGACGCGGCGCAATGCGCCGGAGCTCGTCGCGCTCTTCAACCGCGTGTTTGGCGGTGGCAATCCGCTCTACCAGGGGCAGCGCACCCTGGCGTCGACGTCCGGCGGGTTCGCGGTTCTTCCCCGCATCGCGCCGGATACCGGGCGGGTTGCGGAAACGGCCGAACACGCCGCGGAGGACGCCGCGATGCACACCCGTGATGCGCTCACCCAGGCGCGCGCCGAAGGCGTGCGCGACGAGCGCTATCGGGAAGGCCTGCAACTGGCCGTGGCCATTGCGGCGTGGCGGGCGCGCACGACGGTGCCGGATGGGGTGGAGGAGCGCCGCGCGCGCTGGTCCGACGTGCTGGTGCTGGTTCGCCGGCGAACCTATGCAGGAGAACTCGAACGCGCATTCCGCGATGCCGGAATTCCGTTCCTGAGTGCGCGCCGTGGCAGCCTGCTGCACCAGCTTGAAGTCGAGGACCTCGTCGCCTTGCTCGAATTTCTCGCCGCGCCCGACGACGACCTACAACTCGCGCGCACGCTGCGTAGCCCGATCTTCGACTGCGATGAGGACGATCTGCGGGTGTTGTCCGAGGCGCGCGAGCATCCGGCTCTGCACGCGTCCGGCGCGACGTCGGGCGTGGAACGGGACGCCGACATGGAACTCGGGGATTGCTGGTGGCTCCGTCTTTCGACGCGCGCGGTCGTGAGTCCGGCGCTCGGCCGCGCGCGGGATTTGCTGTCGCGCTGGCGACGGCTGGCCGGGGTGCTGCCTGTACACGACCTGCTCGATCGCGTGATCCACGACTCGGACCTGCGCGCGCGCTATGCCGCGGCGGCGCCCGCCACCGCCGGCGCGCAGATCCAGGCCAACATCGACGCGTTGCTCGAACTCGCCCTGACCCTGGACGCCGGTCGCTTCCCCAGTCTCGCGCATTTCCTCGGCGAACTGCGCGATCTGCGCGAGGCCGACGATTCCAATGCCGACGAAGGGATCGCCGCCGACGAGGACGCCGTGCATCTGATGACGGTGCATGCGGCCAAGGGTCTGGAGGCGCCGATCGTCGCTTTGCCGGATACGCATCTTCCCGACGCCCAGGAGGATCGCAACGACGTACTCGTGGCATGGCTGCCCGATCAGCCCGCGCCCGACCACGTTTCGCTGATCGCCAAACTTTCGCGGATGGGAACATCGCGCCGGCCGTGGATCGAACAGGACCGATCCCAGCGCCAGCAAGAAGATTGGAACCTCCTCTACGTCGCGATGACGCGTGCGCAGCAGGTGCTGCTCGTCTCCGGGGTCGATTCGCAGCGGGCCGGTTCCGGCAGTTGGTATGCGCGCATTGCTGCGCACGCGCCGCCGCAGGCGCTTTCGGAATCGGAAATCGCGCTCGCGGTTGATCACCTCCCCGGCGCCGTCGGCGATCGGCACGGTGCTGGACCGGGTCCACGGTTCCGCGACTTCCGGCCGGAGCCGGTTGATGCGTTCCTCGGCCATCGTTGCAACGGGGCCGAGTCCACCGCGGTCCAGCGCATCGGCATTGCCTGGCACGCGCTTCTCGAGCGCGCGGACCGGAAGGAGGCCGGTGCGGTATCGGCGGAGCGCGTGGCACGCGAGTTTGCGATTTCGCCGGCCGAGGCACAGCAGGCGATCGCGGCTGCCGAGCGGGTGCGCAATGCGCCGGAGCTGGCACGGTTCTTTGCGCCCGCCGGAACCGGGTCGGTGATCGCCGCGGATGCCGAACTCGAAGTCGTGGCACGTGACGGCGCGACGCTGCGTATCGACCGCCTGGTCGAATGCGACGACGCGTTCTGGATCCTGGATTTCAAGTGGAGTCTGAATTCCGCATCGCTGCCCGGGTATGGCGACCAGTTGCGGCGTTATGCGGAGGCGATCGCCGATGCGGGCCTGACTCGCGGCGCGGGAGGCGCGGAAGACGCGGCACACAAACCGATCCGGATGCTTCTGGTCGGCTCCGACGCGGTGAGCATGGCCGTCGCCGGCGGATGATCAGCGTGGATCCGGAATTCCGGCCGGGTGAAAGGACTCGCCGCCGCGGTGCGCCAATTCTTCGTATTGTCGATATTTCTCGGTGACGACCTGCTGGGCCTGTGCCAGCAGCATCGCCGCGGCGTCCGGATCGGATTCGACCAGCGCGCGGTAGCGCAGTTCGTTGTAGGCATAGTCGCGCAGCGCAATCGTCGGTCGCGGCGAGTCGAGGCGGAACGGCCGTTCTCCGACCTTGCGCATCGCCGGATTGAAACGGTAGAGCGGCCAGTTGCCGCTGGCGGTCGCCAGATCTTGCTGGCGCAAACCTTGACGCAAATCGAAGCCATGCGCGATGCAGTGGCTGTAGGCGAGGATCAGCGATGGGCCGGGATAGGCTTCCGCTTCGCGGAAGGCGAGCAAGGTGTGCTGCGGATTCGCGCCCATCGCCACCTGCGCCACGTAGACGTTGCCGTAGGCGATCGCCTGCAGCCCGAGATCCTTGCGCGCGACCCGCTTTCCCGCCGCGGCGAAGCGCGCCACGGCGCCCAGCGGCGTCGCCTTCGAGGACTGTCCGCCGGTGTTGGAGTAGACCTCCGTATCCAGGACCAGCACGTTGACGTTGCTGCCGCTGGCGAGGACGTGATCAAGCCCGCCGTATCCGATGTCATAGGCCCAGCCGTCGCCGCCCACCAGCCAGATGCTGCGGCGGACGAGGTGATCGGCGACCGAGAGCAGATCGCGCGCGGCTTCGTCGTCGAGGGTCGCGAGCTGTCGTTTCAGGGCCTCGACGCGGTTGCGCTGCGCCCGCAGTTCGGATTCGCGTTCCTGGGGCGCATCGAGAATGGCGTGAACCGCATCGTCGCCGAAGTTCGGCGCAAGCTGCGGAGCGAGTTGCCGCAGCAGCCGCCGGGCGAGTTCCACGTGCTTGTCGGCGGCGAGGCGGAACCCCAGGCCGAACTCGGCGTTGTCCTCGAAGAGCGAATTCGACCACGCCGGTCCCCGGCCGGCCGCATCCTTCGTCCAGGGCGTCACCGGCAGGTTGCCGCCGTAGATCGATGAGCATCCGGTGGCATTGGCGATCTGGAGCCGGTCGCCGAACAATTGCGACAGCAGCCGCAGGTAGGGTGTCTCGCCGCAGCCGGCGCAGGCACCCGGAAATTCGAACAGCGGCTGCAGGAACTGCACCCCGCGCACGTTGGCGAAGTCGACGCGCGCCCGATCGTTCACGGGCAGGGTTTCGAAGAAGGCAATGTCGGCCCGCGCCGATTCGAGGATGGGAGCCTTGTCGCCCAGATCGATCGCCCGCTTCGTCGCATCGGTGGGGCTGCGGGCGGGGCAGGCCTCGTAGCAGAGGCCGCAGCCGGTGCAGTCCTCGACGTATACGGCGAGGGAAAAGCGTACGTCCGGATTGCCCCGGGAATTGACGGGTGCCGACGGAAATTCCGGCGGCGCGCCGTCGAGGCGGCGCTCGTTGAAATACTTGGTACGGATCACGCCGTGGGGGCAGACGAATCCGCACTGGCCACACTGGATGCACAGCATCGGATCCCATCGGGCGATGATGTCGGAGACGTTCCGCTTCTCGAACGCGGCGGTCCCGGACGGCCAGGTGCCGTCGGCGGGCAACTGGCTTACGCGGATGCCGTCGCCGCTGCCGAGCCCGCGCATCATCCGGGCGGTCACCTCGCGCACGAATTCGGGCGCGTCGTCGGGCACGATCGGCGGCCGTTCGAACCGGCTCGTCACCGTATCGGGAACCGGCACCGCAAAGAGATGCGCCAACGCGCGATCGACGGCCTGATGGTTGCGCCGCACCACCTCGGCGCCTTTGGCGCCATACGATTTTTCGATCGCGGCCTTGATGCGTCGGATCGCATCTTCGCGCGGTAGCACACCCGATATCGCGAAGAAGCAGGTCTGGAGCACGGTGTTGATCCGGCCGCCCAGGCCGGCTTCGCGCGCCACCTTGGATGCGTCGATCACATGGAATCGGAGCTTGCGCTCGATGATCCGCTGCTGCACCGAACGTGGCAGCCGATCCCATACCGCATCCGGCCCGTGGGGCGTGTTGAGCAGGAAGACGCCGCCCTCGGCAGCACGCTCGAGCATGTCGATGCGGTCGAGAAATTCCGCCTGATGGCAGGCGATGAAGCCGGCGGATTCGACCAGATACGGCGAGCGGATCGGCCGCTTGCCGAACCGCAGGTGGGAGACGGTCTGCGCGCCGGATTTGTGCGAGTCGTAGACGAAGTAGCCTTGGGCATGCATGTCCGGGCTTTCCGCGATGATGCGCACGCTGTTCTCGTTGGCGCCGACGGTGCCGTCGGCCCCCAGGCCGAAGAACAGGGCGCGCGTGACGTCGTCGGCCTCGATCGAGAAGTCCGGATCGATCGGCAGGCTGGTGTGCGACACGTCGTCGTCGATGCCGACGGTGAATCCGTTCCGGGGTTCGGGATTGCGCAATGCATCGAAGACGGCCTTGGCCTGCGCGGGATTGAAATTCTTCGATCCCAGGCCGTACCGTCCGCCGACGACGCGCGGCATGGTCTTGCGCATCCCGGTGGCAAGGGCCTGGGCGAGCGTCGTAACCACATCGAGATACAGTGGCTCCCCGGTCGCGCCCGGTTCCTTGGTCTGTTCGAGCACCGCCACCGCGCGGCAGGACTCCGGCAGCGCCGCGAGAAAAGCGGCCGCGGAGAACGGACGGTAGAGCCGGACCTGCAGCACGCCGACACGTTCGCCGCGGCCGCGCAGGAAGGCGGCCGTTTCGCGGGCGGTCTCGGCACCCGAACCCATCAGGACGACGACGCGATCGGCGTCGGCGGGGCCATCGTATTCGAACAGCCGGTATGCGCGTCCGGTGATGTCGGCGAAGCGGTCCATCGCCGCTTGCACGATGGCCGGAACCCGCGCGTAGTACGGATTGACCGTCTCGCGCGCCTGGAAGAACGTGTCGGGGTTGTGCGCCGTTCCGCGAATGAACGGATGCTCGGGGTTGAGCGCGCGATCACGGTGCGCACGCACGAGGTCCTGCCGGATCATCGCGCGGATCTGCGCGTCGGAGAGCACGACGATCTTGTTGTATTCGTGCGAGGTCCGGAAGCCATCGAAGAAGTGCAGGAACGGGACGCGGGATTCGAGCGTGGCCGCCTGCGCGATCAACGCGGCGTCGTGGGCTTCCTGAACCGATCCCGACGACAGCAGGGAAAAGCCCGTCGAACGCACCGACATCACGTCGGAGTGATCGCCGAAGATCGACAGGGCCTGGGTCGCCACCGCGCGCGCGGCGACGTGAAAGACGGTCGGCGTCAGTTCGCCGGCGATCTTGAACATGTTGGGGATCATCAGCAGCAGGCCTTGCGACGCGGTGAAGGTCGTCGTGAGCGCCCCCGATTGCAGGGCGCCGTGGACCGCGCCGGCGGCGCCACCCTCGCTCTGCATTTCCTGCACTACCGGAATGCCGCCCCAGATGTTCGTCACCCCTTGCGCCGTCCATTCATCTGCGAGCTCCGCCATCGGCGACGATGGTGTGATGGGGTAGATCGCGCAGACCTCGTTGACTCGATAGGCGACATGGGCGACTGCCGCGTTGCCGGTCATCGTAGCGGTGGTCCGGATTGCATCGTCGTCAGCCATGTCGGGGGGCTTCCGGAATCATCTCGATCGCGTGGCACGGGCATGCCTCGAAGCAGACCGCGCAGCCGGTGCAGCGTTCGTATCGGAAGCGATAGCGCAGGCCGGTTCCCAGCTTGTCGATCGCTTGTTCGGGGCAAGCCGCGTAGCACTGGTCGCATTCGAAGCAGTTGCCGCAGGAATAGCAGCGCTGCGCCTCATAAATCGCGTCCCGCTCCCGCAGGCCGCTGACGACCTCCGCGAAATCGGCCGCGCGCGCCGCCGGCGGACGAACCGCCTGCTCGCGGCGTTCGGCGTCGCTGTAGATCGGCAGGTGGAGCATCCCGAAGGACACCACGGGATGCTTGGCGGATGCCGGCTCGCTTCGTCCGCGCAGCCATGTGTCGATATGTCGCGCTGCCTTTTTGCCATGGCCCACCGAAACGGTGACGGTCCGTTCCTCGGCGATCATGTCGCCTCCCGCAAAGATTCCCGCGCAGCCGGTCATCATGTCGGGGCCCACCCGGACGGATCCGTCGGCGCCGAACGCGATGCCCGGCACGTTGCGGAGAAACCCGCTGTCCGGTTCCTGGCCCACCGCCAGGACGATCGCGTCCGCTTGCAGCGTTTCGAATCGTCCGGTCGGGCGCGGACGGCCATCGGCGTCGAGTTCCATCATCTCGACGGTGAGTTCGGAGCCCACCGCTTCCTTGATCGTGGTCAGCCAACGGATCCGGATTCCTTCCTCCACCGCCTCATCGGCTTCGAAGGCGCGCGCCGGCATGTGCGCCCGGTCGCGCCGGTAGACGATGAGTGTCTCCTCCGCCCCCAGGCGCTTCGCGGTGCGCGCCGCATCCATCGCGGTGTTGCCGCCGCCGTAGACCACGACGCGGCGGCCGAGCACCGGAGGTTCGCCGGCGGTGACGTCGTGCAGCAGGGAGACGGCATCGAGGACGCGCGCCGCATCGCGCGCCGGAATGTCGATGTGCTTGCCGACGCCGGCGCCGATCGCCAGAAAGACGGCATCGAACCTTCCGGCCTCGCGCTCGGCCAGCAGATCCTCGACCCGGTGTTCGGAGACGATGCGAACGCCCATCGCCTCGATCCGCCGGATCTCCTTGTGCAGGTCCTCGCGCGGCAGTCGATAGGCCGGGATGCCGAAGTGCATCATGCCGCCGGGCAGTCGGCCGGCATCCCGAATCTCCACGTCGTGGCCGAGGCATGCCAGATGGTAGGCCGCGGAAAGTCCGCTCGGGCCGGCGCCGACCACGAGCACGCGCTTTCCCGAGGGCGATGCCGCCCCGGGTAGTGGCCAGCCGGCGCTTGCGGCGAGGTCGCCGAGGAAGCGCTCGACGGCGTGGATCGAAACCGCGCCGTCGACCTCGCGCCGATTGCAGCCGGTTTCGCAAGGGTGATAGCAGACCCGCCCGTGCACCGCCGGCAGCGGATTGTCGCGAACCAGCGCATGCCAGGCGTCGCGGTGGCGACCCGCCCGCGCGTGGGCCAGCCACGCCTGGATGTTCTCTCCCGAGGGACAGGCCTGATTACATGGGGGGAGCAGGTCGACATAGACCGGCCGGCGTTCGCGTACGGGTCCGGTCCCCGGTTCGGCAACGAGATCGACCGGCGACGTGAAGTCGGCGTGTTCTGCGGCCATGGCGGAAATCCGGTCGAGAGGCTTCCAAGGCGGAACGAGAGTTTGAGTGTAACCTCTTGCGCGCCGCCGGGGCTACCTGCCGGAGCGAGTCGCCACGCGCGGCTGGCCGAAGGTGTTGCGCAGTTCGCTCATCGGTGCATGCATGAACCTTGGAACGAAGAATGTCGAATGAAATCATCGCCAATGAAGTCAAGCGTCGAAGGACGTTTGCCATCATTTCCCACCCGGATGCCGGGAAGACCACCCTCACCGAGAAGCTGCTGCTGTTCGGCGGCGCGATCCAGATGGCGGGCACGGTCAAGGCGCGCAAGACCGGCCGCTTCGCGGTATCCGATTGGATGGCGGTGGAGCAGCAGCGGGGCATCTCGGTCACCAGTTCGGTGATGCAGTTCGCCTATGACGGACACGTCATCAACCTGCTCGACACGCCAGGCCACCAGGACTTCTCGGAGGACACCTATCGCGTGTTGACCGCGGTGGATGCCGCGCTCATGGTCATCGACGCGAGCAAGGGCGTGGAGGACCAGACCATTCGGCTGCTCGAGGTATGCCGGCTGCGCAATACGCCGATCATCACCTTCATCAATAAACTCGATCGCGATGCGCGCGACCCCGTCGATTTGCTCGATGAGATCGAACGCGTGCTCAAGATCCGTTGCGCGCCGATCACCTGGCCGGTCGGGATGGGCAAATCCTTCCGAGGCGTGTTCCACCTCCTGCGCGACCGGATGCACCGATTCCGACCCGGCGAGGGCCACCACGATGTCGCCGTCGAGGCGGTGAATGGCGTCGACGATCCGGCGCTCGATGCGCAATTTCCCATGGAGGTGGGAACGCTGCGCAAGGAAGTGGAACTGGTGCGCGGGGCGATGGAACCCTTCGATCAGGCCGACTTCCTTGCGGGGCGGCAGAGCCCGGTGTTCTTCGGCTCGGCGATCAACAACTTCGGCGTGCGCGAACTGCTCGATGCGGTCGTCGCGTGGGCGCCGCCGCCGGGACCGCGCGACGGCGGCACGCGACAGGTCGAGGCGAGCGAGCCGGCATTCTCCGGTTTCGTCTTCAAGATCCAGGCGAACATGGATCCGCGCCATCGCGATCGCATCGCCTTCCTGCGCATCTGTTCGGGGCGGCTGACGCCGGATACGCGCGTGACCCAGGTGCGAACCGGACGCCAGTTCAAGATTCCGCATCCGCTCACGTTCATGGCCAACGAGCGGACCGCGCTCGCGGAGGCCGTGGCGGGAGACGTGATCGGCATCCACAACCACGGCCAGTTCCACATCGGCGATACGCTTACGGAAGGCGAGCCGCTGGCGTTCCGTGGGATTCCCTATTTCGCGCCGGAATTGTTCATGCGGGCGCGGCTGCAGGATCCGATGCGGGCAAAGCAGCTCAACAACGCGCTCAAGGAACTGGGGGAAGAGGGCGCCATCCAGGTGTTCCTGCAGACCCACGGCGGTTTGCCGGTGCTCGGCGCAGTGGGACAGCTGCAGTTCGAGATCGTCAGCCATCGGCTCCAGGCGGAGTACGGGGTGGCCGTGTCGTTCGAGCCGGTGGGTGTCCACGCGGCCCGTTGGGTGCGCGCGCCCGACCGCAAGACCTTGCGCGAGTTCGAATCCGCCAATCCGGCCCGGATCGCCGCCGACGTCGACGGCAATCCGGTGTTTCTGGCCGAGTCCCGCGTCATTCTCCAGCTTGCCGGCGAGCGCTGGCCCAAGATCGAAATGCGCAACACCCGGGAGCACGGCGAGCGGCTGCACGTCGGCGATTGACGGCCGTCAACGCCGACCAGGGCATATCGGAGCGCGACGCGCGTAATGTAGGGCGGCCGACGCGGAGGTCGCTCATGCGTTCCTTTCCTTTGTCGAAGGTCTACGCTTTGCTCGAACCGGGGCCGGTCGTGTTGTTGACGACCGAGTACGAGGGGCGATCGAACGTGATGACCCTTTCCTGGCAGACGATGGTCGAGTTCGAGCCGCCCCTGGTCGCCTGCGTCGTAGGGGACGGGAACTTCAGTTTCGCGGCGCTGCGGGCCACCCGGGAATGCGTGATCGCGTTGCCGGCGGCACGGCTCGCATCGAAGGTCGTGCGCGTCGGAAATTCGAGCGGGCGTGATCTGGACAAGTTCGCAGCGTTCGGACTCACGCCGCGGCCGGCGAAGCAGGTGCGCGCACCGCTGATCGAGGAGTGTTTCGCCAACCTGGAGTGCAGGGTGGTCGACACCCGGATGGTCAACCGGTACGATCTTTTCATCCTCGAAGTGGTGCAGGCTTGGCGCGATTCGGCGCAGGTCGATCCCAAGACCATTCATCATCAAGGCTACGGCGTCTTCGTGCTCGACGGCCGGCGGATTCGGTTGCCGTCCCGCATGCGGTGACCGGAATTCGCGTGGTCATGACGTGGCTTCAGTGATAAGTGGATTCGTGGCTGGTTGGGACGGCGCGGAATTGTCCGCGGCGGCGGACGCCGCTTGCGACGAACGACCGACGCGGTGGGCAACTCGGGGCGCACCGGCTCACACTCTGCGGCCTGCCGGAGCCTTGGCAATGCGTCGCAGTAGGCCTGCAACGGCGTGAGGTTCTGGCTCCCCGGCTGATGTTCAGAATCTGGGCTTGGCGCGACACGGACGATTCGTGGTTGCGGTCGATCATGGCTTGGTGCTCAGCAATCCCGCTTTGTTGAGCGGGCGTTCTAAACGTTCTAAAAAATCGAGCGCAAGAGCCTGCTGTCCGATTTTGCGTGCAGGAGGGGAGTCAGATCCACCGGCTCCGGACCATGCGTGCGCCGTGCGCGCCGCGCCGACTTCTCTACAGCCATCCATTCCATCACTCCTCGCCGGCGCTTCCCCCGACCGGCATATTGCCCGGAGTCTCCACGTATCGCATCGTTCCGATTTCCGCGGTTACTTCTCTGCCAGGGGCTGTGCGGGTCGCGGAAATATCCCTTGCACTTCGAGCAGATACCCGACCCTGGCAACACAGAGGCTGCACCGATAACCGTGGGTGGCTGCATGAGCGCAGCAACGATCACCTTGCCGCGCGCGGGGGTTCGTATTTATAGAAATAAATCTCGTTGTAATTTTATTCTATTGGAGTAAATGTATAGATATCGCTACAGTCGATTCACGTATTCAATCGAAGGAGGTCGCGATGCTCGAAGGTTCCGCTCAAACATGGCTTACCGGTGCATGGCTTGCGTTCACACCGGTTGGTTTATTGTTGGCCGCCCTACCGGAGGTCAAAGCCACTCGCCAATCGGCTCTCGCCGCACGGCAGCGGGTCCGCCTCGGTGCTATCTGGGCCTTGTGCGCAGCCTTGTTGGCAGATCTCAGTTTTGCCATGGGATCCCACGGCAGCCCTGCGATCAACATTCCGTTGATCGGCCTTCGATTCCCTTTTTCCCTCTCCATCGAAGTCAATTGGCTAACCTTGGTGCTCACCACCTTAGTCGTCTTCGTGATCACCATAATTGCCCAATACAGCGTGCAGTATTTGGATGGCGATCCGCAGCAGGCGCGCTTTTTCCGCCTCTTGGGGTTTACCGGAGGCTTCTTCTTGGTGGTCGTTGTGGCGGGAAACCTGGGACTTTTCACCCTGGGCATCATCGCAACGGGGTTTAGCCTGCACAAGCTGCTCAAGTTTTACAGCGAGCGCCCAAAGGCAATTATGGCAACCCACAAAAAATCGCTATTCAGTCGTACGGCGGATCTATGTCTCGTAGGGTCGACCGTGCTGGTTGGACAGAATATCGGGAGTTTGCAATTCGATGCCATCAGAAGATTTGCCGAGCAGGCGGGGAGCATCCCTACCTCTTTGCAGTTCGCGGCATGGTTGATCGTGCTCGCCGTAATTCTCAAAAGTGCACACTTCCCCTTCCAGGGGTGGTTGATCCAGGTCATGGAAGCTCCTACGCCGGTCTCCGCTTTGATGCATGCAGGGGTGGTCTACAGCGGCGCCATCGTTGCCTTGCGGACCAGTCCTCTACTGGTTCGGGTTCCCGATACCCTGATCTTCCTGGCAGCGGTAGGGCTCATGACCGTCGTCGTTGCCTCCTTGGTGATGACCACCCAAGCGGCAGTCAAGTCCATGCTGGCTTGGTCAACCACGGCGCAACTTGGCTACATGTCTTTGGAGCTTGGACTAGGGCTCTTCCCCCTGGCGCTTCTCCACCTGATCGGACACTCCCTGTATAAGGCCCACGCGTTTTTGTCTTCTGGCAGCGTCACTGATCAACTGCGACAGGTTCCACCTGGTGCGAAAAAGATTCCCAGTCTGGGTAGTTGGCTGCTGGCGGTGGTTCTGGGGGTTTTGATTTCCGGCGGTAGCGCTTCGATATTCGGAAATAACCCACTAACAGATCCAACATGGTCTGCCCTGGTGATCATTGTTGCCGTCGCGATATCGCAAATCCTGATCAAAGGATTTCAATTCGATTCCCTGACGGATCGTTTGGTGGCGGTTTTCGTGGCCATGGCCATGAGCTTGACGTACCTGGCGCTACATACCCTCTTTGTCCTTGGCTTTAGCCGGGATACTGCCGTGATCACGGCAGTGGGCGGCTCTGTTTACAGAGCTTTGGTCTGGGCCGCCGCGGGGAGTTTCCTTTTTTTGGGTTGGATGCAGGGTCCAGGGCAGGCTTTGCTGCCCGAGAGGATCCGATTCGCCCTGTTTACTCACTTATATAACGGGCTGTACGTCGATTACTGGGTTGACCAATTCTCCCACCGTTTCTGGTCAGAGAAAGTGGGGGTCGAGTTGCCCAGAAAGAACCTCGCAGTAGAGTCCTTGGAATCGATAGCCAAAAATCGTGATGTCGCTCAAATTTCGGATGTTATCAATCACGCTGGAGGTGTCCGATGAGTACAAGTAAAGGAATCTCTGATTCCGCTGCGATGTTCGATAGAGTGATTCGGCGGATCGCGCCGGTCTGGCCGCTGGACAGCTTTGTCGCGGTGAATCCGTACTGGGGTTTTGCCGATGAGGTATTTGCAGATGCGGCTGCACACCTGCAAGGTACCTTTGGTGAGCGCGTGATCATGGACCGGCGCTGGTACGCGGAACTGCTGCAAAGCGGCAAGCTTTCGATGGCAGACATCCTGCAAGCCGGCGCGGACTTGGGGCTCAACCACGAAGAAGAGGACTGGAGAGAATATCTGCGGCAGCGGTCTGAGCTTCCGATGCGCCTTCCCCGCCTGCCTGAGCTGATGAATCGGCAAGGGCGTGCGTCTTTTTCGGAGTATGTGGTCGAGCAGATCAGTCGCTTCCTCGCCGCGTATTTCGATCAAGGGCAGTCACTCTGGCCGCTCCCCAAGAGCAAGGGGCAGGGATTGTTCGGGACCTGGCGGCAATACACGCTGGCCGACCGCAGTCTCAACTCCATGGGGCTCATGAAAGCCAAGTCTCAACTCTTGGCATTGTCGCCGGTTAGTTCACTGGCAAGGGAGTGGGCGCTAAAAAGCCTCCAAGTCCCAGAGGCCGCCGGAGAGTCCTACTTGCTGGTGTTGCTCAAGTCCATTGGTGGCTGGGCGAGTTGGTGCCGGTATCTGCTCTGGCAGGCAGAGATGCGAGGGGAGAGTAATGAGGATCTCCTGGATCTCTTGACCATTCGAATGGTCTGGGAGGCTTTGCTACTCCAGAATGCCAAGCCCGAGGTTCAAGAGCGTTGGCGCAAGCAGATCTGGGGATGGATTCTGGATGACAAAGATGCGGATCGTGAGGATGCCCTGCGAGGGGAAGCCCTTTTGCGTGCTACGGAGATCGCCTATCGCCGCCAGGTGGCAGGCAGCATTCGGCATGCACCTCCGAAGAAAAAAAGAACGAGCGCGAGATTGACTCCCCGGGTGCAAGCGGCGTTTTGCATAGACGTGCGTTCCGAGGTTTTCCGTCGCCACCTCGAGGCAGCGATGCCTGACCTGGAGACCGTTGGATTTGCGGGTTTCTTCGGTGTGCTCCTAGACTATCAACGCCAGGGGGACGTGGCGGCCCGCACGCAATCGCCTGTTCTGCTGAATCCCAGCGTGCACGTGCGGGAAGACAGCCCTACACGAGTCGCAGAAATGCGATTTCGCAGGCTGCGCAGGGCCTCGGAGTGGAAACACTTCAAGCTTTCCGCGGCATCGTGTTTCACCTTCGTAGAGACGGCGGGGCTTTCGTATATCGGACGCTTGCTTGCCGACACCCTGGGCTGGCACCGTCCCTCTTTGCCGCCCGATGAAGCAGGGCTGCGTGAGGAAGAACGCGTACAACTACAGTGCGTGCTCCCACCATCCCTGACCTTGGATGAACGGGTGGCGATGGCTGAATTCATCCTCACGGGACTGGGCTTGAACCGCGGCGGAGTGGCTCCGATCGTCCTTCTCGCAGGACACGGCAGCTCCACGACCAACAACCCCCACCGGGCGGGACTCGACTGTGGGGCGTGTGCCGGGCAGACGGGCGAGGTGAACGCCAAGGTCGCGGCCAGTCTTCTCAACGACCCCAAGGTTCGCGAGGCGCTGGTAGCTAAGGGATGGGACCTGGATCCGAGCACCTGCTTCTTGCCGGCACTTCATGACACCACCACGGATGAGGTGCGTCTATTGGGTGGTCTGAACGATCCGCGTTTGGATGCAAAGCTCCTGGCCGAGCTACAAGCGGCTTTGGAGCAGGCGGGCAGTCTGACTCGGGTGGAGCGGATGCTGCGGCTTGATCCGGACCTCCGGGACCCCCAGACTGTGGCACGGAATACCATCGCTCGTGGTCGTGACTGGTCCCAGGTCCGTCCCGAATGGGCCTTGGCCGGCAATGCCGCCTTCATCGCTGCACCCCGCTGGCGTACCCGAGAGATAAACCTTGGCGGAAGGGCCTTCCTGCATGACTACGATGCCACCAAGGATCCGGATTTTGGCGTACTGACCTTGATCATGACTGCCCCGTTGGTCGTGGCCAACTGGATCAACATGCAGTATTACGGATCTGTCGTCGATAACCAGCGCCAAGGTTGTGGTAATAAAGTATTACACAACGTCGTAGGCGGTACCTTGGGTGTATTGGAGGGCAACGGCGGCGATCTGCGTATCGGATTGTCGGAGCAGTCCCTGCGCGACAGCAACAGCGGGTTGCAACACGAGCCTCTGCGCCTGTCGGCCTTCATCGAGGCGCCCACCGAGGCCATGGATCGCGTCATTGCTGGAAACCATGTCCTGGGCCAACTGGTAAACAATCGTTGGTTGTCCGTGCTGCAGATCGCCCCCGATGGCCGCATCTGGGAACGGAGAACTGCCGGCGAGTGGGCTCCCCTGTAACAGTTCCGGGTCGGGTTCGCCCGGCCCGGTGTTGCCAAAGGCTACCCGGTTTAGGAGGTCGTGATGAATATCAGATTGGAAGAGGCTTCGACAGCTACTCCACAAAATCCGCAGGTGCATTTGTCCGCATGCCCTGGGCCGGAACTCCATCTGTCCAGTGTCGTTTCTCGGCAAAGAGTGCGATTGACGCAGTTGTTGTATGGACCTATGCAAAGGATCGCAACGTTGTACGGTCAATTGGTCCGTGCGCAAGAAAAACCATGTCCATACCGTTCCACGGTAGACGCATTCCTTGTAGAAATGTTCGCATCCGTACCTTGCGCAAAGTATCTCTACGTAATGAATACGAGCGGCGTGCAAATCAGCTCCAGCGCAAGCCGCGAAGGCTTGCTTCCAGAGCACTTCGGACGATGCCGATCAGATCGACCTTATATGCGAGAGACTCTCTCGGCCGCGAGTTTTCTGGACAGAAATCGGGAGAGTTGCTACCAACAGTGGACGTATTTGGAGAACAATATACAGGCCGTAGATTTTCTGTTGTGTGACGCCTACATCAGCCAAAACGCATTGCGCCCGTCTCTCACGGCCGTGTTTTTCCTGCGGGACACCGAGGGTGGCCATATCGGCTTCTTGGGAGCGGATTTCGCTTTGCGCGAATTGCCGCCTATGCCGGACATTTACGCAGAGATTAGAAGGCCACGACACTTTCTTGCCGCAGTTCCTGTCGGCCAGGGCGACCAGACGAACCGGCTTGATCGAGAGATCGACACCATCATAAGCGTTATTGATGAGTTGATCACTTTCCGTGGGGTGTACCACGTCAAGCTGCACTTCAACAGTAGCCAGGCGGTAATCTGGCAGGTGGACGATCCCTATCGCTACCGCTTGCTTAGTATATTGGATCTTCTCGACCCGGATAGCTGTCTGGCGTACCCGAGGCATACGTATCCAACGAGTGCGCAGGTCGAACAATCAGCCATTCGGCCCGTATTGGAGCGATGGAAGTTACTACGAAAGGATACGGACATTGCCTATCTGCGCTCTGCATCGCTGAATATTTTCAATGGGATGGTGGGGTTGAGTTTCTCTTCGGATGGATCTCACTATCTCCCGCTAGAAGATTTTCTGCGGATGGACGGGATGGCCATAACGGCCCCCTGACAGGCTATTGAAAAACGCCGGACGGCGTCAGAGAAATGGGTTGTCGAACGTTGGATCGTCATTGTTGATCTCCGACGGAGCGGTACGGATGCGTGGCAATGACGAAATGCAGGAAGCGTTGTTCACGATGATGAAGCGCGAAGACTTCGTGCCGTCCGACCATCCACTTCGTCCGATTCGGGAGATCGTGAACAAGGCGCTTGCCGATCACTCCGTTTTCTCGAAGAACCGCGACCGGCGGATCGAGCACGAGGCAGTCGAGAAGTTCTTTGGCGAGGTGATGTCGCTTGCCGGCAAAACGGACTGGTCGTTGGCGCGGTGGTCACCCATGCCGGCGGCAAATTGACCATGCTGGCGAGCGACATCGTTCGGATGTGTCGAATGCCAAGGGTGGTTGCCGACGTTTGCAGTTCAAGGGGCCAGATGATGGGAGAAATCGAGCGATCTGGATTCGCGAGTATGCGCGTGCCGCTCCCTCCGGGGAACAAAAAAAAGGTCATCGCTCCCGCTCTCATGAGAGATGACGCGCGTCCTACTCTCAAATACGGAGAGACGCTTCGGACTTGCAATCGTCATCCCAAACCCAAGACCACCTGTCGTTACGGTTAGCTGGAGACACTCAAAATTGGATTCACTTCGATCAATAAAGCCCGGTTCTCTGTTGCGTTATGTCACCTTTCGGCAGTTGCAAGTATTTATGGCGGTTGTTCGCCGGGGTAGTTTTTCCAGAGCTGCAGAGGAACTCTTTTTGGCGCAACCGACCGTCTCCCTCCAGATAAAAAAATTGACGGAAACTGTCGGCCTGTGTTTACTCGAACAAGTGGGCCGGGATGTTCGGCCTACGGATGCGGGAATGGATTTGCTTCACGCTTGCCGTGAATTATTTCGGATCTTCGATAATCTAGAAACACAAATTTCCGATCGAAAGGGTCTTCGTCGAGGAACGTTAAGGCTTGGAGTAGTTACGACCGCCAAATACATTGCGCCCGAGCTGCTTGCCGCGTTCGGGGAGCAATACCCTGGCATTGAGTTCAGCATGAAGGTCAGTAATCGTGATGAGGTGATCCAGCGTATCAAGAACAACGAAGACGACCTCTACGTCATGGGCCAAGTGCCCACGGAAGATTTTGATGTGGATGCGATCCCCTTTGCTCTTAACCCCCTCACCGTCATGGTCCCCCGTGGACATCCCCTTACCGAGATTCCTGGACCCGTACCTCTGCGGGCGATTGCGCAGGCACCATTTCTGATTCGCGAACCTGGATCCGGAACTCGCCATGCCTACATGCGGCTCTTTGCGGAGCATGGTTTGAAACCAAGGATCGCGATGGAGTTGAGTAGTAACGAAGCCATCAAACATGCTGTAGCCAGCGGGCTCGGGATTTCCATCCTCTCCATTCACTCCTTGGCATTGGAGGGTCTGGGTGGGCCTATTGAGATACTGCATGTGGAAGGTTTTCCGATCCTGCGGAAGTGGTACCTCGTTCGCCCCCGTAGCCGACCTCTTTCTCTTACTTCGCAAAAGTTCCTCGAGTTCTCGATTGGCGGTGCCCCAAGCGTAGTTGAAGGTTGAAGGCGGCGGTTTCCAGGTGAATCCGGGAGAATCGGGTTTGCCAACCTGTGAAACTCGAGGAAAGGAAACCGCCATGGGCAATCGTAGGGGAAATACC
>JAKAFN010000005.1 GCA_021825945.1 Pseudomonadota bacterium
ACCGCGGTTTGGTTGGCGCCGGGGGGACGCGAATGCGGCCCCTTCGCGATACGACGCGGCGGACCCATCATGGGTCCGCCGTTTTTTATCCGCCCGTGCGAAAAAACATACAAAAAGCGGCGGATCCCGCGACCGAGCGGCCGACGCATCGCAATCGGGACCATGCCGAGCGGTGTGGCCAACTCGCGCGGATCCGTTCGCCGAAGCGTGGCCCGTCGTCGAAGGCTGGCCTGATGCCGATCCATCGACCAGCGTGAAGGAAATGGTTCTCGGCTGCCTGCGAAAGGTCGAGGTAGATCCGCAGCGCGTTCACGATGCAACGTTCTCGCTCGGGGCGGCGATTTTCAACGGCCTGCTCAACCGAGATCGAAAAGTAGCAGCTCCGAATCCTCGTCCGCCACGATGGTCAGTGCCGGCTCGCCTTCGATCTTGGCGCCGTCTCCCGACGCCAGGGCGACGCGGTTGATCCGTACCGCGCCGTGGACCAGATGCAGGTATGCCAGGCGGCCGGAGGCGATGCCCTGGGACACGCTCTCGCCCGAACCAAGCAGACTCGCGTACACATCGGCATCTTGATGAATGGTGACGCTGCCTTCCCGTCCGTCCCGCGAGGCGATCAGGCGCAAGCGGCCACGCTTTTCTTCCGACGCGAACGACTTCTGCTCGTAGCTCGGCGTATATCCAAGCGCATCCGGTTCGATCCAGATCTGCAGGAAATGTACCGGCGCGCTCGGCGAAGGATTGAATTCGCTGTGCTGCACGCCGGTTCCGGCGCTCATGCGCTGCACGTCTCCCGGGCGGATGACCGTGCCGTTGCCCATGCTGTCCTTGTGCTGGAGTTCGCCGGCCAGGACATAGCTCACGATTTCCATATCCCGGTGTCCATGCCTGCCGAAGCCCTGGCCAGGCCGGACCCGATCCTCGTTGATGACGCGTAGCGGTCCCCAGCCCATTTCACGGGGGTCGTGGTAGTCGGCGAAGGAAAACGTGTGGCGGCTATCGAGCCAGCCGTGGTCGGCATGGCCCCGATCCGAACTTTTGCGAACGGTAATCATGGATATCTCGACGGAACGTTGCTCGGCCAGAAAAAACGCGGCGAAGGAGTCGCGCAGCGTCTTTCTCGGGGTCAGGGTAGCATGCGGCGTCGTGTTTCTCCGCGGGCTGCGGAAAACCTGAAATGAATAAAAGGACTGCGGCGCTTCGTGACGAGCCCCAAGACACGCATGCCGAATATTCATGAGAGGAATTACGGAACCCTGCCCCTTCAGAAAATGCGCTCCTGGCCAAGTCGGATTGGTCGCGCATCGAGGCCGGCCTGAAGCAACGCCTGACCGCGCTCGACTCCTTCTTCATCCGCTACCCGGATTGGGGGCCGTATGCCGCACGACCCGATTCCGGCCCGCCATCTTGGCCTCATACATCGCTCGGTCGGCGGCATTCAGCGCGACCTCTTCATTGGGATCATCGAGATCCGCCACCGCGACGCCGATGCTGACGGTCAGCTTTCCGACGACGGCGATCGTATCCTGGGCGATGGTGGCACGGACTTTTTCGGCAAAACCCACCGCGTGTTCGCTCGTATTGGGCAACAAGACGACGAATTCTTCGCCGCCGAAGCGGGCGGCATAGTCGGTCATCCGGGAGGAGTCCTGAATGATCGACGCCACGTGCTTCAGGACGGCGTCGCCGGTTCTGTGGCCGTAGGTGTCGTTGATGGCCTTGAAGTGATCGATATCGAGGAAGACCAGCGCATAGCGCGCGCCGGTTCGTCCCATGCGGAGGTGCTCTTCCTGCAGGCGTTCGATGAAGGCGCGGCGGTTGTGCAGGCCGGTCAGGACATCGTGGCGGGCGAGTTGATCCAAGGCACGGTTGGCGGCCAGCAGGGCCTCCGTGCGCTCGCGGACGATCCGGTCGAGGATCCGGTTGAGTGACGTGACGCGCTCGAGCTCCTTGCGCTCACTGATGTCGACGATCGTGGCGATGACCCGGAACGACCCGTCATCACTGTGCATGTGGTTGAGGCCGATTTCGACCGGGATGAAGTGGCCGTCCCGGTGCCGGCAGCGCAGGCTCATGCCTCGCCCTGCTTGCCGGGAGCTGGGGGCTGTCGCATAGGCCGAGCGGAGCAGGACGTGTCGTTGTCGCAAGGCCTCCGGGACCAGGAGTTCGATCGATGAGCCGATCAGGTCTTCCAGCCGATATCCGAACAGGGTTGCGCAGGCCGGGTTGGCAAAGAGAATCCGGCCATCTTTGTCGGTCATCAGCATCGCAACCGGGGCGCCCTCGACCACGCTGTGCGAAAGGTTCTTGCGGTCGCGTTGTGCGGCTTCGGCCTGGAGTCGCTCGCTGACATCCCGAGCGATGCAGCCCAGCGCGACGGTGGTGCCATCGTCGTCGTGGATCGGAAATGTCGACGTCGCGAAGATCCGTGGCCTGCCGCTGACGTGGAGTACTTCCTCGAATTCCCGCGGCGAGCCAACCCGGAGAACTTGGGAGAAGTGTTCCAGAATCTGGGGAGCGTGATCGTGCGGGAGCAATTCGGCGACGTGCCTGCCGAGGGCATTTGCCAGGGGAATTCCGAGCGTGGTTTCCGCGGCCCGATTCATGGCAAGGATCCGCAGGTCGAGGTCTACCGCGATGAAACAGTCGGTCGTCTGATCGGCGATGGCCAGGAATGCGTTTTGGACGACACCGGGGAGTGCACGGTCTTCTTGCATTCTCGCCTCCACCAGGGATGGCAGATCTGGGCTCGCTCCCGATCGTTGCAACGACATACCGAGACCTCGGACGGGAACTCAGGGCGGGTCTGCGCCGAATGCGGGCGGCCCCCCCAACCGGATCACTTTCGCGGCAGGGAAACGTTACGCGCCGATGGGATGGTAAGCAATAATCACTACCGTATTGGTGGGGCTACGCGGACCCGTGAGGATGTGGCGCCGTGGGATACGGGTGCCGCGTCGGCGCGGCAGGAGGATTGCCGGAGACGGGATGGGCGCGGGGGGGGGGGTATCCCCACCGGCTTGCGGGAGCGGGTATCCCCTTTTTCGTCGCAAAGCGGTCTAGTCGATCAGTCCCTGCTTGCGTCCGAACGCGATGTTGGCGGCGAGGAACCCGGCTTTCGAACCGCAGTCGTACCGTGTGCCGGAAAAGCGGTGCGCAACCACTTCCCCTTGCGAGACGCGCCGCGCGATGGCGTCGGTGAGTTGGATCTCACCGCCGCGCCCGCGCTGCGTGCGGGCCAGTTCGTCGAAGATTTCCGGGCGCAGCACGTAGCGGCCGACGACCGCCAAGGTCGAGGGCGCTTCTTCCGGCGCCGGTTTTTCAATGATGTGGGTCACCCGTTCGTCCCGAGCCGACAACGCCTGGGTCGCGACGATGCCGTACTTTCCCGTATCGGCGAGAGGAATGTCCTCGACGCCCAGCACCGAAGCGCCGTGCTGCTCGTAGCTTTGCACGAGCTGCGCGGTGACGCCGGGCTGCGCGTCGATCAGGTCGTCGGCCAGGATCACCGCAAACGGTTCGTCGCCGACCACGGCCTGCGCGCACAGGACGGCGTGACCCAATCCCAGCGGTTCGGGCTGGCGGATGAAGACGAAGTTCACCCCCGGCGGCGTGGCAGTGCGCAGCGCGTCGAGCAGTTTGGTCTTTCCCTGCGCCTGCAGCAGCATTTCCAGTTCCGGGTTGCGGTCGAAATGGTCTTCGATCGCGCGCTTGTGCCGTCCGGTGATGAAGATCATCTGCTCGATGCCGGCAGCCGCCGCCTCCTCGACCGCGTACTGGATGAGCGGCTTGTCGAGCACCGGCAGCATCTCCTTGGGCATGGCCTTGGTGGCGGGAAGGAAGCGGGTTCCGGATCCGGCGACCGGGAAAACGGCTTTGCGAACTTTGGGATGATTCATGGGCGCGAATTGTACCGGGGGGGATGGGTGGGATAGGGAATCGCAGCGCCGGCGCGCGGCCGGCGGAGGGATCAGCGCAGCGTTCCTTGTTCCAGCCGCTGCTGCAGCATCTTTTTGCCGACTTCCACGCCCCACTGATCGAAGGCGTTGATGTCCCAGAGCACGCTCTGCACGAACGTCCGATGCTCGTAGAGGGCGATCACGGCGCCGAGTGCGCGGGCGTCGAGTGTCGGGATCGACAGGACGGTGCAAGGCCGACCGCCCGGCGCGGCGCCGTGCGGGGTGGTCGGGCGCTGTGCGCCCAGCACGGTGTCGCCGCGGGACAGCGCATCGGCCTGCGCCAGGGCGTAGGCGTGCAGCAGGCGGTGGCGCTTGTCGGGGCTCTGTTCATGCTCGGCGACGACCAGAAAGTCGATGGGGACCCAGTGCGTTCCCTGGTGCAGGAACTGGAAGACGCTGTGCTGCGCGGTCGTCCCGACCTCGCCCCACACCACCGCCGCCGTGTCGTAGGTCAGCAGGCGGCCGTCGTGGTTGACGCGTTTCCCCAGACTCTCCATTTCGAGTTGCTGCAGGTAGGGCGGCAGGTTTTTCAGACGCTGTGCATAGGGAAACACGGCGCGCGCCCGCACTCCCCAGAAATTCACATACCATGCGCCGAGCAGGCCGAGGATCACCGGCAGGTTGGCGTCGAGCGGCGCCTGGGCGAAGTGCTGGTCCATCTCGGATGCGCCGGCGAGCAGTTCCCCGAACTGGCGGTGTCCGTGCGCGATGGCGATCGGCAGCCCGCAGGCGGACCACAGGGAGTAGCGCCCGCCCACCCATTGCGGAAACGAGAAGATCCGCTTCTCGTGGATGCCGAAATCCCGCGCCCGTTCCGGCTGTGCGGTGACCGCCGCCAAATGATGTGCCGGATCCAGCGCGACATCCGTCGCATGCAGCCATTCGCGGGCGGCGCGCACGTTCTCGAGCGTCTCGAGCGTGGTGAAGCTCTTGGAAATCGCGATGATCATCGTCGTCGCGGGCCGCGCGCCGCGGAGCGCCATGTCGAGTTCCGCCGGATCGAGGTTGCTCACGAAGTGCACCGCAACGGGCCCGGTGGCCGGGCCGAGCGCCTCGGTCATCAGGCGTGGCCCCAGATCGGACCCGCCGATGCCGATGCACACGACCGTTTCGATTGGCTCTCCGGTCGAGCCGTGGATGCGTTTTTCTCGCAGTGCTTCGGCAAACCCGAGGAATCGGGTCTGCTCCTCGTGCAGGCTGCGTGCAACCGACGGATCGTTCGGCGGCGTGCGCAGCGCGGTATGCCAGGCCGGCCGGTGCTCGGTGTTGTTCACCGCCTCACCGGCAAGGAGCGCGGCGCGCATCTTTTCGAAGTTCCGCGACTCGAGCCAGGCGCGCAGCGCCGCGAAGCTGTCTTCATCGATCCAGTTTCGCGAACAGTCGGCATGGACATGCGGCGCCTCGAACGTCCAGCGCTGGGCGCGCTCCGGTTCAACGCGGAACAGGGTGTCGATGGTACGCGCGTCGAAGGATCGACGGCATGTTTCCAGGGTTTCCCATACGGGGGGGCGAGCGATTTCGGGATTCGTCATGGTCATGGGATGGCGAGCGTGTATTCTTTGGGTGTTGGGTTTCGGACCCATTCTATTGGATAGGAGCGGGTGTGGTGCGCGATCTCGATTCCGGAATTTTCAAAGCGTATGACATCCGGGGGGTCGTCGACCGCAATCTCACGCGCGATGCGGTGCAGGCCATCGGCGCCGCGCTGGGATCCGAAGCCCGCGAGCGCGGTGTGCGCGAGATCGCCGTCGGGCGCGATGGCCGGCTCTCGGGGCCGATGCTGCGCGATGCCCTGATCGCGGGGATTCGCGGTGCCGGGGTGGACGCTGCCGACATCGGCTTGGCCGCGACGCCTACGCTGTACTTCGCAACCTATCACTTGAACACCGGCTCGGGGGTGGCGATCACCGGCAGCCACAATCCTCCCGAGTACAACGGCTTGAAGATCGTGCTTGCAGGCGAGGCGATGCACGGCGAGGGCTTGCAGCGGCTTCATCGGCGCATCGTCGAAGGCCGGCTCTACGTCGCCGAACGGCCGGGGGCGCTGCGCAGCGTCGACGTGCGGCAGGCCTACCTCGATCGCATCGTCGGAGACGTGCGCCTGGCGCGGCCGATGCGCGTGGTGATCGACTGCGGCAATGGTGTCGCCGGAGCGGCCGCGCCGCAACTCTATAAGGCGCTGGGCTGCGAACTGACGGAACTCTTCTGCGACGTGGATGGCCGCTTTCCCAATCACCACCCCGATCCGGCCCACCCGGAGAACCTGCGCGACCTCATCGCCGCCGTGCAGCGGACCGGGTCCGAACTGGGGCTCGCCTTCGACGGCGACGGTGACCGGCTGGGGGTCGTGACCCGCGGCGGCAAGATTATCTGGCCCGATCGCCAGCTCATGCTCTTCGCCAAGGATGTGCTGGCGCACAAGCCGGGTGCGGAGGTGGTGTTCGACGTCAAATGCACCCGGCTCCTCGCACCCTGGGTGCGGCAGCATGGAGGACGCCCGACGATGTGGCGAACGGGCCATTCGCTCATCAAGACGCGGCTGCGCGAGAGCGGGGCGGCGCTCGCCGGCGAGATGAGCGGTCACACCTTCTTCAATGACCGCTGGTATGGCTTCGACGACGGCATGTACGCGGGCGCGCGCCTGCTGGAAATCCTGAGCCGCGAATCCGATCCCTCGGCGGTGCTCGAAGCGCTGCCGGATGCGACGAGCACACCGGAGTTGCAGTTGCGTACCGCGGAAGGGGAGAATTTTGCCGTGGTCGACACGTTGCGGGCCGTGGCGCAGGATGCTGCGCGGGCGCGGGCGGTCTTCGCCGGCGCGGTCGAATTCATCACCATTGACGGCCTGCGGGTCGAGTACGCGGACGGGTTCGGCCTTGCGCGCCCGTCGAACACCACGCCGGTCGTGGTGTTGCGTTTCGAGGCCGATGGCCCCGCGGCGCTGGCGCGAATCCAGGAAGATTTCCGGCGGGCGCTGCGGGCGGTGAAACCCGACGCGGTGCTGCCGTTTTGAAAATCGCAGGACATCTCTTTTCGCTCTTCGCTTGCCGGAGAGGCCGGGGTGAGGGGGGTGCACAAAACCGATGCTGACAGACCACGATATTTATCTCTTCCGCGAAGGCACCCACGCGCGCCTGTATGAGCGCATGGGCGCGCACCTCGAAGTGCGCGACGGCGTCGCCGGGGCCCACTTCGCCGTATGGGCCCCCAATGCCCGGTCGGTCGCCGTGTTGGGCCAATGGAACCATTGGGATCCCGAAACGCATTTCCTCGTGCCGCGACACGACAGTTCGGGCATCTGGGAAGGGTTCGTTCCCGGCGTCGCACACGGCGACGCCTACAAGTACCGCATCGTCTCGCATTTCCATGGTCAGACACGGACCAAGGCCGATCCGTTCGCGTTTTATTCCGAGACACCGCCGGACACCGGTTCGCGCGTTTGGGGCCTGGACTACACCTGGGGCGATTGCCACTGGATGCGCGAGCGCGCGCGTGCCAATGCGCTCGACGCGCCGATGAGCATCTACGAGGTGCACCTCGGCTCCTGGCGTCGCGTGCCCGAAGAGAACAATCGATCTCTCACCTATCGCGAGATCGCGCAACCGCTCGCCGAGTACGTGGTCGAGATGGGATTCACCCACGTCGAACTGCTGCCCATCACCGAGCATCCGTTCTACGGTTCCTGGGGCTATCAGACGACGGGGTATTTCGCGCCGACGGCGCGTTATGGAACGCCGCAGGATCTGATGTACCTCATCGACGTGCTGCACCAGCACGGCATCGGGGTGATCCTGGACTGGGTTCCGTCGCATTTCCCGGGCGACGATCACGGTTTGGCGCGGTTCGATGGAACGCATCTCTACGAACACTCCGATCCGCGCCAGGGATTCCATCCCGAATGGACGAGTTATATCTTCAACTACGGCCGTCATGAGGTGCGGGCCTTCCTGCTGTCGAGCGCGTTGTTCTGGCTCGATCGTTATCACGTCGACGGCCTGCGCGTCGACGCCGTGGCCTCGATGCTCTACCTCGATTATGGTCGCAAGGAAGGCGAATGGATTCCCAATCGCTACGGTGGCAAGGAAAACCTCGAGGCGATCGAATTCCTGCGCATGCTCAATCTCGCGGTCTATCGCGATCACCCGGACACCCAGACCATCGCCGAGGAGTCGACCTCCTGGCCCATGGTGTCGCGGCCGGTCTATCTCGGCGGCCTGGGGTTCGGCCTGAAATGGAACATGGGGTGGATGCACGACACGCTGGATTATTTCCGTAATGATCCCGTGCATCGGCGCTACCACCACGATCGCATCACGTTTTCGATCTGGTACGCGTTCTTCGAGAACTTCGTGCTGCCGCTGTCCCATGACGAGGTGGTGCACGGCAAGGGCTCGCTGATCGGCCGGATGCCGGGCGACGCGTGGCAGCGATTCGCCAATTTGCGGCTGCTGTTCGGTTACCTGTGCGGCCATCCCGGAAAGAAGCTGCTCTTCATGGGCGGTGAATTCGGCCAGACGAGCGAATGGTCGCATGAGGAAAGTCTTGCCTGGCATCTGCTGGAGTATGGCGAGCATGCGGGCGTGCAGCGCTGGGTGCGCGATTGCAACCGCCTGCTGCGCAGCGAGGCGGCTCTGCATCAAGTCGATTTCGATGCCAGCGGGTTCCAGTGGGTTTCCTGCGACGACTCCGAGACGAGCTGGTTGGCGTTTCTTCGCCGCGGGCGCGACGGTGCGCCCCTGCTCGTGGTCTGCAACCTCACGCCGGTGCCCCGGCATGCGCATCGCGTCGGCGTTCCTCGTGGCGGGCGCTGGCGGGAGTTGCTCAACAGCGATGCGCAGACCTACGGCGGCAGCGGTCTGGGCAACTTGGGATGGGTCGACACGCGCGGAGTTCCCTTGCATGGTCAGCCCGACAGCGTCGAATTGATGTTGCCGCCTCTGGCGGTGATCTTTCTCAAGCCCGATAGTTGAACGGGTCGTGCCCCTCCCGCATATCGGGGGAGGGGACGGAGATCCGGTTGGCGGTCGGGCAATAATTGGACACGGAGGCACGGAATGGCAGCAGACCCCGGAAAGTTCGCGATTCTCGTCGGCGGCGGGCCCGCGCCGGGGATCAATAGCGTCATTGCCGCCGCGGTTCTGCGGATTCAGCACGCCGGTGGAGAGGTGCTCGGCCTGCGCAACGGGTTCTCCGAGATCATGCAGGGGCGGAGCGAAGCGGCCTTCGTCCTTGCGGGTGCCGAGGTTCGCGGCATCCATGTCCGGGGTGGAGCGATTCTGGGAACGTCGCGCGCCAATCCCACCAAGCGTGCCGAGGATCTGGAGCGGGTGATACAGACGCTGTCGGCCTTGGGGGTCACCCGGCTCATCACCATCGGCGGTGACGACACGGCTTTTTCAGCGATGAAGGTGGCGGAACGCGCGGGTTCGAAGCTGCGGGTCGCGCACGTCCCCAAGACCATCGACGACGATCTCGATTTGCCGGCGCATATCAGTACCTTCGGCTTCCAGACCGCGCGTCATCTCGGCGTCGAGCTCGTTCGCAATCTCATGGCCGACGCGCGCACCACCGGCCGGTGGTACGTCGTCGTCGCGATGGGCCGCAAAGCCGGTTCCCTCGCATTGAGCATCGGGAAGGCCGCGGGCGCGGCACTGACCCTGATCCCCGAGGAGTTCGCCGCCGGCAAGGGCAGCCTCGATCGCATTGCCGACACCCTCGTCGGCGCGATCCTCAAGCGCCGATCGCAGGGTGGGCGGCATGGCCTTGCGGTGCTCGCGGAGGGGGTTGCGGAAACCATTCCGGAAGGTGAGTTGCATCGCCTCGGGCCGGTGGAACATGATGAGCATGGCCACATCCGTCTGGCGGAGATCGATCTCGGTCGCGGCGTGCGCAAAGTCGTGGAAGAGCGCCTGCGCGCCTTGGGAGTCCCGACGGGCATCGTCTCCAAGGACATCGGTTACGAGCTGCGCTGCGCCGATCCGATCCCATTCGACATCGAGTACACGCGCGACCTGGGCTATTGCGCCGCGCAGTTTCTGCTCGACGGAGGATCGGGGGCGATGGTTTCCGTACAGGAAGGCCGCTTTGTCCCGATTCCGTTTTCGACCATGATCGATCCGGCGACGGGGCGCACCCGCGTGCGCACGGTGGACATGACTTCGCTGCGATACACGGTCGCGCGCCAGTACATGACCCGCCTGGAGCGACAGGATTTTTCCGATTCGGCACGTCTGGCCGCACTGGCCGGGCAATGCGCAATGGACCCGGGAGCATTCCGAGACCGGTTTTTCTACGTGGTGGAGGGCGATTGACCACTGTTGCGGCGCAGGGTCCGGCGTTCGTGCCGGAGGAGGGCATGGCAGGTCCCGGGGCAGAGCGTGCGGCGCTCGCGGCGCTGTGTGAACAGCACGGGATCGCGCTTTTCTACCACGACATTTGGGGCACACGCCGTGAGGTTCCGGAATCCGGGTTGCGTGCCCTGCTGCATGCCATGGGGGTGGTGGTGGATCAGCCCGGCGCGGCGCAGGCCGCCCTGCTGGCGGGAGCCCGAAGCCAGGGTGAATCGGGAGAGGCATTGCCGCTGCCTCCCGTCCTAGTGCTTGGGGAAGACGCCCAGCCGGCAAGCGTGCCGGTTGCCGCGCCCGATGGTGCCGAGGCCGGACACTGGGAACTACAGGAGGAGTGCCATCGTACGCATGTCGGTGCCTGCCGATTCGCGGAAGATGGCACCGGACCACGTATCGATCTGCCCGTCCTGCCCCCCGGATACCATCGTGTCACGGTGTACTTCGGCGAGTCCCGGCGATGCACCATGCAATTGGTGATTGCCCCCGCCCGCTGCCATCTTCCCGCCGCCGTCCAGGACGGTGGGCGCGTCTGGGGATGGGCGGTGCAGCTCTATGCGTTGCGTTCACGGCGCAATTGGGGGCTGGGGGACTTCACGGACCTCGAAAACCTGGTGCGGCTTGCGTCACGGCACGGGGCGGGATTCGTGGGTTTGAATCCCTTGCATGCTTTGCATCCCGACAATCCGGCACACGCGAGCCCGTATTCGCCATCATCGCGGCGGTTTCTCGACGTGTTCTACATTGACGTCGAGGCGGTGGCGGATTTCTCCGAATCGGCGGCGGTGCGACGCCACGTGGCGTCGCAGGCCTTCCAGAAGCGGCTTGCCGAACTGCGCGCGGCGGACCTCGTGGATTACATCGGCGTGGCGGCGGCGAAGCTGCCGGTGCTGGAGAAACTGTACGACCATTTCCGCCGCAGGCACCTGACGGCACCGCCGCGTGCGCAACGCAAGCGCGAGGACGGGGAGGCCGTCCCTTCTCCGCTCCCACATGCGGGAGCGGGTGGGGGAGATGGTCCTGACGCCGTTACCCCCCGCGGCGCCGCCTTTCGCGAATTCCAGCGATCCGGCGGGATCGCCCTGCGCCGCTATGCCTTGTATGAAGCCTTGCAGGAACATTTCCGCCGTCTGGACGCCAACACGTCCGGCTGGATGCAGTGGCCGGAGGCGTATCGGGATCCGGGCGCGCGGGCGGTGCTCGAGTTCGCGCAGGGCCATGTCGAACGGGTCGAGTTTTTCGAGTATCTCCAGTGGCTGGCCGACATCCAGCTCGGCCGCGCCCAGGAGGTGGCGCGGGAATTTGGCATGGGCGTCGGCTTGTACTGCGATCTAGCCGTGTCTGTCGATTTGGGCGGTGCCGACGTGTGGGCCGAGCGTGATCTCTATGCCTGCGAGGCGTCGGCCGGTTGTCCGCCCGACGATTTCAATCTGCGCGGGCAAGATTGGGGCCTGCCGCCGATGTTGCCGGAGGCCATGCGCGCGCAGGGATATGCGCCGTTCATCGCCGTGCTGCGCGCGAACATGCGTCGCGCCGGTGCGCTGCGCATCGATCATGTCATGGGACTCGCACGGCTTTTCTGGGTGCCGCGCGGCGGCACTCCCGAGGCAGGTGGGTATGTCGCATATCCGTTCGAGGATCTGCTGGGCATCGTGGCGCTGGAGAGCCGTCGCAACGCTTGCATGGTCATCGGCGAGGATCTGGGGACGGTTCCCGACGAGGTGCGGGAGGGCATGGCGCGCAAAGGCATCCTGTCGTATCGCGTCTTGTATTTCTCGCGCCGCCATACCGATGCCTATGGCGATATCTATGTTCCGCCGGCGGAGTTTCCCGCCGAAGCGCTGGTCACCGCGACGACGCACGACCTTGCGACCTTGGCCGGGTTTTGGGACGACGTCGATCTCCGCATCCGCGCGCAGTTGGACCTCTTCCCGAGCGATGCCATGCGCGAGCGGCTTTTCGCGGCACGCAAGGAAGAGCGCACGCAGTTGTTGTGGGCGTTGCAGCGTGAGGGACTGTTGCCCGAGGGGGCATCGCCCGAGCCGTTCGCCCCGGAACACATGACGGCGGATCTGGCGATGGCGATCCAGGAGTACCTCGCGCGCGCGCCGGCGCGCATGCAGGCCGTCCAGGCCGAGGACGTGCTCGGCTGCCGCGAACAGGCGAATCTTCCCGGAACGGTCGACGAGGTGCCGAATTGGCGGCGCAAGCTGCCGGTCGATCTGGAGGACTGGGGTGGGGATGCGCGCTTTACCGAGATGGCGAGACGGCTGACGGCGGTGCGGTCGGCTCCCCCCACGGCTACGTGACGCGCTTCATCGTCCCGCCGTGCTCGGCGCTGCCGTCGCCGTGGTGGAAGGGAATCGACAGCTGCTCCGGCACCGGCAGATGCAGGAGTTCGTAGAGGCGCGCAAGCTTGGCGCGGAACATCGCTTCGAACGACGCCACGGACGACGCAGGGTTGTTGTCGCCCAGCCACCAGAACCAGTCCGAGCTCTCGCAGTCCGAGAGCTGCGCGGCCGCCTGCCGACGCTGCGCCGCGTCGAGCCGCTTGCCGGCCATCACCCGATCGAAGCAGACCTTGGCCTCACAGAGCAGATCCCATGCGGTGTTCTTGTCGCGCGCCCCGATCCAGGTCGAGAGGTTGCCGTAGACCCAGCTGCCCGCGGTCAGCGCGCGCAGCGCACCGATCGCTCCAGGCGGGGCGTCCGGCCGGTGCCGCTCGGCCGCCGCTTCGCTGCAGGTGAGAAGGCGGATCTGCGGATGAGCCGCCAGCCCCGCGTAGATGCCGGAAAGGAAGTAGAACCCGTTGTACGGGTAGTACTCCCAGGCGTTTTCGCCATCGAGCATCACGCAGACGCAAGGGCGGGTGCCGTCATTGCCCGCATGATCGGCGGTTGCGGCGACCTCGTGCACGAAGTGCTCCGATGCGTCGCGTCCGTGCCAACGCGCATATTCGAAGCCGATCAGATCGGAAAGTCGATCATCGCGGAAGAACAGGACCAGGTCGTTTGCGTGGCCGGTCGTTTTGGGCATGCTCGGATCTTTGAGCGGCCCGAGTAGAAATGGCCGGTGGTGCGGTGCGGCAAGAGCCGGTTCCGGAGCCCCCGACGCACGCAGGCTGTTGCGCAGCACGGCTTCGCTGCTTGCCGCCCAACGAAAGCCATGCGCCGCGATCAACGCCGCAAAGGGTGTCGATAGGGCGCCTTCCGCCGGCCACATGCCCGTCGGCGCGCGGCCGAACCGGCGCTGGTGATCCGTTTGCGCCATCTCGATGTGGGCGTTGACGCGCGCGCGGCCACCGGGGTAGCGCTCGGCATGCGGCAACGAGATGTCGGGTAGGGCCTCCTTGGCACACTGGAAATCGATCATCAGCGGCGCGAGCGGGTGGCCATGCGGGGTGGTCGAGATTTCGATCTGGCCCCGTTCTTCCAGTTGGCGATAGCGCGGGATGATGTCGCGGATGGTCTCCGCAATCACCTGCAGCAGCGCGGTGCGGTCCTCGAACGTGAACTGCGTTCCTTTGGCCATCAATTGCGCGACGACCTGCACGTCGCGCCGCAAGCCCTCCCCGGTCCATGCGAGGTGGTACCAGGTGACCAATTCGTAGATGTACTGGTCGGATAGGTACCGGGTCGCGTCGGTGCCCTCCTCATCCAGGCGGCGGAAGATCTCGTGCAGGCGGTTGTATGCCGGAAACGGCGCGATCAGGTGCTCATGGTTGGCCCGGAAACACTGCCCGAGCGCGTGCGCGTGCTCGGCGCGCGAGAGCGGGGTGCGATCGCTGCGGGCCAACAGACGCAACAGCGGATCGCGCAGCGTGCCGGTGGCAAACTGGTCGCAGTAATCCTCGATCTGGTCGAGGAGGACCGGAACGAAGTTGACCACCGCGCGCATCGCGGGGTTCCGTTCCAGGTGCCATGCCATGTCCGAGTAGTCCTTGAGTGCATGCAGATACACCCAGGGCAGCCGGAATTCCCCCCCGGCCTGCTCGCGGTAGTCCGGTTGGTGCATGTGCCAGAGCAGGATGAAGTCGACGCCGGAGCCGGGCGGCACCGGGTCGGTTGCGGTAGGGCGGGATCGGGGAGGAGACATGCCGAGTCGCTTTCCGTCAATCATTCACGACCGATGGGCCGCCCAGCATCTCGGGGACCACGAGTGTGACGCCGTTGCTCGTCACCTCGAAACGTTCCCGGTCCTCCTCGGGATTCACGCCGACCTGCAATCCTTCCGGAAGACGGCAGCCGCGCTCGACGATGACGCGTTTGAGCACGACGTTGCGGCCGATTTCGACGTCGGGAAGCACGACGGAATCCTCGACGTGGGCATAACTGTGGACATGGACGTTGGAGAACAGCAAAGACCGCTTGACCGTCGAGCCGCTCATGATGCATCCGCCCGACACCAGCGAATCGATCGCCGCACCGCGCCGGCCTTCGTCGTCGAACACGAATTTCGCCGGCGGAAGCTGCTCCTGATAGGTCCAGATGGGCCAATTGCGGTCATACAGGTTGAGGTCGGGCGTCACCCGGGTGAGCTCCATGTTGGCTTCCCAGTACGCGTCGAGGGTCCCGACGTCGCGCCAGTAGGGGCGACCGTCGTTCATGTTCACGCAACTGTCGGAGAATCGATGCGCCTGGACGCGGTATCCGCGTTCCAGGATGTGCGGGATGATGTCCTTGCCGAAATCGTGCGACGAACGATGATCCATGCTGTCACGGGTGAGCTGTTCGTAGAGGAATTCCGCGTTGAACACGTAGATGCCCATGCTGGCCAGCGCCGTTCCCGGGCGTCCTGGAATGCAGGCGGGATGATCGGGCTTTTCATGGAACGCCGTGACGCGCATCTCCTCGTCGACCGCCATCACGCCGAAAGCGCGCGCCTCTTCGACCGGCACTTCCACGCATGCGACGGTGATGTCGGCGTACTTCGCAACGTGGTCGTGCAGCAGGCGGTTGTAGTCCATCTTGTAGACGTGATCGGCTGCCAGCACCAGGACGAGCTCCGGTGCATGCTCGCGCAGCAGCGAGAGGTTCTGGTATACCGCGTCGGCCGTACCCTTGTACCAGTCACTGCTGATGTTTTGCTGCGCCGGCAGCAGTTCGACGAATTCGTGAAAACGGCCGTCGAGAAACGACCAGCCCCGCTGCACGTGGCGGATCAGGCTCTGGGCCTTGTATTGCGTGCACACACCGATGCGCCGGATTCCCGAGTTGACGCAGTTCGACAGCGGGAAATCGATGATGCGGAACTTGCCCGCAAAGGGCACCGCCGGCTTGGCGCGCCAGTCGGTGAGGCGGCCGAGTCGCGAGCCGCGTCCGCCGGCCAGAATCATCGCCATCGTCGTCCGGGAAAGCCGTACCCCGGTCGGCGGTTCCATGTCGTACGCGCTCTGCCCTTGCGCGGCTTTGTCCGGAAATCCCGTGGTGTCCGTCACAGCGTTTCTCCTTCGGGATCTCGGCGTCCCGGTTGGCTGTTATCCTAACCGGAAAGCGGGTTCGATAGCGGGGCGATCGCGGTCTCTTGAATACGAATGACGACCATGTCAAAAAGATTTCATCCGAAGGTCCTGTTCGTTGCCTCGGAAGTCGCGCCGTGGATCAAAACCGGCGGTCTTGCCGATGTCGCCGGCGCGCTGCCGTACGCATTGCACGAACTGGGCGTCGACGTGCGCGTGTTGGTGCCGGCGTATCCTGCGCTCGTGGGCGCACTGACCGCGACACCGCGAGTCGTTGCGGAAATCCCGCCCGTCGGCGCACTGCCGCCGGCGCGCCTGTTGCAGGTGCCCGCGTATGCCGGCCCCGACGGGACGCATTCGCCGCCGATGCTGCTGGTCGAGTGTGCCGCGCTGTACGGACGTCCGGGAAACCCATACCTGGGTGCCGACGGCAAGGACTGGCCGGACAACGATCTGCGCTTCGGCCAGTTGTCGCGGGTCGCGGCGCTGCTGGGGACCGATGAGAATCCCCTGGCGTCGCAGAGATCCTCGCCATGGCGGGCCGACGTGATCCACTGCAACGATTGGCAATCGGCGCTTGCGCCGGTGTATTTGGCGCAGGAGCGCAAGCTGCACGCTGCCAGCGTGATGACCGTGCACAACCTTGCCTACCAAGGACTGTTCCCGATGGCGCGGTCCGCGGCGCTCGGGCTCGCACCCGAGAGCGTTTCCATCGACCGCGCGGAGTACTACGGCCAGATCTCGTTTCTCAAGGGTGGCCTCGCCTGCGCCACGGCCATCACGACCGTGAGCCCGACCTACGCCGAGGAGATTCGCGGCGAAGCGTTGGGGTTCGGCCTGCAAGGCCTGCTGTCGGCGCGTGCCGCCGTGCTTCACGGGATCTTGAACGGGATCGATACCGCGTACTGGAATCCGGTGACCGATCCGTACCTTGCGCAGCGTTATGACGCCGATACGGTGGCGGCGGGTAAGCGGGCGAACAAGCGCGCGCTGCAGGCGGAACTCGGCTTGCCTGTCGACGACGCCGTTCCGGTGCTCGGGACGGTCGGGCGCGTCGTTGCGCAGAAGGGATTCGATCTGATCGTCGACGCGGCCGAGGCGATCCTCGCGATGGGGGCGCAGATCGTGCTGCAGGGCACGGGGGACGCGGCGATCGAGGCGCGCCTGAAAGCCCTCGCGCAGCGATACCCCGATCGCATCGCGGTGCGGATCGCGTTCGACGAGCGCGTCGCGCATTGCATCGAAGCGGGTTCCGACATGTTCCTCATGCCTTCGCGCTTCGAGCCCTGCGGCATGAACCAGATGTATAGCCAGCGCTACGGCACTCTGCCGATCGTCTGCCGTACGGGCGGACTCGCCGATTCGGTGACCGATTGCACGCCGGAGACCCTGGCCGAAGGCAGCGCGACCGGGTTCTCGTTCCATCCGCCGACGGCGGATGCCCTCGTCGAGGCGGTCGGTCGCGCGATCGCGCAGTACCGCAGTCCCAGGGCATGGGGGACGATGCAACGCACCGCGATGACGCGCGATTTCAGTTGGACGGCGAGTGCCAAGCGGTACGTCGAGGTATATCGGATCGCGATGGGCCTGCGATGATCCCGGGCTGCGATCTCCGACGGACCCGATAGGTTTCTCCGGCGGCGTTCGCGGGAAACCGGGTCAGGGTTGCTGTGATTCCGGTTGGTCCGCGGCGCGGTTCCAGTCTCCGCCGAGGGCCGCGACGAGTGCGACCGATGCGGCGAGGCGTCGGCCGTGGATGTTGAGCGCCGTCATCCGGTTCGCGAGCATGGCCGTGCGGCTGGTGAGGACGTCGAGATATCCCGCCGTGCCGCCGCGATACTGATTGGTCGTCATGCGCACCGCATCCACGGCATCGTCGACCGCGGCCCGTTCCATGACAGCCTCCTCTCGGAGCACGCGCTGGGCGACCAAGGCATCCTCGACGTTTTGCAGGGCCGACAATACCGTCTGGCGGTAGGTTGCGACGGCGGCTTGGTAGTTGTCGATGGCCTGCTGCTTGACGGCGGACCGTACTCCGCCGTCGAAAATCGTTGCGGCCAAGGCCGGTCCGAGCGCCCAGAACCGGGCTGGAATTGCGAAGAGGTTGAGGGTTCCGGGTGCACGGTATCCCCCCCGCGCCGACAGGGTCACCGTCGGGAAGAACGCCGCCTGCGCGATGCCGATCTGCGCGTTTGCCGCTGCCGCAAGTCGTTCGGCGCTTGCCACGTCCGGGCGTCGTTGTAGCAGCGCGCCGGGAATTTCCAGGGGAATCGGCGGCGGAGCCGGAATGGTGGGGCGCGGCGCGATGGCAAATACGGCGGGCGCCTTCCCGGTCAGCACGGCGATGGCATGCTCCAATTGTGCGCGCTGGATCCCGATGTCGACGGCTTGCGTGCGCGCTTGGTCGAGTTGTCCTTGCGCCTGGACGACTTCGATGCGTCCCGCGACCCCGCTGCGGTATCGGTGCCGCGCGATTTGCAGCAATCGGCGGTCGGCCCGCACGGCATCATGGAGCAGGCGTTGTTGTCCGTCCGCGATCCGGAGCGCGAAATAGTCGGTCGCCAGGGTTGCCTGCAGGCTCAGCATGGCGGCGTCCGAGGTGTCGGCGCTCGATTCGGCATTGGCTCGGGCTGCCTCGATGCTGCGCCGGGCCGCCCCCCACAGGTCCGGTACCCACGATGCCGACACCGAGGCCGAGCGATAGGTTTGCGGCGGCAGCGGAACGCCGATCGCGGGGTTGGCAAGGCGTTGCCCATAGGCGCGCGCGGAAACGATCGGAAACAGCGACGCGACGTTCTGATCGACGACGGCGAGCGCCTGGCGGTAGTGCGCATCCGCGGCGATGATGCTTTGATTTTCCCGGGCCGCATCCTCCTCCAGGCGATCGAGCTCCGGATCGTGGAACATTTTCCACCATGGTCCCCGTTGCCCGCGATCGGCGGGTTGCGCAATCCGCCATCCCGGCGGGGCTTCCTTGTAAACCTTCGGCACCGTGATCGTGGGCCGCACGTAATCCGGGCCGACGGTGCATGCGGATGCGAGTAAGCCGGTGGAGGCGATGATGCCGTGGACGAGAAGTCGTTTCATGTCGTCGTGTCGCGTTGTGCGCAAAAGCCCGTGTCAGCGGCCCGGGATCCGCCACCCTCCCGATGATGGGCCGGGATCGGAATGCCGAAGGCGCAGAAGGCGAATCCGCAGCCGGTCCAGGGTCAGATACACCACGGGGGTGGTGTATAGGGTGAGTACCTGACTGAACAGGAGCCCACCGACGATCGCGATCCCGAGCGGTTGGCGTAACTCCGCACCGTCGCCGCTGCCCAGCGCAAGCGGCATGGCGCCGAACAGCGCAGCGGTGGTGGTCATCATGATCGGCCGAAGGCGATGAAGACATGCGCGCCGAATCGCTTCGCGGGGGTGGAGACGGTCGCGCCGCTCGAGATCGATTGCGACGTCGACCATCATGATGGCGTTCTTCATGACGATGCCGATCAGCAGAATCACGCCGATGAAAGCGATCACGGTCATGGGGATGCGAAACACCATCATGGCCAGTACCGCGCCGATACTTGCCGAGGGCAGCGTCGACAGGATGGTCATCGGATGGGTCAGACTCTCATAGAGGATGCCCAGGACGATGTACACCGCGAACAGAGCCAGCAATCCGAGCCATGGTTCGGCGGAGAGCGAATTCCGGAAGAGCTTGGCGGTTCCCTGAAATCCGCCATGGATCGTCGCCGGAACGCCGATGCGGGCCATGGTTCGATCGATCGCGGCGGCCGCGGTGCCGAGCGAGACCTTCGGAGCGAGGTTGAACGATATGGTCGTTGCCATGAACGAGCCCTGGTGGTTGACCACCAGCGGAGCGTCGCGGGTCTCCCAGCGGGCGAACGCCGGTAGGGGGATCGGTGATCCCGTCGCGCCGATCAGGTTCAACGCGACGAGCGAATCGGAACTCTGCAGGAATCGCGGGTCGGCCTCTTCGACGACGTGATATTGATTGCGTGGTGCGAAGACCGTCGATACCTGCCGTTGACCGAACGCATCATCCAGAGTCGCGTCGAGCTGGCGCATCGTCAGGCCGAGGCGAGAGAGTGCATCGCGGTCGACGGTGATTGCCGTTCCCAACCCACGATCCTGGGCATCCGAATTGACGTCCTCGAGTTCGGGAAGGTGTGAAAGCGCGTGCTGGATTCGCGCGCCCCAGGTCTGCAGGTCGTCGAGATTGTCGCTCTCCAGCGTGTACTGGTACTCCGCATTGCTTGGCCGCCCGCCGAAATGTAGATCCCGCGCCGGTTGGAGATACAGCGTCGCGCCGGGGACTTTCGCGAGCCGGCTCCGCAGGCGGTGGATGACCGCATCCGCGGAAACTTCGCCGCGCTCGTGGAACGGCTTGAGGACGGCAAACAAGAATCCGCTGTTCGCTTCGTCTCCTCCGGTAAATCCGTTTACGCGCGCCACCGCCGGATCGGAGCGGACGATTTCCATGAACCGGTCGAGCTTTTGTGTCATGGACTGAAACGAGATGCTCTGATCTCCCTGGATTTTTCCCTTGATCAGCCCGATGTCCTCGGCAGGGAGAAATCCCTTGGGAATTGCGATGTACAGCGAGATATTGGCGGCGATCGTCGCGGCGAGAATCAGCAGGGTGATCCGGGGGTGGCGCAAGGCGATGTCGAGCGACCGTTCGTAGGCGACCGACATGCGGATTCCGATCGCCCGGATCCTGTTCGAGATGACACGCGTCACACCGATCGAAGCGTTGCGCAGTCCGAGCGCAGCGTGACCGCCCCGCGCCGGTTTTGGCGGAAATCCATCCGGATCGTCGTCGTGCGGTTTCGGACGCAGCAGCACGGCGCACAGCATCGGCGTCGTGGTCAACGAGACGGCCAGCGAGATCAGGATGGAGACCGATAGCGTCATGGCGAATTCGCGGAAGATCCGCCCGATCAATCCGTGCATCGCCAAGATCGGAATGAAGACGGCGATGAGGGAGAGACTCATCGAGAGAACCGTGAACCCGACTTCCTGCACGCCGCGCAGTGCCGCCATACGGACCGCATCTCGGCGGCGGTCGAAGGCGGACGGGTCGTTTGCGGCAATGACGCCGGATCGTCCCGGCTCGACGATGTCCACGCGGATTTCCTCGATGTGGCGCACGACGTTTTCCAACACCACGATCACGTCGTCGACGACGAATCCGGTTGCGATCGCCAAGGCCATGATCGTGAGATTATTGAGGCTGTAGCCGAGCAGTTTCATCGCGGCGAACGATCCGACGAGGGAAACCGGAATCGCGACGGCAGGAATCCAGGTTGCGCGGGCGCTACGGAGAAACGCGAATACGACGACGATCACGAGCAGCACGGCCAGGAGGAGCGATCGGCTCGCTTCGCGCAGCGAGGACCGGATCGTCGGTGTCCGGTCCATGTCGACGTCCAGGTCGATGGCCGACGGAATCGATGCGCGCAGACGCGGAAGCAGGGCATTGACGCGACCGACGGTGTCGAGGATGTTGGCGCCGGGCTGGCGGTAGATCAGCAGAAGAACCGACGGTCGGCCGTCGGTGGCGCCCGCATTGCGGATGTTTTCCACCGAGTCGTGCACCGTCGCCACGTCGCCGATGCGTACCGGTGCGCCGCCTTGGTACGAAACGATCAGTCGGCGGTAGTCCCTTGCGGTCGTGGTCTGGTCATTGGCCCCGATCAGCCAGGATTTCCCGCCGGCCTCGATGATTCCCTTCGGACTGTCGACATTCGCCGCCGCGACTGCGGAGCGAACCGATTCGAGAGACATCCCGATTCGCGCGAGCTTTTCGATGTTCACGTCGATGCGCACGGCGGGAAGTGCGCTGCCGTTGATTCGGACCTGTCCTACGCCGGGCACCTGTGCGATCCGCTGGGCGAGCACGGTCGACGCCGCGTCGTACATCTGTCCGCGCGTCATGCTGCGGGAATTCAGCGAAAGGATCATTACGGGAGCATTGGCCGGGTTGACCTTCCAGTACTTCGGATTGACCGGCATGGGGGGAAGCAGGGCGCGCGCCGCATCGATCGCAGCCTGGACGTCCCGCGCGGCGCCGTCGATGTCGCGATGCAGATCGAATTGCAGGCTGATGCGCGTCATGCCGAGCGAGTTGACGGAAGTCATCTCGTCGACGCCGGCGATCAGTCCGAGCTTTCGTTCCAGCGGGGTTGCCACGGTGGAGGCCATGGTTTCGGGGCTTGCCCCGGGAAGTACCGCTTGGACGAGGATCGTCGGGAAGTCGATCTGAGGTAAGGGCGATACGGGAATGGTCTCGAGGCCGAGAATCCCGGCAAGGGCGATCGCGATGGTGATCAGCGTCGTGGCGACCGGCCGGGCGATGAATGGCGCAGAGAGATTCATCGTGTGCGTCGCCAGCGTTGGGCCGCGCGCTCGAACGCCAGGTAGATCACCGGCGTTGTGTACAGCGTCAGGATTTGACTGACCATGAGCCCGCCGACGATGGTCAGGCCCAGGGGATGTCGAAGCTCCGATCCGACGCCCGTTCCCAGCATGAGCGGCAGCGCACCGAACAGGGCGGCGGTGGTGGTCATCATAATCGGCCGGAACCGCAGGACGCAGGCCTCCAGGATCGCTTCGGGGGCCGTCTTTCCGCCTTTGCGCTGCGCTTCCAGCGCGAAATCGATCATCAGGATGGCATTCTTCTTGACGATTCCGATCAGCAGGATGATGCCGATGACGGCGATGATGTCGAGATCCGATCCGGCAAGCCGCAGGGCGAGCAAGGCGCCGACTCCTGCCGATGGCAAGGTCGAAAGAATGGTCACCGGGTGCACGAAGCTTTCGTAGAGGATCCCGAGGACGAGATACATCGTGACCACCGCGGCCGCGATCAGCATGCGCTCGGACCCGAGCGCGGCTCGGAATGCCTGAGCCGACCCCTGGAACCGGGCGTGGATGCTCAGCGGCATCCCCATGCTGCGTCGGGTGCGCTCGATCGCGTCCATTGCCTTGTCCAGCGATACGCCGGCGCGAAGGTTGAACGAAACATCCGCGGCGGGGAACTGGCCCAGGTGCACCATCATCAGCGGCGTGGTGCGCTCGATCAGGCTGGCGATGGCCGAGATCGGAATCTGCTGGCCGGCGGTGTTCGGCACATACAG
This sequence comes from Pseudomonadota bacterium, assembly GCA_021825945.1. Classification (GTDB taxonomy): domain Bacteria; phylum Pseudomonadota; class Gammaproteobacteria; order Burkholderiales; family Burkholderiaceae_F; genus GJ-E10. Next base: position 22,907 of record JAKAFN010000005.1, read on the forward strand.
GCGATCGATGGGAGGCGGGCCGTCACGGTCTCCGCTTCTTGGAAGGTTGGCGTCGAGAACCACCCGGTACTGGTTGGACTGGGTGTAGATCGTCGAGATGAGTCGCTGGCCGAATGCGTCGTACAGGGCGTTGTCGACGGCGGACAGGGTCACCCCCACCCGGGACGCCGAATCGCGATCGACCCGGACGTACGCCAAGGGGCCGCGATCGGCGCTATCGTCGTTGACGTCTTCGATTTCCGGGAGCGCGCGCAACCGTTCGACCAGCTTCGGGACCCACTCTCGCAGTTGTGCTTCGTGTGGCGCGTCGATCGACATCTGGTACCGCGCGCGCGCGATGCGGTCGTCGATCGTGAGGTCCTGGACCGGCTGAAGATACGCACGGATGCCCGAAATCCGGTCGGCACGCCGTCGCAGTCGGGTGAGGACCGTCGCGATGTCGTCGCGTGCGCGGCGGGCCTTGAGGTTGACGAGGATGCGGCCGCTGTTGAGCGTCGGATTGACGCCGTCGATTCCGATCAGCGACGATGCCGAGGCGACGGCGGGATCGGCGAGAAGGGCGGCGGTGAGGGAACGCTGCCGGTCTTCCATGGCCGAGAACGGGATCGACTGCGGCGCAACGGTGATGGCCTGAATCGCCCCGGTGTCCTGGGTCGGCAGCAATCCCTTCGGGGCGGAGAGATAGAGCGCGACCGCCAGCAGCAGGCTGCCGACCGCCACGGCAAGGGTGATGCCTTGGTGCGCGAGTACCCCGATCAAGGTCCGTTTGTATGCAGCGAGAAGGCGGTCGAACGCCCGGGCGAAGAGGCGTTGCACCATCGTGTCCGGATCCCGGGATGGTCGTCGGAGCAGTCGTGCGCTCATCATCGGGGTGAGCGTGAGCGAAACCATGGCGGAGATCAGGATCGCCACGGCGAGGGTGATGGCGAATTCCCGGAAAATCCTTCCCAGGACGTCTTGCATGAAGAGCAGTGGGATCAGCACGGCGATGAGCGACACCGTGAGCGAGATGATGGTGAAGCCGATCTGGCGTGCGCCCTGGAGTGCCGCCTCCATCGGCGATTCGCCTCCTTCGATGTGCCGGGCGATGTTTTCGATCATGACGATGGCGTCGTCGACGACGAATCCCGTGGCAATCGTCAGGGCCATCAGCGTCAGATTGTTGATGCCGAATCCCGCGAGGTACATGACCGCGAATGTGCCTGCAATCGAAAGTGGTACGGCCACGCCCGGGATGATCGTCGCGGCGGTGCTGCGCAGGAACAGGAAAATTGCCAGGACGACCAGTGCGATCGCCAGGACGAGTTCGATCTGCACGTCGCGTACGGAAGCACGGATCGTTACCGTCCGGTCGGTGAGCGGCACGATGCGGACCGACTGCGGAAGGGATGCTCGCAGTTGGGGAAGCATCGCCCGGATGCGGTCGACGACGTCGATCACGTTGGCGCCCGGCTGACGCTGTATGTCGAGCACGATCGCCCGGGTGTCGCCGGACCACGCGGCAAGACGGACGTCTTCCGCGCCGTCGGCGACGCCGGCCACGTCGGAAAGGCGCACCGCGGCGCCGTTGCGATAGGCGATGACCATCGCTCGATAGTCGGCCGCCGAACGAAGCTGGTCGTTGGCCGAAATGGTCGTGGAGCGCAACGCGCCGTCAAATCCGCCTTTGGCGAGGTTGACGTTTTGCGATGCGATCGCATTGCGTACGTCCTCGAGCGAAAGTCCTGCCGCGGCCAGTGCACGCGGGTCGACGGTGACGCGGATCGCCGGCTTTCCGCCGCCGCCGATGGTTACGAGGCCGACCCCGGCGATCTGGGAGATCTTTTGCGCCACGCGCGTGTCGGCGAGATCTTCGAGCGTCGGGATCGGGAGCACCGCGGAGGTGATCGCCAGCGCAAGCACCGGTGGATCGGCGGGGTTGACCTTGCTGTAGGTCGGCGGCGCCGGCAGATCGGCAGGCAGGAACGTATCGGCGGCATTGATCGCGGCCTGCACCTCCTGCTCGGCGGTATCGAGGGGGATCTGCAGGTCGAATCGTAGCGTCACGGTGGACGACCCGGTCGAACTCGCGGACCACATCTGGGACAGCCCCGGCATCTGCCCGAATTGGCGTTCGAGCGGCGCGGTGATCGCCGACGTGACCACGTCGGGTGCTGCGCCCGGGTACCGGGTGGTGACCTGGATCGTGGGGTAGTCGATCTGCGGCAGTGCCGATCGTGGCAGAAGCCGGTACGCCACCAGCCCCACCAGGACCAATGCCAACATCAGCAGCGACGTGGCGACGGGGCGCAATATGAATATGCGCGACGGATTCACGTTTTCCCTTACTTGTCGACGACCTCGACCTTGGCGCCGTTTCGCAGCCGGTCGATGCCCTCGACAACCACCTTGTCGCCCAGCGCCAGACCGTCGATGATCTGAACCCGGCCGTCGTCGGTGATTCCGAGCTTGGGCGTGCGGACTGTGACGGTGTCGTCCGGAAGAACCTGGTAGACGTAGGCCCCGGGGGCGCCGTGCTGGACCGCTGCGGTGGGGATGCTCGGTGCGTTCGGGATCGTTTCGAGATCGAGGCGGACACTGACGAACTGACCCGGGAACAGCATTTGATCCGCATTGGCGAACGAGGCTTTCAGTTTGATGGTCCCGGTCGTCGGGTCGATCTGGCTGTCGGTCGCCGTGAGGACGCCGTGCGCGATGGGTGTCGCGCCGTCGCGGCCATACGCATCGACGGCCATCGTCTTTTCGGCGTGCATTTGCCGTAATACGGCCGGGAGATCGTCCTGCGGTATCGCAAACGTGACGTCGATCGGCTGCACCTCGGTCAACACCACGATTCCGGTCGCGTCGCTCCCATGCACGACGTTCCCCGGGTCGACCTGACGCAGTCCTACCCGGCCGCTGATCGGTGCGGTGATCCGGGCATAGCCGAGGTTGAGTCGCGCGATCCGGATCTGCGCCAGGTCGGCGCGCGTCGTGCCGACGAGTTGACGAACCAGGGCCTTTTGCGCGTCGAACTGCTGTCTCGGAATCGAGTCCTCGGCCACCAGACGTCGGTATCGCGCAAGATCGCGGCGCGCTTCCTGAAGTTGGGCGTCGTCACGCTCGAACTGGGCCTGGGCATTGGCCAGTGCCGCGGCAAAGGGCCGGGGATCCACCTGTGCCAGAAGATCTCCGGCATGCACCAGTTGTCCCTCCCGGAACGGCATGCCGATCAGCAGGCCATCGACCAAGGTGCGCACGACCACGGTCCGGCGTGCGGTCACCGTGCCGAGCTCGCGCAACGTGCGCCGCAAGGGGCGTACGGCGACCGGTTCGACGGTCACCGCAACGCGGCGGGGAGCGTGGGCGGCATTGCCGTCATCACCGACGGGGTGTGCTGCGCCGGACCCGGTCGAGGAGCCCGAGCATGCGGCAAGCAGGCTGGTGATCGCGGCGAGCGTCGGCGTGATTCGCCGTCGCCACGGATGAAATGGGCGCGGGCGTGCGGGTCCGGCCGCGGGTCCGGTCCGCGGAGCACGATCATCGAATTTCCTCATGTGGATTGCCTGAAACAATCTGATACGAAAATGACAAATAAGTGAGCTTGTTTTTCCGGTGCCGAGGGCGATGACGCGGGTGCATGGATGAATACGATCGCGTCATCGCGGTATCCGGGTCCATCAAAACGCGCTATCACGAACGGCTGATCTACCTCGGAAAGTCACGATTCCGACACACCGAAACCCTAGGATTCGCCGCGGTTCCGCTGTGCGAGACCCGTCGGCCATAGGGCGAGAGTACCCCAACTTTTTGTTGAGTGGGAAAAATATCCAGTTAATAATTCTCGCGTAAAAATCACCTCGGTGAAAATTACTGGGAACGGGTTCCTCTATGACAGACGATGTCTTGGATGGCGTGGATGTCCGGGCGGAGGCGCCGCTTGCGATGTCGGAGGCGACGCGGCCGGCTACGGTGTCGGTCGTCCTCTATTCGCACGACACATTCGGTCTTGGCCATCTGCGTCGAAATCTGGCGATTGCCGCCGAGATGCTTCGCCGCTCCGATCGCTTTGCCGTCACCTTGCTTACCGGGTCGCCGGTGATCGGCATGTGGCGGCTGCCGGCAGGCTTGCGGGTGCAGGCTTTGCCGCCGGTCGTGAAGGTGGGGGTGGAATCCTACGCCCCGCGAGACGGGGTAGGCCACTTCGGAATGGTGAAGGGGTATCGCGAGGCGCTGATCCTCAAGCAGGTGATGAGTCTGCGGCCCGATGTCCTGCTGGTGGATCACGCGCCGGCGGGCATGAACGGGGAGTTGCTATCGACGCTTTCCCTGATCCGACGCGAGATGCCCGGCACGCGCACCATTCTCGGTCTCCGGGACATTCTGGATAGCCCGGACGCGGTTCGATCGATCTGGGAAAGTCAGGGCACGCATGCGTTGATCGAGGAGGCATACGACGACGTGTTCGTGTACGGCAGCCGTTCGTTGTTCGATATCTCCGCGGCCTATGGGCTCTCCCACCGTGTTGCGAGGCGGGTTCGGTATTGCGGCCATGTCGTCGAGCGGGAGTTCGCCGACGTCGGCGATGCGTGCGGCGTGTGCTGGTCGGCGGAGCGCGCCGGCGGCCGTCCGGTCGTCCTGGTAACCGTGGGCGGGGGCGGCGACGGACGATTCCTCGTGCAGGCCTATCTCGAAGCATTGCATCGCGGACATGCTGCCGGCGCGTATTCGGTCGTCGTTCTCGGGCCGCTGATGGACCGCGCCGAAAAGGCCGCCCTGATGGCAATGGCCGAAGGCCGATCCGACGTCGAATTCGTCGATGTGGTCGTCGGATTGCAGGGCTGCGTCCGCGCGGCCGATCTGGTGGTTGCCATGGCGGGGTACAACACGTGCGCGGAGATCGTCGCCAATCGGAAGAAGGCCGTTCTCGTCCCCCGTGCTGCGCCGCGAGCGGAGCAGCGCATGCGGGCACGACTGCTCGCCGACATGGGTCTCGGGGCGTGCGTCGAGCCGACGTCGGCCGATCTGTCGGGTCGGATCGGCGTCGCCGTCGATGCCGCGCTGGCGTCGCCCCCCGCTCCCGAGGCGCTTTGGCGGAATCTTCCGATCGACGGTGCGGTGCATGTCGCCGACCAGGTTCTGGCGGTCGTCGACCAGGCGGAAGGGAGGGCAATGTGAAGCAGGCCGATCTCGGTTCCGTCGCCTATGTGCTCAAACGCTATCCGCGGCTGTCGGAGACATTCATCATCAACGAGATTCGCGCGATGGAGCGGCTCGGCGCGCGCATGCAACTCTTTTCCCTGCTCGTTCCGGAGCCGCCGCCACACCATCCCATGGTGGCGGAAGTGCGGGCGCCGGTGCGCTTCCTTCCGCCCGGCTATCTGCGCAAGCCGCTGGCGGTGGCGCGGGCGCACCTGTACACGCTGTACGCCCATCCGGTGCGATATGTGCATGCGACCGCCCGCGCCGTCTATTGGTCGGCGGCTGCGCGCGCGCCCTGGGCCGTCGGCAAGCAGTTCCTCCGTGCGGGGTTCGTCGCGGCGGAGTGCCGTCGCACCGGGGTGCGGCATATTCACGCCCACTTCGCAAATGCACCGTCGGCGGTCGCTCACCTCGCCAGCATCATGACGGGAATTCCGTTCAGCCTCACGGCGCACGCGAAAGATATCTATCTAACGCCGCGGCGCGTGATCCGATGGCGCATGCGCGCTGCCACGTTCGTCGCGACCTGCACGGGATACAACGCGCAGTACCTGCGCGAGAACGTTGCCGAGGAGCGCCCGGACAAGGTGCGGCTGGTGTATCACGGCATCGATCAGAATGCATTTTTCCCGGATCCCGAATCAGAGGTTTCGAAGCCGATCGATCCTCGTCCTTTGGTTCTGGCCGTCGGACGGCTCGTCCCCAAGAAAGGGCATGACGACCTGATTCTGGCTTGCGCACGAATGCGGGATGCGGGTTGCGTCTTTCGTTGCCGGATCGTCGGCGCCGGCCCGGAGCGGGATACGCTGCAGGCGCTGATCGACGCGCATGGGCTGGACGACATGGTCGAACTGACGGGGTCGATGACCCAGGAATCCCTTGCGTTGCTGTATCGCGAGGCCCGCGTCTTTGCGCTGTCGCCGCGCATCACCAGCAACGGCGACCGCGACGGCATCCCCAATGTGATCGTCGAAGCCATGGCGAGTGGTCTCCCGGTCGTCTCGACACAAATTTCGGGCATTCCCGAAATCGTGCGCGACCGCTCCACCGGTCTGCTCGTTCCTCCGGGAGATCCGGCAGCGCTTGCGGCTGCGATCGGCGAGTTGCTCGCTGACACGGGACTTGCGCAGCGTTTGGCGGAGTCCGCGCGGGCGCTGGTGGCGTCCGATTTCGACCTGTGGTCGAACACCCGTCATCTGCACGCGCTCATGGGTTGCGGTGCGGAGCACGCGGCGGATCACTCGTCGTCCGATCCCATTGCGGTGGCGTGCGCGTGCGGAAGTGGTGTAACGGAATGAAGATCCTGTACCTGAACGCCGATTCCGGCATCCCGGTTCTTGGAGACAAGGGCGCGTCGGTGCACGTGCGCGAGTTCGTGGCTGCCGCGGCTTCGCTCGGACATGAGGTCGTGCTGGCCTGTGCTGCGCTCGGTGAGGGCAATCCGCCGCCTCCGGCCCGGATCCTGCATCTGGAAATGCCCAAGGACCCGACGGTGTTGACCGCGGTGGGTCGGCGTCTCGGCATCCCGGTCTCGGATCTCGACGTGGCGGAAATGCGGCGGGAGATCCGTCGGCTCGCGTATGACGACACCCTGGCTCAACGGGCGACGGCGGAGCTGGCTCGCATCGGATTCCGACCGGATGTCGTTTACGAGCGGCATAGTCTGTTGTCCCGTGCCGGCGCCGAGATCGCTGCACACTATGGCGTGGCGCGCATTCTCGAGGTGAACGCGCCGCTGGTCGACGAGCAGGCGCGCTACCGGGGGCTGCGATTGGTCGACCGGGCCAGGGCAATGGAGGCTCAGTCCTATCGTGGTGCGCAGGTCGTCGTGGCGGTTTCGGATGCCGTGGCGGCGCATGTGCGACAAGTCATCGGGGATGCCGTGCGCATCGAGGTGGTCGCCAACGGCGTCGATGCCGAGCGCTTCGGACACGGTGGCGAAGGCGACGGGTTGCGCCGTTCATTCGGACTGGGCGATGGCACGGTGGTTGGTTTCATCGGCAGCTTCAAGCCGTGGCATGGCGTCGACTTGCTGATCGGGGCCTTCGAGGAAGTCGCGACCAGCCATCCGTCCTCGCGCCTCGTTGCGGTCGGCGACGGTCCGGACTGGGAGGCGGCACGGGACCGGGTGGCCGCGTCGTCGTGCGCCGGCCAGATCCGGCTGCCGGGACGGGTTCCGCACGCGGAGATTCCGAACTGGCTGGCGACGATGGACGTGACGGTGGCGCCATATGCGCCGCAGGATCGGTTCTACTTCTCGCCGTTGAAGATCATCGAATCGCTGGCCGCCGGTCGTCCCGTGGTGGCGCCGCGCCTGGGGCAGATCGCGGAAATCGTGCAGGACGGCGAGACCGGGATTCTGTACGAGCCCGGCAGCGTCGCCGGCTGCGCGCAGGCGCTCGGCGCGCTGCTCGCGCAGCCGGCGCTCCGGCGGCGGATGGCCGATAACGCCCGAGCGTTCGCCACGGAACGCAGCTGGAAACGCGTCGTCGAGACGGTGCTGGGATTCGACGCGGGCGCGCAGGCCGGGTTGCGGGCATGAACCGGCATGGCGGGAACCCGGGGCCTTCTTCGGGCGGACGGGCGTGGCTGTTGCGCTACCTCGCACAGGAACGCACCCCGTTCCTTGTCGGCTCCGTGATGACGGTTCTGCGATCCGCAGTCCTGCTGCTCACGCCGTGGCCCTTGAAGTTCCTCTTCGACAGCGTGCTGCTGCAGCATCCTTTGCCGCACCGTTTTGCGGGATTGCTTCCTGACCCGGTTCAGAACCGGGCCGCGCTGCTCGATGTCCTGGTCATCGCGATGATCGGATTGGGATTCATCGAGGCGCTCCTCGTGTATGGGGGAAACCGCCTGTTGCTCGACGCGGGGAGTCGGGTGGTCATGCGCGTGCGCGCGGACCTCTTCGCCCATCTGCAACGCATGGACCTGGGATTCCACCGCAGGACGCAGGGCGGAGAACTCATGACCCGGATCGGGGCGGACGTGCGCCAACTGCAGGATCTGATTGCCGCGATCGGAATCGACGTCGTGCCGCACACGCTTTCGATCGTCGGGATGGCGGCCGTGATGATGTGGGTCAACTGGCGGTTCGCGCTCTTCGCCGTCGCGGTCGCTCCGGTGCTCTTTTTCGTTGCGCGGTACTACGCGTCGCGGCTGCGGCGGTCGCTTCGCGAAGTGCGACACCAGGAGGGCAATCTCTGGAGCGCCGCCCAGGAGGTCTTCGGCGCGCTGCCGGTCGTCCAGGCGTTCGCGCGTGAATCTCATGAGGATCGTCGTTTCGCCCGGATCGCCGATGCCGGCCTTGCGGCGAACGAAGCGGCCAACGAGGCGCAGGCGCAGTTCGGTCCGGCGATCGGTCTGGTTCTCGCACTGGCTACCGGAGCGGTGGCGTGGTATGGCGCGGGCAGTGTCATGCGGGGTACATTGACGGTGGGGGAACTGTTGGTCTTCATGGCGTACGTCAATCGGATGGCGACGCCGGCGCGGCAGCTTGCCAAGACCGGGCGGGTTTTCGGGCGATCGATCGTCGCCATCGAACGCATCGGCGAATGTCGCGCCGAGCGATCGGCGATCGTCGAGATGCCGGATGCGGTGCGGCCGGATCATTGTGCAGGCCGGGTGGAACTCCGCCACGTCGTTTTTGGATATGTGCCCGGGGAAACGGTCCTGCGCGATGTTTCCTTCGTCCTCGATCCGGGAAGGATGGTCGCGCTCGTGGGGGAGACCGGATCGGGGAAAAGCACGATCGCCGGCCTGATCGCGCGTTTCCAGGACCCGACGGCCGGCAGTGTGGTTCTCGACGGTTTCGACCTCCGTACCTTGCAACTCGATTTCGTGCGCCGGAACGTAGCGACGGTGCAGCAAGACCCGCTGATCTTCCGTGCAAGCGTCTGGGAGAACATCGCATACGGTCATCCGTCGGCGGGGCGCACGGAAGCGATCGAGGCGGCACGGCAGGTCGGCGTGGCCTCGGTCTTCGATCGTCTGCCGCAGGGGTTCGACACGGTGGTGGGGGAGCGCGGCGGCATGCTCTCGGGTGGCCAGCGCCAATGCGTCGCGATCGCCCGGGCGATGCTCGCGGGCGCGCCGATCGTGCTCCTCGACGAACCCAGCAGCAGCCTCGATCCGACGACCGAGCGCGGGGTCATGGCGGCATTGCGGCAGCTTGCGCGGGGACGTTCGGCACTCGTGATCGCCCATCGCCTGGAAACCGTCGTCGAGGCAGATCTGATTCTGGTGCTGGAGCGCGGGCGCATCATCGAGCGCGGTACCCACGACGAGCTGGTCGCCCGGCGCGGTGCCTATGGTCGCTTGTGGCGCGGGCTGCTGCCCGCAGCGGAAACGGCGCCGGTGGCCGGCGTGGTGCTGTCGTGATGCGTCGCGTGGGGTCCCCGTCGCGGCCGCGGTGCCGTCCCGACGGTCGGGTGGCGATCTACTTCGTTCGCCATGGCGAGACGCGCTGGACGGCGCAGGGGCGGTATCAGGGCGGCAGCGACGTCCCTCTCACGCCGGTCGGCGTGTGTCAGGCCCGGCGCGCTGCCCGCAGTCTCCTGCGGCATGGCATCACGACGGTCATATCGAGTCCCTTACGCCGGGCGGCCCGGACCTCGGCGGTCATCGCGCGATGCCTCGGCGTCGGACGCCCCGCCATCGATCGGCGACTGCACGAACTTCGCTTCGGATGCTGGGAAGGGTTGACCCAGCGTGAGGTCCGTGCCCGCTGGCCGGAACAACTCCGGGCGTGGAAGCGGGCCCCGGACCGATTCCGCTTCCCCGAAGGGGAGACGCTCGCGCAGGCGCAGGGGCGCCTGGCCGCGTTCCTCCGCACCCTGCGCGTGCGGCGGAGCAATTGCTCGGGACGGATCGTCGTCGTCACCCACGCCGGAATCATTCGTCTGGCGCTGCTGGCGGCGAGCGATCTGCCGCTGTCGGAATTCCGGGCGTTTACCTTGGATCCCGGTGAGGTTGTCCGTTTAGACTTGCGCGCGGGCGCATTCCGGAGCGTTCGCCAACGATCCGGTTCGCGCAGCATGGGCGGCCACGACATCCGGTCGAGTCGGTTTCCTGTGGATTTCATGGAAGATGGAGAAAGGTCGACATGAAGGTAACGGTCATTGGAACGGGGTACGTCGGTCTGGTCACCGGCGCTTGTCTGGCGGACGTCGGCAATTCGGTGCTGTGCATCGACATCGACCATGCCAAGGTCGCGCGCCTGAACGCGGGCGAGATCCCGATACACGAACCGGGGCTTGACGAGGTCGTCGCACGCAACCGGGCGGCGGATCGGCTGCAGTTTTCCTCGGACTACGACGCCGCCGTTGCGCATTCCGACATCTTCTTCATCGCCGTCGGCACACCGACCGACGAGGACGGTTCGGCGGACGTCCGGCACGTCGAAGGGGCGGCGCGCGAACTCGGCCGCCGCCTGACACGCAAGGCGCTGGTGGTCGTCAAGTCCACCGTGCCGGTCGGGACGCACGTCCTCGTCGCCCATGCGATTGAAGAAGAGCTCGCCCACCGCGGGCAATCGGTCAAGGTTGCCGTGGCGTCGAACCCGGAATTCCTCAAGGAGGGGGCGGCCGTGGCGGATTTCATGCATCCGGACCGCATCGTGGTGGGAACCGAAGACCCGGATGCAATCGCCACGTTCACGACGCTCTACGCACCGTTCAACCGCAACCACAACCGTCTGATCATTCTGGATCCGCATTCGTCTGAACTTGCGAAGTATGCCGCCAACGCCATGCTGGCGACGCGGATCTCGTTCATGAACGAGTTGGCGCGCCTTGCCGAAAAGCTCGGCGCCGACATCGAGAAGGTGCGGGACGCCATCGGTGCGGATCCGCGGATCGGATCGAGCTTCCTGTACGCCGGCGCCGGTTATGGTGGGTCGTGCTTTCCCAAGGACGTTCGGGCGCTGCTGGCGATGGCGCGCGAGAACGTCGTGTCGGCGCGTCTCCTGTCGGCGGTACATGAAGTCAATGAGGAGCAGAAACACGTCCTCGCGACCAAGCTGCGCGATGCCTTGGAAGGCGAGTTGCGCGGTCGGGTCATCGCGGTGTGGGGCCTCGCATTCAAGGCCAACACCGACGACGTGCGCGAGGCATCGAGCGTGGTGCTGATTCGCGATGTCGTGGCGGCGGGAGCCACCGTGCGCGCATATGACCCGCAGGCTCGCGAGACGGCCCGCCACGCATTGGCCGAAATCGAGCGCAAAGTCACCATCTGCGACACCGCCGCCGCCGCATGCGACGGCGCCGATGCGCTCGTCGTGGTCACGGAGTGGCTCGAATTCCGTAGCCCCGATTTCGCCGCGCTGGCCGCCAGGCTGCGCGCGCGGGTCCTCGTCGATGGGCGCAATCTGTATGACCCCCGGGCGGTCGCCGCGGCAGGGTTGCGCTACGTCGGGATCGGACGTTCACAAGCCGCCTGAGCGGTCTTCGGCAGCGGGCGATCGGAGGCGGGCGGCCGGGGGCGCATCGCACTGGATAGGAGGCAGGGTGGAAGATACGGTTCTGGTTACCGGGTGTGCCGGATTCATCGGTAGCGCCGTCGCGGAGGCATTGCTTGCGCGGGGTGAGCGCGTCGCCGGGATCGACAATTTCAATGCGTATTACGAACCGCAGCTCAAACGCGATCGCGTGGCGCGCCGAATCGACCCCGCGTATCGGGTGGTGGAAATCGACCTCGCGGATCGCTCCGCCTTGTCGTCGTTGATGCAGGCGCTGCGACCGGTCCGCATCGTCCATCTGGCGGCGCAGGCGGGCGTGCGCTACTCGTTCGAAAACCCGCACGCCTACATCGACAGCAACGTCGCGGGATTCGTCAACCTTCTGGAAGCGGCGCGTACCGCCGGAAACGTCCGGCACGTCGTGTATGCATCGTCGTCCAGCGTCTACGGTGCCAACACCAAGCAGCCGTTTTCGATCGACGATCCGGTGGATCGACCGATCAGCCTCTATGCCGCGACCAAGCGGGCGAACGAACTCATGGCGCAGGTGTATGCAATGCAGTTCGGCTTGCGCTGCACGGGCCTGCGCTACTTCACCGTGTATGGACCCTGGGGGCGTCCGGACATGGCGCCGTTGAAATTCGCCCGCGCCATCTTCGAGGGCAGGCCCATCGAGATATATGGCGAGGGCGACATGCGCCGCGATTTCACCTACATCGACGATATCGTCGACGGGACCTTGCGTGCGCTGGACGAGACGTCCCGGTTCGATCCGGTGCCGCATCGCGTCTACAACCTCGGGAACCATCGCCCGGAAGAACTCCTGCATTTCGTCGAGGTCTTGGAGCGGGAAATCGGGAAGCCCGCAAAGCGGGTGTTCAAGCCGATGCAGGCCGGGGACGTCCGCTCGACGGCGGCCGACATCGATGCCACGATTGGCGATCTCGGCTGGAAGCCCACGACGAACATCGACGTGGGTCTCGGCGCGATGGTGACATGGTTGCGTGCCTATTACGGCTATGACGGCCGCCCATCTCGCCGGGCCATGGCCTGACGCCGCCGGTCACTCGTCTCCTTTTCCATCGCCAAGGCCATGGCGACCCATGGCGACGCCCAAGGATGCGTCTCCGGTACGCGACGTTCCGCCGTGCTGCTCACGGCGCGCGCGGGTACGCGCGCTCGATCATCGCCGCCGTTCGGTCCGCGGCACCGCGATGCGCCCCGGCGAACGCCCGCGCCGCGTCGCGCATGTGGGCTCCGATCGCGGCATTCGCGGTGATTTCCTCCAGCGCATGTACGGCGTCCGCGGCGTTGGTCACGCAGCGTGCGGCGCCGCAGGCGACCGCGTCCGCCGCGGCCTGGGCGAAGTTGAACATGTGCGGACCGAACACGATGGGACAGCCGCAGGCCGCAGCTTCGATGAGATTTTGTCCACCCAGCGGCACGAGGCTGCCGCCGATCACGGCGGCGTCGGCCATGGCGTAGTACATCGGCATCTCGCCCATCGAATCGCCCAACAGAACGGCCGATGGAGGATCGGCCGGTTTTGCCGGAGCGGCCCAGACGGAATCCCATTGCGTGCGTCGCAGCACGTGCAAGCCGCGTTGCGCCAGCAGCGCGGCGACGTCGTCGAAACGTTGCGGGTGGCGGGGGACGAACAAGAGCCAAGGTTGCGGCGATGTCCCCGTCGAACGGACGCGAGAAGACAGTGCATCGAGCAGCATCGTTTCTTCGCCGTCCCGGGTGCTTGCGAATAGCCAGACCGGCCGATCGGTGCCGAGCCGTGCGCGCCATCGTTCGCCGCGGGCGATGAGTGCGGCATCGGGCTGGAGATCGAACTTCAGGTTGCCGGTGACGGTGACGGGTCCAGGGAACCAGCGCGCGATGCGATCCCGGTCCGCCGCCGTCTGCGCGCCGACCGCGGCGAGGTTGGCGGCGGCGCGGCCGAACAGCCGCGAGAACCGCACCGCCTTGGCGGCCGAGCGTTCGGAGAGCCGGGCGTTGGCGAGCAGGAGCGGGATGTGCGCCGCCGCCGCTTCGTAGAGCAGGGTAGGCCAGATTTCCGTCTCCATCAGTACCCCGACGTCCGGGTGCGTCTCGCGCAGGAAGCGTCGCACCGGTCCCGGCAGGTCATAGGGGAGGTAACGCTGCGTGAGGGTGGTCGCTCCCGCCGCCTGCACCAGCCGGTGCGCGATCTCGGCGCCGACGGCGCGGCCCGTGGGGGTCATGTGGGTCAGTACGAACCGGGCATCCGGATGGGTCCGCGCGAGCCGTTCGATCAACGGCCACGCCGCGTGGGTTTCGCCGACCGAGACGGCGTGGATCCAGAAGGTGGGTGGGGTGCGCGCCGCCGCCCGCCTCACTCCCTTCTCCCCCCGCGGGGGGAGAAGGGAGGGGGTGAGGTGGGTGCCTGCACCGAGAAACCGTTCGCCCCAGTGCCGGAAATATTCGCGCTGCCGCAGCCCGCGCCGGCACAGGTACAGCGCCACGAACGGTAACGCCACCATCCAGGCCGCGGTGTACCAGGCCGGTGCACGCTGCGGCGCGCGACCCTCCACGTTCATTGCGGCGCCGGCTTGGGCCGGTTCGCGAGTACCCGGTCGACGGCGGCGAGCACCTCGGTCACCGACGGCGTCATGCCCACGCCGCCGAGGCTGGCTACCCGCTCGCTGCCGCGTAGCCCGACCATTCCGGGATCGTAGTCGCAGTAGATCCCCACCGAAGGCGTTCCGGTCGCCGCGGCGAGGTGGGTGAGTCCCGTATCCAACCCGATCGTCAGCGTCGCGCACGCTGCCAGACTGGCGAGTTGGGAGAGATTGGCGCGCGGCAGAACCTGCGCGGCCACCATCGGCTGCGCCCGTCGCTCACAGGCCTGTCGCTCCGCTTCGCTGCCCCAGGGCAGCAGACAGCGATATCCGCGGCCGGCGAGATGGCGCTCGAGTTCAGCCCAGTGCGCGTCCGGCCACAGCTTGGTGGCGCGGCTGGCGTTGGTGAGCAGCAGTACGGCACCGGATTCGGCAAAAATTCCTTCCCCCGGCGGTGGGCGCAGCCCGAATTCCGCGGCTCCGTCGAGCGCATATCCGAGCGCGAACGCGGCGAGGCGGCGGTTGCGGTCCACCGCGTGCAGGCGCCGATCGATGCTGGCGGTGCGTCGATAGAAGAAGGTCGCCAGCGGCTCGCGCGCGGAAGTCCGGGAGAATCCGCTCACCGGGCCGCGGGCGGAAACGGCGACGAGGGCACTCTTGAGCAGACCCTGGCAGTCGATGATGGTGTGATAGCGGATCCGTCGCAGGCTGCTGCGCGCGGCGAACAACTCGCGCCAACTCTGCCGTGAGAAGGGCTTCTTCCGCCAGCGCCGCAAGGCGATGGGAATGATCCGGGACACCGAGGGGTGCAGGCGGGGAATCTCCGCGAACGCATCTTCGACAACCCAGTCGATGCGGGCATGCGGAAAGGCACGCGCGATGTCGGTGACCATCGGCAGGGCATGGACGATATCGCCCATCGATGAGGTTTTGACGATCAAGACGCGCACCGCCGCGATTTTACCGGAGCGCGACGGCCGTGGATGCACTGCGTTGGTGCGAGGCAACATGCCGATCGTCGCGATGTTCGATGGCGATCGGCATACGGAAGCGGAGCAAGGATCGGCTGCTAATATGGGGCGACGCACCATCGATCCATCTTGGGGACCAATACGTCATGAATCGCCCTGGCACCGCGTTTTTGCTGGAAATCAATCCGAAGATTCCGAAGCGGCTCGAGCGGATGGAAGAGATCGCGCACGATCTCTGGTACAGCTGGGACAGTCCGACGCGCCAACTGTTTGCGCGGCTGGACGCGAAATTGTGGGACAGCGTCGGGCATAGCCCGAAAGTGCTGCTGAAACGCATCGATGAGCGCCGGCTGGTCGAGGCGGCGGAGGATCCGGGGTTTCTCAACAGCTACCAGCGCATGCTCTCCGCATATGATGCGTATCTCGGCGAGACCAGCCGCAGCCCCATCAGCGCGGTGCTCGGTGAGAACGATCTGGTTGCGTATTTTTGCGCCGAGTTCGGGTTCCACGAGAGTCTGCCGATCTATTCGGGTGGCCTCGGCATCCTCGCGGGCGACCATTGCAAGGCGGCCAGCGATCTGCGTCTGCCGTTCGTGGGTATCGGACTGCTCTATCGCCAGGGGTATTTCCAGCAGAAGATCGATGCCGACGGTGGGCAGCAGGCGATCTACCAGGATTCGGCCTTCGATGACTTGCCGGTAATGCCGGTGCTGGATGCGGCCGGCCACGAAGTCTGCGTCGACGTCGACCTTCCCGGACGGGCATTGAAGCTCCGGGTCTGGGAAGCGAAGATCGGCCACGTCCGGTTGCTGTTGCTCGACTCCGACCTGCCCGCCAATTCCGAGCGCGATCGCCACATCACCCACCGGCTCTACGGCGGCGATCGGGAGACGCGGATCCAGCAGGAGATCGTCCTGGGAATCGGCGGCGCCCGTGCCCTCGATGCCCTGGGGCTGCGCCCGACGGTGTGGCACATGAATGAGGGGCACGCGGCGTTCCTGGTGCTCGAACGGATCCGCGAGAACATGCGTCAGGGGTTGGATCTCGCCGCGTCGATCGAATCGGTGGCGGCCAATACCGTCTTCACGACGCACACGCCCGTGGCGGCCGGACACGACCGCTTCCCGGAAGACCTGATGCGGACGTATTTCACCGCTTATTGCGACGAACTGCACATCGACTGGCCGGCGTTCTATGGTTTGGGTCAGTCGGGAGGCGGCGATTTCGACATGACGACGCTCGCGGTTCGGGGTTCGCGGTTCCAGAACGGCGTATCGCGGATCCATGGCGATGTCAGCGCGGCGATGCTGCGCGATCTCTGGCCCCAGGTTCCGGAAGAAGAAAACCCGGTGATGTACGTGACCAATGCGGTGCACGTTCCGACCTTCCTTGCGCCCGACTGGAGCAACGACTTCGATCGCTTCCTGGGTATCGACTGGCAGGAACGGATCGGGGATCCCACCGTGTCGGCGCGGGTCGAAGAATTGCCGGACCACATCGTCTGGAGTCGCCACCAGTTCCTCAAATCGCAGATGCTGCGCTTGATCCGGCACCGCGTATCGACGCAGCATTTCCGCAACCGGGGCAGCGAGGCGCACCTCGACCGCATGCTGCGCTACGCCGATCCGGAAAATCCCAACGTGCTCACGATCGGCTTCGGACGCCGTTTTGCGACGTACAAGCGCGCAACCTTGCTGTTCGAGAACCTCGACTGGCTGCGGCAGATCATCAGTGATGACGCCCGTCCGGTGCTCTTCATCTTCGCCGGCAAGGCCCACCCCGCGGATCAGCCGGGGCAGGACCTGATCCGGCAGATCACGCGGGTGTCGCGCACGCCGGAGTTCGAAGGCCGCATCCTGATGGTGGAAGGCTACGACCTGCGCCTTGCACGCCGCCTGGTGTCGGGGGTCGACGTCTGGCTGAACAACCCGATCTATCCGCTCGAGGCGTCCGGAACTTCCGGCATGAAGGCCGGGATCAACGGCGTGCTCAACCTGTCGGTCCTCGATGGCTGGTGGGGCGAGGGGTACACCGGCGACAATGGCTGGGCGATCAAGCCGGCATCGGAAGCGCTCAACGAATTCGACCGCACCATCGAAGAGTCGCGCACGCTCTATGAACTGTTGCAGGATCAGGTCTTGCCGACCTACTACAGCCGCGGCGAGATGGGCTACCCGCCGAACTGGATCCGGTTGATGAAGCGTTCCATTGCCACGATCCTGCCGCGGTTCAACGCCAACCGGATGGTGGGCGATTATCTTGCGCAGTTCTATGGCCCGGCGGCGCGTCAGGGACGGCGGTTTTCGCGTGACGATTCGCGCGGTGCCCGCGACGTCGCGGCATGGAAGAACAAGGTCCGCACCGCCTGGCCGGGTGTGAAATTACGTCGACTGGATACCGGAACGGTGCCGCGCGCGAAGTTCGGTGAACACCTGCGGATCGAGGTGGCGGTGAACCTGAACGGGCTCGATGCCAGCGACGTGCGGGTCGAACTGCGCCTGAGCGACGTCACGCGCGAGGACAGTGATTCCACCGTGGGCCGATTCTTCGTCCATGCCGCCGGGTTGCCGTCGTCCGGGGAACATCGCTATGTGCTCGATTTCACGCCGGAATCCTGCGGGAAGTTCGATTACCGGATCCGGGTGTATCCGTATCACGACCTGTTGACGCACCGGTTCGAGACCGGGCTGATGCTCTGGTTGTAGTCGGGGGATCCAGCCGCTCGTTAGCCGGTGCGCAATCGCCGCGAATCACGGCGATTCGGGCAGCGGGAGGGGGCGATCAGAACCGAAACGCCGACGGTTGCAGCGCGTTACGCAGCGGCTTGGTCACCGTTTCGAACAGGGGCAGGGTTTCGTAGTTGGCTTCGGTGACGCGTGTGACGATCTGCGCGCTCATCGCCGGTCCGCAGCCGACCACCGCGGCGAGGCGTCCGCCGACCTTGAGTTGGTCGAGCAGGCACTTCGGCAGCATCGGCAGGGATCCGGAGACGATGATGACGTCATAGGGCGCGTGCACTGCCCAACCCTGGGCGCCGTCGCCGCGTTCCACATGGGTGTTGTGTACCCCGGCGCGCGCCAGATTGGCGGCGCCGAACGCGGCCAAGCGCGGGTCGATTTCGACCGTCCATACCGTCTCGGCCTTGTGGGCGGCAAGCGCTGCCATGTAGCCCGAACCGGTGCCGATTTCCAGCACCTGCTCGTGCGGATGGATGCGCAATTCCTGGAGCAGTTTTGCCTCGATCTTGGGCGCCAGCATCGTTTCGCCCGTGACCACGCCGTCGAGGTTGAGCGGCAATTCGAAGTCCGTGAACGCGAGGGCGCGCAAATGCGCCGGTACGAAATCCTCGCGCTTGACGACGTATAGCAGGTCCAGGATCGACGGTTCCAGCACGTCCCAGGGACGGATCTGCTGCTCGATCATATTGAACCGGAATCGTTCGAAATCGGCATGCGGAGGAACGGTCGATTCGGCAGCAGAGGTGGGCATGGCGGAGTTCTCGGGCTGGTTGCGCGGAAACGCGGCGGTTGACAATCGCGCAATGTTACCGGGCCGCGACGGAAATCCCAACTACCGGCCGGTCTCGCCGCTGTCGGCCCGTCATCGGCGCGAGAAACGCCGGGAAACGGGGTGATCCCCCATGATTTGTCGCGATTCGGATAGTCCGACTTGCGTACGATGACCAGGTTTTCCCGCTCGGCCTCGGCCGTCCTTCATCCCGCGACATCGTGATTCCCAGTCTGATCGACTCCCTTGCCGATATCACGTCCCATCGGGACCGGGACGAAGTCGATCGCGCGATCGTCGCGATGTTGTTCTCCCATATCCGTCCCCGCCGCGTAGTCCTGTACCGGCTGTCGCCGGACGCGGGCGATGGGCTCGTGGAATCGCGCGGTGTGCGATTGTGCGCAGTTGCGGATGCCTCGGGCGCGCGAGCGCTGGCCGAAGACGCCCATTCCGACGTGCAAGGATGGCCGACGGTCGGTTCCCGCGAGCCTTGGCGGGAATGCGCGCAGCGTGGCGACGTCGTGCACTTCCTCGGCGACGAAGGGGAGGCGGGGCCCCGCAACAGCGTGTTTCCCGTCTTGGTCGATCAGGAACTGATCGGCCTGCTCGAGATCGAAGGCGGCGGCCGCTGCATGACGTTGCGGCCCGACGATGTCCGGTTGGTCCAGGCGGTCCTGCGCATCCTGCGCAATCATCTGCGCGTGCTCGATTACTGCGAGCGGGATACGCTCACCGGCCTGCGCAACCGCCGCACATTCGAGACGATGTTCGCGAAGCGGCAGGGGTTCCGCCGCCGCGCCGGAGATCCGAAGGCCGGAATGCGCGCTCACTGGGTCGGCATCGTCGACGTCGACCGCTTCAAGGCGATCAACGACTCGTTCGGCCATCTGTTCGGCGATGAGGTGTTGCTGCTCGTCGCCCGTCGGATGCAGGAGACGTTTCGGCAATCCGAGTCCTTGTTCCGGTTCGGCGGCGAGGAGTTTCTCGTCATCCTCGACGACGCCGACGAATCGGGTGCGATGACGGCCTTCGAGCGCTTCCGCACGGCGATCGAGCGACACCGGTTCCCCCAGATCGAACAGGTCACGGTGAGCATCGGCTTCACTCGTATCGACTCCCACGACATTCCCGCCTCCGCCATCGACCGCGCCGATTCTGCACTCTACTTCGCCAAGGAAAATGGCCGAAACCGCGCGCTGGCATACGAAGCGCTCCTGCGCGAGGGGTTGCTGGCGCGGAAGGCCGTACAGGCCGCCGAACTCGAACTGTTCTGAACGTCTCCGAGCGGGTGGGCGAGGTGCCCCCGCTCCCGCTTGCCGGGAGAGGGATCCGACCCGTGCAACGTTCTCGCACAAAAACCGTCCGCCGCGCGGACGTCCTAAGAGTCTGCGCAACCGGAAAAAGTGCCCCCTCTCTCGCTTGCGGGAGCGGGCGGGGGTGAGGGCGGTTGCATTGGGAAGGAGGCGTGCGGGGGGGGATCCGCGTGAATGGTGGATACCCCGGCGCCTCCGCCGATTGCCGTCCGGATCGCTCGCAGGATGTCGACCGGCGCCGGCGGGCAACCCGCCACCTCGACGTCCACCGGGATGACGTTCGCCACGCGCCCGCGGCAGGCATAACTCTCGCCGAACACCCCGCCGTTACCGCCGCATTCGCCCACCGCCACCACGCGTTTGGGCGTCGGGACGGCGTCGTAGGTGCGGCGCAGGGCCGCCTCCATATGCGCCGAAACCGGTCCGGTCACTAGCAGCAGATCGGCATGACGGGGGCTGGCGACGAACTTGATTCCGATGCCTTCGAGGTTGTAATACGGGCTGTTGAGGGCCTGGATCTCGAGTTCGCAGCCGTTGCACGAGCCGGCGTCCACCTGCCGGATGGCGAGTGCATGTCCCAGCAGGGCCAGGATTTCCGCCTGGATCGCGTGCGCCTCGTGCGTCGCGATGGCCGCCGCCTCGCCCGCGGTCCCAAGCCGTGCGGCGGGCGTGGGCGGCGGCTCGGAGATGGTTCCGATACGGATGATCTGGCGGAGCAGGCGAAGCGGCATGATGGGTGCCTCGGAACGGAACCGGTGTCAGAGATCGTGGCCGGCGTAGCTCAGATTGAATGACTTGTTGATCAAGGGGAAGTCGGCAACGATGTTGCCCATGATGGCGTGCTCCAACACCGGCCAGTTTTGCCATGACGGATCGTGGCAATGGGCGCGTTGAATGCGTCCCCGGGCATCGGACTCGATCGCCACGAACACTTCGCCGCGCCATCCCTCGACGGCGCCGGCGGCGAAGGAATCCGGCGCCGCCGCGCCGGCATGGGCCCGGATCGCTCCGTCGGGGATGTCGCGGGCGATGTCGCCGAGGAGTCGCAGGGACTCATAGATGTCGGCGAAGCGCACCGCCACGCGGGCGGCGACATCGCCTCCCGGCGCCTGCACCACCTGCACGCCGAGGCGGTCGTAGGGCGCAACCGGCAGTGCCGCGCGCAGATCGGTTCCCAGGCCGCTCGCGCGCGCCGCCATGCCGGTGCACTGCAGGCGGGCCGCCAGTTCGCGGTCGACGCGCCCGGTACCGACGAATCGATCCTGCAGGCCGGCGTGCTCGTCGTAGATCGACTGCAGTCGGTGTACCTCGCCGTCGAGCGCCGCGCAGTCGTCGCGCAACTGCGTGAGCGTTGACGCGGGGACGTCGCCGGCGACGCCGCCGGGAACGATCCAGTCCATGCACAAGCGGTGCCCGAAGATCTCGCGGTTGCGACGCAGCCAGGTTTCCCGCAGGCGCGAGAATTGGGCAAATCCGAAGGCGAACGCGGCGTCGTTGCCCAGCGCGCCCAGGTCGCCGAGATGATTGGCGATGCGCTCGCGTTCCAGCGCCAGCGCCCGCAGCCATCGTGCGCGGGGCGGAACCTCGGTCGCGCAGAGCGATTCGGCGGCCATGCAGTATGCCCATCCGTAGGCGACCGTGGTGTCGCCCGACACCCGCGCGGCAAGGCGTGCGCCTGCCGCGACGTCCATTCCTTCGAAGCGCTTTTCGATTCCCTTGTGGGCATAGCCCAGGCGCTCCTCCAGTCGCAGGACCTTTTCGCCGACGACCGAAAAGCGGAAGTGTCCCGGTTCGATGATGCCCGCATGCACCGGACCGACCGCGATCTCGTGCACGCCGTCGCCCTCGACCGCGACGAACTCATACGGCTCGTCCTGCGCCGTGAAGCGTTCGTCGCCGCGGGCCTCGTGTCGCAGCGGGAAATAGGTTTCCGGCCACGCCGCGTGGCGCAGCCAGGGGCGGTGTTCCGGGGGCGATTCGGCGCGGATGCCGGTGAGGTCGGCCACGGCGCGCTGCATGCGTGCGGCCGGCGCAAAGTCGGCAGCGAGGTCCGGATATTGCGGGAAACCGCGCTCGGTTGCGTGTCCCGCGGCGTCGATGGGCAGATCGAGCCAGACGAATCCCTTCGCCGTCGCGTAGACCGCGGCGATGCCGAAGCGGCCGTCGCGGGTGCGGCGGTCAGTTCCCCAGAGTGCGACCAAGCGGCCGTTGCGGTTACGGACGAAACCGGGCGCATCGCGCCACTGGCGCGGGGTCACGACCGCGCGCCAGACCGGCAGCGCGCCGGCAAGGCGCGCGAAGCCGCACAATAGTTCGGGAAGCGGGGTGTCGCTCATGGGGCGAGCAGGGTGACGGCCTGTCGGTACCAGTGATCGAGGAACCGCGGCACGAAAATGCCCAGCATCAACGCCAGGCCGAGATGCACGAACACGGGAAACAGCGCGGGCCGGTGCGCCGCCGGTGCGAGGTTCGACTCCCCGAAGACCATTTCCTGTACGCGGCCGAACACGGCGGCGAACGCGATCGCCAGTGCCGCGAGCAGGATCGGTGTGGTCCAGGGCTGCCGATGGATCGCGCTCGTGAGGATCAGGAACTCACTTGCGAACACACCGAAAGGCGGCATGCCGAGAATCGCCAGCGTGCCGAGGATGAGCCCCCAGCCCAGCGTCGGGCTGGCGTGCAGCAGGCCGCGGATGTCCGCCATGATCTGGGAGCCGGCGCGTTGCGTGGCGTGTCCCACGGTGAAAAAGATCGCCGACTTGGTGAGCGAGTGGACGGTCATGTGCAGCAGCCCGGCGAAACTCGCGACTGGGCCGCCGAGGCCGAAGGCGAACGTCATGAGCCCCATGTGCTCGATCGACGAATAGGCGAACATGCGCTTGACGTCGCGCTGGCGCCGCAGGAAGAACGCCGCGACCACCACCGAGACCAGGCCGAATCCGACCATCATCTTGCCCGGCATGCCGTTGTGGATCGCTCCGTCTGCCAGAACCTTGCAGCGCAGGATGGCGTAGAGCGCGACGTTGAGCAGAAGACCCGAAAGCACGGCGGAGATCGGGGTCGGCCCTTCGGCATGGGCGTCGGGCAACCAGTTGTGGATCGGCACCAGGCCCACCTTGGTGCCGTAGCCGATCATCAGGAACACGAAGGCGAGGCCGAGGATGGTCGGCTCGAGAGAATGCTTGACCGCGACGAGATGGGTCCACAGCAGCGCGCTTTCGCCGCCGCCGACGACACGGTCGGCCGCGAGGTAGAGCAGCATGGTGCCGAACAGCGCCTGGGCGATTCCGACGCCGCAGAGAATGAAATATTTCCACGCCGCTTCGAGGCTGGCCGGCGTGCGGTACACCGAGACCAGCAGCACCGTGGTCAGGGTTGCCGCCTCCATCGCCACCCAGAGTACCCCCAGGTTGTTGGTGGTCAGGGCCATCAGCATCATCGCGCAGAAGAGTTGATACATGCTGTGGAAGAGTCGCATTCGCGGCGCCGTCATCGTGCCGGCGTCGCGCTCGTGACGCATGTACGGGCGCGAGAAGATTGCCGTCGTGACGCCAACGAGGGCGGTGAGGGCCACGAGGAACGCATTGAGCGGGTCGATGAAGAACCGTTCCCCGAAGCCCAGAACCGGCGCGCCCAGCAGGACATCGCCGGTGAGCCACAGCGCCGCGGCGAGCGTCGCCGCGCTGAAGCCGATGTTGATTTGTGGGCCGTCGTCGCGATGGCCGACGATGGCGAGCGTGATGCCGCCGACGATCGGCACGGCCAGGGTGCAGAAGAGGGCGATCAGGGCGGGCTGGATGGCAACCGGCACTATTCCTCCTTCAGGCGCTCGAGGTTGCGGATGTCGAGGCTGTCGAACTGCTCCCGGATCTGAAACATGAATACACCCAGGATCAGTACGCCCACCAGCACGTCGAGGCCGATGCCCAGTTCGACGATCATCGGCATGCCGTTGGTGGCCGCCGTCGCGGCAAAGAACAGCCCGTTCTCCATCGCCAGGAAGCCGATCACCTGCGGTAGTGCCTTGGCGCGCACGATCATCATCAGGAAGGACAGCAGCACGCAGGCCAGCGCGATGCCCAGGGTCGAGCGGGCAATGGTCGACGAGAGCCGCGAGATCGGCGCTGCGAGATCGAAGGCGAACACGACGAGCACGATGCCGATCAGCATGGTGGTGGGGATGTTGATCAGCGGCTCGACATCCCAGCGCACGTCGAGGCGGTCGATCACCCGGTGCAGCAGGATGGGAATGAGGAACACCTTGAGCGCCAGGGTGATGGTTGCGGAATAGAGCAGGTGGGGTTCCCCGGTGACGTAGGCGACGGTGGCGGTGGCGAGCACCAGCGTCACGCCCTGAACGGTGTAGAGATGCACCAGGCTCACGATGCGGCGCTGGGAAATCATCGCGAACGACACGATGAGCAGGATCGCGGCATCGAGGTCGATACTTTGGGTGAGAAGCGTGCGCATCGCGGTTCAGGTCAGCAGTTCATGCACGAGCAGGCCGATCACCGCCAGCAGGAAGGCCGTGGCGAGGAACTCGGGTACGCGGAAGAGCCGCATCTTGGCGCTCGCCGTCTCGATCAGCGCCAGCGCCATGCCGCCCAGCCCGAGCTTGAACGCGAGGATCGGCGCGGCGGTGAGCATGGCACCGGGCGAGTCGATCTGGGCCACCCCCCAGGGGAAGAAGATCGCCAGGCCGATGCACGAATAGGCGAAGAGTTTGAGTGAGGAGGCCCACTCCATCATTGCCAGATGCCGTCCCGAATATTCGAGGATCAGCGCCTCGTGGATCATCGTCAGTTCGAGGTGGGTGGCCGGGTTGTCGACCGGCACGCGCGCATTTTCGGCGAGCGATACCATCGTGAACGCGACCCCCGCGAACGCCAGGCTGGGTTCGAGCGTGAAGGGTCGGCGGGTCATCGTCTCGACGATGTTGGCGAGCGAGGTCGAGTGCGTGATGAGCGATGCGGAAAAGAGCGTCATCAGCAGCGCCGGTTCGGCGAGGAAGCCCACCAACATCTCGCGCCGCGCGGCCATCGTGCCGAATGCGGTGCCGATGTCCATCGCCGCCAGGGCGACGAACACCCGGGCGGTCGCGAAGAGGCCCACCAGCGCGATCGCGTCGGCGGCGGGCGCGAGGGGCAGGTCGGTGGAGAGTGTCGGGATGATTCCGCAAGCCAGCGTCATCGCGCCGAACACGCCGTAGGGCGTGAAGCGAAAGAGCGGCGAGGCGTTGTGCGCGACCACCGATTCCTTGTGGAAGAGTTTGTTCAGCACGCGGTACGGTTGGGTGAGCGGCGGCGCGGCGCGGTTCTGCAGCCGCGCCCGACACTGGTCGACCCAACCCGAGAGCAGCGGCGCGGCAAGCAGCGCCAGCACGATCTCGAGCACTTGGGCAAGGACGCCGGTGACGTTCATGGCCATGACCCTTCTCCGCCGCAAGCCAGTTCGCCCCCTCTGCCGCGAGCGCGGGAGAGGACGGGGGTGAGGGCCTCTGCAGCAGTCCCGCTCATAGCCGGATGACGAACAGCAGCAGCATCAGCGTCAGAAAGCTGTACATCAGGTAGATCGAAATTCGCCCCTGCTGCAGCTGCCCGACGAAGCGCGCCATGCGCTCGATGGCATGCCCGATCGGCACATAGAGCCGATGCCAGAGCGGATCCTCGATCGAGACGAAGTATCGCGGCCGGGTGTCGAACGACGACGGCAGCTCGCGTGTGGTCCGAAAGAAGGGATCAAAGATCTGCCGGATGGGCTGGCCGAAGCCCTCCGCGGTGTCCTGCATGCGGGCCGTGACGCCGGCGTAGCCGCAGGCCCACGGTTCAGCCCGGCGCAGACCACCGCGCATCAGATGCCGGGCGATGAGCAGGCCCAGGAATACCCCCGTCGCGATGCCGACCAGGAATGCCAGCGGCCCGTAGCTCGCCCGTGCGGTACCCAGCGGCGCGAGCAGGAACCAGCCGTTGGCGTGGACGTTCTCCGCCAGGTCGCCACCGACCAGCCGTCGCGTCACCCGGTCGAGAACGTCGATCGCCGGCACGGGGAACAGGCCCAGCAGCACCGAGCCCGCTGCGAACCAGCCGAGCCCGATCCGCTCGAAGGTCGTTGCGTCGTGCGCGTGTCGCAACTTCTCCTCGCGCGGCTGGCCGAGGAAGATCACGCCGAAGAATTTGACCATGACGTAGCCCGCCAGCGCGCCGACCAGCGCGATCGCTGCGGCGATCAGCGGGATCATCATGCCCAGGAACGAACTCGGCAGATTGGTGGTGACGAGAAATCCTTGCAGCAACAGCCATTCCGACACGAATCCGGCGAGCGGCGGCAGGCCCGATCCCGCCATCACCCCGATCAGCACCAGCCACGCGACCCAGGGCATGGCATGGATCAGTCCGCCGAGCTTGCCGAGGTTCCGTTCACCGGTCGCGTGCAGCACTGCGCCCGTGCCCAGGAATAGCAGGTTCTTGAAGAACGAATGCGCCAGCACGTGGAAGAGCGCCGCGCCCAGCGCCAGCGCCGAGAGCAGATCCATGCCGTAGGCGCGGAAGACGAGCGACAGGCCCATGCCGGTGAGGATGATGCCGATGTTCTCGATCGACGAGTACGCGAGCAGGCGTTTCATCTCCGTTTGCACGGCGCTGAAGACCACGCCGAGCAGCGCGCTCGCCAAACCGAGCGCGAGCAGCACCACGCCCCACCACCACAGCCCGCCGTGGAGCAGATCGAACACCACGCGCAACAGTCCGTAGACGGCAGTTTTGAGCATCACCGCGCTCATCAGCGCCGAGACCGGCGAGGGTGCCGCCGGATGCGCCTCGGGTAGCCAGACATGCACCGGCACGAGGCCGGCCTTGGCGCCGAAACCGAACACCGCCAGTGCGAATGCCGTGGTGGCCCAGAAGGGGCTCAGATGCTGCGCCCGCAGGTTGGCGAAGGTGTAGCTGCCGATCCCGCCGTCGCCGGTCCCGGCCTGCAGCACGCCGAAGCAGAGCAGCAGCGCGATTGCGCCGACGTGCGCGACGAGCAGGTAGAGATGCGCCGCCTGCCGCACCGAGGCGACACGGTCGTTGGCGGTGACGAGGAAGAAGGACGACAGCGCCATCGTTTCCCACATCACCATGAAGCAGTAGGCGTCGTCGGCGAGCACGACCAGGCTCATCGCCGCCAGGAAGACGTGGTATTCGAGGCACAGCAGGCCGGGCGCGGTGCCCTCGCCGCTGCGGAAATAGCCGGCCGAGAACATCGACACGCCGAAGGCGCCCGCGCCGATCACCACCAGGAAGAACGCCGCCAAGGGGTCCAGGCGCAGATGGAAGGGCAGCCCCGGCAACCCGATGACGAGCTGGGCGATTTCCGGCGTCGAGAACACGGCGTCGAGGGCCACTCCGGCCATCGCCAAGCCGATCACGGCGCCGATCGGAAAGAGGACGCGCGCGACGAATCGGGTGTTGTGCAGCGTGAACAGCGCCGATACGCCCAGCGCCAGCCATGCCGCGGCGCAGAGCATGATCCAGTCGATATGGATCATGCGGAAGGTGCTCGCGCCGTGCCTCCCTCGTCCGGGACCGAAAGCCCGATCCTGGATGACGAAGAGAGGTAGGTGTCCGTCACAGCGCGTTGTTGTAATGATTGTTCGAGGGCGATTCTACTCCCTGCGTTCGAACACCAGATCCCATACCCCATGCCCCAGACGATTGCCGCGCGCGTGGAACTTGGTCGTCGGCCGCTCGCACCACGGGCTGCGCGGCTCCGGCGCGTAGCCCGCGTGCAGGTTGCGCAGCCGGGGTTCCTCCGACAGCACGGCAAGCATCTGTTCGGCGTAATGCTCCCAGTCGGTGGCGCAGTGCAGGGTGCCGCCCGGCCGCAACCGCCCGGCGAGTTCGCCGAGAAACGGCTGGGCGACCAGTCGGCGCTTGTGGTGGCGCGCCTTGGGCCAGGGGTCGGGAAAGAAGATGTGCGCGGCCGACAGCGTCGCCGGCGCGATCATCGCGCGCACGACCTCGACGGCGTCGTGCTGAATGATCCGCAGGTTGGTCAGCCCCCGTTGATGTGCCCGCTGCGCCAGCGCGCCGATGCCTGCGACGAACACTTCCACGCCAAGAAAATCGCGCTCCGGGTGGGCCTGCGCGATGGCGGCGGTGGTTTCCCCCATGCCGAAGCCGATCTCCAGCACGACCGGCGCCTGCCGGCCGAACACCGCCGCAAGGTCGAGTGGTTCGGGCTGATACGGGATGGCGATGGCGGGCAGCAGTTCGTCGACGCCGCGCCGCTGCGCCGCCGTGATGTGGCCGCGGCGCATGACGAAGGAGCGGATGTGGCGATCGGCGCCGGGGGATTCCGGATCGGGTGGCGTTTGCATAAGAAAGAGAATCAATCCTTCGCCAACTCACGCGAAGGGGTGAGGTTTTTGCCGCAGTTTCCCGCGGATTTCCGATACGGGATTATGGCAAATCGTTCCCCGGCGCCGCCCCGCACCGTACAATCGACGGACCCGCAGGAGGGGAGGAGCGTCCATGGCCGTCGATTTTCTGGCGCCGAAATTTCTGATTCTGTACGTGTTCGTGTTGTCGTCGCTGTACATGCATTTCCGGGGGAAGGCGCGCCTGCCCCTGTTGCGGCAGATCGGCAACCATTCGACGCTGATGGCACCGTACAACGTGCTGTTGTATGCGTTTTCGGCGGTGCCGGGCAAGCCGTATCTCGATCTGCGCGATTTCCCCGAAATGGCGACGCTGCGGGACAACTGGGAGACGATCCGCGACGAGGCCGCGGCCCTGCTCGACGAAGGAGGCCTGCGCGCCGCCAGCGACCACGTCGACATCGGCTTCAACTCGTTCTTCCAGCGCGGCTGGAAGCGCTTCTATCTGAAGTGGTACGACAACCCGCCGCCCACCGCGCAGCGTCTCTGCCCCAAGACGGTCGCGCTGCTGCAGTCGATCCCCTCGGTGAACGCGGCGATGTTCGCGCTGCTGCCGCCGGGCGCGCGCTTGAACGAGCATCGCGACCCGAGCGCCGCCTCGGTGCGCTACCACCTCGGCCTGATGACGCCCAACGATGACCGCTGCCGCATCGTGGTCGACGGCGTCGCCCATTCCTGGCGCGACGGCGGCGACGTGATGTTCGACGAGACCTACCTGCACTTCGCCGAGAACTACACGGACAAGACACGCCTCATCCTCTTCTGCGACGTCGAGCGCCCGCTGCATTTCGCGCCCATCCGCGCCCTCAACCGGCTGTTCGAGCGCACCATCCTGCGCGCCGCGGCGACGCAGAACGACGGCACCGAGGAAATCGGCTGGATCAACCGCCTCTACAAGCCGGTGGGAATCATCAAGGAGCAGCTCAAGCGGATCAAGCGGTGGAACAAGCCGCTGTTCAACGGCTGCAAGTACTGCTGCATCGCGGGGGTTTTGTACTGGGTGTTTTTCTGATTTCCTGCAAATGCAAGAAAATTTCTTCAATTTGCAGAGTTGCACTACCATGCGGGAATGGTCCCCCGCACGCTTGCCCCGATCCTGCTTCAGCGCGCCGCGCAATATCCGGTCGTTACGCTGACCGGGCCGCGGCAAAGCGGCAAGACGACGCTGTGCCGCGCGGTTTTTCCGGACAAACGCTATGTGAGCCTCGAGGACCCGGACATGCGACGGTTCGCGGTCGAGGACCCGCGAGGGTTTCTCGAATCCGTGCGTGACGGCGCCATCCTCGATGAGATCCAACGCGCACCCGAGCTGCCTTCGTACATCCAGGGCATGGTCGATGCCGATCCCAGGCCCGGCCGCTTCGTACTTACCGGCAGCCAGCAGTTCGAGTTGATGCGGCATGTGAGCCAGTCGCTGGCGGGGCGCAGCGCGGTGTTGCGCCTGCTTCCGTTCAGTCTGGCCGAGCTTGCCTCGCTCGGCCCGTTGCGCGATCTCCCCGCCACCATCCGGACCGGATTCCTGCCGCGGATCCATGATCGCGGTCTCGATCCCGGCATTGCGCTGGGCGATTATTTCGTTACCTATGTCGAGCGCGATCTGCGCGAACTTGCCGCCGTACATGACCTGCAGCGATTCGAGCGCTTCGTGCGCCTGTGCGCCGGGCGTGTCGGGCAGTTGTTGAACCTTTCCAGTCTCGGCAATGACGCCGGCATATCGCATGCGACGGCGCGGGCGTGGCTGGACCTGCTGCAGACTTGCAATATCGTTTTCCTGCTGCCGCCTTGGTTCGTGAATGCCGGCAAGCGCTTGATTCGAAGTCCGAAACTGTATTTCCATGACGTCGGGCTGATGGCGTGGCTCCTTGGTTTGCGGACCGACGAACAGGTTCCCCGTGATCCGCTGATCGGCGCGCTATTCGAGAATCTCGTCGTCGCGGACGTTCTCAAGCGGCAACTGCATCGGGGACTTCCCGGCGATCTCCATTTTTTTCGCGACGCCTCCGGCAACGAAGTCGACTTGCTCCTGCCGGAAGGGACCCGCTTTCACGCCATCGAGATCAAGGCCGGGCAAACCGTCCATCCCGATTATTTTCGGGGGTTGAAGACGTTTGCTTCGGCGTTCCCCGAAAAAATCGCCAGCGGGGGCGTGCTGTTCGGCGGCGCGGCGGGTCAGTCGCGCAGCGACTGGCCCGTGAGTTCCTGGCGCGCCCTCGCGGCAGCCTGATCGTGCCTTCTATAATCCGGCGGCTGTACTGCAACCCCGGAGCAATGGATTGGTGGACCTCGACGTACGCGTGATCGAATCGTTGGAAGCGGCCTTGCACATTTCGCTGGACCGCAGCCGGATCCGCCCGGAAACGCCCCTGATGGGGGCGATTCCCGAATTCGACTCGATGGCCGCGGTCGCCCTGCTCACCACGCTGGAAGAGCGGTTCGGCTTCACCATCGCCGACGACGAATTCGATGGCGCGACCTTCGCGACCTTCGGCAGCCTCAACGCGTTCGTGCAGGGAAAACTCGACGCCCTTGGGCAAGGTTGACGTGAAACCATCGTCATTGCGAGGGCGAAGCCCGAAGCAATCCAGTCGTTTTCTGGATCGCCACGGCCCTGTGGGCCTCGCGATGACGAGGCTGGCGGGGGCCTCGCGAGGACGATGTTGGTGCGGGCCTCGCGATGACGAGGTTGGTGGGTGCCTCGCGATGACGAGGCTGGCGGGTTGCGGGTCTCGCGATGACGACGGGTGTTTCATCACTCGGGGCGGCGCACGTCGCCATGACCGGTAGCGGATCGCGGATGCAATCCGACTGGGTCATCGCGCTGCGCGAATCCGCGCACGTCTTCCTCGTGCCGCCGGGTCCGCTGCTGGTGCTGCTGGTCGCGGGTCTGCTCCTGCTTCGCCGCAAGCCCAAGGCCGGCCGCGCGCTGGTGGGGACCGGGACGATCCTTTTTCTTTTGCTGTCGCTCGCCCCGGTGAGCCGTGCGCTCACCGATCTCGCGGGGGACTATCCGCCGCTGCGCCTTGCCGATGTGCGCGCGGCGCAGGCCATCGTCGTCCTTGCCGGCGAGGCACGCTCGGCGCCCGAAGACCGGATCTGGGACGGCGCGGCGCGGAATCCGCAATTGCCCGACGACACCGTGGGTGACCTCACGCTGGCGCGCCTGCGCTACGGCGTGCTGCTGGCGCGGCGAACCGGCCTGCCGATGCTCTTCACGGGCGGGGAGGGTGGCCTGCACCATCGCGCGCTGGCGGAACTCATGCAACGCCGGGCGATCGGCGACTATGGCGTCGGCGCGCGCTGGCTCGAGACGCGCTCGCGCAACACCCGCGAGAATGCGCAGCTTTCCGCCCCCATCCTGCGGGCGGCGGGCGTGCGGACCATCGTGCTGGTCACCGACGACAACCACATGCGCCGGGCGATGCGGGAGTTCGCCGCCACGGGACTGCATGCGATTCCGGCGCCGGTGCGCATCCCGCCGCCGATCTTCGCCGGGCGCTGGTGGAAGAATCTGCGGCCGGGCCTGGGCGCGTTCTGCAACAGTTCGCTGGCGATCTACGAGTTGCTCGGGCAGGCGGCGCAGGTCGTCAGTCCGCCGCCGGAACAAAAGCCCTGACGGTCCACGATCCGGGATTCGAATCGGCGTTCGGACTATGTGAGCAACACCATGCCGGTCGTTTTTGCCGCCGCGACATCGAACGTAACGATTTTCTCGCAGCCCGCATGCGATGCACTGCGCTCGATCAGGCAATCCGCAAAGTCCGCGGAACCGCCCTGAAAAATGCGCAATGCCTGCCGAACCTGTTCGGATCGCTCGATGACGAACTCCTTGGTCCGCAGGATCCCGTCGATTGCCTGCGCGATCTGGCTGCGATTCAGTTCATAACAGGAACCCAGGACCCAGACGAATTCCACGAGCGCGACGAGCGGCAGCATCCCAGGGTCTTCCTGCTTGACATCCTCCCCGGCCTGAAGGCCGGAGATTCCTACGGTGTCTGAAACGATGATCGCCATCTCAGATCGCTTCGGTGGGTTCCTGCTTCACGGAGGGAGCCGACTGCCTCGCCTCTCCACAGGCTGCAACGCGGTGTCCCCGCGCCAGTATGTTGATCGCGCCGACGACATCGGCGTTGTCCTCGAAGCCGCAATCGACGCAAGTGAACTTCGCCTGTGTCGTCCGGTTGCCCGCGCTCACGCAACCGCAGGCCGGACAGGTCCGGCTCGTGTTCTGCGGCGGCACGGCGATGAGCCAGCCGCCGCTCCACGCCAGCTTGTAGTCCAACTGGCGGCGGAACTCGAACCAGCCCTGGTCGAGGATGGACTTGTTCAAGCCGGACTTGGCCCGAACGTTCTTGCCCGGCTGCTCGGTTGTGCCTGCCGCCGACCTGGACATGCTCCGTACCTGCAAGTCCTCGATGGCGACCATCGCGTGGTTTTGGCTGATGGCGGTCGTGGCCTTGTGCAGGAAGTCGCGGCGGGCGTTGCCGATGCGGGCGTGGATGCGCTGGACGCGGGCCTTCGCCTTCTTCCAGTTACTACTGAACTTCACCTTGCGGCTCATCGCGCGCTGATAGCGGCGCAGCCGGACCTCGTGCTTCTTGAAGCTGTTGAGCGGCGCGAGGAACATCCCATCGCTGAACGTGGCGAAACGCGCCACGCCCACATCGATCCCGACCGCGCTGGTGGCCTGCGGCACCGGCTGCTCGACCTCCCGCTCGGTCTGGATCGAGACGAACCACTTGCCGCCGGACAGGCTCACGGTCGCATTGCGCACGTCGCCCAGCACCTTGCGCGACAGACGCAGTCGCATCCAGCCGAGTTTGGGCAGGAAGATGCGCCCATTGCCCTGGTCGAGCTTGATCTGCTTCGGGTCGGGGTAGCGGAAGCTGTCGCGCTGGCCCTTCTTCTTGAACCTCGGGAACGCGGCGCGCTTGGCGAAGAAGTTGCCGTAGGCGCGCTCCAGGTCTTTGAGCGTCTGTTGCAGCGGATGAATCGGCGCATCGGCCAGCCAGGGCGTCTCTGCGCCGTTGCGCCAGACCGTGAGTTCCTTGCGCAGACCGGCGTAGCCGAGCTTCTTCTCGCCGCGCTCGTACCGATCCTTCTGCAACGCCAGCGCCTTGTTAAAGACGAAGCGGCACGACCCGGCGAAGCGGCGCATGTTGCGCTGCTGCTCACCGTTGGGCATGAGTTCGTATTTGAAGGCTTGGAGTCGCTGCATGGCCCCATGATACTCTTGGCCTATGAGCGAAGAAAACGAAATCCGACACGGTCGACACTGCGTCTTCAAGATTCACGTCCACTTGGTCTTCGTGGCGAAGTATCGCCGCAAGGTGTTCGACGGACCGGCCATCGATGCGCTGCGCGGCATCTTCGGCAGCGTGTGTCGGGACTTCGAGGCCACGCTCGTGGAAATGGACGGCGAGGACGACCATGTGCACCTGCTGGTGGAGTATCCGCCCAAGGTCTCGGTGTCCTCGCTCGTGAACAGCCTCAAGGGCGTCTCCAGCCGGATGCTTCGCAAGCAACGCCCGGACATCCGGCGGCGCTACTGGAAAGGCGTGCTGTGGTCGCCCAGCTACTTCGCCGCTTCCTGCGGCGGAGCGCCCATCAGCATCGTGCGCCAGTACATCGAGCAGCAGCAGACGCCAAGCTGATCGCCCAAACCTTAGGACGCCTGCGGCGTGCGCGCTTTCCTTCCCCGCCCTGAACGGCGGGGCTTGTCGCGCATTCCGGTCAACGATTCGATGATCTTCGTTGCCTTGGGTGCTTGTTTGGGATCGTCCTGCATGACGTACCGGACGAGGACATTGGTGTCCAGTCCGATCATCGTGCCGCGGCTCCCCGCTTGGCGATTGCCTGATTCATCTCTTCGACGGAAACCACTTTCCGGGCTTTTCCGAACATTTCCTTGAGCGCGGTAACCGGTTGCGTCGCGGGAATCAGTTCAAAACGGCCTGCTGCGACCTCGACGAACTCGATCCGGTCGCCGGCTTCGACCCGCAATGCGTCCCGCACTTCCACGGGAATGGTGATCTGCCCCTTGCTGGTGACGGTGGCGGTAGTCATGCGGCTCCCTCATTCCTTACCTTGAAGTAAGGAGATGATACGCCCGTCAAACCGCGACGACGATCTCCCCGTAGCGGGCAATCATCGGGTCGTGGCTGATCAGTCGCATCGGTTCGATCAACGCCTGCGCGACCAGGATGCGATCGAACGGATCCTGGTGGTGCCCCGGGAGTTCTTCGACCGCGGCCGCGTGCTCGGCTTCGACCGCGAGCAGGCGGTAGCCCGATTCGCGGAAATATCGCGCGGCATCCTGCCCGGATACCGGCATGTCGCCGCGCCCCAGCGCGTGCTTGATTGCGATCTCCCAGACGCTGGCCGCGCTGACCCACACGAAGGCATGGGGCGCCTCGATCAGGTCGCGTGCCTTCTTCGGCAGTTTCACGCTATCCGTGATCGCCCAGAGCGCGACGTGGGTGTCGAGCAGGAGATTCACGGGGCCTTTCCTCCGCCGAGGAAGAGCCGGGCCACGTCCTCGTTGTGCGCGTCGATATCGTCCGGCACGTCGAACTTCCCCTTGGCGACGCCGATGCGCGGCCCCGCCGGGACCGCGTCCAGCGCAACCAGCTTGGCCGCAGGCCGACCGTTCCGGGCGATCACGATCTCCCGTTCCTTTCCCTGCTCGATGGCTTCCACCAAGCGGGAAAGGGACGATTTCGCCTGCAGCATGTTGACGGACGGCATGGTCGAGCGCGCTTTCTTCAATGCGGTTAGTCTAGCTTGGCTAAATCATCGCGTCAATGCGCAGTCTTTTCCAACGATTGCCGAAGAATGAGCCTGGAGCCGGGGCCACGGTGAATTGTCGGCGGGTTCGCAGGCGCATCCGGTCGAAGGTCGACTCGCCCGCCGGTCATGCCCGATCTGGCTGGTGCCCGATCGCCGTATCGAGCGCGTGCTGGCGGAGGGGGAAAATTCCTGAAGTCGTCTCGCAACGCCCGCAGGCCAACGTCGTCGTCGCGAGGCCGGCACGTCAACGTCGTCATCGCGAGGCCGACACGTCAACGTCGTCATCGCGAGGCCGACACGTCAACGTCGTCATCGCGAGGCCCGCAGGGCCGCGGCGATCCAGCCTGGATGCACTGGATTGCTTCGGGCTGCCCCCTCGCAATGACGGATCTGCATGCGCTGGACTTTTCGTCCCGGCTTCCCCGCGCGGACGCACGTCGGGGGCGCGCGTTTTGCCGAAGGCCCTGTGCCGGACATGCCCACCCCGGCAGCGTCATCCGGACGGTCGATGGTATGCGTGCGTCTGCGGGCGCAAAGTCCGGTTTCGTGCGAGGCGGTCGGATCGAACCGGGTGCATATCCTGACGCCGCCCGCACCGAACGCGTTGCTGACGGGCGCATCGACGGTGACGAGCCAGGTGTTGACGGGTGCCAACGGGGCGGTTCCGTGCCAGAACACGAGCACAACCAACGGCGCGTGGGGGCGCTTCGTCGAGGCGCCGGCGTGCCGGAGCTTCATCTGGTGCGATTCGATCTCCGGCCCCGTGCGGGCGTGGCGATTGAACGACATGTGACGGTAAGGAAATCGGGAAATGCGCACCAACTCGCAGACAAGCCGCGATGCAGGCAACGGAACGGCGCGTATTTCGGCATCTCGCCGGGAGTGGCTGAAGGGTTCCGGGGCATTGGGTTTGCTGGCGTTGACCGGTTGCGGAGGCGGCGGAGGGGGTGCCGGCAGCGCATCGGCATCCCAGGTGACGGTGTCTGCCGGCGCGCAAACCTCGCCGCCCGTAACTTCTCCGATCGTGCCTTCGCCGCTGGCGACGCCGCCGCTCAGTCCCGGGAGCACGGTTCCCGCCTGGTATGCCGCCATCGCCCCCGGAACCTGGGGTGTCCTGCCGAACTCGGTGCTGAACGGATCGGCCGCACAGATCTACGGTGCGCTTCCCGGCTGGAACACGATCAATTCCAACGTATTGAGTCCATGGAGCGGGGGTTTGCTCAATACCAAAGGAATCTACACCTCGGGTGCATACGACGGAGCTTCGGTTTTCATCCCCGGGACGTTCTTCTGCCTTTGGGGCGGGGGACACGTCGATTACGGCGGGAACGAAATGTATTGCTATGGTCCCCTCGAATCGAGTTCGCCGCAATGGCACTGTCCCAGAGCGGCAACCAATCCCCCGCCACTCGACGTCGAGTACGATGGAAGCGGAAACCCGGTTTCCCGGCATAGCTACTGCAGTCTCGTTTACCTGCCGACCACCAATCGGATGATGGCGGTGGGAACTCCGTACCGCTGGACCGATGCGGGCGGCGGTCCAGACTGCGCCACATTTCAATTCAATATGCAGAATCCGGCGACAACGCAGCCGTGGGCACAGCTTGCTCACCCGACTATGCCGTGTATGGTCACCGCATATGACGCGAAACTGGGCGGAGTTTGGGGGCTGTCGATGCTTACCTACTCCGTGTTCTTCTATGACGTGACGACGAATACATGGCTGGAGGGGAACGACAACTTCAATGTCGGGTACTACTACATGGGCGCAGACGTCGATGTGAATCGGGGCATCTTTGCGACCTTCGGCGGTTTGTATGGCGGCGGCCACGGCCTGTGGTTTTATACGACCAACAACGGTGTGAGCAACCAATACTGGGTTCCGAATACGACAGGAACCGGGCCCAATATGAGTGAAACTGGGGCAAACGGGTCGATCGTCTACGATGCATTCAACGACTGCTTCGTGGTCTGGCCGGGAGGCGGCAACGGCGGAACGCTATACACCTTGAAGGCGCCTGCAACGAATCCGTACCAGGGCGGCAACCTGTGGACCTGGACGAAGATTTCGCCGGCCACAGGCGCCACGCCCGATCTCGAGAGCGCCACCGGAACGTTCGGCCGGTTCCGGGCAGTTTCAAATTCTGTGACACCCGGGTACATCCTGCTCAATGGCGTGACGAGTTCGATCTATTTTTATCGCCCGTGATCTGCCGCGCTCCGGTCGGGCGATGGTCATCCGGATGGTCGATGGTATGCGTGCGTCTGCGGGCGCAAAGTCCGGTTTCGTACGGGGCGGCGTGTGTCGCGGCGGAGCGAAGGCGTGACCCGCAGTGATGCAGCGCCGAATGGCTGGGTTGAGAGAGACGGTGGTGCATTCGAACGACTCATCGGGGGAAGACACCGGCGTCTCGCCGGCGCGTCGCGAGCTGCTGCGGGCATCGGGGCTGTTCGGGCTGCTTGCCTTGGCGGGTTGCGGCGGCGGGAGCGGCAGCGGCACGGCCGGCGCGGCGACGGTGTCTGCATCGTCGTCATCGCCTTCGGCTTCCGGCCTTCCCACGCTGGGCTCGTTTGCGCAGCCGATGGCGACCA
Source organism: Pseudomonadota bacterium (assembly GCA_021825945.1). Taxonomy (GTDB): domain Bacteria; phylum Pseudomonadota; class Gammaproteobacteria; order Burkholderiales; family Burkholderiaceae_F; genus GJ-E10. Next base: position 60,715 of record JAKAFN010000005.1, read on the forward strand.
CGATGGCCCGTGCGATTGCCTATCCCCCCATTACGCAGCCATCGCCGCCGACCCTGGCGACGACGTCGTTCAAGCTTGTCAGCGCGGTCGGCGGGAGCAACCTGCCGTTTTGCTTCGGCCACGCGTTTCGCCAAGGGGATGTGCCCTCGGGTTTGGTCGCGGTCGGGACCGGCCCATCGCTTCTGGATTGGCAGTGCACGCCGCTGACCTACTGGCCGGACGGTAGCCTCAAGCACGCCATCATTGCCGGGCATGTCACCGCTCCCGCCAATACCGCTTCGACCGTGACGTTCACCACCGGAGCGGCGCCCGGGGGAACCTCGCTCACGGAGTCGGACCTGGCAGCGGCGCTTGGCACGACGACGGTCAGCGTGAGCGTGGGATCGCAAACGGTTTCCCTCGGAACCCTGGTGAGTGCGTCGCTTGCCGGATCGACCCCAGCGCAGCGCATGGTCTGCACCGGACCGGTGATGAGCAACTGGATCTACATGCAGGTCGTCCCGGGGTATCCGTGGTTGAGCGTGTGGTTCGACGTGCGGCTGTACGGTGGAAACGGCGTGGAAATTTTTCCCTGGGTGGAAAACGGCTGGCTCGATCCCGGAGGCGCCTTGACGGCGCAGGTTGGCGCGGACACCGATTACAACCTGAGTTGCAGCGTGACGATCGGCGCGGGGGCGGCGTTCCCCGCGCAGTCCCTGGATCTCTGCGCAAATACGCGCATCCCGCTGGTCACGGGGGACGCGACCCAATGCAGTTACTGGGTCAACGTTGCCAACCCCGGGTGGCTTCCGCAACACGATACGGCGTATCTGATGGCCACCAAGCTGGTTCCGAACTATCCGTTCGGGGCCGCTGCGGTGACGCAGACCTTTGCGCAGACGTACACGCCCAATTCGCTGGCGGATGTCACGGGGGCGATGGCCTCCACCGGCTATGAAACCTTCATCGGCATTCTTCCGGAGTGGTGCGCGATCCATCTGGCGGGCGGGGCCGGCGCAACGGCGTACAACTCCGTGATCGTCAATGGACTCGCCGGAGGATCCTGGCCGGTCCACTATCGCGACAACACCATCCCGCCACCGGCAACCCAGGCGCGGTATGACGTCCCGACCTTCATCGCATATCCGACGGTATCGACCAATTGGAGCGGGTCGCCGACGATCCCAAGCAGTACCGGCAAGGTCAATGTCGACAGCCAGGGCAACGTGGCCGCGCCGGATACCGCGCATAGCCCGTCTCTGGCCTACTACCCCTGGTTGCTGACTGCCCGGTGGTTCTTTCTCGAAGAATTGCTGCTGTGGAATTTCTGGAACTACCTGATGTCGGATTACGCGACCCGCAACGGAACGACGAACACCGGCGCTAGTTATGTGCTGTTCGATGGCCAGGTCCGAGCGCGCGGATGGAACTTCCGCACGCTTGCCCAATGCCTGTCGGCGGTGCCGACGACCCATGCGAGCTACCCAAGCCTGCTCGACTCCTGGGCGGCGAACATGGCGTCCTACCGGGCGGCATATGTCGACGGAACGATCTTCGGCGGCAAGTGGAAGAACAATCTCGGCTGCCTCGGCCTGTATTCCGGCAATGCGACGGGATCATCTCCGTATGGCATGAACCCGGGCACGATGACGTACTGGTGGGACGCGCCCTGGATGCAGGCGACGATCGCGATGTCGCTGGGGTATGCATGGGATCTGGGCCTTCCCTTGACGGCAGCGCAGCAGGCGGATCACATCGCGGTGCGGGACTTCGGCTATTCGCAGTTCGTGCAACGGGCGGGGCCGCCGAACACGCCGGGGGCGTGGGACTACCGGAACTTTTCCCAGTATGTCGTGCCGTTCTCCTATCCCGGAACCGCGGCACCCGGCAACTGGTTTTCCAGCTGGGGGGAGGCCTATCCGGTCTACGAGGAGTATGGCGGCCCCCTGTTCGGCGTGTTGCCGGCCCTGCAGCCCGGGGACACGACCATGTATTACGGATCGGGACCCTTGGCGTGGGACGGCAGCAATTGGACCGGCTCGTCGGCGACCTGCTTCCAGATGGTGGCCTTGACCTACGCCGTGGATCACGGCGCAACCGGCGCGGCGACGGGGTGGAAGCAGATCGTCACCAGCGCGAGCTTCGGCAATGCGACATCCACGGTCAACGGCTATCCGACCAATCCGCTGTGGGCGATCTATCCCCGCAATCCACCGTGATCGGCCGGTGTGCCGACGACGATGCCGCTTCTTCAGCCTGACCGGAGTGTTCCGATGGCCGCCTTGCCGAAGACCGGTTTGCCGCCGCAGACCTCCAGTTCCCGGAGGGCCTTGATCAAGGCGTCCGGTTCCCTGGGCTTCTTGGCGCTGACCGGTTGCGGTGGTGGCGGTGTTGCGACGAGCGGCGCGACCGCAGCCGGAAGCGTCGGCGGCGTGGCGCCGGCCGCGACGGCCTCGGCATCGACGTACACCGGGCCGCCCCCGTCATGGGTACCTGCACCGGGTACGTTTTCGAACATATCGCAGAACAAGTTGGCCGATGTTGCCCCGGCAGGCTACGTGCTCACCGACGCGGCGGGTCCGTTTGCCAATTGGAGCGGCGGCCGGTACAACCCGGACTACTCGGCGCTGGGCGGATACGTCGTTGCCGGGTCCGGACATCTTCCCACCGGGGAGGTGTGCTGGAGTTGCGTGAACGTCTTCAATCTTGCGACCTTGGAATGGGAGGTGAAGGACGTTCCGGCGACGGCGTGGGCCGAGGGCCAAGAGGACGCCGTGTACGGCCAGTTTCCCGATGGAACGTTCTACATGCCGCATACCTATGGTGGCCTGGAAATCCAGTCGGCCGCCAATGGCGGCGGCAGCCAGGGGTCGCTGATCCAGTTTTTTTCGGCGGGATCCAGCTATATCTATCCGACGCGGGTGAACCGCTACGATTTGTCGCAGGCGGTTGCGACCTACGGGTCGAGCGTCACGCGCGTGATCGATTCGATTCCTACCGGCGGGATCAGCGCGTCGTATCCGATGACCGCGTTCGACAGTTTCCGCAACGGATGGTGGGTGCTTTCCTACAACGGAAACGGGCCGGTGTTCTTCGTCGACGCGAAGAATTACGCCATGACGGCCTATTCCAATGCTGGCTACAACGATTATGGGAATCAGTTCATTGTGTACCTGCCGCCGCCGTATGACTTCTTGCTCGGATTCGGGAACTCCGGGCCGAACGGGGTCGATCTGTCGTTCTGGGGGTGCCCCGCATCGACTCCCGACGTTCCCTGGACGAATCTGACGGCGAACGTGCAACTGCAGCCCGGGACGACCCTGCCGCTCGAATATTCCTGTGGCGGATGCTGGTCGACGATCCTGAATGCGGTCGTGATGTACGAGGCCCAAGGCTCGTATCGGGTGCATTCCCTGATTCCCCCGTCGCCCGCCAGCCTGCTCACCGGAACCTGGATGCTGACCAGCCAGACGCTTGCCGGGGTCAACGGGGCGACGCCCTGCGTGGACACGGTGGCCAACAACGGTGCTTACGGGCGGTTCGTCGAAGTCCCCGCGGCCCGGGTCTTTGTGTGGTGTGACTCCATCAGCGGTCCGGTACAGGCCTGGCGTTTGGCGAATATGTGATCTGTTGCGCTATCCTGCGCCGATCGTCGGCATTCCGACCTGCCGACGGATTTTCCGGAACCCCGATCCCTGATGGATATCCTCAGCGTGACCCGCGAAGACCGCGAACGGCTCAACGGCCACCGCGGACGGGTGGTGTGGTTCACCGGCCTTTCGGGGGCGGGGAAATCCACCCTCGCCAACGCCCTGGCGGCGGCCCTCCATGCCGAGGGCAAGCGCACCTACGTGCTGGATGGCGACGAAGTGCGCCGGGGGCTGAGCCGCGATCTCGGCTTCACCGAGGCGGAGCGCGCCGAGAACATCCGGCGGATTGCCGAAGTCGCCCGGATCCTGATGGACGCCGGCCTCATCGTCATGACCGCCTTCATCTCGCCGTTCCGCCGGGAACGGGAACTCGCCCGCCAGTGCATCGGCGCCGACGATTTTCTCGAGGTCTACGTCGACACGCCGCTGGAAATCTGCGAACGGCGCGACCCCAAGGGGCTCTACCGCAAGGCCCGCAGCGGCCGGCTGCCGAACATGACCGGGATCGACAGTCCCTACGAGCCGCCGGAAGCGCCGCGGCTCGTCCTGCGGACGGAAGGCGTCGCCCTCGAACGCAACGTCGACGCGCTCCGGAGGGCCCTGTCGGCGTGAGCCGTGCGCGTCCTGTCATCGAAATTCGCTTGAAAGTGCGGTACAAAACAATGGATAATCCCCGGTTGCCATGCAATTCGGGCTGGTAATCTCGCCGCAGCTTTCTTTTTCCCCGGGCATCGCGACCACCTCACCGCCATGTACGAAGCCTATTTCGGCCTTGCCGCCAGCCCGTTCCAGCTCAACCCCGACCCCACGTTCCTGTTCGAGAGCAAGGGGCACCGGCGCGCGTACTCGTATCTGCAGTACGGCGCGTTCCAGGGCGAGGGGTTCATCGTCGTCACGGGCGAGGTCGGCGCCGGCAAGACCACCCTGGTGCGCGCGCTCTTGCGCGAGATCGACCCCAAGCGGGTGGTCGCCGCCCAGCTCGTCAGCACGCAGTTGGAAGCCGACGACCTGTTGCGCTCGGTGGCGATCGCCTTCGGGTTGCCGGCAAAGACGACCGGCAAGGCCGAGCTGCTGGCCGAAATCGAATCCTTCCTGCTTTCCCTGATCACCCTGGGCCAGCGGGCGCTGCTGGTCGTCGACGAGGCGCAGAATCTCAGCCCGCGGGCGATGGAAGAGCTTCGCATGCTGTCCAACTTCCAGTTGGGCCAGCACGCCTTGTTGCAGAGTTTTCTCGTCGGCCAGCCCGAACTGCGCGACATGTTGCGCACGCCCGCGCTGCGGCAACTGCGTCAGCGCATCACCGCCTCCTATCACCTCGGCCCGATGGAAGAGGCGGAAACCCGGGCGTATGTGGAACACCGCCTGCGCAAGGTCGGTTGGCGCGGTGACCCGGCGTGGGACGACGCCGCTTTTCCGGCCCTGCACGCCGCCACCGGCGGCCTGCCCCGGCGCATCAATGCGTTGTGCAACCGGGTGCTGCTGGCCACGTACCTGGGCGAGAGCCATCGCATCGGGGCGGTGGACGTGGCCGCGGTCGAGGAAGAACTGCGCCAGGAATTGGGGATGGACCCGTTCGGGGTGGTCGGCGCGGGCGAGGACGACGTTTTGGCCGGCGATGGCGGGGCGGCGCGCCAATCCCAGGCGGCGATTGTCGCCCGCCTGGATCGCATCGAACAGAGCATTGCCGCGCTGACCGAACTCGTCCGCGGGGGAATGCATGGAACCGCCGGTGCCGACGCCAGCCGATCGGCTCCGCAACGGATCGGCGGCATCGTGCCGGGTTCGGGGAAGGGCCCGATGCTGGGTCTGGTGGCGCGGCGACGGATCCGCGGAGTCTGATATGGCACTGGGCGATCCATGGCAAGCGATCTTCGGGACTCATCGATGAGCATCATCGAACAAGCCGCACGCCGCATGGAGGCGTTGCGACGGGCCGGGGTGCAGGCCGGGTTGCCCGCGACGGGCCTGCCCGGCGGCGCGGATTCCGGAGCCTCGGCCGGCGCGGGCCGCAACGGAAGCGCGACGGAAGGCCGGTCGGCCGGTGCGGACCGCCCGCCGGCCGCAGCGACTCCGGCGGCTACCGCTGCGCCGGTGCGCCACGATCAGGATGGCCGGCGCAGCGTGGAGATCGATTTCGCGCGCGCCGCGGAAAACGGCTTTTTGATGCCCAACCTGGCGCGCAATCGCCTGGCCGACGAATTCCGCGCCGCCAAGCACGGCCTGCTGCAAAACATCCGCGGCCAGTCGGCGGCGCCCGTCAAGCGCGCCAACTGCATCATGGTCACCAGCGCGCTGCCCGGGGAAGGCAAGACCTTCTCCAGCGTCAACCTTGCGCTGTCGCTGGCCCGCGAGGTCGATCTGCGAACCCTGCTCGTCGATGCCGACGTGCTCAACCCCAGCGTGCTCAAGCGCCTCGGGCTGGCGGCCGAACGCGGCCTGCTCGACCTCGTCACCGACCCGGATCTGGGACTCGACGACCTCGTGCTGCGCACCAACATCGACAAGTTGAGCCTGCTGCCCGCCGGAACGCCGAGCGAACATTCGACCGAACTGCTGGCCAGCGACGCGATGGACCGCCTGATCGGGAATCTGGCGACCTACGACCCGAACCGGGTGGTGGTGTTCGATGCCCCCCCGCTGCTGGTCGCGCCGGAAACCCGTCAACTGGCCGAGCACGTCGGGCAGATCGTACTGGTGGTGGAGGCGCAGCGCACGCCCCGTGCGGCGGTGCTTGCGGCGATCGAAGCCATCAAGGGTCGGCCGGTGGTGATGACCTTGCTCAACAAGGCCCGGACGGGGTCGGGCAAGCGATATGGATATGGCTATGGGTATGGCTACGGCTATGGCTATGGCAAATCCCGCCGGGAGGACTCCGCGGCGGCATAGGGCATCGATACCGGCGGCAAGCGGGCAGGAGCGGACGGAATGCGGAGGGCGCTGCGCGACATTGCGCAAAGGCCCGCCGATGGATTACAAACGCGGTTTTTGTGCAGTTTTTGTGACGGCGACACCGAACATGCCGTCGAATCGGAGGAGCGGGGGAAGACTATGGGTGCGTATTTGCGCAAACAGGGGAAATTGCTGTGCTGCGGCCTGGCCGCCGTGATCATGCTGGCCGCCTGCAGTTCGTTGCCGCAGGCGCCCGTCGACGCGGCCTCGCCGAACTATCAATACCTGATCGGGCCGCAGGACAAGATCAACGTCATCGTCTGGCGCAATCCGGAGTTGTCGTTCGTCGGGCCGGTGCGGCCGGACGGCAAGATTTCGATCCCGCTGGTCAACGACCTGCCGGCCGTCGGCCGCACGTCGACCCAACTGTCGGCGGACATCGAGCGCGCCTTGAGCCGCTACATCCGCGACCCGGTGGTGACCGTGGTGGTGACGGCGTTTTCCGGGCCGTACGACCAGCAGATCCGGGTGATCGGCCAGGCGGCGCACCCGCAGGCGGTGCCGTATCGCCAGGGCATGACCCTGCTCGACGTCATGATCGCCGTCGGCGGGCTGACCGATTTCGCGTCCGGCAACCGGGCGGTGCTGGTGCGTGGCTCCGAGCATGACAAGAGCTACCACGTGCGGCTCAACGACCTGATCAAGCACGGCGACATCACGGCCAACGTCGATGTCCTGCCGGGCGACATCCTGATCATCCCACAAAGCTGGTTCTGAGGGCGCGCCGGTCGTGGATGACATTCTCGGTCCGGTATTGGCCCAGTTGCGCGCCACGTGGAGCCGGCGCTGGGCCGGCCTGCTGGTGGCGTGGATCGTGGCGGCGGTGGCGGCCGTCGTCGTCTGGCGCGTGCCCGAGCGCTGGGAGGCCGACGCGCGGGTCTACGTCGACACCCAGACGGTGCTGCGGCCGCTGCTGAGCGGTTTGGCGGTGCAGCCCGACGTCGACCAGATGGTGTCGATCCTCGCCCGGACCCTGATCACCCGGCCCAACCTCGAAAAGCTGGTCGGGATGGCGAAGCTCCTGCCCCCCGGCGCCAATCAGCAGACGTTCGATCGGATGATCGAGAAGCTCCAGGCCGAAATCCAGATCTCGGCGGCGGGCGATCGGGATCTCTATGTCATCCGCTATCGGGACACCGACCCGCAGCGCGCCAAGCGGGTGGTGCAGAGCCTGGTCGAGCTGTTCATCAGTTCGACCGCCGGCGGCAAGCGCCGCGACAGCGAGCAGGCGCGCGCCTTCATCGACGAGCAGATCGCCGAGTACGAGAAGAAGCTCGAAGATGCCGAGAATCGCGTCAAGGAGTTCAAGCTGAAGAACTTCGGGTACAGCGGCATCGCCGTCAAGGATCGCTATGCCCAGCTTTCGCTGTTGTCCGATGAGTTGACCAAGTCGCGCATGGACCTGCACGCGGCCCAGGATGCGCGCGACGCCATCCAGCGCCAGTTGAGCGGCGAGGACCCGGTGCTGCTGACCGAGGTTGCGCCGACCCCGGGCTTTGGCGGCACGTCCGAATGGGATGCGCGGCTCGATGCCCTGCACAAGCAACTGGACGACCTGACCCGGCGCTATACCGACAACTATCCTGACGTGGTGGAGACCAAGCGCCTGATCGCCCGGATCGAAGCCGAGAAGAAGGCGGCGCAGTCCAAGCGGCTGGCCCAGCTCGGCGTATCGGCCTCGCACATCAGTCCGCCGGCGACCAATCCGGTTTACCAGCAGTTGCAGGTCGCATTGAGCGAGGCCGATGCCAATGTGGCCGCCCTGCAGTCGCGCACCAATGATCTCGAAGCGCAGTTGAACGGGCTCCGGGCGACGGCCGCGCACGTGCCGGAGGTCGAAGCGGAAATGGCCAAGCTCAATCGCGACTATGACGTCATCCGGCACAACTACGATGCGCTGGTCCAGCGCCGCGAGCAGGCGGCGATTTCGGAAGACGTCGATGCCAATGCCCAGATGGCGGTGTTCCGGGTGATCGATCCCCCGCACGTGCTGCGCAAGCCGGTGTTCCCGGGCCATATCGCGCTGGCTGCGTTGGCGGTGTTGGCATCCCTGGGCGCGGGCGTGGCGGTTGCCTTCGGCCTGACGCAGGTGTTCCCGCGGGTCGAGAGCGCCGCCGATCTGCGGCAGCTGAGCGGCGGTCTGCCCTTGCTGGGAACCATTTCGATGCTGGTCGATGCCCGCCGACAGCGCCGGGAGCGGTTTGGCGCGCTGGCATTCGGCGGCGGATTGGGCGGATTGTTGTTCGTTTCCGGAGTCTGGATCGTATGGATGGCTTTGCATCCGGCCGTGGTCTGAGGGGCGGTCGAATCCGTATGCCGGCACTGGGGAAACGTCATCCACGAAGCAAGCGCACGGGAATCGGGGTGCCCTTTTCCCGCGAGCCGCGGGCCTCTCGCGGGGGCAATGGCGGAACGCTGCTTGCCGCGCTGCTTGTCGCAGGGGCGGCGCCGGTCGCGGCGCAGACCGCCGACGCTGGCAGCACCGGTTTCTTTCAGGCGTCGATTCAGACCCAGGAGACCTATACCAGCAATGCGTATTTCGGGTTCCAGCCGGGCTCGCGTCCCGACTGGATCACCCAGGTCACGCCCTCGCTGGTCGCCAACAAGACCGACCCGAATTTCCAGTTCACGGCCAATTTGTCCGCCGATGCCGTCAGCTACGCGCGCGGTTCGGAGCCCAATATGGTGTTGCCGACGGGTGGCATGGATGGGATCTGGCACGCCGTTGGGGATCATCTTACGGTCGATGCCGGCGCCCAAGTGGCGCAGGTGCCGAACTATCTCTATCTGCCGACGCCGCAGGCCGGGGCGACGAGTTTCAACACCTTCTCCAACTACACCTACCATCTCAATCCGGAATGGAAGGGGATGTTTCCCGGGGCGGTGCAGTACGACCTGCAAAGCAACAACGGCTGGTCGCGTGCCGTGGGGGCGCCGCCAGGGGAAGCCGGGAATTCGTACTTCGGCGACAACGTCGTCGATCTGCTGAAAAAGCCGACCCCCGCCGGTTGGGAATTCCGTGCCGAGGATCTGTACTCGAACTACCAGTTTTCGGGGCTCGGCGGGTTCAACTATCCGCCCACGCGCCAGGAAGATGCACGCCTGTTCCTGCGCGCGGCCCCCGATCCGCATTGGACGGTCGGCCTGCGCGGCGGCATCGAGCGCGAAAACTACATCGACAACAATCAGTGGCATTCGATCGTCGGCGGTGAGTTCGCCTGGGTTCCCACCGAACGCAGCAACCTCTCCGGCGACGTCGAGCGGCACTATTACGGCACGACCTACCACTACTCGATTACCCATCGCAACCCGTGGTTCGCGACCAGCATCACCGGCGGCCGCGACATTTCCACCACGCCGGAGGAAATGTTTGCGCTGCCGGCGACCGGGAACGTCGCGAGCCTGCTCGATGCGATGTTGATGACGCAATACCCCGATCCCGGGGCGCGCGCACTTGCGGTGCAGAACCTGATCACCAGTTCCAACCTGCCGAATACCTTGACCGCGCCGACGGCCGTCTTCGCGCCCATCGCCTTCCTGAGCCAGAACAACCAGGGGTCGGTTGCCTGGCTGGGACACCGCAACACCGTGACCGTGACGGTGTTCGACTCGAGCACACGCGTCATTCCCTCGGCGTTCACCCCGGCCGTATCGTCGTCGTCGATGTCCTCGTTCATCTTCGATGACGTGCAGCGCGGTGCCACGGTCAATCTCAGCCATCAACTGACCAAACTCTCCACCCTGACCGCCACCGTCACCGGATCGCGGGTGACCGGCATCGGATCCCAGGCCGGCATGTTCGGCAATCAGGGCTCGGTGATCGTGCAATGGAACGTCGCGATGTCGTCGAAGGACGGGGTGCTGTTCGGCTTGCGCGACCAGTACTTCGCGTCGCCGGCCGGCGTCAATTCGCTGTTCGGTTTCGGTAGCCAGCGCGAAAAAGCGGCCTACGTCGCCCTGACCCACCGTTTCTGACGCGGCGCGGGCCATGGAAGACCCTCGTCCGCTGATCGTCCACGTCGTCTATCGCTTCGCGGTCGGCGGCCTCGAAAACGGCATCGTCAACCTCGTCAACCGCATGCCGGCGCAGTCGTGGCGACATGCGATCGTTTCGCTGACCGACGCCTCGGAGGCATTTTGCCAGCGTCTCGCACGCGACGATGTGCCGATCGTGTCGCTGCACAAGCCGCCGGGCCACGCCGTCCGGCTCTACCCGCAGTTGTTCGATCTCTTCCGCGCCCGGCGGCCGGCGGTCGTCCATACGCGCAATCTCGCCGCGCTCGAAGCCGCGGTGCCGGCCTGGGCGGCGCGGGTTCCGGTGCGGATTCACGGCGAACACGGCCGCGACATGCGCGACGTCGACGGCACCAACCGTCGCGACCGGCTGATTCGCCGCATATATCAGCCGTTCGTCCATCGCTACGTCGCGTTGTCGCACGATCTCGAGCACTACCTGATCGACGGCGTTGGCGTGCCGCGGGATCGGGTGCGGCACATCTACAACGGCGTCGACACCGAACGGTTCCGTCCCACCTCGCTCGGCCGCGTCCGCGGTGAAGACATGCCGGACTTCGGCGCCGACGCGTTCGTCGTCGGCACGGTGGGCCGGATGGAGCGGGTCAAGGATCAAGCCAACCTCGTCCAGGCATTTCTCCTGGCGATCCGGGATCCCTCGGAGCAGGCGTCGCGACTGCGGCTGGTGCTCGTCGGTGACGGCCCGATGCGTGGTGAACTACAAGCGATGGTTAAGGCAGCGGGAGCCGGCGATCGGGTGTGGTTCGCCGGCGAGCGCAGCGACGTGCCGGCGATGATGCGGGGACTGGACTGCTTCGTCCTGCCCTCGCTCGCGGAGGGAATCTCCAACACCTTGCTCGAGGCGATGGCGAGCGGCCTGCCGGTGGTGGCGACCCGCGTCGGCGCCAACGCCGACCTGATGGAAGAGGGCGCGACCGGCTTTGCGGTGCCGCGCGCCGATCCCGCCGCCTTGGCGGCAGAGATCCTGCGCTACGCCGCGGACCCGGCGCGGGCGCGCCGCCACGGCGCCGCCGGCCGGGCGCGCGCCGAACAGCGCTTCAGCATCGAGCGGATGGTGGCGGATTACGAGGATCTGTACGCCCGCGCGATCCGGGTAAGATAGGCGCACAGGCTCCAGGAGAACCTCGATGGGAAAGCGCGAACTGTTGGAGGAAGCGCGTAAGCTCGATCCGGCGGAAAGATTCGAACTGGTCGATGCCGTATTGCAGACACTGGATCGGCCCGATCCGGAGGTCGATCGCGTGTGGCTCGAGGAAGCGGAGCGGCGCCTTGCTGCCTATCGTGCGGGCAGGGTGCGTGGCGTTCCGGTCGAGGAAATCTTTGGAACCCTCTGATGCGGGTGGTGTTCTCCCCCGAGGCGCGCCAGGAGTTCGAAGAGGCCGAGCGCTATTACGGCCGGCAAGTCGCGGGTCTTGGGGAACGCTTTCGGGCGGAGGTTCGTTCTGCCCTGCCGAGGATCCGGGCATGGCCGCTGTCGTGTCCTTGCGAACGTGGTGACGTCCGTCGTCTGACCTTGAGCCGGTTCCCGTACAAGATCCTGTATTCGGTGGAAGCGGATCACGTTTTTGTGATCGCGGTGGCACACCATCATCGGGAGCCGAACTACTGGGTCGACCGGGTCGATCCGATCTGAGCTTCCGGGCGATCGGTAACGAAAATGTTGTCCGATCCGAGGTTCGTGACGAACCGGAGACGATCACGAAGGGGTGCCGCCAGCGATGTGTCTTCCTGAAGCACAACAACACCGGGCAGGTGCTGGATGCCTACATCGAGTGGCGGTGGGCCAAGGGCTTCGCCACCGAGTTGGATCGGATCGGGGCCGGTATCGCGGTTTGCCGGTGCGCTGTGAGCGCGCGGAGAAAGTTGCCACGATGGAATAACATCGATTTGACAGCAAACACCCCACGGAATAACATTGTTATCACAATGCAAGCCATACACGTAACCATCCGCCCCATCGGCAACAGCAAAGGCGTCGTCCTGCCCAAGACCGTCCTGGCGCAAGCCGGCCTGGAGGATGCGACCGACGCCGAGATGACCGTCGAGAACGGCGTCATCATCCTGCGCAAGCCAGCCAAGCCCGCCCGCGACGGCTGGGCCGAGGCCGCCAAGAACCTCGCAGCCGAAGGCGGCGACGACCTGGTCATGGGCGAGTTCGGCAACGAAGAAGACAACGACCTGGTGTGGTGAAGCGCGGCGACATCTGGGTTGTGAACCTCGACCCGACCATCGGCAGCGAAATTAAGAAGTCGCGCCCATGCGTCGTGGTCTCGCCGGACGAGCTGCATGACCACCTGAAGACGGTGATCGTGGCGCCGATGACATCCAAGGGGTTCGCGGCGCCGTTCCGGGTGGCGGTGACGCACGCCGGCAAGAAAGGGCTGATCCTGCTGGATCAGGTCCGCACCGTCGACAAGGCGCGCCTGGCGAAGAAGGTCGGCGCGGTTTCATCGAAGACCCTCAGCGCGACCCTGGCCACGCTGCAGGAAGTCTTCGCCGAGTAAGAGGAACGAGGCAATTACGACGTCCTGTTGACGGGAGACGGGGCTCAGTCGTGGTGCGCCAGATCGGAGAGAAAATCACAGGTCGTTTGGAACACGGACGCGTAATCGCGGGCACCGGAAAACGTGTGATCCGCATGCTCGAGCCGGACCAGGACGGTATCGGGCCGCGATAGCGACCAGCGGGGATCACTGCCCGCGTGGTCCTCGAATTCGCGCGCCGTGAGATCCTGCCCGCTCAGGATCAGAAGCCGGCTTCCGGGGAACGCCTGCCAACCCGCCCGCATCCGGTCGCGGAAATGCGCACGGCTCGTTGCCGCGGGACGGCCGCCGCGGCCGGCACTGCCCGCCAGCCGCGCCGCGAACTCCCGCGCGACCCGCACGATCGGCAGCCCTCCGGTCGCCAGCTTGACCCAGAACTCGCGCTGCAGCAGCCGGTTCGCGTAGTAATGCCGGACGATGGTCCGGTTGTGCGACGCCTCGCTTCGTGCCCACGGGTTGGCGAGAACCAGTCCCGCGATTGCGTTCCATTGCCCGACGCCCATCAGGATCGCCGAGGCGGCGTCGCAGAGTCCCCATGGCACGACGCGATCGACTTCCGGCACGGCGGCGCGGAACGCCGCGATCGCGCAGCCGATGTCCTCCTCGAGTTCCTCGAAGGTCCGCATCCTGCCGCTGCTGTCACCCATTCCCCGGCAGTCGAAGCGGAATGCGGCGACCCCCTGCCGGGCCAGTTCCCGCGCCAGCAGCGTGAACATGCGATGGCTGCCGACCCGCGTCTGCGGTCCGCCGACGACGATCAGCACGCCGATGTCTCGTGGCGCCGGGGGCAGGGAAACGATCCCGAGCAAGGTTTCTCCATCGCAGCCGAACGGGATCGGCCGCTCCCGGATACCGGGGGCAACGTCGTTGCACGCCTTCTCCCCACCCCAGCCTCGCTCCCGCGCGGGAGCGGGCCTGGGAGCGAGGGTGTCCGACGGGCGAGCCCCCCCTCTCCCGCTTGCGGGAGAGGGGCCGGGGGTGAGGGTGCAGAGCGCAGCCACGGTCGCCGCAACGAGGCCGGACGCCTCGTCGATCTCCTGCGTCATCCAGAACCCCACCCCGGAGACGGCGCGCGCCTCGACTGTCGCCCCGGCCTCGCGCAGATCGGCGATCCGCGCCTCGCTCGCCGGAAGCAGGGCGGCCGGCTCCGAAGCCGAGACCTCGATCCAGTCCACGCGCTTCCCCGCATATGCCCGCCCGGCGTCGGCGCCGCCCAGGCGGGCGGCACGCAAGGGCAGGGCCAGCGGCGGGGCAAGCGCATAGCCGGCGACTTCGATCGTCTCCCCGCCTTCCAGCGCGGCAATCAGGGTCTTCGGGGTCTCTTTCACCCCGCCGCCCTTGGTCGCTCCCGCCGCCGTGCGCAAGCGCAGGAACTGGGTGAGCACGGCATCGCCGCTGAGGCTGGGCTGCCAGTAGAGCACGCGTTCGCAGGGCAGATCCCGCAGGGCCTCGTCGATGAGCAGGCAGCCGGCGCGCAGGCCCCACAGCAGCGGGGGCATTCCGGCGCGATCGGCCAGCCAATGCCAGGCCGCGCGCACGTCCGCCACCCAATCGGCCCACGACACGTCGTGGAATTCGCCGCTGCTGTCGCCGGTGCCTGCCGGGTCGACCGTCAGCACGAACCATCCCGATTCCGCCAGCGCCCGCGCCGCCTGCGCGACCGCCCGCCGGGACTTGTTCATTTCCTCGGCCAGCGCCGGCACATGCAGAATCGCGCCGCGGCACCGATCCGGGTCGGCGGGCGCATGCAGCACGCACAGCAGGCGGTACGGCCCGCGCGGGAGGAAAAATGCGTCCATGGCCGGCCGCATGCGCCGCGACCGTCAGGCGGCGAGCTTGCCGCGGACGAAATCGGTCAGACTGCCCACCGTTGCAAAGATCGACCCGTCGATCTCGTCGTCGTCGACGACGATGCCCAGGCGCTCTTCCATCGTCGCCAGCAGGGCGACCACGGCCATCGAATCGAACTCGGGCAGGGCGCCGAGCAGCGGCGTGCCGGCGTTGGTCCTGGCGCGGTCGAGCCGGATGTTGAGGGCAGCCTCCAACGACGCAATGACCTGTTCCTCGGTGTTCAAGGGACGCTCCGCAGGGAAGAATGGAGCGGAATTATAGAAGTCCCGCCGGAAGTTCCGAATTGGCAAGGAAAACCCGCCGCCGGCCGGACCCGGTTTGCCATATTCCCCATGTAAGCTATAGGGCTCCCAGATTCCCCAAGACGCAGATCCAATGTGTGGCATCGCAGGAATATTCGACACCCGCGGCGCTCGCCCGGTCGACCGGGCGGTACTCCATCGGATGAACGAGAGCCAGGTCCATCGTGGGCCGGACGAGGGCGGGTTGCACATCGAGCCCGGCGTGGGGCTCGGCCATCGGCGCTTGTCGATCATCGATTTGTCCACGGGGCAGCAGCCCCTGTTCAATGAGGACCAATCGGTCTGCGTCGTGTTCAACGGCGAGATCTACAACTTCCAGGATCTGGTGCCGGAACTGGAGGCCTTGGGCCACGTTTTCCACACCAAGAGCGATACCGAGGTCATCGTCCACGCCTGGGAAGCCTGGGGCGAGCGCTGCGTCGACCGGTTCCGCGGCATGTTCGCCTTCGCGCTCTGGGACCGCAATCGCCAGACGCTCTTTCTCGCCCGTGACCGGCTCGGCGTCAAGCCCCTGTATTACGCCCTGTTGCCCGACGGATTCCTGCTCTTCGGGTCGGAACTGAAGGTGCTGTTGGCGCACGGCGGGGTGGCGCGGGAACTGGATGACTGCGCAATTGAAGAATACTTAGCCCTCGGCTATGTTCCGGAACCGCGTACGATTTTTCGGGGTGCGCGGAAGCTGCCGCCGGCACATACCTTGACAGTTCGGCGGGGACTGCCGATCCGAGAGCCAGTCGAGTTTTGGGATGTGCAGTTCCGTCTCGACAGTCCGCTTTCCGAGGAGGACGCCTGTGCTGAGTTGCGCGCGCGGCTGCGCGAATCTGTGAACCTTCGGATGATTTCGGAGGTTCCGCTCGGCGCGTTTCTCTCCGGCGGCGTCGATTCCAGTGCCGTCGTCGCCATGATGGCATCCATCTCCAAGGAGCCGGTCAACACCTGCTCCATTTCATTTGACGATCCGGCGTATGACGAGTCCGCGTACGCCGGAATGGTCGCCAAGCGATATGAAACCCGCCATTTCGTCGAGCAAGTGCGCAGCGACGATTTCGATCTTTGCGACGAACTCGTGCGGTTGTACGACGAGCCGTATGCCGATAGTTCCGCGATCCCTACCTATCGCGTTTGCCAGCTTGCGCGAAAGCGGGTCACGGTGGCGCTTTCGGGGGACGGCGGCGACGAGAGTTTTGGGGGATATCGCCGTTACCGGCTTCACTTGGCGGAAGATGGCATGAGACGCCTGATGCCGTTGTCCCTGCGGCGTCCGCTGTTTGGATTGCTTGGTCAGGTTTACCCCAAGGCGGATTGGGCGCCGCGTGTATTCCGCGGAAAGACGACCTTCCAGGCTCTTGCGCGCGATTCCGTGCAGGCCTACTTTCACAGCATGTCGATCCTGCGCGACGACATGCGGCACGAACTGTACTCGCGCGCATTCCGAAGGAAGCTATCGGGATACAGCGCGGTCGAGGTGTTTCGTCGCCATGCACAGCGTACGACCGTCGACGATCCTCTTGCGTTGATCCAATATCTCGACCTGAAAACTTACCTGGTTGGCGATATCAACGTGAAGGTCGACCGCGCAAGCATGGCGCATTCGCTCGAAGTGCGGGAGCCGTTGATGGATCACCTCCTGGTGGAGTGGTTGGCAACTTTGCCGTCCTCCATGAAAATGCGGGGCGGGGAGGGGAAGTGGCTGTTCAAACGCATGTTGGAGGACGACCTGCCACGCGAGGTGTTGTACCGACCGAAGATGGGTTTTGCCGTCCCGCTCGCTTCGTGGTTCCGGGGGCCGCTGCGGCACCGCGTGCGCGACGCCGTGGCAGGAGAAAGACTGGCACAGACCGGCCTGTTCAACCCGGACTACCTGAAATTGCTTGTCGATCAGCACCAATCCGGCCGGCGCGACCACAGCGCGCCGCTATGGTCCCTGTTGATGTTCGAGGGGTTCTTGCGCAATGTGGTCGACAAAGGTGCCGGCACGCCGGTCCTTTCGACGGCGTCATCGGGTTGACGCGCCATGATTGCGGAACCTCCGAAGCTGCTCGTGCTCTCATCGCTCTTCCCAAGCCCGGCACAGCCGGGTGCGGGCGTTTTCGTCCGCGAGCGGATGTTTCGGGTTGCCAAGCATCTTCCGCTGGTCGTGTTGGCCCCTCAGGCGTGGTTTCCCTTCCAGGGTCTGATCCGCAGGTTTCGTCCGCATTTCCGCCCCCCGGCTCCATCGTTTGAAGTCATGGACGGCATCGAGGTGCATCGCCCCCGGTTTCTCTGTTTCCCGGGCGTATGGAAGCGCACGGATGGCATGTTTATGGCGATCGGCTGCTTTCTCACCGCGCGGCGTGTGGTCCGCAGACATCGGCTTAATCTTCTTGATGTGCACTTCGGATATCCCGACGGGTATGCGGGCATCCTCTTGAAACGATGGCTGAGGATTCCGATGGTGCTAACACTGCGCGGAAAGGAGGAGCGGCAGGCACGTATGGACGTTGGTGGCGTTTTGCGTAAGGCGGTACTCGGGGCGGATCGGCTGGTCACCGTTTCCGATGCGTTGCGCCAAGTCGCCCTGCAATTCGGCGCCGATGACCGAAAAATCACCGTCATTGGAAATGGCGTCGATCTCGACAAGTTTCGCTCGATTCCTCGCTTAACGGCGCGTTCCCAATTTGGTCTTCCGACTAACGCGAGAATTCTGGTGTCGGTCGGCACGCTGGTGGAGCGCAAAGGGTTCCACCGGGTTCTGGACTGCATGCCAGCGTTGCGCGAACGCCATCCGGACCTGCATTTGCTGATTGTCGGTGGCGCGGGACCGGAGGGGGATATCGGCCCTCGATTGCGCGCACAGACGCAGTCTCTTGGCCTCGGCGGTTGCGTGCATTTCCTCGGGGCATTCCCCCCGGATCAGCTCCACGTTCCGTTGTCCGCTGCGGACGTATTCGTTTTGGCTACGAGCTATGAAGGATGGGCGAACGTGTTTCTGGAGGCGATGTCTTGCGGGCTCCCGGTCGTTACGACGCGAGTCGGCGGAAATTCGGAGGTCGTTTGCGACCCGTCCGTCGGGACTGTCGTCGAATTCGGAGACGCCGAAGCGCTGATCGAGGCGATCGACGCTGCGGTCGTCCGCGCGTGGGACCACGAAGCAATCATCCGCTACGCACAGTCCAACGGCTGGGAGCGGCGCATCCGGGTTTTGGTCCACGTTTTGCAGGACGCGCTTGCCGAGGCTCCGGAAGGGGCCAAGCCTGTTCCGGTGACCGGGCGCAGCGGTGGTTTTAATGACTGAACGCGTGCCGTTGCCATTCCGGCACCTGTTTGCTGTCTTGGCTCCGGATGGGCCTCGCTCCCGGCTTACGATCCTGATTTTCCACCGTGTCTTGGACCGCCAAGATTTCCTGCAACCCGGTGAGCCGACGGCGGACGAATTCGATTCTCAGATCCGGTGGTTGACCTCCTGGTTCAAGGTGCTGCCGCTCTCCGAGGCGGTCGAGGCTCTGCGGGCAGGTGATCTCCCGGAACGCCGGCTCGCCATCACTTTTGATGACGGTTACCCGGACAACCACGACGTCGCAGTGCCGATCCTGCGCCGGCACGGTGCCGTAGCGACGTTTTTCGTCGCGACCGGATATCTCGATGGTGGAATCATGTTCAACGGCAGACTGGCGAGCAGTCTTGGGGTTGCGGAGCGGACGCGTATTTTCGGAAACATGCCGCAGGACCGTCTGCGGCGGGTGTGTTTGGCCATCGATGTGCTGGCCCTGGGGTCGCGGCGCGAGGGCTGGCCCAATGTGCTGCTGGAGGCGATGGCCTGCGGTACGCAGGTTGTGGCGACGAATGTCGGGGGTGTGCCCGAGATCGTGGCCGACCCGCAGGCGGGACAAGTGGTTTCGTCGCAGGATCTGGATGCCTTCGTGAGCGCCGCGGCGCGCGTGCGGGAGATCGCGGGCGAGTTCGGCTGGGATCCGGTGGCACAGCGGTATTTCGATCTGATCGAGTCCGCTGCCGGCTCCCGGGTCGCCGGCGCTTGAGGGGAGCGCTCCGTGCGTGCTGTTCTCCTGCTCACGGTACTGGTGGCATTTTTGCCGAAGTCGTTGTTGCATCCGTGGGTGGGGACCGTGGTCTGGGCGTGGATCAGCCTCATGAATCCGCACGAATACACGTGGACCGCGAGCCGTTTTCCGGTCGCTGCGATGGTCGGCGGGGCGACGCTGCTGGGCCTGTTTTTCAGTCGCGATCCGAAGCGCTCTCCATTTCATCCTGTCACCTGGATCCTGCTTGCTTTCATCCTCTGGATGTGTCTCACGACGGTTACGGCGTTCTATCCGGCAGCGAGTTGGGAAATGTTGAAGCGGGTCTTGAAGATCCAGTTGATGGTGTACGTAACCATTGCCGTGCTGGTCAACCGTAGGCAGCTTGATATCTTTCTCTGGGTGGTCGTGGTTTCGATCGGGTATTTCGGTGTGAAGGGTGGATTGTTCACCATTGCGACTGGCGGTTCGTACCGGGTGTGGGGGCCACCCAACAGCTTCATCGAAGGCAACAACGAACTCGCGCTGGCGCTGGTGATGACGATTCCGTTGATGCGTTATCTCCAGTTCGGCCTGCAAAAAGCCTGGCAGCGCAATGCGATGACCGTGGCGATGTTGTTGACGGCAACCGCAGCACTGGGCAGCCAGTCGCGCGGCGCATTGCTGGCGATTTCTGCGATGGGCGTGTTGCTTTGGCTGCGCAGCCCGCGCAAGTTGGTCACCGGAATCGTAATCGGATGCTGCGCCGTCGGCCTGTTTTTCTTCATGCCCGAAAGCTGGCATCAGCGGATGGATACGATCGGAACCTACCATTCGGATGCATCTGCGATGGGGCGAATCCGAATGTGGCATACCATGACACACCTTGCGCAGGATCGGATCATGGGTGGCGGGTTCGCCATCTACAACGCGGACGTGATCGCGCGATATAAGAGCGCCGAGGATCGAGAAGATGGGGTTCTCGTACGGGCTGCGCACAGCATCTATTTCGAGGTGCTGGGCGAGCATGGGTTCATCGGCTTGGGGTTGTTCCTGCTGTTCTGGATCGTCGTCTGGATTACCGCGTGGCGCCTGAACCGGCGGGCGCGCGGCGACCCCAGAACGAGGTGGGCGGCCCAGCTCGCATCGCTGTGCCAGGTGGCCCTGGTCGGGTATTGGGTCGGCGGAGCGTTCCTGAGCCTGCCCTATTTCGATTTGCCGTATGACATCGTCGCCGCGCTGCTGGTTGCGAAGCGCCTCGTCGACGATACGCTGCGGGAGCCGTCTTCCACGATGGTTGCGGGCCCGGTGCCGGCCTGACGGATCGAAGAAGATGAATCCCTGGAATCTTGCGTTTGCCGCGCTGTCGCGCTTGAACGGAACGGCGCGTCTGAGCATCCTGATTTTCCATCGCGTATTGCCGAAACCCGATTCGCTGTTTCCGGAGATCCCGGACGCCGATCGGTTCGAGGAGATGATGCGCTGGGTGGCGGCGTGGTTCCGCGTGCTGCCCCTGTCCGAAGCGGTGGAGCGCCTGAACTCCGGTTCGCTGCCGGCACGGGCGCTGGCGATTACCTTCGACGACGGCTATGCCGACAATGCGGAGGTGGCGGCGCCGATCCTGCATCGTCATTACCTGCCGGCGACGTTTTTCGTCACGAGCGGCATGCTCGATGGCGGGCGCATGTGGAACGACACCGTGATTGAATCGGTCCGCAGTTGTGGCAATGATGTGCTGGATCTCGGGTCGACCGGCCTGGGCTGCTTTGGGCTGAAGGAGGAGGGACAGCGCCGCGTGGCCATCGATGCGATTCTTGCGGCGATCAAGCGGTTGCCCTACGAAGAACGCGCGGCGCAGGTCGATCGCATCGCGGAGGTTTGCGGTGCGAGGCTACCGGCCGATCTGATGATGCGCTCGGAACAACTGCGGGACTTGACCGCGCTCGGCATGGAGATTGGGGCGCACACCGTCACCCACCCGATCCTGCGTCAGCTCGATGATGAGCGCGCGCTGCGGGAAATCGCCGACGGACGCGATATTCTGGAGCAACTCGTTGGCACGCCCATTTCGTTGTTTGCCTATCCGAACGGGGTTCCCGGAGTCGACTATGACGCGCGCCATGTCGAGATGGTTCGGCGCTGCGGGTTCCGGGCTGCCGTGTCGACGGCGTGGGGGGTGTCCGACCGCGGCACAGATCGTTTTCAGCTGGCCCGCTTCACACCCTGGGATCAAGACCGATTTCGGTTCGGATTGCGCATGGCGCGGAACTACCTGCACAAGCCCGCCTTGCCTGCATAGATTTGCGCGTCTTCTGTCCGAAAAGACTAGCCTGCCCAGGGGGCGGCACCCGTGCTTTTCGAGGCATCAAACATGGCTCGCCTGACGATAATTCGTTCCTGTGGGTTGCCCCCTGTGGCGACCTGGAACGAGTGGGGGTTATGGGCATGAACCCGAAAGATTCTGATTGCGAACATCCCGGTGTCTCGCTGGCGCGCCGGGAACTACTGCGGGCGTCCAGTCTGTTCGGTTTGCTCGCTTTGGCAGGCTGTGGAGGCGGGGGTGGTGGCAGCGGCGGAACGGCCAGCGCAGCGACCGTGGCCGTCTCATCGTCTTCGCCTTTGCCTTTGCCTTCCGCTTCCGGCCTTCCCACGATGGGATCGTTTACGCAGCCGATCGCGACGACGATGGCGTCGGCAATTCCCTACGCCCCGGTGTCGTCCCCGTCGCCGGCCCTGGGGTCGATTTCATTCAAACTGACCAGCGCAGTCGGGGGCGCGAACCTGCCGTTTTGCTTCGGCCACGCGTTTCGCGAAGGGGATGTGCCCTCGGGTTTGGTCGCGGTCGGGACCGGCCCATCGCTTCTGGATTGGCAGTGCACGCCGCTGACCTACTGGCCGGACGGTAGCCTCAAGCACGCCATCATTGCCGGGCATGTCACCGCTCCCGCCAATACCGCTTCGACCGTGACGTTCACCACCGGAGCGGCGCCCGGGGGAACCTCGCTCACGGAGTCGGACCTGGCAGCGGCGCTTGGCACGACGACGGTCAGCGTGAGCGTGGGATCGCAAACGGTTTCCCTCGGAACCCTGGTGAGTGCGTCGCTTGCCGGATCGACCCCAGCGCAGCGCATGGTCTGCACCGGACCGGTGATGAGCAACTGGATCTACATGCAGGTCGTCCCGGGGTATCCGTGGTTGAGCGTGTGGTTCGACGTGCGGCTGTACGGTGGAAACGGCGTGGAAATTTTTCCCTGGGTGGAAAACGGCTGGCTCGATCCCGGAGGCGCCTTGACGGCGCAGGTTGGCGCGGACACCGATTACAACCTGAGTTGCAGCGTGACGATCGGCGCGGGGGCGGCGTTCCCCGCGCAGTCCCTGGATCTCTGCGCAAATACGCGCATCCCGCTGGTCACGGGGGACGCGACCCAATGCAGTTACTGGGTCAACGTTGCCAACCCCGGGTGGCTTCCGCAACACGATACGGCGTATCTGATGGCCACCAAGCTGGTTCCGAACTATCCGTTCGGGGCCGCTGCGGTGACGCAGACCTTTGCGCAGACGTACACGCCCAATTCGCTGGCGGATGTCACGGGGGCGATGGCCTCCACCGGCTATGAAACCTTCATCGGCATTCTTCCGGAGTGGTGCGCGATCCATCTGGCGGGCGGGGCCGGCGCAACGGCGTACAACTCCGTGATCGTCAATGGACTCGCCGGAGGATCCTGGCCGGTCCACTATCGCGACAACACCATCCCGCCACCGGCAACCCAGGCGCGGTATGACGTCCCGACCTTCATCGCATATCCGACGGTATCGACCAATTGGAGCGGGTCGCCGACGATCCCAAGCAGTACCGGCAAGGTCAATGTCGACAGCCAGGGCAACGTGGCCGCGCCGGATACCGCGCACAGCCCGTCTCTGGCCTACTACCCCTGGTTGCTGACTGCCCGGTGGTTCTTTCTCGAAGAATTGCTGCTGTGGAATTTCTGGAACTACCTGATGTCGGATTACGCGACCCGCAACGGCACGACGAGCACCGGTGCTAGCTACGTGCAGTTCGATGGCCAGATCCGGGCGCGCGGATGGAACTTCCGCACGCTTGCCCAATGTCTGTCTGCGGTGCCGACGACCCATGCGAGCTACCCAAGCCTGCTCGACTCCTGGGCGGCGAACATGGCGTCCTACCGGGCGGCATATGTCGACGGAACGATCTTCAGCGGCAAGTGGAAGAACAACCTCGGCTGCTTCGGCCTGTATTCCGGCAATGCGACGAATTCATCCCTGTATGGCCTGAACCCGGGCACGATGACGTACTGGTGGGGCGCGCCCTGGATGCAGGCGACGATCGCGATGTCGCTGGGGTATGCGTGGGATCTGGGGCTTCCCTTGACGGCCGCGCAGCAGGCCGATCACATCGCGGTGCGGGACTTCGGCTATTCGCAGTTCGTGCAACGGGCGGGGCCGCCGAACACGCCGGGGGCGTGGGACTACCGGAATTTTTCCCAGTATGCCGTGCCGTTCTCCTATCCCGGAACCGCTACGCCCGGCACCTGGTTTTCCAGTTGGGGGCAGGCCTATCCGGTGTACGAGGAGTATGGCGGCTTGTTCAGCGTTTTGCCCGCGTTGCAGCCGGGAGACACGACCATGTATTACGGATCGGGACCCTTGGCGTGGGACGGCAGCAGTTGGACCGGCTCGTCGGCGACCTGCTTCCAGATGGTGGCCTTGACCTACGCCGTGGATCACGGCGCAACCGGCGCTGCGACGGGGTGGAAGCAGATCGTCACCAGCGCGAGCTTCGGCAATGCGACATCCACGGTCAACGGCTATCCGACCAATCCGCTGTGGGCGATCTATCCCCGCAATCCGCCGCCGTGATTCGTTGGGAAATCAGTCGATTCGATATTCCGGCGCGTGCTTCCGCAGCCAGTGTTCCAGTGTCGCCAGAATCCACACGAGTTCCCCGTAGTACCCTGGGTGGGACAGCACTTGACGATGAATCTCCTTCAGGTATGGCGGCTGTAGGAACCCCCGCTCACCCAGGCTTCCGAACGCGTCACCGATGACCGTCTGCAACCCCTTGTGCTGCGTCAGCCAGACGCCGAACGGCAGCCCGAATCCATGCTTTTGCTTGCGCAGGATTTCGTCCGGTAGAAATCCGCGCAGTGCTTCCTTGAAGAAGTACCGCAACGCCAGTCCGTTGACCTTGTCCTCCGATGTCAGGCGGAGAGAGAAATCGAGGAGATCGTCGTCGAGCATGGGAAACCCGACGTCGAGACCGGCCATCGCCGTCGTGCCGCAGACCTTCGGCAGATCGGAGTCCGCCAGCGTGTACTGCCAGTCGTAGGCGAGCATGCGGTTGACGAGCGAGCCATCGGAAACACGGGCATACGTCTCCGCCTGCTCTCCGGCTGGGCCGCCGAGGTCGACCTGGCGGAGAAACTCGCTCGTGAACAGGTTTTCCGGCCCGATGCGGTCGAGCAGATTGTAGGTCTCCATCCGCGCGGGCATGGGAACCTTGGCCTGCTGGATGTAGCTCCGGGCTTTCTTCACGAGGGGGATATGGGCGGCCGCCGGGTTGGCGACGAGCAGCGGTTCCAGCACGCCGGCACGCAGGAAGTCCGGCACCCGGCCATAGATGTCAAACACCTTCTGCTTCGCGTAGCGTGAGTTGCCGCCGAACAATTCGTCGCCGCCGTCCCCGGCGAGAATGCGGTCGATCCCCTCGGAGCGTGCCAGGCGCGCGCAGTAGTAGCCCGGCAGGGCCGAAGAGTTGCCGAATGGCTGGTCGAACCATGTTGCGATATCGGGTAGCGATCGCGCAATGTCGTCCGGTGTGACGTAGTAGCTGCGATGATCGGCGCCGAAGTGCCGGGCGGCGATCCGGGCGTACTCCATCTCGTCGTAGCCCTGCGCTTCAAAACCGATAGAGTAGGCGCGCACCGGTTGCCCCGTCGCCTCCCGCAGCAGCCCCGTTACCGTCGAACTGTCCGTGCCGCCGCTCAGGAAGGTGCCCAGCGTCCCGCCGCCTTCGACTTCCCGTCGAACCGCGCTGCGCAGCAGTCCGAGAAA
The DNA here is from genome assembly GCA_021825945.1 of Pseudomonadota bacterium. GTDB lineage: Bacteria > Pseudomonadota > Gammaproteobacteria > Burkholderiales > Burkholderiaceae_F > GJ-E10. The sequence continues at coordinate 86,091 of JAKAFN010000005.1, forward strand.
TTCTTCCTTGCGCTCCGGAAACGGCCGCCGCTCTTCCCGGAACTCGGGGGTCCAATAGGCGCGCACGCGGATGCCGTCGCGGTCGGCGATCACCTCCTCCGCAGCCCGAAGCCGGCGCACCCCCTGGAACACCGTCTCCGGGGCCGGGAGGCAGTGGAAGTAGACGTAGCGTAGCAAAGCCTGCGGATCAATTGCCGGCGGGGATTGCAGTGGCACTTCATCGGCCCGTTGGGCGAAGGCGAAACGAATTCCCTCTGCGGCATAACAGATCGGGATCGATCCGAACCGGTCGGTTGCGAGATAGGCGGCGCCGCGCTCCGAATTTAGAGCGATGATGGCGAAACGCCCGCGCACCAAAGATGCCAGGTTGTGCGAACCACGGATCCAGTATTCTAGCACGAGTTCGACCGGGTCGCGCCCGATATCCTCAACCGGCCTGATTCCGTCCGTCGGCCGCACGGCGTGAGGAGATGCTACTAGTGCAACGAGGTATGGGCCCTTGATCGCAACGCGGGTTGCGCCTGAGAATGGCAGGAATTCAAGACCCCCTGAGCAATAGGCCGGCTGCCCAAGTGCCGATTTTCTCGTGTCGATTTTTGTGGCGCCGTTGTTGTTCCCTAAGAAAATCCATCCGTGTGATAGGTTACGGTGCGGTGTTGTCGACGCGGGACGGCAGTCGAGCGGCGCGGGCATGCAATTGGCGACCATGGGTTGATCCGGATCGAGGTAGACCGACAGTCGGTCATTGCGGGAAGAGCGGTTCATCGCACAAGAGAGTTGGTTGAGCGAGCAAACGTTGCTCGTTGCGGCCATTTCTGATCTTCCGCAGGGCCAGCGTGTGGAATGGATTTGTCAACGTGCGCTGTCGCTCTTGGGCGCCGCAAGTGCTGTACCAGGACAAAACCAAGTCCTCAACCGTGGCGGGAAGTTCTTCAGGCAATTTCCGGTCTACCGCAAGATGCTTTCGAACCGCTGCGTTTTCGAGTCTCCCGCGGAACTGTCGCAGGGTACGGCGCAACTGGGTTTGGATGTGGGTGAGCTTATACCAGGCCAGGGTGTCATTGTCCCAGCTTGCACTCTCACAGACGGCGATTGCCAAGGGATCCCACTCGTGTTCGGCAGGATTGAGGCGGAAACAAAGCACTGCTCCGAGGGTTGAGTCAACACGATAGAGACCCAATGGCAACGAAAAACCTCGCCGTTGCAAGTCTGCGACGACACCTCCGGTGAGCGCAAAAAGGTTCCCATGCAACCCCCCGTGGTGAACTAGTTCTTCGCGTAGCTTTCGCGCAGAAGCGCCAACCGACGGCACGGCTGTCGCCCCAAGCGCGTCAGGATTCTCATGGAGCGATCGGCGTAGGTTTTGAAAGGCGTCCGGCAGAGGGCGAACGTAACCATCGACGAAATATGCAACATCCGCCTGATGTTGCCATATCGAATGGAGATAGTGATTGAAGGCGTAGGCCTTGTCTCCGAGTGCAATATGCCACACCCTCAGGCGGGAAAAAGCATCACGCGGCGCTGTCGGCCTTCTGCGTGCCCATGAGCAAACTTCCGCCGCGAGCGGCATGTTTCCGTTGACCACGACATCGAGCTGCAGCGGGCCTTCATATTGTGCGCTGGCAACGGCAGTTATGGTCTTTTGAAGAATCGCCGGCGATTCCCGAGAGGAGAATACTGCCACGGTCGATGGCGCGGTCACTTGGCATACCTTTGAAAGTTGGCTTTTCAGGACGTGGGGCCGGCACTCCCTTGCCTGCGCGCCCCCGGATTCGCAGGAAAGTCGCCAAGGGGTTGCCGCTGGATCCAAATTTATCCCGGCAAATTGTAAGTCAGATGGGCTTGCAAGGAGTGGTCCGAAGCCGACGGTGCCGCACGATGACCCCCGACGCCAACTCGGCGCTGCCGCACGATCTGGTCAAACGCGACTTCAAGGCGGAGCGGCCGAACCAGCTCTGGGTCGCCGATTTCACTTATGTCGCGATCTGGTGGCGCTGTCCGCCCAGGGGCGTGATCCACCGTTCCGATCGCGGCAGCCAATGCCTGTCGATTCGGTCGAGTACGCGACCCTGGAGTGGGTGGACTGGTTCAACAACCGCCGGCTGCACGAACCCATCGGGAACGTTCCGCCTGCGGATTTCGAAATGCAGTACACTCGGTACCAAACTTGGTCGGCCATCTTGGCCTGACTCAAATTCCGGAGTCTCCGGATTTCCCGTGGCGGTTCAGGCCCACACCGTGTCTAAAAGTTTCCTTAAATCACTTTCGTTGATCGGCATTTCGAAGGGGCTGCGCTTGCCCCATGGGAAACTTGATCGCGTTATGGAACTTCTTTTTCTCCGCGATTTGCTCAATCAGTTGGAAATAGACTGCGTTGTGGATGTCGGAGCAAATCGCGGGCAATTTTCCAGCGAACTGCGCGGAATTGGATATGGAGGAAAAATCGTCTCTTTTGAGCCGGTACGCAGCGAATTCGAGATCCTGGCAAAGAAATTTCAAAATGACAAGAATTGGATCGGCCATCAGATTGCACTTGGGAGTGCCGATAGGGAAATGACGATCACCGTTCCCAGTCTAACGGTAATGAGTTCGCTCCTTGAACCAACTCAAAGCGATATTGGCGCCAGAAAAGAAGTGGTTCAGGTCAAACGGCTGGATGATATTCTGCCCTCGTCGATCGCAAAGTTGGGATGTACGAAGGTCTTTCTTAAGATGGATACCCAAGGTTATGACCTTGAGGTATTTGCCGGCGCATCCGGGTGCATGGAATGCATTCATGGCATCCAGTCGGAACTGTCCGTGAAGCCGATTTACAAAAATATGCCGCATTACATCGAGGCTCTGGGAATTTATGAATCTGCGGGTTTTGAGCTGTTCAATCTCTCCGTGGTAAATCGGGTCGACAGTGGTGGGTTGCTAGAGATGAACTGCTTCATGACACGGGCCTGAATTCCAAAGCGCCGCCCGAGTACCACCCCCTCTCACCTACTGGCACGCTCTCTCCGAGATTCGTAGACGAATCAAGGTCGATAGAAATAGATTGAGCTCGTCACGCTATTCAGCAAAATATAACCAGAAATGATGGGACTGGTAACGGACCGAAACCGGCCAAACGTTCCTTGTGGATTTTCAAGATCCGGCGTGGCCCCGGCTGACGGAGAAATCTTCGTCCAGGTCCATGGACTTCCACCTTGATAAGGATTCGCAGCCGGGGCCTTTAACGTGTAGAGGGTTCCGCCATTACTACCTCCGGGCCATACCACAAAACAATCATTGAAGGAGTCGTAAGCAATCGACCCGCATGCCCCGGTTTCACTCATATTGGGCCCGGTTCCTGTCGTATTCGGAACCCAGTATTGGTTGCTCACACCGTTGTTGGTCGTATAAAACCACAGGCCGTGGCCGCCGCCATACAAACCGCCGAAGGTCGCAAAGATACCCCGATTCACATCGACGTCTGCGCCCATGTAGTAGTACCCGACATTGAAGTTGTCGTTCCCCTCCATCCATGAATTCGTCGTCACATCATAGAAAAACACGGAGTAGGTAATCATCGACAGCCCCCAAACTCCGCCCAATTTCGCGTCATATGCGGTGACCATACACGGCATGGTCGGGTGAGCAAGCTGTGCCCACGGCTGCGTTGTCGCCGGATTCTGCATATTGAATTGAAATGTGGCGCAGTCCGGACCGCCGCCCGCATCGGTCCAGCGGTACGGAGTTCCCACCGCCATCATCCGATTGGTGGTCGGCAGGTAAACGAGACTGCAGTAGGTATGCCGGGAAACCGGGTTTCCGCTTCCATCGTACTCGACGTCGAATGGCGGGGGATTGGTTGCCGCTCTGGGACAGTGCCACTGCGGCGAACTCGATTCGAGGGGACCATAGCAATACATTTCGTTCCCGCCGTAATCGACGTGTCCCCCGCCCCAAAGGCAGAAGAACGTTCCGGGGATGAAAACAGATGAGCCGTCGTATGCGCCCGAAGTATAGATTCCGTTTGTGTTGAGAAATCCTCCGCTCCACGGACTCAGCACATTGGAATTGGTGGTATTCCATCCAGAGAGTGCGCCATAGAGTTGCGCAGCCGATCCATTCAGCACGGAGTTTGGCAGTACACCCCAAGTCCCCGGCGCTATTGCGGCATACCAATTGGGAACCGTATTTCCGGGACTCAGCGGTGGGGTTGCCAGGGGCAGTGGCGCGATGGGGACGGCTGCCACTTGGGGGGATGGCGCGCTAGATGCGATCGATTGTACCGATGACGCAGTAGCGCCGGCACTATTTCCTCCACCGCAACCAGAAACGCCGAGAACGCACCAAGATGCAGATGCACGTAATAGGGCCCGCCGCGCGGGGGAGGAAATAAGAGGCGGCCGAGCGGACAGTGTAGGCAATTTGGATTTCATGGGGTAACTCCTCAGCATTCCGCTAGAATTCCGACAAACTCCATTGATAGCCGGAATCGGGTATTTTTGGTCCGCAGCCCCCGCGGATGGCTCGTCTCAGCGCGGCATTCTCGCGACCGTTTGCCGTCAAGATCGGTGGCGAGGTTGGCAGCAAGGTCTCAAGATGCAGGCGATCTTTGATGCTCGTGGTCGGAGCGGTGCCAATGCATCCGCTGCGCAAATCGTCGGCATCGAAATGCGTCGTTTCCTTGGCGAGGCGAACAGGTTCCTCTCGCATCGCTTCGCCGGATACGCCGACCAAAAAACTCAACGACAAGTTCCGATCGGGGCGATGCGAGGATCATGCGCAGGACGTAATCCATCGTTCTCAAATCCACACCATTCCAAAACGTCTGGAACTGCGAACGAGTAGTCGGCTTTCGCGCTTTCGGGCCACTCGTGCCGGAAGTACCTAGCGAAATCATAGGTGCAATTCGGGAACGTAAAAACCATATGAACGGCCGAATTCCACGGGATTTCTGCGGTAGGGGTAATCCGGTAAACCCGCCGCAGATTGCGGGGCGCGGGAAGTGGAATTTCCTCGTAAGAGGAAATTTTACGGCAATACGCCGGAAGTGCTCAACAACAGAGGCCCGCAACAATGCTCCGCGCTCCAAATCCAGCGCGAAAGAGGAACTGACTTCAATGCCATCGTCTATCCTTCAGGCGTTTTTGACAAGCTCAAGTTATGCTTCGCGACGAGGCGGCCGGGAATTGGAGTCGCAGGGGAAAATGCTGGCGATCCAGTAGCATGTGAACGGTTTGGCATTCCCTCTTTTTTTCGCGAATCGGCCGCCTTTCGTGTTCCGGGGTGGTCCCAGGTGGGCGTATTCCATGCGAATTATCATGATATTTTTGGTTGCGACTGGCATTGCCGTCGCCATGTACCCGGTTTGGGCTCAGGAGGTGGACGGAGGTGCGTGCGGGTCGCTGCAGAACGCCTTCGGTCCATTCGACTACAGGAAGGTGCCGGCTGCCTCGTTGCACATGGTCGAATCTCATCACTTCACGCCGCCGGTCGAAACCTTGCAGCATGGACAGGAGGGCTACCTCGGGGGGGACATTGGTTATACCCTTCGCGCCATTCCCAATCACCCGCGAGCATTACTGGCGATGACGCGTTTGGCGCAACGGGAGCATACGGAGCAACCGAAAGGGGCGCCTTACCCGGTTCGGTGCTGGTTTGATCGCGCCATTATGTTCGCGCCTGACGATCCAATGGTGCGCGTTTTATATGGAAACTATCTAGAGACGGAGGGTAGGCGCGCTGCGGCCTTGGCCCAGTTGGAAAGGGCGGAATCGATAGGCTCGGACGATGTCAATTTTCAGTACGACCTGGGATTGGCTTATTTCAAAGCCAAGGTCTACGACAAGGCGGAAATCCATGCACGAAAAGCGTATGCCTTGGGATTCCCGTTGCCGGGCTTACGGGATATGTTGATTTCTGCCGGGAAATGGAGTGCCGTGGCAGATCGGCCCCCAGGGACATCGAATTGACAATGCGTGGCGTGTCGAGCTCGGGAGTGTCGCCGTGAGGCGAGTTCTCATGGTGGCATACCACTTCCCACCCTTGGCAGGGTCAAGTGGCATTCAGCGCAGCCTGCGATTTGCTCAGCATCTCCCATCTTTCGGCTGGGAGCCGTTGGTTCTCAGCGCGGCGCCGCACGCGTACGAGCGGACAAGTCCGGACTTGGATACGGAAGTTCCGGAGGGGTTGGTGGTACGCCGCGCCTTCGCGCTCGATGCGTCGCGTCATCTTGCGTTCCATGGACGCTATCCTGGTTTTCTGGCGCGCCCGGATCGATGGGCGACATGGAAATTCGCGGCGGTCCGCATGGGGTTGAAGATGATCCGTGAATTTCGACCGGACGCATTGTGGACCACTTACCCTATCGCGACCGCGCACGTGATCGGTGCTCGCTTGCATGCGCAGTCCGGTTTGCCGTGGGTGGCGGATTTTCGGGACCCCATGGCCCAGGACGGCTACCCCGAGGACGCAAAGACCTGGGCAATGTATAAGGACCTTGAGGAGGCGGTGATACGCGCTGCACGTTGCAGCGTATTTGCGACGCCCGGGGCCGCGCAGGAATACAGGAATCGGTATCCGGCCTATGCGGAAAACATCCGCGTTATCGAAAATGGCTACGACCAAGACAGCTTTGCCGAGGCGGAGCAGGACGCAGTGGCGCTGGGGCGCTTGACCAATGGGCATCTGACGATTCTTCATAGTGGAATCGTGTATCCATCGGAGCGCGATCCGACAAACCTATTTGAGGCATTGGCGCGAATCAAGCAGATTCACGGCGCGACTGCGTCTCGATTGCGCGTGCGGTTTCGGGCTGCGGTCCACGAGGCGTTGTTGCGGGACCTTGCAAAGAATTTTCAGGTGGAAGACATGGTCGATGTCGAACCCCCGATCGGCTATCGCCAAGCACTGGTGGAAATGATGCGTGCCGACGCGCTCCTCGTGTTGCAGGCTGCAAACTGCAATATGCAGATCCCGGCAAAGGTATATGAATATCTGCGCGCAGGGCGGCCGCTGCTGGTTCTGTCGGACCCGGCGGGTGATACGGCGCAGGTCTTGCAGTCGGCCGGTGTCAGACGGATCGCGCGACTCGACAGCACGGAAGAAATCGTGACGATCCTTGGCGAGTTCCTTTCCGACCCCGGCAATCCGGCATTTCGTCCTTCCATCCACGCCGTTCGCAACGCGTCCCGCGAGGCGCGCACCCGGGAACTCGCAGCGGTACTGGAGCAGGCATCGTCGGGGAGGGGCGCAGGAACTACCTCCTGACTGGTTGCGTCGTTTTTTGCAGACGATGCACCAGATCGATGACGCGCTGCGCATTGCCTTGCCACGTCAAATTTCGTTCTGTGATCGTTGCGCGGGCCGCATTTCCCAGTTCGCTCCGAAATGAGGTGTCCGTGACGAGGCGGTCCAGCGCGGAGTAGAGGCTTTCCCGATTGTCGGGCTCGAACAGGATGCCGTTCTTTCCGTCGACGATGATTTCCGTCAGGTTCGCCTGATTCGGGGCGACGACGGCCAGACCGAGCGCAAAATACTCGAAAAGCTTCAACGGAGAGGCATACGGAGTCGACGCCGGTTGCAGTGCGATATCGAACGCACTGACGTGTTCCGGAATTCGATCTCGCGTCACGATGCCGGTGAATCGGACGCGATCGGCGATGCCGAGCCGAATGGCCTGCGCCGTCAGGGCTTCGCGGGCGGGTCCGTCTCCTACGACGAGCAGTGCGAGGTTCGACTGCGGCGATGCGGCGATGTAGTCCACGACTTGGTCAAGACCGTGCCAGGGGCGTACGAAGCCGGTGAAACCGAGTACCAGTTGCCCGTCGCAGCCGAGCTGTCGTTTGGCGTCCTCGTTCGACGGCGGATCCGCAAACATCGCCGGGTTGATGCCGTTGGGGGTGATATGCAGGCGTTCCGACGAAACGCCATGCTGCTCCAGAATGTCGGCCAGGACCTTGGTGACCGGAAGCACCGCGTCCGCGGATTTCCATACTTGCGTTTCCAGTCTTTGCGCCACGCGGGGGAGCCCCAACCCGTCGTGCCGTAACCGCTCGGCTGCCAGGGGAGCATTTACCTCCAGTAGGTAGGGGATACCGAAGCGGTGCTTGACCCACGATCCGGCGAGCAGGTACAGGTTGTGTCGTTCGTACAACGCGTCCGGCTGGTGAACTCGTACCGCCTGCGACAGCTTCCGATACGCGAACCAGTTGTAGGCAAGTTCCATCAATTCCGATGCCGCGCGGGGGAGATACCTTCGCAGCGCGGCGGTTGCTCCACCACCGCCGCCGAAATCGGTATCCGACCACCCCGGGGGGGCGACGACCACGACTTCGCAGGACCGTTCTCGCAGCGCTTCGATCATCTCTTCGATGTGAACCGCCTGCCCGTCTTTGGATGCGATCCGATGGTGGTAGAGAATCTTCATGGGGATGCAGGAGACTCGGGGGTGGCGTCTTTGGGTGCGGGCGTATGTCCGGGCGCCGGGCGCTGAACCCGTCGCCATTGTTCCGCCGCAAATTCTCGCGTTATCGACAACAGCCCCGCAATCGTGCAGGGGTTGCTCGCCAGCAGCCCGACGCGCTCACGCCGGTCGTTCATCCATGTACGCTTGTAGTCGTCATCCCCTGTCAGATAATCGACCTCTATAACGCCGTCCTGATCCAGGCTGTGTCGAAACAGTTCGGCCGTCAATAGCGTTCCCGCCGACCACGATTGGTGATCCTCGTCGTAGGCGAGTTTGAAGATGTAGGCTCGCTTGTGCATCGTGAACCAGAACTGTGCAGCGACAGGCGTGTCGCCGACCCATGCCAGGCCCATCCGCAGCCAGCCTTGTTCGGCACAGACCCGTGCCCAGCCGGGAACGAACTCGGGGTAGGGCTCCGGCTTCTTCCAACTGCGCGCATAGACCCGTTGAAACGCCGCGATCGCCCGCTCCATGTCCGGCGCGGACGTCACGATTTCCAGGCGGTGTCCGGCGGCAAGGAATTTCTTTCCTTTGCGTGCGATCGTGTTGCGAAGTTGCGAGGGGCGTGACGCGAGATAGTCGTCATAGGATAGGCCGGCACTGCGCAGGTACCAGTTTCCGAAGCAGAAGTATTCGCGCACATGCCAACCCCGGGAACGCAGCGCGCTCGCGATCGCACCGGTCTCGGGCGCATCCCGATCGAGCGGGGCGATCTGTACGGTCGCCAGCCGCGGCCGATGGCGCACGATCTGGTCTGCCCATAGGCCCGCCGCTGCGGCTAGGTCATGCCCGGGAGCGACCGTGAGCGGGGAAAACAGCGACGTATAGTAGTTCGCGAGTGCGGACATCCGCCGAGGCTGCTTCCGGGTGCAATACAACGGACCGGCGCAGGCGTTGGAAGCCGGTTCCGGCAGGTAGATGTCCCAATCGTCTTCCGCAATCTGCTGCAGGAAGAGCAGCGTCCACTCCGGCGTCGCGAAGGGATTGGTAGTCATGGGCGCCAGCGTGGGAGCGCCGGAAACCGCTTCGATGGCTTGTTGTTTGTTCAGAAGCCGCATAGGTAGGAGAGAAGATTTTCGGATGGCCCATGGCATGCTTCCGAAGCTGGGCAATAATAGACTACTTGTTCTTCACTCGAACGACTGCGATGCGTTCCTCCGTCCTCCTCCACGAACTGCTGCTGCATTCGGCAACGACCGCGCCCGACGCCCCCGCCTTGACCTACCAGCAGCAGACCCTGCGCTACGGCGAACTGGCCGCCGCGGCGGAGCGCTTCGCGGACGGCGTGCTGCGCCTGGGCGTGGCGCGCGGCGAGCGCATCGGCATCTACCTGGAAAAGCGCCACGAATTCGTCGTCGCCGCCTTCGGCGCCCTGGCCGCCGGCGCGGTGTTCGTGCCGATCAACCCGATCCTCAAGGCCGAGCAGGTCGCCTACATCCTGCGCGATTGCAACGTGCGGGTGCTGGTGACCTCCGCACCGCGGCTGGCCGGCCTGGCACCGGCGCTGCAGGCCTGCCACGATCTTCGTCATGCCGTGGTCATCGATGGCGAGGGCGATGCCGCGGCGGATGTCCCGGGGCTTGCAGCGGTCCCGTGGACGGCGATGCAGTCTGGCGGGGCCTCGCGGGGCCATCGCGTCATCGACGAGGACCTGGCGGCGATCCTCTACACCTCGGGCAGCACCGGGCGGCCCAAGGGCGTGATGCTCTCGCACCGGAACATGACCACCGGGGCCAAGAGCGTCGCGCAATACCTGGAAAACCGGTCCTCCGACACGCTGCTCGCGGCGCTGCCGCTGTCCTTCGACGCCGGCTTCAGCCAGCTCACCACGGCGTTCCATGCCGGGGCGCGGGTGGTGCTGATCAACTATCTGCTGCCCAAGGACGTGCTCAACGCCGTGGTGCGCGAGCGGGTGACCGGGCTGACCGCGGTGCCGCCGCTGTGGATCCAGTTGGCCCAGCTGCGCTGGCCGGAGGGCGTGGGGGAACATCTGCGCTACTTCGCCAACACCGGCGGGCGCATGCCGCTCGAGACGCTCAAGGCCCTGCGCGCAGCGCTGCCGGGCAGCAAGCCCTACTTGATGTACGGACTGACCGAGGCGTTTCGCGCCACCTACCTGCCGCCCGAGGAAGCAGACCGGCGGCCGGACTCGATCGGCAAGGCCATCCCGAACGCCGAGGTCCTGGTGCTGCGCGAGGACGGCAGCGTCTGCGCCGACAACGAACCGGGGGAACTGGTGCAACGCGGGGCGCTGGTCGGGATGGGGTACTGGAATGATCCGGACAAGACCGCGGAACGCTACCGGCCGCTGCCGGGGCGGGAGGCCGGGTTCGTGCGGCCCGAGATCGTGGTGTTCTCGGGCGACACGGTGCGGCGCGACGAAGAGGGGTTTTTGTACTTCATCGGCCGCCGCGACGAGATGATCAAGACGTCGGGGTATCGCGTCAGCCCGACCGAGGTCGAGGAGGGCGCGTACGCCACCGAACTGGTCGGCGAGTGCGCTGCACTGGGGGTGGAGCATCCGGTGCTCGGCCAGGCGATCGTGCTGATCGCGACGCCGCGGGACGGCGGCGCGCTCGACGAAGCGACCTTGCTGGCGGCATGCAAGGCGCGGTTCCCGGCGTACATGGTGCCGGCCCGGATCGTGGTTCGGCCAGGACCGCTGCCGCGCAATCCCAACGGCAAGATCGACCGCCGCCGGTTGGCCGAGGACTGCAAACCCCCTCTCCCGCGTGCGGGAGAGGGCGGGGGTGAGGGAGAGGAAAAATGACAACCACGCAACATGACACCGCATTCCTACCCTGTTTTCCGGGGGGCGAAGGAAGTTTCCCCGTCGTCGCCGACGAACTGCAGATCGGCGGCATGCCGCTCACCGCGCTTGCCGCGCGTGTCGGACGCACGCCGTTTTACGCCTACGATCGCCGCCTGCTTGCCGGGCGGGTGCAGGCGTTGCGGGCCGCCCTCCCGCGGGACGTCTCGCTGCATTACGCAATGAAGGCCAACCCGATGCCGGCCTTGGTCGGGTTCATGGCGGCCCGCGTCGACGGCATCGACGTCGCGTCGGGCGGAGAACTGCGCATCGCCCTCGATGCCGGGATGAATCCGACGCACATCAGTTTCGCCGGACCGGGCAAGACGCAGGCCGAACTGGAACAGGCGGTCGCGGCGGGGGTGCTGCTCAATGTCGAGAGCTTCCGCGAGATCCATGCCCTGCGCGCGATCGCCGAGCGCATCGGCCGGCCGGCGCGCGTCGCGGTGCGGGTGAATCCGGATTTCGAGCTCAAGTCCTCGGGCATGAAGATGGGCGGCGGCGCCAAGCCCTTCGGCATCGATGCCGAGCAGGCCTCGCAGGCGCTGGCGGAGATCGGCGTCGCCGGGCTGGCGTTCGAAGGGTTCCATATCTTCTGGGGGTCGCAGAACCTGCACGCCGAGGCGATTTGCGAGGCGCAGGACAAGAGCCTGGCACTGGCGCAGCGGCTGGCGGATGCGGCGCCGGGGCCGGTGCGGGTGCTGAACCTGGGCGGCGGCTTCGGGATTCCGTATTTCAAGGGCGAGCAGCCGCTCGACCTCGCCGCCGTCGGCGGGCATCTGCACGGCGTCGCCGAGCGCGCCCGGGCGTCGTTTCCGCAGGCGCAACTGGTGGTCGAGCTGGGCCGCTACCTCGTCGGCGAGGCGGGGATCTACGTCTGCCGGGTGCTGGATCGCAAGGTTTCGCGCGGCCAGGTGTTCCTGGTTACCGACGGTGGTCTGCATCATCATCTTGCGGCCTCGGGGAACTTCGGGCAGGTGCTGCGCAAGAACTATCCGCTGGCGGTGGGCAACCGGGTGCGGGGATCGTCGCGCGAAACGGTGTCGGTGGTCGGTCCGCTCTGCACGCCGCTCGATCTGCTGGGCGACAAGGTCGAGCTTGCGCGGGCGCACGAAGGCGACCTGATCGTCGTGTTCCAGTCGGGGGCGTACGGCTTCACCGCGAGTCCGCACCGCTTTCTCGGTCATCCGGCGCCCACCGAGGTGCTGGTGTAGCGTCGGCGGCCGCTTCGCGGGACGATGGGGACATGAGGAAAATTGCCGCCATAGTCGTTGCGCTGATCACCTACGGCTCCCTCTGGCCTTTCGACTACGCTCCCCACGCGGCGTCCTGGGCGGACGTGCGGTACATCCTGTTCGACTGGCCGGCGCACCTGAGCGTCATCTCGTCGGTCTCGAACGTCATCCTGTTCGTGCCGCTCGGCGTGCTGATTCCCGCGCTCTCGAAGCGGTTCGCAGGCCGGGTCGCGCTGTTCTGGGCATCGGTGCTCTTCGCGTGGATCCTTCAGTACTTCCAGTTCTGGTTTCCGATCCGCACGCCCGATGTCTCGGCGGCGGTGTTCAATGTGCTGGGCCTGGGGGTGGGCTTGGCCCTGCATTCGTCGGCAACGGCGGTGCTGAAGCGGCTGCAGCCCGTCGCCCGCGACTTCCCGGAGTTTTGGCAGGTGCCCACTGCCCTGATGGCGTGCTGGATCCTCTACCGGTGGTTTCCGCTGATGCCGTCGCCGGATGTGCAGAACGTCAAGAACGCGCTGAAGCCGCTTTTCCGAGCGCCGCATTTCGACGCGGTGGCGTTCCTGCACGATCTGGTCGCGTGGCTGGTGTTCCTGCGCCTGTCCCGTTACTCGGCGCTGGCGAAGCTCCACCGGCATTGGCTGGCATGGGCCTGCGTGGCGGTCGTTCTCGCGGAACCGGGGTTCGAGGGCAAGCTGCTGTCCTGGGCCAACGTCGCCGGCGTCCTGGCGGCCGTGGCGGTGATGCCGGTGTTCTACCGCGGGAAGGCCAGCCTGGCCGTGCTGCTGGGGCTGCAGTTCCTGAGCCTCTGCCTGTCGGAACTCCACCCCTTCGAGTTCACGGCCCACGCCAAATTCCTCTGGCTACCGTTTTCGGGAATGATGGAGGGGTCCGTGGTGGTCAACCTGGATGCGCTGATCGAGAAGACCTACGTCTACGGCAGCCTGTTGTTCCTGCTCGACTACTACGGCGTGCGATGGAAGACGGCGGCCACCGCGGTGGGCGTGCTGCTCTTGGGGTTGGAATGGTTGCAGCAGTACATCCCCGGAAAAACCCCGGAGAGCACCGATGCGGTGCTGGCGGTGTTGTTGGGCTTTGCCATCCATTCCTACCTGCGGCGGCAGCCCGCCGGGACGGTTCGTATGCCGGTCGGAAACGCGTAAGGGACGGATCGCCGTCGATCAACGCGTCCAAGGCCGCGAGATTGCGGTCCCAGTCATAGGCTGCGGTGAGCAAGGCCGGGTTGGAATGGGCGCTCGATTCCTGCGTCACGCTTCCGCGATCACCTTGCGAAGCGCTTCCTGCATCAACGTCTGGTAGCGCTTTCCCTCCGCGGTCGCGCGCGCTTTGTACGCCTCGACGACGTCCGGCTCGACGCGCATGCTGACCATGACGCGGGGACTCTCCAGTTTCGGGCGTCCGACCTTTTTTGCCGCGATGGCGTCACGCATGGCTTGCGCCGCATCGGGCGAGTCCGCATCCTCTGCCGGTTCGATACCGAGCGCCGCCTCGCGCCGAACCCTCTCGATGTCAGTCCGGGAGTCCCCACGCGCTACCGCTGCCCGCATCTCATCGGGCGTCATCGACGTCATTTTCGAGCCAGCCATAGTAAACCTCCCGTTCCGAGCGCTTGGCCCGGCGAAAGCTGATGATGCGCACGCTTTCGCCGGGGATATGCACCAGAGTCAAAACAGCGAGCACAGGAAACGCATACGCGAACGACTGGATTCGCACCTCGCCATTCCGTTCGCTCTGAATGTCGAGGCGGTACGGGCTGTCGAGTACCAGGAACGCATCCATGAAATCCAGGCCGTGCTTGAGCAGATTTGAAACCCGCTTTTCCTCGTCCCAGATCATCGTGCTCATTGGATAATTGTATTGATGTTTATATTTTTGTCAATACATGATTGATCCCTGGTCGCCGTCGATCAGGGCGTCGAGGGCCGCGAGATTGCGGTCCCAGTCATAGGCTGCGGCGACCGCCGCGCGCGCGTTGCGGCCGATTTCCTCTCCCGTTCCGCGCTCCAGCAGGTCGGCGAGGGCTTGGGCGAATGCGGCCGGATTTTCGGGGATGCGGAGATAATCGCGCCCGGCTTCCGCCCGCAGTCCGTGCGCGGCGGCCTCCAGCACCACGACCGGCCGACCCATTGCCATCGCTTCGATGATCTTGTTCTGGATGCCGCGGGCGATGCGCAGCGGCGCGACCACGGCCCGGGCGTGCTGCACATAGGGGCGCACATCGGGAACCTTGCCGGTCACCGTGATCGCCGGGTCGGCGGCCAGCGCCTGCACGGCGGGATCGGGGTTCATGCCGACGATGGTGAAGCGTAGCCGGGGATGGGTGGCGCGCAGCCGCGGCAGTACCTCGCGGGCGAACCAGGTCACCGCGTCGATGTTGGGCCAGTAGTCCATCGCGCCGGTGAATACCAGCGTTTCCTCGCCCGGCGCGTAGGGCGAGGGCCGGTCGTCGCGCGGGGAAAAATAGTCCCGGTCGACGCCGTTCTCGATCGCATGCAGGCGCGGCGCACAGGCGGGCGCGAGGCGCGCGAACAGGGCCTTCTCCGCTTCGGTGGCGAAGACGGTGGCATGGTTCTGCAGCGCGTGCGCGCGCTCGAAATCGAGCAGGCGGTGGCCTTCGCGGCGGTAGATCCAGGACATCGGCCAGCGGTGCTGCATCGCGTAGTCGGTCCACTTGGCCGAATCGGCGTCGCAGTAGTCGGCGACGACGCGCAGGCCGGGGCGCCCCGCAACGTACTGTGCCATCGGCGAGGAAAAGAGCACCGCCTTGCGGATCGGGTGTTCGCGCAGGGTGGCGTCGACCCATCGGGCGAGCTGCGCGCTGCGGTAATACGGTGCGGTCAGCGCTTCGCCGCGCAGCAGGCCGGTGAGGGAGCGCAGCCGGGCGGAGCGCGGGTGCAGGCGTACCGCGCAGACCGATGCGCAAACCTCCTGCAGGTGGGCGACGTGGCGCTCGTCTTCGTCGCTGTCGACGAAGGTGCCCAGATGCACCCGATAGCGTCGGGCCAGGTGCCGCAGGATGTGGTACGAGCGGATCTTGTCGCCCTTGTTGGGCGGGTAGGGCAGGCGGTGGACGAGGTAGAGCAGTGGCTCCGGCGCAGTGCCGTCGGGGGAACTCATCCCAGGTGCCGGGCGATGTGCGGCCCGATCGCGTTGACCACCGGCCGCGGCAGCTTGCGCCAGACGGCGATCGCCGCCTGGTAGCGGGGGTTGGACGGATTGTTCTGGGGAATCGTGTCGCGGTCGAAGAGCCGGTACTCGTAATGCAGTTGCGCGGGCTCGAAGCCCCAGTTTTTCTTGAAGTCGAAGGAGCCGGTGCCGCGCTTGGAGCGGCCGTAGTCGAAGATCTTGATGCCGCGCTCGCAGGCGCGCCGCATCAGTTCCCAGTACTTGAAGTCGTTGGCCGCCAGTTCGCGGGCGTCGGTGCGGTCGCCGGCGTAGTAGGGCAGGACCTCGTCGCGGAAATAGAACGAGAGCACGGTCGACACCGGCTTGCCTTGCGGGGAAACCACGGTCATGACTTCGGCGGCGTCGCCGAAGACCCGCAGCAGCGTCTCGAAGTACCGCTTCGGGAAGGGCGGCGTGCCGTGGCGGTGCATGTTGTCGGCATAGAGCTCGAAAAACCGGTCCGCCGTGGGGTCGATTTCGGAAACCAGGCTGCGCTGGATCGACTTGCGCACCATCGCCCGCTGCTTGCGCGGAATCGCGAGCAGATTGGCTTCAACGTCCGGTTGGATTTCCCGTCGGAACGTGACGTAGAGGTCCTGCCGGGGCCAGTCCGGCTCCGCCGCGGCACGGTTGCGCAGTTCCAGGTGGGAGACGCCCAGGTCCCGGGCCAGCGCCGCGGCATGGCTGTGGAGCGCGTGGCGCGCTTCGTCGTCCGACGCCGCCGCGCCGCCGTAGACGGCGAAGGGCAGCGAGACGAGGGAATTGCCGAACAAGCGGCTGCGGACCTGTGCCAGCGGCAGGATGCCCGCGACGGCATCCCCGCGCCGCGCGATCAGATAGTGGGTCTTGTGCCCGAAAACGTCCTCGAGGATCTGCCGCCATTCGAAGCGGTGGAAGAAGGTCGATTCCGGGCAGGCGTCGACGAAGGCTTGCCATGCGGCGCGGTCGGAGTCCTGCGCGGAAGCGATGTGCAATGGGGAAGTCGGGGCAGCAGTGCCGGAGGGAATCATTGTGACCCCGCCTGATCTGTGTCTCGACTCGCGCGATCTTGACCAGCCCAGGGATAGTAGTCGGCGAAGAGAATGCGATGCACCGCCAGGAAGTCGTCGTAGGTGATGACATTGCACGAAGCAAGATGCACCAGCGCCTGGTCGAAATTGGCGCGGAACAGGTTGTGCTCGAAATGCTTGATTGTCGATTTATCTTTGTCTCGCCTGACGTTGCGAAGGTATCCTGCTGCGTCGAAGTCGCGGAACGGATCAAACATTGCGGCACTCGTCCAGGTGCCGCCCAAGAAGGTCCACCATTGTTTTGCCGTCGATTACATTGGCACGCTTGAGCGCGACGAGTAAATTTTCCGTCTCATCGGTTCGCACATCGTCGTCTGCCAGATGCGTGATGACTTCTGCCAAGGCGTCGTTACCGGTTTTTGCATAAACGACGCCATGCCGCTGCGCCAGCGTTGCAACGTAATCCGTCACATCTTCGTGATCGATTGTACTGATCGTTCGCATCCCGCCCTCCGCAATCACTCCTACCGGGATTTTACGATTTCCCTACACTGTCGGCAGCATGGTCGGCATCGCGGTCCGTCAACCCGAATACCCGATCCATCCGGTCCCAACGGAAATCCTGCAGCAGGCGCTGCAGCTTATCTTCATTGGTCTCGAGATTGACGTAGTGGCGAACCCGGGTTCGCAGCGGAACGCCGGGGACGCGTGGCTGTCCAGGGTCGATTTCCCAGGGGTGCATGTAGAAGATCGCCGGTTGCTGGTCGGCACGATTGACGCGCCGGATCGCGGCGCGCGACAGCGCGTAGGGAAACAGGCGGAAGTACCCGCCGCCGCCTGCGGGAAAATTGTTTCCCCCGGCGCGCATCGTGGTGACCGGCACCTCGACCAGGCCGTCGCGCACCCGGTAGGGGAATCGGGGCGCGTCGGGCATGCCGTAATGGTCGTGGCGCACCGGGTAGACACTCGAGCTGTAGCGGTAGCCGGCGCGCTCCAGCACGTCGAACGCCCAGAGGTTGCGCTCGTCGATGGAGAAGGAGGGCGCACGGTAGCCCCGCACCGCCGACCCAGCGATGTCTTCGAGGATGCCCTTGGCACGACCGACATCGTCTGCGAACGCTTCCTGCGTCTGTCTGGTGGCGCGCAGATGGGCGTAGCCGTGGCTCGCCAGTTCGTGCCCGGCATCGACGATGCGCCGGATCACGGCCGGATGGCGCTCGGCGATCCAGCCCAGGGTGAAGAAGGTCGCCCGCGCATCGTGCTCCCGGAACAGCGCCAGCAGCCGGTCGACGTTGTGCTCGACCCGGCACGGAATGGCATCCCACTGCGCGCGGTCGATGTGGCGCTCGAACGCCGAAACCTGGAAGTAATCCTCGACGTCGACGGTGAGGGCATTGGCGCCCTCGAACCCGGGCGTCGCCCAGGGTTCCATCCCCATCCCCGGCCGAGTCACCCCCTCTCCCGCGTGCGGGAGAGGGCGGGGGTGAGGGTGGCCGCCATATTCGACATCCCGCATCAAACGCGCCCGCGTCCCTGCAGCCACCCGCGCAGATGCCGCGCGATCCGCGGCGCGGCCTGCCCGTCCCAGTACTCCGGCGCCCGCCCGCGCTTGCCGCCGCGTTCGACGATTTCGCGCACCGCCGCCAGCACCACCGTCTCGTCGCGCGGCACCAGCGTGTTGGTGCCCTGCTCGACGGTGATCGGCCGCTCGGTGTTCTCGCGCAGGGTCAGGCAGGGCACGCCCAGCGCCGTGGTCTCTTCCTGGATGCCGCCCGAGTCGGTGAGCACGAACGCCGCATCCTTCATCAGGCCGACCATTTCCAGGTAGCCCTGGGGCGGCAGCAGCACGATCCGTTCGGCCGAAATCCGCGATTCCAGGCCGAACTCGGCGATCTTGGCGCGGGTGCGGGGGTGGACGGGCCAAATGATCGGCAGGATGGCCGAAACCCGGTCCAGGATCGCCAGCACCGCGCCCAGATCCTCCGGGCGGTCGACGTTCGAGGGCCGGTGCAGGGTGACGACGCCATAGCGCCCGGCCTGCACCGAGGGGGTCGAAACCCCCGCCGCGTCGAGGATCCGTGCGACCGGAACCGCTTTCGGCAGCGCGGCCATCAGCGAATCGATCATCAGGTTGCCGACGAATTCGACGCGCTCCGCGGGAATGCCTTCCCGCGCCAGGTTGGCGTGGGCACTGCGCTCGGTGGTGTAGAGCAGGTCCGAGATCTGGTCGGTCAGAACCCGGTTGATTTCCTCGGGCATGGCGCGATCGAAGCTGCGCAGGCCGGCCTCGACGTGCACGACCGGCACGTCCTTCTTGGCCGCGACCAGGCCGCAGGCGATGGTGGAGTTCACGTCGCCGACGACAACTACGCAGCAGGGCCGGTGCTGGTCGAGCACCGGCTCGAAGCGCTTCATGATCTCGGCCGTCTGCACGGCGTGGCTGCCCGAGCCGACTTCCAGGTTGATGTCGGGGACGGGAAGCGCCAGGTCGGCGAAGAGCTGGCCGTTGAGGGCGTGGTCGTAGTGCTGCCCGGTGTGCAGCAGCATGGCCGGGGGCAGGGCCGGCTCCGCGGCCAGGGCGCGCAGCAGGGGGGCCATTTTCATCAGGTTCGGACGGGCGCCGACGATGCAGAGGATGGGGCCGAGAGTGGGATTCGTGGGCATCGCGGGTCCTTGGTCCGGCTTGGCGGGGCCGTGGCAGGTTGGAAGCCGGCTATTTTATGGGGCAGGCCGAAATTATGCGACTTTCGTTTACACAAGATGAACGTTCGGGGTAGGGGATTTCCTGCTTTCCGGTCCGCCGGGTCACAATACGATCTTTGGCTATTTTCCGATAAAGGACTTTTATGTCGCAGGCAATCCAGCGCAGCATGGCCCATGGGGCGGCCTGGATGGTGCTGTTCAAGCTGCTGGAGCGGAGCCTGGGGGCGATCAGCACGCTGATTCTGGTACGGCTGCTGGCGCCCAAGGATTTCGGCATGGTGGCGATGGCCACATCATTCATTGCCATGGCAGAGCTTCTGTCAGCGTTCGGGTTCGATGTTGCCCTGATCCAGAAACAGGATGCGCCGGAGGAGCACTATCACACGGCCTGGACGCTCAATGCCTTGATGGGATTGGGCATCACGCTTCTGATGCTGGCTTTAGCCGAGCCCGTTGCGATCTTTTACAAAGAACCAAGCTTGTTTTGGGTGGTGCTTGCGCTTGCATTGGGCCCCTCAATTACCGGCTGCGAAAATATCGGGGTGGTTGCGTTCCGGAAGGAATTGAATTTCCGGAGGGAGTTCGTGTTTCAACTCGGCCGGAAACTGGCTGGTTTCGCCGTTGTCGTACCGCTGGCATTCTGGTTGCATTCTTACTCGGCGCTGGTTGCGGGAACCCTAGCCGGAAAGCTTGCCGGAACGGTGATGAGCTATCGTATCCATCCGTTCCGGCCAAGGTTCTCAGTGGCGGGGGCGGGGACCCTCTTGCGGTTTTCGAAATGGCTGCTTATCAGCAATTTCCTTGGATTCCTGAAGGCGCGCGCGTCCGATTTCCTGATCGGCCGCATACAGGGTCCGGCGATGCTCGGGCTATACAACGTCAGTGCGGAGTTTGCCAATCTTCCCACTACGGAACTTGGCGCGCCGATCAACCGGGCTCTCTTGCCGGGGTTTGCCCGCATTGGCAACGACGCTGCCGCACTGTCTTCGGCGTATGTCGCTGCAATAGGTTTGGTGGCGATGATCGTCGCGCCTGCGGCGGTGGGGATTTTCTCGGTGGCGGATTTGATTGTGCCCGTTGTCCTCGGCCCGAAGTGGGCGGGGGCCGCTCCATTGCTCAAACTGCTGGCGTTCAATGGGGCCATGACCGTCCTTGAAGGAGGGATTTACACGATGATGCTTGCGATCGGGTACCCCCACGATGTGACGCGCATTAACGGGGTGTACGTCGCAGTACAGATTTTCCTAATGCTTCTGTTGGTTCGGAGTCTTGGCGCCATCGGTGCGGCGTATTCTGCACTGTGCGGTTCCGTGTGCGCCGCACCGTTTTATTTGTATTACCTTCGAAAGCATACCGGAGTTCCGTTTCGGGCATTTTGGCATTCGGTGGTGCGCCCTTTTGCGGCGGCGACCGCCATGGGTGCTGTTTTGCATTGGGTCCTGGCGGGGGATATCGGTGCAATGTCGTCGTCCTCCGCGGCATGGCGCCTGTTGGGAGCGGTCATCCTGGGCATCCTCGTATACGTCGCCGCGCTTGGAGGTATCTGGATTGCGCTCGGTCGACCGGATGGTCCTGAGCGATTGGCATTGGAACGGATTGTGGCGAAACTCAATGCTCGTTTCGCGCCAAGCCGATAGTGCGTAGCCGGGGGAGGTAAGGTCTTGTCCGCGACGGTTTCGATTATCATCCCGACGGCATGCCGTACCGAGCGGGCATCCGTGTTGGCACGGGCGATCGACAGCGTCTTGTTGCAAGAGGGCGTTGCCGTCGAAGCCATAGTAGTGGTAAATGGCAGCAGGTACGATGAGTCGGTGTTTTCGGGTTTGCGGCAGGATCCGAGGCTGCGCATCGTGCTGATGAAGGAGGGCAACGTCTCGCTGGCCCGTTATGGCGGCCTGCGGGTTGTGACGTCGGAGTTTTTCGGCTTCCTCGACGACGACGACGAACTGTTGCCCGGATCGATCCGGACCCGGGTTTCGTTGTTCCGCGAGCGGGAAGACGCGGACGTTGTTGCAACCAACGGCTATCGGCACGCGGACGGGAAGGACGCTCCCCTGGTTTTTCCTGGTCGCCGCGGCGAGATCCTGGCGGACCCCGGAGAAAGCCTGTTGCGCGGGAATTGGTTTGCGTCACCCGCGCCGCTTTTCCGCGCTCGAACCGTACCGGCGGACCTATTCAATTTTCCGTACCGGTACTTGGAGATGACGTATCTGTTTTTTCTCCTGCTGTCGCGGGGAGTCCGATTCCATTATGACGAGTCGTTTTCTTACCGCGTGTTCGAGGGCAGCGAACTGTCGGCTTCGAGGACGCTGGAATACCAAGGGGCGCACTTGGGAATGCTGAAGCGGCTGCTGGAAATGTCGCTGGCTCCGGCGATCCGTCGGTCGATCCGGCACAAGTACCTGACGGCGTTGAACGTCGCATCCAAAAGCGAGCTTGATCGCGGGGCGATCGGCAAGGCATGGGCATACCATTTCCGATGTGTCGCGTCGGGAGGATGGCGGTATATTCCATATACGCGCCATCTGTTGCGCTTACGGGTGCGTGCCGACGTGCCCGGCGACGAGAGTTAAGGCCCTCCGGACCGTTTGGGCATCCGCTGGATTAAGGGAACTCACGGTCTGGCGGAGGAGAGGAATTCCGGCGCAGACTTCCGGAGTCCTGGGAGTAGATCGAATTCCGGCCGATACCCCAGCAGCCGCTCCGCCTTCCCGATGTTGGCCTCCGAATGCCGCACATCTCCCGAGCGGAACTCCGCATGTCGCGGCGGCTCGACCTCCAATCCTGGGCGAACCGCCCGTAGTGCTTCCGCGAGCATCCCGTGCAACTGCGTGAGCGTCGTGCGCCCGCCCACGGCCACGTTGTACGCCTGCCCCACCGCTGCCGGGCTTTCCACTAGCGCCGCGCGTAGATTTGCCTGCACGGCGTTGGCGACGTAACAGAAGTCGCGTGATGTCTCACCGTCGCCGTTGATGACGCAGGGGTGTCCGGCCAGCATCGCGGCGGCCCAGCGCGGGATGACCGCTGCGTAGGGGCCGTTGGGGTCCTGGCGCGGTCCGAAGACGTTGAAATATCGCAGACCGATCGTCTGCAGGCCGTAACTGCGGCCGAATACTTCGGCGTAGACCTCGTCGAAGAGTTTGGTCGCCGCATACGGCGATAGCGGCCGGCCGATGCGGTCCTCCACCTTGGGCAGGTTGGGTTCGTCGCCGTAGACCGAACTCGACGACGCGTAGATGAAGCGCGCCACCTTGGCGTCGCGCGCCGCCACCAGCATGTTGAGCATGCCGGTGACGTTGGCGGCGTGCGAGCGCTGCGGGTCTTCGATCGAGCGCGGCACCGAGCCCAGTGCGGCCTGGTGCAGGACGTACTGCACCCCTTGGCAGGCCTGCGCACAGTCCTCGGGGGCGACGATGTCGCCCTCGATCAGGGTGAAGCGGCTCCATGCCTCGGCGCCCACGCGCTGGCGCACGTCGTCGAGGTTGCTGCGCCGCCCCGTCGAGAAGTTGTCGAGGCCGACCACCTCCTGGCCGAGCCCGAGCAGGGTTTCGAGGAGGTGCGAGCCGATGAAGCCGGCGACGCCGGTGACCAGCCAGCGGCGGGTCTGGCTGCGAAGGTGGGATTCGAGCGCCTCCTGCGAGGCGATGGCTTCTAGAGACGCCATACGCGGTATCCGCCGTCGCGCAGCGTCTGCGCGTCGAAGAAGCACTTGACGTCGGTGAAGACGCCGCCGGGGGCGAGCCTGGCGCGCCATTGGTCCATGCCGATCTGCCCGAACGGCTGATGAGCGACCGCGGCGACGATGGCATCGGCGCGCGGCAGGTCGTCCCACGCTTCCAGGCGCACGCCGTATTCGTGTTCCGCCTCCGCGCTCTCGGCGACCGGGTCGTGGACGTGGACGATGGCGCCGTAGGATTGCAGTTCGCGCACCACGTCGATCACCTTGGAGTTGCGCAGGTCGGGGCAGTTTTCCTTGAAGGTCAGGCCCAGCACGGTGATGTGGCTGCCGCGGACCGGGAAGCCGGCCTGGATCATCTCCTTGATGGTCTCATGGGCGATGTAGGCGCCCATGCCGTCGTTGATGCGGCGGCCGGCGAGGATGACCTGCGGGTGGTAGCCCAGCATGTCCGCTTTGTGCGTCAGGTAGTACGGGTCGACCCCGATGCAGTGGCCGCCGACCAGGCCCGGCCGGAACGGCAGGAAGTTCCACTTGGTGCCGGCGGCCTGCAGCACTTCCAGGGTGTCGATGCCGAGGCGGTGGAAGATCAGCGAAAGCTCGTTCATCAGCGCGATGTTGAGGTCTCGCTGGGTGTTCTCGATGACCTTGGCGGCTTCCGCCACCTTGATGCTGGATGCGGGGTAGACGCCGGCCTCGATCACCGCGCCGTAGATCTCCGCGACCCGGTGCAGCGTTTCCGGCGTGTCACCGGAAACCACCTTGGTGATGCGGGTCAGGGTGTGTTCCTTGTCGCCGGGGTTGATCCGCTCGGGCGAGTAGCCGACGAAGAAGCCGGTCTTCCATTTCGTGCCGGACTCGCGCTCGATCAGCGGGATGCAGACCTCTTCGGTCGCGCCGGGGTAGACCGTGGACTCGTAGACGATGGTGGCGCCGGGCTTGAGGTTGCGGCCGACGGCGATGCTCGAGCCGATGAGCGGCGAGAAGTCGGGCTGATGCGCCTCGTCGACGGGGGTCGGCACGGCGACGACGACGAAATCGGCTTCGCGCAGCATCGACTCGTCGGTAGTGACTTCCAGTAGATGCGCGGCGCGCAGATCTTCGGTGCTGACCTCACCGGTCGGATCGACGTGCTTGCGATACGCGTCGATCTTCGGTCGCGAGAGGTCGTAGCCGATGGTGCGGAATTTCTTTCCGAAGGCGACGGCAAGCGGCAAGCCGACGTATCCCAGGCCGACGACGGCGACTACGGTCATGTTGTACTCCCTAAAGAAGGCTGTGAAGCGAAAAAATCAGGGGGCTTCGAGGCCGCTCGTTCCAATCGACGCGAGACTATAAAGGATGATCGCGACGGGTGTATCCCGCGGCGGGAGGGAAAACGCCGATTCCCGGGTTTTTCATTTTTCTGGTAATGGGGTTCGGGGCCGGCGCGAACCCCGAATTCCGGGAGTGTAAATTTTCTCGACATTCTCCCGACGATATCCAGATAGAAAACGCCCGCTTGCGCGGGCGTTTTCATCGACAAGGAAGGATCTAGCGATCAGGCCTTGCGCGAACGACGGCGAGCCAATCCAGCGCCAGCC
The DNA here is from genome assembly GCA_021825945.1 of Pseudomonadota bacterium. Taxonomy (GTDB): domain Bacteria; phylum Pseudomonadota; class Gammaproteobacteria; order Burkholderiales; family Burkholderiaceae_F; genus GJ-E10. Next base: position 110,730 of record JAKAFN010000005.1, read on the forward strand.
AAAGCCAAACCCATCAGGCCCAGCGTGGCGGGTTCGGGGACGGTGACCGAATCGTCAGAACTAATCACGCTACCGCTAACATTCTTAACGATATTGGTGAGCGTAATCGTTTCGATCAGCGAGAACTGGCTCGAAATGCCCGAAACGAAATTCGAGAACGATCCAGCTCCCGAACCGTTGGCGGTTGCCACCAACTGCACCCCAGCGCCCGACGTTGCCGTAGTGTTATTGCTATTCAGGTACAGCTGCTTTGTGATGGAGAAATTGGACAACGTCGGCAAACCAAAGGTCGTGTTGATCCACTGCGACGCATACGCGGACGTTAGATTGGTTTCCGCGAAATTCAGCGTGAGCGAGCCGGTGGAACCCCCGGAAACCTTAAGCGTATTGGAATCGTACACCGCGTTCGGGATCCCGGTCCCATTGACCCCCAATCCGTAAAAATTCACGGTGTAGTCACCGACAGCCTGATTCGTCACAAGCAGACTGCTGTTATCGGTGACCGGAGTGAGCAAGGAACTGTTATACGTAGTCGGATTATTGCCCGTGCTACTTGTGGCAGTCAGTATCAAATCCGCATGCGCGGCGGACATCCCCAAGCCCAGAGCGGCTGCGACCACCGCGGCGATAACGTTGCATTGTTTCATTTCGTTCCTTCTTGTCGTTGTACTTCCGTTAAAAGGCATTCCCTGCAAAAGTAAAGCAGTATCCGTGCCAGGGTCCATGATTGTCTATATAAGTATTTGAAAAAAAACAATAAATATCACTTTTCCCCGTATTGGCAGCCTTTTTCGCCATGCCAAAATGTAAAATCCGTCGACACTTCCCCTGCGCGTGTTGCCTCACCCTACTCGATGTGCGTCCCCGCGCATGGCGGTGTCCCTGGCATTTCGTAGTCTGATGGATCGGAATTCGATGACGGCACTATGTCGCGATTTGTCGGAAAAATTTACAACAGGCGTAATCACGGGATCATCCAAAAACATTATTACGTCATTTGTTTCCATAAAAACAATTGCTTGAAGGAATTCGCCAAATTCTTGGTACAGTTCATGCGTACCATGTTTACGTGATCTATTTGATGAGCTGACGGAAATGGCTGATGCGATGCGGATGGGGATGCGAACCATCGGAATGACGGTGGCGGGCGCGCTGATGGCCTTGGGGATGACGGGTACCGCTCGCGCGAGCTTGCAGGTCGGGGTGCAGGAAACGGGGGTCGTCTATACCGGCCAGACGTCTTACCTTGGTTTGCATCTGCTGTCGTCCACGAGCCCGGGTGTCGGTCCGGGCTCGGAAACGAGGGTCGATGTGTACGTGAGTCCGGTCGATCTCGCGGTCAAGAACAGCCAGACCGGCGTCGTCCAGAAATTGGTGGGGTTTTGCGTGGACCCGTGGAACTGGTCCGGGTCGCAGTCGGCGCCGTATTTCGAGGACAACCTGGCGACGATGGGTACGCCGGCGAATGCCAGCTACGACATCCAGCAGATGACGGACCCGACGCACGTCCAGGAGATCCAGTCGCTCTACTCCAACTACTACCGCGGCACCGTGGGCAACGCCGGCAATTCGGCGGCGTTCCAGTTGGCGCTGTGGGAACTCGTGTCCAACAACAACGTGGACCATGTTTCGGGCACCAATCAGACGATCTGGAACGATGCCCAGGGCATCCTCAATGCGCTTCAAACCGACCACTATGCGATGGGCGCCCAGCAGTACGACTTGACGGCCTTGTACGTCAACCGCACCGTTACCCGCACGACGGGACAGAACTATCTGGTGGCGGCGCCGGTTTCGGTGCCGGCGCCGGCGATGCTGGGTTTGGTCGGGATGGCGGCTGTGGGGCTGGCGGGCGCGGGCTTGCGGCGGCGCCGGGCTGCGGCACGGGGCTGAGGGGTTTTCCATACCCGTCACCGCCCCCTCACCCCCGCCCTCTCCCCGGAGGGGAGAGGGGGTGTGTCATTGCAATTTTTTCTGCAGTGCTTCGGCGTCGGCGCGTTCGGGAAACGTTGCAGGCGAATGCAGTAGCGACGACAGCAGATCCTGCGCGCGGCTCTTGTCGCCGGTTTGCGCCAGGGCGACAGCGAGGTGATATCGGATCGCGGGGTCCTGATTACTGCTGTCGGCCTTCGCTGCCTTCTCCAATTCGCCGGAACCCTCCTGCGCCTTGCCGCTGCGCACCAGCGCCCAGCCGTAGGTGTCCAGGACCTGCGCGTTTTCGGGGGCGAGTTCCATTGCCCGCCGGGCCGTTTCCACCGCGCGCGGATCGCCGGCCTCCGTGTACAGGTATGCCAAGTTGTTCAGCAGGGGAAGCTCCGGCTGGGCCGTGCCCTGCATCAAGCGCTCATAGATCGCGATCGCTTTTCGCCCTTCTTGGGAGCCGGCATAGTACTGCGCGAGCGCCATGGGAACGGTCCGGTCCTCGGGGTGCTGTTTCGTCCAATCGATCAGCACCCGCTGCGGGTCGGAGGTGCCGGCGGCGACCCGGGCCTGAAAGACCCGGACGGCGAGTCCCGGTACGGGCTGGGCCGCCAGGGCGCGGGCGAACTCCCGCCCCGCGGCATCGTACTGCTTGAGGTACATGTCCAGATTTCCGTCGAGTTCGGCCGCGGCATAGGCGGGTAGCCCCTGGCTGCGCAGTTCTGCAATGCGGTGGCGCGCACCGGCGATGTTATGTTCCCCCACGTCCAGGCCGATCAACAGCAGTTCGGCGGAGAGCTTTTCCATCGGGACGGTATCGGCGATCGAAGAAAGCGCCTGCCGGGCCTCGTCGTTGCGGCCGAGCGCGATCAGCGCGCGCGCCGCATCGACCCGCGCAGGCCCCGAGCCGCCCGAGACTGCGCTGTTGAAGTAGGCGAGCGCCTGGTCCGCCAGGCCGCCGCGAAGCATGATCCGTCCCGCCGCGTCCTGCACCGCCGCGCGGTTTTGTGCGACTTTGGTGGCCTGGTCGAGCAGCGAGCGCGCGGTCTTGGCATCGCCCCCGGAGAGCGTCAGTTCGGCAAGCATCAGGCGCGACCGTACGGCCGAGGGGTTGGCGGAAATGGAGCGGCGCAGGATGTCTTCCGCGCCGCCGCGGTCGCCCTTGCGCGCGGACAGCGCCGCAAGGTTCCAGTATGCCGGTTCGAACTTCGGGTCTGCCCGCACCACCGCCCGCAGTTCCGATTGCGCGTCATCGAAGCGCGATTGCCGAACGCGCAACTGGGCCAAGCCCATCATGGCATCGATGCTCTTCGGATCGCGCTGCAGCGCACGGCCGAGATCGTCCTCGGCGGCGGCGAAATCGCCGAGCGAGATCGAATAGGTGCCCGCGGCGGCGAGCAGCGCGTTGTCGTCCGGGTGGCTCGCGAGCAGGTCGGCGAGCGCCTTTCTCGCAGTTGCCGGCGACTTGCCCTGTACGGTCGCGGCGACAAGCAGATGTTCCGACTCAACGCTGCGCTCGGCCGGTTTCCATGCTTCCAGCAGCGCCGTCGCCTTCGCGCCTTTGCCGGAGGCGATATAGACCTGCGCCAGCTTCAGTCGCGCGTTCGCCTGCCCCGGCTCTTCCTCGACGCTGCGTTCCATGTACCCGATCCCGGACTCGACCGATCCGCTTTGCAGCAGGGCCATGCCCATCAGCCAGTTCGATTGCGCATCGGCCGCGCCGGCGGGCGCGGCGCTCAGCACACGCCGCGCATCGGCGGGCCGGTGCAGGGCGAGTTCGACCTGCGCGAGCAGCTTGCGTGCCTCGAGATTGTCCGGGTACTTGCTGATCAGCCCCAAGAGTTGGGCTTCGGCGGTTTCGGGCTGTCCGGAGTAGAGCAGCGCGGCGCCGTCGAGCAGCCGTGCCGGGACGAAATCTGGCGCTGCGGAAAGAACCGGTTGCAGATCGTTGACCGCGGTTGCGTAGTCTTGCTGTACGACGGCCATCCGGGCATGCAGGAACCGGTCCCCCAGCGCCTGGGGAAAGCGGCGGTCGAGCTCGGAAAGGGTTTCCGCGGCACCGTCGATGTCCTGACGGTCCATCTGTGCATTTCCCAGTTCCTGCAGCAGCGCGGAGTATTGCGGCAGGTCGAGTTGCGCCATGCCGGTGCGGTGAGCGTTGCGGTATGCCGCAATCGCATCCGTCGCCGAGCCCTTCCGCAGCAAGGCTTTCCCCCGCAGGAACCAGGCCATCGCGGAATGCGGGTCGGCCTGTGTCGCGGCCGCGCTGGCGGCGAGCGCCGCATCGGTACGGTTTTGTGCCAACGCCAGGCGGGCCTGCGCGATTTGGAGTTCCGCATCGTCCGGAGCCGATTTCGCGGCGGCGGCCAGCGTTGCGGCGGCCTCGTCGAAATGCCGCACCCCGATCTGCGCTTCGGAGAGCAGGTCGGCGCGGCGGGGGCCGGGAAGGCCGCGGTCGTTTTCCAGCAGGGATTCCGCCGCGCGGAACTTGTTGCCGGCAAGCAGGATGCGCGCTTGCAACTCGACGAGGTTCGCGCTCGGCATCCCGGCATGGATCGCACTGTCGAGTTGGCGCTGGGCGGCGGCGGCATTGCCCGATTTGAGCATCAGGCGTGCGGACACGACGAGCGCCCGGGCATTGTGCGGGTCCTTGTTGAGCGCCTTGGCGACGTCGAGCCGCGCCGATTGGAACTCGGCGTGGGCAAAGGCCGTTTCGGCGCGGGCGGCCCAGGTATCGGCCGAGGCGAAGTAGTTGCAGCCGCCCAATGGCAAGGTCAAGGCGGCCAGCACCGAGACGGTGAGGGTGGTGGCGAACCATCGCCCCGAGCGGGGGGGCGTCGTCGTCGCGAGGCCCGCAGGGCCGTGGCGATCCAGATTGCGGTTCTGGATTGCTTCGGGCTTCGCCCTCGCAATGACGGGGATTGGAGCAATGACGGGAGGTGGAGCAATGACGGGGGTTCGAGCAATGACGGGGGTTCGAGCAATGACGGGGGTTGGAGCAATGACGGGGGTTGTGGGTTTGCGGTTCGTGGAGGGCGAATTCGGGTTCATGACGGATCGGCTCCGCGGGACGGGGGGGAATCGGTGGATGGCGCCCGCGGCACATGCCGCGGGATGAGCGAGGCGAAGCGGTGGCTTTCGTCGTTCCAGAAATCGAGGACGGCACGGCGCGCCGTGCCGCAGGCGGCATCGGAGCACCGCGCGGCAACGGCCAGGACGCCGCTGCCCGCCGGCGTGAACAGGGAGGCGGCGCCGGCGTCGAGTTGCGCGATCAGCGCGCTGGCGGTGCGGTGCCCGGCCACGACGTAGTCGTAGGCCAGGATCCAGCGCTCGCCCGACTTCGTGCGCGCGGCGACGGTGAGCGGGGTGGCGCCGAAGCTGCCGGCAAGGGCTTCCTGCCATCGCGGACCGGTGGTCTGCATCCACTCCTCCGGGGTCAGGATCGAGTTGCCGTATTTGACCAGCTTGCGCTGCGGCGTCTGGTTGGTGAAGAGGTTCAGGTAGACCTCCACCGGGCCGTCCTTGCCGTCGTAGGCGACCTGCCGCGCATCGACGGCGCCCGGGTAATCGGGGCGCCAGTCGGCATGGGCGGGCAGCGGGCCGTTCCAGCGCCCGGTCAGGACGGGCGGATCGCCGAGATGGGCCGGCCCGGCTTGCGGACCGGCGGGATCGGCCCAGACCGCAAGGCCGGAGACGGCGAACAGCGCGGCCGGGGTCCATGCCCAGACGGAGCCGGCCGGCCGATGGGACGTGCTCGCGGTTGCGGCCGCCGCGCTGCGCCGGCGGTCGGCGTCGCCGTGTGCCAGCCAGCCGGCAACCAGCAGGTTGATCACCAGCAGGACCGCGAAGATTTCATTTCCCAGCGGGATATGGGAAATGCGCACCCAGTAGTGGTGCATGTGGGTGACGTGTCCGGCGTAGATCACCATCCAGACGCGGATCCAGTTGGCGAGGATGGCGGTGGCGGCAGCGAGCAGGAAGAGCAGGGTCTGGCGCGGGGCGGAGAGCCGATGGATTGGGCCGAGCAGCCCGGCGAAGGCCAGCGCAACGAGGAAATAGCGTTTGCCGCTGCAGTCGTCCTCGACGACGAAGGTCCCCTCGGGAATCGTGACCACGTTGCCGACGACCTTGGTGGCAACGCCGATCGCGCCCATGCCGGTCTCGGCCGCCCAGACGGTGCCGTGCTGCAGGATCGGCAGCAGGTAGTCCCAGGCGGGAATCGCAAAATAGAAATACGCGATCGGCGCCGCGGCCCGGCGCGCGGCGCGAGGGCCGGCGGCGGCGAACACCGCAACCCAGAGGATCGGCGGAACGAGCAACTGGAAGGCCATGTGGCTGATGCCGCGCAGCGCGATCCACCACAGCGCCAGCAGCGCCGCGAGCGGAAGCAGCGCCCACGGCCGCGGGTCGGCGCCCTCGGCCTCGAATGCCTTGTAGCGGGCGCCGAGCCAGATGGCGGACACGGCGGCGACCAGGAAGCCGTGTTCGTAGTCGGGAATTTCGCGCCAGTAGTCGACCAGCGAGGCGAGGGCGGGCCAGAGCGCGAACACGCCCAGCGCCAGCGCCGCGAAGGTCGGAACGATGGCTGAGCGCGGCAGCCGGGTCGAAAGCGTCGGGGGAATCGACACCGCGCTCACGCCGCCTCGCTCCGCAGGCCGTGCCGGTCCAGCAGTTCGTAGAGGGTCGGCCGCGTGACCCCGAGCATTTCGGCTGCGCGGGTGATCTGGCCGCCGCACAGTTGCAGCGCCTGACGCAGCGCCTGCCGCTCGGCTCGCGCCCGCGCCTCCTTGATCGTGAGCAGCGCGGGCGCTTCCTCTTCCGTGGGGGGCACCAGGCCGAGATCGGCCGCGGTGATCCAGTCGCCGTCGGCCATGATCAGCGCCGCCTTGACCTTGTTTTCGAGTTCGCGCACGTTGCCCGGCCAGGGGTGGTGTTCGAGGGCGGCGAGCGCATCCTGGGTGAAGCCGCGCTTGCCGCGGCCTTGCGCGTGGCGTTGCAGCATCGCGTGCGCGAGCAGCACCGCGCCGCCGGTGCGCTCGCGCAGGGCCGGCACGGCGACGGTGACCTCGGCGATGCGGTAATAGAGATCCTGGCGGAAGGTCTGTTCCTGGATCATCTTCGGGAGGTCGCGGTGGGTGGCGCAGACCACCCGCACGTCGACCGGAATCTCGGTGCGGCCGCCAACGCGCTCGACGACCCGGGCCTGCAGGAAGCGCAGCAGCTTGGCCTGCAGCGCGAGCGGCATGTCGCCGATCTCGTCGAGGAAGAGGGTGCCGCCGTCGGCGGCTTCGAACTTGCCGATCGATTGCTTGACGGCGCCGGTGAATGCGCCCTTTTCATGGCCGAAGAGTTCGCTCTCGAGCAGGGGCTCGGGGATCGCCGCGCAGTTGATCGCGACGAACGGACCCTGCGCGCGGTTGCCCAGCCGGTGCACGGCGCGCGCCAGCAGTTCCTTGCCGGTGCCGCTTTCGCCCAGGATCAGCACCGAGACCTCGGTCGGTGCGACCTTCTCGACCATGCGGCAGCAGGCCAGCATCCGGTCGTCGGCGGCGACGATGCCTTCCAGCGGCGAGGCGATGCGCGCCTGGCGCAACTGGCGCAGTTCGCTTTCGAGGGCATGGACCGCGAACGCGCGCGAGACGATGAGCTGGAGGACGTTGGTGTCGACCGGCTTCTGGTAGAAGTCGTAGGCGCCCGATTCGACGGCCCGCAGGGCGTTGTCGCGGTCGGCGTTGCCGGTGACGACGATGACCTTGGTGGTCGGGGCGAGCGAAAGCGTTTCCTGCAGCGTGCGCAGCCCCTCGCTGACGCCGGCGGCGTCCGGCGGCAGCCCGAGGTCCTGCAGCACCACCGGGGGGGCGCTGCGGCGCAGTTGGGCGAGCGCCTCCTCGCGGTTGCCGGCGACGAGCACTTCGTAGTCGTCGAAGCACCACTTGAGCTGGGTCTGCAGGCCCGGATCGTCTTCGACGATGAGGAGGCGCGGCGGGGTTGGCATGAAAGTCGTGGTTCCGGTCGATCGGTACTTGCAAGGTCCCTCACCCCCGCCCTCTCCCGCGTGCGGGAGAGGGCGGGGGTGAGGGCATGTGCAGGGGGCTATCCTAATCCAGGAAACGCAGTGCGGTCTTCCGATTCGGTCATCCTTTCCCGCGGAAATCGCAACGTGAACGTCGTCCCCGCACCCGGTGCGCTGGTCACGCGGACGTCGCCGCCCAGCGCACGCACGGTTTCGCGGACCTGGTAGGCGCCGATCCCCATGCCTTGCGCACCTTTGGTGCTGTCGAAGGGACGGAACAGGCGTTCGCGCAGGAACTCGGCGTTCATGCCGCACCCCGTGTCGGCGACCACGAGCCGGGCTTCGTCGGCGCCGACCTCGAGCGCGACGGTGATGCGGCCGTCCGGGGGCGTGGCATCCTGGGCGTTGCGCAGCAGGTGTTCGATGGCGGCTTCGAGCTTGGCCGGATCGGCGACGATGCGCGCGGAGGCGAGTTCCGGTGCGGCGGGAACCGGCTGACGGTCGTGGCAACGCTGCACTGCGCTGCGCACCAGGTCGTCGAGCGCCACCGGCCGCGCCGCGGGCGCCGCCGATCCGCCCTTGATCTGCTGGATCAGGCCGTTGATGCGGCCTGCGGCATTGGCGATGGTCCGCACCGCATCGTCGACGAACTCCGGCTTGTGCTTGTGGCGCGGCGCGTTGTCGACGATGAGTTGCATCTGCGCCGCCGAATTCTTGAGGTCGTGCATCATGAAGGCGACCAGGCGGTTGTAGGCCTCGAACTGGCGGGCCTGTCCCAGGCTGCGATCGGTTTCCTGCTGCACGATGTGCACGGCGATGTGCTGTCCGGTCATGCGCATCAGGTCATAGTCTTCGTAGGTCAGGTCGAACGGCCCCGGCGACGCCTGCAGCAGGACCATGCCGAGGAGGCGGTCGCGATGCAGGACCGGCATGAGCACCCGCCAGTGCGATACGCCCTGCAGCCAGTCGGGCAGGTCGACGTTTTCGTATTGCTCGGGCGCGCCGCGATAGGCATCGAGGTCGATGACCGTCCGGCTGCGTTCGAGATAGCGGGCGAGTTCGCTCCCGGCGGGCAGGGGGTGGGCGCGGTGCAGTCCGGCGGCTTCCGCCGGCCAGGCAGCGACCGGCACGAACGCCGCGCCGGCGTGGTCGCCGAACTCCTCGCGGACCAGCAGCACCGCTTCGGGGCTTTCGAAGATCTGGGCGATCGCGCGCATCGCGGTGCGTCGCACGTCGGGCTCGCCGGGTTCGGCAAGCGTGTCGACGAAGCGCAGCCACTCGATGCGGTAGTCGTACTTGTTGCGGTAGAAGTGGGTGGCGAGAAAGAGCTTGATGCGTCGGCGCACCGCCGTCGAGGCGAGGGAAACCGCCAGCACGACGGCCGCGCCGGCGACGAAAACGATCTGGATCGCGCCGCCCCAGCTGCCGCCGAAGCGGCGCAGCAGGTAGCCGACGGCGGCGATCGCCGTCATGTAGGTGCCGGCGGCGACGAAGGTCCCGGCGTAGAACACCGCCTGGCGGGAGACGAACACCTCCAGCGGCCAGTCGGGGCTGCGCCGCGCGGCGAGCACGAGCAGGGGGACGGCGAGCGCATCCACGAGCCCTCGCGCATTCCAGGACACCGCGCCGATTTGTTTGAGCAGCTCCGCCTGGGAGTAGAGGTAGAGGTCGTAGGCACACAGCAGGCCGACGCCGATCACCAGCGGACGCAGCGCCCAGCGTCCGCTGGCATTGGCGTTGCGGTAGACCTGTTCGAGGGCGACGAAGATCGCGATCGCCATGAAAAGGCCGGCGCGGACCAGGGGCGCCTGCGCCGCGCGGAGAAAATCGTGGGGATTGGTGATCGCCAGCAGCGGGCCGAGGGCAAGCAGGGCGATGCAGACCGTTGCTGCGCCGATGCGCCAAGGGCGGGGAAACACGACCCGGTTGAGGCCGACGATCGTCAGCAACCAGGCAGTATCCCGTCCGATTTCCAGCAGGTAGTCCGGCAGCGGCAGGAGTACACCGCGCGCGCTCTGGACCGCCAGGCCACCGGCCCAGAACGCGGTGACGAGGGACGCGACGGCGAGGGAGATGCCGGCCCGGCTGGAGGATCCGGCGGCGTCCAGGATGCGGATGCGCGCCTGGCGTTCGGCGGCGCCGCCGGAACGCATGCCGCGCCGTCCCAGCGCGCCGATGAACAGCACCGCAGCCAGCAGCAGGAATGCCGCCGACGCGGTGCCGTAGCTGAGTGCGCCGAAGGTGTTCAACCGGAACAGCGCACCCTGCGCGGGGGGCGCGGACTAGCGCGCGCCCTCGCCGCGCAGGACGACGCGGATGGTTTCGAAGAGAATCCGCAGGTCCAGGGCGAGCGAGTGGTTCTTGACGTAATAGAGGTCGAACTGCAGCTTGCGCCGGGAGTCCTCGAGCGTGGCCGCGTAGTTGAACCGCACCTGGGCCCAGCCGGTGAGCCCGGGTCGGACGCTGTGGCGGACGTCGTAGAAGCGGATGTCGCTCTTGAGCTGCTCGACGAACGCCGGCCGCTCGGGCCGCGGCCCGACGATGCTCATCTGGCCGCGCAGCACGTTGATCAGTTGCGGCAGTTCATCGATGCGGGTCTTGCGGATGATCCGGCCTACCCGGGTGACGCGCGGGTCGCCGGCGCCGGCCCAGCGGGCGCGGCCGTCGGCTTCGGCATCGGTGCGCATGCTGCGGAACTTCAGCACTTGGAAGGTGCGGCCCTTGAGCCCGACGCGTTCCTGGCGGTAGATCACCGGGCCTTCGCTTTCCATGGCGATCGCCGCCGCGGCGATCGCCATCACCGGCAGGCCGAGCACGAGCAGGACGGACGAGGCGAGGATGTCGGTGGTGCGCTTGGCAAAGCGGCGGAGCAGGCCCTGCTCGAAGCCGTGGCCGTAGATCAGCCAGCTCGCCTTGAGCGAGTCGAGCGGAAATTCGCCGTGGACGCGCTCGTAGAACGCGGTCTTGTCGGTGATCCGCACGCCGTGGATCCGGCACTCGAGCATGTCGCGCAGCGGCAGCACCCCGCCGCGCTGTTCGCGTTCGGCGACCACGATCTCGTTGGCGCGGGCGCGACGCACCAGATCCACCAGATCGTCGCACTGCAGGATCGGCGTGTGGCCGTTGAGCGTGGTTGCGGTCGAGGCGCCGGAATGGTTGGTCGGCACGACGCCGACGATCTCCAGGCCGCGCTGCGGATTGCGCGCCAGCGTGTCGACGAGGTCCTGCGCGTCGGGGCCGGTGCCCAGCACCAGCACGCGCCGCGCCGCCGGGCCGCACTGCTGGGCCAGGAACAGCGCTGGCCGCACCGAGGCGACGAGCAGGGTGTAGGGGAACAGGAACGCCGGGGTGCCGAGGGTCGGCCCGTTGAGGTTGGGCGCGAGGGCGCGGACCGCGACATAGAAGATCACCGTGTCGATCGCCGCAGCCGCGAGCGCCCGGGCGAACACGGCCGTGCGCGACGGGTAGCGGGTGGACCGGTAGAGCCCCGCGGCCAGGTTGGTGCCGAGGAGCATGGCCGCGAAGCCGCCCGCGAACGCCATCGTGAACGGCGTTCGCCAGGCATCGGCATGGCGCGCCAGTTCCCCGCTTCCGTCGATCACCGACAGTGCGAAGAGCAGGCCCCCGAAGGCCAGCACCCAATCGCTGGGCCATTGCAGCCAGTGCCCGTTTGCAACCCTGGGCAGTGCGCTTACTCGTGTGTTCATAAGGCGATGCACCAATGCAAGAGGACGATTCCACCGCCCGGGGATCCCGCAGGACCCTTGCCCGGGCGGAACGTTATTCCTGTCAGGAGGCCGTTTTACGCGGTCTCCCTGACGGGAATATGGCAACCCGACACTCAATCGCTCGTGATAGGGCGCGCGATGCACGAGGCCGGGATGCTACCGTAAACATGGTACGAAACGCAATGGAAACCCGGGCGAGAACACGGCGAATGTGACTTCGGTCACGATTCCGGTACCGTCGCCGCCGGTTTTCGATCGCGCCCCCTCTTGCCTGCGTACCACCATCGCGTATCGGCAAGGACTGGCGGGACTTGAGGGTGGCGCACCGTCATTGGGGTGAAACGGCAGCGATCGTCATTGGGGTGAAACGGCAGCGATCGTCATTGGGGTGAAACGGCAGCGATCGTCATTGCGAGGGCGGAGCCCGAAGCAATCCAGGCCGTCTTCTGGGTCGCCGCGGCCCTGCGGGCCTCGCGATGACGACAGGGGCTGGTTGCGGGCCTCGCGATGACGACAGGGGCTGGTTGCGGGCCTCGCGATGACGACGGGGGCTGGTATCAGGCTTGGCGATGACGCCAACGCTTCCTCATTCGGGGCGGTGGATCGCCATGACCATCAGCCTGCCTGCCGCATCGCCAGCACCGCCTGATTGCGCAGGGTCTTGAGCAGGCCGAGTTCCTCGGCGCTGAAATGCAGCGTCGCCGCCGAGGCGCTGTCGCCGTAGATCAGGCCCACCGTGCGCTTGTTCTGGGCGATCGGCAGCAGGACGAGGCCGCGCGCGCCGAGGTCGCGCCGGTACCAATCGGGAACGTGCGCCCGCACCTTCTCGGCGTCGAGGTCGGTGACGCAGAGGTCCACGCCCATCACGGTGGCGGCGTAGAACAGGTCCCGGTTGCCGTGCAAGGGCAGCGATAGTTTCTGCTTCACGAACGCCTCGGCGCCGGGGCCGAAGCCATAGCGGCAGCGCAGTGCCTGGCGGGGCGCATCGAGAATGAACAGCAGTACGCGGTCGAAGCCGATCGCGCGGTACATCGTTTCCAGGATGATGCGCAGGATGTCCTGCAGGGGTTGCTCGCTCACCAGCGAATTGGTGATGTCCTGGATGCCGGCGGCGAGCAGCGCTTGGCGCTTGCCGGGTGTTGCGAGCGCGTCCGGCCCCTCGGCGGTGGCCGAGTCCAGCGCGGCGTCGGCGCTCAGGTGCTGGGTGAGGGCGATCCGGCGCATGGTGTCGGCGTCCGCCTCGGCTGCCGCCCCCGGATGTCCCCTCGCCGTCGTGGTGTTCCAGTCGTGCGCCCGCTTCGCGAACCCGCTGCGGGCAACGCCGTGTCCGAGGGTCTCCGCGTCGCGCATCAGGATCGTGGTGGCGCCCTCGATCGCGGCGTTGAGCGTGCGCTCATCGATGCCGGTGGCAGGGCCGTAGCGTTCGAGCAGGGTACGGACATCGCGGGGCCGGGCGGATTCGTCGCCGGCGCGGATGATGTCCGAGAGTTCGTTGGTCAGCCCGGCCAGCAGGCGCAGCCGCTCCGGCTCCCGCGTCGGGCGGACCGGGCCGGGGCTGGCGACGGTGCGCATGCTGGTGCGGAGGTCGTCCGGCAGGTTCCACGCCTTGGCGACGCCGACGCCGAGATCGTCGTAGCTCAGGCCGAGAACCTGACGGGAGGCGCGGTCCTCGTCCCAGCCGTGGGTCTGCATCGCGCGCGCCACCGCCAGCGCTTCCTCGTGCAGATAGAAGGTGGCCAGCAGTTTGCCCAGGCGGTGGAACATCGCGCAGACGAAGGCCTGTTCGACATGCTGCGTGTCGGCGTCCGACGCCAGTTCCCGGGCCAGCAGGCCACTGAAATAGGCGCCGATGGCGAGGTCCTTGAGCGCGGCGGCGTTGGCGTGTTCCTGGAGGTGCTCGAACAGGGTGAGCGACATCGCGAGGTTGCGCACGACATTGAAGCCGACGATGGCGATGGCCCGCGAGACGGTGCTGATTTCGCCGCCGAACTGCGTGAATTGGGATGCGTTGACCAGCTTGAGCAGGCGGGTGGTCAGCGCCAGATCCTTGAGGATCATGCCGCACAGCACGGAGATCGGCTCGCGATCCGACGCGACGGCGCGGTTGACGGCGGTGATCGTCGCCGACATCGCCGGAAAATCGCCCTTGTGGCGGATCCGGCGCAGCAGATAGTCGAGCGTGCCGGTGGCGGGGTCGCTCGGCGCCTCGGCGTCGGGGTGCAGGTATTCGTGCAGGGCCTTGGCCATCTCGGCCGCGCTGGCGAACCGCTCGTCGGGGTTCTTCGCCAGGGCCTTCATCAGGAGGCCGTCGAGGCGGGCGTCGACGCCGTCGACGCGCTGCGACGGCAGGACGAAATCCTCCTCGACGATGCGCCGCACCGTGTCGCCGGGCTTCGAGCCGTGGATCGGCGGCGCGCCGGTGATCATCTCGTAGAGCACGACGCCGAGCGCGAACTGGTCGCCGGCGGGCAGAAACGTCCGCCGCGTGATCGATTCGGGCGCGACGTACGAGGGCGTTCCGGAAACCTCGTTGAGGATGCCGCCGCCGTCGCCCTGGATGCGGCGGGCGATGCCGAAGTCCATCAGGCGCGGCACGCCGTCGGGCCCGACCATGATGTTCGCCGGCTTGATGTCGCGGTGGACGATGCCGCGTTCGTGGGCGTATGCGATGCCCTGCGCCAGCGCGATGCCGATTTCCACGGCGCGGGCGACCGGAAGCGGTCCCTCCCGGCGCAGCAGGGCGGCAAGGGTCTCGCCTTCGACGTACTCGAAGACGAGATATGGGGCGCCGGCATGTTCTCCCGCATCGTGGAGCGGCACGATGTTCGGGTGCGACAGCGTGGCGACGATGCGCGCCTCGTCGAGCAACGACGCGAGCCCGTCGCGCCGCAGGCCGCCGGGGGCGTCGAGGCGGATCGTCTTCACCGCGACCCGGCGGTCGAGACGGGGGTCGGATGCCAGATACACCGATCCTTCCGCGCCCGCGCCAAGCTTGGCGAGGATCTCAAAGCGGGCGATGCGGGTTGGTGGGGCGGGCGCGCTCGTTTTCATCTCCTCCAGTCCCCTTCGTCATCGCGAGGCCCGTAGGGCCGCGGCGATCGAGGCGGCGGTCTGGATTGCTTCGGGCTTCGCCCTCGCAATGACGATCGCTGCCGTTTCGCGGGGAACCGTCGTCCCATCGATCGTTGTTGTTCTGGTCCGGAATCCCCGCATGGGAGCATCCCGTCTTTCCCCGCATTGTGCCCACGGCCGTTGTGGGCAGTAGCGGGAAAAACGGCGCAGAGGCGCGGTTATCCGGGGGTTCGGTCGGCGTGCAGCAGCGTCTCGAACGTCTCGGGCGGAACCGGTCGGGAGAACAGATACCCCTGGGCGTAGCCGCAGCCGGCGTCCTGCAGAAAGGTTCGCTGGGCCGCGGTTTCGACGCCTTCGGCGATCACCCGCAGGCCGAGTTCCTGCGCCATCCGGACGATGGTCTTCGACAGGGTGCGCGCCGCCGGTTCGGTCTCGAGGTTGCGCGTGAACGACTGATCGATCTTCAAATGGTCGAGCGGGAACTTGTGCAGGTATGCGAGCGAGGAATAGCCGGTCCCGAAATCGTCGAGGGCGAGCGGGATGCCGCTGTCGCGCAGCCAGGAAAGCGATTCGGCGACCGCCGCATCGGCCTCGAGCAGCAGGCCTTCGGTGATTTCGATGGCGATGCAGCGGGGCGGCAGGCCCTGGTCCTCCAGGATCTTCGGCCATCTGCGGATCTGCGCGCCGTCGCGGAATTGCACGGGGGAACTGTTGACGCTGACGCAAAATTCGCTGCCCAGCCCTTGTTCGTGCCAGCGTTTCGCCCAGCGCGCGCTTTCGCGGAATACCCAGTCGCCGATGTCGACGATGAGGCCGGTCTCCTCGGCGGCGGGAATGAAGCGGTCGGGGGGGATCCATCCATGGGTGGGATGCCTCCAGCGCAACAGGGCCTCGGCCGCGCAGATTCGTCCGCTCGACAGGTCGACGATCGGCTGGAAGAACACGCTCAACTGGCCGCCGGGCAGGGCGCCGCGCAGATCGTTGATCAGATGCAGGCGGGTCTTCACCTCGGCCTGCAGCGCCTCGGTGAAATAGGCCAGGCGGTTGCGGCCCTGGCGTTTGGCGACGTACATCGCCTGATCGGCGTGGCGGATCAGCGCGTCGGCGCTTTGCGTGTCCGTCGGGAAATAGGTGATGCCGACGCTGGCGGTGACGAAGACCGACTCGCCACCCAGCACGTAGGGATCGGCGAGGCGGGTGATGATGTTGCTCGCGACGGCTTCGGCATCCTCGGGGTGGGTCAGTTGCGGCAGGATCACGGTGAACTCGTCACCGCCGAGGCGGGCGACGGTATCCGCTTCGCGGATGCAGGCGGAGATCCGGCGCGACGTCTCGACCAGCAGGCGATCGCCGCGGTCGTGCCCGAACGTGTCGTTGATTTCCTTGAACCGGTCGAGGTCGATGAACAGGAGCGCGAGCAGACCGCCCATGCGATGCGATATCTTGATTTCCTGTTCCAGCCGGTCGCGGAACATGTAGCGGTTGGGCAGTCCGGTGAGGAAGTCGAAGTTGGCCTGGCGCCAGATCAGTTCGGCCGAGCGCTTCGTTTCCGAGATGTCGCGCGCGATGCCGAGGAATCCCGGGTGTTCGTTGCCGACGTGGGGCAGGCAGGCGGCGTGGATTTCCAGCCAGCGCGAGGTGCCGTCCCTGCCGCCGACCGCGATCTCCAGGACGCCGCTTTCGCCGCCGCAGACCTTGCGGTGCAGGTCGAGAAAGGCGCCGCGATAATCGGGAAGGATGAAATGCAGCAGGCCGGTGGCGGCGACTTCCGCTTCCGTATGGGCGCCCAGCATGCGCAGGCCCGCCTGATTGATGCGCAACAGTTTCCGGCGCGCGTCGAGCACGAGGACGCATTCCGGTTCGCTTTGCAGGATCGAGTCGAGGAACTCGTTTTTTTCCCGCAGGTCGCGCTCGCTGCGCCGGAGCGCGTCGACCATTTCCCGGCGCACGCGGGCGTTTTCGATCGCATCGAGGGCGAAGCCCAGATCCTTGGAGATCTCGCGCAGCAGGTCGATGACTTCGTCGTCGAAGGAATCGGGTTGCGTGCTGTAGACCGTGAGCACGGCGTAGGGTGCATCGTCGCGCCGGATGGGAAAGGCGCCGGTGGCGCGCAGCCCGTGCTGCAGGGCGCGCTCGCGCCACGGGGCGACCATCGGATCGGTGGCGTAGTCCTGCACCGTGTGGTATCGGTCGGTGCGGTAGGCCCAGCCGGTGGGGCCGCAGCCCTCCGGCGTTTCGGCGGTGGCGGAAACCGCGATGCCGTCGAGGTATTCGAGTGCCTCGCCGTAGCGGGCGACGGGATCGATCCTCCCGGTCTCGGCATTGCGCATCCCGATCCATGCCATCCGCATGCCGCCGTATTCGACCGCGATGCGGCAGACCACGGAGAACAGTTCCTCCGGCGTTTGCAGGCGGACGATGGTCTGGTTGATTTCGCTGCGCGCCAGGCACAGGTTGGTGAGGCGTACGACGCGTTCCTCGCTCTGGATCAGCGACCGGAGGATTTCCTCGAGTGCCGCGCCGCTGCTCCCGGCGTGGAAGATGCGCTCGCGCAGGCGGGCGATGCGCTGTTCCGCTGGCAGGTCGGGATCGGGAAGCAGGAATGGCGTGAACCCGGAACCTGGGTTCCTTCGCGGGGGCTGGGCCGCATTGGATGCGATGTCGGCGCCGGGATCGGACGGTGCGGCCATGGCTGGGTACCAGCTTCGGTTCCACGAGTCTCGAGCAACGCAGGATAGCGCGGCCGAGACGATTGGGAAACCACTACCGGGAACGTCGGCCCGCCTGCGGGTATAAATGCCGACGACCGCCAGTTCCGGGACCTTCCATGCGCCACCGCCACCCCATTCCTCCGGAGGAGATCGAAATCACCGCGATCCGGGCGCAGGGCGCCGGAGGTCAGAACGTGAACAAGGTCTCGAGCGCGGTGCACCTGCGGTTCGACATCCGCGCGTCGTCGTTGCCGGAGCCGGTCAAGGCGCGGCTATTGCGGCTTGGCGACCACCGCATCAGCAAGGACGGCGTGGTCGTCATCAAGGCGCAGGAACATCGAAGTCTCGAGAAGAATCGCGCGGAGGCGCTGCTCCGCTTGCAGGATCTGGTGGATGCGGCGGCCACGATTCCGAAGCGGCGGCGCCCCACGAAGCCGACCTTGGCGTCGATCGCGAAACGCCTCGACGCGAAAAGCCGGCGCGCGAGCGTCAAGGCGGGCCGCCGGGCGGCCGGGTCCGGGCCGACGCGGCGAGGGCGGGAGGGCGCCGATTGACCTGCTCATGGTCCCGCAGGCAATGGATGGGTGCCCGGCTTGTAATAAGAATATAGGGTATCCGGATTTGGCTGTGTTTGAAGGCTCACAGCCGACCGGATTCCAGCAGTTCGATCAGTGTGTTTATGTCGGCCCCGTAGTTCTTCTCGGCCGGTAACCGATCCTGTGGCGCACGGCGCGGGCGCGGCGGTTTTTCGGCGGCCGGCGGTAACCCGTAGAGATGGATGCCCGAATCGGCGATCCCCGCATATTCCATCTCCGCCCGACGCCGCTCGAACTTCGGGCGGCTGAGCTTGTGTTTGTGGATCCCTTCCGTGAAGAGGATTTTCGCCCGCAGCGCCTCGAAGCTGTATCCCCGGCCAAGACGGTCCATCAGCCGGATCAGCGAGTTCAGACTTTCGGTGTAGGCGTTGGTGATCGGATGGTCAAAGTAAGCCAGGATGTACGGCTCCCAGTTCGTCCAAGCGCGCGTCAGGTCGGCGAACGCCGGGGCGATCTCCGCCGGAATGGACCGGCTCCAGGCGTCATAGCGACGCCGGGCCAGGTCCCGGGTATCGCAGTCCTCGTAGATTCTGAAGAACGCTTCCTTGAGCCTGTACGCCTCGCCCAGCGGGGGGTAATTCCGGGTCCAGCCGGATAGCGACAGTCGGGCATTGTCGGTCAGATCGCGCTCGCGATTGAGCAACACAAAGCGGTCGTGCATCAGCCCCCGGCGCTGCTGGGGCGTCAGGCGCTCCCGCAGGCCCTTGCGGACGCGCTCCAGGGCGTCGTTCGCCATCCGGACGACGTGGAACTTGTCGATAACAATCCGAGCGTCGGGCAGCACCGCGTGAACCGCGTTGCGGTACGGCGTCCACATGTCCATCGCGACGTACTGGACGATTTCCTTGCCTTCCAGCCCAATGAGATAGGTCGCTACCGTCATCTGTTCCCGGTTCGGAAGCATGTTGACGATGGTGTTGTTCTGGATGTTGGAGATGACGCAGCGCGGCCGGATCAGGTGGATTTCGTCGATCCCCATCCATTTCGGCGTCTCGAACCGAACCGTGCGTTCGAGTTCGTTGATGTAGTCCCGAAAGATGTTCCGGACGGTCTTCTCGTCGATGCCGATTTCCTCGGCGATCGAGGCGAAGGTGGTTTTCAACGACCGCCGGCCGATCCACTTCACCAGGCGGTCGGTCATCTCGCGCTTGGCGTTGACGGCCGGCAGGTCCTCCATGAAGGTCTTGCCGCAGGAGGCGCAGCGCCATCGGCGGGTGTCGACGTAGATCCCAACGCGCTTGCCGTGCATCGGCAGGTCGCGGATGACTTGCTCGTTGCGGCCATGGCCGCGCAGCGTCTCCGCGCCGCACGCCGCGCAGACATTCGGCGGGTTCGATGCCTCCGCCGTCACATGATAGTCGTGGCTGGTTTCCTCAACGCGCAGAACCGTGTAACCGGGCAGGTTCAGGATGTTCGCGGGCATGAATCACATTTTGAATCCGTCATCCGACGATGGTTCCGACTTCGATCCACATCCTCGTAACCTTGGGAAACGCGGTTGCGCATCGTGTACATGACGCGCCAAGGAATTTCGCTGTGCAGGTCGGCGAATTCCGGGAATACGCGCTGGATGTTGTTGGACGCTTCCCCGACGATCTCGATGTTGCGGATGGCGGCATCCTGCACCAAGTCATTGGCGAGGAACCCGGCCTTATCCATGTTCTCCGTGTAGCGCTCGATCCGTTCGATCGCGCTCAGGATATGCCCCAGGTAGTCGGGAACGCGAAACGCCTTCTTGTTCATACCGGCACCGCCTCGGCGATCACACGGTTACGGAATTTCTCGGGCAACGCCCGAGGCGTCAACACGTCGACGGATACCCCAAGCAGGTCTTCCAACTCGACCTGAATGGCCGCCACGTCCATCAACGTCGTCTCGGGCGTCGGATCGATGATGAGGTCCAGGTCGCTGCCTTCCGTGTCGTCGCCATGGACGACGGAACCGAAGACGCGGGCATTCAAGGCGCGATGCGCAGCAACGATGCGCCGGATCTCGGCCCGGTGCGACCCCAAGGCTTGCGACGGTTTCATCACGCCTCCCACAACAAAATCCGGATTCAGTATCCCATGACGCACCAGGAAAAGCAACGACGAAATCCGGTTTTGGGTTCGCGTTACAGACCACCGGTCGTCACCCCCTGAGGAAGCTTTGGCGGGGCGAAGCCCAAGGCGCTCATCGAAATCGACGGGCAGCAGTGGGTGCTCAAGTTCTTCAACAACGAACCCATCGACGCACCGCTCATCGAGCACGCGTCCATGACGCTTGCCGGGAAGGCCGGCATCCGCGCCGCTGTGACTAGCCGCAAATGGCGTCGCCCGCGCCGATTCGCCGCGAGCGACGCCATTTGCATGCCCGAATCCGGGCCGAGCAACCCCGCGATCAGGCGGGGAAGCGGTCGCGGATCACCACTTCGCCGAGTTCGAGTTGCCCGCCGCGCGGCCAGGCCGGTTGCAGGGCCTTGCCCACCGCCAACATCATCGTGACCACATGGTCTTCCGGCAGGCGGATCAGCTTTCCCACTGCGTCGAAGTCGAAGCCGTCCATCGGGCACGAGTCGTAGCCCATTTCGCGCGCCATCAGCATCAGGGCCATGGCGGCAATTCCACAGGAGCGCATGGTTTCGTCGCGCTGCACGGAGTCGCGTTCCGCGTAGTACTGGCGGATGGCCGGCACCATGAAATCCTGGATCGGTTTCGCGGCATTGCGCCAGTAGCGTTCGGGCTGCTTGTCCCACGCCTTGCGGTCCGCGCACAGCACCAGCAGCAAGGAGGCGTCGGTCACCTGCGCCTGATCCCAGGCAACCTTGCGGATCTCCTGTCGCAGCGCCTTGTCCCGCACGTGCACGAAGCGCCAGTGCTGGATGTTGAACGCGGTGGGCGCCAGCATGGCGTGCGAGAGCAGACGGTCCACGTCCGCATCGCCGATTTCATGCGTCGGGTCGTACTGTTTTACGGAACGGCGCGTCTGAATCGCCTCGGATACCTTCATGACGAATGCTTCCTCCGGGTGGGATCGATGGGGTCCACGGGAACGTGCGCTCCGTCGGCTGCAGGACGGGACGTGCCGTACCCCGGCGGCGAATTTTACCCAGGCGCGACTTGCCCGCATCGCCGGAATGGAACCTGGCGCCCGTTATCCGGTCAGAGATGAGAGCCGCGACGATGGAAATCGCGCGGCGGTGCGGATTTGTTTGTGTATGCGACCCCGTTGTCGACGGGGTCGATTCGGTAGTGGCAGGAGGAATGGATGAAAGCAGGCTTTTTTGACGCGGTGTTCCGGTTTGGGGGATTTGCGCCGTTCGATGCATCGGATGAGGTGCGGCGGAGCGCGGAGGGCGGTTCGCGGTTGCCGTCCGCGCGGGTGCGGAGTTTGGCGGGTATGGCCGCGGTAACGATTGCGCTGGGGTTGGTTGCGCCGGCGCAGGCGGCGAGCCCGTTGCGGCTTGCGTCCGCGCATCGCGGTCCGGCTGCTGCGGCCTGCGCCCACGATCGGTCCTTGGCTTCCTATTACTCGCGGGAAGCAAGCGATGAGGGCGCCTGGGCCGCGTTGGACCGGGAGCAGGCGCAGGCGGACGAGGAAAGCGGCAAGCCTGCTAAGGAAGCGCGTGCCGCCGACCTCGATGCGATGGCCCGAAAGGACGACGTCGTGGCCGAACACGACGCGTCGATGGCCGTGCGCTATCGCCACATGGAGCGCACCGGCGGGTGATGCGCCGGCCTCCGGCGCGCGCCGGTTGGCGCAATATCGTCGATCGTGGTTCAGGGGGTCCCGCGCAGCGGGAGCGGCGTCATGTACCGAGGATTGCCGGGTTCAGGCGCCAGATGGCGTGATTGAGTACGGCGGCGAAGCTCACCCACGCCAGATACGGGAGGAGCAGCAAGCCCGCGCTGCGCTGCACCCGCAGAAAGCTGCGTACCGTGGCCAGCAGCAGCAACCACAGCAGCACGATGTCGGCGAATGCGCCGCCGCCGAGATGCCAGGCGAAGAACAGCCAGCTCCATAGCGCGTTGACCGCCAGTTGGAGCAGGTACCAGGTCAACGGCCTTGCCTGCGCACGCAGGCCGCCCCGGCGCCAGACCAGCCACGCGGCAAAGCCCATCATCGCGTACAGCGCCGTCCATACCGGGCCGAACAGCCAGGGCGGCGGCGCCCAGCCCGGTTGCACCAGGCTGGAATAGAACGCAGCGGCATGCACCGATGCCAGCGCGCCGACGATCGTGGCGGCGAGCGACAAGGCGAGCCAGCCGAGCAGGCCGCGGATCTGGGCGGATTTCGAGGCGATTTGCATGGCCGCATGCTACCCGGATTGCGGACGCCGTCGCGGGAGGATGATCTCAACGCGCCGCGTGCGCCGCCAACTCGCCGTCGGCATGCAGGATGACCCGCGTTCCCAGCGGCGCGCTTTCGCGATCGAGGATCGATTGCAGCGCGGCACGGTCGGCGGCGTCGACGCGCTGCAGGCGCATGCGGCGGATGCGATACGGGCGCAACGTCAGCGACTGCAGCGCGCCGTCGGCGACACGACAGCGCGCGAGGTAGGCCACCGCGAGGTCGCCGCGGTAGGCGCCATAACCGCTCAGGCCTTCGTAGTCGTTGATGAAGTCGCCGCAGCCGTACAGGATCAACCGACCGCGATGGATCTCGATGCCCTTGGCGTGATGGCTGGAGTGGCCGTGCACCAGATCGAACCCGGCCACGTCGATCAGCGCGTGCGCGAGTTCGCGCTGCGCCGGCTCGATCCGGTAGCCCCAGTTGCCGCCCCAGTGCAACGACGCGACGACGAGGTCGCCGGGACGCCGGTGCGCGCGCATGCGCCGCGCAATGCTCGCCAGCGCGGCGGGCGAGGGTTCGAGTCCTTGGATGCCAGCCCGGTCATGCCTGGCACGCCAGTGGTCGGGAATTCCGCTGTTGGCCAGCCCGAAGCCGTACACCAGCACCCGCGCTGCGGGCGCGAGGGGCAGGATCGCCGGCGCAGCGGCTTCGCGGGCGTCGGCGCCAGCGCCGGCATGCGCGATGCCGGCCGCGTCGAGGGTGCGCAAGGTTTCGCGCAGCCCGGCGCGCCCCCAATCGAGGACGTGGTTGTTCGCCAACACGCAGCAATCGACTCCGAGCGCTTGCAGGCACCGGGCGTTGGCCGGATGCATGCGGTAGAGCACGTCCTTCGCCGCCGGCGTCGCGCTGGTCGTAATGCTGGTTTCCAGGTTCACGATGCGCAGCGCCGCCGCCGGTTTGCCGAGCTCGGCGATCGCCTCGCCCCAGATCTCGTCGACGCCGACCGGCTCGCCGATGGCGCCGTTGACGCGGCGCGCCAGGGCGACATAGTCTTTCGCCGAGCCGACGAAGCGTTCGTACAACTGTGGATCCGACGGGTGCGGAAGGATCTGGTCGATGCCGCGTCCGAGCATCGCGTCGCCCATCAGCGCGAGCGTGACTTCGTCCGGGATCCAGGCCGCTTCTTCAACGTGCATAGGGTGTCGATACGCGACGAGCATCGCCTGCGCGGTCTTGCGGAGGATCTACGATCCTATTCCACGTCAGGCTCCCGTGCCACGCGCGCGCTTGCGCGACATCATGGCGTTGTATTCGCCAAGCTCCGATACTCGCGGTCAATGCCGATCCACGACATCGCCCTGCGGCGGATCGCCCGCGCACGCGGGCGGAAGTGGATTCCGCCCGAATTGCGCGAGGATCGAGGCGAAATCGAGGCGGCGCGACTGTCCGCGGAGGCGGCACCATGAATTGGGAAACCTTTTCCCACGATGCGGACATCGGCGTGCGCGGCAGGGGCGCAACGGTGGCGGAAGCGTTCGCCGGCGCCGCGACCGCGCTGACGGCGGTGATCTGCGACCCCGAGCATGTCGGCACCGGCGAGACGGTGCGCATTGCATGCGCGGCGCCCGACGATGAGCTGCTGCTCCTCGATTGGCTCAATGCGCTGATCTACGAGATGGCGACGCGGCATCTCCTGTTCTCTCGCTTCGCAGTCCGTATCGCAGGCCATCGCCTGACCGCGACCGCGTGGGGCGAGCCGGTCGACGTCGCCCGCCACCAGCCGGCGGCCGAGATCAAGGGCGCGTCGTTCTGCGAGCTCGCCGTGCGGCAGGAACCGGACGGCCGCTGGCTCGCGCAGTGCGTCGTCGATGTCTGAGGCAGGGTGCGCTGTGGCGTAGGGAGAAGGCAATGGACATCGGCAAACTCAAGCGCCGCGGCGAGGTCGAATGGGAACTGCCCAAGGTCGGCCGCATGCGGGTTCCGGGAATCCTCTTTGCTTCGAACGCGTTGGTGGCGGCGATGGACGAAAAGGTGGCCGAGCAGGTCGCCAACGTCGCGTCGCTACCCGGCATCGTCGCCGCGTCCTACGCGATGCCCGACGCCCACTGGGGCTACGGCTTTCCGATCGGCGGCGTCGCGGCCTTCGATGCCGACGAGGGTGGCGTGGTGTCGGCCGGCGGCGTCGGGTTCGACATTTCCTGCGGGGTGCGCACGCTGCACACCGGCCTGAAGCGAGCCGACATCGAGCGGGAAAAGTACGCGTTGGCCGATCTGCTGTCGGCGCGCATTCCCGCCGGGATCGGCAGCACCGGCAGCCTGCGCCTCGATGCGAACGGCATGGACGCGATGCTCCGGGGCGGCGCGCGCTGGGCTGTCGAACAAGGTTTCGGCGGCGCGGCCGACCTTATGCGCATCGAGGAGCACGGCTGCGTCGCAGGGGCCGATGCCGGGGCGGTTTCCGAGCAGGCGAGGAAACGCCAGCGCGACGAGATGGGGACGCTCGGCTCCGGCAACCATTACCTCGAAGTGCAGGTCGTCGACGCCATCTTCGACGCTGCCGCGGCGCGCGCCTATGGCCTGGAACCCGAGGACGTGGTGGTGAGCATCCACTGCGGCTCGCGCGGTCTCGGTCATCAGATCGGCACCGACTACCTGCGCGAGATGGTCGTCGCGGCTCCCGCCGCCGGCATCCGGCTGCCCGACCGCGAGCTCGCTTGCGCGCCGATCCAATCCGTCCTGGGGCAACGCTATCTCGGTGCGATGCGCGCGGGCATCAACTGCGCGCTGGCCAACCGGCAAATCCTCACCCACCTCACGCGGCAGGCGTTCGCGGAGATCTTTTGCGGTGCGATGCTGCCGTTGCTCTACGACGTCTCGCACAATACCTGCAAGGAGGAAACGCATGTCGTCGATGGACGGCCGCGCCGGTTGTTCGTCCATCGCAAGGGAGCGACGCGTGCTTTCGGGCCGGGGCATGCCGAGCTGCCGCCCGAATACGCGCAGGTCGGCCAGCCGGTTCTGATCGGCGGCAGCATGGGCACCGCTTCGTGGGTGCTGGCCGGTTCTTCGGGAACGAAAGAGCGCGCATTCGGTTCGGCGTGCCACGGCGCGGGACGCGCGATGAGCCGCAATGAGGCGGCGCGACGCTGGCACGGTCGAGCCGTGGTCGACGAGCTTGCCGCACGCGGCATTCTGATCCGCAGCCCGAGCGATCGCGGCGTCGCGGAGGAGGCGCCGCTGGCGTACAAGGATATCGGCGCCGTGGTCGAATCGTCCGACCGCGCCGGACTGGCGCGGCGCGTGGCCCGGCTTGCGCCGCTGGTGTGCATCAAGGGATGAACGTGCCGATTCCGGACGACATTCCCAAGTGCTTCATGGCCGTCGCCGACGGGCCGCCCGGCGCAGGAAGCTCCGCTTGACCCGGTCGACCAGCAGCAGGTAGGCGGCGCTGAGCACGAGCAAAACGCCGAAGTAGGCGGGCGGCAGCCGCACCAGCCCGACCACCGGCGCGATGCGCGAATAGGGCAGCAGTGCGGCGATCGCCACCACCGCGACGCAGGCCGCGGCGAGCAGCGCGTGTGGGCGACTGCGCAGCGGGCTGCCGCGCGTGCGGATGACGAAGATCACCAGCACCTGCGTGGTCACCGATTCGACGAACCATCCGGTCTGGAACAGTGCGGCGTCGGCGTGGAACAGCCAAAGCAGCACCGCGAAGGTCAGCAGGTCGAACAGCGAGCTCACGGGACCGATCGCGAACATGAATCGCCGGATGAATCCCATGTCCCAGTGGCGCGGCCGTCGCAGGTCGACGCGGTCGACGTCGTCGAGCGGAAGCGCGAGTTCGGAGATGTCGTACAGCAGGTTGTTGAGCAGGATCTGCCGCGGAAGCATCGGCAGGAAGGGAAGTGCGATCGTGGCGATCGACATGCTGAACATGTTGCCGAAATTGGAACTGGTCGCCATCATGATGTACTTCATCACGTTGGCGAAGGTGCGCCGCCCCTCCACGATCCCGGAATGCAGCACGCGCAGGTCGCTGCGCAGCAGCACCAGCGATGCCGCCTGCTTGGCGACGTCGACCGCGTCGTCGACGCTGATGCCCACGTCGGCCGCGTGCAGCGAAGGCGCGTCATTGATGCCGTCGCCGACGAAGCCGACGGCATGGCCGCGCGCCTTCAGCGCCAGCAGGATGCGGTGCTTGTGGGCCGGCGTGGTACGGCAGAACAGGGTGGTGCGCTCGGCCCGGGCGCGCAGGGCATCCTCGGTCATGGCCTCGATCTCGCTGCCGCAGAGTACGCCCTCCACCCGCAGGCCCAGGCGATCGCACAGGTGCCGGGTCACGGCCTCGGTATCGCCGGTGACGATCTTCAGTGCGACGCCGCTGGCGCGCAGGCTGGCCAGCGCTTCGGCGGCGCTGGGCTTGGGCGGGTCGGCGAACGCGGCGAAGCCGGCGAAGATCAGGCGCGTATCGTCGTTGGGAGGGAGTGCCGGCCCCGCGGCGGGGCACCACGCGATCGCCAGCACGCGCAGACCCTGTCGCCCGAGTTCGTCGAACAGGTCTCGTGCGCGCTCGCGCTCCGTGCCGCGCATCGGCCGCGACGCGTCGTTGTGCTGCACCGCGTCGCAGCGAGCGAGTACCTGCTCCGGTGCGCCCTTGACGATGAGGCGGCGCGTCTCGCCGCGTTCGACCAGCACCGACACGAATCGGCGCTCGAAGTCGAAGGGAAGTTCATCGAGTTTGCGCCAGCCGGTCGGGTCGACGTCGCCGCGTTCGAGGATGGCATCGTCGAGGGGGCTACGCAAACCGGAGGCGAAGTGGCTGTTGAGCCACGCGAGTTCGAGTACAAACCGGCTGGGCCGAGCCCCTGCGTCGATGCAGCGATCGAGGTGGATGGTCGCCTCGGTCAACGTGCCGGTTTTGTCCAGGCACAGCACGTCCATGGCTCCGAGGTCCTGGATCGCCGACAGCCGTTTCACGATCACGCCCTGGCGTGCCATGCGCAGCGCGCCGCGGGCGAGCGTGACCGACACGATCATCGGCATCAACTCGGGAGTCAGGCCGACCGCCAGCGCGACCGAGAACAGGAAGGATTCGAGCAACGGCCGGTGCATCGCCAGGTTGGCCAGCAGCACGAGTAGCACCATGGCGACGCTCACGCGCATCAGCATCAGCCCGAAATGCCGCGTGCCGCGCTCGAACACGGTGGCTGGCGTCGCCGATTCGAGGGCTACGGCGACGCCGCCGAGCGCAGTGTCGCCGCCCGTCGCGAGGACGCGCATTGCCCCCGAGCCGCCGACGACCGAACTGCCCATGAACACCGCATGTTCGTGCTCGGGCAGGCGGTGCGCGCCGGCATCGATTTCGGCGCACGCGCGCTTGGCCACCGGGTACGACTCGCCGGTGAGTCGGGCTTGGTTCACGAGCAGATCGTGCGCCTCGACCAGCACGCCGTCGGCCGGCACCAGGTTGCCCGCGGCGAGCAGCACCAGGTCACCCGGGACGATGTCGGACTGCGGCACCGTGCGAACCTCGGCGCCGCGCATCACGCGGACCCGGATCGCGACGCGCTCGGCGAGGTGCTGGGCGGCGGTGTGGGCGCGATGTTCCTGGAAGAAATCCAGCGTCACGCTGGCAAGCACGATCACCGCGATCACAGCGGCACCGGCCGCATCGCCGGTCAGCGCCGATACCGCAACGGCAAACAGCAACATCGCAACCAGGGGGTTGCCAAAGCGTCCCAGGAATTCGGCGAGCACGCCGCGCCGGGCCGGGGTCCGCGGCAGGTTTGGCCCGTGGATCCGCAGCCGCTCGCGCGCCTGCTCGTCGGTGAGTCCGGAAAAGTTCGGTGAGGGGGCGCCTGCCATGCGGCGGTGTCGCGCGCGAGGAAACACCGACGCATGGTCACGCATCGCGGCCGCGAAGGGCTTGTCGCGGCGCAACCATCGCGTTGCCGGAGCGTGCGGTGGATATGGGACGGACGCAGCAGCCACCCCTTCGCCGCGCTACTCCGGGATCGGGGCTGCGCTCATTGAGCGCCTACTTTTGGTGGGATGTTGCGGAAATGATGAAAACGGGGCTATGGTGCGCGGGGCGGGACTCGAACCCGCACGCCTTGCGGCCTGGGATTTTAAGTCCCATGCGTCTACCGGTTTCGCCACCCGCGCGCGACCGGGATTTTACCGGGTGACATCGAGGATCCTCGAAGATGAAAAAATCATTTCGTACCGCGCTGGTGGTGGTCCTGGGAATCACGGCGGTGCCGGCATTTGCCGTGACCTTCGATACGCGCGGTGTGACGGCAATCGATCCCGGACTGTGGTCGGTTGCGACGCGCGGCGCGGTGCACGTCATGGGCATCTCCCAGCCCTTCTCGAAAGTCCTTCGCAGTTGTGTCCGCGCCGGTCCCAATCCGGGAGCGCTGGTTCCCGCCGGGACGGGGCGATGCGCGGAACACGAGACCACGTCGGGCGGGGTGATGCATTGGAACATGCAGTGCGTGGCGGCGAATACGCGCGTCGACTACGCCTGCGCGATCCGGACCGCGCGACGCCGCTACGACGTCCGGTGCACGATCCACAACGCGAACCCCGACTCGCTGACCGACTATACGGCGACCGGAACCTGGCTGCAGGCGAGTTGTCCGTGATCGGCGGGAGAGTCGGTACCCCTTCTCCCGCGCAGCCTCCTTAGGCGATCCGTTCCAGCTCTTCCTGCCCTGCCAGCCATTCCGCCTCGAGGGCTTCGATCGCGGCGGCGATCTGCGCGCGCTGTTTGAGAAGCTCCGGGACGTCGTGGCCGGCGGTTCCGGAGTAGATCGCGGGATCGGCAAGGGTTTCGTCGAGCGCGCGCAGCTCCTCGGTGCGAGCATGCAGCGTCCGCTCGACCGCTTCCAGACGTTTTCGGATCGGCCGTTGCGCCTGGGCCAAACGCTCGCGTTCCTGGGCGCGGATGCGTCGCTCGTCGCGCCGTCCGGTCGCCGGGGACGACCCCGAATCGGCGGCGGCATCGGCGGCGGATTCCTCGGCGCGCCGCTGTTCGCGTCGGTCGGCGAGCACGAGCGCGGCGTATTCGTCGAGGTCGCCGTCGAATTGGGAGAGCGCGTTGTCGCGGACCAGCCAGAGTCGGTCGGCCGCGGCGCGCAGCAGGTGGCGGTCGTGCGAGACGAGCAGCAGCGCGCCGTCGAATGCGGACAGGGCCATCGTCAAGGCCTCGCGCGTTTCCATGTCGAGATGGTTGGTCGGTTCGTCCAGCACCAGCAGGTTGGGGCGTTGCCACGCGAGCAGCGCCAGCGCGCAGCGGGCTTTCTCGCCGCCGGACATGCGCCCGACCGGTGCGGTCGCCATCTCGCCGGAAAAGCGGAACACGCCGAGGAAGTCGCGCAGCTCCTGTTCGCGCGCTTCGGGAGCGATGCGGCGCAGTTGCACGAGCGGACTGTCGTCGCCGTCGAGTTGGTCCAACTGGTGCTGGGCGAAGTAGCCGATCTTCGTGGCGGACGCGCGCTGCAGCGTTCCGGCTTTCGGGGCCAGCGTTCCGGCGATGGCCTTGATGAGCGTGGACTTCCCCGCGCCGTTGACGCCGAGCACGCCGATGCGATCGCCGGCCTCGATCCGCAATTTGACGTCGCGCAGAATGGCGTGCCCGCCGTAGCCGAGGTGAAGGTCCGCCGCCGTGACGAGGTGGTCCGGCACCTTCTCGGGTTCGGGAAACGTGAAACGCCACTCGCGGGCGGCGCGCGCCGGCTCGACCTGCACCAGGCGCTCGAGCATCTTCATCCGGCTTTGCGCCTGGCGGGCCTTGGTCGCCTGCGCGCGGAAGCGGTCGACGAACCGCTGCAGGTGCGCCGCGGTGCGCGCGGTGCTGCGGGCGAGCGCATCCTGCTGGCGCAGGCGTTCCGCCTGGGCGGCTTCAAAGGAGGTGTAGTTGCCGGCATAGCGCCGGATCGTTTCGCCGTCGACGTGCCAGATGGTTTCCACGCAGCGGTCGAGAAACTCGCGGTCGTGCGAGATGATCAGCACGGTCGCCGGTTGGCGGCGCAGCCATGCTTCGAGCCAGAGCACGGAATCGAGGTCGAGGTGGTTGG
Organism: Pseudomonadota bacterium; assembly: GCA_021825945.1. Lineage (GTDB taxonomy): Bacteria > Pseudomonadota > Gammaproteobacteria > Burkholderiales > Burkholderiaceae_F > GJ-E10. The sequence goes on from JAKAFN010000005.1 coordinate 141,123, forward strand.
TGGGCTCGTCGAGCAGCAGCAGGTCGGCGGGGCGCAGCAGCGTGCGCGCCAGCGCCAGACGGTTGCGCCAGCCGCCCGAAAACGATTCCACGGGCGCGTCCGCGGCGCCCGGCGCGAACCCGAGTCCGTGGAGCACCGTGCGCGCCTGGGCCGCGATCGCGCCGGCGTCGATCTCGGCGAGCTGCGCATGGGCGTGGGCCAGTTCCAGATCGTCGCCGGCGCGTTCCGCGGCGGCGAGCGCGGCGCGCGCCTGGGCGAGCGGGGCATGGCCTCCGAGCACGTATGCGAGCGCGCTCGGCTCTTCCGATTCGATGTCCTGGGCGAGATGCGCGATGCGCTCGGCGCGCGGTGCGTCGAGGTCGCCGTTTTCGAGTGCCAGCTCGCCCAGCACCGCCGAAAACAGGCTCGATTTGCCGCAGCCGTTGGCGCCGACCAGCCCCACCCGTTCGCCCGGGGCGGCGAGCAGGTTGACGTCGCGGTACAGGATGCGGGCGCCGCGGGCCAGCGCACCGTTTCGAATGCGCAGCACTATTTTGCGTTGGGCAGGTCTTCCGCACGCGCCGCGAAGACCATGTCGTCCCCGGCGCTGGTGGCGAGCCAGGTCAAGGGCAGGTCCGGGAAGGCCCGTTCGACCGCCGCGCGACCGTCCCCGACTTCGACGATCAGCACGCCGTGGGGTTCGAGATGCGCGCGCGCGTGCTTCACGATCCGACGCACGAGGTCGACGCCGTCGTTCCCGCCGGCCAGCGCGAGACGCGGCTCGTGGCGATACTCGGGAGGAAGCTCCGCCATGGCGGCCTCGGTCACATACGGCGGATTGCTCAGGATCAGGTCGTAGCGCCGGTCGCCGAGTTCCTGGAACAGGTCCGAGGAAACCGGGTGGACCCGGCCGCGCAATCCGTAATCGTCGATGTTGCGGCGTGCCACCGCCAGGGCGTCGACGGAAATGTCGACCGCATCGACTTCGGCATTGGGGAACGCGTCGGCGGCCATGATGGCCAGGCAGCCCGATCCGGTGCAGAGGTCGAGCACGCGTCCGACCGCATCGGGATCGTCGATCCACGCGTCGAGGCCGTCGCGCAGCAGTTCGCCGAGGAAGGAGCGCGGAATGATGCAGCGGTTGTCGACGTAGAACCGGTAGCCCTGGATCCAGCTTTCATTGAGCAGATAGGCCACCGGCGTGCGCGTCCGGACGCGGCGGTCGATCAGTTCGAGCAGCGTGTTGATTTCGCCGATGGTGAGAAACGCGTCGAGGAACACGTCCATGCGTTCGATCGGCAGCGACAGCGCGCGCATCACGAGGAAAACCGCCTCGTCGTATGCGTCGGCCTGGCCGTGTCCGAAGAAGATTCCGCCTTCGTTAAAGGTGGTCACGGCATAGCGCAGGGCGTCGCGTACCGTTCGCAGGTTGGCTTGGGCGTCGAGGGACATGGTGGCGGGCGGATTCAAACCGCAAATATACCTTGTAAGGTTGTAAGGTAGATGTCCCGGAGTGCATCGATGTCGGCGAGGCGTACCCGCTCGTCGACGGTATGGATGCTCGCATTGGGAGGGCCGAACTCGACCACCTGGGGGCAGATCGTCGCCAGGAATCGGCCGTCGGAGGTGCCGCCGGTGGTCGATCGCTGCGGCACGACCCCGGTCACGCCCTCGATCGCCGTCGAGAGCGCGGCCATCAGCTTCCCGGGAGCGCACTGGAACGGCCGCGCGCCCAGCGTCCACTGCAGGTCGAAGGTGAGCCCGTGCGTCCGCAGGATCGCCTCGATCCGGGCCCGCAGGGCGTCGGCATCGGAAACCGGCGCGAAACGCAGGTTGAAGTCGACTTCGCAGCGGGCCGGGATGACGTTGCCCGCGCCGGTGCCGGCATGGATGTTCGACACCTGGAAGGTGGTGGGCGGGAAATCGGCGTTGCCCTGGTCCCAGACCGTGGCCGCGAGCTCGGCCAGCGCCGGCGCCAGGGCATGGATCGGATTGCGGGCGAGATGGGGGTAGGCGACGTGGCCCTGGATGCCGTGCACCGTCAGGCGTCCGGAAAGCGAGCCGCGGCGGCCATTCTTGATCGTGTCGCCGAGGCGGTCGACGCAGGTCGGTTCTCCGACGAGGCAGTAGTCGATCGTCTGGTTGCGGGCGGCAAGCGCTTCGACCACGGCGACGGTGCCGTCGGTCGCCGGGCCTTCCTCGTCGGACGTGAGCAGCAGGGCGATCGATCCGGGGTGGTCGGGATGCGCGGCGACGAAGGTCTCGGCGGCGATCGCGAACGCCGCCAGCGAGGTCTTCATGTCGGCGGCGCCGCGTCCGTACAGAAAGCCGTCGCGCGCTTCCGCGCGGAACGGATCGGAGTGCCACAGTTCGCGGGGGCCGGGCGGCACGACGTCGGTGTGGCCGGCGAACACGAAGCAGGGGCCGCCGCGGCCGTGGATCAGCCAGCGGTTGGCGACGCCGCCGCGGTCGAATCGCTCGGCAACGAAGCCGCTGCGCGCGAGGCGCTCGGTGAGCAGATCCTGGGCGCCGGCGTCCTCGGGCGTCACGGACGGACAGGCGATGAGTGCTTCGAGCAGGGTTCGGGTGGGGGATGGCGTAGGCATCATCGGAATTTCGCGCATGCCCTTCCCCTCGGGGTTCGAGGGGAAGGGCAGCGGGCAGGCAGGTCGTGGAGGGGCATCGAAACGTCGACGGAACTCAGGGGACGTGGATGGTGATTTCGCTGAGCGAGGGTGCGCCCGGGGTTGACGGGGGATTGAGGATCGAGGTTTCCTGGCGCGCGGTGCCCTTGTTGTTGAGGAACCAGAGCAGATTGTTCTGCGAATCGGCGGCGGCGAGGGCGTCGTCGCGGGTGATCGCGTTTTCCTGCAACAGTTGGAACAGGCCTTGTTCGAAGGATTGATTGTCCGGGGAAAGGCTTTGCTCGAGCGATTCCTTGATGGCGGACACGTCGCCGCGCAGGATCAGGTCGCGGGTGTGGGCGGTGTTGAGCAGCACCTCGACCGCCGGCACCCGGCCGCCCTGCCGCGCGCGCACCAGCCGCTGCGACACCACGGCGGTGAGTGCGGTTCCGAGATCCTCGAACAGGGCGTTGCGCGCTTCGGGCGGGTAGAAGCTGATCACGCGGTTCAGGGCATGCACGGAGTTGGTGGCATGCATGGTGGCGATGACGGCGTGGCCCGACATGGCGTAGGCAAGCGCCGCGGTCATGGTGGCGCGATCGCGGATCTCGCCGATGAACAGCAGGTCCGGCGCCTGGCGCAGGGCGCTGCGCAGCGCGGTCTCGAGGGAGGTCGCATCGGTGCCGATCTCCCGCTGGTTGACGATCGATTTCTTGTTGCGGAACAGGAATTCGACCGGGTCCTCGAAGGTAAGGATGTGCCCCGTCTGCCGTTCGTTGCGATGGTCGATCATCGAGGCGATCGACGTCGACTTGCCGGATCCGGCGGCCCCGACCACCAGGATCAGGCCGTGCCGCGCCACGGCCAGATCCTGGAAGACCGGCGGCAGGTGCAGGTTTTCGAGCCTGGGGATCTCGTAGGGAATGTATCGCACCACCGCCGAGATGGTGCCGCGTTGGCGAAATGCGCTCAGGCGGAAACTGCCGATGCCCGGCAGGGGCAGGGCGATGTTGAGTTCGTGGGTTTCCTCGAGTTCACGGAAATAGGGGTCGCTGACGCGCTCGGCGAGCAGGGTGATCACGTCCTGGGGTGTGAGCGCGTCCTGAGCGATCGGCACGCAGACGCCGTTGAGCTTGACGGTGATGGGCGAGCCGGGAGCGAGGAAGAGGTCCGAGGCGTTTTTTTCCGCCATGAGGCGGAAGAGGCGTTCGAGCGTTACGGCCATGGCGGGGCTCCTTTCTGTGCCGGTGGGATGGGCACGTAACAGAACGTCTTCGCCCTCTGCCGCGACGGCGGGAGAGGGCGGGGCGTGTCCGTCACCGCGCGGCGTCGCGCAGCAGTTCGTTGATGGCGGTTTTCGCACGCGTCTGCGCGTCGACGCGCTTGACGATCACCGCGCAATAGAGGCTGTGGGTACCGTCCTTGGCCGGCATCGACCCGGGAACGACCACGGCGCCGCGCGGCACGCGGCCGTAGAGCACCTGTCCGGTCTCGCGGTCGTAGATGCGGGTGCTGGCGCCGAGGTAGACGCCCATCGAGATCACCGCGTCCTGTTCGACGATGACGCCTTCCACGACCTCCGAACGCGCGCCGATGAAACAGTTGTCCTCGATGATGGTCGGGGAGGCCTGCAGGGGCTCGAGTACGCCGCCGATGCCGACGCCGCCCGAGAGATGGACGTTCTTGCCGATCTGTGCGCAGGAGCCGACCGTCGCCCAGGTGTCGACCATCGTGCCCTCGTCGACGTAGGCGCCGATGTTGACGTAGGACGGCATGAGCACGACGTTGCGGGCGATGAATGCACCCCGCCGCGCGGTGGCCGGCGGGACGACGCGCACGCCGGCGTCGCGAAATCGCGCTTCATCGTACGAGGCGAACTTGGTGTCGACCTTGTCGTAGAAGCGCAGCGCCGAGTCGGCGCCGCCGTTCATCACCCGGTTGTCGCGCAGGCGGAAGGACAGCAGGACGGCCTTCTTGATCCACTGGTTGACCACCCACTCGCCGCCGCGTTTTTCCGCGACCCGCAGCCGGCCGGCATCGAGTTGCTCGATGGTGTCGGCGATCGCTTCGTGAAGCAGGGTGGGGGCGGTGAGCGCGGAGAGTTGCGCGCGGTCCTCCCAGGCTTCTTCGATCGTGGTCTGGTGCTGGCTCATGGCTTCGGTTCCTTTTCCGGAAAAGTCAGGCTGGTTGGGCATGCGCGAGGATGCGCCGCGCCGCTTCGATGGTTTCGGATTCCTCGGCGACCAGGGCGATCCGGACGTACCCGGCGCCCGGATTTCCGCCGTCGATGCCGCGCCCGAGGTAGCTGCCCGGCAGGACGAGGACGTTCTGCCGGGCGAACAGATCCCGGGCGTATTGCGCGTCGTCGCCGGGCGTCCGGGCCCAAAGATAGAACGAGGCGTCGGGCATCGGTGCCGGCAATGCGCGGGAGATCGGTTCCCGCACCGCCCGGAATTTCTGCGTGTAGCGGCGGCGGTTTTCGAGGACGTGCGCTTCGCTGCCCCATGCTGCCACACTTGCGGCCTGAACGGCCGGGCTCATCGCGCTGCCATGGTAGGTCCGGTAGGCCAGGAAGCGGGCGATCGCGCGCGCGTCGCCGGCGACGAATCCCGAGCGCAGGCCGGGCGCGTTGGAGCGCTTCGACAGGCTGTTGAAACACACGACGCGCTCGAAGCCTTCCCGCCCGAGGCGCTGCGCCGCCTGCAATGCGCCGAGGGGCGGATCCGCGCCGTCGAAGTAGATTTCCGAGTAGCACTCGTCGGCGGCGATCAGGAAGTCGTGGCGGTCGGCCAGTTCGAAGAGCTCGCGCCACTCGTCGAGCGACATCACGTGCCCGGTGGGGTTGCCCGGCGAGCAGGCGTAGACGAGTTGCACCCGCGGCCATTCCGCCGCCGGGATGCGGTCCCAGGGCATCCGCCAGCCGCCGGCCTCGGTGGTCGGCAGGTAGCGGGGCTGCGCCCCGGCGAGCAGCGCCGCGCCTTCGTAGATCTGGTACCCCGGGCAGGGAAGGACCACGATCGCATCCCCCCGGGGATCGACCGCAGCCTGCGCGAAGGAGAACAGCGCTTCGCGCGATCCGTTGACCGGCAGGATCTGGGTCTGCGGGTCGACGCCGCGCAGGCCGTAGCGCCGCACCAGCCATTGCGCGATGGCTTCGCGCAGCGCATCGGTGCCGCGTGTGGCCGGATAGGCGGAGAGCGTGTCCAGCGCGCCGACGAGCGCCTCCCGCAGCAGCGCCGGGGTGGCGTGCCGCGGCTCGCCGATGGAGAGGTTGATCGGGGCGAGATCCGCCGGCGGACGCACCCCCGCAAGCAGTTCGCGCAGGCGCTCGAAGGGGTAGGGCTGCAGCGCGTCGAGCAGCGGGTTCATCGACCGCGCTCGCCGCGCCCGCCCGCGGAGGAGGGGACGGGGTTCAGGGGGGCGGCGGAGAACGGAATCGGCATGGTCTGCGCGGACGCGGGGCCGAGATCGACCGGAGCCGCGGGCTTCCAGCCGCGTTTGCGGTGTTCCACCGCCACGGTGGTGTAGATGCCGCCGCGCACGTTCCAGCGCGCCGTGATGCGCAGGAAGCGCGGCGCCATCGCCGCCACCAGGTCGTCGAGCACACGGTTGGTGACCGCTTCGTGGAAGGCGCCCTGATTTCGGTACGAGAATACGTAGAGCTTGAGGCTCTTCAGTTCGACGTTGCGGCGGTCGGGGACGAATTCGAGTTCGAACCGGGCGAAGTCGGGCTGGCCGGTGATGGGGCACAGGCAGGTGAATTCCGGGATCTCGATCCGGACGAGGTAATCGCGTTCCGGGTTGGGATTGGGGAAGGTCTCCAGTGCGGCGTCCGGGGTGGCGCGAGCCTTGGGGCGGGGGGCGGATTTTTTCATAGCCTATCATTATAGTTTTGCTGTTTTGCGAGCGAAACGTGCGGTTGCGCCAGATCAAACTTGCCGGGTTCAAGTCGTTCGTCGATCCGACGCAGATCGATGTTCCAGGACAAATCGTCGGGGTCGTCGGTCCCAACGGTTGCGGAAAGTCGAACGTCATCGACGCCGTGCGCTGGGTGCTGGGTGAAAGCAAGGCGGCGGAGTTGCGCGGCGAGTCGATGCTCGACGTCATCTTCAATGGTTCGACGGAGCGCAAGCCGGCCGGCCGCGCGAGCGTGGAACTGGTGTTCGACAACAGCGAAGGGCGCATCGGCGGCGAGTGGAGCCGGTTCTCCGAGCTGTCGGTCAAGCGCGTCCTGACCCGCGACAACGCGTCCGCCTACCTGATCAACAACCAGCAGGTGCGGCGACGCGACGTCCACGATCTGTTTCTCGGCACCGGCCTGGGCCCGCGCGCCTACGCGATCATCGGTCAGGGGACGATCTCGCGCATCGTCGAGGCCAAGCCCGAGGAACTGCGGATCTTCCTGGAAGAGGCGGCGGGCGTGTCCCGGTACAAGGAGCGCCGCAAGGAGACGGAATCGCGCCTCGCCGACGCGCGCGACAACCTGACGCGGGTCGAAGACGTGCTGCGCGAACTCGATTCGCAGATCGAACGCCTGCACAAGCAGGCGGAAGTGGCACGGGAATACCGCACGCTCACCGACCGCCACCGCGACGCGCAGAGCCTGCTCTGGTTCACCCGCCGCGAGGAAAGCGTGGCCGAACAGGCGCGGCGGACGCGGGAAATCGAACAGGCCGAGACCCAGCTCGAGGCGCAGATGGCCGATCTGCGTGCGGTCGAGTTGCGCCTCGTGCAGGAGCGGCAGGCGCAGGACGAGGCCAACGCCGGCGCCCAGGCGGCGCAGGCGGAGTTGGCGCGGGCCAACGAGGAGGTGCGCAAGCGCGATGCCCAGGTCCGCTCGACGCTGGAATCGCGCGCGAAGCTGGTCGCGCACGGCGACGCCCTCGCCGAGTCGCGCAAGCGGCGGGAAGCCGAGCTGGCGCAACTCGTGCAGCGGCGCGCCGAGCTGGAACGCGAAGCCGGGGAGGCGCAGACGCGGCTGGAGGCGGCGCGCGCGGCGTGCACGGAACAGGAATCGCGGTTGCCGGAATGTGAGGCCGCGGCCCACGCGGCGCGCGAGGCCGTCACCGCGGCACGGGCGCAGGCGGCATCGGCGCAGCAGGCGATTTCCGGTGCGTCGGCGCAGATGCAGGGGTTCGACCGCCAGGGCAATGCCCTGGCGATTCGCCGCGAGCGCCTGAGCGACGAACAGTCCTCGCTCGGCGCGCCCGACTCGGCGCGCCTGGATCGGCTGCGCACCGAGATCGCCGCCCTGCAATCCGATCTGGAGGCGGCGCAGGCGCAGGGAGCGCAGGCGGAAGCCCAGGAGCGCGAACTGCAGGGGCAGCGGCAGACGCGGACCGAGGAGCGCAGCAAGGCCTCGGCGGAACTGCACCGTCTCGACGCGCGACTGCATGCGGTGCGCGACACCCTGGCCAAGATGCAGGCCGATGAGAAACTCGATCCCTGGTTGCGCAAGCAGGAACTGCAGGCCTTGCCGCGGCTCTTCGCGCGCCTGGAAGTCGAGGGCGGCTGGGAGACGGCCATCGAAGCGGTGCTGCGCGAGCGCATCGAAGCGATCGAGGTCGGCCGGCTGGAGCCGATGACGGCGTTCGGAACGATGGCGCCGCCGGCGCGGGTGAGCTTCTACGCGCGCGCCGAGCGCGAACTGCCGCCGCCCGCCAAGGCGCCGTGGCCGCGCCTGGCCGAGTCCGTGCGCGTGCGCGGCGGGGTCGATGCCGAGGGATTGCGCTCGGTGCTCGAAGACTGGCTGGCGGGCGTGTACGTCATGCCGGATCTCGAGCAGGCGATGGCGGCGCGCGCGGAACTGCCGGCCGGCGCCCAGTTCGTGGTGCCGGGCGGCCATGTGGTTTCCCGCCATGGACTGCGGTTTTTCGCGCCCGAGGATCGCAAGGCGGGTCTGCTGGCCCACCGCCGCGACGCCGAGAACCTCGAGCGCCAGATCAAGGCGCAGCGCCTGATCGACGAACAGGCGGCGGAGGCGCTGGCCCGCGTCGAGGCCCAACTGCGGCAGGCGCAGGAGCAGGCCCGCACCGCGCGCGACCGCGCTGCGCAGATGCGCACGCGCCTGCATCAACTTCAGCTCGAATCGGTGCGGCTTGCCGAAACGATCGAGCGCATTCGCAACCGCAGCGGACAGATCGAATCCGAGCTGGAGGAGATCGGTCGCGAGGAAGCCGAACTCGACCGCCACCGCGAGGAGGCGGAAACCCGCTTTGCCCAGCTCGACGGCGAATTGGGCCGCCACCAGGAGGCGGTAGAGGCGGCGCGGGTGCAGGACGAGCAGGCGGCGGCACGATTGCGGGAGGCGCGAGAGCGCCTGCGTCAACTCGAGTCGCAGCGCCAACGCGCCGAATTCGACGTGACCGGCTTGCAGGATCGCCGCCGCGATGTCGATCACGGTGTCGGGGTGGCGGCCGCCGATGTCGCGCGGCTGGGCGAGGAGGTCGAGCGCGCGCGGCTCGAAGCGGCGAAGCTCGACGACAGCGGCGTGCGCGGGGAACTCGAGGAGTGGCTCGAACGGCAGCGGCAGGCGGAACGCGCGGCGAGCGACGCCCGCTCCCGGTTCGACGAATGGATGCAGCGCGCGCGGGCGAGCGACGACCAGCGGCAGAAGATCGAGCGCGGCCTGCAACCGCGGCGCGACCGCATCACCGATCTGCGCCTGCAGGAGCAGGCGGCACGGCTGGCGGTGGAGCAGTTCGACCGACAGCTGGCCGAGGTGGGGGTCGATGGCGACCCGGCGCGGGAGGCGCTACGCGCGCTGCTCGCCCAGGCGCCGGCCGCTGCCGAGCAGGAGCGGGAGATTGCCCGGCTCGCCCAGGCGATTGCCGATCTGGGGGCGGTCAATCTTGCGGCGCTCGACGAACTTGGTGCCGCGCAGGAGCGGCAGGGTTTTTTGCGCACGCAATCCGAAGACCTGCGCCTGGCGGTGGCGACCCTGGAGGATGCAATCCGCAAGATCGACGTCGAATCGCGCGTCCTGTTGCAGGAAACCTTCGACAAGGTCAACGGCCATTTCGGCGAGATGTTCCCGCGCTTGTTCGGCGGCGGCCAGGCGCGTCTGATGATGACCGGCGACGAGATCCTCGACGCGGGCGTACAACTCATCGCGCAACCGCCGGGAAAGCGAAATAGCTCGCTCCATCTGCTGTCGGGCGGGGAGAAGGCGTTGACCGCGACGGCGCTGGTATTTGCGCTCTTCAAGCTCAACCCTGCGCCGTTTTGCCTGCTCGATGAGGTCGATGCGCCGCTCGACGACGCCAACACCGATCGGCTCTGCCAGCTCGTGCGCTCGATGAGCGACGCCACCCAGTTCCTGTTCATCTCCCACAACAAGATCGCCATGGAGATGGCCCAGCAACTGGTCGGCGTGACGATGCAGGAGCAGGGGGTGTCGCGCATCGTGGCGGTGGACCTCGACAGCGCGGTCGGCATGGCGGAGTCGGTGTGAGCCGCTTGCAACTCGCGCTGATCGTCGTGGCGGCGCTCGTGCTGCTGGCCTTGTACGTTCAGGGGAAATGGCAGGAGCGGCGACTGCTGCAGCGCATGCGCGCGACACTACACGGCGGCGTCGGGGATGCGCTGCTGCAAGCGGGTGCCGCAGGCGCCGCGGCGTGCGTTTCGGACCATGCCGACTCGCAAGACGGCGCGCGGACGGAACCGCGTTGGGACGAGGCGGCCGCGCCGGACGTCGCGGCAGGGTCCGCATCCGGACTCGCGGCGGGGCGAGATGCGGCGGGGTATGCCGCGATGGCGGGCGAGGCGCCGGTGGAATTGCGTGCGGCGCAATTGACCCAGGAACTGGCGGCGCGGACGGGCGCCGGCGCGGGCGACGAGCCGGACGAGGTGATTTCGGAGCCGTTGCGGCTTCCGGCCGCGGCCAATCCGCCGGATTGGGTCGAGGATCCGATGCTCGATCTGGCCCTCGAATTGCGCTGCACCCGGGCGGTGGACGGCGTTGCGGTCATCGACGCCGCGGCGGCCTTGACTGCGGAATCGTTCCCGCTGCCCGTGCATTTCGTCGTCTGGGATTCACGCCACGAGCAGTGGGTACTGCCGGACCGTTTCGGGTATTACACCGACACCCTGGCGGCGATCCAACTGGCGGGGCGTCGCGGCGTCCTCACGTCGGACGTCCTGACGCGCTTCCTCGCGTCGGTCGCGCGGGTGGCGGCGGCGCTACAGGCCGATTTCGACGTGCCGGACCCGGAACGGTTGCTTGCCCAAGCGCGCGAGCTCGATGCCGTTTGCGCGCGCCATGACCTTCGTATCGGTCTGACCGTATCGGCCGCCGCCGCGGCCTGGACGGCGCCGCAACTGCGTGCCGCGGCGCAGCGCGCGGGATTCATCGCCGGCGCAACGCCCCAGGGCTGGGTCTATACCGACGATTCCGGGGCGCCCCTGTTGACATTGACGGCGGAATCGGCGACGCCGCGCAAGGTGCTCCTCGAACTCGACGTGCCGATGGTCCCTTCCCATGCGGATGCGCTGGCCGCGTTGATCGACCGGGCCGAGGCGCTCGCCGGAATCCTGGGCGGGCGGGTGGTCGACGATAACGGTCGGCCGGTCGATGCGGAGTCGATGGCTGCGGTGCGGCCTCAACTTGCCCAGTTCCACGAGGAAATGGTCCGGGCGGGGATCGACCCCGGCGGCGTGCGGGCACGACGGCTCTACCGGTGAGCGTGGGCATGGGAGACGCCGCGCGGGCGCGGGAACTGCGGGACGCCATCGCGCGCCTCGATCACGCCTACTATGTCCTCGATCGGCCGCTGGTGCCCGATGCCGAATACGATCGCCTGTTTCGCGAACTACAGGACTTGGAAGAGCGTCATCCGACATTGCGCACGCCGGACTCCCCGACGCAGCGCGTGGGTGGCGGCCTGCGTGCCGACCTGCGGCCTGCTGTGCATGCGGTGCCGATGCTGTCGCTCAACAATGCGATGGATGACGCCGAGACGGTGGCATTCGATACCCGCGTGCGTGCGGCCGTCGGCGGTGAGACGGACGTCGTGTATTGCTGCGAACTGAAGTTCGATGGGCTCGCGGTCAGCCTGCGCTATCGCGAGGGCGTGCTCGAACTCGGCGCGACGCGCGGCGACGGCTTCGTCGGCGAGGATGTCACCGCCAATCTGCGCACCATTCGCAGCATTCCCCTGCGGCTGTTCGGCACGGCGCCGCCCTGGGTCGAGGTTCGCGGCGAGGTGTTGATGTTCAAGCGGGAATTCGAGCGCTTGAATGCCGCGCAACGCGTGCGAGGCGAAAAGGAATTCGCCAATCCGCGCAACGCCGCGGCCGGAAGCCTGCGTCAGCTCGATGCGCGCATCACGGCTCAGCGGGGCCTGCATTTCTTCGCCTACGGTGTCGCCGAGACGGCTGGGGATGCGAGTCCCGTCGCGTCGCAATCGGAAATACTCGACTGGTTGCAGGCGCTGGGGTTTCCGGTCTGCGAGCACCGCGCGCGGGTGCAGGGTCTGGAAGGTCTGCGCGAATACTATGCGCGGGTCGAAGCGATGCGGGATGCGCTGCCCTACGAGATCGACGGAGTCGTGTTCAAGGTCGACGCGTTTTCGGCGCAGCAGCGCATCGGATCGCTGGCGCGCGCGCCGCGCTGGGCGGTCGCACGCAAATTTCCGCCGCGCGAGGCGGTGACGCGGCTGCGCGACATCGTGGTGCAGGTCGGGCGAACCGGAGCGCTGACGCCGGTGGCGCGCCTCGATCCGGTCGAAGTGGGCGGCGTGACGGTGACCAATGCGACCTTGCACAACGAAGACGAGATCCGGCGCAAGGAAATCCGGATCGGTGATCTCGTTTCGGTGCGGCGAGCGGGCGACGTCATCCCCGAGGTCGTCGCCGTCGTCGGCGATCATCCGCCGGAAGCGCGCGAATTCGTCATGCCGCAGACTTGCCCGGTTTGCGGGTCCGCCGTGGTGCGCGGGGAGGAGGAGGCGGTCGCCCGCTGCAGCGGCGGGCTGGTGTGCCCGGCCCAGCGCAAGCAGGCGCTGTTGCATTTCGCCGGCCGGCGCGCGCTCGATATCGACGGCCTGGGGGAGCGGCTCGTCGAGCAACTCGTCGATGCCGGCCTCGTGCAGCGGCCGTCGGACCTGTTCCGGCTCGGGCCGCAGGACTTGATCGGCCTGGAACGGATGGGCGGAAAATCGGCCGCGAACCTGTTGGCGCAGATCGAGCGCGCCCGCGATACGACACTCGATCGCTTTCTGTATGCGCTCGGCATCCGCAACGTCGGCGAGGCCACCGCGCGCGATCTGGCGCGGCATTTCCGCAGTATCACCAAGATCGCGGAGGTCGACGGACGGACGTTGATGCGGGACATCGAAAATGCGAGTGAAGAAGATCTGATGCGGGTGCCGGAGGTCGGTCCGGTCGTCGCCCGTTCGATCCGGCAGTTTTTCGCCGAGCCGCACAATCGGGAAGAGCTGAAAAACCTCCTCGATGCCATGGGGGAGATCGCGGCGCCGGAGGCGACAATGACCGCCGCGCTGCCGCTGGCGGGCAAGACCTTCGTGCTCACCGGAACGCTGCCCCACTGGACGCGCGACGAGGCGGCGGAGCGGATCGCCGCGGCCGGCGGGAAAGTGAGCGGCTCGGTGTCGCGGAAGACGGCGTACGTCATCGCCGGCGACGACGCGGGTTCGAAGCTGGCGCGCGCCCGGGAACTGGGTGTGACGGTACTGGATGAGGCGGGGTTGCGGAATTTACTGGGGTGACCTGCGATTGCGCTTCCCTCGGCGAGAGCGGGGCGCTGCGGTCGAAGAACAGGATGGGAGCGGGAATGTTTGCGATTGTCGGGGGTAGCGGGTTGACGAAACTGGCAGCGCTGCAGGCGCCGCGACGGCAGGTCGTGCGAACGCCGTACGGGGAGCCGTCTGCGGCGCCGCTCGTCGGCACCTTCGCCGGAAGGGAAGTCGTCTTTCTGCCGCGCCATGGTGACGGCCATGCGCTTGCGCCGCACGAAATCAACTACCGCGCCAATATCGACGCCCTGCGTCGATTGGGCGTGACCGAGGTGTTCGCGGTCGCGGCGGTCGGCGGGATTCGCGCCGACCTGCGCCCCGAAGCGTTGGTGATCCCGCATCAGATCCTCGACTACACGCACGGTCGCGTGGCGAGCTTCTCGACGCCGGGAGACGTGGTGCACGTCGATTTCACCCATCCGTACACCCAATCCCTGCGCGCGCGGCTGCTCGATGCGGCGCGTGCCGTTGGGGAAACGGTGGCCGATGGCGGCGTCTATGCCTGCACGCAAGGGCCGCGGCTGGAAACCGCCGCCGAGGTCGACCGGTTCGAACGGGATGGTGCCGATGTCGTCGGCATGACGGGCATGCCCGAGGCGGTTCTGGCTCGCGAGGCCGGTCTGGCCTATGCGGCCATCGCCGTGGTGGTCAATTCCGCGGCGGGGCGCGGCGAGAGTGCCGAGAAAATCGAGTTCGCACGACTCGGCGCGGTGCTCGATCGGGGCGTCGGGCGCGCTGTGCGGGTGCTGGAACGGGCGGTGCAGCCATGATCCGGCCGATTCTTCGCATGGGGGATTCGCGTCTGCTGCGGGTCTGTCGGCCGGTGGATCGGTTCGATACGCCGGAACTGCACGAATTGCTGCGCGACATGTTCGACACCATGCGCGCAGCCGACGGCGCCGGTCTTGCCGCGCCGCAGATCGGCGTGGATCTGCGCGTGGTGGTGTTCGGCTATGACCACAATCCGCGCTATCCCGATGCACCGCCGCTCGAACCGACGGTACTGATCAATCCGGTCATCGAGCCGTTGACGGACGAGACCGAACCCGGATGGGAGGGATGCCTGTCCGTTCCGGGCCTGCGCGGCGTGGTGCCGAGGATCACCCGGCTGCGGTACCGGGGTTGCGATGCGCACGGGGTTGCGTTCGTGCGCGAGGCGGAAGGGTTTCATGCCCGGGTCGTGCAGCACGAATGCGACCATCTCGATGGCGTCCTCTACCCGATGCGCGCGGACCTGCGGCGCTTCGGGTTTACCGATGTCCTGTTCCCTGCCGACGACCCAACCCCCGAGGAATGAGCGGGCTATGCAATTTCGTCGAAAACCGAGGAGAGTCTGCGTGCTCCTACCCGGCATGGGCGAGACGACCCGGTGCTCTCGTTTCCTGGGTTGCGAAGGGGGGCTTCGAATCGTCCGTCATCATACGTATTGATACGTATTTTCTTTCTCGAGCGCAGAGGCATACCATGGGACGGCCTTGCGGTTCCACGGAATCGCGATGGAATGCAAGCCCCGGCCCGACCGGGGTTCAACCGGGATGGCCGCGGGGGTGCCGTGATGAGCGCTCGCATCGAAACAGTCGCAGAGGGGCTGGCCGGCCCGGCCCGTCGGCCGCCTGCCGAGCCCGGGATCGGGCCGCAGATGCGGCAGTCTCCCAGCCGGATCCTGCCGGCCTCGTGTTCCCAGTGCAATGTTCGCGACATGTGTCTTCCCGCCGGGCTCGCCACCGACGTGATGGGCCCCGTCGATGAGTTGGTCGTCGGCCGGCGCAGGATTCGCCGGGGGGACGCGCTGGTGCGGGTGGGAGATTGCTTCGAATCCCTCTACGCCGTTCGCTTCGGTTCGCTCAAGAGCACCCTCCTGTTGGCCGATGGCTACGATCAGGTGACCGGGGTGCATCTGCCGGGCGAAATCGTCGGCTTCGACGGCATCGCGGCGGATCGGCACGCGTGCGGCGTGGCGGCGTTGGAATACGCGGAGGTCTGCGTCATCCCGTATCGGCGACTCGAAGAAGTCGCCGCCGCCGTACCGGTCCTGCAGAACAATCTGCGGCGAATCATGAGCCGGGAGATCGTGCGCGAGCATAGCGCCATGCGCCTTCTTGCGAGCAAACGCGCGGATGAACGGCTCGCGATGTTTCTGCTGAATTTCTCGCAGCGTCTCGAGGCCCGAGGCTATTCACGCTCCGAGTTCCTCTTGCGGATGACACGAGCGGAAATCGCCAGTTTTCTCGGCATGTCGCTGGAAACCGTGAGCCGTTCCTTCTCCTACCTGGTCCACAGCGGCTTGCTCGAACTCGATAAGAAACGCCTTGCCATTCTCGATTTCGAAGGCTTGCGCCGGGTTGCCCGAGTGCAATCTCCCGATGACGAACCCGATTCCTGGAAGGATGGATGCGGCGACGCCGACCGTTGCGGTTCGGTGCGCGTCGGTGCCGTGCCGCGCCCGGGCTGGGAACGTCATCGCCTTCACGACCGCCGCTGAGTTGCCGCCGCACCACATGGCGGCATGGTCGTGCTTTCCCGTTCCTGTCCGCGGGACTTCGCGGTTGCGCGATGTCGAGGATGCAGTCTGCACCATGGTACGTTGGTTTGGCGTCGTCGACGGCGATTGTTTGTGTGGGAAGAATGAGATACAAATACATCTCATGGAAGAACAGCGTGCCGCTCCATTTTGTCTAGGATGATCGCGGGGATACAGCGAATTCGATCGCGTACCAGGGAGTTCTCGCGGGTTGGTGGGAGGAGGGGGAAATGAGCCCTGGAAGAAGGGATCCATCGCGACACGGTGCAACCCGGGTCGGGAATCCCTTGGTCGAAGACGAGTCGCTGCAGCGGGCGTTGGTCGACGTGCTGGATGCCGCGATCACGATCACGCGGTCCGACTACGGCAACATCCAATTGCTGGGTCCGGTTCCGGGTCAGCGAAAAATCGTGGCGTGCCGCGGACTGCCCGACTGGTGGTGCGATTTCTGGGATTCGGCGGATCCGGGTTCGGGTGCCTGCGGCACGGCACTGGCGCGGCGGGAGCGGGTCGTCGTGGAAGACGTGGAAGCGAGCCCGATTTTCTTCGGCACCCCCGCCCTGGACATCCAGCGAAGAGCCGGAATCCGGGCGGTTCAGTCGACGCCGCTACTCGGGCGGATGGGCGATCCGATCGGCATATTCTCGACCTATTTCCGCAGCCCCCACCGTCCCGACGTGACCGAAACGCGGTTGCTCGATCTGCTGGCGCGACATGCGGTGGCCATGATCGAGGGCGTGCGGGCCGACTTCGCCTTGCGGGAGAGCGAGCAGCGATTCCGGGTTCTCATCGAACATGTTCCGGTCGCGCTGGCGATGTTCGATGCCGACATGCGGTACCTCGCCGTCAGCCGACGCTGGATGCACGACTACGGACTGGGCGAGCAGGATATCGTCGGCCGCTCTCATTACGACGTGTTTCCGGATCTTCCGGAGCGCTGGAAATCGGCGCATCGACGCGGCCTCGCAGGGGAGATGGTGCGAGAACGGGAGGATCGCGTCGAACGATCCGATGGAACCGTCCAATGGCATGACTGGGAGCTGCATCCGTGGCGGAAGCAGGATGGCGCCGTCGGCGGCGTGATTCTGTTCACCGAAGACATCACCGAGCGCAAGCAGGCCGAGGCCGAGATTTCCGAGTTGCGCGCCGAAATGGAATTGCTGACGAAGTCCCAGATCGCCAGTCAGACGGCGGCAGCCATCGCCCACGAGATCAATCAGCCGCTTTCGGCCTGTGCGTCCTATGCGGAGGCGGCGCTGCGTCTGGCGCAATCGCAGGGACAGGATTCAGGCCCGCTCCGCCGCGCGCTGGAGGGCAGCGCCCGGCAGGCGCAGCGGGCCGGAGAGGTGGTGCGCGAGTTGCTGCAGTTTTTTCATGCCGGCGATGGCACCATCGGGGAGGTTCAGCTCGCCCAGGCGATTCCGCGTGCCTTGGCGCTGGTGGAGGGGAACGGCCACGGTGGATTCCATGCCGTGGTCGATCTCGCGCCGAACTTGCGCCCGGTGCGGGCCAATCGCGTCCAGATCGAAAAGGTGCTCGTCAATCTGTTGCGCAACGGCGTGGACGCGATGCGCGCTGCCGGCGTCGAGGCGCGGCAGATCACGATCACCGTGCGCGCCGTCGCGGACGACGGCGATCGGGCCATGGCGCGCGTGACGGTGCAGGATTGCGGTCCCGGTTTGCGGGCGGAGGAGATCCAACACATCTTCAAGCCGTTCTGCAGCGGCAAGCCGGCGGGGATCGGCATGGGTCTGGCGATCAGCCAGTCGATGATCGAAGCCAATGGCGGCCGCCTGTGGTGCGAGCCCGCAGCGGGTGGGGGAATCTTTCACTTCACCGTGCCGTTTTTCTCATGAATCAGCCGGCGATCGTTTCCGTGGTCGATGACGACCCCGCGGTGTGCGACAGTCTATCGGTCCTCATCCGGAGTGCAGGGTATCCAACCACGGTCTACGGCGATGCCCAATCCTTTCTGGCCGCATATGCGCCGGGGCAGGTCGGTTGCCTGATTCTCGATGTGCAAATGGCCGGCATGAGCGGATTGGCGTTGCAGACGGAACTGGTTCGCCGCGGCGCCGACGTACCGATCGTTTTTTTGACCGCTTATGGCGACGTACCCACGTCCGTGCAGGCGATGAAGCGCGGGGCGGTCGATTTCCTGATGAAGCCCGTGATCGGTGCCGAACTGCTGGAGCGGATCCAGGGCGCGTTGACGAAATGCCGGCACGCGCAGGATGATGCGGCGCGTCGCCATGCCCTGCAGGCGCGGCTCGAAGGGCTGACTCCGCGGGAACGCGAGGTCATGGCGATCGCGGTGCGGGGGTGGTCCAACAAGGTGATCGCGCGCCACCTCGGGATCAGCCATCGCACGGTGGAAATCCACCGGACCCGGGTGATGCAAAAGACCGGCGCCGGCAATTTGGCCGAACTGGCGCGATTCGCCGAGGTCGCCGGCCCCGCCAAGGGGACTTCGTCCTGAGTTCGCCGCGGTTGGCGATCCGCAGTCGCCGGTTCAGAATCTGCGCCGTGGAGGCCGGCCCGCCGATCGCGACTCGATGTGCCGGAACGTGATCCGGCCCTTGCTCAAGTCGTACGGCGACAGTTCCAGAGATACCTTGTCGCCGGCCAGGATGCGGATGTGGTGCTTTCGCATCTTGCCGGCCGAATATGCGATCAAATTGTGGCCGTTGTCCAGCGTGACACGGAACCGCGAGTCGGGCAGCACTTCATGCACGACTCCATTCATCTCGATGTGCTCTTCTTTCGCCACGTCGGGTCCTCCAGGGAAGTTCGCGTCGCCGCCCCGGCGGGACGGCACACCCAGGTCGGATGCAGCAGGAAATCGACCCGCGCCCGACCGAGGGAAAGGATTCGGCCGCGCATCATGCGGCGCGGCGCGGGGAGCGCAGCCGTAGGCCGCGCTCCGATCGTTGCAGGCCTCGTCAGGCGATCCGGATTTCGGACGCCTGTTCGCCCTTCGGCCCTTGCTTGACGGTGAATTGCACGCGCTGCCCCTCGCTCAGCGACTTGAAGCCGCCGGCTTGGATTTCGGAGAAGTGCGCGAACAGGTCCTTGCGGCGGTATCCCGCTCGTAGTTGAAGGTTCCGACGGCGGTCGATTCACAGACTACGCGACTTTCGTTTCTTGAACAACACGTTGCTTCTGACGACCGAGGGCGGCGGCAAGGACCCAGAGGTCGCGG
>JAKAFN010000006.1 GCA_021825945.1 Pseudomonadota bacterium
GCCATCGATCCATCTGCGCGTCGTGCACCCGCCCGGCGCAAAACGAAAACGGCCTGCCCAAAGGCAAGCCGTCGATATTTTTGGTGCTGTTGAGAGGAGTCGAACCTCCGACCTGCTGATTACGAATCAGCTGCTCTACCAACTGAGCTACAACAGCGGAGCCGGTCATTATACCTCGACATCCTGTTGCCGGAGGGCCCAGCGGACGTGTTCCCGAACCAGTGCGGATTCGTGGTCGGCGCGGGAACGCAGGGCCGCGACCGTCGTCACGCTGGCTCGCGCATTGCCCAGGGCCACCGCCAGGTTGCGCAGCCAGCGTTCATGGCCGATCCGCAGGATCGGGCTGCCGGCAAGCCGTTCGCGGAATTGCGCCGGCGTCCAGGAGAACAGCGCCACCAGACCGGCGGAATCCAGGTTGTTACGCACGTCGAAGTCCGGCAGGCTCGATGCGCGGGCGTAGCGGTTCCACGGGCAGACGAGCTGACAGTCGTCGCAGCCGTAGATACGGTTGCCGATCGCCGGGCGCAGGTTCTCGGGGATGGCTCCCGGGTGTTCGATCGTCAGATAGGAAATGCAGCGTCGGGCGTCCAGCCGGTACGGGCCGAGGATCGCGCCGGTCGGGCAGGCGTCGATGCAGCGCACGCAGCGGCCGCAGTGGGAGGGCTGCGGGACATCGACCGGCAAAGGCAGGTCGGTCAGGATTTCGCCGAGGAAAAACATCGACCCCGCATCGCGGGTCAGCAAGAGCGTGTGCTTGCCGCGCCAGCCGATGCCGGCCTTGCGTGCGTACTCGACTTCGAGCAGGGGTGCGCTGTCGCAGTATGGGCGATAGGCCTCGCGACCGATTTCGCGGGCGATCCGCCGGGCCAGTTCGCCGAGGCGAGCGCGCAGCACCTTGTGGTAATCGCGTCCGCGGGCATAGACCGACACGACCGCGCTGTCGTCTCGAGCGGATCGGGCCGCCTCGCGCGCGCGCCAATCCGGGGGGGTATCGCGTGGGAGGTAGTCCATCCGTGCGCTGATGACCCGCAGGGCGCCCGGTTGTAGCGACCCGGGCTCGGCGCGCAGGCGAGCACGATGCGCGAGGTAGGCCATCTCGCCGTGCAGGCCGGCGTCGATCCAGGCGGCATAGCGCTGCGCGGCCTCCGATACGTCCAGGTCGGCGAATCCGACGGCGCCGAATCCGAGTTCCGCTCCCCAGCGGCGGATACGATCGGCAAGAGCAGCCCATGGTTCGGGCGCTTGCTCTCCGATCGACTGGCGGGCGAAATCGGTATCCTGGGCGGCATGGTTCATGGAGCTTGCGATTGTCCCCCCTGATTCGGGTCTTGCGCGACGAAGCGGAAACGGTTGCCTTGGGTGATGCCTTGGCAGACACCTTGCTCGGGATGGAAGACGAGATTACGCGTTCGGGAGTCGGAATCGGTCTGCGCGGCGACCTCGGCGCCGGCAAGACCACGCTCGTGCGTGCGCTGTTGCGGCGGGTCGGCGTCACCGGCCGGGTGAAGAGTCCGACCTTTTCTCTGCTTGAACTTTATGATGTTTCGAGATTACACTTCCATCACTTTGATTTTTATCGCCTAAAATCGCCCCAGGAGTTCGTCGATGGGGGGTTTGCGGAATGGTTCGGTCCCCGCAGCGTCTGTCTGGTCGAGTGGCCCGAACGCGCCGGGGTATTTTTGCCCCGACTGGATTGCGAGATTGGCCTGGAATTGCTGGATTCCGGGCGCCGCGCGGTGGTCCGCGCGGATACGCTGATGGGGGAACGATGCCAACATCGATTGACCGAAATCCTGACGCGGCAGGCGTAGTGGCGGCGGAGCAATCGGTGCCACGATCGGCGACACGCCGACGCCTGTTGCAGGGCGCGGCCGGTACCCTCGTGCTTGCGCTGACGCCGCATCTGGCGCGGGGCGCTTCGCTGCTGGCGGTGCGCGTCTGGCCGTCGGACGAATACACCCGCGTCGCGATCGAACACGACACGCCCCTGCATTTTCACTACTTCCTGTTACAGGACCGGTCGCCGCAGCGGCTGGTGGTGGACATCCGGGGCGTCGATTTCACCCGGCGGTTTGCGGAACAGATCCGCCGGGTCGATCCGCACGATCCGTTCATCGCTCGCATGCGGGTGGGACAGTATCGTCCGGGCGTCGTCCGTCTCGTCGTCGAACTCAAGGCGGCCGTGAATCCGCAGGTGTTTTCCTTGGCCCCTGCGGGGCCGTACCGCAACCGACTGGTGCTGGATCTCTACCCGGCAAATGCCG
Organism: Pseudomonadota bacterium; assembly: GCA_021825945.1. Taxonomy (GTDB): domain Bacteria; phylum Pseudomonadota; class Gammaproteobacteria; order Burkholderiales; family Burkholderiaceae_F; genus GJ-E10. The sequence continues at coordinate 2,265 of JAKAFN010000006.1, forward strand.
GCGATCCGCTGTTGCCGCTGTTGCGTGCGCGCGGCGAGGCGCCCGCGTCATCGGCGGAACCCGAGTCGGATTCGCGGCCGGCGCCGAGCCGGTCCGAACCGCCGATGGCGCGTCCGGTGATCGACACGGTCGATCAGCCGCCCGAAGAGACGGCGGACGCGGCCCCGTCGCTGCGCCGCCGCGGCCCGCGGGCGCGGCGGCCGCTCGTCATCGCGGTGGATCCCGGCCACGGCGGCGAGGATCCGGGTGCGATCGGCCACCACGGCCATTATGAAAAGACGGTGGTGCTCTCGGTGGCGCATCACCTCACCCGTCTGATCGGATCCCGCACGGACTATCGCGTCCTGATGACGCGGGAGTCCGACTACTTCGTGCCCTTGGGGATGCGGGTCTACAAGGCGCGGCGGGCGCGGGCGGATCTGTTCGTCTCCATTCATGCGGACGCCTGGATCCATCCCGACGCGCAAGGATCGTCGGTGTTCGCGCTCTCGGAGCGCGGCGCCAGCAGTGCGGCCGCGGCGGAATTGGCGCAGGAGCAGAACGAATCCGATCGGATCGGCGGCGTCGGCGCCGGCCGCGGCGATCCGCAGGTCTCACAGGTGGTGCTGGACCTATCGACGTCGGCGCAGATCAGCGACAGCTTGCGCTTCGGTGATGCCGTGCTCAATGAACTCGGCACGATCAGTCGTCTGCATCGCGGCTACGTCGAACAGGCCGGGTTCGCCGTGCTGAAGGCGCCCGACATTCCGTCGATCCTGGTCGAGACGGCGTTCATCAGCAACCCGGAAGAGGAAGCGCGTCTGATCGAGCAAGGTTACCAGCGCCGCCTCGCGCGGGCGATTTTCGGCGGCATCCAGGAATACCTCGCAAAAAACCCGCCGCAGGACGGCGTGCCGCTGGTCTGAGCCGGCGCGACGGGCCTGCCGGCCCGGGGGGGGGCGTGTGCGGGCGATCGGCGCGGCGAAACAAAATTTGCATACAATCCCGGCCGGTCGGTCGCGGATGCGCTGCCGGTGCGGAACGCAACGACTCGAAGATGGATAACGTGAGGAGAGGATGTCGATGAAGAAGACCCTGGTTTCGCTTGCTTTCTGTTCTGCTGCCCTGGGCCTCGCCGTGGCAGCGGTTCCGGCGCAGGCCGCCACCAATGCGCAGACCCACCGCATGACCGAGTGCAGCGCCAATGCCAAGGCCAAGCACCTGCATGGCGCGGCGCGTAAGCAATTCCTGAAGTCGTGTCTGCGCACCAAGAAGCCGGCCGCCAAGGCCGTGCACACGCATCATGCCAAGGCTGGGATGAATGCCCAGCAGCAGAAGATGGTGTCGTGCAACGCGGGCGCGAAGTCCAAGGGGTTGAAGGGGGATGCGCGCAAGCAGTTCATGAAGACGTGCCTGCGCGGCAAGAAGCACGGCTGATTTTTCCTTGGGAGGCCGCGGGTCGTCCGCTGGATGGCGTGAACTTTTCCCGCTTCCCGCGGCCCAAATCGACGCCCTCCGTGCATTGTGAAAGAATCCGCGCTGTGCGGTTCGTTGCGGCACGGAACGGAAAGGAGTGATGTATGCCCACGTTCGTCACCGGGGCTTATGCCCGGAGCCAGACCGGGGTTTCGAAGCTGGTCAAGAATACCTATACGCTGCTGTCGGCGACCTTGTTCATCACCGCCGGGGTGGCGTGGGAGTCGATGGGCCTGCAGTTGAGCGGCGGCGCCTATCTCATCGCGATGATCGCGAGCTTCGCCATGATTTTCGCGGTGTTCCGCACGCGCAATTCGGCGATGGGCTTGGTCTCGCTGGTCGGTTTCGCCGCGTTGCAGGGCGTTTGCCTCGGGCCGCTGATCTCGTTGTATCTCCGGGCGCCCGGAGGCAGCGCGACGGTAGCGACGGCCGCGTTCCTCACCGGCGCGGTATTCCTCACCTTGTCCGCCTACGTTCACGTGACGAAGAAGGATTTCAGCGCTTGGGCCGGCATGTTGTTCGCCGGTCTGATGGTTGTCGTCGTGTCGAGCTTGATCGGCCTGTTCGTGTCTTCGAGCGCCTACCAGTTGACGGTTGCCGCGCTTTCGGCCATCGTCTTTTCCGGGTACATCCTGTTCGATACCTCGCGCATCGTGCTCGGGGGCGAGACCAACTATATTCTCGCCACCTTGCAACTGTATCTGGACATCCTGAATCTCTTCCTGAGCCTGCTGCGCCTGTTGAGCGACCGGCGCTGACGGTTCCGCTGTCGTCCCGAGTGATGAGATCCCAGCTGTCATCGCGAGGCCCGCAGGGCCGTGGCGATCTAGGCCGCCCGCCGGGACTGCATCGGGCTCCGCCCTCGCCATGACGCTCGTTTCACGGTAAACGGGATCCCATGGCGGAACGTCCTGCGGCAGCGGGAGCGGTGAAACGGCTCCCGCTGCGCTGGCTGCTTTCCATCGCCGTTTGGGGGCCGGGTCTGTTGGTGATGCTGGCCGACACCGACCCCGGCAATATCGTCACTGCGGCGCAGAGCGGGTCGAAGTGGGGCTATCACCTGCTGCCCCTGCTGGTCGCGCTGATTCCGTTGCTGTACATGGTGCAGGAATTGACGGTGCGCCTGGGGATCTTCACCGGGCGCGGCCACGGCGAACTGATCCGGGAGAAGTTCGGTCCCGGCTGGGCGTGGTTTGCCGTGCTCGGGCTGACGGTTGCGGCGGTGGGGTCGATGGTGACCGAATTCACCGGGGTTGCCGGGGTGGGCGAGATGTATGGCCTTTCCCGTAGCGTCACCGTGCCCGGTGCAGCGGTGGTGCTGATGGCCATCGTGCTGAGCGGGTCGTATCAGCGGATGGAGCGTGCGACGCTGCTGATCGGACTCTTCGAACTCGCGTTTTTCGTCGTGGCGGGGGTTTCCCACCCCGACTTCGCGAAGATCGCCCGCAGCGTCACCGACCTTCCGCTCGGCAATCACGAATTCCTATTTCTCGCCGCTGCGCTGATCGGGGCGAGCTTCAACCCCTGGATGATCTTCTATCAGCAGTCCGCCGTCGCCGACAAGCGGCTCACGCCCGAACAGTATCCCGCCGCGCGCTGGGATACGGCGATCGGCGCCGTGCTGACACAATTGCTGACCGGTGCGGTGCTGATCGCCGCTGCGACCACGTTGGGTGGGAAACACCCGGTACCGCTGGATTCGGTGGGGGACGTGAGCCGTGCGCTCACACCGATTCTCGGGCGCAAGGCGGGTCGACTGATCTTCAGCATCGGCGTGCTCGGGGCGGCGATGGTTGCCGCGATCGTCGCCTCGCAGGCCTTTTCCTGGGGCATCGGCGAGGCGGCAGGCTATCGCCGCTCGCTCGAGTCGCGGGCAAAGCCGGCGCTGTGGTTCCACGGGGTGTACGTCGCCTGCGTGGCGGGAAGCGCGTTGCTCGTCTGGGCGAGTCCGGACTTGGTCTGGCTGACGGTTGCGGCGCAGGTGGTCAACACCTTCATGCTGCCTATGCTCATCGGCTTCCTGGTCGTGTTGGCACGGCGCAGCCTGCCCGATGCGCAACGCCTGCGGGGCGGCTATCTCGCGCTGTTGCTGTTGGCCGGGGGGGCGACCTGCATCATCGGGTTCGTCGGCGGGTTGTCGGGGTTTTGGGGCTGACGGCCATGACGGCGCGCGCTGCGCCGAAAGGGCGAGCGCGGCCGTCATCGCGAGACGCCCAGGGTTGCGGCGAGTCAGAGGTCCGACAGGGGAATGCGCTACGCTCGGCACATTGTCATGTCGTGTGGAGCGACGCCGTGATGACGTCTGTGAGGAGTCCGACGATGACCGACGACGAACTGCAAGCAATCGATCGCTACTGGCGTGCGGCAAATTATCTATCCGTCGGCCAGATCTATCTGCGTGACAATCCGCTGTTGCGCGAGCCGCTGCGTGCGGAACACGTCAAGCCGCGGCTGCTCGGGCATTGGGGCACCACCCCCGGACTGAACTTCCTGTATGCCCATTGCAATCGCGTGATCCGGCAGCGCGATACCAACATGATCTTCGTCACCGGGCCGGGCCACGGCGGGCCGGCGTTGGTTGCCAATACCTACCTCGAGGGAACCTACAGCGAGATCTATCCCAACGTGCCGCGCAACCTCGACGGCATGCGGCGCCTGTTCCGGCAGTTTTCGTTTCCCGGCGGCGTGCCCAGCCATGTTGCGCCGGAAACCCCGGGTTCCATCCACGAGGGTGGGGAACTCGGCTATGCGATCGCGCATGCCTATGGTGCCGCATTCGACAATCCCGATCTGGTCGTTTGTTGCGTCGTGGGAGACGGCGAGGCGGAGACCGGGCCGGCGGCGACAGCCTGGCACTCGAACAAGTTCCTCAATCCCGCGGCCGACGGTGCGGTGCTGCCGATCCTGCACCTGAACGGCTACAAGATTGCCAATCCGACGGTGCTCGCGCGGATCGGTCGTGACGAGCTGGAAAGCCTCTTCCGGGGGTACGGCTACGAGCCGTATTTCGTCGAAGGTTCCGATCCGGCGATGATGCACCGGTTGATGGCGGACACCATGGACCGCGTCATGGATGCGATCGCAACGATCCAGCACGCGGCCCGCGCATCGGCCGGAAACCCGGGTACGGTGTCCCGCCCCCGCTGGCCGATGATCATCTTCATCACCCCGAAGGGATGGACCGGGCCGGTGGAGGTCGATGGCCTGAAAACCGAAGGCTCCTGGCGTGCCCATCAGGTGCCGATTCCGGAAGCCGCCGCCAATCCGGCCCATCGTGCGCAACTCGAAGCCTGGATGAGGCGGTACCGGCCCGAAGACCTCTTCGATGAGGACGGGGCCTTGCGGCCTGAACTGGCCGCACTGGCGCCGCAGGCGAATCGCCGGATGGGGGCGAACCCGCATGCCAACGGCGGCCTGTTGCTGCGCGATCTGGACCTGCCCGATTTTCGCGATTATGCGGTGGCGGTGCCGTCACCCGGTTGCGTCACCGCAGAGGCGACGCGCGTGATGGGCCAGTTGCTGCGTGACGTCGTGAAGCGCGACCGGATCGGCCATTTCCGTATCGTCGGACCGGACGAGACGGCGTCCAATCGATTGAACGCGGTGTTCGACGCCACCGATCGCACCTGGGTAGCCGAGACGCTGCGTGACGACGACCATCTCGCACCGGACGGACGGGTGATGGAGATCTTGAGTGAGCACACCTGCCAGGGCTGGCTCGAGGGCTATCTGCTCACCGGCCGGCACGGTCTGTTTTCCTGCTACGAGGCGTTCATCCATATCGTCGATTCGATGGTCAACCAGCACGCCAAATGGCTCAAGGTGACGACCCGCGAACTGCCTTGGCGTCGGCCGATCGCATCGCTCAACTACCTGCTGACCTCGCACGTCTGGCGCCAGGATCACAACGGTTTTTCGCATCAGGATCCGGGCTTCATCGACCATGTCGTGAACAAGAAGGCAGACATCATCCGCGTGTATCTGCCGCCCGACGCCAATTCGCTGCTCTACATCACCGACTTGTGCCTGCGCAGCCGCAACCGGATCAACGTGATCGTGGCGGGAAAGCAGCCGCAGGAGCAGTGGCTGGACATGCCGGCGGCGATCCGGCATTGCACTGCAGGCATCGGTATCTGGGATTGGGCGAGCAACGACCAGGGTTCGGAACCCGACATTGTCATGGCGTGCGCCGGCGACGTGCCCACGGTCGAGGTCCTGGCAGCGGTTACCTTGTTGCGCCGGCACCTCCCGCAGATGCGCATCCGGGTGGTCAACGTCGTCGACCTCATGGTGTTGCAGCCCAAGGAGGAACACCCGAACGGCCTCGACGATCGCGAGTTCGAGACCATCTTCACGGCGGACCGGCCCATCGTGTTCGCGTACCACGGCTATCCTTGGCTGATTCATCGCCTCACCTACCGGCGTCCCGGACAGCACCGGCTGCATGCGCGCGGCTACAAGGAAGAGGGGACGACGACGACGCCGTTCGACATGGTGGTGCGCAACGATCTGGACCGCTATCACCTCGCGATCGACGCGATCGACCGCGTGCCGCGCCTGGGCGCGGCGGCGGCCTATGCCAAGCAGGCCTTTCGGGACAAGTTGACGGAGCATCGGCACTACATCGTCGAGCATGGCATCGACATGCCTGAGATCAGCGGCTGGAAGTGGGAGCGCTGTTGAGATGCAACAGTTCCTCGGGACCACGTTGGGAGTTTCCTCGGTATCATTGACCCACGGCATTCCGATGCGGCTGGATGGGTTCGTGCCGCCAGGATCGTGCGATTGGGCGGGCACATGGTTTTCACGGATAAGAAAGGAACATGATGGATATGCAGACGAAGCGGATGGGGGCACTGGTTTTCGCGCTGGCGGCATCGGCGGCGACGGTGGCTTCGGCACAGGGCATGCCTGCGCCGACGGCGAGCAATGGTGGATATTGGGGTGACTCCGGCAGCACCGTGGTGCGTGATCCCTACGGCCTGTGCTGGCATAGCGGCTCGTATGCGGGCAGTGATGCGCTGATCGGTTGCGATCGCACGGCGCCGCCTCCGGTGATCAAGCCGGTGGCGGTGAAGCCGGCCCCGATGGCGAAGGCGGCGCCGGCGCCGGCGCCGGTGGTCACCAAGCCGGCGGTTCTGGAGCGCGTTACCTTCGGCTCCGATGCCTTGTTCGCATTCGACCACTACGACCTCAAGCCTGCCGCCCGTGCGCGGCTCGACGCGCTGGTGCAGCGGATGCACGGCGCCCGGATCAACGCGATCCATGTCGTCGGGTATACGGACAGCATCGGCAGCGAGAAGTACAACCAGAAGCTCTCCGAGCGCCGTGCCGACTCGGTCCGGAACTACCTGATCCAGGACGGCGTGCCGGCCGACATCATCACGGCCGAAGGCCGCGGCAAGCACGATTTCGTTGCCAGCAACAAGACTGCGGCCGGGCGCGCGAAGAATCGTCGCGTCGAAGTCGAGGTCGACGGCTCGCGGACCGTGATGCGCTGATTGCGCTGTGTGTTTGCGCTTCGGTGCAAAGCACGCGACCCCCGGTTCCGGGATACGGGATCGGGGGTTTTTCTCATTGGTGGAGGCCAAGGCAGGGTGAAGGCATGAGCCGTATGCAGGGGCAGCGCGTTTTGATCCTCGGGGTTCTGGCGATCACATTCGGGATGCCGTCGGCGCGCGCCGCGGATCCGCCGCGGCGGCCGGTCGGCGCGCGTCATGCGATGGTCGTAACGGCGCAGCGCCTCGCGACCGAGGTCGGCGTCGACGTGCTGCGTCGCGGCGGCAATGCCGTGGATGCCGCGGTGGCCGTGGGGTACGCGCTGGCGGTGGTGTTTCCGGTCGCCGGCAACCTCGGCGGTGGCGGGTTCATGACGATCCGCATGGCCGACGGGCGCGAGACCGTCATCGATTTTCGCGAGACGGCGCCGCGGGCGGCATCGCACGATATGTATCTCGATTCCGCAGGTCGGGTCATACCCGGATCGAGCACGCATGGCGTTCTTGCCGTCGGCGTGCCGGGCACCGTGGCCGGACTCGAGTTGGCACGGAGCCGGTACGGCACGATGTCGCGGGCGGCACTGCTGACGCCGGCGATCGGATATGCGCGGGATGGGTTCGTGTTGCGCTCCGGCGATGCCCGGTTTCTGCGGCGCTCGGCTGGTGGCTTGGCAGGCGATCCGGCTGCCGCCGCGATCTTTCTGCCCCATGGGCGTGCGATTGCTGCAGGGCAGCGACTGGTCCAGCGCGATCTGGCGAAGACGCTGGAGCGGATCCGGGACCGAGGGGCGGCAGGGTTTTACCGCGGGCCGGTGGCGGCGCGGATCGCCGCGGCGATGATCGCTCCCGACGGCCGACGCCGCGGCCTGGTCACCGAGGCCGATCTCGACCACTACCGGGCGCGTGAGCGCGCACCGGTCGAATGCACCTATCGCGGTTACCGCGTGTTGTCGGCGCCGCCACCCAGTTCGGGCGGCGTGGTGCTCTGCGAGATGCTCAACATCCTGGGCGGGCTGCCGTTGCAGACGTGGGGTGCGGGCTCGGTGCGGGCAGCCTATGTCGAAATCGAGGCCATGCGCCGGGCGTACCGGGATCGCAATCGGGATCTGGGCGACCCGGATTTCGTTCGCAACCCTGTCGCCCGCCTGCTCGCCCCGGCCTATGCTGCGCGTCTGCGCGCCGGGATCGTCGCCGGCATGACGGCGAAACGGGCGGGTATCCCCGGCGACGACGCCCCGGGCGCGGTGGGCCGGGAGGGTGCGCAGACCACCCACTATGCAATCGTCGATCGCGCCGGCAACGCGGTGTCGGTGACGGTCACGCTCAACGGGCCGTTCGGCGCGCAGGTCGTCGCACCGGGAACGGGCGTGCTGCTCAATGATGAGATGGACGATTTCGCGATCAAGCCGGGAACGCCGAACCAATATGGCCTCGTGCAGGGGGAGGCGAATTCCATCGCGCCCGGCAAGCGGCCGCTTTCTTCGATGACTCCGACCATCATCACGAAACAGGGTAAGCCGATTCTGGTGGTCGGAACGCCCGGCGGCAGCCGAATCATCACCGGCGTGCTCGAAACGATACTCGGCGTCGTCGACTACGGCCTCGACATTCAGCAGGCGGTCGATGCGCCGCGATTTCATCAGCAGTGGCGGCCGCGCGCGACGATGTGCGAGCCCGGGGCGCTGCCGCGGGATACGCAGCGCACGCTCGAGGCTTGGGGCGAGCGTTTCACGACCGTCGCTCCCTACGATCATGTCGATGCGATCCTCGTCGGCGGGCCGGCATTGGGGCGGGCGGCGAAGGGCGGAGAGCGCTTGTTCGGCGCCGACGATTCGCGCGGCGACACCGGCCTGGCCGCGGGATATTGAGCCGGTGACGGGGGGGCGGGGCCGCGCTGTCAGATCGGTGCGACCGCCGCGATGAAGTCCTGGGCGATGACCCGCCAGGAACGCTGCAGCGCGGCCTCACGCACGCGCCGGCGATCGAGTTGCAGCGCATGCCGGCAGGCGGCGTCGAGGTTTTCGTCGAGGATGCCGCTGGTCCCCGGAGTGACCACGGTTTCGGGCCCCGCGACCGGAAACGCGGCGACCGGGCAACCACAAGCCATCGCTTCCAGCATGACCAGCCCGAAGGTGTCGGTGCGGCTCGGGAAGACGAAGACGTCAGCGGCGTCATAGAACGCCGCCAGCGCGGCGTGAGGCTGCCGTCCGAGCCAGTGGACGTCGCGGTACCGACGCTCCAGGCGGGCGCGGTCGGGGCCGTCGCCGATCACCACCCGCGATCCCGGCAGGCGCAGGCGCAAGAATGCGTCGAGGTTCTTCTCCGGCGCGACACGACCGACGTAGAGCCAGATCGGCCGTGGCAGGGCAAGCCTGTCGCGGCTGCCGGGGCGGAACGCTTCCGCGTCGACGCCGCGGCCCCAGAGCCGGGTATGCGACAGGCCCGCGCGGTCCAGCTCGGCGCACAGATGGGTCGTGGGAACGAGGACCGCTTGGGATTCGCGGTGAAACCGGCGCAAGAGGGCCATCGTCCATCGCGCGGGGATACCGAAGCGGGCATTGAGGTACTCGGGAAACCGGGTGTGGTAGGACGTCGTGAATCGCCATTTCCGGCGCCGCGCGAGGGCGCGCGCCGCCCAGCCCAGCGGGCCTTCGGTGGCGATATGCAAGCCGGCGGGAATCAGCGAACCGAGGGCCCGCGAAACATGGCGGACGGGTTCGATCGACAGAAGAATATCGGGTTCGCCCGGGGCCGCGATGCCGCGCGAGCCGCCAGGGTGGATCACCTGCAATTCATGGCCGAGCGTTGCGAGTTCGCGCTGCATGTAGGTCCACGTCTGGACGACGCCGTTGACCTGCGGATGCCACGCATCGGTGACGAGGACGATCGGGCGCTTTGGGGAGATGACCGACGGCGGATCCGGGAGCATGCCCGCGATTTTGGGGCGACGCCGTTACGGCGGTGTGTCGCCATTGCCGTTGCCGGCAAGAACGACATCCCGCAGGCCGGCATGGATGTCCGGGTACGTCAGTCGCATCCGGAGTTCGCGTTTCATGCGCCCGTTGCGCAGGCGCCGGGATTCGTTCAGGAAGGACATCCGCTGCGGACCGGCGGCTGCGCGCAGCGTTTCGCCCGAGGCCCGGGGCGGGTGGGGCAGGCCGAGGCGGTCGGCGACCACATCGAGGTATTCCCCGAGCACCATCTGCGTGTCGTCGACGACGTTATAGACGCGCGTCGGGGCGCCGCGGAACAGGGCGGCGAGACAGGTACGCGCGAGATCTTCGGCATGGATGTGGTTGGTGAAGACGTCCTGGTCCGGCGGAAGAACCGGGATCGCCTGCTGCAGTCGCTCTCGTGGCAGGCGGTCTGCCGCATAGATCCCGGGGACGCGTAGCACGGCCGCGCGCCAGCGACTCGCCCGCATGCGACGTTCGGCGTCGAGGCGCCGATGGGCGCGGTCATTTCCGGGATGGGGCGGCGTGGTTTCGTCCGTCCAGGCGCCGCGGCGGTCGCCGTACACGCCCGACGTGCTGGCATAGACCAGCCTCGGGGGAGCGGATGTTGCAAATCGGCGGGAACCGGGACCCGAAGGCCGGTTGCGCCGTCCGGCTGCGGCAGGAAGGGTGAACAAGGCCCGCAACAGATGAGGCGTGCGCCGATCGATTTTTCCTTGCGTGGAGGTCGGGACCAGCACGATGACGCGCCGCGCCAGCCCGCCCAGGGCGGCGCAGGAGCCGAGGCGATCGAGGTCATGGACGACCGGCACCGCCCCCGCTTCGCGAACCCGGCGGGCGCCTTCCGGGCCGGAAACCACCGCGAAGACCCGGAAACGCCGCTGCAGTCGTGCGACAATCCTCGACCCGATGTCGCCGCAACCGACGATCAACAGGCGGGGCATCCCCAGGCGCCGCCGGCGCCCCGGAGTCCGTCCGGGTGCCGGGGCAGGTTCGGTGTGCGGTCTGTGCTTCATGCCGGTCGGCGATCGGGTTCGTGGCGCCCTTGGGGCGCCGGTTTTTTTCGATTGTATCCGTGGAACTATGGCTGGCCATCAGGTGACCGTTCGCCCGTCCGGGCGCGAATTTTTCGTCAATACCGGGCAGACCGTGCTCGATGCGGCATTGCATGCGGGGATCACCCTGCCGCACGGTTGCAAGAACGGTGCTTGCGGCTCGTGCAAGGGCAAGGTCCTTGCCGGGACCGTTCATCACCGTGAGCACACCTCCTCGGCGCTCACGGCGGAGGACGAAGCGGCGGGAATGGCGCTGTTCTGTTGCGCGGTGCCGGAGACGGATCTCGTCATCGAGGTGCGCATCGTCGCGGCGCTCGACGGGGTGGTTCCCCGCAAGATGCCGGCGCGCGTCGAACATATCGAGCGGGCGGCGCACGACGTGGTGGTGTTGCAGTTGCGACTGCCGGCGACCGAGAGTCTGATCTATCGCGCGGGACAGTACGTCGATTTCATCCTGCCCAACGGCGTGCGAAGGAGCTACTCGATCGCATCGATGCCGGGGGGCGACGGCCCGATCGAATTCCATATCCGTCACATGCCGGGGGGGACGTTCACGGACGCACTGTTCGGTCTGAGTGGGGCGCCCGTGAAGGAGCGCGCGATCCTGCGGATCGAAGGGCCGTTGGGCACGTTTACGCTGCAGGAGGACGGGCCCGAGCCCATCGTCCTGTTGGCGAGCGGGACGGGCTTCGCCCCGATCAAGGCGATCGCCGAGACGATCTTCTCCAAAGGGCTCAATCGCGGAGATGCGGTGAGCGGCCGGCCGGCGCGGCCGGTGGTGTTCTACTGGGGCGGGCGCCGCCGTGCGGATCTGTATGGCGACGCGTTGGTGCGCCGGTGGGAGCACGAGCAGCCGAATTTCCGGTACGTTCCGGTGCTGTCGGACCCATTGTCCGAAGACGGATGGGCGGGGCGCACGGGTTTCGTCCACGCGGCGGTGATGGCCGATCTTCCGGACCTTTCGGCCTATCAGGTCTACGCCTGCGGGGCGCCGGCGATGGTACAGGCGGCGCATCGCGATTTCACGACGCAGTGCGGGCTGCCTGAAGGGAGTTTCTTTTCGGACGCGTTCGTGTCGAAGGCCGACCTGGCGTAGTGCGTCGCAGGAGTCTGCGCGGAAGGGGTATCCCCTCTCCCGCGAGCGGGTGCGGCTGCGGCGACATGCCGGCGTTGCGTCACTCCCCCAGATACGCTTCCCGCACTTTCGGATCGTGCAGCAGGCCTGCGGCCTGACCTTGCAGCGTGACGAGCCCCGAGTCGAGCACATAGGCGCGGTGCGCCGCTTCGAGCGCGAGGCGGGCGTTCTGTTCGACCAGCAGGATGGTGATGCCGCGATGCGACGCGGCGCGGATCACGTCGAAGATCTTGTCGACCATGATGGGGGAGAGTCCCATCGACGGTTCGTCGAGCAGCAGCAGGCGCGGACGGGTGAGCAGGGCGCGGGCGAGGGCGAGCATCTGTTGCTCGCCACCGGAAAGCGTGCCGGCGAGTTGGGTCGCCCGTTGTTTCAATCGCGGGAAGGTCGTGAACTGTGTTTCGATGTCGTCCGCAGCCTGGGCGCGATCGCTCCGGGCGGCGGTACCCATCTGCAGGTTTTCGAGCACGGTCATGCGGGTGAAGATGCCGCGGCCTTCGGGGACCATGGTGAGGCCGCGGCGCAGCAGCGCATGGGTCGGCACGCCGCGGGTCGGGGCGCCGTCGTATTCGATCGTGCCCTGCCATGCGAGCAGGCCGGTGATGGCGCGCAGCGTCGTGGTCTTTCCGGCGCCATTGGCGCCGATCAGGGTGACGAGTTCGCCGGCGTGGATTTCGAGGTCGATTCCTTTGACGGCATGGATGCCGCCATAGGCGACGCGGAGATCCCGGATGCGGAGCAGGGGAGGCTGCTTGGAACCCTCACCGCTGCCCTCTCCCGCACGCGGGAGAGGGGGAGATACCGTGCACGGATCCGCGGCGCATCGGTTCATGGTGCCCCCTCGTGCGCCGGTGCCCGTCCCAGATACGCCTCGATCACCACCGGATCGTGCTGGACTTCGGCGGGCATTCCTTCGCGGATCACCCGGCCTTCGTCGAGCACGGTCACACGGTCGCAGAGTCCCATCACCAACTTGACGTCATGTTCGATCAGCAGGATCGTCACGCCGTCGTTTCGGATCCGCTCCAGCAGCGCGCGCAGTTCGCGCTTTTCGGTGGCGTTCATGCCGGCGGCGGGTTCGTCCAGTGCCAGCAGTTTCGGTTCGGTGGCCAGGGCGCGGGCGATCTCCAGACGGCGCTGGTCGCCATACGAAAGCGTGCGCGCCTGGAAGGGTTCATAACGTGCGATGCCGACATAGTCGAGCAACTCCCGCGCGCGCGTGCGGATGGCGTGTTCCTCGGCCCGCAATCTGCGCGTACGCAGCACCGCCGCCAGTGCACCGCAGCGGGTGCGGGCATGGCGCCCCACCATGACGTTTTCCAGCACGGTCATGTCCGGAAAGAGCCGGATGTTCTGGAATGTCCGGGCGATACCGGCCAGCGCGACCCGGTGCGGTGCGTCGGGATCGTAGCGCAGGCCGTCGAGTTCGAAGCGGCCGGCGTCCGGGCGGATGAGACCGGTGATCACGTTGAAGAACGTCGTCTTGCCGGCGCCGTTGGGGCCGATCAGGCCGTAGATCGCATTGCGCGGGATCGCGATGTCCGCACCGGCCAGCGCCTGCAGGCCGCCGAAGCGCTTGGCGGCCCCCTCGACGCGAAGGAGGATCGCGGCGTCGGCGGAGCGCGTGCGGGCCTCGTTCATTCCCGGCGCTCCGATGCCGTGTCCGCCGTCCTGCCATCCTCGGTGTCCGCCGCGCGCGGCAGCGGGACCGGACTCGCGCCGAGTCCGTGCTCGGGGGCCGGCCACAATCCCTTGGGCCGATAGAGCATCACCCCGACCAGGGCCAGCCCATAGAGCAGCATGCGTAACACATCCGGATCGATCCAGATCCGACCGAAGAGTTCGGTCTGCAGGGGAGCGACGGTATGCCGGAGGATTTCCGGCAGCATGGCGAGCAGCACGGCGCCGAGGATCACGCCCGGGATGTGGCCGATGCCGCCCAGCACCACCATTGCGAGCACGACCACCGATTCCGTCAGCGAGAACGACTCCGGCGAAATGAATCCCTGAAACGCGGCGAAGAGGGCGCCGGCGACGCCGCCGAAGGTGGCACCCAGGCCGAAGGCCAGCAGTTTGAGGTTGCGGACGTGGATCCCCATCGCCTTGGCTGCCGTTTCATCCTCGCGGATCGCCATCCACGCCCGCCCGACCCGCGAGTCGTGCAGGCGGTGGCAGAGGAAAACCGAGAGCGCGGCGAACACCAGGAAGAGGTAGTAATAGAGTTGTACCGACGAGATCGTCAGTCCGGCCAGCACCAGCGGCCGGTCGAAGCGGACGGTGCCGAGCCGCACCGGATCGATCAGCGAGATGCCTTGCGGACCGTTGGTGAGGTTGATCGGTTCGTCGAGGTTGTTGAGGAAGATGCGGATGATTTCGCCGAAGCCTAGCGTGACGATCGCGAGATAGTCGCCCCGCAGCTTGAGCACCGGCGTGCCCAGCAGGACGCCGAATCCCGCCGCCAGCGCGGCGGCGAGCGGGATGGCCGCCCAGATCGGGACGTGCAGCCCATGGGGGAAGGCGTGCGCCAGGGCGGGAAAGTTGTCGGTCAGTTGTGGCGAAGCGAGCAGCGCGAAGGTGTAGGCGCCGACCGCGAAGAATGCGATGTAGCCGAGATCGAGCAACCCCGCGAACCCCACCACGATGTTGAGGCCGAGGGCGAGCATGGCGTAGAGCGCCGCAAAAGCCAGCGCGCGTACCCACGATGCGCCCATCGCGCCGGCAACCCATGGCAGGACGACGAGCACTGCTGCGAGTAGCACGAGGCCGCCGGCGCTGCGCAGGCGCGACGATTTCCCGCGCGGGAACACGCCGTTCGGGCGGAGACGCGAAAGCGCGCGTGCCATGGTCGGCGCGCGATCACGGGCGATCGGCGACACGCTCGCCCAGCAGGCCGGACGGCCGCAGGATGAGCACCGCGCACAGGACCGCGAATGCGAAGACGTCTTCGTAGTTGCTGCCGAAGACGCCGCCGGTGAGTTGGTCGAGATAGCCCGCTCCCAGCGATTCGATCAGTCCCAACACGATGCCGCCCACCATCGCACCGGGAATGTTGCCGATGCCGCCCAAGACGGCGGCGGTGAATGCCTTGAGCCCCGGCAGGAATCCCATGGAAAAGTAGGCCACCGAGTAGACCGAGGAATACAGCACGCCGGCGATGGCGGCAAGCGCGGCGCCGATGGCGAAGGTCGCCGCGATGATCGCATTGGGGTTGACCCCCATGAGTGCCGCGACGCCGGGGTTTTCGGCGGTGGCCCGCATCGCGCGGCCGAGGCGGGTACGCTGCACCAGGACGAGCAGGGCCAGCATGAGTGCCGCCGACGCGGTGACCACGAGCAATTGCGCCTGGGTCGCCGTGATCGCGCCGATGCGGATCGGAACCGGTGGGAGCAGTTGCGGGTAGGTCAGATGATTGCGCCCCCACACGATCATCGCAACCGTTTGCAGCAGGATCGAAACGCCGATCGCGGTGATGAGCGGGGCGAGTCGCGGCGCGTTGCGCAGGGGGCGGTAGGCGACGCGCTCGATCGCAAGATTGAGCAGCACGCAGGCCGGAATCGCGGTCGCCGTCGCTGTGAGCATCAGGAGCCAGCCCGGCATTCCGGGCATGGCCGTGCGCATCCACGTCATCGCACTGAGAGCCGTGAGCGCGCCTACCATGAGGACGTCGCCATGCGCGAAGTTGATCAGATTCACGATGCCGTAGACCATCGTGTAGCCGAGCGCGATCAGCGAATACAGGCTCCCGAGAACGAGCCCGTTGAATACCTGCTGCAGAAAGGTGCTCATTGCGCGCGGATCCGTCGATCGGTCTGCGGACGGCTCAGCGCAGCGTGGTGAGATATGCCAGCTTGCCGTCCTGAACATGGAACATCGTGATCGCCCCGCCGCGGAGGTCTCCTTTGTCATCGAACGCGATGTGGCCGGTGAGCCCGTCGTAGTCGGCCGTCGCGATCGCTTTGCGGACGGCGGCCCGGTCGAGTGATCCGGCGCGCCGGATCGCGTCGATGATGAGGTACACGGCGTCATAGGCATAGGGCGCGTAGATCTCGACCGGGGTGCCGAACTTGGCGTGGTACTTCGCCAGGAAGGCGGCACCCTTCGGCAGATTTTCCACGGCCTCCCCGGCCTGCGAGCAGGTCAGAACGCCGGCCGCGCTGCCCGCCAGGGTGATGAACTGCGGTGAACAGGCGCCGTCGCCGGCCAGCAGCGGAGCCTGGATCGCAAGCTCCTGCATTTGCCGCGCCATCGGGCCGGCCGTGGCATCCATGCCGCCGTAGAAGATTACGTCCGGGTGTGCGGCGCGGATGCGGGTGAGGATGGCGCTGAAGTCCGTGGCTTTGTCCTGGGTGTACTCGCGCGCGACGAGGGTCACGCCCCGTTCCTTGAGCGTCTGCGCGACGACGTCAGCCAGGCCCTGGCCGTAGGCGGTCCGGTCGTCGATGATGGCGGCGGTCTTCGCGTGCATCGTGTCGACCGCATAGTCGGCGAGCGCCGTACCTTGCCGGCGGTCGTTGGCGAGCACGCGGAATGCCGTATCGAATCCCTGTTCGGTGTACTTGATGGCGGTCGTCGACGGAGAAACTTCGGCCACGCCGGCGTCGTGATAGATCTTCGATGCGGGAATCGAACAACCCGAATTGAGGTGGCCGACGACGGCAACCACGCCTTCGTCGACCAGCTTTTGTGCTGCCAGCGTCGCTTCCCGCGGATCGCCCTTGTCGTCTTCGGCCAGGATTTCGACGTGATAGGCCTTGCCGGCGAGCTTGACGCCACCGGCGGCATTGATCTCGTCGGCGGCCAGCATCGCCCCGTTTTCGTTGTCCTTGCCCAAGTGGGCATCGCCGCCGCTCAGCGGTCCGACCTCCCCGATCCGGATGACGTCGGTTCCAGGCGCCTGCACGGATGCCGTCGGGGCATCGGACCCGCTGTTCGCTTCCTTCTTGCCGCAACCGGTGAGGGTCGCGGCGGCGAGCAGGGTGGCGAGGGCGATCCGGGTGCAAGTCTTCATCATCGGGGCTTTCGGTAGGCACGGGACATCACGGCGAAACGCCCGCAGGGCATTTCGCCGCCGCCGCAAAGCCCCGGATTTTACTGCGTCACTTCAGCGACAGGATCCAGTGCACCAGCTTGCGCGCGTCGGCTTCGCTGACGTGGCTCTTGTTCGCCGGCATCACGAAATGGCCCCAGACCCCGGTGCCGCCATTGAGCACCTTTTTCACGAGCCGCTCCTCGGCACCGGGGACATGGGCATACTTCTTGGCGACATCCCGGTAGGCGGGCCCCATGACCTTGTGGTCGACGCTATGGCAGGCGAGGCAACCGTCCTTTTGGGCCAGCGCAAGTTGCGCCATCGCGGCGGGTTGGAACAGGGTGCCGGCGGCGGCAACGGCGGTTACGATGAGGATTTTCTTCATGATAGGCGTCCTTGTCGTGGGAAAAACCGGGCGGCGGTCGGGAAAATCGCCCGAACCGCTGCGACGCGTTGAGTGTATCTTGTGCACTGCAGCGCGGTATTTCCTCGTACGGGATTGTTGCGCTGGATCACAGCGACAGCGTCGGCGCGACGACGGCCGACCCGTTTTTCGATCGAGCAACGATGGCCGGGATGGCAGAGACATGTGGCTGCTTTGGGTTGCGATAGCGCTGGCGCTGCTGCGCGGCGCCGGTGTCGGGTGGTTCGCCGGTTTGTCCTGGTGGTGGATCGGATCATTGTTTTTCATGGCGTTTTTGTGGTTCGAGTTTTTCGAGAAGTGGCTCGGCCTGGAAAAGAAGCGCGCAATGGATGAAATGGCCGCGACGCGCAAGCGGCGGATCGAACGGGCGTTGCAGCAGAAGATTCCGCGCCGACGTTGAGCGGCGCTGCGTTCTGGACGGGGCCGGGTAGGGATCTGCGCCTTAGCAAGCCTTCAAATTCCCGAACACAATCCCGTTATTTCGCGGCTTCCCACGTTCCGAGAGTGGTTAGATTTCCATCGAGGCAAGCACGCGCGGCCCCGGCGACGGGTACCGAGCGGGTCGGGGGCAGCGGCGCGGTTTCGCAAGCAGGCTGCCGGAGTGCCGGCGGATCGACAAGACAAGAACAGCTTGGCAGCAGCAGGGGACGGTTTCATGCGTACGAATCTTCCGGTGACCCAAAAGGAGCATGACTGGAGTTCCGAGTCGGGCGTCATCGTTTCGGCGACCGACAAGACGGGGCGGATCACCTACGTGAATGATATTTTTTGCCGGATCGCGGGGTTCACCCGGGAAGAGTTGATCGGGCAGGAACACAACATCATCCGACATCCGGATGTGCCTCCCGAGGCGTTTCGCGACCTCTGGCGCACCATCGGGCGCGGCAAACCGTGGACCGGAATCGTCAAAAACCGCTGCAAGAATGGGGACCACTATTGGGTGGTGGCGCACGCGGCGCCGATCACCGAGCACGGCAAGATCATCGGCTATCTCTCGGTGCGCACGCTGCCGACCCGCGAGCAGATCCAGGCGGCGGAGGCGGCATACGGCGTGCTGAATGCCGAGGCCCGCAGCGGCAAACGGAAGACCTTCCTCCAGGAAGGCTTCGTCGTGCAGAACACGCTCATCGGCCGGATCACGCGGCTCACCCATTTCAACATCGCCGGGCGGTTGGGGATCGCCGTCGCGGCGATGGTGTTGGCGCAGTTCGCCGCCGGCGTGGCGTTCACGCAGCAATTGCGGGACGCGCTGTTGCCGTCGCTGGTGGCTGCCGTCGTGGGGGCGCTGACGTCCGTGTGGCTCTATCGCAAGATCGTCGTGCCCTTGCGTGACCTCGTCACCCTGACGAACCGCTTGGCGACGGGGGACCTCGCCACCCGGGCGACCGGCCGCGGTCATTCGATGCGGCGCGACGAGATCGGCGCGATCGCCCGCGCGCTCGATCAGATGGGCGTGAACCTGCGGGCCCTCATCACCGAGGTGCAGGATGGCATCCGCGGCGTCCATCGTACGGTGGAGGAAGTCGCGCAGGGCGGCATGGGCCTCGCATCGCGCAGCCAGTCGCAGGCCGACAGCCTGACCGATGCCGCCGCCGCGGTGGAACAGTTGAGCGGCGCGGTGGCGCAGAACGCCCAGACCGCCAGCGGCATCAACCGGGTGGCCGCCGAGGCGCGCGAAATCGCCACGGCGGGCGGTACGGCCGTCGGCCGGGTGGTGCAGAGCATGCACGACATCCACGGCGCGTCGGGGCGCATGAACGAGATCATCCAGGTGATCGAGAGCATCGCGTTCCAGACCAACATCCTCGCGCTCAACGCGGCGGTGGAGGCGGCGCGGGCCGGCGAGCAGGGCCGGGGATTCGCCGTGGTGGCATCCGAGGTGCGGATGCTGGCGCAGCGTTCGTCGCAGGCCGCCAAGGAGATCAAGACCTTGATCGAGGATTCGGCCGGCATCGTGTCCGGCGGCGAATCGGTGGTCGGCGAGGCGGGAGACACGATCGACAAGGTCGTGGACAGCGTGCGCAAGGTTTCCGAGTTGATCAACGAGATCACGCATGCATCGTCGGAGCAGGAGATCGGCCTCAAGCGGATCAGCGACGTCGTCGCAAACATCGACTCCGCGACGCACGAGAACGCCGCGCTGGCACGCCAGTCGGCGGACTCCGCCAACGATCTGCGGGAAAAGGCGATGCGCCTCAATGAGACCGTGGGCCTGTTCCGGCTCGGCGACGACGGCGCGTCGGCCCGCCTTTCTTTGGCCGACCGGGCGCGGGAAAAGAAAATCGTCGCGTCGGTGCCGTTGTCCTGAGATCGTCCGGGCCGCGCGGGGAAACGCAGACCGCCGGGGGGATCATCAGGCCGAAAAATCGGGCATCACCCGGCGCATGTACTGGTCGAACAGCGGCACCGTGAAGGCGGTGTCGCCATGCGTGGGGCTCCATACCATTCCCTTGGCGATCAACTTTGCGCGCGTCGGGCCAAGACTCGTGACATCGCGGCCCAGCTTGTCCGCGATGTCGCCAGAGCGGTGCGGTCCAGGACCCAGTTCCGCCATCGCGCGCAAGTAGCGCCGTTCGCTTGGAGCCAAGCGGTCGAATCGCACTCCGAAGAAGTTCGCGTCCAGGGCGGTGACGGCCAGCTTGGTGGCGTGGTCGACGTCGGCACCCCGAATCGGCGAGGCCTGGGCGACATCCCAAGCGTGCTTGCCCCATTCCTGGAGGAAGTAGGGATAGCCCTGGGTCTGTTCCAGGATCTTGTCCAGGGCGTCGTCATCGATTCTGGCGCCGACGTCCTCGATCGGCTGACGGATCGCCCGGATGGCGTCGTCCCGCCCCAGGGCTCCGATCATCGGGAAGTCGAACATGCGCTCGGCGTATGACTTGGCTGCGCCGAGCTGGCCGCGCAACTGCGGCTGGCCGGCGCCCACCACCATGATCGGGAGGTTGCGCTGGGAACAGCGATGCAGTGCCATGATCAACGCGGCGAGTTGGGCCTCCGGGACATACTGCAACTCGTCGACGAACATCACGATGGCCGTGCCGGCGGCCTGCGCGGACTCTCCGACCGCCTGGAGCAAGTCCGTCAGGTCGGATTCGAGATCCCCGCTGTCCGCCAGGCCCGGTTCGCTCACGCCGTCCAGGCGCATCTCGACGTCCTGGTACGTGACCTTCACGACCTGTACGAACCCGGTCAGTGCGCGCAGTGCGCGGCTCGCAACGTCCTTGGCTCGCTCGATCAACGACAGGTGAAGCAACACGGAGCGTAGCTGCGGAGCCAGGATGGCGGGGAGCGAACGACCATCCGGAGCCTCGATGCGCACGGCGCGCAGGCCTGCGGTTTCCGCGTCCGTCCGCATGCGATCGAGGAGAACGGTCTTTCCGACACCGCGCAGGCCCAGCAGAACAACGCTTTTGAACGCCCGGCCGTGGCGGGCGCGTTCGATGGCCACATGCGCGGCCGCGCGTAATGCGTCCCGACCCGCCAATTCGGGTGGCTGCGTGCCGGCACCCGGGGAAAAAGGATTGGTGATGGGGTCCATGGCTTCCGGAAGCTGCCGAATTTGTGTCGATATTATCCTAGATTATCTATTTTCGATAAATTCGGGAAAGGTCGGTAAAATCGCTGAATTCCCTTAACCGACGTAATCGGCTGCGGTCGTGACGTCGCGGTTGTGCGCCTGTCCCAGAGCACGGATCGCCAGGGTCCCAAGGACCGCGACCCCGAGGTTGATCACCACGGCGTAGAGCCCGATGTACGCCGGGATCACGTGGCCGGCGCAGTGCAGCGCATAGCCCGATTTCCGGAATCCGGTCAGCGATGCCGCCCAGATCCCCCATCCCAGGCCTGCGGCCCAGCCGGCCAGCAAGGCCTTGGGGTCGAACCAGCGCGTGTAGATCCCGCCGACGATCGCCGGCACCGTCTGCAGGATCAGAATGCCGCCCAGCAGTTGCAGTTGAATCGCGTACTGCAGCGGCAGGAACAGGATGAACAGCAGGGCGCCGAACTTGACCACCAGCGACGCCAGCTTCGCCATGTCGGTCTCCTGTTGCACGGTGCAGTCGGGCCGGATGTAGGCCTTGTAGACGTTGCGGGTGAACAGGTTGGCCGCGGCGATCGACATGATCGCCGCCGGCACCAGGGCGCCGATGGCGACCGCCGCAAAGCCGATCCCTGCGAACCAGCCCGGGAAATAGTGCAACAGCAGACCCGGCATCGCGAACTGGGGCCCGTACTGCTTGAAGTACGGTGCGAGATCGGGAAGTTTGTCGATTCCGGCGGCGTAGGCCATGTAGCCCAGCAGGGCGATGATGCCGAGCACGAGGGAGTACGCCGGCAGCCAGATCCAGTTGCGCCGCAGCGTATTGGGGCCCTTGGCCGCCAGGACCGCGGTCGTGGCGTGGGGATAGAACATCAGCGCCAGCGCGGAGCCGAAGGCCAGGGATGGATAGAAGGACTGCAGGCCCAGGTTGCCGTTTTGCACCGGCGGCAGCAGCAGGTGCGCCGGCGGAATCGCGGCAAAGATGTGTTCGAAGCCGCCGAGCTTGGCGGGCAGCACGAGGACCATCGCGATGACCGTGACGTAGACCAGCACATCCTTTACCACCGCGATCGACGCCGGCGCGCGCAAGCCGCTGGTGTACGTGAAGGCGGCGAGGACCACGAAGGCGATCAGCAGCGGCAGTTCGCCCAGCAGCCCGGCGGTCGGAAAGCCCAGGCCGCCGATGACGACCTGGATCCCGACCAACTGGAGCGCGATGTAGGGCAGGGTGGCGACGATGCCGGTCGTCGCGATCGCCAGCGCGAGGCCCGGGCTGCCGTAGCGGCCGGCGACGAAATCGGAGGCGGTGACGAAGTCGTGGCGGTGGGAGACCACCCATAGCCGCGGCAGCATCGCGAACATCATCGGGTAGACCAGCACCGTATAGGGCACCGCGAAGAAGCCCAGCGCGCCGGCTCCGAACACCAGCGCGGGCACCGCGACGAAGGTATAGGCGGTGTAGAGATCGCCGCCGATCAGAAACCAGGTGATCCAACTGCCGAAGCGGCGGCCGCCGAGTCCCCACTCGTGGAGATGGTGCATGTCGCCGCGGCGCCAGCGCGCAGACAGGAAACCCAGGACCGTGATGAACAGAAACAGGCCGATGAAGACCGCGGTTGCCGCCACGTCCATGGTCACTCCCCCTTCCGTACCGGCGCGATGCTGCGGAACACGATGGCGATGGCCACGCCCGCAAGCGGTACCCATGCCATCTGCCACCAGTAGAAGAACGGAATGCCGTAGAGCTTGGGATCAACCCGGTTGAACCAGGGCACGGCGAGGACGGCGATGCACGGAATCGCAAGCAGCAGCCATTGCAGCGGGCCGAGCTTGCGCACGGGTGCGGGGGCGGGATTTTCCATGATGGGATGGACGTTTCTCGGGCGCCGGGCCCGTATGGGGTGACGAAAAGCGGCGCATATTATGACCGGGCCGTATGACATCCCACGGCCCATGGTCCGCGACCGGGGTTCAGCTGCACGCCCCCGTCTCGCCGCAGGCGGTACAGAACGAACAGCCGTCGCGGCGGATCACCGCAGCGGCGCCGCAGGATGGGCAGACCGTGCCTTTGATCGGTGCCGCGCCGCGTTCGACCGTCTGGCGCATCTCGGGCATCGCCAGGATGCCTACCGAGCGGATCGCGCGGCCGTCGGCATCGAGGATGCCCAGCACCTTGTAGCGATGCAGCAGCAGCGTCGCGATGTAGGCGACCGTACTGGCATAGAGCGCGGAGCGGTCGGCGCCCGGAACCGGCGCCCAGAAATCCCCGTTCTGCTCGCCGAAGTCGAGCAGCTTGCGGAGCTTCATGCCGATCCAGTTGGCATCGATCACGCGCATGTCGAGCGATAGCAGCTTGCACAGGCCATCGAGTACGCGCGGGTATTCCCCCGCAAGCCAGATCGAATACGGCCGGCGGCTGCCGTCGGGCAGCGAGAGCTCCTTGACGCCGAGCACGAAATCGTCGCCGGTGTTCGGGTTGTTGATGTCGACCGTCCAGCTCAGCGTGCCGGACGGACCGGCCTTGGGCTCCTTTTTCGAGAAGAGCGCATCCAGCACCGGGGTCGGCTGTCCGGGGATCTCCTGGAAGGTTCCGAGCTGGTCGCAGCGCCAGCGTACGATCTGTGCGAACGCCGCGACGACGCCGGCGACCCATGCCGGCTCGCCGTGCGGCGGAAAGGCGACGGAAAACCCTTGTTCGTCGCGCGCCTTGGCCAGGGCGTCGAGTTTCATGCGCAGCCAGGCGCGGTCTTCGGAGCGCATGTCCATCGACAGCGACTTGGCGATGGCGCCCAGGCCGCGCGGCTGTTCCGAACCGTTGACCCAAACCTCGAACGGGCGCGGCGGCTCCCCGGTCTGGCCGATGAAGATCGCGAACGACTCGCGGCGCGACGGGATCTCGACCAGGTAGGTCCAGGCGAGATTGCCCTCGGCGAGTTCGGGGCGCCCCGGCCATTTGAGGCTGGCCAGTGCCGGCTCGGGCGTGAAGTCGAGTCGCACGCGGCGGTTGGCATCGTCGGGCTCGGGCGAGCCGGCCGCCGAGCCCAGGCCCTGTTTTGCAACGGAGAGGACTTCCCCGGTCACCTGGTTCGGCCGGTAGGTCGTGATGCCCTTGAGCCCGGCCTTCCACGCCGCGCGGTAGATGTCGCGGAAATCCCCGAACGGATAGTCCTCGGGAACGTTGATGGTCTTGCTGACCGCCGCGTCGACGAACGGCTGCACCGCGGCGATCATCCGCATGTGGTCGAGGGCCGCCATTTCGAGCGCGCCGACGAAACTCTCGGGCAGGTGTTCGGCGTCGCCGCCGAGGTGCTTGTAGAGGCGGAAGGCGTAATCCTCGACTTCGTATTCCTGGCGGCTGCCGTCGGGCATGCGCTTCTTGCGCACGTAGGTCCACGAAAACGTCGGCTCGATGCCGCCCGAGACGTTGCCGGCAAAGGCGAGGGAGATCGTGCCGGTGGGCGCGATCGACAGCAGATGGGAATTGCGGATGCCATGCGTGCGGATTGCGGCCTGCAGCGCGGCCGGCAGGCGCGATGCGAAGTGCGGCGGCGCCAGATAGCGGTCGGCGTCGAAGGCGGGGAACGCGCCTTTTTCGCGCGCGAGTTCGACCGACGCCCGATATGCCGTATCGCGCATGCATTGCGCGATCTCGGCCGCCTTCGCGCGCGCCGGTTCGCCGTCGTAGCGCAGTCCGAGCATGGTGAGCGCATTGCCCAGCCCGGTGAACCCCAGGCCGATGCGACGCTTGTTGCGTGCCTCGGCCTGCTGTTCCACCAGCGGCCAGAGGGTGATGTCGAGGACATTGTCGAGTGCCCGCACCGCCGTGCGCACGACGTCCTCGAACGCGGCGCGATCGAAGGCGGCCTCGGTGGTGAACGGGTCACGCACGAAGCGGGTGAGGTTGATCGAGCCGAGACAGCAGCAGCCGTAGGCGGGAAGCGGCTGCTCGCCGCATTGTCCGGTGACCAATCCGTTGAAGATCACGGTGTTGCGGTCGGCCTGGGTGGTATCGAAGACCGGCTCACGGCCGACGTAGGCGATGCGTGCCACGTTGGTGGCAAATCGTTGCGTCTTGCGCAATATCCTGCCGGCAGCCCATGTCTGGTATTTCTGTCTCTTGGCATCGGTCAGGAATCCGATTTCGCGCATGAAGCATTCCCGCGATTGCCCGTCGATGATCAGTTCCCAATCGGCTTGGCATGGGTCCGGGCGGTGGCCGCCGCGGCCGTCCGGAAGGATGCGCTTCGATGCGTCGCGACGCTTGCGGATCCGGCAGAAGATGCCGAAATTCGCAAGTAGTACCTGCACGTCCTTCAGGAGGGCGGGGCAGCTCGACGCCAGGCGGATGGAGCACGACTGACGTTCCGAGGAGACGTCGATCGTTCCATCGGTTTGGAACAAGCCCTGCAGGTAGCCGCGCACGCAGGCCTCGGTGCCGCGCCAGATCACCTCGGGAACGCGCAGTTTCGTTTCGGCGCAGAAACCGAAATGGTCGAGGTATCGGGCAAGCAAAACGGAGCGGATGAAAGCCTGCCGGCGGTTGGGTACTGCGATCGGGGAGATTGCGCGAGGCGATTGTCCGGAGCGCGTCGCCGACTGCGACAGCAGCGCATCGATGGTCGCTGCCGTTTCCGCGGCGAGCGTTCGATCGCCCCCCCGGAAATTGACGATGGCGGCGGTCTGTCCCTTCCCCCGGTTGGTGAAATGGCCGTCTCCGGCGATCAGCCCGATCAATGTCCCGAGCGCTTGGCTTCCCTCGACGCCGAATTGTCCTTTTCCCGACTGGACGAGAATTGCATCTCCCACCTTCAGCGACCGCAACTCGATTTTGCCGCGGGTGGTGAAAAACGGGTGCCATGCCGTAGCCCGGATTTCATATCCGTCCACGGTCTCGATCTTGTATACGTCCGCGGCGCGGGAAGTCTGGAAGGCAGGCGTGGCCGGGCGCGTTTCCACGCCGGTTTCGCCGTGTTCCAGCGCGCGGCGGTCGGCAGTTACGGTCAGCGGTACGCCGGCGGCATGCAAGGCGCCGATGGATACCATGCCATGCTGGGTGTGCAGCCGGGTGTCGGCGGTGACGCATGGGTTGGTCGCCGCGATCGTTTCGCAGTAGGAAAGGTTGTTGTCCTCGTTGACGCGGTCGATGAAGATCACGCCCGGCTCGGCATGATCGTAAGTCGAATGCATGATCTGGTCGAACAGTTCGCGCGCGCGCACGCTGCGATAGACCCAGTTGCCGTCGGGCCGCTGGCGCGCCGCGTCGCGATCGAAGGGTTCGGCGGCATGCCAGAGGTCGAACGGGGCATCGTCTTCGACCGCCCGCAGGAAGGCGTCGGTGACCGCGACCGACATATTGAAGTTCGATAGCGATCCATCGCGTTTGGCGTGGATGAAATCCTCGATGTCCGGATGGTCGCAGCGCAGGATCCCCATCTGTGCACCGCGGCGCGCACCGGCCGACTCGAGCGTCTCGCAACTCTTGTCGAAGACGCGCATGTACGACAGCGGGCCGCTGGCGCGCGAGTGGGTGCCGTGGACCAGCGCGCCCCGGGGGCGGATGTAGGAGAAGTCGTATCCCACGCCGCCGCCGCGGCGCATCGTCTCGGCAGCCTGATTGAGCGCGAGGTAGATCGACGGGACGCCGTCGCGAACGCCGCTGATCGCGTCGCCCACCGGTTGCACGAAGCAGTTGATCAGCGTTGCCGAGAGCTCGGTTCCTGCCGCGGAATTGACGCGACCGCCCGGAATGAACCCCGCTGCCATGGCGTCGAAGAATCGCCGCTCCCACTCCACGCGCAGCATCGGATCCTCGGCCGCGGCGAGCGCCCGTGCCACGCGGCGCCGGATGTCGTCGGCGGTCTGCTCATCGCCTTTGGCGTACTTCTCGCGCAACACGTCGACCGAGATCGTTTGCTCTTCCATCGAGGGGGGCATGGGTTCGCGGTTCACGATGTCGTCGCCTGGGATTGGAAGGGACGGGGGAAAGTGTATTCCTGTCCTTCCGGCGCGCACACCCGCATGCGCCGGACCAGGGATCGGCGCTATCGCATATTCCTTGACACGATTTCGGCGCTGGGATATTGATTCGTCGCATGAACCTGCAACAATTCCGCTATCTTCGCGAAGCCGCCCGCCAGAAGCTCAATCTCACCGCGGCGGCACGCGCCTTGCACACGTCGCAGCCGGGTGTCTCCAAGGCGATCATCGAGTTGGAAGAGGAACTGGGCGTTTCGATCTTCGCCCGGCACGGCAAGCGCATCCTGGGGTTGACCCCGCCGGGCCAGCAGGTGCTCGATGCCGCCGAGCGCATCGCCGGCGAGATCGACAACCTCAAGAAGCTCGCGCGCGACTATGCCGGTAGCCCGGAGGGGACGCTGCGCGTGGCGACCACGCACACCCAGGCGCGCTACGTCCTGCCCGAGGTCGTGCAGCGATTCGTGCGCAAGTATCCGCAGGTGCGGCTGAAACTTTTGCAGGGAAATCCGCCGCAGATCGCAGCGATGCTGATCGGCGGTCAGGCCGATGTCGGGATCGCCACGGAAACGCTGGTCGATACGCCGGGGCTCGACACCATTCCGGTGTTCCGCTGGGAGCACGTCGCCGTCGTTCCTGCCGGGCACCCGTTGGCGCGCTTCGCCGCGCATCCGGGAAAGATCACGCTGAAAGATCTCGGACGTCATCCCCTCGTGACTTATGAAGCGCACTTTTCCGGCCGCAGCCGCATCGATCAGGCGTTCGCCGATGCGGAGATCGAGCCGTCGGTGGTGCTCGAGGCGATCGACGCCGACGTCATCAAGACCTATGCCCAGGCCGGCCTCGGGGTGGGCATCGTTGCGGGACTGGCCACCGATCGCAACGGCAGCGCGAACGGACTCACGGTGATCCCGTGCGGCCACCTGTTCGGACCGAATACCACGCGCCTCGCCGTCAAGCAGGGCGCCTATCTGCGCGGCTTCGTGTATGCCTTCGTCGAGATGATCGCGCCGGGTTGGGATCGGCGGAAGATCGAGGAAGAGTTCGGGAAAAAAAGAACCTGAGGGGAATGCCGGTCGCGAATTTTCCGCCGGCGACGTGCACCGCCCGAGAGACGAAGCGCCGCCCGTTATCGCGGGGTCTGCAATTTCCCATCCTCGCCATTGCGAGGCCCGCAGGGCCGTGGCGATCCAGCCAGCCCACCGGATTGCTTCGGGCTTCGCCCTCGCAATGACGATTGTTTGTCAGTTTCCCGATTTTCCGGTCGAGCGGCCGGAGCGCACGAAACCCTTGGCGTCGCGGACCAGCGTTTTGGTCCGGACGGCGGTGATGATCGCCTGATGCAGGGCCGCCTCGGCCTTCTTGCGGTCCGGCGCGGCCAGCGTGCCCGCGTATCCCTTGGCCTCCATCACGGCGTGGACGACCTCGGCGGGGCGCATCGATCCCTTGAGTACGCGGCCGATCCACTGTGCGGTTTCGCCGCGGGCAAACCATTTCTTGCGTTGTGAACCGCCGGCGGCGCGGTTTCCCGCTTTCGTTGTGGGCGATGCGGTTTTTTCGGAGACGACGGTGACCGGCCGCTCACGCAGCGACTCCATCTGCGCGTGGCGCGCGAGCAGGTACAGGATCTGCTGGTTGATTTCCGTCAGACGCTGATGGATTTGCGACGCATCCGCTTGGAGGCGGCGCTGTTCGTCGAAAAGAGAGTCGAGGCTCGGCAGGCGGGACATGTGGGCAGGAGGGGTCCGGGCTATGAAAGCTCCATCCTACTCGGAATTGCCCGCACGGACGGTTGTGCGCGTGGCGTGATTCGGATTCGGGTTGCCGCCAGATAGGATTCGGCGGCGGCGTCGGCGTCGTCCTCACAGGTCGCGGTGGCGATGATGTATCCGATGCGGTCGCCATTATGTTGCGGGGGGCGGACGGCGTCGCCGGGGCCGCGCAGCAGCACGACGCGCTGCACCGCCGGGGTGTCGTGCGACGGCAGGTCGACGCCCTCCAGGATGCCTTCGGTGTCGGCGACCAGCCAGCGGATGGTGCTGAAGGCTTGCGGCGACACGGCGGCGAGATCGTCGAGCGACTCGCCCCGGTGCAGGCGGATCAGTTCGGCGTAGATCGAGCGGCCGAAGGCGTAGCCCATCTGGTACGGGATCTGCGCGCTGACCAGGCGGGGATTGATCTCCACCAGCGCCGGGCCATCGGGACCCAGGATCATTTCGATATGGCACGCGCCGAAGTCGAACCCGACGGCATCGAGCAGGCGCTCGGCGTACCGCTCCAGCACGGCGACATCGCGGCGCCGGCTCGGGAAGCAACTGCCCCGGAACGCGAAGGAGGGCGGCGCGAAGCGTTCCTTGGCGTTGACGCCGAGGAAGATGCGGCGGGAGCCCTGCACGAACAGGTCGCAGCCGACCATGGCGCCGGTGACATATCGTTCGACCAGCAGGCGGCCGCCGGCGCGCACGCCGAAGCCGTAATCCGTGGCGGTGTCGCCCTCGGCATCGAGGGTGGCGCAGAGGCGATCGACGTCGTCCGGCGTGCGCAGCAAGGTCACGTCCTGCGATCCATAGCCGTCGGCGGGTTTGACGATCAGCGGCAGGCCCAGTTCGGCGACCGCAGTGCGCAGTTCGGTGGCGCCGCCGATCTCGGCGAAGGGCGGCTGCGGGATGCCGTGGGCGCGCAGCGCCGTCCGCACCGCCGCCTTGTCGCGCAGAAGACGCGCCGCCGCAGGCGACAGGAACGGCAGGCCCAGTTCTTGCGCCAGCACGCTGGCGTCGACGATACGGATGTCGATCAGGCAGATCAGGGCGTCGAACCGATCCGCGTGGTGGATGGCCGCGGCGGCATCGCGCAGGCGTTCCGGGGTCCACGGTCGCACTTCGATCGCCCGGTGGATCCGTTGCCATGCCGGATCGCCAAGGCGCCGGTAATGCCCGGCGTCGGCGGTGAACAGGGTCAGCCGGTGGCCGAGGGCGCAGGCGTCGTCGACGATGCCGAAGTCGTTGCCGCCGGGAAGGTCGAAGAGCAGCAGGTGGGCCATGGGATTCAGGCGTCGGCGCGGGGCTTGCGCAGCGCCGATGCGAGGTCGACGAAGTCCTGGGCGACACGCCGCACATGTGCCTCGAAATCGGGTTCGAATCCATAGCCTTCGGGCGTCTGCCAATGATCGGCGTGGGCGACGCAGATGGTCTCGGCATGGACCAGCGCGCCGACGTAGGCGAACAGCGCGCGCGTGCTCTGCAGTCCGAGCAGGCCGCCGCTCCAGCCGGTGGAGGCGCTCAGTAGTAGCACCGGCTTGTGGCGCAGCGCCCATCGGTCGGCGTAGTCCGGGTCGATGCGCGGCAGGCGCGAGAGCCAGTCGATGGTGTTCTTGAGATACGGGGCGACGCCACCGTTGTATTCCGGCGAGGCGATCAGCATCCCGTCGGCGGTTGCCACCCGCTCGTGCAAGGCGACGAGCTCGGCGCGGATCGCGGGGTCGCCTTCCAGATCCTGGTTGAACATCGGCAGGCGGAGCGGATCCGGTTCGAGAAACGCGACGTGGCAACCAGGGCTCAGGCCGGCGGCGACGTGTTGCAGCAGGCGCCGCTGGTGCGATTCGCGGCGCAGGCTGCCGGCGAAGGCGATCAAGGTTGGCGGGCGGGCGGCAGTGTCCATGCCGGGAACTCCTTGGGGAACGGGGATTGGGGGGCATTGCCGATTACGGCGACGGCGCGGGGATTTATATCGGCATTCCGGTGGCCGGGATCCGATCGTCAGCCGATCGGAAGCCGGTCAGTTCCGGATTTCTGCAAACCGGATTTCCGAAATCCCTTGGCCATCCGCGACCGGGAAACCTCGCCTTCGCGAGGCCCGCAGGGCCGCGGCGATCCAGAAAACGGCGGGATTGCTTCGGGCTTTGCCCTCGCAATGACGGTTTCTCCGCGTCCGGCGTCGCCCTCCCCATCACGGTTGCTCCGCGAGCGAGGGTCGTTCCATCCATGACGGGGATTCCATTCGAGACGGCCGTTCCGTCGATGGCGGGCCGTCCGCTGGGGACGGCTACGCGATTTCGGTTACGCAGGATCGTGGGTGATATGCTTTCCCTTCGGATTCTTTCCCGTCAGGAGTTCAGGTGGGCGTTCGGTTTCGGGGTGGGCAGCATCGGTGGTTGCCATGTTTCGGGGGCGCTGTATTGGCATGCATCCCCCTTTGGGCCCATGCGGCATTGGGCGACACCGTACAGTCGGTGGCGGCGGACCGCATGAAGTTGCATGCCGCGACGTCGCAGAGCCGCACGGCAGCCGGTTACACCATGCAGGAAATGACGCTGCCGTCGGGAACCGTGATCCGGGAGTTCATCTCGGCCTCGGGGATGGTGTTCGGCGTCGCGTGGCAGGGGCCGGCTCCGCCCGATCTGCAGCAGTTGCTCGGGCGGTATTTCCCGGGCTTCGCATCCGCGCCGCGCGGCCCGCACGGCCGCGGCTATGCGCGCACCGAGCAGGGGAATCTCGTGGTGGAGAACACCGGGCATACCGGTGCCATGCACGGGCACGCCTACTTGACCGATGGCCTTCCGGCGGGAGTGAATCCCGCCGATATCTGGTAGATCCGTTCATGGCAGGAAAACACATCGCGCGGCGTCTCGCCGCGCTGGGGACGATGGGGCTGGGAGTCGTGCTGACGCTGATGCTGGCGTCCTGCGGCGGGGGCTCGCAATCGATGTCGATTTCCCAGGGCAGCGGATTTTTCTCTCTGAGCGCCGCGCAGGTCGCGATGGTGACGCAGTGCACGCAGAGTCAGGATCCGGCGTTGCCGAGCAGCTCCGGCAGCAACGTGGCGCCGCTGGTCGTCGACGCGGGGCCGTGCGCCTACTATCCGAGCAACAACAGCGTGGGCCCGATCAACGCGGCGCAGGATGTGATCTACACCACGGTCACGATCTGTCCGCCGGGGCTCGCGCCGCCGAGCGGGTCGTGCCAGACCATCGATCACATCCAGGTCGACACCGGTTCGGTGGGGCTGCGCATCCTCGCCTCGGCGATGAATTCCAGCGTCCTGCAGACGCTGCCGACGGTGTCCCTGAACGGCCAGCCGATCAACGATTGCTACGCCTATGCCGACGGCTGGACCTGGGGCGTGCTGCGGACCGCCGACGTGTACGTCGGCGGCTACGACGCGACGACCAAGGTTTCGCAAGGAGACAGGGCGCCGGGAATCTCGGTCGACATCATCGGCGATCCGGCATCCGGACCGATTTCGACCGCGGCGCAGTCGACGTGCAGCGGGGGATCGCCGAGCGAGAATTCAGTAGAGACCTTCGGGGCCAACGGCATCCTGGGCGTGATGCCGGCGCAGTATGAAAATGGCCTGTACTACACCTGCACCGCAAGCGGAGGGTGTCCTGTGGTAACCATTCCGCAAAGTCAGGAAGCCAATAACCCGGTGTATTCGCTTGCCTCTATGGATGACAACGGCATCGTCGTTGCGCTGCCCGGCTTGGAAACCTTGACCCCCCCGGGGCCTCAGAAGTATGTAATCGGAACCCTGACGTTCGGGGTGACGACCGGCGGGGTGAACGGCGCGACCCATTTTTTCGCTACGGACCTCAGTTCCGGGATACCCGCGGTGCAAAGCGAGATCCAGTCGGAATCGCCACCGCAGGCGTCCTCGGCGGCATCCCAACCCGTGAATGCGATCTTCGATACCGGGACATCCTTTCTGTCGATCTATGGGACCGGGATGCCGTACACCCAGGATTCCTACCAGTGGTTGATCCCGCCGTCCCCGGTGACGGTGAATCTGTTGCTTCAGGGGCCAATCCCGAACGCCGGAAGGAACACGAGCGGGCCGCTGGTGCAGCAATACCAGGACATGGTTTCGGTGACGAGCGAGCAGACGTTGTCGACGCAGTACCCGTACCCGACGTACTGGGCGTTCGATGACCTGGCGGCGGATTCGAGCACGCCCCAGGACATCTGGGGCGCGCCCTTTTTCTTCGGCAAGACCATGTACGTCGTCTACCAGGGCTCCTTCCCGCAGGGGAATCCTCCCTTCTACGCCTATTGACCCGCATTCCGCAGCGCCGAGCAGCGCTGCGGATCCTGCGCCGGCAGGATGCCCCAGTCGGCGATCACCCGCGGGCCGTTGGCCTTGGTGCCCCAGGGAATGTCGATGCGTCCGCGCATCGACGGGGCGGCTTGGGCGAGTCGGGCCGCCAGGGATGCCATGTCAGTGCTGATCAGGTTGGTCTTGGGCGAGCGGTCGACGAGCACCAAGGCGCCGCAGGCTTGCAACCACTGCGGGGAGATCCAGGTCGTCTTGGCGAAGCTGCCGTCGATGATCAGCTTGGGGCCGTGCGGGCGCAAGGCTTCGACGACGTTGCCGCCCATCCAGGTATCGCCGATGAGCAGGGCGAACGGGCCGGGCTGATGCGCGCGCCAGACCGCCGCCGCGGCCTTGGCCAGCGCCGGGCCGGGGTAGTTGTTGCGCGACGCGCGCCCGAGCCGGTCGAGCAGCACCGCCGACGTGAACGCCAGCGCCACCGCCGCCACCACTTGTAGCACGACCGTCGTGCGGATCCCCCGCGCGAGCGTGCGCTCGTCGTCGCCGCTGCGGATCCAGTGCAGCGCCAGCAGGCCGAAGAGGCCGAAGTACATCGTGACCCACGAGCTTTCGAGGTAGATGCCGCCGAGCACGCCCAGCGCCAGCGTGACGGCGAGCGGCCCCAGTCCGGCGTAGAGCAGGAATTCCCAGTCGCCGGGGTGGTTCCAGCGCGGCGCGGATGCGGCGTCGGCCGCAGTGCGGCGCGATGCCTGCGCCAGCCAGGCGGCTACGGCGAGGAACACCGCCAGGCGCGCGAGTTCGGAACCGAGGAAGCCGGACAGCGCGCGGAAGTGCGCGGCGGAGAGCGCCTGGGAAAACGACTGTCCGCCCTCGAGGTGGGTGGATTCGGCCGCATAGCGGATCGGCTCGAAATGGTGCGCGGCGATCCACGCGAAGTGCGGCGAGAAGACGAGCAGGCCGGTCACGGTCGCAGCCGTCAGGCCGCGCGCGGTGCGCCGCTCGGCGATGCGGCCGCGGCGCAGCAGGTAGGCGCCGAACGCGACGAACAGCAGCGCCGCGCTGTATTTGGCGAGCATGCACAGGCCCGCTACGACGCCGAAGGCGATCCAGTCGCGGAGTCGGCCGTCGCGCACCGCCCGGTAGAACGTGAACGTCGCCGCCGCCACCAGCGGGATCTGCACCGTGTTGTGGTTGAAGTACATCCCGCGCACGTTGTAGTAGGCGATGAGCGACACGAGCACGGTGGCGAGTAGGGCGCGGGCGGGCGTGGTCACGGCGCAGCCCAGTCGCCAGACGTAGATCAGGCCGACGGCGACGCAGGCTTCGGCGGCGAGGTAGGTGACCCAGATGCGGTGGCCGAAGACGGTGGTGAAGGCATAGAGGATCCATGCCGGCATCGGCGGATGCTTGTAGTAGCCCCACTGCGGGTGCGCGGACCAGACCAGTTCCTCGATGTTGTCCCAGGGCGGGGCGGTCTGGCTGATCGCGCTCAGCATGGTCCAGAGCGCGATCTGGCCGATCAGCAGGATCGCCAGCCGGGCGGCGTAGGGCAGGCGGGAAAATCGGCCGGGGACGGTGGATGGGGTGGATATGGTCGATGCGGAGGGCGTCATGGCGGGCGCGCGATCAATGGTTCCGGTCGTCTTGGAGCGTTCTGCTGCGATGCGACCAGCGCGCCTTGAATCCTTCGGTTGCCCGCATCACGGCGGCGCGGACGGAGGGCTCCCATACCGAATGGCCGGCATCCGGGACCACGGTGTATTGGGCACCCGGCCAGGCGCGGGCGAGTTCGTCGGCGCTGACGATGGGGCAGACCAGGTCGTATCGCGAGTGGATGATGGCTGCCGGCAGGTGGTGGATGCGGTAGAGGTTGTCGAGTAGCTGGTTGGGTGCAAGAAAGCAATGGTGGGCGAAATAGTGGGCCTCCAGACGCGCCAGGGCCGTGGCCTCGTCCGAGAGCTCGCGGACGAGGTCGGGTTTCGGCTGCAGCGTCGAGCAGCTTCCCTCGTAGGTACTCCAGGCGCGCGCGAACGGAATATGCACCGCCGGATCGGGGTCGAACAAACGGCGCAGGTATCCCCGCAGCAGGTCGCCACGCTCTTCGGCCGGCAGGATTTCCGCGAACCGCCGCCAGGCTTCGGGCTGGATCTGCCGTAGGCCATAGAGAAACCACTCGATTTCGCTGTCCCGGCCGAGAAAGATGCCGCGCAGGACGAATCCGAGGCAGTGATCGGGGTGGGCTTCACCGTAGGCCAGCGCCAGCGTGCTGCCCCAGGAGCCGCCGAAGAGCAGCCACTGTCCGATGCCCAGGTGTTCGCGCAGACGATCCATGTCGGCAACGAGGTTCGGCAGGGTGTTGTCCCGGATCTCGCCGTGCGGCGTCGAGGAGCCGGCCCCGCGCTGATCGAAAAGCACGATCCGGAATATCGCAGGATCGAAAAAGCGCCGATGTTCCGGCGCACTGCCGCCCCCCGGCCCGCCATGCAGGAACACGACGGGGATGCCGTAGGGGTTGCCGCTGGTCTCCCAGTACATCGTGTGCAGGGCATCCAGGGGCAGCATGCCATGGTCATCGGGTTCGATCGGCGCGTATAGGTCGGTACGGGGGTCCATGCCGGAGTCGTGGTTGGGGTTGTCGTGGGTTGGGTCGGACGTTCCCGCGCGCACGGGCATCCGCCCGCGCCTCCGGGGTGAGGTCCGGATTCCGATTATGCCTTCTCCATCGATCCGGGCTACGATTGCCGGCCGGTGGCCGGATGGACCTTCGGTAGCGTTCCGTTTTCCGTTCCCGGCGCGACGCTGCGGTTGTTCCGCGGCAGACGGGGATGCGCCATGCAATCGGGCGACGACGGAACTTCGGAACATCGATGACGATATCGGAAGCAGCACGCGAGGATCTCCCGGGGCCGTGGCACGTGGCCGTGGTCGGCGCCGGCGTGGCCGGCCTTTCCTGCGCGCGGGCGCTGGCGGCGCGGGGAGTCCGGGTCACGGTGTTCGAAAGCGCCGCAGCGCCCGGAGGGCGCCTGGCCGCCCTGCAGACCGACGGCGGACTGCACGATGTCGGCGCGCCCTGGGCCTGGGTGCAGAGTGCCGCCTTTGCGCGCACCATCCGGACCTGGGCCGATGCCAATGTGGTGCGGTCCTGGCCGGCCGTTGCCGTGGAAATCGACAACGCATCGATCCGGCGCACGTCTTCGGCCGGCGCCCGGGGCCTGCGCTTCGTCGGCATGCCGGCGATGGCGGCGCTCGGTCAGCATCTCGCGCAGGGCATCGACGTCGTGCTGCAGGCGCGGGTCGCCCGCCTTGCCCGGGGTCGGGAGGAGTGGTTCCTGTTCGACCCCATCAATCGGCAGTTGGGGATCGCCGGATTCGATGCCGTCGTCCTGGCGGTGCCGTCGCCGGTGGCAGCCGCCCTTGCGCACGGCTGGACGGAATTGGCGACGCGGGTCGAGGCGGTGCGCTGGGACGCGTGCTGGGTGGGCGCGCTGACGCTGGCGCGGGCCTGCGGTCTGGGTTTCGACGTCGCGCGGATCCATGCCGATCCGATCCTCGCCATGGCGGTGCGGGATAGCGCGAAACCGGGCCGGGGGGGCGGCGATGCCGGCGATGGGGAGGGCGGCGAGCGCTGGACCTTGACCGCCCACGCGGGATGGTCCAACCGATTCTCGGATCTCACCCCGGACGAGGCGGTGCGCTGGATGCAGAAGGCGTTTGCTGCGCGCCTTGCACGGGTATTGGTCCCGAAGGCCGCGGTGGGGATGCGGTGGCACCACGCCTTGCCGGTGAATCCGCTCGCCGAATCGTTTCTCTGGGATGCCCATCGGCGCATCGGGTTCGCGGGAGATTGGTGCGGTGGCGCAACGGTCGATGCGGCGGTGGTGTCGGGGACGGAGTTGGGGAAGGTCGTCGGCGCCTAGTCGTCATTGCGAGGGCGTGGTGCGAGCAATCCGGGGGCTGGATCGCCGCGGCCCTGCGGGCCTCGCGAGGACGTTCGCGGGCGATTGCGTCAGCCGGGCACTGTCACGGTCTCCAGTCCGTCATAATTCGGCTATGAGCTCCACTTTCGGCAGATTGTTCCGCGTCACCGACTTCGGTGAGTCCCATGGTCCCGCGATCGGCTGCGTCATCGACGGTTGTCCGCCAGGCATGGCGCTTTCGGAGGCCGACATCCAAGCGGACCTCGACCGGCGCAAGCCCGGTACCTCGCGTCACGTCACCCAGCGGCGCGAACCCGACCGGGTCGAGATCCTGTCCGGCGTCTACGAGGGCCGCACCACCGGCACGCCGATCGCGTTGCTGATCCGCAACGAGGATCAACGCAGCCGCGACTATGAGAGCCTGCTCGATACCTTCCGGCCCGGTCATGCCGACTATACCTACTGGCGCAAGTACGGTCTGCGCGACCCGCGCGGCGGCGGGCGGTCGTCGGCGCGCCTGACGGCGCCGCTGGTTGCCGCCGGCGCCGTCGCGCGCAAATGGTTGGGCGAGCGTTACGGCACCACGATCCGCGGCCATCTGCAGCAGTTGGGGGATGTCGCGATCCCCTTCGAGAGCTGGGATGCGGTGGCGCGCAACCCCTTCTTCGCGCCCAGCGCCGACGCGGTTGCGGGACTGGAACGGTATATGGACGAATTGCGTGCGGCGGGAGATTCCTGCGGTGCCCGCCTGCGGGTCTGCGCGCAGGCGGTGCCGGTCGGTCTGGGCGCGCCGTTGGCGGCCAAGCTCGACGCCGACATCGCCTGGGCGATGATGAGCATCAACGCGGTCAAGGGCGTGGAGATCGGCGCCGGATTCGCTTCGGTCGCGCAGCGCGGTTCCGATCATGGCGACGAGATGACGCCGCAAGGGTTCCTGTCCAACCATGCCGGCGGCATCCTGGGCGGCATTTCCACCGGCCAGGATATCGAGGTGTCGATCGCCCTCAAACCCACCTCCAGCATCCGCATTCCGCGGCGTTCGGTCGATCGCGATCTCGAACCGACGGAAGTGGTGACCCATGGCCGCCACGATCCGTGCGTCGGGATTCGTGCCACGCCGATCGCCGAGGCGATGCTTGCACTGGTGCTGATGGACCACGCGTTGTTGCATCGGGCGCAGAACGCCGACGTCGATCTGCCCGTGCCGCCGTTGCCGGGGAGCGCGGTGGCATAATTTCCGGTTTCCCGACCCAGACCCCGACACCGATGTCTGCCGCTCCCCGCACGCTCTACGACAAGCTGTGGGACGACCATGTCGTCCAAGTGGAACCCGATGGCACGGCGCTGCTCTACATCGACCGCCATCTCGTCCACGAAGTCACCAGCCCCCAGGCATTCGACGGTTTGCGTGCCGCCGGGCGCAAACCCTGGCGCATTGCGTCGATCGTCGCGACGGCCGATCACAACACGCCCACGCGCGGCTGGGATCGTGGCCTCGAAGGCGTCGCCGACCCGACGTCGCGCTTGCAGATCCAGACGCTCGACGACAACATCCGCGCGTTCGGCGCCGCCGCCTATTTTCCGTTTCTCGACCGGCGCCAGGGCATCGTCCACGTCGTCGGACCCGAGGAGGGCGCGACCCTGCCCGGCATGACGGTGGTCTGCGGCGATTCGCATACCAGCACGCACGGTGCCCTGGGCGCACTCGCGTTCGGCATCGGCACTTCCGAGGTCGAACACGTGCTCGCGACGCAGACGCTGGTCGCCCGAAAATCGAAGAACTTTCTCGTGCGCGTCGGCGGCGCGTTCCATGCCGGCGTCGGTACCAAGGATCTCGCGCTCGCGCTGATCGGCCGCATCGGTACGGCCGGTGGCACCGGCTACGCCATCGAGTTTGCCGGGCCGGCGATCCGTAACAGCTCGGTCGAGGCCCGCATGACCCTGTGCAACATGGCGATCGAGGCCGGCGCGCGCGCCGGCCTGGTGGCGGTCGACGAGCGCACCCTCGAGTACGTCCGTGGCCGCCCGATGGCGCCCGGCGGCGAGGACTGGAACCGCGCGGTGCTGTCCTGGCAGGCCTTGCATTCCGACGAGGGCGCGCAGTTCGACCGCACGGTCGATCTCGACGTGACCGGGCTCGCGCCGCAGGTGAGTTGGGGCACGTCGCCGGAAATGGTGGTGCCGATCGACGGCGCGGTGCCGGATCCGGAGACGGAGACGGACCCGGTGAAGCGGGCGGCGATCGAGCGAGCGTTGCAGTACATGGGCCTTGCGCCACGCACGCCGATGCGCGAGATCGCGATCGATAGGGTGTTCATCGGTTCCTGCACCAATTCGCGCATCGAGGACCTGCGCATTGCGGCGCGCGTGGCGCAGGGCCGGCACGTCGCGGCGACGGTCAAGGCCGCGCTGGTGGTGCCGGGATCCGGTCTGGTGAAAGCGCAGGCCGAGGCCGAGGGCCTGGACCGCGTATTTCGCGACGCCGGATTCGAATGGCGCGAACCCGGTTGCTCGATGTGCTTGGGCATGAACGAAGACCGGCTGGAGCCGGGCGAGCGTTGTGCCTCGACATCCAACCGCAACTTCGAGGGTCGGCAGGGACCGGGGGGGCGCACACACCTCGTCAGTCCCGCGATGGCTGCGGCGGCGGCGATCGCCGGCCGTTTCGTCGACGTGCGCGAAATCCTGGGGTGACCCGATGCAAGCCTTTATCCGACACCAAGGACTGGTGGCGCCGCTCGACCGCCCGAACGTCGACACCGACCAGATCATCCCCAAGCAGTTCCTCAAGTCGATCCGGCGCACGGGCTTCGGTGCCAACCTGTTCGACGAGTGGCGCTATCTCGATCGCGGCGAACCGGGGCAGGACCCGGCGGCGCGGACGCCCAACCCCGATTTCGTGCTCAATCAGCCGCGCTACCGCGGCGCGACCGTGCTGCTCGCCCGCCGCAACTTCGGTTGCGGCTCGAGCCGGGAGCACGCGCCCTGGGCGATCGCGGAGTACGGGTTCCGGGCGATCCTGGCGCCGAGTTTCGCCGATATTTTTTACAACAACAGCCTCAAGAACGGCATCGTGCCGGTGGTGCTCGCCGAGGAAGCCATCGATCACCTGTTCCAGGTCGTGCTGGCCGAGCCCGGCTATCGGCTCACCATCGATCTGCCCGAGCAGACCGTGATCGCGGCGGATGGAACCGTGCTGCCGTTCGCGATCGACGCATTCCGCAAGCAATGTCTGCTCAACGGCTGGGACGACATCGGCCTCACCCTGCGCCACGCCGACCGTATCCGCGAGTTCGAGGCGCAGCGCCTGCGCCGCAACCCCTGGCTGGCGCGCACTCTGGAGACCCACGAATGAAGATTGCCGTATTGCCCGGAGACGGGATCGGCCCGGAGATCATCGCCGAAGCGGTGAAGGTCTTGCGTGCGCTGGAGCCCGCCGGTCTGCACTGCACGTTTTCCTATGCCGACGTCGGCGGAGCGGCGACGGACCGTTTCGATGACCCGCTGCCGTCGCACACGCTGGCGCTGGCGCGGGAAAGCGATGCCGTGCTTTTCGGCGCGGTGGGCGGCCCGCAGTACGATGCCCTGCCGCGGGCAAAGCGGCCGGAGCAAGGATTGCTGCGACTGCGCAAGGAACTGGGGTTGTTCGCCAACCTGCGGCCGGCGCGGATCCATCCCGGACTGGAGGGGGCGTCCGCGCTCAAGCCCGAGATCGTCGAAGGCATGGATGTGCTCATCGTGCGGGAACTGACGGGCGATATCTATTTTGGTCAGCCGCGGGGAATCCGCACGCTCGAATCCGGCGAGCGCGAGGGCTTCGACACGATGCGCTACAGCGAAGGCGAAGTGCGGCGCATCGCGCGTGTCGCATTCGAAGCGGCGCGCGGGCGTGGACGTCGGCTGTGCTCCGTCGACAAGGCCAACGTGCTCGAAACGACCCAGCTCTGGCGTGAGGTCGTCACCGAGGTCGGCAAGGACTATCCGGACGTGGCGCTGTCGCACATGTATGTCGACAACGCGGCGATGCAGCTCATACGCGCACCGCGTCAGTTCGATGTCGTGGTCACCGGAAACATGTTCGGCGACATCCTGTCCGACGAAGCTTCCGCGCTGACGGGCTCGATCGGCATGCTGCCGTCGGCGTCGCTCGACGAACGCGGCAAGGGGATGTACGAGCCGATCCACGGCTCGGCGCCGGACATCGCCGGCAAGGGGATGGCCAATCCGCTCGCGACCATCCTCTCGGCTGCGATGATGCTGCGCCATTCCCTGCGTCAAGAGGGGTTTGCGCGCCGCATCGAAGATGCCGTGGAATCGGTGCTGCGTGCGGGGCTGCGCACCGCGGATCTGGCGCGGGCGGGAGACGCGGTCATCGGGACGGCGGCGATGGGAGACGCCGTCGTCGCGGCGCTTTGCGGGTCGCAGCCATGAAAGTCGGATTCGTCGGTTGGCGGGGAATGGTCGGGTCGGTGCTGCGCGAGCGCATGGCGGCCGAAAACGACCATCGCTTTTTCGAGAGCGTCTTTTTTTCCACCTCCGACGCGGGCGGGGAAGCCCCTCGGGTCGCCGGCGGCGCGCCGACCCTCCGGGACGCGCACGATCTTGCCGCCCTCTCGGCTTGCGATGCGATCGTCTCCTGCCAGGGCGGCGAATACACGCAGGAGATCCACCCGCGGTTGCGCGCGGCGGGCTGGCGCGGCTACTGGATCGATGCCGCGTCGTCGCTGCGCATGCGCGACGACGCGGTCATCATCCTCGATCCGGTCAACCGGTCCGGGATCGAGGCGGGGATTCGCGGCGGCGTGCGCGATTTCATCGGCGGCAACTGTACGGTCAGCCTGATGCTGCTGGCGCTCGACGGGCTCGTCAAGGCCGATCTCGTCGAGTGGGTCAGTTCCATGACCTATCAGGCGGCTTCGGGCGCGGGCGCGCAGAACATGCGGGAATTGCTGGTGCAGATGGGTCATCTGCACGATGCCGCCCGCGACGGCCTGGCGGATCCGCAGGCATCGATCCTGGAGATCGACCGGAACGTGACACAGGCGCTGCGCGGCGGCGATCTGCCGCGGACGCATTTCGGTGTCCCGTTGGCAGGCAGCCTGATTCCGTGGATCGACAAGGATTTGGGCAACGGCATGAGCCGGGAAGAGTGGAAGGGCGGGGCCGAGGCGAACAAGATTCTCGGGCGCCCGGCGATGGGCCGGGAGGGCGCCTTGCTCGTCGACGGCCTCTGCGTGCGAGTGGGGGCGATGCGTTGCCACAGCCAGGCGCTCACGATCAAGCTCAAGCGGGACGTCGCGATCGAGGAGATCGAAGGCCTGATGGCAGGCGCGAACCGCTGGGTGCGGGTGGTGCCCAATCGTCGCGAGGACAGTATGGTGCGCCTGTCGCCGGCGGCGGTGAGCGGTACCCTGGAGGTGCCGATCGGGCGTTTGCGCAAATTGGCGATGGGTGGCGAGTATCTGTCGGCGTTCACCGTAGGGGACCAGTTGTTGTGGGGGGCTGCAGAGCCCTTGCGGCGCATGGTTCGGATCCTCGTCGGCAATCTGGAGTAGTCGGTACGACGGGCGCCGTCCAACGTGTGGATGAACCGCGCCCTCGCGCCCATGGGGGACCGGCAGGAATACGGATTTCCGGTATGGTTGCCCCGGCGCCCTGCGGGGCGCCGGGTTCGGGAATCCGTCGATATCGCCCAGGCTTGCGTTTCAATTCAGGGTTTTTCTGAGATTGCGCGCGTAAGTCCCTGATGCTATGTTAAAAACGAGGTTTCATCCTCTCTGAGGAAACGCACGTGCCGCGAGCCGATAAACGCCGTTCACCCATGATCATGTATCGCACACAGGATTCCGCCGCAGCGCGGATGGAAGCCGCGAACGATTCTCCGCGTCGTCCGGAATGGGCTGCCCGCCTCGCGCTGGCAGGCCTGACGCTCGCGATGTTCGCGACGGCGCATGCAGCGGGCCTGGGCCGGCTTGCCGTGCATTCGGCGCTGGGTCAGCCGCTCGACGCGCTCGTCGAGATTCCTACCGATCCGTCGGATGACGTCGCCACGATGCAGGTGCGTCTGGCTTCGCCCGATGAATTCAAGGAGTCGGGGATCGGCTACAACGCAGCCCTTGCCACGCTGCATCTGC
This sequence comes from Pseudomonadota bacterium, assembly GCA_021825945.1. GTDB lineage: Bacteria > Pseudomonadota > Gammaproteobacteria > Burkholderiales > Burkholderiaceae_F > GJ-E10. Next base: position 45,422 of record JAKAFN010000006.1, read on the forward strand.
ATTTGGCATCCGGCCCGGATGGCATGGTCCTCCACGTCACCTCCGCGCGTCCGGTCAACGAGCCCTATCTCGATCTGTTATTGGAGCTTTCCTGGTCGGGCGGTCGCGTCGTGCGGGAATACACCATTCTGCTCGACCCCCCTGCGTTGCGCGAACCGCCTCAGATCGTCGCGCCGGCGACCGTGGCGCCGCCGGCCGGGGAAGGGAGCGCGCCGGCGTCGACGGCGCCCGCCATGCCGGTTGCTCCTGCGGCAGCGCCGGCAGCCGCGATGACCCCGGCACCGATGCCGGCTCCGGCACCCGCCGCTCCGCAGCCCGTTCCGGCTCCTGCGCCGGCAGTGCAGGCGGCGGGTGCCGCGGCATCCGGTCCGGTGCAGGTTCGCGTCCACGCCGGCGATACCCTGACGGCGATTGCGGCGGAGCACCGTGTCGAGGGCGCGTCGCTCGATCAGATGATGGTCGCCATGCTGCAGGCCAACCCGTCGGCGTTCCTGGGTGGAAACGTCAACCGTCTGCGCGCCGGACACACGCTGGAGATACCCTCGGCCGTCGCGGTGCAGCAGGTCGATCCGGCGCAGGCGCGACGGGAGATCGCCGTACAGAGCGCCGACTTTGCGGCCTATCGTGAGCGTCTGGCTCGCGCCGCGGCGCGTGCACGCCCCGTGCACGAGGCGGCAGGCGCGTCGGTGGCGCGGGGCCGTATCACCGCGAAAGTGGAAGACCATAGCGCCACCGCGGCGCAGGGCGATCGCCTGAAGATCGCGCGGGGCAGATCGGCCGGTGCCGGTGTCACCGGCAGCGGGGAAGCCGAACTGGCCCGCAAGGATGAAATGACGGCGCATGCGCGGGCGATGCGCGATGCCCAGGAGCGCATCGTCGCGCTGGAAAAGTCCAATGCGGATATCCGGCACGCCAACGCGCTCGCGGCGACGTCCGCAGCGCCGGTGCCGGCGCAGAGTACGCCGAAACCGGTACAGGCCCCGCCGATCGGTGTGCCGCACAAACCCGTCCCGGCGCACCGCCCCGCAGTGCATCCGGCGCCTCCTGCGGCGTCGACGGAATCGGGGGGCATCCTCGGCTCGTTGCGCTCGCCGCTGGGGCTCGGCGCGGCTGCGGCTGCGCTGCTCCTCGCCCTGTTGGGCGTGAGCATGGCCCGTCGCAAGCGCGCGGCCGCCGGATCCCTGGACGCGGACATGGCCGGTGGGGAGGGGCGGTTCAGCGCCACCGGCGGGCAGAACGTCGACACCGGCGCGACGAGCACGTTCAACTCGAGCTTCATCCCGGCAGCGTCGCAACTGCATTCCAATGAGGTCGATCCGATCGCGGAAGCCGACGTATACATCGCATATGGGCGGGAAGAGCAGGCCGAAGACATCCTCAAGGAATCGCTGCGGATGAATCCGGAGCGGCATGCGGTGCGCGCCAAACTGATGGAGATCTACGCACGGCGCGGCGATGCCGCATCGTTCGAGGCGCTGGCCCGCGATCTGCATGAACGCACCGGCGGCGTCGGTCCGGAGTGGGAGCAGGCGGCGAAACTCGGCTACAAGCTCGAGCCGTCGAATCCGCTCTACGTCGGCGGCGACCTGACGGGCGATGCCTTCATTCCGGTGGCTGTGCCGCCGAAGACCGAGATGCAACTCGGCGGACGGGGCGAGGCGGTTGCGGATGTTGCCGAGGATTTCCATTCCGAACCGTCCCGGCTCCTCGAGATGCCGGACGAAGCCGAACGGGAACCGGCGACCGAACACCTCATGCCCTGGGTGTCGCCGGTCGCGGAGGCCGTGACGGCGTTGCCGACGATGCCGGTCGGGGAATCGGCGCCGCGGCGAGTCGACGGCGGCAAGAACCCGGCGACCGACGAATTCCATCCGATGGAGGAGCCGTCGATCGCCCATACCCAGCCCGTGCCGATCGAGCCGGCGTTCGATTTCAGCGCTCTCGATTTCGATCTGGGTCCGACCAAGATCGAAGAGCCGCGGGTTACGGAATCCGCCCCGGAGATTTCCCCGCCCGAGTTGGAGCCCGCGCAGCAAGAGCAAGCCGTTCCCCGGGTTGCCGAACCCGTGGCCCCGCCCGAGTTCGAGGTGGAAACGCCGGCACGCATGCCCGAACCCGAAATCGAGTTCGCGCCGATGGGAGGGGACGACGGCATCGCCCCGACCGTGCCGGAGGAATCCCTGGTTGCCTTCGGGACGGACGCGGTGAGCGAAGCGACCGCTGCGCCGGCCGACGATGGGCGTTCTGCGGCAGCGGCTCATGCCGCCTCGATCGGGTCGGCCCGTTCGGGGCCGCCGACCTTGACGGGGGCGGTGCCGATTCCCGAGATGGATCTTCGTTTGTCGGACCTGCCGGCGGCGGTGTCGAGCATGGGTGACCCGGAATTCGAGGAGGCGCTGTCGCGGCCGACGCTGCTGGGCGCGGTGGCATCGCTGTCGGACGAAGGAGAGGTCACGACGCCACTCGCGCTCAATACGGATCAGGCGACGGTTCCCCTCATCGATTTCGACCTTTCCGGGGCGGAAGCGACCTTCGCGGCGGGGCGCCGTGCGGAAACCCAGGCGGGGAGTCCCCTGGCTTCGCAGATGGCGACCAAGCTCGATCTCGCTCGCGGATACATCGATCTCGGGGTCAAGGACGGAGCACGCGAACTGCTCGAAGAGGTCATGAAGGACGGAACGCGCGAACAGCGCCAGCAGGCGGTGGAACTCACCAAGCTGTTGGAGGCATAGCCCTACGGTGCGCATCGCGTTGGGCGTCGAGTACGACGGGGCGCAGTTCGAAGGCTGGCAGACGCAACCGCACCGGCGCACCGTACAGGATGCGCTCGAAGCGGCGCTGTCGCGATTCGCCGATGCGAGCATCGAAACGACCTGTGCCGGCCGGACGGACGCCGGCGTGCATGCGACCGGCCAGGTGGTGCACTTCGATACCGACCGGGATCGCGGAATGGTTTCGTGGGTGCGGGGGGTCAATCGGTATCTGCCGCCGCAGGTTGCCGTGCAATGGGCGCAGCGGGTCGACGACTCCTTCCATGCCCGGTTCAGTGCCCGCGCGCGGCATTACGAGTACTGGATCTGCAATCGCGCCACGCGCTCGCCGCTGTGGGATCGGCGTGCCGGATGGGTCTTTCGCCCGCTCGACGTTGCGGCGATGCGAGCCGCAGCGGCGTGCTGGCTGGGCCGGCAGGACTTCAGTTCCTTCCGTTCCTCCGAGTGTCAGGCGAAATCCCCGGTCCGCACGCTGCATCGGCTCGATGTCGAACGGCCCGAAGAGGGGATGATCCGGATTCGGGCCAGTGCCGACGGCTTCCTCCATCACATGGTACGCAATCTGGTCGGCGCGCTGGTCGAGGTCGGGACGGGGCGCAAGGATTTCTCCTGGGCGAAGGAACTGTTGGCGGCGTGCGACCGGCGTCGCGGCGCGCCGACCTTCGATGCCGCGGGGCTTTACCTGACGGCCGTGGAATACGATGCCGATTGCGGGCTGCCGCACGGTTTGCCGCCGATCCATGGGCGGCACCCCGGTTCCGTGCGCTCGCCGGTGCCGGATATCGCGTCGATGATCCGCGGAACCGCAGGCCCGCGGCGACCGGAGACAGGAGGGGGCTGATTGACGCATCGAACCCGCATCAAATTCTGCGGCCTGACGCGCGAGCAGGACGTCGCGCTGGCTTGTGTCCTCGGCGTCGACGCCGTGGGTTTCGTCTGTCATCCGGGCAGCCCCCGGTATGTCGATCCGGCACGGCTTGCGGACCTCGCACGTGCGGTGGCGCCGTTCGTGACGCCGGTGCTGTTGTTCGTCGATGCTGCGGAGACCTCGATCCGGCAGGCGCTGGACCGGGTCCCGGGGGCGCTGTTGCAGTTTCACGGTCACGAGGACGAGACATTCTGCCGCCGTTTTGCGCGACCGTATCTGCGCGCGGTGTCGATGATCCAGGATGGGGTTTTGCTACACTCCGAGGCGGTTTTCCACAGCGCGGCAGGCCTGCTTGCCGACGCGGCGGCGCCCGGTAGCGGCGGGGTGGGGGAAACGTTCGATTGGCGGCGTGTTCCGCCCCCGGCGCAGCGAGCGCTGCCCCTGATCCTGGCCGGTGGCCTCGATGCGGAAAATGTTGCGGATGCGATCCGCGCGGTGCGGCCGTACGCGGTCGATGTGAGCAGCGGAATCGAGGAGTCCCGGGGAATCAAGAGCGCCGGACGGATGCGCAGTTTCGTTGCTGCGGTGCGTGCGGCGGACGCCCGAATCGAACATTCATGAACCCAACCGATCTTCCCGATGAACGGGGGCACTTCGGCCCTTATGGCGGCAGCTTCGTTGCCGAGACCTTGTCTGCGGCGTTGGACGAATTGCGCGAGGCGTATCGCGCATGCCGCAGCGACCCGGATTTCCAGGATGAACTGCGTTACGAGCTGCGCCATTTCGTCGGTCGCCCCAGTCCGATCTACCACGCCGCGCGCTGGAGCCGGGAACTGGGCGGCGCGCAGATCTACCTCAAGCGCGAGGATCTGAACCACACCGGTGCGCACAAGATCAATAACACGGTCGGCCAGGCCTTGCTCGCCCGCAGGATGGGCAAGCAGCGCGTGATCGCCGAGACGGGGGCGGGGCAGCACGGTGTCGCGACGGCAACCGTGGCGGCGCGCTATGGCATGCGGTGCGTGGTCTACATGGGCGCGGAAGACGTCCAACGGCAGGCGGCGAACGTCTACCGCATGCGCCTTCTCGGTGCGGAGGTGCATCCGGTCGACAGCGGTTCGCGCACACTCAAGGACGCGCTCAACGAAGCGATGCGCGACTGGGTGACGAACATCGACGACACCTTCTACATCATCGGTACGGTCGCCGGGCCGCACCCCTACCCGATGATGGTGCGCGATTTCAATTCCGTGGTCGGCAAGGAGTGCGTGCAGCAGATGCCGGAGATTGCCGGCCGCCAGCCCGATGCGATCGTCGCCTGCGTCGGCGGCGGCAGTAACGCCATGGGAATCTTCTACGACTACATCGGCGTACCGCAGGTGCAATTGATCGGTGTCGAAGCCGCGGGCGAGGGCCTGGACACGGGCCGACACGCCGCGAGCCTGGAGCGCGGTTCGCCCGGCGTGCTGCACGGCAACCGGACCTACCTGCTGCAGGATGCCGACGGGCAGATCGCGGAGACGCACAGCATCAGCGCCGGCCTGGATTATCCCGGCGTGGGGCCGGAGCATGCGTGGCTCAAGGATACCGGGCGCGCGCAGTATGTGGGCGTCACCGATGCGCAGGCCCTGCGCGCATTTCACGACCTATGCCGTATCGAAGGCATCATTCCGGCGCTGGAATCGAGTCATGCCCTGGCCTATGCGGCGCGACGGGCGCCGGAGATGTCGAAGGACCAGATCCTGCTGGTGAATCTGAGTGGGCGCGGCGACAAGGATCTGCACATCGTGGCCAAGGAAAGCGGCCTGGATCTCGGCGGTCTGCTGCCGATCCCGGCGGTTTCGACCCGCGGGGCGCGCCCATGAACCGGATCGACGCGCGGTTTGCGGCGCTGCGGGCGGCGGGGCGCACGGGACTCGTGGCGTACGTCGCGGCGGGCGATCCGCTGCCGGGGTGTACGGTTCCGATCCTGCGCGAGTTGGCGCGCGCGGGTGCCGATGTGATCGAATTGGGCGTACCGTTTTCGGATCCGATGGCCGACGGTCCGGTGATCCAGCGTGCGGCCGAGCGCGCGATCCGCAACGGCGTGGGCCTGCGCGCGACGCTCGATCTCGCCGAGGAGTTCCGACGCGGCGATGCCGAGACGCCCCTGGTCTTGATGGGGTATGCCAATCCGATCGAACGCCTGGGTACGGCGGCCTTCGTGCGTGCGGCGGCGGGTGCCGGCGTGGATGGGGTGATCGTGGTCGACTATCCGCCCGAAGAATGCGAGGAGTTCGCGGCGGCTCTGCGGGAAGCGGGCATTGCGCCCATTTTTCTGCTTGCGCCGACTTCGAGCGATGCGCGGGTCGGGCAGGTGGCCCGCCAAGGACGCGGATTTCTGTATTACGTGAGCCTCAAGGGGATTACCGGTGCGGGGCATTTCGATCCGGCTGCCGTGGCGGCGCGATTGCCGGCGATCCGGGAGCGGACTACGCTGCCGGTCGCGGTAGGATTCGGGATCCGCGACGGCGCGAGCGCGCGGGCGTTGGGTCGCCACGCCGATGCGGTGGTGGTCGGCAGCCGTCTGGTCGCCGAGATCGAAGAAGCCGGGCCGGAGGGCGCGGTTGCGGCGGCAGGGCGCATCATTGCGGAGATCCGGCATGCGCTGGATGCCGGCGTGGATTCCGATGGGCCGGATGCATAGAAGGGGAACGGCATGAGCTGGATCGAGAAACTTCTGCCGCCGCGCATCAAGCCGGGCGGCGCGCGCAAGACCGTGCCGGAAGGCGTCTGGACCAAATGTCCGAGCTGTGAAGCGGTGCTCTACGCCGCGGAGTTGGAGCGCAGCCTGCAGGTGTGCCCGAAATGTGGGCACCACATGCGCATCCGTACGCGTGACCGCCTCGATGCGCTGCTGGATCCGGAAGGGCGCCATGAAATCGGCCGGGAAGTCCTGCCGATCGACACCTTGCATTTCAAGGACAGTCGCAAGTACTCCGATCGACTTCAGGAAGCAGTCGAGGAAACCGGGGAAACCGACGCCTTGATCGCGTTCGTCGGCTCGATTCGTGCAGTGCCGGTGGTGGTGACGGCATTCGATTTCGATTTCATGGGCGGGTCCATGGGGTCGGTGGTCGGCGAGCGCTTCGTGCGCGCGGCCCAGGTCGCGCTGGATCAGAAGGTGCCCTTCGTGTGTTTCACCGCGACGGGCGGCGCGCGCATGCAGGAGGGGTTGCTCTCGCTCATGCAGATGGCCAAGACGACGGCGATGGTTGCGCGCTTGGCGCAAGCGGGTTTGCCGTTCGTTTCGGTGTTGTGCCATCCGACTTTCGGTGGGGTGTCGGCGAGCTTCGCGTTCATGGGCGATGTCGTCATGGCCGAGCCCAAGGCGTTGATCGGATTCGCGGGTCCGCGGGTGATCGAGCAGACGGTGCGGGAGAAACTGCCGGAAGGGTTTCAGCGGTCGGAATTCCTGCTGCAGAAGGGCGAAGTCGACATGATCGTGGACCGGCGAGAGATTCGGGACACGCTCGCCCATGTACTGGCGCTGATGCAGCGGATGCCCGCCGACGCGATCGTCTAGGCCGTCAAGAATCCGAGTTCCATGATGACATGCCGCGGGCATTCGATCCGCGCGCGCTGCAACGGCTTGACCCGACAGCGGATGTTCCGGCCTCCCGGTCGCGCACGGATCGGATATTCACCCGGGACCGGAAAATGAATCCTCCCGACACGCTCGATGGATGGCTCGCATATATCGAGCGCCTGCACAGCCGGCCGATGGAACTGGGGCTGGACCGGGTCCGTGTGGTTGCCGATCGCATGGGCCTGTGTTGGCCCTGCGCGACCATCGTCGTCGGCGGCACCAACGGCAAGGGATCGACCTGCGCCCTGTTGGACGCGATCCTGCGCGCGGCGGGATACCGCGTCGGCAAGTACGCGTCGCCGCATCTGTTGCGGTTCGTCGAGCGCGCGCAGATCGACGGCCGGCCGGTGGCTGAGCCGATCCTGCTTGCCGCGTTCGCGGCGGTCGAGCGTGCGCGCGGCGATACGCCGCTCACCTATTTCGAATTCACGACCCTGGCGGTGTTTTCCTGTTTCGCGGGAGCGGAACTCGATTGCGCCGTCCTCGAGGTCGGTCTGGGAGGGCGTCTCGACGCCGTGAACATCGTGGATGCCGACTGCGCGATCGTCACCACCGTCGACCTCGATCACATGGAATGGTTGGGGGATACGCGCGAAGCGATCGGCGCAGAAAAGGCGCATATCTATCGCGCCGGCCGACCGGCGATCTGCGTCGACCCCGATCCGCCCGGATCGCTGCGTGCCGTTGCCGCCGATCTCGGCGCCGATTTGTGGTGCCTGGGGCGCGATTTCGCGGTTGCCGACGTGCACCAGCCGCCGGAGCCCACGCAGTGGACCTATCGCGGTCGCGCACAGGACCGTGCGGCGCTGCCGTGGCCGGCGCTGCGCGGAGTGCATCAGTTGCGCAATGCCGCCGGGGCGTTGGCGGCGCTCGAAGCGCTGGCGGATCGTTTGCCGGTGGATCAACAGGCGGTGCGGGTCGGTTTGCGGACGGTGACCTTGCCCGGGCGCTACCAGGTGCTGCCGGGACGGCCGGCGCGGATCCTCGACGTGGCGCACAATCCTCATGCGGCGCGGGCATTGGCGCAGGCCTTGCGCGCGCATGGTCCGTTTCGCAAGACCTACGCCGTATTCGGGATGCTGGCCGACAAGGATGCACAAGCCGTCGTCGCGGCGCTGCGGGACGTCATCGACGTCTGGCATCTCGCCGATACTCCGGGCGCGCGGGGTCGGGACGCCCGGTCCCTGGCGCAGGCGGCCTTCGGCGACGACGGGGGCGCGCCGGTTTTTCAACACGACTCGGTTGCGGCCGCGCTCGACGCGGCAACGGCGGCGGCGGGGCCGGATGATAGAATCGTGACGTTTGGTTCATTTGTCATCGTCGCAGATGCACTGCGATGGGCGGAGCGCAAGTCGCGATGAAATTGGCTGCCGACCGGGTCGATGCACAGCGGGAGGCGGGGGACACAGCCGCGCGGTTGCTGCGCATCCGCTTGCGGCGCCGGCTGATCGGCGCCGCGGCCTTGCTGCTGGGTGCGGTCGTTTTCGTGCCGATGCTGCTGCAGCATCCTTCCAAGACCGTGCCGAACTCCATTCCGATCGCCATTCCCGGCGAAAACACTCCCTTCGTCTCGCACCTGTCGTCGGAGACCTCCGGGGCCGTTACCGGCGTCGTGCGGCCGGTTCCCGTCGTGGTGCCGCCGGCTGCCGGTGCCCCGGGATCGGGAACGCAGACCTCCGGAACGCCGACCGCGGACGCGCAGGCCGCGCGGCTGCCTTCCACGGTGGCTGCGCCCCATCCCGCATCGACCTCGGCGGACGGCAAGACGGTAGCGCCGGCGAAAGCCGCTCCGACAGCGAAGTCCGAGACCGGATCTTCGGCGGCGGTGGCCCTTCGTCATTCCACGCATGCAAAGGCGCGGCCGCTTTATGTCCAGGCCGCGGCCGTGGTCACGCCGCATGCGGCGCGCGAAATGGTGACTCGCTTGCGGGATGCCGGTTTTCATGCGTTCTATGAACGCGCGAACACCGCGGTCGGTGTGCGCTACCGCGTGCGGATGGGACCGTTCGCTTCCCACCAGCGGGCGCGGCATGTGCGGGCGCAGTTGCGGAAGTTGGGCATTCACGCCAATCTCGTCTACGCCGGATGAGCGACGTCGACATCGCGTTCGCGGTCGTGGTCGGCCTGTCGGTCTTTTGGGGGCTGTGGCGGGGGATCACGCGGGAACTCATTGCAACGATCTCGTGGGTGATCATCGGCGTGCTCGTCTATCGGTATGCCGGTCCCCTGGGCTCGTTCGTGCCGTTGTCCGCGCCGCCGGCCGTGCGCATCGCCCTCGCGGGCGCCGTGATTCTGGTGGTCGGAATCTTCGTCGCCGCGCTGGCAGGGCGGGGGTTACGGTCGGTGGTGGCGGCTTCGGATCTGGCGGGAACCGACCGGATGCTCGGCGCGGTGTTCGGTGCGTTGCGTGGTGCGCTGCTCTCGCTGCTGGTCACGGGGCTCGTGGTCGAAACCGGATTTTCCGGCGCCCGGCCCTGGCGCGCGTCGGCGAGCGGCCCCGCGCTCGAGCGCGTATGGCAATGGATCTCGCACGACGTGGCGATGCATCGCGGCGGCGTGGCAATGGTGAATTCGAAAAGGAACTGACCGATATGTGCGGAATCGTCGGCGTGGTAGCCAACACGCCCGTGAATCAGTTGCTGTATGACGCGCTGCTCATGTTGCAGCATCGTGGGCAGGATGCGGCGGGCATCTGCACCGCCAGCGGAGACCGATTCCACATGCACAAGGGAGCGGGACTCACGCGCGATGTCTTCCGTACGCGCAACATGCGCTCGCTGCCGGGACATGCGGGGATTGCCCAGGTCCGCTATCCGACCCAAGGCTCGGCGGTGGACACCGAGGAGGCGCAGCCTTTCTACGTCAATGCGCCGTTCGGCATCAGCCTCGCGCACAACGGCAACCTCACCAATGCGGTGCAGTTGAAGGAAGAGATGTTCCGGCGCGACCGCCGACACATCAACACCAATTCCGACTCGGAAGTGTTGCTCAATGTGTTGGCGCATGAACTGGCGATGGCCAGTAATCGCAATGCCCTCGATCCCGAAACCATCTTCCGGGCGGTGGCGGCACTGCACGGGCGCGCGCGCGGCGCGTATTCGGTGGTGGCGTTGATCGCCGGATATGGCATGTTGGCGTTCCGCGATCCCTACGGTATCCGGCCCTTGATCTATGGCGTCCATGAGGGGGAGCGAGGCCCCGAGTACATGGTGGCATCGGAGTCGGTGGCGCTCGACGGGCTGGGATTCCGTCCGGTGCGGGACATCGCCCCGGGTGAGGCCGTCTTCATCGACCTCGATGGGCACTTGCATGCGCGGCAGTGCGCGACGGCGCCGAGCCGCAATCCCTGTTTGTTCGAGTACGTCTACCTTGCCCGGCCGGATTCGGTGATCGACGGCGTCTCCGTCTATGCGGCGCGGCTGCGCTTGGGTGAGACGCTGGCGGCGCGGGTCGCCGAGGAGATCCGGGAAGGCGACATCGACGTGGTCGTGCCGATTCCCGATTCCAGCCGTCCCGCGGCCTTGCAGCTCGCCAACCGGTTGGGCATCGATTACCGCGAGGGATTCATCAAGAATCGCTATATCGGACGCACCTTCATCATGCCCGGGCAGTCGGTACGCAAGCGTTCGGTGCGGCAGAAGTTGAATGCGATCGGCATGGAGTTCAAGGGCAAGAGCGTGCTGCTCGTCGACGACTCCATCGTCCGGGGAACGACCAGCCAGGAGATCGTGCAGATGGCGCGCGATTCCGGCGCCGCCAAGGTCTATTTCGCATCGTCGGCGCCCCCGGTCCGCTTTCCGAACGTATATGGCATCGACATGCCCACGCGTGCCGAACTGATCGCATCGTCGCGCAGCGACGATGAGATCCGCATGGCCATCGGAGCCGACGCGTTGGTTTACCAGCGCCTGGAGGATCTGACGCGCGCGGTGCGCGACGGCAATCCGGCAATCGACGGTTGCGAGGCTTCCTGCTTCGACGGCCGGTACATCACGGGCGACATCACCCCGGCGTACCTGGATCGGATCGAACAGGCGCGGCTGACGCCCCCGACGACGATCGGCGGCGCGGGACTCCCCCAGTTGTCACAGCAGAATCTGGCGTTCGAGCCGGGCGAAGGGTGATCGACATGGCCAAGCAGAGCCGCAATCTACCGCTTGATCCGGACGTCGCGTTTGAAACGGCGGCCGTGCGCGCCGGTACGGAACGTACCGACTTCGGCGAGCACAGCGAAGCGCTGTTCCTGACGTCGAGTTTCGTGTACCAGAGCGCGGCGCAGGCGGCGGCGATGTTCTCGGGGGCCGAGGAAGGCTATGTCTATTCGCGCTTCTCCAATCCGACCGTCGCGATGTTCGAGCGGCGGCTGGCGGTGCTGGAGGGGGCGGAGGATTGCGTGGCGACGAGTTCCGGCATGTCGGCGATTCTCGCCGTGTGCCTGTCGCATCTGAAGCCGGGGGACCGCGTGCTGTGCGGGGCGAGCGTGTTCGGTGCAACGGTGACGCTGTTCGCCAATCTGATGACGCGGTTCGGCGTCGAGACGATCTTCGTACCGGCAACCGATCCGCAGGCGTGGCGAGCCGCTGCGAATGACCACACCCGCATGCTGTTCTTCGAAACGCCGTCGAATCCGCTCATGGAGATCGTCGATCTCGAAGCCCTGGCGGCCCTGGGGCGCGACTTGGGGGCGCTCACCGTGATCGACAACGTCTTCTGCACGCCGGCGCAGCAGCGGCCGCTGGAGTACGGCATCGACGTCGTCGTGCACAGCGGGACGAAGTTCATCGAAGGCCAGGGGCGGGTGATCGGCGGCGCGGTACTGGGCTCGCGCGAGTTCATCCGCAAGAGCATCTACCCGTTCGTGCGCACGACCGGCCCGAGCATCTCCCCGTTCAACGCCTGGGTCATGCTCAAGGGGCTGGAGACCATGCCGTTGCGCGTGCGGGCCCAGTCCGAGGCCGCGCTGACGCTGGCGCGCTGGCTGGAGGCGCATCCGGCGGTGGCGCGGGTCTACTACAGCGGGCTCGAATCGCACCCGCAGCATGCGCTGGCACGTCGCCAGCAGCGGGGGTTCGGAGCGGTGATCGCATTCGAACTGCGCGGTGAGGGCAATGCCGAGGCCGATCGCGTGCGGGCCTGGAAGGCCATCGATGCGGTGCGAATCTTCTCGATCACCGGCAATCTCGGCGACACGCGCTCGACCATCACCCATCCGGCGACCACCACCCACGGCCGCCTCACGCCGGAGGCGCGCGCGCGCGCGGGAATCGGCGAGGGACTGATCCGGATCGGCATCGGCTTGGAAGCGGTCGAGGACCTGCGGCGCGACCTGGAGCGGGCGCTGGCGGGGTAATCCGTGGTTGCAACAAATAGAGCCCGGCGGATGTCGCCGGCTGTGCGCATCCCAACCCGACCTGGCTCGATCGCCTAGTCCCAAGGACGTTACCGGAAATGAAGAACATCACGCAGAAGAAAGCCGTAGGTGGTGGCACCGGCATTCCCCCCGTGCTGCGGGGCGTGTTTCATTCGTTTGCCAAGCTTGCCGAGCGTACCGCGGAAGGGCGTCCCCTCCTGCGCGGGCTGCGCATTGCGAACGATCCCGGTGCGGAGCGATTCGTTGCCGCGCATGCCGGTTCATACGTCGAATTCGTACTGGCAATTCCCGGCGAGTGCGCGCCGCCTCTCGGGGAGGTCGAGTGCAGGAGGATGGACACCGCCGGAGCGACGGAAGTATCGACGATCGCACGATTCCGGTTCAATGAGGGCGGAATCATCACGGAATCGTCGGTGCCGGAGTTCTCGGGCCAAAGAATCGATCTCGCCCCCACGTCTTGGAGCGTCGTCGCCGCCGTCCTTTGGCTCAATTTGCATACGCAGGCCTAGGGTCCCGAGTCGGGGATTCGTCGAATGAAATCTTGCCTCCGACTCAGGATACGAGCAATCGAACTGCGGACATGTTTCCATGAATGATGAAAGCCAGTTGCAGATTCCCCGCTCGTTCATGGACCTCTACCTGCCGCGCGGTCGGACGCGACCGATCGAATCCAGGCAGAGCATTGCTGCGCGCCATGACTTGTGCGAGGACATGGCGCAGATGCTGACCGAGCACGCCCGCGCGACGTTGATCGGCCTGGGCGTCACCGAGAACATCGTCCTTGATCGGGTGCACCGCGGCCTGCTTGCCGACCGTTCGGTCGTCAGCAGGGACGAAGCGCGGTGGGTCACTTGGCGGCTTGCAGAACTGCTCGGTTGGCCGCAGCCGGAAATTGCCCCGGACGAGCCTTCGCCCCTGCGTTGACCGCGACCGTGTCGTCGCAGCCACCGTGAAGTCGTCGCATATGCGTTGTTCCCGGCGTCAACGAATCAACCACCGCGTCTTGCAAACATCGTCGACGATATGCGCCAACCGGTACTGGAATGGCGGGGCATGATGGATCGCAAGGTTTACGGACTCGGACCCCAAGCCTGCGGCAATTCGGCGTACCGTTTCGGGCCATGAAATCCGCCGCACCCGCCACCCGATTCGGCGCGCCATTGCGCTGGCTGCACTGGATCATGGCGCTCGCCATCTTCAGCGCGCTGGCGCTGGTGTACTCGAAGGGGCTGTTCGCGAAGGGGTCTGCGGGGCGCGATTTCCTGAACCACGCCCACATCTTCGCCGGGTCGACCGTTCTGGCGCTCCTGCCGTTGCGCGTCCTCGCGCGAGCGGGATCGCCGCGGCCGCCGATCGATCCTCCTCCCGGGTCGTTGGGAGCGCAATTGGCGAAGTGGGTTCACGTCCTGCTCTATGCGGGAATGCTTGCAACGCCGGTTCTCGGAATCCTGTCCGTACAGGCTGCGGGAAAGGAAATCGTCTATCTCGGTTACACCATCCCGACCTGGGTCGGAACGAACAAGGCGCTGTCGCACGATCTCAAGGAGGTGCATGAGACACTGGGACTCGCGATGTTGTACCTGGTGGCGGTGCACGCCGGGGCGGCGATCCTGCACCACACGTTCCGACACGACAACACCTTGCGACGGATGCTCTAGACATCATGGCGCCCGCAATTGCTGCAGGGGCCATGATGTCTAGACCGAACGTCCGTCTCCAACGTACGGATTCGTCCGCCGCTCCTGTCCGAACGTCGACATCGGGCCATGGCCCGGCACGAAGCGTACGTCGTCTCCGAGCGGCCAGAGCTTGCCGCGGATCGATGCGATGAGGTCGGCACGGTTGCCGCGCGGGAAGTCGGTGCGGCCGATGGACCCCGCGAAGAGTACGTCGCCGACGAAGGCGATGCGGTCGCCGGCGTGATAGAAGACGACATGCCCTGGCGTGTGGCCCGGGCAGTGGATCACCTGTAGCGTCTGGTGTCCGAAGGTCACGGTGTCGCCGTCCTGCAGCCAGCGGTCGGGCTCGAAGGCGTCCGCGTGGGGGAAGCCGCGGCTGCGCGTGAGTTCCGGCATCAATTCGAGCCAGAATCGGTCGTCCTCGTGCGGGCCTTCGATCGGCACGCCGAGTCGTTCGGCAAATTGCCGCGCCGCAGCGCAATGGTCGTGATGACCATGCGTGAGCAGGATCTTGACCGGGTGCACGCCCAGTTCCGCGATTTTTGCGGTGATACGGTCGAGGTCGCCGCCAGGGTCGACGATCGCGGCGTCGCGCGTCGCCTCGCAGGAAAGGATCGAACAGTTCTGTTCGTACGAAGTGACAGGGACGATGGCGACGTGCATGGCGCGGTTTTCCCCGATCCCGTTATGCGGGGTCGGGGTCGGGGACGGTTGTCGACGGTGGCTATTATCGCGCGATGACGATCGGCATTCCTCCTGAAGCGCTGCAATTCGACGAGCGCGGCGATCCCGTCTCGATCCGCTACGGCGATGTCTATGCGAGCCGCGATGGCGCGGCAGCGCAGGCGCGGCATGTGTTCCTTGGCGGCAATGATCTGCCGGCACGCTGGGTTGGGCGGGGGCAGTTCGTCATCGTCGAAACGGGTTTCGGCCTCGGCACCAACTTCCTCGCCGCATGGCAGGCATGGCGCGATGATCCGCGCCGGCCGCGGCAGTTGCATTTCGTGTCGGTGGAGCGACATCCGGTCGCGGCGCGAGCCCTGGCGGAGTTGCCGCCGGATTCGCTGCACGCGCTGCGCAGCCAGCTTGCGGCCCGCTGGCCCTTGCCGCTCGTCGGCGTGCATCGCGTCGAGTTCGAGGCGGGGCGGGTCGTCCTGACACTCGGACTGGGGGACGCCGCCGATCTGCTGCCGGATCTGGTCGCCGGCGCGGATGCGTTTTTCCTCGACGGCTTCGCGCCCGCGCGCAATCCGGAGATGTGGCAGCCGGGCATCATCCGGGCGCTGGCACGGATGGCGCGCCCGGACGCGACGCTGGCGACCTACACCTGCGCGCGCGCGGTGCGCGATGCGCTGGCAAAGGAGGGCTTCGTGGTCGATCTGCGCTCCGGCTTCGGGAGCAAGCGCGAGATGGTCGTGGCGCGGTATGCGCCGGGCTGGAAGCGCCGACGGATCGAACCACCGGCGCCCTATGACGGCGAACGCCGCGCGATCGTCGTCGGCGCCGGCCTTGCGGGTGCCGCGACGGCCCATGCGTTGACGCGGCGGGGCTGGACCGTGCAGTTGCTCGAACGCGGGGCGGATGTCGCGGCCGGCGCTTCGGGCCTGCCGGCAGGTTTGTTGCACCCCGTGCTGTCGGCGGATCACAACCTCGCATCGCGACTCAGCCAGGCGGGCTTCTTGCTATCCCGGTCGATGCTCGAGGCGTTGCCGCAGGACGGTGGCGATCCGGTGTGGTCGGCCTGTGGCGTATTCCAGCAAGGACAGGCGGGAGTCGATGGCGAGGACGAGACGGCGCTGCGGAACCTGCTGGCGCGGGCGGGGCTTCCGGGGGAATATGCACGTTGGGTGGAGGCGGGGGAGGCCTCTGCGCTCTGTGGCGTGACGCCCCGCCGCGGCGGGATCTGGTTCGGTGGCGCGGGGGTGGTCTCGGCGCGGCGCTGGTGTCGGGCGTTGATCGCGGGCGAGCGGGGCGACTTCGGCGGGCGCATCGTCCTGCAAACGGAGTCGGACGTGCAACACATCGGGTTCGCCGACGGCGCCTGGCGCGTGACCGCGGTGGACGGGTCATCCTGGGTCGCGCCGGTGCTCGTCCTCGCCAACGCATCGGGGATGCCGACGCTCGCCGGTGCGCGTCCGGCGCCCTTGCGCGCGGTGCGGGGGCAGGTCAGTCTGTTCGATCCGCCGGCGCTGGCGGATCTGCGTGCCGGCATTTGCGGCGACGGCTACCTGATTCCGGCCGGTGTGGCCCGCGCGGCGGTCGGCGCGAGTTACGAGGAGGCGGAACGGATTACGGAGGCGGCGGCGCATCGGGAAAACCGCGTCCGTTGGGCGGCTGCGCTCGACGGACCGGCGCCGGTGCAGCCCACGGGGGTGTTTGCGGGCGAGCGCTGCGTGTCCATCGACCGGTTGCCGCTGGCAGGGCCGATCGCCGACGAGGATGCGGTGCTGGGCGACACGGCGCGGATGGCGGGCGCGCGGCTGGCCGAGTTGCCGCGGCGGGCGGGCTTGTGGACGGTGAGCGCATTGGGATCGCGCGGCCTGACGCTGGCGTGTTTGGGTGCGGAACTCGTTGCCAGCCGGATCGAGGGCGAGCCCTGGCCGGTGGAGCGGGCGCTGGCCGATGCCGTCGATCCGGCACGCTTCCTGCTCCGCCACATTCGCCGGGGCGGGGTCTGAAGGCGAACGGTCGTTCGAGGTCCCGGAAAACTGGTGCCCTGGCGCGTTCTCGGCAATGTCGAGGTGGCCGCGGGGCCGAAGGATATGCCAGCGGTTCCCCGTCCCTGACATTACCCACCGCTCTTTCCCGCACGCGGGAGCGGGGAGCCTAGGGTGGGCCGCCTCGCCATTGCCGACTCGGATCCCGGTAATGCGACGTTCGCTCAGGCCGGGGGTTGCGCAACCGGGCGATCGTGCGGATGCGGGTCGGATCGTCTCCGGCCGGCGCGCCCGGGCACGGTATGATCGGGCGATCCATTTCGCACCCCGGTTCCAGACACTCATGAACGCCGACGACGTCCCCCAGCGCAGCGGCCGCGGCATTGCGCCGTTGTGGGACCTGCATGCGTTGACTGCCGCGTTGCGCGCATCGCGGGAGGTGACCCACAACGTTCGCCCCCGCGGCACCATCCGCGAGTTGCCGTCCGTCCAGACCGTGGCGGCCGCCGTCGACAAACTGGCGGTGGCGATGTTTCCCACCCACTATGCCCATGCGGATCTCACCGACGACAGCATCGATCATTTCGTCGGTGCGGCGTTGCACCATGCGCTCACCGATCTGACCGAACAGGTCCGACGCGGGCTGCGCTTCGTGCGCGATGCGCAGGCGGGTGGCGATGCCGACGAGAACCTGGAGCGCCGTGCGGCGGAGATCGTGCGCGATTTCTCGACGCAACTGCCGGCGATCCGGGCCTTGCTGGTCAGCGACCTCAACGCCGCTTATCAGGGCGATCCGGCGGCGACCAGCATTTCCGAGATCCTGTTGTGCTACCCGGGGTTCCAGGCGGTGCTGTATCACCGGATCGCCCATGCGCTCCATGGCCTGGGGTGCGAGCTCATCGCACGGCTGGTCGCCGAGATCGCCCACTCGCGCACCGGCATCGATATCCATCCCGGAGCGCGCATCGGCGGCAGTTTCTTCATCGACCACGGTACGGGGGTGGTCATCGGCGAAACCACGATCATCGGCGAGCGGGTACGGCTCTACCAGGCGGTCACGCTCGGGGCCAAGCGTTTCCCCGCCGATGCCGACGGCAATCTCGTCAAGGGCGTGCCGCGGCATCCCATCGTCGAAGACGACGTGGTCATCTACGCCGGGGCGACGGTGCTCGGCCGCATCACCATCGGTCAGGGCTCGGTCATCGGCGGCAACGTCTGGCTGACGCAGAGCGTCGGGCCGGGCAGCAATCTGAGCCAGGCGCAGATGCGCCAAGGCAAACCGGAATGAGGAAAAGGGACGGTCCCGTGACAGCAGCGATCCTGGACGGCAAGGCGCTTTCGGAAACTTTGCGTGCGCGCTACCGCGACGAGGCGGCGGCGTTGACCGCGCGCGGCGTGCAGCCGGGCCTGGCGGTGATCCTGGTCGGCGAGGATCCAGCCTCGCAAGTTTACGTCCGCAACAAAGTGAACGCCTGTCTGGCCGCGGGGATCCATTCGGAGCACTCCCGGCTGGCTGCGGATGTCGACACGGCGCGGGTGATCGCCGAGGTGGAGCGCCTGAACCGCGATCCTGCGATCCACGGCATTCTGGTCCAATTGCCGCTGCCGCGGCAGATCGACGAGGCCGCCGTGCTCGCGGCGGTATCGGCGGACAAGGACGTCGATGGCTTCCATGTCGCCAACGTCGGCGCGCTGGCGCTGGGCGCGCCGCGGTTCGTGCCCTGCACGCCAAAGGGCGTGATGGCACTGCTCGCCCATGCCGGCGTCGATCTGAAGGGTGCCGAGGCCGTCGTCGTCGGCCGCTCGAACATCGTCGGCAAACCGATGGCACAACTGCTGCTCGCAGCCGATGCCACGGTGACGATTTGCCATTCGCGCACGCGCGACCTGGCGTTTCATACTCGGCGGGCGGACGTGCTCGTCGCGGCGATCGGCAGGCCGAAGCGGATCACCGGCGACATGGTGAAGCCGGGGGCGGTCGTCGTCGATGTCGGCATCAACCGACTCGCGGACGGAAAACTCTGCGGCGACGTCGATTTCGAATCGACGCGCGCGGTGGCGTCGTGGATCACCCCGGTGCCCGGCGGGGTGGGGCCGATGACCATCGCGATGTTGCTTGCCAACACCCTCGACGCTGCGCGGCGCAGCATCGCTCGCTGATCTGTCGGGCAACATGGAACGGGATTCGCCGCCGCCCGGCGGTGCCGGACGGCCGCCCGACGACCTTCCGGAAAAACCGATCGTGTGGTCGATCGCCGGAACCGATTCCGGCGGCGGTGCCGGTCTGGCTGCCGATCAGCGCGCCGCCGACGCGTTCGACGTCCATCTGTGCCCCGTGGTCGCGGCGGTGACCGCGCAGAATTCGGTCGGGGTCGCCCGCATCGAACCCGTGGCGGCGGAAGTGCTCGAGGCGCAGTTGGCGGTGCTCGCCCGGGACATGCCGCCGCGCGTGATCAAAACCGGTTTGCTGGGCAGCGTGGCGGCGGTCGAGGCGGTGGCGCGCTGGATCGACCGCCTGCGCGGGGAAGCGGGCAGAGCGGAACGGGAAGGTGCCGTCGCCCTGGTCGTCGATCCGGTTTTCGGTGCGAGCACCGGCGCGGGCTTCGCCGACGCCGCGGTGCGGCGGGCCTATCGGGATCTGCTGTTGCCGCGCGCGACCCTGATCACACCCAACCGCGCCGAAGCGGCCGCGTTGCTGGCTTCCTCGGATCCGGCTTCGCCGTCCTCCGAGGAAGTGCCCGCGATGGCGCAGGCACTGCGGTCTACCGATGGTGACGGTCCCGAAGCGGTCTGCATCACCGGCGGCGACAGTCCCGATGCCGACGGGATGGCGATCGACTGGGTCGATACCCGCCATGCCCGGGGTTGGCTCGCGCTGCCGCGCATCGCCACCGCACACCGGCACGGTACCGGTTGCACGTTCGCCAGCAGTGCGGCGGCGGCGCTGGCGCGGGGGTTCGTCGCGGCCGATGCCCTCGTGCTGGCCAAGATGGCGACGGCAGCGGCGCTGCGCCGGGGCTATGCCGCGGGCGCGGGGGCCGGACCGGTTCATGTGCGGCCGGGTTTCGCGCGCGACCCGCGAAATCTGCCGTCGATGTCTTTCGGTGCGGTGCCGCGCTTTGCGCCGATCGAGGCCGGTGTGTCGGGAGTCCCCACGGACGATTTCGGCCTTTACGGCATCGTTTCGACCCGGGAACAACTGCAAGGGGCGCTTGCCGCCGGCATCCGCACCTTGCAACTGCGCGTCAAGGCGCCGCTCCATGTCGATTCCCGCTGGGAGGGCGACCTGCGGCGGGTTGCGGCGGAGGCCGTCGTGACTTGCCGCGCCGCCGGTGCGACGCTGTTTCTCAACGATCACTGGCGGCTGGCGATCGCGCTCGGCGCCGATGGCGTCCATCTCGGGCAGGAGGATCTCGCCGCGCTGGGGGAATCCGGCCGGGCGGAACTCGCACACAGCGGCATCGCCCTCGGGGTGAGTTCGCACAGTTTGTGGGAGCTCGCGCGGGCGCGAGGGCTCGCGCCACGCTATATCGCATGCGGCCCGGTCTGGCCGACGACGACCAAGGACATGCCCTGGCATCCGCAGGGACCGGAGAACCTGGCATGGTGGTGCGCGATGGCGGGCCGGCCGGTGGTGGCGATCGGCGGAATCCTCGACCCCGAGGACGTGTTCGAGGCGGCGCGTTGCGGCGCGGCCGGGATTTGCATCGTGCGGGCGTTGGGAAGCGATCCGGCGACGCGGGTGCCGCCGTTGCAGACCGCGCGGATTCGCGGGCGGCAAGCCGCCCCGGCCGTAGTTCCGGAACTGCCGTCGCCCAGCTTGGGTCCGGCCTTCGGGCCGGCGGGGTCCGCGTAAAGATTCCCGTGAATCTGGTACCAAACCGTTTTTTCCGGGGAAAAATACGCGAAATTATTTCGATCCCCGGTCCGGGGTCGGTAGCATCATCGTTCGGATTCCAACCAATCGGGAGCCTGATCGCCGGTAACACCGGCGCTTCGCGTCCCATGACGACCGGTTCGCTGCAAATCGACGCATCGCAGTCGCAGGGTGACCTGCGCGATCTGACGGCCTGTGCGCCCGCCTACGGCCCGGAGGCGCGGGCGCTGCTGACCCGGATCCAGGCGGTGCTGCCGGAATTCAACGACGGGTTCCTCGCACGGTTCTATGACGGTCTGCACGGGCGTGCGGAGGCGCAGGCGATCCTGGCGCGCCTGGGCTCGGAGGACTTGGCGCGTCTCCATGCCAAGCAGGCGCAGCATCTCGGGCGGCTTCTGTCGCCGGAGATCTCCGCGGAGGAGCATTACCGGCAGGCCAAGCGGGTCGGGCGCGTCCATGAGATGGTCGGCATCGGGCTACCGACCCTGCTCGATGCCTATCACCGCTATCGGCAACAGCTCCAGGAAGCCGTCACGGTTTGTGCACTGACGCCGGGCGAGCGGGAGTTCTTCGATCGCATGCTGATGCAACGCGTCATCATCGATGTCGAAGGGCAGGGCGTGGCGCACCAGGACGTCAATCTGGAAGTGGCCTCGGCGACATCGCGGGTCCATCGCCAGGTGCAGGAATCCGAGACGCTTCCCGACCTGTTGCAGGGCGTCGTCGATGCGCTCCTGACCATCGACGGCATCGTTGCCTGTTTCTTCCTGCGTCCCGACGCGCGGGACACCCTGCAGATCGAAGGCATCGGCGGCGAAGCGGGGCGTCGCTATGTCGAGAGCATGCGCCGACAGGAGATTCCGTTGATCCAGGTCGACGCCGAATCGGCGTCGGGGCAGGGGCCGACCGGGCGCGCGTGGCGCAGCGGAACGATCCAGCACTGCGTTTCGTATCTGCGCGATGCGGCGGTGGCGCCGTGGCGGGAGGTCGGCGCAAATCTGGGGTTCCGCAGTTCGGTGGCGGTGCCGCTGCTCGACGATGCCGGACAGTCGTTCGCCGTGTTGACGATCTGTAGCAGCTGGCCGGGATTTTTCGTGACGGGGACGCGCGGCAGCATGCTCCTCTACCTGCAGCAAGTGCTGGGTCGCGCGATCCTGCGTTGCGAACAGGGGGCGGTACTATCGGCCGCGGTACGAGAAAACTACCGGCAGCGGTTGATGGGCGGCGGCATCGAAATGCGCTATCAGCCGATCGTCGACCTGCGCACGGGGGCGGTGTCGCATGTGGAGGCGCTGGCGCGACTGCGCGACGTCGACGGCCAGATCCATGCTCCGGGGAGTTTCCTGCCCGCAATGGGTCGATCCGATCTGCTGCGGCTGTTTCGCGAAGGACTGGCGCAGGCGTGCCGGGCGTTACAGGATTGGGAGCGGTCCGGGTTGGCCCCGGCGATCTCGATCAACCTGCCTGCCGATGCATTGACCCAGGACGCGTATCGCGACGCCTTGCTCGAGACGCTGGCGCGGGAAGGCGTGCGCGCGGATCGGATTCAGCTCGAAGTGCTGGAGTCGCGCGATCCGCACGACCTCGAGCGGCGCGACGCCAGCATCGCGGCCTTGCAGCGTATGGGGGTGCGCATCGCGCAGGATGACCTGGGGTCGGGGCATAGTTCGCTGCTGCGGATGGACAACACGCCCTTCGACGCCGTGAAGATCGATCAGGGATTGGTGCGCAACGCGGCCCGGGACCCGAAGCGGGCGCTCGAGTTCATTTTCCATCTCACCCGCTTGGCCCATGGGTTCGGCGTTCCGGTCACCGTCGAGGGGCTGGAGGATCATGGGCTGATCGAAGCCGTTGCCATCCTGGGAGCCGATCATGGTCAGGGGTACGTCGTGGCGAAGCCGATGCCTGCGGCGGAGTTCCCGGCGTGGTATGCAGGCTTTCAGTACGACGTCGACGTGCGTACGCCGCGCACGCCGCTGGGGGCGCTGGCCGGTTACCTGATCTGGGATCAGCAGCGCGCGGTGCTGGCGGCATGGCCGGATCTCGTTGCCCGCTTCACCCGCTTTCCCTGTCTGGTGCGGCGATACATCGAGGGGTGCGGTCTGCGCGGATCGGAGTTGGAGACGTTGCTCGACGAAAATCATCGTCTCGCCGTCGACGCCGGTGCGGCGGAGGCGTTTCAGCGCACCAAGCAGGACCTGGTGGCGCGGTTGGGCGGCGCCTGGACGCGGCAGCAGGCATCGCAGTCGGCGGCATAGCCGGCGCAGGGGCGTCATTGCGTCGGATCCTGGGCCATGTCGGCTGTCGGAAGGCTGCTGTTTTACAATCGATGGCGCTGCCGGGCACTTTCGCGCCCCGGCGATCCCCGCGTCCGCAATGAACTCCCCATCGTTTCTCGTGCTCGACGGCCCCGAGGCCCTCTCTTCCTTCCGCGCCGCGGCGCTGCTGCGCCGCCTGCGTGCCGTCCAACCCGATGTGGCCTCGGTGGAGGCCCACTATTGGCATTTCGTGAAGCTGCGGGGACCGCTCGGCGATGCCGAACGGGATCGTCTCCGGGGTCTGCTTGCCTATGGCGAGCGTTCGGAGGCGGACGTGCGGGTTCGCGATTCCCGCCGCGTGTATTTCCAGATGCTGGTGGCGCCCCGCCTGGGAACCACGTCGCCCTGGGCGAGCAAGGCGACCGACATCGCCCGCAATTGCGCGCTCGCCGCGGTCGAGAAGGTCGAACGCGCGATCGCCTATCGCATCGCGGTCGTCGCCGGGTACAGCGCGCATGGCGCGGTCGAGCTGGCGATGCGGGCGGCCGGCGTGCCGGGGCGGATCGCCACCGCGCTTCACGACCGGATGACCGAAACGGTGATCGATCTGCCGGAACGCGAAACCGTGGAAGATCGGCTGAACATCGCGCGCCAGGTGTTCGCCGCGCCCGAACCCGGCGGCCTGCGTACGGTTCCGCTCACGACCGGTGGCCGGCAAGCCCTCGTGCGCGCCAACGCCGAGCTCGGTTTGGCGCTCTCCGATGACGAGATCGACTACCTGGTTGCGGCGTTCGGCCGGATGGAGCGCGACCCCACCGACGTCGAGTTGATGATGTTCGCCCAGGCCAATTCCGAACATTGCCGGCACAAGATCTTCAATGCGACCTGGTGCATCGATGGCGCGGTGCGGGACGCCAGCCTGTTTTCGATGATCAAGGCCACCCATGCGGCGGCGCCGCAGGCGACCATCGTGGCGTACCGCGACAACGCCGCCGTGGTCGAAGGCCGCACGGCGCGCGCCTTCGAGCCCCAGGAGACGGGCGACGGCGAGGCGGTCTATTCCTCCCGCGACGAGACCCTGCATTTCGTATTCAAGGTGGAGACGCACAATCACCCGACGGCGATCGCGCCCTATCCGGGCGCAGCCACCGGCGCGGGCGGCGAGATTCGCGACGAGGGCGCGACCGGGCGCGGGGCGCGTCCCAAGGCCGGTCTGTGCGGGTTCAGCGTGTCGCATCTGCGGCTGCCGAACGCGCGGCGCGACTGGGAGCGCGACCGCGACGTCGTTGCGCCGTCGGAAGCGGGCGGAAATGGCGCCGGAGACTATGGTTTCCCGGCCCGGATCGCCGATGCCCGAGCGATCATGATCGAGGGGCCGATCGGCGCCGCGGCATTCAACAACGAGTTCGGGCGTCCGAATCTTGCCGGCTACTTCCGGGCCTACGAACAGAACGTCGGCGGCATTCGCTACGGATACCACAAGCCGATCATGCTCGCCGGCGGGGTCGGCAACATCCGTGCCGACCAGGTGGAAAAATGCGCGCTGCCGCCGGGGACCCTGCTCGTCCACCTCGGTGGTCCCGGGATGCGGATCGGCTTGGGCGGCGGCGCCGCATCGAGTCTGGGCGCGGGCGCGAATACCGAACAGCTCGATTTCGATTCGGTCCAGCGCGGCAACCCGGAAATGGAGCGTCGGGTCCAGGAGGTCATCGACGCCTGCGCCCGCATGGGGGGGGCAAGCCCGATCCTGGCGATTCACGACGTCGGCGCCGGGGGGCTGTCCAATGCCTTTCCCGAGCTGGCCGAGGGCGCAGGCCGCGGCGCTCGGATCGACCTCGAGCGGATCCCGCTCGAGGACCGTAGCATGTCGCCGCTGGAAATCTGGTGCAACGAGTCGCAGGAGCGCTATGCGCTGGCGGTGCATCCCGAGCGCTGGGAGCGGCTGCAGGCGATCTGCCGGCGCGAACGCTGCCCGGTGGCGCAGATCGGCGTGATCACGGCAGGCGAGGACGGCGCCGGAGCGCGCCTGCAGGTCACCGGACCGGGCATGCAGCATGCGGTCGACATGCCGATGGACGTTCTGTTCGGCAAGGCGCCGCGCATGCATCGCGACGTGGTGTCGGCGGTGCGTCGCCTGCCGAAATTCGACGCGACGGGCCTCGATCTTGCGTCGTCGACGCTGGCGGTGCTGCGCCATCCGACGGTCGCCTCGAAGGCGTTCCTCATCACCATCGGCGACCGTACGGTAGGGGGGCTGACATGTCGCGACCAGATGGTCGGGCCCTGGCAGACTCCGGTTGCCGATTGCGCGGTCACGCTGCTCGATCACGAGGGCTACGCCGGCGAGGCGTTCGCGGTCGGCGAGCGCGCGCCGGTGGCGGTGCTCGATGCGGCGCGTGCGTCGCGGCTGGCGATCGCCGAATCGCTGCTGAACCTGGCCGCGGCGGATGTCGATTGGACGCGGGTCAAACTGTCGGCGAACTGGATGGCGGCTTGCGGCGTCCCGGGCGAGGACGCCGCGCTCTACGCCGCCGTGGCGGCGGCAAGCCGGCTCTGTATCGACCTGGGCATCTCGATTCCGGTTGGCAAGGATTCGTTGTCGATGCGTACCGCCTGGCGCGATGGCGGCGTGGACAAGCAGGTCGTCTCGCCGGTTTCGCTGGTGGCCAGCGCCGCCGGCACCGTTGCCGACGTGCGGCGCAGTGCGACGCCGCAATTGCGTACCGATGTCGGACCCACCGAGCTGCTGCTCGTCGACTTGTCGCAGGGGCGCATGCGCATGGGTGCGTCGATCCTGGCCCAGGTTGCGGGACAGATCGGTGACGACGCTCCGGATGTGGACGATCCGGCCGCGCTGTCGGCGGCCTTGCGGGCGGTACGGAGTCTGATCGACCGCGGATTGGCCCTGGCGTATCACGATCGTTCCGACGGCGGCCTGTGGGCGGCGGCCTGCGAGATGGCCTTTGCCGCGCGCTGCGGCGTTTCGCTGCATCTCGACGTGCTGGCGCTCGATCCGAAGGCGTCCGACTGCGGGGATTCCGCGATTGGTGTCGAGCAGGTCGCCGCCCGGCGGCACGACCGGTTGGTGCGGGCTCTGTTCAACGAGGAGCCGGGATGTCTGCTCCAGGTGCACAAGGCCGACCGCGCTGCGGCGATGGCGATCCTGCGTGCGGCCGGGTTGGGCGCGTGCAGCCACACCGTCGGCATCATCGACGCCGAGCCGCGCGTGGAAGCACGCTGCGATGCACAGGTGCTGGTTTCGCATTCACTGCGCGATTTGCTGCGCGCGTGGTATGAAGTGTCGTGGTCGATCGCACGCCTGCGAGACAACCCCGATTGCGCCGACGCGGAATTCGAGCGTCTGGGCACCGAGGCGGATGTCGGCTTGTCCCTGCATTGCACCTTCGATCCGAGTGAGGACGTCGGGGCGCCCGCCATCGTCGGCACCGCGCGTCCGCGCGTCGCGGTGCTGCGCGAGCAGGGTGTCAACAGCCATTATGAAATGGCCGCGGCTTTCGACCGCGCCGGATTCGAGGCGGTCGACGTGCACATGCGCGACTTGCTGGACGGCCGCGCGCAGCTCGCGTCGTTCCAGGGCCTGGCAGCGGGCGGAGGGTTTTCCTACGGCGATGTGCTGGGCGCGGGTGGCGGCTGGGCCAAGACCATCCTGTTCCACCCGGAACTGGCCGATCAGTTCGCCGCGTTCTTTGCGCGGTCGGACACCTTCGGTCTGGGCATCTGCAACGGCTGCCAGATGATGAGCCAGTTGCGCGGCATGATTCCCGGCGCCGGGCATTGGCCCGATTTCGTGCGCAACACGTCCGAACAGTTCGAGGCGCGATTGGTGCAAGTGGAAATTCCGCAATCGCCGTCGCTCTTCCTGGCCGGCATGGCGGGGAGTCGCATTCCGGTCGTGAATTCGCACGGCGAGGGGCGCGCGTCCTTTGCTTCGACCGATGCGCGCGCGGCGGTGCCGGTCGCGCTGCGTTACGTCGATGGACGCGGAGCGATGACCGAGCGCTATCCCGACAATCCCAACGGTTCGCCGGAAGGGATCTGCGGCGTGACCACCCAAGACGGACGGTTCACGATCGTCATGCCCCATCCGGAGCGGGTACGACGCACCGTGCAGATGTCGTGGCAACCGCCGGGACTGGGCGACGATTCGCCGTGGATGCGGATGTTTCGCAACGCGCGGCGGTGGGTGGGATAGCCTGCGCGGCGGAAGGGTCACCCCCTTTCCCGCGGGCGGATCGTCCCGGCATCATGCCGCGGGCCGCATCAACCCCCACGCGATCATCGCCAGCGCGACGAGGGTGAGCAGGCCGGGGATGCCGAGCCGTCGCAGCGCAGAACGGAAGAACGCGCGCACGCCCGATGCGCCCTGCTCGGTGCCGAACTCGAAGCGTAGCAGGCCCTCGCCGCGGTTCTTGCGCGCATGGAGGCGGTTGCAGGCATCGATGCACTCGCCGCAGTCGATGCAGCGATCGACGGGCCGAATGTCGGTGGGCGTGATGCCGGTCACGCACATCGTGGTGCAGTAGTTGCAGCGCGCGCAGTCCGCCGAGCGCGTGGCGTCGTAGTGGACATGCAGCGCGTCCCCGGTGCGGAACAGCAACTGACCGTAGCGGTACGGGCAGAGGAAGTTGCACCAGAAGTGGCGAAACACGGCGGTGTCGACGAGCACCGCCACGATGGAAACGAAATAGAGGCGGTGCATGAACTGCGCGAACTGGGGGTCGGCATGCAGCGTGAGCAGCGACCAGATCTCGTCGGGCGGTACGAAGTAGAAGAGCGGAATGATGCCCAGCACCAGGGAGATGCCAAGCAGGCTCGCACTCAGCACGGTCCAGTTCAGCGCCTTGTTCTTCGAGGGGGCGACGATCAGCCCTGCGCTCTCGACGTCGACGTTGGCGCGGTGGCCGAGAAATCGGTGCGTGAGCACGTTCGCCCATTCCGCGACCGAGTTTTGCGGACACAGCCAGCCGCACCAGACCGTGCCGATGGTGGTATAGGTCACCAGCGGTGCGGCGGCGAGGAACAGCGCGAGGCCGAGGATCACCGGGAAGTTGCGCAGGGTGACGGGATGGCCGAGCAGCATCAGGCTCGCCGTCGTGAGGTCGATGCGGAAAATGCCCAACACCGGAATCAGTGTCAGCGCGATCAGCGCCGCGACCTGGGTCAATCGCCGTTTGCCATGATATTGCGGCGTGTTCATGGCCGGGATTCCGGCGGCCCGACCTCCTGTGCGGGCAGGGGCTGCACCGCAGCCAAGACCGTGCGCAGTTCTTCGTCCGCGAGGGTTTCCTTCTCCAGCAGGCGCTGCGCGCCGTTGCGCAACAGCGCCATGTTGCGGGTCAGGATGGTGCGGGCCTTGGCGAGCGCCTCCTCCACCAGCGCATGGGTGGCATGGTCGATGGCGCGCGCGGTCTGCTCGGAGTACTCACGCCGCTGTGCGGGAAGGCCATCCGAGGCCATGAACTGCTGCGCGTCCCGTTCGAATACCAGCGGGCCGAGGGCTTCGTCCATGCCGTAGCGTACGACGATGCTGTGGGCGATGTCCGTGACCTTGATCAGATCATCGGCGGCACCCGTGGAAACCTCGTCGAACACCAACTGTTCGGCGACGCGTCCGCCGAGCAGGACGGCCATCTTGTCCTCGAGCTCTTCCCGGGTCATCAGGTAGCGATCCTCGGTGGGGCGCTGGATGGTGTAGCCCAGCGCCCCGATGCCGCGGGGAATGATGGAGATCTTCTGCACGGCATCCTGCCCCGGCAGCGACGCCGCGACCAGGGCATGACCCATCTCGTGGTGCGCGACGAACGCGCGCTCCTTCGGGTTCAGTAGGCGCGAGCGCTTTTCCAGGCCGGCGACGATGCGCTCGATCGCGCTCGTGAAGTCGTCCTCTTCGACCTTCTGGTGATCGCGTCGCGTGGCCTGCAGCGCCGCTTCGTTGACCAGGTTGGCGAGGTCCGCGCCGGAGAATCCCGGAGTGAGGGCGGCGATCTTGTCGAGATCGACGCTGTCCGCAATCGTGACCTTGCGGGTATGGACGCGCAGGATCTGCAGGCGGCCGCTGCGATCCGGCCGGTCGACCAGCACCTGGCGGTCGAATCGGCCGGCGCGCAGCAGCGCCGGATCGAGGATTTCGGGGCGGTTGGTGGCGGCGAGGAGCACGAGCCCTGCGCTCGAGTCGAAGCCGTCGAGTTCCGCAAGCAACTGGTTGAGCGTCTGCTCCTTTTCATCGTGGCCGCCCAGACCATAAGCGCCGCGGGCGCGTCCGAGCGCATCGATCTCGTCGATGAAAATGATCGCCGGTGCCTTTTTGCGCGCCTCTTCGAAGAGATCGCGCACGCGGGCGGCTCCGACGCCGACGAACATTTCGACGAATTCGGATCCGTTGATGGAGAAGAAGGCCACGCCGGCTTCGCCCGCCACCGCGCGGGCGAGCAGCGTCTTGCCGGTTCCCGGCGGGCCGACGAGCAGCACCCCCTTGGGGATCTTGGCCCCGAGGCGGCCGTAGCGGCTGGGGTCCTTCAGGAAGCCGACGATTTCGCGGAGTTCCTCCTTGGCCTCATCGACGCCGGCGACGTCCCCGAACGTCACCTTCACATCGGTTTCGACGTAGACCTTGGCCTTGCTCTTGCCGATCGCGAGCAACCCGGTGCCGAGGTCGCCGGCGCGGTCCTGCAGGCGACGCATGAGCAGCAGCCAGATTCCGAAAAAGATCGCGGTCGGGATGAGCCAGCGCATGAGTTCCCGAAAGAATCCGCTGTCGACGACACCGCGGAACTGGACGTTATATTGCGCCAGATCATTGGCGAGCGCCGGATCTACCCGCGTGGTGACGAAGTTCTTGCGCCCGTTGGCGAGCGGTGCGCGCAGGGACCCTTCGATGTAGTTGCGGGTGATCGCGATGTCACCGACATTGCCTTTTTTCAGCTGGGTGAGAAAGGCGCTGTAGGCCATCGGCTCGGTGTTGCGGTACTGCAGCCACGCGTCGTGCAGAAACACCACGCCGAGCAGGGCGAAGATCAGATACGCCAAGTTGAAGGAAGTCTTCTTTTCCATCGCTCCGGCCGTGCTTTCGCAAAAGGATCCGCGTTCATTCCGCGGTTTGATTCTCCCACACTGCATGGAAATCGGCAGGCCATGACACGGTTGCCGGCCACGTGTCGTCGACGAACGGAGCTTGTCGACCTCCGCTGGTCAATGGCTGGGCAGACGGTGTACCGTATGTCCGAGTCCGACTCGAACGGGAGGCTGAGCGATGAACCGCATTTGGGTGATGGTTGCAAACTCCATGCAGGCGCGTTGTTTCGAACAGGGCCGGGCGACCGGAACGGTGCTGGAGCCTCTGGCGACGTTTTGGTGTCCGCAGGGGCGTAGCAAGGGTGCGGACCTGACCGCCGACCGGTCGGGGCACGAGGAAATGGGCCACGGTCGCGGCAGTTCGAGTTACGGACCGCGGCTGGACGCGCGCGCCAAGGTGCGGGAGGAGTTCGCACGGGATCTGGCGCACTTCCTCAATGCCGGGGTTGCCGCACACCGTTGCAATGGTTTGGTCGTGCTGGCGGCACCGCCGTTCCTCGGCCGCATCAAATCGCATTTGAGTCGCCCGGCGTCCAAGGTACTGGCAGCCGCGATCGGGCGCAATCTCGTCGACCTCGACGACGCAACCTTGGTGCGGCGGATCCGCGACGAGGTCCCGCGCGCGACATGGTTGCACTGACGAGGACCGGGATGCGGGTCATCAGGACCCATTTGCGGCCAACCCGCGTCCTGCCCGTTCGGCGGAGAGCGGGAACGGGATGAACGGCGGCACCATGGGCGAGGGCTTGCGGGGTGGCGATGCCCGGGTGACCCTCATCGGCGCCCCGACGGACGTCGGGGCCGGGCTGCGCGGCGCTTCGATGGGGCCCGAGGCCTTGCGGGTCGCCGGTATCGCAACGGCTCTGCGGAAGCAGGGCGTGGAGGTCGAGGATCGGGGCAATCTCGTCGGTCCGGGCAATCCGCAAGCTGCGGCGGTCGGCGGGATCCGTCATCGCAGCGAGGTCGCACAGTGGAATCGGGCGGTATTCGAGGCCACGCAGGCGGTGCTGGAAACCCGGCGGATCCCCATCCTGCTCGGCGGTGACCACAGCCTCGCAATCGGTTCGATCAGCGCCGTCGCGCGCCATTGCCGTGGTGCGCGACGCGATCTGCGCGTGCTCTGGCTCGACGCGCATGCGGATGTGAACACCGATGTCCATACCCCGACGGGCAACTTGCACGGTATGCCGGTGGCTTGTCTCTGCGGTAGCGGTCCGGAGGAACTGACCGGCCTCGCCGGCATCGTCCCCGCGATCGAGCCCGACCGCATCCGCCAGATCGGAGTCCGCAGCGTCGATGCCGGGGAACGTCCGCGGCTGCGCGAGTTGGCCATGCAGGTCTATGACATGCGTGCGATCGACGAGTCCGGTATGCGGGCGTGCATGGAACGGGCGCTCGCCGGCGTCAATCCGGATACCCACCTCCACGTCAGCCTGGACGTCGATTTCCTCGATCCCGACATGGCTCCGGGGGTGGCGACCCCTGTGCGCGGCGGGCCGACCTATCGCGAGGCGCAACTGTGCATGGAGATGATCGCGGATGCGGGATGTCTGCGTTCTCTCGACATCGTAGAGTTGAACCCGGCCCGCGACGTTCGGAACCGGACAGCCACCTTGGTGGTCGAACTCGTGGAGTCGCTGTTCGGAAAGAGCACGCTGATGAAGTAGTGCGTCGCGTTACAAGCGGAAACGCAATGGCGTGCCCGGCGGCTGTCGTCGTTCGCTAGTATTGGCAGAAGATTCGCCGGGGAACCGGAAAAAGGAGAGTGTGATGAAACGGGTTTTGGGTTTGGCGGTTCTGGCCTTGCTTGCCAATGCGGCGCTACTCGGAACCGCGCAGGCGGATGGCTGGCGCGGCGGCTGGGGCGGCGGTGACGGCTGGCGCGGCGGCTGGGGCGGCGGTGACGGCTGGCGCGGCGGCTGGGGTGGTGACGGTATGGGCGCTGCGGTGGTGGGCGGCATGCTCGGAGGGATGATCGCGCAGGGTGTCGCTCCGCCGCCGGTCGTCGCGGCGCCGCCGGCGGTCATCGTTCCGCAACCGGCGTACGGATACGGATATGCGCCGCCCGCGGTGGCCTATCCCGCGCCGCCGGCGTATGTGCAGCCCGCCTATCCGGCCCCCTACGGATATGGCGGCTACTACTACGGCGGCGGCGACGACGATTGAGGACGCGCGCGGTGGAGTCGCAGGCCCAGAGCCCCGGCTCCGGGCATTCGGAAAACGGGACGGAAACGCGTGGTGACCACGAAACGCATTCCTTTCGTCGCGCGGGGCACCTCTTGCGTGGCGTTGGTTCTGGCGCTGGCCGCTTGCGGCAGCAACGATAACGGCTACGTGTGCGGCTACGACGCCTTCGGAGATCCGCTCTTCTGTTCCATCCCGACCACACCGAATCCGCCGACGCAGCCGGCACCGGTGGCGTCGACGGACACCTTCGATACCGCGGCGGCGATGACCAACGTCGCGACGCAGGCGTTTTCCTATACGGTCAGCGGCTATGACAGTTCAGGCAATACCTACACCGTCGTCTATGCATCGTCGCCGGGCGGGAGTTCGAGCTTCCAGACCGGAGCCGGGACCAGTGTGCCGGCGATCATCACCACCGTGACCGAGACGTTTTCCGAGAACGGCTCGTCGCCTTCGGTGACGACCACGACCAATTATTTCGATCCGTCCACCTACGCCTTTCTCGGTTCGAACAGTAATTTCCTGGGCGGCTATGAAGTGGTGTCGCCGACCCCGACCGCTTCGCCGGTTCCGCCGACCGCGACCGAAGGGCAGTCGACGTCGCTGTTTTCGGCGAATCTGTTCCGCGACGCGACGATGGCGGTGAACGACGGCACGCTGACCGAAAACTTCGCGCTCGACGCCGATACCGCGGCGACGGCGCTGATGTGTCTCGACGATACGACGAGTCCGAGCGCGTCGGGTACGGCGGATGGCCTGGTTTCGGGACAGACGTCCGTCTGCTATCGGATCAGCCCGGCAGGCACCATCCAGGGGATCGAACTCACGCAACCGGTCGCCAACGTGGGTATGGTGACGTTCTGGCAAACTTCATGAAGTGCTTTTTGCAACCGGTAGCAATGAACCGATAGGGAGAGGCGATGACGAACGACGAGTTGCGTGCGATGCTGATGGATGACATCGAAAATGCGCGGAAGAAGGCGCAGTTCTACCGCGAGCATCATCTGGCCGAAGCGGCTCATTATGCGAACAAACTGGCGGAAAACATCGAACTCGCATTGACGACGTTGCCGAGCGACGACGATCCGGAGATCGACTGAAGAAGTCCCCGACGCCGGATTGCGGGACGCATCCGGCGTCGCCGCATGAACGGGGCGCCGGGTTACTCGATCCGCCACTGCGGATCGGGGATGCGATAGTTCTCTTCGGTCATCAGATCGATTCCGCAGCGCAGGCCGGCGATCCACTCGATGAAGCGTTTGACGGCGACCTTACCGCGGATCGGCGCGCCATGCTGCGGAACGATGGCTTCGATGTCGAGTTGCGAAACCATCTCCGCCCACAACACGCAGGCGCGGTTGCCGACCATATATCTTCGGTGGAAGGCCAGCATTCCGGTGAGATGTTCTTCGAGATTCGCCACTTCCTGCTTGATCCGTTCCTGCGGAAGCATCGACGCACCGAGATCGCCGCTGAACAGGATCTGCGAGATCGGATCGTAGACCTGAAAATTCCCCTCCGAGTGCAGGAAATGTGCGGGCAGGATCAGCAGCTGCGCGTTGCCGACGGTGACCACGCCGCCGCGGTCGGGAATCGCGGTGACGCGACCTTCCGTGCGCCCCGGGGGCGCGAAGTGCGGTACGAAACGCGCCCATAGACGCGAGATCAGCAAGCGCGTGTTGCTCGCGGACAGCCACCGCGGCAGGGAGGCGACGATGTCGGGATCCGCATGCGAGGCGAATACGTACTGGAGTTCCTTGGGAGGAAAGAACCGGCTCATGCTGATGAAGAGCTCGTTGTAGGTCATGTTGCCGCCGGGATCGAGCAACATACCGCGACCGTGATCGACGATCAGTACCTGATTGGCCTGGACCGCATCGCCCTGCTCATCGACGAGGTCCGTGAATAGGATGCAGGTATGGTCGTTCTTGTTGTAGAGCTCCAGTCCCACGTTCCCTCCCATATGGAAACTTCGAACCCGGCGCCGCCTTGGTGAGCGGGGTGGTTCGGCGCAGACGTCCATCGCCGAATCCGCGCAGCGTAGCGCAAAACGCGCACCGGAAACGGCGGAGTCCGGGGGTGGGCGCGGGAGTGAAAACTATTCTCGCGGTTGAGAATCGAAGGTCAGCGACAGCTCCTGGTAGAGCTCCGGCCCGAAGCGCTCGCTGATCGCCTTCGAAAGCAGGGCGGCGGTCATCAGGCTGATCACCATCGCATGACCGCCAACCATTTCCATGACGATGATCGCCGAGGTGATGGGGGATTGGGTCACGGCCGCAAGAAACCCGGCCATGCAGATGGCGACCACGGGATGGATGCCGATGCCGAAGTGAAACCACTGCACCAGGTCGAATCCGATCGATGCGCCGACGGCAAGGGAGGGCGCGAACAAGCCGCCGGGAATGCCGGAGAAATAGGAAATCGCCGTCGCCGCGTATCGTGCGATCGGCGTGTACCAAGGCAGATGAATCTGCCCGTCGATCGCCGCGGCGGTGATGCCGTAGCCGCTGCCCAGGGACACGCCGCTGCTGGCCATGCCGATCAGCGCCACGAGCAGGCCGCAGACTCCGGCAAACCGGATCGGATATTGCTTGCGGAGCTGCCAGATCCGGGCGTGTGCGTGGCGCCGCGGCAGAAGCATGAGATAGCTGAACGCGCCCCCGATCACCCCGCAGACCACGCCGCCGACGAGGACCGCCGGAATGACGTCGACACCGACCGAGCCGACGATGAGCTTGCCGAAATAGCGGTAGTTGCCCTCGAACGCGATCGCCGTGAGGCCCGAGACGATGATCGTGCTGAGCAGCACCGCCGAGGTTCGCGCTTCGAAGCGTCGCGCCAGTTCTTCGATCGCAAAGACGATGCCGGCGAGCGGCGTGTTGAATGCCGCGGCGATGCCGGCGGCGCCACCGGCGATGATGAGGTCGGGTGCACGGATGACGCGTTGGTTCGGCAGCCAGCGATGTGCAATCAGCATGAAAATCGCGCTGATATGGACGGTCGGCCCCTCGCGTCCGGCGGAAAATCCGGCGAACAGCGCCAAGGCGCCCAGGAACACCTTGCCGACGGCGATGCGCAGGGACAGCAGCCGGGTCACCGGTTCATGCTTGCGCAACGCGCGGGTGGCGGCGATCACCTGGGGGATGCCGCTGCCTTGCGAGCCCGGAAAATGGCGCGTGGTCGCCCAGACCACGAACATGCCGAGGCTCGGGGTGAGCAGCAAAGTCAGCCAGAGTCGACCGTCGGTGAGGCGGCTGAACGCGTCGAGTGCCAGGTCGGAGAGCTTGGTGAAGCCGACTGCCGCGACCCCGGCGATGGCGGCGAAGGTCCAGATCGTGATCCGCGTGCGCCAGCGCACGGAACTGAACAGCTTCGTCGGATGGATGATGCTGGCGATCGCCATGATAAAAAACAAGCGGCGGCCTGCCAGCCGCCGCCTGAGATTCGCTCAGAATCGCGAATGGTAGAGCAAATCCCCCGTTACTGCCAGGCGTCCACGAAGTCGGCGCGGCGGTTTTCCTTCCAGCAGCGCTCGGCATGGCACAGGGCGCGCGGTTTGGACTTGCCGAAGCTGACGGTGTCGATGCGGCTGGCCGATACCCCTTCCGCGACGAGGGCATGCTTGACCGCGTCGGCGCGATGTTGACCCAGCGCCAGGTTGTACTCGGCGCTGCCGCGCTCGTCACAGTTGCCCTGGATCGTGATGTGATCGTTGGGGTAGGCGATCGCCAGGTCGGCGTGATTGCGGATCGCCGCCGTCTGATCGGCCAGGATGTTGTAGCGATCGAAGGCGAAATAGACACTTGCGTTGGCGTCGAGGTCCTGCGCCTTCTGTTGGAAGACTTGTTCC
Organism: Pseudomonadota bacterium; assembly: GCA_021825945.1. Lineage (GTDB taxonomy): Bacteria > Pseudomonadota > Gammaproteobacteria > Burkholderiales > Burkholderiaceae_F > GJ-E10. Next base: position 81,660 of record JAKAFN010000006.1, read on the forward strand.
GGGCTCGGGGCCGGAGCCGCCTTCGCGACCGGGGCGGGCTGCGCAGCGGGCGCCGGCGCAGGGGTGCTGGCGGGCAGGGGCTTGACCGTCGTGCAGGCGGCGGCGGCCAGCATCGAGGCAAAGGCAATCAAAAGGGTGCGGTTCATGAGGTACAGACTCCCAGGAGTTGTGATTCAAATTTGTCGGGACGAAATTTCACTCCGGTCGCGCAGGAAAATCCACGGTGACCAGAGCGGAAAAACGATCTGCGCGAAGGTTTGGTTGACATCCGGATGGCAAGACGAAAATGCTTCCAAAGACCCCACGGCGCGAGGATGTTATCACCGGCTTTGCCCATTGGATACAGGGATTCCGCCCCAAACGTTGCGCCGGCGCAACCGCTGTGCAGATGGATGATCGGTTCATGCGGATTCGGGCCCGCCGCGCTTGCCGGCCACCTCTTTTTTTCGGCAAGCGCGGGCATCCGGCTCAACGCGGCTTGCCGCCCATGTCGATCGGCTTGCCTTGCGCGAGCGATGTGACATAAGCGACCAGCGCATTGAGTTGGTCGCTGCCGTACTCCGGCGGATTGCCCCGCAAGGCGCCACCGATGCAGTGCGCCACCTGATCCGGGAGCGTGATCAGGTGGCCGTCGCGACGGGAGATGCGCGGGAAGATCGCCGCGGCGTTGGCCAGACTCGGGATTCGAGTGCCGTCCGGCAGGCGACCGGGCTCGCGGCCGCCGCCGACGTGGCAGGTGTTGCACACCCGTCCGTTGCCGCCGAACGTGTCGTGAAAGTACATCTGCTTGCCGTGGGCGACGGCCTGCGCCAGTTGGGGGTCCATCGCGTAGGCGGAACTTGCGAGCAGGGCGGAAGCAGCGATTGCGATACCTGCGGAACGGCGGAATTTCTTGATCAGCATGGGAAGCTCCTTGCAATCCAGGGAAAGGGACGCGATCCGGAACGGCACGACCGAAATAGTATAGGTTCTCGCTTCGCGTTTTTTGCGGGTTCCGATGAGGATCGTCACGCGGCTGGTGCCGGATTACGAACGGCCCGCCGCAACCGCCGGTTGCGGTGTCGGGTGCGAGGGTCCGGCCGTTCGGCTCCAGGAACCTCCGAGCGCCTTGATGAGCGATACGGCGTTGGCGAGGCGCTGCCCCCGGATCTGTAACTCGTGGCGTTCGTCGGCGAGCAGCGCCTCCTGGGCGCGGATCACGTCGAGACGGTCGTCGACGCCGATGGCGTAGCGATCGCGTGCAAGGTTGCGCGCGCTGCGGGTACCGGCGCTCGCCGCGGCCGCTTCTCGATCGGCCCGATCGAGATTCGCGGCGGTGGTCAGGCCGTCTTCGACTTCCTGCATCGCCCGCAAGACGGTCTTGCGGTATGCGTCATTGGCGGCGCGATAGCCCGCCTGCGCCATTGCGACGCCTGCGGAGCGATACCCGCCGTCGTAGAGGACTTGCGCCGCCGAGACGCCGAACGACCAGATGATCGACGGCGCCTGGAGCAGTTGCGAAACCATCCGGCTTTCGGTTCCCCCGGAAAGGCCGAGTCGGATGTCCGGATAGAACGCCGCCTTGGCAACGCCGATCTGGGCATTGGCCGCAGCCATCGCGCGTTCCGCCGACGCGATGTCGGGGCGGCGTTGCAGCAGGTCGGACGGGATGCCGGCCGGGATCGACGGCACGGGTCGCAGACGCGGATCCGGAGCAATCGTGAACGCCGGCGCCGCCTTGCCGAGCAAGGCGGCGATCTCGTGCTCCGTCCGGTCTCGCTGGACTTGCAAGGCATCGATTTCGGTGGTGGCGGATTCGAGCGCGGCGATCTGGTCGGCGACATCGATCGCCGACGCGGAGCCGATATCGTGCTGCGCGCGCACGATGGCGAGCGCGTGACGCTGCAGCGCGACGCTGCGCCGTACCGTGTCGGTCTCGGCATCGAGCTCCCGCAGCGAGAAATAGGCGGCGGCGACGTCGGCGGTGAGCACCAGCCGTGCCGTTTCGAGATCCGCTTGCGCCTGCTGCGCCGAGGCGTTTGCCGCTTCGACTTCGCGACGTATCTTGCCGAACAGGTCGGTTTCGTACGCCACCGAAGGCGCCACCACGAAATCGTTCTGGACCGCGGAAGGAAGGACGAAGGAGTAGATGAAGCGCGGCCGCGTGCCGGAGAGCCGCGTACGCGAGGCCGTCGCCCCGAGACCGACCTGCGGTACCAGGGCGCTGGCCGTCTGCGTGACCACCGATTGGGCTTGGGCAAGTCGTTCGCCGGCGATCGCCAGACTGGGGCTCCCGATGAGCGCCGCGGTTTCCAACGCGTCGAGCTGCGGGTCGTGGAATACCGTCCACCACGCGCCGCGCCGCGCCGCGTCCGCAGGCGCGGCGGCACGCCAGGGTGCTTCGGTCTTCCATGCGGGCGGCATATCCGTCTTCGGTCGCCGGTAGTCGGGACCGACGGTGCAGCCGCCCAGCGTCATCACCAGTACGCCGACCCAGATCCGCATCCGGGGCGTCGGCCCGCATCTCCTGGCACGGCGGTCGCCGCGCACCGGCACCGCTTCGCCGCCGTGCATGCTCATTGCGCGGAAGCTCCGGTCTCGGTCGTCTGCACGGAGACGACGTCGCCGTCGGCCAGCGAATCCGGCGGATTGCGTACGATGCGGTCGCCATCGTGGAGCCCGCGCAGGATCTCGATCGTGCGCCCCATGTCGCGGCCCAAGGTCACCGACTTCAGGTGAACGTGGCTGCTCGCGTCGACCACCGCGATCTGCGGGCCGGCGGCCCGGAAGAGCAGCGCGTCGTCGGGCGCGAGCAAGGTGCCGGTGGCGCCCACCGGTATGCGCGCCTCGACGTAGGCGCCCGGGAGCAGGTGCCCATCCCGGTTCGGCAGGTCGACCTCGACTTGGAGCGTGCGGCTGACCGGGTCGATGGCGCGGGCCGTGCGCACGATCTTGCCGTGGAGCGGGCTTGCCAGTTCCGACTGGGTGATCGTGACGGGCTCATCGAGCCGCACCGAGGGTGCATAGCGCTGCGGTACGTCGATGTAGAGTCGAAGCGGATCGATCTGCGCGATATGGAACAGTGCGCTCGGAAAGCCGCCGTTGCCGGCATTCACCAGATCGCCCACGTCGACATCGCGTCGGGTGATGACCCCCGCATACGGCGCCAGCACGCGCTGGAAGCCCTTCAGTGCACGCAGTCTTCGAACGTTGGCGTCGGCGGCCGACAGCGCCGCCTGCGCCTGCTCGGCCGCACTGCGTTTTTCATCGGCGGCCTGCCGCGATACCGCGTCGCGTTGCTGCAGCGCGGCCCAGCGCTGTGCCGTGATCTGCGCGATCGTCAGGGCGGCGGCTGCGCGTGCGCGATCCGCGACCGCCTGTTGCAGTTCCTGGTCGAGCTCCGGGGTCTCGATGACGGCGAGCAGCGCGCCCTTGTGCACGCGCGCGCCGATGTCTTGAAACCATTTTCGGACATAGCCGTTGGCCCGCGCGTAGATGGGCGACTCGAAATATCCCTGCAGGGTGCCGGGCAGGTCGACCGTCGCGCCCGCCCGGGCGCGACGCACCACCGTGGTTGCGACGTACACCGCTTGTTGCCGGCGCGTCGCCGCATCCAGGTTGCGCGAGTGCGCCACGCGTCCGGCGATGCCGAGGGCGGCGCCCAGCACGAGGACGGCGATCGTGCCGACGGCGAATCGGGATGCGCGGCGCAGCGTGCGGATCCGGGGAATCCCGCGGGACGTGGCGGACGATCCGCCGTGGATTCCGAGAGCGGCGTGGCGGTCCGGGGTCATGGCGATCCAACCATCACGCACGGGCGCGTCATTCCGCGCACGAAGGGTGGCCGCGCTTTCGAGAGACGGATGGCGGAGTGGGGAAACGCGGTGTCACGCATTGGGGGAAACTCCGATTGCGGGGAGCCCGCTTGCCGCGGCGCGCCGCTGCGCCAGCCGCTTGTGGATCGTCGCGAACACCACCGGCACGAAGAGCAGCGTCGAACCCGTGGCGAAGAGCAGGCCGCCGATGGTGGCGCGGCCCAGGGGCGCGTTTTGCTCGCCGCCTTCGCCCAGGCCGAGGGCCATCGGAATCATGCCGACGATCATCGCCAGCGCCGTCATCAGCACCGGCCGCAGGCGCGTGGCGCCGGCTTCGAGTGCGGCGGAGAGCGGGGGCGCGCCGGCGTCGAGGCGCTGTCGCGCAAACGAGACGAGCAGGATGCTGTTGGCCGTGGCGACGCCCACGGTCATGATTGCACCGGTGAGCGCGGGAACGCTGAGCGTCGTGCCGGTGAGGAAGAGCATCCAGGCGATGCCCGCCAGCGCGGCGGGCAAGGCCGTGATGATGATGAACGGATCGATCCACGACTGGAAATTGACGACGATGAGCAGATAGACCAGCACGACGGCCATCCCCAGGCCAATGCTCAGCCCGACGAAGGACGAATGCATGGTCTGGACCTGACCGCGGATGGTGATCCGCGATCCGCGCGGCAGGTGCGGACGCATCGCGGCCACGGCGCGCTCGACATCGGCCGCCACCGATCCGAGATCGCGGCCCTCGACGCTCACCTCGAGATCGACGACCGGTGCGATGTCGTAGTGGGAAACCTCGGCAAAACGCCGTTCGGGGACGACCTCGACGAGGTTGCCCAGCAGCTGGTTGCGCAGATGCGCGTTGACGGGCGTGCGCAGCATCGAGTCGATCGAGTCGATCTGATACTGCGGTGTCTGGACCACCAGGTTGTACACGATGCCGTTCTTGGGGTTGAGCCAGAACGATGGTTGCGTCTGGGTGCTGCCGGCGAGCGACAGCAGCACGTTCTGGGCGATGTCGTTGGCACTGGCACCGGCCTGCTGGGCGCGGGTTCGGTCGAGCCGCAGTCCGATCGTCGGTTCGTCGAGCCGCTGCTGGATGTGGACGTCGATCGCGCCCGGGATGGCGCGCACGCGCTTGAGGAGTTGGGACGCCAAGGCGAAATTCTGCTGCAGGCGTTGTCCGGCGAACTGCACGTCGATCGCCGCCGGCAGGCCGAAATTCAAGATCTGGGTGACGATGTCGGCGGGCTGGAAGAAGAATTCAATCCCGGGAAATCGCCGTGGCAGTTCGCTACGCAGCCGGTCGACGATGGCGCGCGTCGCTTCGTGGCCCGGCCGTAGCGCGACCTGGATCTCGCTATCCAGGGTGCCGAACGTGCCGGAGTTGCTGTACGAGAGATTGATGCCGCTATAGGGAACGCCGATGTTGTCCAGGATGGTCCCGAGTTCGCGCGCCGGTACCAGGCGGCGGATCGTATCGTCCACTTCCGCCGAAAGGCGGGCGGTTTCTTCGATCCGCGTTCCGGTGGGCGCACGCATGTGGAGGCGGATGAGTCCCGCGTCGACGCTCGGGAAGAAGTCGCGACCGAGCAGCGGGTATAGGCTGCAGGACAGCACGCAGAACGCCAGAAACAGCGTGGTGAAGCGTCCGCGCCGTGTCAGCAGGGTGCTCAACAGCAGGACGTAGCCGTTGCGCAGTCGCTCGAACGCGGCATCGAAACGTCGGTACAAACGCTGCAGGGTGCTCGTTCCTGCCATGTCGCGGCTATGCTGCATGAGCATCAGCGCCAGGGTCGGCACCAGGGTGCGCGACAGGACATACGATGCCAACATCGCGAACACCACGGCTTCGGCCAGCGGCACGAACAGATAGTGCGCCACCCCGGTGAGGAAGAACATCGGCACGAAGACGATGCAGATGCTCAGGGTCGACACGAGGGCGGGCAGGGCGATTTCGCCTGCGCCGGTCAGAATCGCCGCCTGCAACTCCTTTCCGAGATGGAGGTGGCGCTCGATGTTCTCGATCGTCACGGTCGCGTCGTCCACCAGGATCCCCACCGCCAGCGCGAGGCCGCCGAGGGTCATGATGTTGATCGTCTGGCCCACCGCCCAGAGCGCGAGGATCGAGGAGAGGATCGACAGGGGGATCGAAACGGCGACGATCGCGGTGCTGCGCCAGTTTCCAAGGAACAGCAGGATCAGCGCCGCGGTGAGGCAGGCGGCGATCACCGCTTCGCGGGCGACGCCGGAGATCGCCGCCTTGACGAAGACCGATTGGTCGAAGAGCGGTGTGAGCTTGAGCGTGCGCGGCAGCGTCTGCAGGATGTACGGCAGGCGCTTGCGCAGGTCGCGCACGACCTGCAATGTCGAGGCGCCCCCGTTCTTGATGACCGACAGCATCACGCCGCGGCGACCGTCGAGCCGTACGACGTTGGTTTGCGGGGTGAAACCGTCGCGTACGTGCGCGACCTCGCGCAGGTAGATCGTGGTGCCGCGGACCGTTTGCACTGGCAAGGCGTTGAGTTCGGCGATGGTGGCGGGCGAGCCCTTGACGTCGATGGCATATTCGGTCGCGCCGATCTTGGCCGTTCCGGAAGGCAGGATCAGGTTCTGGGCATTGATGGCGCCGATCACGTCCATCGGTGTGAGACCTTTGGCCAGCAGGGCGCGGGTGTCGAGGTCGACCGAGATCACGCGGGTCTTCCCGCCGTAGGGCCAAGGGACCGCGGCGCCGGGAACGGTGATCAGCTGCGGTCGCAGAAAGTTCATGCCCGTGTCGAAGAGCTGCGGTTCGGATTCGTTCGGGTCGGCGATCGCGAGTTGGATCACCGGGATGCTGGATGCCGAGTATTCGATCACCAGGGGAGGCAGCATGCCCGGCGGCATCTGACGCAGTTGCGCCTGGGTGATCGAGACGATCTGCGCGATCGCCGTGGCGATGTTGGCGCGGGGCTGGAAAAAGACCTTGATAACCGCGGTGCCATAGAGCGATTGCGATTCGATGTGCTCGATGTCGTTGACCGTGGTCGTCAGGGCGCGTTCGCTCACTGAGGTGATGCGGTCGGCAACGTTGGGGGCATCCATGCCGCCGTAGTTCCAGATGATGCTGACGACCGGGATGTCGATGTCGGGCAGGATGTCCGTCGCCATCTTGGTGAGCGCGAGCGGAGTGGCGAGCAGGATGAGCAGCGCCATCACGATGAAGGTATAGCGGCGGCGCAGGGCGAGTTCGACGATCCACATGGCGGGGGCGATATTACAGGCCGCTCGGGTGTTGCTTGCGGTCCACGACTACTCCCGATGGGGAGGGCGGGGCGATGTCCGGCCTGCGCGCGCGATCGCGACCGATGTCGCTCCGGACGGGAGCGGGTTCGCGATGCCTCGGGGCGTCATTCAATTTCATCGAGGTTGGTCGACAAAAAATTTGCGCTTGAATCGGCCTGCTTTTTGGTCCTATGGTTTGTTACCAACGGAAACGAAATCGAATGGAGATCCCACCATGACCATCCGCGCTTTGCAACGGACCATCCCTTCCCATGCCACATCGGACGGCGCGGGAGTGCATCTGCGTCGCAGCCTCGGCGCCTCGCAGATGTTGCGCCACGACCCGTTCCTGATGCTCGACGAGTTTCATTCCGACGATCCGCAGGACTACCTGCCCGGGTTCCCGCCCCATCCGCATCGTGGTTTCGAGGCGGTGACCTACATGATCGACGGCCGCATGCGGCACGAGGACAGCATCGGCAACCGCGGCGACCTTGGGCCGGGCGATGTGCAGTGGATGAAGGCGGCACGCGGGATCGTCCATTCCGAGATGCCGCAGCAGACGCAGGGGCGGATGCGCGGCTTCCAGCTGTGGATCAATCTTCCGGCGCGCTCGAAGATGTCCCCGGCGGCGTATCGGGACATCCCGGCGGGGGACATTCCCCAGTTGCCGCTCGACGGCGGCGGGGTTGCGCGGGTGATCCGCGGGACGCTGGTCCAGGCCGGAGGGACCGCGACCGGACCGGTGGTCGACAGCGGTCCGTCGGCCGAGGGCATCGGCGGCAGCGCGGCGAGCTGCTACTGGGATTTGCAGCTTCCGGCGGGCGTACGTTTCGAAGCGCCGGTTCCCGAGGGCGACAATGCGTTCCTCTATTGCTATGAGGGGGCTGCAACGGTCGGCCCCGGCGCAGGCGAGGCGCTGGCCCCGCGGGCGGCAGGTCTGCTGGGCCCGGGCGATCGTGTCGCCGTCCAAGCGGGCGCCACGGGGGCACGGCTGTTGTTGCTGGCGGGCACGCCGATCGGCGAGCCGGTCGTGCAGTATGGACCGTTCGTGATGAATACGCGCGGGGAGATCGACGAGGCGGTGTCGGATTTCCAGGGCGGAAGATTCGGCCGGCCGTAATGCCCTTTCCGGAATAGGGGAAATGAGGGGAGTCGTGACGGCAGGGCGGGAGAGGAGATTTGGAAAGCGGGTGGGTGCCCGGTTCAGCATCCGTTCAGGCTCCCTCCGCACAATGCACTCCGTTGTTGCTTCACTTGTTTCTCAGGACGCTGTCGAGGTCTCCTGCGCTACGGAATAGTTCTCCTCCCTGCGAAATCCTCCGCGCATTCGACGGTTTTACCTGGCCAGGCCGCAGCCCGACGTTCTCCCCCGGCTGCGGCCTCATTTTTTCCATCCGCGTACACTTTCGGCCCGGCCCGGCAATCGCCGCGATATCGGATATCGCCGTTCGGTGCCCGACAGGAAATCCGACCATCGCTTCGCCCGTGACGCCAGATCCTTCCTCCGCTCCCACGCAGTTCCCATATCCGGTTAGCGGATATCGGGATCCGGCCTATTGTGGTGGCGCTTGGGTGTTCACCCGCTATGACGAGGTGGCCGCCGTGTTGCGCGACCCGAATTGCTCGGCGGCGCGCGCCGGCGCCTGGGTCAACGTCGTCGGTTCCGATGCGCGGCAGGAATTCCGTGCGTTGAAAGGGGTTCTGGCGCGGACCATGGTGTTCGCCGACGGCCGGCGCCATCGGCGCTTGCGACAGGTCGTCGCCCATGGCTTCCGGCGCGCGGCCCTGGAGGCGATGCTGCCGTCGATCCGTACGGCGGTGGAAGACGGGATCACGGCCCTGCTTGCGGCCGAAGCGCGGGACGGCGAGGCCGATTTCATGGCGCAGTTCGCCCGGCCGTTGCCGGTGCGGATGATCGCCGGCATGCTGGGGGTTCCGTTCGAGGATGCGCTGGGTCTGGTAGCGAGTTCGGATGCGATCGCACGCTTCATCGGCGAGCCCGCGCCGAGCGTTGCGGCGGCGCGGGCCGCGGAGGGCGGCGCGCAGGAGTTGACGGCGTATTTCGAGCGGATGCTGCACACGGCGGGCCGACACCGAACGCAATCCGACGGCGGTGGCGGGTTGCTCGCGACCTTGGTCGATGCGCATGCGGCCGGGCGCTTGTCGACGCGGGAGTTGATCGTGCAAGGCGCGATGTTGCTGTTCGCCGGTCACGAAACCACGCGGAATCTGCTGGGTAACGGTATCCAGGCCTTGTTGAGCCATCCGGAAGAGTGGCGGCGCCTGGCGGAATCGCCGGCGCGGATCCGCGCGGCGGTGTTCGAGGTGCTGCGCCATGACAGCCCGGTGCAGTACACCGGGCGACGCGTGATTCGGGATTGCACCGTGGCCGGGCGGCGCCTGCGGCGCGGCGACCTCGTCATCGCCCATCTCGCGGCGGCCAACCGCGATCCGGAGAAATTTCCCGACCCGGATGTCTTCCGGGTCGACCGCCGGGGCGAGGCCACACCCCTATCGTTCGGGTGGGGGCCGCACGTCTGCATCGGTGCCGAGCTTTCGGTGCTCGAAGCCTGGATCGCATTCACGCAGTTGCGTCGGCGCTTGCCGGGTCTGATGCGGATCGAGGACGCGCCGATGCGCATCGACAACGCGGTGTATCGGGGGTTGGCGCGGCTGCCGGTTCGCTGTGGCGCTCCGGCCGACGACACGACGGAGATCTCCGGCAATGCTTGCCCGGTTTGATTTCGCGCAGGAGAAGGGCGGGCGGTTCGTGGCGCGCTTTGCCCGGCCCTCCGGCCTGCGGATCGCGAACCGGGTCGACGAGGTGGTGCCCGCGCTCGCCTGGGCGCAGGAGCAGGCGCATGCCGGTCGTTGGGTTGCCGGATTCGTCGCTTATGAGGCGGCGCCGGCATTCGATCCGGCATTCGCCGTCCTGCCCAGCGGCAGTTTTCCCCTCGCCGGGTTCGCCGCGTTTCCCCAGGGAGACTTCTCGCCGGCCCCGGACGAGGACGGAGTCGTTCCCGCCTCGGCGGGCGCGGCTGGCCCGCGCTGGCGAATCGCGACGGCGCGCCGGGATGCCGACGCGGCGATTGCCGCGATTCGCGCGCAAATCGCCGCGGGCGGCGTCTATCAGGTGAACCTCACCACGCGCCTGCGGACGGTGTGGAACGGCGAGGGGCCGGCGTGGTTCGACGCCTTGCGCGCATCGCAGCCCGACGGCTACTGTGCGTACCTCGATTTCGGCAGCCACCGGATCGCCTCCGTTTCCCCGGAGTTGTTCTTCGACTGGAACGAGGACGGCACCCTGATCACCCGTCCCATGAAGGGAACCGCGCCGCGCGATGCGGATCCCGATCGCGATGCGGGCTTCGCGCGCGATCTGCGCGAGAGCGCCAAGGAGCGCGCCGAGAATTTGATGATCGTCGATCTGCTGCGCAGCGACCTCGGTCGCATCGCGCGTACCGGCTCGGTGGGGGTGGCCAGTCTGTTTGACGTCGCGGCGCTGCCGACGGTCTGGCAGATGACCTCGACGGTGCGCTGCCGCACCGGTGCCGGGGTCGGACTGCCGGAGATCTTCGCTGCGTTGTTCCCGTGCGGATCGGTCACCGGTGCACCGAAAGTCGCGGCGATGCGGGCGATCGCGGCGCTCGAGCCGGAGCCGCGCGGCGTCTATTGCGGCGCGGTCGGTCTCTTGCGTCCGGGCGGGCACGCGACGTTCAACGTCGCGATCCGCACCGTCGCCGTGGATGTGGCGGCGCGGCGTGCGGAGTGCGGGATCGGCAGTGGTATCACCTACGACTCGACGGCTGCGGGGGAGTGGGCGGAATGGATGGCAAAGACGCGGTTTCTGGCGCCGCGTCGTAGAGGCCTGTTTGTCGGAATGTAGGCGTCACCTACTCTGCGGAAGCAGGAATTGCCTACGGGTTGTGCCACGTTGGACAGTAGGCAATGCTTACCGGACCGGATTTGGGCGCGGCGATCGCGGAGGCGATCCGCCGCAAGCTCGACAGCGGTGCTGTGCGTTCCCGCGCCCAGATCGCCGCGCACTTCGACATGAAGCCCCCGTCGCTCTATGACTGGGAGGAGCGGGGCACGGTATCGAAGACCAAGTTGCTGCGCATGTTCGAATATTTTTCCGACGTCGTCGGCCCCGAACACTGGTGTCTGACCGAGGCCGAGCAGACGCAACTCGACAACGTCGCCCGCGCGACGCGCGAGCACGAGCAGGACCGGATGCGGTATCTGCTGTCGTCGCCGGCTGCGGGACGACGACGCGTGCGCAGTGAACCCAAGCCGCTGGCGCCGCGCGTCGTCGGGCTCGTCAAGCGGATCGCCGCCCTCGATGCCGCCGGGCTGGAGGCTGTCGAGCGTTTCGTGGCCGAGCGCGAGGAACTACAGACGCTGCGCAAGGCGGCGCGGACCCGCCGCAAAAAACCCGCCGCCGCATAGCGGATCGCGCGGCCGCGATTCGCAACCACGGCCGTCACCGCACCGCTCGCGGTCGGAGCAGCGGCCCGATTTCGACCAACACGGCGCCCACCAGGATGAGAAGCGCGCCGAACGATGCGGTGCGCGTCAGCGTATCGCCCAGCATCACCGCGCCCGCGGCCGCGGCGAACACGCTTTCGAGCGACATCACGAGCGCGGCCTCCGGTGCCGGCGTATGGCGCTGGGACACGATTTGCAGGGTGAATGCGACGCCGCTCGACAGGATGCCCGCATATGTGATTTCCGGCAGGATCGGCCGCAGGGCGTCCCAGGATGTCGGCTCTGCGATCCACGACGTCAGAATCGCAAGTGCCGCTGCGGCGGCGCATTGCATCCAGGACAGCAGGAACGGGCGCGCGGCGATGCCGCGCCAGTGGCCGACCAGCGTGACGTGCAATGCCCAGACGAGATCGCTGCCCAGGATGATCGCGTCGCCGCGGTTCCAGTTCGCGGTCAGGCGGGTTCCCGAGTCGGCGAGCAGCCAAGCGCCGTAGAGTGCGATTGCGCAGGCGAGCAGCACCGGCGGACGCGGTCGGGTCCGCGCGACGGCCCAAGTCAGGAATGGGACGAATGCGATGTACGCCGCGGTGAGGAATCCGGCATGGGTCGCGGTGGTCGTGACGAGGCCGATCTGTTGCGCGCAGGTGGCCGTGCAGAGGCACAGCGAAATCCCGAGGCCGCGGAGCAGATCGTGGCGAGGCAGCGCATTGCCGGTGCGCACGTGCCGGCGCGTTTCCCAGATTGCCGCGGGGGCCAGAAACGCGGTGGCGACCGCAAAGCGGGCCGCGACGAAGGCAATCGGCCCGATATGACCGTTGGCGATCTTCTGTGCGACGAAGGTCGTGCCCCAGATCACGGATGCGACGAGAAGGAGAAGATCGGCTTGGAGTCGGTTCATGTGCAAAGCGGTAGGATTGGCGTGACGACGAAGATGATCCCGGTTGACCCAACCCAATTTTCCGTGAAGCCATCGCCCGTACAGAAAGCCCTCATCTGGATCGCCGGTGCGTCGTTCGCGCTGTTCGCACTGTACTGGTTCGGGGTCGCCGCGGTTCTGCCGTGGCTCGTCCGGCGCGAACTCGCCCGCTGGCAGGCGGAGACGCCCGGCGTCACCTTGTCGCTGGGGACATTTTCCATCGATCCCTGGACGTGGCGGATGTGGGTCCGGGACCTGTCATTGCGGATCGCGCAGCCGGGGCGCGTCGCCGATTCGCTCCTGCTTGCGGCGGTAGATCTGCGGATCGATCCGCATTCGGTTCTGCAGCGCGCATTGTGGATCGATATGGTGACCGTGCGCGGCGTACAGCTGGATTTGCATGCCGATGCCGCCGGGCGGTTCGCATTCGAGCGTGTCCTCCCCCGACGCGGCGCGTCCGCGCCGACATCCGCATCGCCGATACGATGGCGAATCGGGCGCTTCTCGCTGTCGTCGATGCAGGTGCGCGTGGCGGATGCCGCTGCCGGTCTGGCCGAGCCGATCGATCTCTCGGCAGCCGAGGTGCATGCCCAGGATCTCGGCACATGGCGAGGGCGGGCGGGGCGGTTCGCAGCGACGTTGCGGCTCGGATCGCCCGGTGCGCCGGCCGGGGCGCTGCATGTCGGCGGCCACTTGGACCTCGCGGATGCCACGGGCGATGCCCGGTTGCAGATCGACGCCCTCGCTCTGCCGTGGCTGGCGCAACGCCTTCGCGACCGGCTCGCGGGCTGGACGGCGACCGAGGGAGCACTCGATGCCGCACTGGCGGCGCAGTGGCGCTCCGAGGGCGGTGGTACGCGGATTGCGCTACGTGATCTGGGGGTCGACGTGCGCAATGCTGCGCTGGCACGGGGCGATGCGCTGCATTTGCGCTGGCAGCAGCTCCATGCCGCAGCAGCAGTTGATCTCGTGACGCGCCAGGCATCGGCGATCACCGTGACCATCGATGCCCCCGCGGTCGCCGTTGCGGCGACGCCGCGCGCCGGATCGATGCAGGCAGGCGGGCAGCGGATCGTGGTGACGGCTCGCGGTATCGATTGGGGCAAGCATGATGCGTCCGGCCTCCTGGTGACCTGGGCCACCCCGACGGCGATCGTCGCGGCGACCCGCCGCCAGGGATCGTTGCGTGCCGGCGGACGCGCCCTTCGGCTGGCGGTGGGGGCGATCGATTGGGCGGGGCGCAACGCCTCCGACGTGACGGTGGACCTGGGTACCCCGACGGTGGCCGTCGCGGCAACGCGGCGTCGGGGTTCGCTGCATGCCGCCGGACAGGGATTTCAGGGGACCGTCCACCGGATCGATTGGCGGGCGCGACAGGCGGCCGGTGTCGCCGTGGTGTTCGATGCGCCCTCGCTCGTCGTTCCCGGCCGGCGCAGCGGCGACGCCCTCCGCGCGACGGGACGGCGCATCCGCGCGAGCGCGGATGGAGTCGATTGGGAATCGCGGCGCGTGTCGGGTGCGGCGCTGGCGGCGGACGCGCTGGCGCTGATCCGGTCGGCACCGAAGGGCGCCGACCCGCTACGCGTGTCGGGGCACCGCCTTGTCGTGACCGGAGCTGCCGCCGATCTCGCGGCCCAACGGATCGCCGTGCGCGGCGTCGATCTGACGGGCTTTTCCTGGCGGCAGGGCCGCGCGCGCGGAACGCTGTCCGCGACGGCGCGACGCCTGCACGTCGATCTACCGACGCATCGTATTGCCGTGGGCGCGCTCTCGGCTCGTGCCGGTCGCTTGGGATACTGGGCGTGGCATGGCGGTTTGCAGGTCCAGCCGTTGGCCCTCGATGGCGCGATCGCCGTGCAGCGGCTCGATCTGCGCGCCCTGCAGCCCTGGCTGCCGCAGCCGGGAGCGGTGGAGATCGCGGGGGGATTGGTCTCGGCGCACGGAGCATTGCGGGTCCGGACGCCCAAGCGCGGGCCGATGCAGGTGCGTTTCGTCGGTCGGGCCGCGGCCGACCGACTACGGATGGTCGATCGACGCGACGGCAAGCCGATCTTGGCATGGCGCGATCTGCGTGTGCCGCACATCACGCTCGACTGGCCGCGCGGCGTTCAGGTGCCGGCGGTTCTGACGGAGGGAGTCCGGGCACGCATCGTCATCGAGCCGGACCACCGGCTCAACTGGGAGCGGCTCCTGCAGGCCCGGCATGCCACGCTCCGGGCGCACGCAGTCGGGGGGCCGGCGCAGGGGGGCGGGAGGACTGCCGCAACCGCGGTTGCAATGTCTCCGGCAGGGGCGGCGGGACCACGGCCGGCGATCCGCATCGGCCGCTTGGTGTTCGCCGATGACGCCGTCGATTTCACCGACGCCACGCTGGCCTCGCCGTTTCACGCCCGCATTCGGAGGCTGGCGGGCATCATCGGCCCGTTCGCCAGCGACGCGCCGCAGTCGTGGTCGCGCATCGACCTGCACGGGTTCGTCAATCGCAACGGCCACGTCGCCGTGACCGGTCGGATCGCGCCGATGGCCAAGCCGTTGCGGGCCGATGTCGCGGTGCATTTTCGCGACATCGAGATGCCGACCCTCAATCCGTTCGCGATGGAAATCGCCGGGTATCGCGTCGAACAGGGCATGCTCGATCTGCGCCTGCACTATACCGTCGCCGACGGCCGTATCGATGGCCGCAACCGGATGCAGATCAACCAGCTTGTGCTGGGGCGGCGGGTGCCGGGCGGCGATGCTCCGGACCTGCCGCTGCAAGCGATCATCGACGTGTTGCAAAACGATCGTGACCAGATCCGGCTCGACGTTCCGGTGCGCGGCAATCTCAACGACCCCAACTTCGTGATCCGCAAAGTCGTCTACGCGGCAATCCGCGACAGCCTCCGCTCGGCGATCGAGGCGCCGTTTCACTGGATCGCCGACCTGCTCGGCGACATGCCCGAGACCGTGCTGCACCACATCGACTTCGCGCCCGGCACTGCGGTTCTGTCGGCGGCGGAGCGCCGGAAACTGCAGGCGATCGGCACGGTGCTGCGCGGGCATCCGCATCTCAACGTATTCGTGCACCCGGCGTACGACGTGGCCGCCGACGGCGCGAAGCGAAGTTTTCCCGTTGCAACGCAGAAGCGGGCACTGCGGGAGCTTGCCGTGCATCGCGCCGAGGCGGTCAAGGCCGCACTGGTGCATGCCGGGGTGGCGGATCGCCGCGTCTATATCGACGAGCCGAGGGCGATCTCCATCGCCGGCACGGCGGCGATTCCGAACGCCATCGACATCCGAGGACAATGATTCCCGGCGGCACCCGTCGCGCGCCCCACGTTCCCCGTTGTCGCTGCGAGACCTGCATTCCCGATCGTCATCGCGAGGCTCACAGGGCCGTGGCGATCCCGCAATCCGTAAACGCCCGATTGCTTCGGGCTAGGCCCAGCGGGCTTGGCCCCGCAATGACGGGCGCCGGTTCGTTCTGGGCTTCGCCTTGGCACCGGCTACCGTCCAGCGGCGACCGGCCTGGGCGCTATCATCCCGGGCTGGTGTGGTGGACAAGCGAGGGGAGGCCGTGGTGCTGCAATCGAATGCGGTGTCGGCGTGACGCAGATCCCGATCCGGCAGTTGATCGCCATCGGCGCCGTCGGCGCGCTGGGCTATGCCGCGTTTCGCATCGCCGAGCCATTCCTGCTGTCCCTGACCTGGGCCGCGATCATCGCGTTTTCCACCTGGGAGATCTTCGCCGTATTGCGGAATCGGATCGGCAAGGCCGGAGCGGCCGCGTTGATGGTGGCGCTGCTGCTTGCGGTGATGGCGATTCCGATGATGTTCGTGGCAAGCAATCTCTCCTCGCTGATCGACCAGATCCACCCCCAGCTCGAGTCGCTGCATCGGCTGGCGGGGGAACTCGCGGATTTCGTCCGCTCCGTGCCGTGGATCGGCCCTCCGATCTATCGCTTTCTCGACAGCGTGATCGCAGGAGACCAGGGCGCCGTCAGCCAGCTGCAGCATGCCGTGGAATCGCTGCCGGCGCGGGCCTGGATCGGATCCGCGGCGGGCGCGCTCACCCGCAGTCTGTGGGTGGTGCTGTTCAGCCTGGTCCTGGCGTTTTTCCTGTACCTCGACGGTGAGCGGATCTCGGCCTTCTTGCAGCGCCTCTTCGGCACGCTGTTCGGCGAGACCGGCCTGACGGTCCTGGCGGCGGCGCGGACGATGACGGCGGGCGTGGTGCGTGCGCTGCTCGCCACCGCGTTCGCGCAGGGCGTACTGATGTTCATCGGGCTCGAGATCGCCGGCGTGCCCGGCGCCAGCCTGCTCGGTTTCCTCACCTTCTTTCTCTCGGTCATTCCGATCGGCCCGCCCTTGGTGTGGATTCCCGCCGGCGTCTGGCTGTTCCTGCACCACGCCGTCGGCTATGCGATCTTCCTCGCGGCCTGGGGGCTGGTGGTGGTCGCCGGTGCGGACAGCGTCATCAAGCCGTATCTCATCAGCAAGGGCAACCGCCAGCCGGTGGTGGTGACCCTGATCGGCGTGCTTGGCGGCGCGATGGCCTTCGGGATCATCGGCCTGTTCGTGGGCCCGGTGATCCTCGCCGTCGGCCAGGTATTCCTCGACGAATTGCTGAGCGTCGGCGCCCAGGATGTTTCTTCCTCGCCGGCCGATGGCAGTCCGCAATCCTCCGAGGGCGGCGGGTCAGGGTGAGCGTGGCCGGTGGTGTCGGGAGTCGATCGACGACGGCGTCGTCCCGCCGGAGAGATCGCCGGAAAGGCGCACACGGACGAAGTGCAGGTGCTGCCGCAATCCATATGCCTCATCGGCGAACGGATTGGGTAGTTTCATATCGATGACCTCGCGCTCGATCCGGTTCAGCCGCTCGATCAGCGCCGCCGCGGCGGCGGTTCCGGGCCGCACGTTCGCGGATTCGCGTTCGAGCGTCACCAGGGCGCCATAGTGTCGGTAAATGTGGCGACGCACCCGCCATGCATACATCCCGGGCAATGCGCGCATCGCGGGGAGTAACAGGATCAGGATCGGCAGTAGCAGGACGACCATGCGATTGACGAGGCTCGCCAGCCAGAACGGCAGGTAGCGATAGGCGAGTCCTCTGCCGGATTTGTAATAGCGCAGGGCCTCTGCGCTCATCGGAAAATCGCGCTCCACCGGCGAGGGGAAGGTGCCCGCCGCCTGCAGCAGGGTGGCGTGCGAATGCACTTCCTGCGCCGCCTCGATCATCAGGTCGACGAGGGCCGGGTGCAGGTTGGTGCGCGCGACGATCTCTACCGACGGTGCGACCAGCGGCGTGCGCCGGTCGGGTAGATTGCGACCGAGATCGAAGAGGCCCATCGGCAGGTCGACGCGGTTGAGATAGCGGAATCGATTCAGGTACGCGTCGATTTGGTCGAATCCGAAAATCCGGATGCCCGGGGTGTACAACAGGCGGCGGATTTCTCCGGCCTTGGCCGAATCCCCGGACAGGAATACGGCGTCGACCCGACGGGCAAGGACGGCGCGCATGGCCTCGTCGCCAGCGAGCGGCAGCAGCCGGGTGGAGCCGCCGCGGCGGATGCCGTTGGCATCGAGCAGGGTCAACGCGAGCGCTTCGGTGCCGCTTCCGGGGCGCCCGATGGCGAGGCGCTTGCCGGCGAAATCGGCGAGGCGGTGCAATGCCCGCGGCGCGCGATACAGGATGAAGAGCGGCTCATAGGACGTGCTGCCCAGCGAAACGAGGTGTGCGTCGGCCGGCATGCGCCGCAGCCCGCTCTGGACGAAGGCGACGTCGACGGGTTGGTGCGGATCCGTGAGCCGCGCGAGATTCTCCACCGAGCCGCGTGAGGGAATCAGGCGCAGCGTGATGCCGTTGCGGGCGAAGACCTGTCGATAGCGTTCGGCATACCGCTGCAACAGGCTGCCGTCGGGTCCGGTCGACATGACGATGGTGTCGGGCGGCGCCGGCTGGATGAAATGAATCGCGGCGCCGAAGGCCAGCGTGATGACGAGCAGGGTGGGCACGCTGACCGAAGCCAGATCGCGCCACATCCCGAACGTATTACGGATAGTCTTGGCGAGTCGGCCGAACCAGGATGTCGCTGACATGGATGTGCGGCGGTTGGCTCACGACGAAGTGGATGGCCCGTGCGATGTCGTCGGGCAGCAGCAAGGGGCCGAAATGCTCGTGGAAGTGCTGTACCTGGGCATCATCGTATCCGGCACCGTCCTGGAATCCGCTCACGACGATGCCGGGTTCGACCAAGGTCACGCGCACGCCCTTCGGGCCGATCTCCCGGCGCAAGCCTTCCGCGAGCGCATGGACGGCGAACTTGGTGGAGCCGTACACCGCGCTGAAGGGCGAAACGTTGCGGCCGACCACCGACCCCAGGACGACGATGTCGGCCGCGGTCGAGGGATACCCCCGTTCCTGCGCGGGGACCATGCGCCGCGCCGCGTGTTGCATGAGTGCCAGGACGCCCTGGACATTGAGCCGCAGGATTTCCTCGAATCGCGACAGGTCGGCGCTGTGCACGGATCCGCCCAGGCCGCGGCCGGCATTGGCAACGACGATGTCGGCCTCGCGGCCGTAGCGGTCGCGCGCGGTGGCGAACAGGCGCTCGATCACGGCGGCGTCCGCGGCATCTCCTTCGACGCCGTGGAACGCGTCGCCGAGTTCGCGTTCGAGCGCGCGCAATTTGGTCGCCGTGCGTCCATTGCCGATCACGGCGTATCCGGCAGCGACGAAGGCGCGGGCGGTGGCTTCGCCGATGCCCGACGTGGCGCCGGTCACGATGGCGATGCGTGCAGGGCTGGTGTGGTTTTCTGGCACGACGGGATCCTCCTCAAGATGATGATGCCGCCGTCGGCGAGACCGATTCCTCGATCCACGCCAGGTACTCCTTCGAGCCGCCGGCGATCGCCGTGACGACGATTTCCGGCAGTTCGTAGGTGTGGTGTCGGCGGATGCAGGCGGCGACGGCATCGTACCGCGATCGCACGGTCTTGCATTGCAGCGCGAACTCGGCGTCGGTCTGTGCCGCGCCTTCCCAACGGTAAACGCTTTCGACGGCGTGGATCTGAACGCAGCCCGCCAGACGCTCCGCGACCAGCGCCCGCGCGATCGTGCGGGCGCTTTCGGCGGTCGCGGTGGTGGTGTGTACCAGGATTGCATCGTCCATGTCGTTTTTGCTCCGAGTTGGCCTAGTGGGGGGTGCAGCCGGTAAGATTCCGCTCCATGCACATTTTGATCTCCAACGATGACGGATACCTTGCGCCGGGTCTTGCCGCGCTCGTCGATGCCGTCCGCCGCTTCGGCGACATCACCGTGGTTGCCCCGGAACAGAACTGTAGCGGGGCAAGCAACTCCTTGACCTTGAGTCGGCCTCTCAGCGTGCGCTGCGCCGAAAACGGCTTCCGGTTCGTCAACGGCACGCCCACCGACTGTGTCCACATCGCACTGACGGGACTGCTCGACCGGGTTCCGGATCTCGTGCTGTCCGGCATCAACGATGGCCAGAACATGGGCGATGACACGGTCTACTCCGGCACCGTGGCGGCGGCGATGGAGGGCTACCTGTTCGGGATTCCGTCGATCGCCTTTTCCCGGGCGGAAAAGGGACGCACGAACTGGGAGGCCGCCGGTCAGGTGGCCGCGGGGGTCGTCGAGCGCCTCCTCGACCGCCCGCTCGAGGGGCCGTTCCTGCTCAACGTCAACATTCCCAACATCACCGCGGATCGGATGGGACCGGTCCGTTGCACCCGCCTGGGCAAGCGCCACAAGGCCGAACCGGTGATCCGCCAGACGAGCCCGCGCGGCGAGACGATTTACTGGGTGGGCGCGGCGGGCGAGGCCCGCGATGCGGGTCCCGGCACCGATTTTCATGCGGTCGCGGAGGGTTGCGTGTCGGTGACGCCGCTGCAGATCGATCTCACCCACGTGCAACAGATGGATGCCGTTGCGCGGTGGCTCGCCCCGTGAAGCTTCGTCACGCCAGGCCCGCGGCCGGTCCGTTGCGCGGCGCCGCGCCGGCCGGCAATCTGGGCCTCAATTCGGATCGGGTGCGCGGCCGTATGGTCGAGCGCGTCCGGGCCCTGGGGGTACGGAGTCCGCGCGTGCTGGCGGCCTTGACCGCCGTTCCCCGCCACACGTTCGTCGATGCGGCGCTCGCGAGTCGCGCATACGACGACTGCTCGTTGCCGATCGGTCATGGACAGACGATCTCGCAGCCCTATATCGTTGCGCGCAGCGCGGAACTGGCGCTGGAGGCGATCGCCGACCCGCGCGCGGCGCGGGTGCTGGAAATCGGCACCGGCTGCGGATATGCCGCGGCGGTGTTCGCCCAGTTGTTCGGGTCGGTCTATTCGATCGAGCGCGTGCGTGCCTTGCATGAGCGGGCGCGCGACAATCTGCGGCCTCTGCGTTTGGCCAACCTGCGCCTGGTGTTCGGCGACGGCGCGGCGGGATTGCCGGCGGAGGCGCCGTTCGACGCGATCATCGCAGCGGCGGCCGGGGAAGAGATTCCCGTCGCGTGGGGGGAGCAGCTCGTCGGCGGCGGTGTGGTGGTGGCCCCGGTCGGTGCCGAGCGGCAGGCCTTGTCGGTGGTGGCGCGCGATGCGCGCGGGAAGTGGGTCGTCCATGCGGTCGAGCCGGTGCGCTTCGTGCCGCTCTTGGGCGGTGTCGTGGGGTGATCGTGGAGTGGACAGCGTGACAGGAGCGGATATGAACCCGTCCAGCAGAGTGATGGCGTATGGCATGGTGTGCGCGGCGGTCTCGATGGCGTTGCTGAGTGGCTGCAGCGAGGTGTCGCTCAACCAGCCGCCGCCGGTCATCGATCGATCGGTTCCCGCCAACGCCGGGCCGGCGCCGGCCGAAACCGTGGTGGCACCGGGATCGGCCGCGGCGGCACCTGAGGGAGGGGGCGCGGCGCCGGCATCGCAGCCCGAATCGGAGCCCGAGGCGCAACCCCTGGCTGCGCCGGGTGCCGTGCAGGCGCAGCCTTTGCAGGGGCCGGTGGCGCCCGGCACGCCGACGCCGTCCGTCGCGCCACCGTCGGCCGCACCCGGCATGGCGATGGCGGCTCCGGTGACCCCGGCGGCGGTCGCGCCGGTGCCGTCGGAAAAGGCACCCGGGGCCCTGCCGGCGGCGGGGTCGTGGATCTGGCCGGTACACGGCGATGTCGTCGGTCAGTTCGACGGCAAGACCTCGAAAGGCATCGACATCGCCGTCGCCGCGGGCGAAAACGTGGTCGCGGTGGCGGCGGGAACGGTGCTCTATGTGGGATCGATGCAAGGCTATGGCCGCTTGGTCATCGTGCGTCACCCCGGCGGGATCGTTTCGGTGTACGCCCACAACCGCACCAACCTCGTGCATGAAGGGCAGGCGGTCCAGCAGGGTGACCCGATCGCGATCGTGGGCGGGGGCGGAGCGCCGTCGACCCTGCATTTCGAGGCGCGGCGCGCCGGCGTGCCGCTCGATCCGATGCCTTTCCTCGGGCCCATGAACGCCGCGCCGTGATCCCGGTTCTGGCGTTCGACCTCGAAACCGTTCCCGATGTCGCCGGGTTGCGTCGCCTGCGGCCGGAGTGGGCGGGGCGTGCCGACGCGGAGATCGCGGCGGCGGCGTTCGCGGAACGGCGCGAGCGCAGCGGCAGCGATTTCCTGCCGCTGCATTTGCACCGGATCGTCGCGATCGGCTGCGCGTTCCGCGACGATTCGGGGTTTCGTGTGCGCTGCCTGGGCGCGCCCGACGACGACGAGGCGAAACTGGTGCACGACTTCTTCCGGCTCATCGACCGCTATACGCCGCAGTTGGTGAGCTGGAACGGCGGCGGCTTCGATCTGCCGGTGTTGCACTATCGGGCGATGGTGCATGGCGTCACGGCGGCACGCTATTGGGAAATCGGCGAGGACGATCGCGATTTCCGATACAACAACTACGTCAACCGCTACCACACGCGACATTGCGATCTGATGGACGTGCTGGCGATGTACCAGCCGCGGGCCAATGCGCCGCTCGACGATCTGGCGCGGCTCTGCGGGTTCGCCGGCAAGCTCGGCATGTCGGGCGACAAGGTCTGGGGGGCGTTTCTCGATGGCGGGATCGACTCCATTCGCGCCTACTGCGAAACCGACGTCGTCAACACCTACCTGCTCCATTGTCGGTTCCAGCGGATGCGCGGTGCGCTCGGCGATGATGCGTATGCGCGCGAGATCGAGACCGTGCGGGCGAGTCTGCAGGGGATCGGTGCGCCGCACTGGGAGGAATATCTTGCAGCCTGGAATCCGGCAGACCGATGAAGCGTGATTTGCAGGAGGCGGAACGACAGGTCGCCCGTATCGAATCGCTCGACCTGGAAGGGCGGGGTGTCGCCCGACTCGATGATGGCAAGGTGGCGTTCATCGAAGGCGCCTTGCCCGGCGAGCGCGTGCAGTGGGCGCGCCTGCGCGCCAAGGCGCGGTTCGACACCGGCCGGGTGACGGCGGTGCTCGCGGCCAGTCCGTTGCGGGTGACGCCGCATTGCCCGCACTTCGGTCTCGATCCCGGCAAATGCGGCGGCTGTTCGATGCAGCACCTCGATGCGCGGGCGCAGGTCTCGATCAAGCAGCGCGTGCTCGAGGAAACGCTGTGGCATATCGGCAGGCTACGTCCGGAGAGCGTGCTGCGGCCGGTGATCGGCCCCGCCTGGAACTATCGCCATCGAGCCCGTCTGTCGGTGCGTTTCGTGCCGCGCAAGGGCGGGGCGCTGGTCGGATTCCGCGAGCGCAACAGCAGCTACGTCGCCGACCTGCACGCATGTCCGGTGCTGGGTGCGCCGATGGCCCATCTCATCGATCCGTTGCGCGAACTGGTGAGCGGACTGTCGATCCGGGATCGCTTGCCGCAGATCGAGGTGGCGATCGCCCCGGCGGATTCCGGGCTGCCGACCACGGTGCTGGTGCTGCGGATCCTTGCGGCGCCCTCCGATGCCGATCGCGACCGCCTGCGCGCCTTCGCCCGTGCCCATGGCGTCGGATTCTGGTTGCAGCCCGGCGGCCCCGATACCGCCGAACCCATGGATCCACCGGTGCGCGGCGACGGCGCGCTACCGCTCCGGTTGCCGGAGTTCGGCGTCGAGATTCCGTTCCGGCCGACCGATTTCACGCAGGTCAACCATGCGATCAACACGGTCTTGGTGCGGCGCGCGCTTGCGCTGCTCGATCCCGGCCCGCAGGACGTGATTGCGGATTTCTTTTGCGGCTTGGGGAATTTCACGCTGCCGCTGGCGACGCGCGCGGGGCGTGTACGAGGGCTGGAAGGCAGCGCCGCGCTGCTGCGGCGGGCGGAGGCCGCGGCGGCGACGGCCGGATTCGCCGGTCGGGTGGACTTCGCGGCACGCAACCTGTTCGAGTGGACGGCCGCGGATTGGGAGCGTCTGCGCGCCGATCTCGGCGGTCGGATCGATCGCGTTCTGGTCGATCCGCCGCGCGAGGGGGCGCTGGCGGTGGTGCAGTCGTTCGGACGGGATGCCCTGCCGCCGCGGCGGGTGGTGTACGTTTCGTGCAATCCCGCCACGCTCGCACGCGATTGCGCCTGGCTCGTCCATGAGGCGAACTGGAGGGTGCGCGCGGCCGGGGTGGTGAACATGTTTCCGCACACCTCCCACGTCGAGTCGATTGCCGTACTGGAACCCCCCGCGTGATATGATCACGGGTTCAATACGCTCGCCAACTGTTTCTTTTTTCATACGATTTTTGCAATGGCCATCGAAACCACCCTTTCCATTCTCAAGCCCGACGCGGTTCGCAAGAACGCGATCGGCCAGATCCTCTCGCGCTTCGAGGGTGCCGGCCTGGAGGTCGTCGCTGCGCGCATGATGCATCTCTCCCGCCGGCAGGCCGAGGCCTTCTATGCGGTGCATCGCGAGCGGCCGTTCTTCGGCGATCTCGTCGACTTCATGATTTCGGGGCCGGTGTTCGTGCAGGCGCTGCGCGGCGAGAACGCGATTGCGCGCAATCGGGAACTGATGGGGGCGACCGATCCGAAGAAGGCTGCGCCGGGCACGATCCGCGCCGACTTCGCAGATAGCATCGATGCCAATGCCGTGCACGGTTCCGACAGCGCGGAGACCGCGGCGGTGGAAGTGGCGTTCTTCTTCCCCACGCTGGACATCCACGTACGTTGATCGCGTTTCCCGGGCGGCGCGTGGTCGCCGTCCGGGATTCCGGCCCCCGATCGAGAGACTCATGGACGCAGCCAACCTCCTCGATTTCGATCGCGACGGATTGACGGCGTGGGTGCAGTCGCTGGGGGAGAAGCCGTTTCGCGCGCGCCAGCTGCTGCGCTGGATCCACAAGCGCGGCGTCGGCGAATTTTCCGCGATGACCGATGTCGCGCGCAGCCTGCGGGAGACGCTTGCGACGCGGGCGGTGATCGCGTCGGCTCCGATTCTGCGCGACGGAGCATCCGCCGACGGCACACGCAAGTGGCTGTTCGATGTCGGCGGCGGCGAGGCGGTCGAGACGGTCTATATCCCCGAGGCCGATCGCGCCACGCTCTGCATTTCAACCCAGGCCGGATGTGCGGTCGGCTGCCGCTTCTGCGCCACCGGGGCCCAGGGGTTTTCGCGCAATCTCACGACGGCGGAGATCATCGGGCAATTGTGGACGGCGGAACGGATGCTGCGGCCGGCGCCGGAGTCCCGGGTGCCGGGCGATGGCGACCGAATCATCAGCAACGTCGTCCTGATGGGTATGGGCGAGCCGTTGCAGAACTACGACGCGGTCCTGCCGGCGCTGCGCCTGATGCTCGACGACGACGCCTACGGCCTGTCGCGTCGGCGCGTCACGCTGTCGACGTCGGGCATGGTGCCGATGATCGATCGGCTCGCGCAGGATTGTCCGGTCGCGCTGGCGGTATCACTGCACGCTCCCGACGATGCGCTGCGCGACGAACTCGTTCCCCTGAATCGCAAATACCCGATTGCCGAACTTCTGGCGGCATGCCGGCGGTACCTCGCGCATGCGCCGCGCGACTTCATCACCTTCGAGTACATCCTGCTCGCGGGTGTCAATGACGCCGAGGGACAGGCGCGCGCGCTGCTGCGGCGGGTCGACGGTCTGCCGTGCAAGTTCAATCTCATCCCTTTCAATCCCACGGCGGTGTCCGCGTTCCGGCGTTCCGAGCCCGAGCGGGTGCGGGCGTTTGCGGAGATCCTGCAGGAGGGAGGGATCGTGACGACGGTGCGGCGTACGCGCGGCGACGATATCGACGCCGCCTGCGGACAGTTGGCCGGGCAGGTGCGCGATCGCACCCGCCTCGTGGCCCGGGTGGGCACGCCGGTCTTGATGGAGGGCACGGCATGAAGACGGGACGAATCTTGGCGGGTCGGCGCCGGCGCGCAGCGATGGCCTGCGCGTTCGTGCTGGCCACGGCGCTGGGGCTCGGCGGTTGTGAAACGGTCACCACCACCGCCGATGGTGTGCAGATCGGCAAGGCGCCGGTTCCCGGGGCGACCCAGGGCGATGCCAAGCAGCGCGCCCTGGCGCGCCTGCATCTGGCGACCGGATACTATCGCGACGGGCAGATCCCGGTCGCCCTCCAGGACGTGCGCCGGGCGATCGCGGTCGACCCCGATCTGGCCGCGGCGCACGGTCTCTACGGTCTGATCCTCATGAACCTCGGTCAGATCGACACCGCCGACGAGGAGTTTCAGCGTGCGCTGGAACTCGACCCCAAGAGCCCCGATCTCCAGAACAACTACGGCTGGTTCCTATGCCGGACCGGACGTGCCAAGGATTCGATCGCGTGGTTCGACAAGGCGGTCTCCAACCGCTTGTACCAGACGCCGGCGCGTGCGCTGCAGAACGCCGGGATCTGTCTGCTCGAGCTGCATGACAGCACCCGCGCCGAGCAATATTTTCTGCGTGCGTTGCGGTATGACGCGACCGATCCGGTGGCCAAGTTCCAGTTGTCGCAGATGTATCTGAAGGAAGGCCGGCTGGGGCGAGCCCAGTTCTACTACGATCTCCTGGTCCGATCGGTGCCCCCCAATCCCGAGACGCTATGGCTGGGTGCGCGCCTCGCGCGGGCGCAGCACGATCCGACGACCGAGCACCGCGACGAGGACGAGTTGTTGGGAAAATTCCCCAATTCGCCGCAAGCGGATGCGTTGCACCACGGGCGTTTCGATGACTGACGAAACCAAGGAAGTTCGCCACGGGGAGGCGGCAGGGTCGCAGAGCGAGGACGCGAGGCCCGCGGCCGATGCGGCCGCAGCCCCGCTGGGGTTCGGCGCGGCGCTGCGGAACGCGCGGGAAGCCGCGGGGATGGCGGCGAGCGAACTGGCAGCCCGCCTGCATCTGCATCCCCGTCAGCTCGATGCTCTGGAAGAGGAAGATTTCGCGGCGCTGCCCGAGCCGATCTATATCCGCGGCTACCTGCGGGGTTGCGGCCGAGAGCTTCGGATCGATGTCGCGCCGCTGCTGGCTGATTTGGATCACAAGGTTCAGGCCGAGGCGGCATCGCCGCCGGAACGCATGCGCATGACCCGCGTCGTGGTCTCGTCCTCGGCGGCAGGCCGTGGTGCCGGAGCGAAGCGCGTCGCCGTCGCGATCGCGGCCCTGGCCGTGCTGCTCGGCGTGGTGGCGATCGCGATCCGATTGCCGCACGGCGGCCCGCACCGCCATGCGGCCGGTACGCCGTCGGCTTCCGCGCCGCGGCCGTCGTCGGCGGACGGGGCGGCAGCGCCGGCGCCTGCCACGGCCACCGCTCCGACTCCGCGCGTTTCCGCGCCGACGGTCGCCGATCCTCTCCCGACGCGGGGTGATGGCCCGGCGGGGAGCCCGGCTTCTCCGGCCTCCGTACCGGCGCCGGCGACGACACCGGCCGCCACCCCGCCGGCGGCCTCGAACGCGACCGCAGTCGGGTCGGCGGGCGCGGCGATGGCGTCCGCGGCCGCTGTCGCCGCGCAGGATGCCAGCGTGCTGACGTTGCGGACGACGGCCAACGTGTGGATCGACGTGAGCGATTCGGGCGGCCGGACCCTGTTGTCGCAGGTCGTGCCCGGCGGCAGCGTACAGACCGTCAGCGGCGCCGCGCCGCTGCATCTCATCGTCGGCAAAGTGTCGGCGGTGACGGCGGAATTCCGCGGTCATGCGGTCAATCTGCGGGCCCATGCCGGCAACGGCGACGTGGCTCGCCTGACTTTGGAGTGAACTCGTGTCCGTGATTCCCATTCTTCCGGTACAGCCCCCCCCCGCGTCCGAGGTTCGGGCCTCGCGCCGTCCGACGCGCGCCGTCGAGGTGCGCTGGGGTGCGCGCCGGGTCGTCGTGGGCGGTGCCGCCCCGATCGTCGTGCAGTCGATGACCAACACCGATACCGCCGACGTCGCCGGGACCGTGGCCCAGGTGCGCGAACTCGCCGATGCCGGGTCCGAACTGGTGCGCGTGACGGTGAACACCGTCGAGGCGGCGCGGGCGGTGCCGGCGATTCGCGAGCGGCTCGATGCCGCAGGCTGTGCCGTGCCGCTCATCGGGGATTTCCATTTCAACGGCCATCGCCTGCTCACGCAGGTGCCGGAATGCGGTCAGGCGCTGTCCAAGTATCGGATCAATCCCGGCAATGTCGGCACGGGTGCCCGCCGCGAGGACAACTTCGCCAGCCTGATCGAAATGGCGTGTCGCCATGACAAGCCGGTGCGGATCGGCGTCAATTGGGGTAGTCTCGACCAGGATCTACTCGCCCGCCTGATGGATCAGAACGCGGCGGCGAAGCAGCCGCGCGAAACCGGGGCCATCGTGCGCGAGGCGCTGGTGCGCTCGGCAGTCGAGAGCGCCGAGCGCGCAGTGGCGCTGGGATTGCCTGCGAACCGCGTCTGCCTTTCGGCCAAGGTGAGCGTGGTCCAGGAACTCATTGCGGTCTATCGTGAGTTGGCATCCCGCTGCGATCATCCGCTGCATCTCGGGCTGACCGAGGCGGGGTTGGGCAGTAAGGGCATCGTGGCATCGACGGCCGCGTTGGCGCCGTTGCTGCTCGACGGGATCGGCGACACCATTCGCGTGTCGCTCACGCCGCAACCGGGGGAGTCGCGCACGCGCGAAGTGATCGTCGCCCAGGAGATTCTGCAGTCGTTGGGATTGCGCGCCTTCGCGCCGATGGTCACCGCTTGTCCGGGTTGCGGCCGCACGACGAGCACGGTGTTCCAGGAACTGGCGGAGAAGATCCAGGATTACCTGCGCGCGCAGATGCCGGTGTGGCGCGTGCAATATCCGGGCGTCGAACGCATGAACGTGGCGGTGATGGGTTGCGTGGTCAACGGTCCCGGAGAAAGTCGCCACGCCGACATCGGCATCAGTCTGCCCGGCACCGGTGAATCGCCGGTCGCGCCGGTGTATATCGACGGCAAACACGCCATGACGCTCAAGGGCGACGACATTGCGGAGCAGTTCCACGCATTGGTCGACGAATACATCCGTACGCACTACGCATAACGATTGTCCATGTCGCACCCGAAAATCCATGCTGTCCGCGGCATGAACGATCTGCTGCCCGCCGCGGCGGCGAAGCTGCAGCGGTTCGAGCGTGCCGCCATCGCGGCCCTGCAGGGTTATGGCTATCGACAGGTTCGCACTCCGGTGGTGGAGCCGACGGCCGTGTTCCGCCGCGGATTGGGAGAGGTCACCGACATCGTCGAGAAGGAGATGTACACCTTCGTCGATTCGCTCAACGGCGAATCCTTGACGCTGCGGCCCGAAAACACCGCTGGCGTGGTTCGCGCCGCGATCGAGCACAGCCTGCTCTACGAGGGGCCGGCGCGCCTCTGGTATTACGGACCGATGTATCGGCACGAGCGGCCGCAGCGCGGCCGATACCGCGAGTTTTTCCAGGCCGGAGCCGAAGCCCTGGGGTTTTCCGGACCGGAGATCGAGGTCGAACAGATGCTGCTGCTGCGGCGGCTGTGGGCGGCGCTGGCGATCGGCCCGGTGCGCCTGCAGATCAATACCCTCGGCCAGACGCCCGAGCGCCTGCGGCATCGGCAGGATCTGATCGCCTATCTGCTCGCGCATCGGGACGAACTCGATCCCGACGCCCAGCGCCGGGTCGAGACCAATCCCTTGCGCGTGCTCGACTCCAAGCACGCCGCCACCCAGCATTGCCTCGAAGGGGCGCCGCGTCTGCTCGATTACCTCGGCACCGAGTCGCTGGGACATTTCGAGCGCGTCCAGCAGCTGTTGCGGGAGGAGGGCGTGGCGTTCGAGGTCAATCCGCGCCTCGTGCGTGGGATGGACTATTACAATCTCACGGTCTTCGAGTGGGTCACGGACCGGCTGGGTGCACAGGGCACGATCTGCGGCGGCGGCCGCTATGACGGACTGTTCGAACTGCTGGGCGGCAAACCGACGCCGGCCTGCGGATTCTCGATCGGTGTCGAACGCGTGCTCGAACTCATGCCGGAGCCGGACGACGCACAGGTGGCGTGCGACGTCTATGTCGCGCATCAGGGCGGCGCGACCTTCGTCGCCGCGGTCCGGCTTGCCGAGCGGCTGCGCGATGCCGGCATGCGGGCGATCCTCCACCCGGGCGAGGCCGGTCTCAAGGCGCAGATGAAACGTGCCGACGCCAGCGGGGCGGAATATGCCGTGATCGTCGGCGCGCAGGAGTGGGCGCAGGGGGCCGCCTCGGTCAAGGCGCTGCGCGCCCCGGCTGTGGGGGAAATGGATGCGGTGCCGTTCGGGCAACAGACTCAGGTGCCGGTTGCCGATCTGCCGGCGCGATTGGCGCTGGCGGTGCGGGATGCAAGACCAGGAAGGGAATGACGGATATGGCGCTGACGCTGGAAGAAACCGAGAACATCAACGAGATCAAGGACTGGTTCGAGAAGTACGGCAACTGGTTGATCGGTCTGCTGCTGGCGGCGGCGCTGATCGCTGCCGGAACCTGGGGCTGGCGTTGGACCACGCAGCATGGTGCCGAGGCGGCCAGTGCACTCTACGATCAGTACGACGCGGCGGTTGCGCGCAACGACGCCGCCCGCGCCCGCGACATTGCCGGATCGCTGGTGCAGCGCCAGGGCGATAGCGTCTATGCGGCGCTGGCGGCGCTGCGGCAGGCGAAGGCCAACTTGACCGTCGGCGACTTTGCCTCGGCAAAGGCGCAGTTGCAATGGGTCGCGGGGAAATCGCAATTTCCGGAACTGGCAGCGGTCGCGCGCGTGCGCCTGGCCGGCGTACTGCTGGACGAGAAGTCCTATGACGCCGCATTGGCGCTGTTGCGGTCGCCGCCTCCGGGGTTCGAAGCGGACTATGCCGACCGTCGCGGCGACATCCTGTTTGCACAAGGGAACCGTGCCGCCGCGCGCACCGCGTACCAGGAGGCGTTGCTGGCTGCGGCACCGCAAAACCCGTTGCGGTCGCTGATTCAGGCGAAACTCGATGCAATCCCGGCGGCCGGTTGACGCGGTGGCGCGGGGGGCGCGTCTCGCTGGTCTTCTGCTGGGCGCGCTGGCGCTGGCGGCTTGCTCGTCGGACAAAGGGCCGAAGCCGGCGAAGCTCGTCGCAATCGCCCATCCGATCGCGGTTCACGCGAGCTGGACCGTCGACGTCGGTAGCGCCGGAGCCGCCTATCTGCGCCCGTGCGTGCTGGCCCAGTCGGTCTATGCCGCGTCGGCGGCCGGAGATCTGGTGCGGGTCGACCCGACGACCGGCAAGACGGTCTGGCGCGTGCGGGTTCCGGGGGGCATCGCGGCCGGGGTCGGCTGCGACGGGATCAGCGAGGCGGTGGTCGTGCGACGTGGCGGCCTGCGTCTCTATGATGCGGCCGGGAAGCTGCGCTGGAAGTCCGACGATGCGACCAGCGTCGCCGTGACGCCGCCGTTGATCGCGCACGCGATGGTGGTCGTTCGCACCATCGATCAGCGCGTCTCCGCCTATGATGAGGACAGCGGAAACCGACTCTGGTCGTTCCGCAAGACGCCGCCGCCGCTGTCGTTGCGGGGAGAGTCGGAGATTGCGCTGTCGGGGGATATGGCGGTCATCGGATTCCCGCGCGGACAGTTGGCGGCGGTTGCGCTCGCCAACGGTGCGCCACGTTGGGAGGCGGCGGTGTCCGAGCCCAAGGGCGTGACGGAGGTCGAGCGCCTCAACGACGTGCTGGGCATGCCGGCGGTCGACGGTGCCGATACCTGTGCCGAGTCGTATCAGGGTCGGATCAGCTGTTTCGACACGTATACCGGCGAGCTGCGCTGGGCGC
The DNA here is from genome assembly GCA_021825945.1 of Pseudomonadota bacterium. Classification (GTDB taxonomy): domain Bacteria; phylum Pseudomonadota; class Gammaproteobacteria; order Burkholderiales; family Burkholderiaceae_F; genus GJ-E10. Next base: position 113,324 of record JAKAFN010000006.1, read on the forward strand.
GGAATTACGATGCCGGCGCCGGGGTCGCGATGGATGCGGACATGGTCATCGGTGTGCGGGAGAACGGCGATGTCGACGCGTTTTCGCGGGATGCGGGAGCGGGAATGTGGCATAACGGGACGTTGTCGTATCGCGGACTCATGACGCCGGTGATCGTCGGGCACTGGGTGGCGATCGGCGATTTCGCCGGCGAGGTGCATTTCCTGCGTCTCGATGACGGCCGGATCGTCGGGCGCTTCCCTGCCGGCTCTCCGCTCGCCAGCACCCCGCAGATCTGGAACGACGGCATCATCATCCAGACGGTGGCCGGAAAACTTTTCCTTTTGAACCCTCGCTGAGGTTCTTCCCGATCCCGGCACGAAAGGGGGCGGGGTGCGGGGAAGAGGCGCGACGATATGAAACCTGTGGTAACCCTGGTCGGCCGCCCCAACGTCGGCAAATCGACTCTCTTCAATCGCCTCACCCGCTCGCGGGCGGCGTTGGTCGCCGACATGCCGGGACTCACGCGCGACCGTCAGTACGGTGAGGGCCGGGTGGGACCGGTGCCGAGCATCGTCATCGATACCGGCGGGTTCGATCCATCGGACCGGGGCGGCATCCAGGATGCCGTCAACCGCCAGGCCGAGCAGGCGATCGCGGAGAGCGACGTCCTGCTCTTCGTGCTCGATGCGCGCAGCGGCCTGACTCCCCATGACCGCCGCATCGCCGAGCGTCTGCGCACGAGCGGACGGCGCATCCTGCTTGCGGTCAACAAGGCCGAGGGGTTGCCGGAGACTGCCGTTGCCGAGTTCTTCGAACTGGGGCTGGGCGATCCGCGCCGGATCTCGGCGGCGCATGGTGACGGCATCGCCGCCTTGCTCGACGAAGCGCTGGGTCCCTATGTACACGCCGCGGCGGAACCGGACGCCGACGAGGAAGAGGGCGGTCGTCTCGGCGATGCCGAGGAGGGTGCCGAAGGTGGCGCGACGGCCTCTCCGGGATCGGCGGCGTCGCACGGCCCCGGAGGACGAACTCGAGTCGCCGTGGTGGGTCGCCCCAACGTCGGTAAGTCGACGCTGATCAACGCGCTTCTGGGCGAACAACGGATGATCGCGTTCGATGCTCCGGGGACGACGCGCGATGCGATCGAAGTCGAGTTCGAATACGGCGGCGAGCCGTTCGTGCTCATCGACACTGCGGGCTTGCGCCGCAAGGGAAAGGTGTTCGAATCGATCGAGAAGTTCTCGGTCGTGAAGACCCTGCAGGCCATCGATCAGGCCAACGTCGCGGTGCTGGTGCTCGATGCCGCATCGGAAATCGCCGAGCAGGACGCGCATATCGCGGGCTACATCCTCGATCGCGGACGCGCACTGGTGATCGCGATCAACAAGTGGGACGATCTCGATGGCTACCAGCGGGAGCGCATCCATCGCGAAATGACGCGCAAGCTCCATTTTCTCGATTGGGCATCCGTGCACGAAATTTCGGCATTGCGGGGTCGGGGCTTGGGGGCACTGATGAAATCAGTGGTCCGTGCCCAGCGCGCCGCGTTCGCCAAGCTGTCGACGCCGAAACTGACGCGGGCGCTGCAGGCGGCTGTGACTCGGCAGGAACCGGCCCGTTCGGGTTTCTCTCGACCGAAGATGCGGTATGCCCATCAGGGGGGGACCAACCCTCCGCTGATTCTGATTCATGGCAATGCCTTGTCCCGGGTGCAGGAAAGCTACCGACGCTACCTCGAAGGCTGGTTTCGCAAGGAGTTCGATCTGCAGGGCACGCCCTTGCGGATCGAGTTCCGTTCGAATCGCAATCCGTACGCACCGGATGGTAGTGATCGCAAAGGGTAAGTTTTTGCGGACATTGCAATGACCGGCATGCGTCTGCAGTCCATTCGGGGATTGCGGATCGCCCATCGGTCCCGGTTCGCAGCCGTTTGGCACGGGCGGCGGTTTTCCAGTACATTTCTTAAGGTGCCGCGATCGTCTGCACTACGGTGCGAGTACACTCGGCCATCGCAGATCTCCATCCGACGGGAGTCAACATGAGCAGTAAAGGGCAACTACTACAAGACCCGTTCCTGAACGCGCTGCGCAAGGAACACGTGCCGGTGTCGATCTACCTCGTCAACGGAATCAAGTTGCAGGGGCAGATCGAGTCCTTCGATCAATACGTGGTCCTATTGCGCAACACCGTCACGCAGATGGTATACAAGCATGCCGTGTCGACGGTGGTCCCGGCGCGTCCGGTGAACCTCAATACGGAGTCCGACGCCTGAGTACCGGTTCGTCTTCCGGCACGGGGTCGACGATGCCCCGGGCGTTTCTGGTGCAGGTGGCCTTGCAGGGCGCAGCATGCGATGACGATGCCCTGGAAGAGTTCGGCCTGTTGACGGAGAGCAGCGGCATGGCCGTGGCTGGAACCATGCGGGCGCGCCGCGACCGTCCGGATCCCGCCTATTACCTCGGTTCCGGCAAGGTCGATACCCTGCGCGAGGAGATCGCCGCGGCCGGTCCGATCGACGCGTTGCTGATCGATGCGCAACTTTCGCCGGTACAGCAGCGCAACCTCGAGCGCGAACTCGGCGTTGCGGTGCTCGACCGCACCGGCCTCATCCTCGACATCTTCGCGCGGCGGGCGCAAAGCCGCGAAGGCAAGCTGCAGGTCGAACTGGCCCGGCTCGAATACCTCTCGACGCGCCTGGTGCGCGGCTGGACCCACCTCGAGCGGCAGCGTGGCGGGATCGGACTGCGGGGTGGCCCCGGCGAGAAGCAGATCGAACTCGACCGCCGCATGATCGGCGTGCGCGTGAAGCAACTGCGGGACAAACTGCGCACCCTCGAACGGCAGCGTGGCACGCAGCGCCGGGCGCGGGAACGCGGTGGGGTCTTTCGCGTGTCGCTCGTGGGCTACACCAATGCCGGCAAGTCGACGCTCTTCAATGCGCTCACGCAGGCGCATGCGTATTGCGCCGACCAACTGTTCGCGACCCTCGACACCACGTCGCGCCGCTGCCATGTCGCGGCTGGGAAGTCGATCGTGCTCTCCGACACGGTGGGCTTCGTCCGCGCGTTGCCGCACACTCTGGTAGAGGCATTCCGCTCCACGCTCGACGAGGCGGTGCACGCCGATCTGTTGCTGCATGTCGTGGATGCGGCCGGTCCGGCGCGGGCCGACCAGATGCGCAACGTCGACGAGGTGCTGGCGGAGATCGGCGCGGACGAGGTGCCGCGGCTGATCGTGCACAACAAGATCGATCGCGTCGGCCGCGCCGCCGGGGTGGATCGCGATGCCTGTGGTAGGATCGGCGCGGTTTGGCTGAGCGCGCGGACCGGCGACGGACTCGGTCTTCTGCGCGAAGCGATCGCGGAGCGGATGGAGGAGGAAGCCGGCCGATCCGCTCGCATTTCCGACCCAGCCGAGACTTCCGCAAATTCCTTTCATGACGCACCCGATGCATTCCCCGATGCCGCCTAGTCCGTTGCCGGATCGGGGGCGGTCCATCGTGCGCGGTGCGGAGAGCGCGGCGGACCGGGAACGCATCCTTTCCCGGAGCGATTCCGGTAGGAATCCGGACGGTCCTCCGGATCTCGACGAACTGTGGCGCGATTTCAATCGCCGCCTTTCGGGCTTGTTCAGCGGCAATTCCGGCGGCGGAAATCGCAATGGCGGTGATACGGGCGGCGGGGAAGAAAGCCCGAGTCCGCGCCAGGCATGGCTCGGCATCGGCGCCGTCGCGGCGGCGCTGTTCCTGATCTGGATGGGAACGGGCATCTACACCGTTCAGGCGGGGCAGGTGGCGGTGGTTTCGACCTTTGGGCGTTTCGTCGGGACCGTCGGACCGGGATTGCACTGGCGCATGCCCTGGCCGATCCAGGCCAACGATACCGTCGATGTCTATGCCCAGCGCAAGGTCGACATCGGCATGCATGGTGACCAGGATCGTCTCAAGGAATCGCTCATGCTCACCGACGACGAAAATGTCGTCGATGTCCAGTTCGAGGTGCAGTACCGTGTCAAGGGCGGGCCCGACGGCGCGCGTGACTACGTCTACGGCAGCCGCTTCACGCCGAACGCGCGCGACGGGGATCCGAGCGCGGTGGTGAAGCAGGCAGCGGAATCCGCGATGCGGGAAGTCGTCGGCCGTCGGACGATGGATGCCGTATTGTTCGGCTCCCGTGGCGACATTGCCGCCGAGGTTCGCAAGGAACTGCAGGACATGCTCGATCGCTACCAGACGGGGCTGATGGTGACCGCGGTCGCGATCCAGAATGCGCAGCCGCCCGATCCGGTGCAGTCGGCATTCGACGACGCGTCCAAGGCGGTGCAGGACAAAGATCGCCAGATCAATGAGGGGGAGGCCTATGCCAATAGCGTCGTGCCGCGAGCCCGAGGCGATGCCGCCCGTCTGGTGCAGGAGGCCGAAGGCTACGAAGTCCGGGTCGTCGACACCGCCGAGGGCGATGCCGTCCGGTTCCGGCAGGTCCTTGCCGCATATGTCAAGGCGCCGCGCGTGACCCGGGAACGGATGTACATCGATACCATGCGTGACATCTTCGCCAATACGAGCAAGGTGTTGATCGACACCCGCAACAGTGCACCGCTGCTGTATTTGCCGCTCGATCGCCTGCTGCGGCAGTCATCGGGGGGGGCGTCGTCGGGGGAAGAGGCGGCCGCACCGTCCGCCGTTCCGTCTGCCGCGGGAGACACCCCGGCGGCGGAGGGCGCCGCCGCGGCCAGCCAACCGCAATCCGACAGCCGTAGCGACGGCACCGATTCGCGCAATCGGGAGTCGCGTTGAATTTCGCGCGCGCACGTGCCATGAATCGTCCCGTCATCGCCGTTCTTGCCTTGATCGTCGTCGCCGCGCTGGCGCGGATGTCGATGTTCATCGTGGACCAGCGTCAGGCCGCGATCGTCTTCAATCTCGGCCAGGTCGCCCGCGTGATCGAGCAGCCGGGCCTGCACTTCAAGATGCCGGCGCCGCTCGAGAACGTTGCCTTCGTCGATCGGCGCATCCTGACGATCGACGAATTCGCGCCGGACCGCGTCCAGACCTCGGAGAAAAAGAACCTGCTGGTCGATTTCTTCGTCAAGTGGCGGATCATGAACCCGCGCGAATACTGGATCAGCTTCCAGGGCAGTGAGCGCGCCGCCGAGGACCGGATTTCGATGCTGGTCCGCGATGCGCTCAACCAGGCGGTGAACAAGCGTACGGTGCAGGAGATCGTTTCCCGGGATCGGGCTGCCGCGATGGACGAGATCCGCTCGGCGGTCGAGCGGCGCGTAAGCGACCTCGGTGTGAAGATCGTCGACGTCCGGCTACGGCACGTCGATTTCGTACCCGAGATCATGACCGAATCGATCTATCCCCGCATGATCGCCGAGCGCAAGCGGGTTGCCAACGAGCAGCGCGCGATCGGCGCCGCCGAGGCCGAACGGATCAAGGCCGACGCCGATCGCCAGCGCGTGGTGCTGCTTGCCGACGCCTATCGCGAGGCCCAGCGCATCAAGGGTGAGGGAGACGAAAAGGCATCGTCGATCTACGCCCAGGCATTCAGCGCCGATCCCGAGTTCTTCGATTTCTATCGTAGCCTCGACGCATACCGTCAAAGCTTCCGCAACCGTTCCGACATGTTGGTCGTCGATCCGTCGTCCGAGTTCTTCCGCTACATGAAGGATTCCGGCGCCGCCCATACCAAGTCGGCGCACTGAGCCGTTCGTTTTTCATCGTGGATCCCTGGCTGTTACCGGAAAACATCGCGGACGCGCTCCCGGACGAAGCGCGGACCGTCGAACACCTGCGCCGGGCGCTGCTCGACTGCTATCGCTCGTACGGATACGAGTTGGTCATGCCGCCGCTGCTCGAACACATCGAGTCGCTACTGACCGGCAGTGGTGGCGACCTCGACTTGGCGACGATCAAAACCGTCGATCAGTTGAGCGGGCGTACCGTCGGCCTGCGGGCCGACACCACCCCGCAGGTTGCGCGCATCGATTCGCACATCCTCAACCGTGACGGCGTGGTTCGCCTGTGCTACGCCGGGCCGACGCTGCGCGCGCGCCCGCCGCATCCGATGGCGAGCCGCGAGCCGGTGCAGGTCGGCGCGGAGATCTACGGCGAGGCCCGTCTCGACGCCGACATCGAGGCGCTGGAACTGGCCGTTGCATCGGCCCGCACGCTGGGCTTTTCGAGTGTGCAGATCGATCTCGGACACACCGGAGTCGTGCGTGCGCTGCTCGACGGGGTCCTCGATGCCATCCGTCCCGGGGAGGAAGGTGTCGAGGACGTCCTCTGCGCACTCGGCGCGAAGGATGGAATCGCGCTTGCCGGGGCGTGCCGGCGCCTCGGTTCGCGTCTGGCGCCGGACGCGGAGCGTGGCCTGCATGTCCTGCTCGAATGCCATGGAGGCCGTGAAACGATTTCCCATGCGCGGCGAGCGCTGCCGGACTCGGTGCCGTTGCGCGCAGCGCTCGACGATCTCGACCGGCTCGCCGACGCCTGTCCGACCGATCGCGTCGGCATCGATCTCACCGACCTGCACGGATTCCGCTATCACACCGGGGCGACCTTCGCCGCGTATGCGCCGGGCTTGAATGGCCCGGTGTTGCGCGGCGGCCGCTACGACGATATCGGGCGGGCGTTCGGCCGGGCGCGTCCGGCAACGGGATTCTCGATCCTTGATTTGCGCGAAGCGGCGCAGTCGATGGCTGCCGGCACGGGATCGGCGGAGCGCGCGATCCGGGCGCCGTGGCGCGGTACCGACACGCGTTTGGAAGAAATGGTCCGATCCCTGCGCGCGCGCGGGGAAATCGTGGTTCGCGGCGCTGGGGCGCAGCTTGGTGCGACCATCGTGGTGGACCGGGAACTGGTTTGCAAGAATGGAATTTGGGAAATCGCGGAGATCGACCTTGGCACGTAACGTCGTAGTCGTCGGCACTCAGTGGGGAGACGAGGGCAAAGGGAAAATCGTCGATTGGCTGACAGAGCATGCCGACGGCGTGGTGCGGTTCCAGGGGGGGCACAACGCCGGACACACCCTGGTCATCGACGGACGCAAGACCATCCTGCGCCTGATCCCGTCGGGCATCCTGCGCGCATCGGTTGCCTGCTATATCGGCAATGGTGTCGTGTTGTCGCCGCAGGCCCTGCTTGCCGAAATCGACGAACTCGACGCCAGCGGCATCGATGCGGCATCGCGCCTGCTCGTCAGCGGAAGCTGCGCACTGATCCTGCCCTATCACGTCGAACTCGACCGTGCCCGGGAAGTCAAACGAGGCAATGCCAAGATCGGCACCACCGGCCGTGGCATCGGCCCTGCCTATGAAGACAAAGTCGCGCGTCGGGCGATCCGTGCCCAGGATCTGTTCGATGCGGCCCGGTTCGGCGATCTCGTCCGCGAGGCGCTCGATTATCACAATTTCGTGCTGACGCAGTATCTCGGTGCGACCGCGGTCGATGCCGATGAGGTGATCGATGCCACCCTGCGGCTGGGCGAGCGGATCAAACCCATGGTTGCCGACGTCTCGCACCGTCTGCATGCCGCGATGGGCCGCGGCGACCGTCTGCTGTTCGAAGGTGCGCAGGGGACGCTGCTCGACGTCGATCACGGTACCTATCCGTACGTCACGTCGAGCAATACGGTGGCCGGCGCCGCATGCACGGGCGCGGGCGTCGCGCCGCAACGCCTGCAGTACGTACTCGGAATCACCAAGGCGTATGCGACCCGTGTCGGTTCCGGGCCGTTTCCCACCGAATTGATGGATGCCACCGGCGACCGATTGCGCGATCAGGGCGGCGAATATGGTTCGGTCACCGGCCGGCCGCGTCGTTGCGGCTGGTTCGACGGTGCGGCGCTTCGCCGCTCGGTGCAGCTGAACGGAACGACCGGCCTGTGTATCACCAAGCTCGACGTGTTGGATGGCCTGCCCACGGTCAAGCTTTGCACCGGGTATCGCGTTGCGGGCAAGCAGACCGAACTCGTTCCCTTCGGGGCGGACGAGGTGGCGCGCTGCGAGCCGGTCTACGAAGAATTTCCGGGGTGGAGCGAATCGACCTACGGCGTGCGCCAATGGGACGATCTCCCGCTTGGCGCGCGGCAATTCCTCGAGCGACTTGCCGAAGTGGCCGGGGCGCCGATCGACCTCGTCTCGACCGGGCCCGAGCGCGACCAGACCATCGTGCTGCGGCATCCGTTCCTGACGCCGATGCCGTGATCCGGCGTCGCGCGCTCGGGCGCGCGGGGAATCCCCGCAGTTGACCATGACAAACGGCGCATCCATGTCTGAACCCGTTCTTTCCGTCGACTGGCCCGGGTATCATCGCCTCATCGAGCGTCTCGCGGCCCAGATCCACGAGTCGGGATACCGTTTCGATTCGCTCCTCTGCCTCGCCCGAGGGGGCTTGCGGCCCGGCGATGTGCTTTCGCGCATATTCGACGTGCCCTTGGCGATCCTGGCAGCGAGTTCCTATCGTGCCGCGGGCGGTACGGTGCAAGGGGAACTCGATATCGCCCGGTACATCACCACCACCGGCGCCGATCTGCATGGCCGTCTGCTGCTCGTCGATGATCTTGCCGACACGGGCGCGACCATCGAGCGCGTCCGCGCCCATCTGCACGAGCGCTATCCGGCGATCACGGAAATCCGCAGCGCAGTGCTTTGGGTCAAGGACGGTGCCTGCGCCGATCCGGAGTACGCGGTAGTGCGGCTGCCGGATCGTCCCTGGATCCGACAGCCTTTCGAGATCTACGACGATATGCGGCCCGAGGACGTTTGCCGGCGGGCGCGCGACGCCGCGGAGTGAACCGCCGGCCGCCGCGGCGCGGCGGAACGGTTTCCGTGTCCCCTCCGATCAGTGCCCTGCGGCAACGCTGGTTGTCGCGCCCCCGGCGCGTGTCGGTCGTACCAACCAGACCAGCGCGATGAGCACACCGAACAGCACGGCGCTGAGATGGAACATGTCCTCGACCGAAATCGTGTATGCCTGCTGCCGAACCATCCGATCCAGAACGGCAAGAGCCTGTTCCCGGCTTGCACCCAGATCCTGAATTTGTCGCAGTACTTCCGCGGCGATCGGATTGCCGTACCCGAGATGGTCCACCAGGCGCGCATGATGCTGGATCGCCCGATCGGTCCACCACGTCGTGTAGATCGAGGTGCCGAACGAGCCCGCCGTGATGCGGGCGAAATTCGACAAACCGGTGGCGGCGGCGATGCGATGCTGGGGCAGCCCGCCCAGCACGATCGAGAACAGGGGGATGAAGAACATCGAACTTGCGATGCCCTGGACCACGGTCGGCATCGCGTAGTCCCAATAGCCGCTGTCACTGGTGAAGTGCGAGCGCATCCAGAACACCACCATGAACACCGAGAAGGATGCGGTGGTCAGCAGCCGGGTGTCGATGCGATCGAGGTAGCGGCCCACCAGGGGCGATAGGGCCAGGGCGAACAGGCCGACCCAGGCCATGACCTCGCCGGCCTGCGTTGCGGTGTATCCGACGAACTCCTGCAGCCACAGCGGCAGGAGCACCAGGCTGCCGAAGAACATCGCGTACGACAGTCCCATCATCAAGGTGCCGATCGCGAAATTGCGCCGGCGGAAGAGGCTCAGGTCGACCACCGGATGGGTCTCCGACAGTTCCCAGATCAGAAACAGCACGAAACCGACGAAAGCCGCCACCGCCAGCGCGATGATGACGTGGGAGCCGAACCAGTCGAGTTCCTGTCCCTTGTCCAGCATGATCTGCAGCGAACCGACCCAGAGCACCAGAAGTACCAGCCCCACCCGGTCGATCGGCAGTTTGCGGATCGGGGTCTCGCGATTGCGGTAGATCGCCAGTGTCACCAGTCCGCATGTCACCCCGACCGGGACATTGATGTAGAAGATCCACGGCCAGGAAACGTTGTCGGTGATCCACCCGCCCATCAGCGGACCGGTGATCGGTGCCACCAGCGTGGTCATCGACCACATCGCGAGCGCCATGCCGGATCGTTCCTTGGGATAGCTGGAAAGGAGGAGCGTCTGGGACAGCGGAATCATCGGTCCGGCCGACGCCCCCTGCAGCACCCGGAACAGGATCAGCACCTGCAGACTCGGCGCATGGCCGCAGAGGAAGGAGAACAGCGTGAAAAACGCGATGCTGCCCAGGAACATCCGAACCGAGCCGAAGCGCTGCGCAAGAAAGCCGGTCAACGGCACCGCGATCGCATTGGCGACCCCAAACGAGGTGATCACCCAGGTCCCTTCGGAGGCGCCGACGCCGAGATCGCCGGCGATCGATGGGATCGACACGTTGGCGATCGACGTGTCGAGCACGTTCATGAACGTTGCCAGACTGAGCGCCAGCGTGCCCAGCACCAAGGTGCCGCCCGCCAGCGGCTCCCACCGGGGCGCTGCCTCGCTGGCTTGTGGGGGCGTTGCGGCGGCGCTCGGCTCGATCACCTATCGTCTCCGGCCGGGTGAGGAATTTCCCCGGGAGTCTTCGCAGGCCCGGGGTGGTCGCAAGGTTGCGGTAGCGGCGCGCGAGTACTGTACCGCACCCGCCGCCCGCCGCCGGGTGTGGGGCACGTCGAATCGTTCTCCCATGCCCAACGGCATTCTTCTTCCGCAGCGGCAACAATCGGTAACGCATTCGATGCCCGGGTTCGGTCTCCGGTTCAGGTTTCGTTGGTAGAAACCCGTACGGTACCTATGTTGATGCCCATGACTGCAACCACCGCAACCCGAATCTCGATCATCGACCGGATCCGCCGGCACACGACCTGGCTGGTGGCGGCGTTGCTGCCCCTGCTGGGGGCGGGCGCGCTGAGTTCGGCGCTGAGTTCCTGTGGCGGCGGTGTTGCGGCTCTGGCCTTGGGTGGTGTCGGCACCGGGGGCACGGGGCTGACGATCGGTACGGTGGTCGCGCTCGGCAGCGTGGGGGTCGACGATCACGAGTACGACAGTCAGGCGCCGCAGTATTACGAAGACGGCAATGCGACGGCCACGCCGGCGACCGTGGTGGGCCTGGGGCAACGCATCCATGTAGAGACGGATGCGGCGAACAATCCGCTGACGATGACCGTCGAGCCGACCTTGGTCGGAACCATCCAGGGAACACCGACGATTCATGCCGATGGCGTGACCGGCAGCTTCGTCGTCAACGGCGTGACGGTGGTGACCAACATCGACCCGGCGGCGGGACCGGTCACGTTCTATGTCGGCTTGACCGACATCACCAGCCTGGCCGACGGTACCCGGGTCCAGGTCCACGGACTTTTTCATGGAAACGCCGGTGGGACGGGCAACACGATCCAGGCGACGCGGATCGCGCTGTCGCCGGCGACCGACACCGCGACGCGCATCACCGGGGTCGTCACCGGCCTGGCGCCGAATGCCACCGGGGAGTCCTTCCAGATCGCCGGAAGCGGCATGACCGTGCAGATGACCTCGGCCACGCCCACGGAGCCGGCCGGTGCGGCACTTGCCAATGGACAGGTCGTTAACGTCCTGAGCGCGACTGCGCCGAGCGGCACGATGATCGCCGCCGACAATGTTCGGATTCATGGCCTCGCCGGCACGACGACCACCGCGGCGGTGGAAGGCCTGGCCTCGGGTTCGGGCGGCGTCTTCACGGTGGACGGGGTCGCGGTCGATGCCACGGCGCCAGGCCTGCCGGCGGTCCACGACGGCGATGCGATCGTGGTCACCGGCCAGGAAGACGCGAACGGAACCTTGCATGCGAGCGCGATCCGCGCCTACGCGACGCAGCCCGCGCAGGTCCGCCTGAAGGGCACGATCACGGGGTATGTGAGCGACTCGAGATTCCTCGTGCGCGGGGTTCCGGTCGACGCCGGCGGCGTGGTCGTGACCACGGTCGCGGGCGGCACGCCGGCAGCGCTTGGAAACGGCGTGTATGTCGAAATCACAGGCAATCCGGGTGGTTCGGGCCAAGGGGATGTCGTGGTTGCGGCGAGCGTCGCCAGTTCCTCGGTGCCTCCGGTCGGCGCGGTGGTCGACTACCTCGGAACCATCGGGGGTTTCGTCGGTGATGCGAGCCCGTTCACGCTTCGGGGGACCTTCGGCGGCGTGACCGATCCGACGGTGACCTTGACCGACAACGTCCAGACCGTCAACGGCACGGAAGGCAGTCTTGCCGACGGCAAGGCGGTCGAAGTCGAGGGGACGGTCACGGCGAACGGATTGACGGTGTACAGCCTGACCTTCCTCGGCAGCGCGCCGACCCCGTCCGATACCAATGGCGTGGTCCACGGGTACGTTGCCGGCGGATCGGCATTCACCGTCAACGGCATCGTCCTGACGTTGACGGGTGCGACGATGTTCTACGACGGCACCGCTACGTCGACGCCGCCGCCCTGGTTCACCGACGGGGCGCCGGTCGAGGTCAACTACACCCAGTCGGGTGGACAGAACCTCGCGCAATCGATCAACTTTGACGGCGACTGAGTGAGCGGGCGGGCGGCGCCGCGGGGCCCTCGATGTGCGGCCGAGTCTCAGCGCCCCAGCGCCGCCTCGATGTCCCGGTCGAGTGCCTCCGGCCGCACCGACGGGGCATAACGCCCGCATACCGTTCCGTGGCGGTCGACGAGGAACTTGGTGAAATTCCACTTGATCCGCTTCGTGCCGAAGATGCCCGGCGCGGCATTCGTGAGGTGGCGGTAGAGCGGGTGGATGCCGCGGCCCTTGACGTCGAGCTTGGCAAACATCGGAAAGGTGACGTCGTAGGTCGTGCGGCAGAAGCGGTCGATTTCGTCCTCGCTGCCGGGTTCCTGGCCGCCGAATTGATTGCAGGGGAATCCCAGCACGACAACGCCGCGGGAGGCGTACCGGCGATACAGCGTTTCCAGTCCGGCATACTGGGGCGTGAAGCCGCAGCGGCTCGCGACGTTCACGATCAGCAGGACCTTGCCCGCAAAATCGTGCAGGCGCAGATGCGCGCCGTGGAGGTCGGTGAGGTCGATGTCGGGAAGATGCACGGTCGTTCCGGATTCGGATGCGCATTGCCGACGAAGAGGTCGGCGCAGGAAGCAGGATGTCGCAGGATTGTAGGGGATGGGCTGGCGGGCCGGTTGACCCGTTACGACTATTGTCGTAATGTTCCCCGATGGCCGATTTCCGTCTTCCCGCCGACGATCTCGAGTACGCGGTACTCGCTGCGCTTTGGGATTTGGGCGCGGCGTCCGTGCGTGCGCTGCACGAGCGCGTGGGGGTTCCGGCCGGCCACGTCTACACGACCACCGCCAAAGTGGTCGATCGTCTGCGCGACAAGGGGTTGGTGATTCGCCGCCGTGAAGGGGGTGCGTTCGTCTATCTCCCGGCCGTCGAGCGCGGCGAAGTCGAACGGGCGCGCGCGCGCCAGCTCATGCACCGGTTCCTGGGCCCCGGCCCTCATGCGGCGGTCGCGGCACTGGTCGATGTGGTCGACGAACTCGATCCCGGACTGCTCGCGGAGCTCGAGCGGGTGATCCGCAGCAAGCGGAGGGCAGGACATGGAACGTGAGACGCTGCTCGTCACCTTGTTGACGGTGTTCGGCGGCGCCGCGGTACATGCCCTGGCACTGTTGCCGCATCACACTCGCAGCGATCCGTCGCCGCGGGTTGCCGAGCGTCGCGCATGGCGGCAGATATGGCTGCCGCTGCTGCCGCTCGAGGTGCTCGGCGCGTGGCTTGCCGGCTGGGTGCTGCGCGAACCCGATCCGGTGCCGGATCGCGTGGCTCCGGCCATCCTGATGACCGCCGGTCTACCCTTCGCGTTGGTCGCGGTCCGCGCCGCAGCGCGGGCGATATGGGCAGTCGTTCGTGCACCGCGGGATCTGCCGATCTACACCGTCGGCTTCTTTCGCCCGCGGATCGTGTTTTCGCCGTTTCTGGCCAGGCGTCTCGAAGAAGGCCTGGTGCGTGCGGCCTGGGAACACGAGCAGGCACATGTTCGGCATCGCGATCCGCTGCGGATCTGGCTGGCCCAGATCGCAACCGATCTGCAGTGGCCCTGGCCGGCCGCACACCGCCGTTTCGCGGCCTGGATCGACCTTCTGGAATGCGCCCGGGACGAGGAGGCCCGCGCCTGCGGCGCATGCGGGATCGATCTCGCCGCGGCGATCCTGGCGATCGTTCGCATGGGATTGCCGCCGGGAGCCGTGCCCGACGGAACGGCTCCCGGCGTCGGCCTGATTGGCAGGGGAGAAGCGTTGCGAGGACGGATCGCGCGCTTGTTGTCGCCGCTGCCGGAGTCTGCCGGCCTGCCGGCGCGGCCCCGTTTCGTTCCGTCGGCGTCGTGGGCCCTCGGCACTGCCGTGCTCCTGATCGCGGGGGGCGCCGGTGCCGTCTGCGGGGAACGGGTGCTGCGGCCGATTCTTGCTTGGACATCGGCGTTTTGATCGGCTTGCATTTTTCGCGGCGCCGACGAACCGCGTTCTGTATGCTCGCCTTGGCGGGCACGCTCCGGATGGCCGTCGCCGATGATGCCGACGTCACCGTCCGGCTATACGCGATGCCCCGTTTCTGGACCGCCTATGGACAGATCGCCCCGACGGCGATCCTTGCGGTGCGCAGTGTCGATCCCGGTACCTTGCGTGGCCTGCGTGTCGTGCCGGGCAGCGCCGTGGCTGCCGGCGACGTGCTTGCCCATCTCGGCGGGCCGCGCGTGCAATCGCGACTGACGGCCTGCGAACAGGCCCTGCGCAGCGCGCAGGCGCAGGAATCCGCCGCTCGACGCGCGCAGACGATCGTGCAGCACGAATGGGCAAATCAGTTGGCGACGCGACAGGCGGTCGAGATCGCCCGGCGCGACGCGCAGGTTGCGCATGCCGCGGTGCAGACCGCCGCGGCCCGACTTCGTGCGGCCCGCGCGCTGCGGCTCGTCCGCGCGCCGGTTTCCGGAACGGTGATTGCGCTCCAGGCCGCCGACGGCGAGGAGATGTCGGCGGGGGAAACCATCCTGACCCTCATGCCGGCCGGAGGGCTGTGGATCGGCGCCGCATACTATGGCGCCGACGCCGCCGCGCTGCACGTCGGGATGATTGGGCGTTTTCGGCCGGCGGGCGGCGGCGATGCGATCGCGGTCCGGGTCGTGGCGGTCGCGGCGGGCCTCGCCGCCGACGGCAGCCGGAGCGTCGGCCTGCTCCCGGCGTCGGCGGCCCGCCCGGCATGGTGGACGGACGGGCAATGGGGAAGGGTCGAGGTCGACGGACCGCCGCGGCAGATGGCGGCGGTGCCGACCTCGGCGTTGATCCTGGATCATGGTCGTTGGTGGGTGCTCGTGCGCACTGCGCAGGGGGACCGGCCCCAGGAAGTGACCCCGGGGCCGACGCGCGGCTGGCAGACCTGGATCGCATCCGGCTTGCAGCCGGGACAGCGCATCGTCGTTCGCAACGCGTTTCTCGAATACCATCGCGGCATCGCCGAGTCGTTTCAGCCTCCCGACTGATCCATGACGGCCGACGATCCTTCCGTACCGCGCTGGCTGCGGCGTCGGGTACTGTGGCTTCTCGTGCTCGCCGCCGTGGTGGGGTGGGCCGCGGATGCGATCCTGCGTACCCCCGTGGAGGTGCTGCCGCAGTTCGACTACCCGCAGATCCGCGTCAATGCGCACCTGTCGGGAACGGGTGCGACCGCACTGGAACATCTCGTCGTCTACCCACTGGAGAGCCGGATTCTGACCTTGACCGGCTTGCGCAGCGTGCGCTCGGTGATGGGCAACGGCACGGCGGAGATCGACGTGCGGTTTCGCCGGGGGAGCAATGCGCAGAGCGATCTGCAGGCGGTGGTCGGCGCGATCGATCGTGCCCGCGGAGATCTTCCGGGCCAAGTTCGTCCGGTGGCGGAGATCCTGGGAGATGCGATCAACGAAGTCGCGGATTACGCTGCCCGGATTCCGGCCGGCATCGCACCGGCTCGGGTGCAGCGGGTGGTGGCGGCCGACATCGTTCCGGCGTTGCGCGCGGTTCCCGGCGTGCAGTTCGTCAACGTGTTCGGCGCCGGCAAGGAGGCGCTGTGGATTCAGCCCGATCTCGATGCCATGCGCCGCTACGGCGTGAGTGTGGTGCAACTCGTGCAGGCGGTACGTTCGCAGATCCTGCTGGAACCCGCCGGCTATCTCACCCTCGGCCACAACGACGTGCCGATCGAAGTTCGCAGCCTGCCCACGCGGATCGCGGCGCTGGAGCGGATCCCGGTTGCGGGCCGGTACGGGCCGATCCCGCTGCGGGCCTTGGCGCGCGTCGTTCGCGCCGCGGAACCCACGCACAGCGCCGTGTCGCTGGACGGGCGTTCCAGCATCGCGCTCAGCGTGATCAAGCAGCCCGGTGCGTCGACGCGCGCCGTCACGCGCGCGGTGCAGGCCGTTCTGGATGGAACCCGCACGCAGCTTCCCCCGATGGTTCGTTGGGTGCAGACCTACGATCAAGGCCATCTGGTGGCACGGGTGGGCGCCGATCTCGGGCGCAACCTGTCGATCGGGGCGGCGCTGGCGGTGCTGGTTCTCCTCTGGGTACTGGGCGCGGGACGCGGAATTTTCGTCCTCGCATGCAGCATTCCGCTGTCGCTGGCGCTTGCCGTCGCAGTGCTACGTGCGATCGGACAGGATCTGAATCTCATGACCTTCGGCGCGTTGTCGGTTGCCGTCGGCCTCCTGGCCGATGATGCGATCCTCGTCTTCGAGAGCATTCATCATCGTTGGGAGTTGGGCGACGCGCATTGGCAGGGCATCCGCGCAGGCGTCCGGAGCATCCTGGTTCCCGATGTCACGGGCACATTCACCAACGTCGCCATCTATCTACCGCTGCTTTTCGTGGGCGGTGTCGTGGGCTTGTTCTTCACGCCGTTTGCGTGGGCGATGATCGTTGCGCTATCCGCTTCGTTGCTGGTGTCGCTGACCGGCATCCCGCTGGGCCTGGGGTTTTTCGGTGCGCGCCCGTTTGCCGGCACGAGCGCAGGGCGCCGCTTCCTGGGAGGTCTCCAGCGCGCGAACGAACGGCTGTTCGCATGGGTTGCGCGCGCCCCTCGCGCCAGCCTGGCGATCACGTTCGGGGCGCTGTTGATCAGTCTTGCGGGATTGGCGCTGGTGCCCGTCGACTTTCTGCCGCTGCCCAACGAAGGTACGCTGCTGGAGGCATTCACGCTTCCCCCGGGGGCCTCGTTGCTCGATACGCGCGTGGCGACACGGACGATCACGGCGCGGCTGTTACGCGACCCGGCGGTGGCGCATGTGTATGTCCGCATCGGTTCGGCATCGTCGACGACCTATACCGAACCGGCGTATGCCGGCGAGATCCAGGTGGCGTTGAAGTCCGACGTCGGCGTCAATGACTTGGACGAGATCGGCGCACGCATCCGTCGCGAATCGCGGATCCCCGGCGTACAACTGGCGGTCGATACACCAACCATCGAGCGGGTCGGGGAGAGCCTCTCGGGGTTGTCGCAACCGTTCGTGCTTCACGTGTTCGGCGCCGCCATACCGGAGTTGCGTCGCGTATCGGAGAAAATCACCGCGCGCCTGCGTCGCATCGACGCATTGCAGGGTGTCTTCGACAACGACGGCTATCCGGTCACGCAGTTGCGGATCGAACCCCGAACGCGCGCGCTTACGGTCCACGGACTGACCCCCGCCGCGCTCGATGCGCAGATCGGACCCCTGATCGGCGGTGAGGTCGTGGGCCTCGTACCGGAGGGAAACGTCCCACTGGATCTCTACCTGCGACTTGCGGATGCGCCGGAACACACCGTTCCGGAACTGGCGGCGCTGCCGATCCGCACACCTGGGGGCTGGACGCCATTGGGCGAACTGGCGAGGCTGACACTGGCGGAAACCCCCGATCAGATCCGGCACATCGCCGGCGCCCGCGTCCTCGATATCGTGGCCACGCCCACCGGGCCGCTGGGCAGCACCGAGGTGGCGGCGCGGCGCGCCTTGGCCGATCTGCCTCTGCCGCCCGGAACCCGCATCGCATTCGGCGGTTTGGTCGCGGAACTCGAGCACGCCGCGCTGGGTCTGCTTCTGGCGGCCGCGGCGGCATTCGCGATCCTCGTCGGCATTCTGTTGTTGCAGTTCGATGGTCTGCTGGTTGCCGGAATCCTCTTGCTCGAGATCCCGCTGGCGCTGACCGGAGGCGCGCTCGCCCTCGTGGCGAGCGGCGTCGGTCTGAACGCCACCGGTATGGTCGGGTTTCTGACCTTGGTGGGTATCGGGCTGCGTCACAGCATCGTGCTGCTCGATCGCGCCCGCGGCAACGAGCGTGCCGGCATGCCGGTCGAGGATGCGGTGCGGGAAGCGATCCAGGTTCGCTTTCGGCCGATCGTGCTCACCGCCGCGACCGGCGCCCTCGGCATGCTACCGACCGCGCTCGGGCTGGGCCAGGGTGCCGCCCCCGAACAGGGGCTGGCGGTGGTGATCCTGGGCGGCTTGGTCTGGAGCGCGGTGCGCAGCACCAACCTGATCCCCGCGCTCTATCTGTACTGGCGGCGCAAGCAGATCGCGCGGTAGGCGGCGTCGGTCGCGGTGCGGTCGGGGGCGTGGCGCGAACCTTGCCGGTGTTATCGTAGCGAAGCGCTGACCGGGGACGGAAGGGGTCAAGGATGGCGGCCGATGACGCGACAGCAGCAGGCCCGTTGCATGGCCTGACCGACCACGAGGTCGCGGCGCGGATTGCCCGCGGCGCGGTCAACCGCGCGGCGACCCCGATCAGTCGTACGGCGTGGGAAATCGTGCGGTCCAACGTGCTGACCCGATTCAATGCGATCCTCGGCACGCTGTTCGTCTTGATCCTGCTGACCGGGCCATGGCAGGATGCCTTGTTCGGCGGCGTATTCGTCCTCAATACCCTGGTCGGCGTGGTTCAGGAGATGCGGGCGAAACGGGCATTGGACCGTCTCGCGCTGATCAGTCAGCCGAAGGCCCGAGTCCTGCGCGCCGACCGGCTCGTCGAGATCGACGTCGCGGGAATCGTGGCCGACGACATCCTCGATCTGGGTTCGGGCGATCAGGTGGTGGTCGATGGCGTCATCCTCGAGGCCGTCGGACTCGAAGTCGACGAATCGATGCTCACCGGCGAATCGGCGCCGGTTCCCAAACAGACCGGCGACGAAGTCTGGTCGGGCAGCTTCGTCGTCGCCGGCACCGGGCGCTGCCGCGTCACCCGGGTCGGGGCGGCCGCGTATGGGCAGCGTCTTGCGGGCGATGCGCGGCGTTTCCGTGTGGCGCGTTCGGAATTGCGCGCGGGGATCAATCGGATCCTGCGGTACGTCACGTGGGCGATCGTGCCGACCGCCGCACTGCTCTTTGCCGGTCAGGCGGCCATCCCGGTGCCGCTCGCCGATGCCTTGCTCCATTCCGCCGCCGGCGTGGTCGCGATGGTGCCCGAGGGGCTGATCCTGCTGACCAGCATCGCGCTGGCATTGGCGGCGTTGCGGCTCTCGCGCCGGCGCGTGCTGGTGCAGGACCTTCCGGCGACCGAGACCTTGGCCCGCGTGGACGTCATCTGCCTCGACAAGACCGGCACCCTGACCGAACGCGAGCCGCGATTCGACGCGCTCGAGATGTTGCGCCCGCACCCCGATGCGCTCCGAGCGCTTGCCGGTCTCGTCGCTGCCGAACCCAGACCCAATGCGACCCTGCGCGCGATCGAGGCCGCTTGTCGGATGGAACGCCATCCCGTCGCGGCGGCCGTCGTGCCGTTCTCGTCGGCGCGCAAGTGGAGCGGCGCCACGTTCGACGGCCTCGCGACCTGGATTCTGGGCGCGCCCGAAGTGGTGCTGGCCGCGATTCCGAACGGCGAGGCGGTGCGGCAGCGCGTTGATGACCTCGCGCGTGGCGGACGCCGCGTCGTGCTGCTGGCGCAGACCACCGAGGCGCTTGCGGCCGAGGGACTCCCCGCCAAACTCATGCCCATAGCACTGGTGTCGCTCACCGAGCAGGTGCGCGGGGATGCCGCGGAGACCTTGCGGTTCTTCCACTCCCAGGGGGTCGCAATCAAGCTGCTGTCGGGCGATCATCCCGCCACGGTCGGCCGGATCGCATCGCAGCTCGCGATCGACGGCGACGCGGTCGACGCCAAGGATCTGCCGCAGGACGCCGCCGCGTTCGCCGCGCTGGCCGAACGGCACGCGGTATTCGGTCGCCTTTTGCCTCGGCACAAGGAAGCGCTGATCGGGGCGTTGCAGGCCCGCGGCCATGTCGTGGCGATGGTGGGGGACGGCGTGAACGACGTGCTCGCGCTCCGGGGTGCCGACATCGGCATTGCGATGGGCGCGGGCGCCAGCGCCAGCCGTGCCATCGCCCATCTGGTGCTCCTCGACAATCAGTTCGCGCGGTTGCCATCGGTCATCGCCGAAGGGCGGCGGGTGATCGGAAATGTCGAGCGCCTGGCGGCGTTGTTTCTCACCAAGACGGTCTACGCCATGTTGCTCGCGCTCGCCGTCGGCGTGGCCGATGTGACGTTTCCATTCCTGCCCCGGCATCTGACCCTGGTCGGCTCCCTGACCATCGGGATTCCCGCGTTCTTCCTGTCGCTCGAACATCGCGCCGAGCGGGTCCGCGCCGGCTTCGTCGGGCGGGTACTGCGCTTTACCTTGCCGGCGGGGGTCATCGTCGCGGGAGCGACGTTCGCGGCGTATGCCCTCATCCCCAGCGCGTCGCGTAGCGGCCTGGCCGAAGCCCGGACGGCGGCGACCGTGACGCTGTTTGCGGTGGCGACCATGGTGCTTTTTCAGGTGGCGCGCCCGGTCAGTTTGGGGCGGCGGGTCTTGTTCGGTGCGACCATCGGTGCGTTTTTCCTCGTCGCGGCCGCGCCGCCGCTGCGGGCGTTTTTCGCCTTGCGTCCGCTGCCCGCCGCCACCTGGATTGCCGCGGCGGGAATCGTCGCCGCCGCCGCGGGCGCACTGCGCTGGAGCGCGGCGGTTGCGGCCACGGCGCGCGCGGCGCCGGTGACGAACCGGTCGCTGTCGCGCAAGGACATTCTGGACTGGCTGCTCGGAGCCGAGAGTCCGAAGTGGTTTCTTCTGACCGCCGCGATTTTGGTGGTCGGGGGCGCCTGGCTGTTTTTCGGGTTGCTGGAGGGCATCCTGCATCACGATCCGTTGGCTGCCGTCGATGTCCAGGTCCATCGCCTGTTGCAGTCCCTGCGCACGCCCCTCGGAGACGACGTGATGACCATGGTCGCCGAGTTCGGCGATGCCCAGGTGCTGTTGCCGGTGATGCTCGTGGCCTTGGCGTGGTTTCTCGTGCACCGTCTCTGGCTCACGGCCGGCTACTGGCTGGTGGCCGTCGGCGTTGCGGAACTACTCAGCGAGATGGTCAAGCTCGCCGCACTGCATCGGCAACGTCCGGGCGGTCTCCATCCGGTGATGGGGCCGTTTTCGTTTCCGATCAGCCACACCACCATGAGTACCGTGGTCTACGGTTTTCTGGCATTCCTGCTATGGCGCGTGGAACCGCCCGCATTCCGCCGCACTACCGTGGTCCTTGCCGCGGTCCTGATCAGCGCCATCTCCCTGTCGCGGCTGGTTCTCGGCGTCCATTGGTTGTCGGACGTACTGGGGGGCGTGGGGTTCAGCGTCGCGTGGTTGGCTGCGTTGGCGGTGGCGTACGAATATCAGTGCCGGGAGCGGTTTTCGTACGTCGGATTGGCGTCGGTGCTGTTTGCAACCCTCGTGGCCGCCGCGGCGCTGCACGGCGTGACGCGCCACTCCGTCGATACGGTATTCTCCGCGCCCGACGGTTCGATCAACCCATGATCCGGCGCGGGGGCCGGCGTGCGACGGGAAGGAAATGCGGATGCGGCGATTCGGTTGGACCATGATGGCGGTGGCGATCTCGGGAGTCCTGGTTTCCGCCTGCGGGAAACCCACCGATCGGTACCTCGGTACATGGCGGGATGTCCGGGATCCCGCCCGCACGCTGGTGATTCGGGAGAACGGCCGGGAATTCCTGGCAAAGGACATCGACGATACGCCGTCCGCCTTTGCCTGCAAGGATCTGGGACGGAATCTGTTTTCCGGCCATATCGAGCAGTGCCCGGACCACCGCGTGTCGACGGTCATTCTGAAGGCCGACGGCGATACCCTGAAGAACGTCGACCCGCTGCCGCTTGGGCTGGGGATTTCGACCATCGTGTTCGATTCGTCCGGCGGGGAGTTGATCGTCGGGTCGAGCCGCTATCAGCGCGTGGGGTATTGATCGCAGATGCGGGCGGTCTTGCGATGTGCGGACCGCCCGCGGAAGGCTCAGTTCGCGACGCTGATGTCGATGTGCGCCTGGGTCGAGGAGTCGAGTACGCCATTGGTCGCGCTGGTGATCATGGTGTTGTTTTTGGTTCCCACCGGCGACGTGGGATCCAGCGAGAAGGTGATACGCCACGTTCCATCCTTCGTCACGGTCGAGGGAAGGGTGACGTTCTTCATGTTCCAGACGAAGCCGTAGGTGAAGCTGCCGGATACGGTGACCTCGCCGGCGAGATAGCCGGGTCCGTCGCCCTGCCACAGCGTCTGATCGTAGAGCACATACACGGAGGCGCCGCTCGAATCGAGTTTCTCGATTTTCAGGTGCGCGTTGGTCGCAAACACGTATGCGGTCGTGCTGGCGTAGGTCGTCCCGTCGGTGCCCTGCACCTCGTTGGCATTTGTGCCATAGAGCGACTGCATCGTATATGCCGTCATCGGTGTCGCCAGGGTCTTGGACAGCGAGATTTCCACGCGGATGACCGATTTCGAGGTGAGATTCTGGCTGGTGAGGTTGTCACCCCAGGTCGCGACGACGTCTTGTTGGGCGCTGGTGCCGTTCTCCCATTGCGCTTGCCAGGTGCTTGCCGTGCCCTGCTCGTAGTACGTCACTCCGTTGAGGCTGTAGACATCGGCGCTGTCGAGGTAGGGCAGGGTCGTCACGGTGGTCGGCAGGATCCCGGTGAGCGGGCGCAGGCCGGTGTTGTAGTCGATGGTTGCAACGTCGGCGGTCCAGGTCCCGGCGATGGGCAGTTCGCTGATACCGTATCCGTCGGCGAAGATGAGCGGCGACGACAGGTTGTTGCCGAAGCCGGTGTCGCCCGTCGTGTTCGGCGGGCCGATCGGGGTGATGCTCACCTCGGCGGTGGGCGTCTCGCCGGTTGCATTCTTCGCGCTCACCACCCAGTAGGTCGGGACCGACGTCAGCTCGGCGTTGTCGATGAATGTGTAGGTGTTCTGGCCGGTCACCGCGGGAATCGACGTCACCTGATTCGTGGGCGAAAAAGTCGTCCCGGCGGTGGTGCTGCGGTAGATGACATAGCTGGTCGGCACGGCGCCGTTGGCCGGCGGGGACCAACTGAGGGTGGCGGAGAGGATCTCCCCCTGGGTCGGGACGACGGTGAACGCCGTCGGTATGCCCGGCAGGTCGAGGGAGGAGAACAAGGGGGTGTCTCCGCCACCGCCGCATCCCGATATGATCCAGGAAAAGAGGGTTGTGACCAGGATTCCGGCCAGGAATGTCGATCGAATGCCGCGTTTCGTGGCGGTGCGGGGAGCGCTCATCGCACACCTCCTTGAGTACGAAGGAAATGTTCCGTACCGACTCCATCGGTGTCGAAACAGCGCCAGTCTGTGGGAAGCCGGACGGTTTGACCGTCATTGCGGTTGCGCCCCATCAACCGGGCAGATACAAAAATTTCGGGTTTCGAGGAAATGGTGGTGGAAATGGGGGAAACCCTGCCTCCGGGCGCGCCTTTTTCGCGGCTTGTCCAGGCGGTGGGCGGACTTATACTTCCCGACAATCCTGAATGGAGCCCCGGCTGGGTGCAATGAACGGAAATTTCCTGACGTCTCATGTCGATTACGCCGACCTGTCGAGTGTCGAGCAAAGCCAGCTCCTGAATTTGCTGCAGGAGATCCTCGTCCTGGTTGCACAGGGGGTCGATGATCTCGATATCACCAACCAGATCTGCCGTCTCGCCGAGGGTCTGCTGCCCAATTCCGTGGCATCCGTGATGGTCCTCGACGACGAGCAGGGGATCCTGAACGTCTACGCGGCGCCGAGGCTTCCTCCCGATGCGGTGCAGCGCCTCAGCCGGTTGAAGCCCGGGCCGGGCGCCGGGTCCTGCGGCAACGCCGTCTACCGGCGCGAGGCCCAATTCGTGCGGGATACTTTGACCGACGGCCGCTGGTGTGACCTGCGCCAAGTGGCGTACGACTTCGACGTGCGGGCCTGCTGGTCGATGCCGATCCTGTCGGGAAAGGACAAGGTGATCGGGACCTTCGCCCTATCGAGCTTCGAGCACCGCTCGCCGACGTCGTTTCATCGCATCCTGCTCAGTATCGCATCGTCGATCACCGGGATCGTGCTGCAGCGCAAGGATCACGAAACGGCGCTGCGGATCGCGGCAATCGCATTCGAATCGCAGGATGGGGTGATCGTCACCGATGCGCAGGCGCGGATCTTGCGTGTCAATCGCGCGTTCACCGAGATCACGGGGTATTCGGCCGAGGAGGTCATCGGAAAACAGCCCGACATGCTGCACTCCGGGCGGCAGGACGCGGCGTTTTATACCGCCATGTGGGACACCATCCTCGGAACCGGGCACTGGTCGGGGGAAGTCTGGAACCGCCGCAAGAACGGCGAGGTCTACCCGGAGCACCTGACGATCACCGCGGTCCGCGACAACAACGGGAACATCACGAACTATGTCGGCTCGATGCTGGATATCACCGAGCGCAAGCGGTTCGAAGAAGCAATCCACGAGATGGCCTATTTCGACCAGGTCACCGGCCTTCCCAACCGCCGACTGTTTCTCGACCGGCTGGAGCAGGAGATCGGTCGGGTTGCACGCACCGGATCCTCGCTGGCCTTGGTCTACATCGACCTCGACCGATTCAAGGACGTCAACGATACCCTCGGACACAACAAGGGCGACATCCTGCTGGTCGATGCGGCGCGGCGCATCCGGCGGCGCGTGCGCGACGCCGATACCGTCGCGCGTGTCGGCGGTGACGAGTTCGCGATCATCGTTTCGGAGTTCGCCGACACCGCCGAGATCGACCGGATCGTGCGCGACGTCCTGCGCGACATGCAGGTTCCCTTCGCGTTGGGAGAGTCCGAGTTCGGCCACGTCTCGTGCAGTGTCGGGATCGCGCTGTATCCGCAGGACGCCGGCAGCATCGAAGAGCTCTTCAAGCACGCCGACCAGGCGATGTATGCGGCGAAAAAGCGCGGTCGCAGCCAGTTCAGCTACTTCACCGCACTCATGGGCGAGGAAGCCCGCGAACGGCGCGCGCTCACCAATGACCTGCGTCGCGCGCTGAGCCTCGGCCAGATGACCGTGCACTACCAGCCGATCGTCGACCTCGCAAGCGGCGAGATCGTCAAGGCCGAGGCGCTACTGCGCTGGGATCATCCGCAGCGCGGACGCTTGGGTCCCGCGATCTTCATTCCCCTGGCGGAGGAGTCGGGGATCATCCACGACCTCGGGAACTGGGTCTGCCTGCAGGCGGTTTCCTCCGCCGCCGTGTGGAACGCGCGCTGTGGGCGGGCGGTGCAGTTGAGCATCAACCGCTCGCCGGTGGAATTCGAACGAAGGGATTTCCGCTGGCTGGACGTGCTGGCGAGCGCCGGTTTGCCTGGAAAATCGCTGGTGATGGAAATCACGGAGGGCTTGCTGCTGGAGGATTCGGAGCACATTTGCGAGCAGTTGCTGCTGTGCCGTCAGAACGGTATCGAGGTGGCGATCGATGATTTCGGAACCGGTTTCTCGTCGCTCGCCTACCTTAAAAAGTTCGATATCGACTACCTGAAGATCGACCGTTCCTTCGTCGCCAATCTCGATGTCGGCGACAGCAGCAGCGCCCTGGTCGAGGCGATCATCGTGATGGCGCACAAGCTCGACATCAAGACGATCGCGGAAGGGGTCGAGACGCGCGCCCAGCACGATCTGTTGTGTGCCCTCGGTTGCGATTGCGCGCAGGGATATCTCTACTCCCCGCCGATTCCCATGGCGGAGTTCGAGGCGCTGCTGATGGCCGATACCCGTTTTCCGCGCTGAGGCGATGGGGAAGATGGTGCTGAACAAAGCCGTTCTTGCCGGAGGATGTTTCTGGGGGATGCAGGATCTCTTGCGCAAGCTTCCGGGCGTGGTGTCGACGCGAGTGGGGTACACGGGAGGCGATGTGCCCGACGCGACCTATCGTAACCACGGCACGCATGCCGAAGCGATCGAGATCGTGTTCGATCCGCAGCGGATCGATTACCGTCGCCTGCTCGCGTTCTTTTTTCAGATTCACGACCCGACGACCCGCAACCGCCAGGGCAACGACCTGGGTCCGTCCTATCGCTCGGCGATTTTTTACCAGGACGAGGAACAGAGGGTGGTGGCCGCGGACCTCATCGCGCAGATCGACGCATCCGGGCGCTGGCCCGGGAAGGTCGTCACCGAGCTTGCGCCCGCGGGACCGTTCTGGGTCGCGGAGCCCGAGCACCAGGATTACCTCCAGCGCCATCCCGGCGGCTATACCTGCCACCATCTACGGCCGCATTGGCGCCTGGAGGATTGATCGATGCGCAACCCGACGCCGCGACCGGAACCCGCCGCTTGCGTGCTCCGTCCGGTCCAGACCTACCATCGTCTCGGCCCCGAGTTCTATGCGACCACGCCGCCGCAGGGATTGCCGGCTCCCCGGTTGATGATCTGGAGCGCCGAGGCCGCACGCCTGCTCGGCCTGTCGGATCCCGGATCGGATCCCGATCTGGCCGCGCGCTGGGCGGAACAGTTCAGCGGCTCCAGTTGGCCTGCCGATTGCCCGCCGCTCTCCACGGTGTATTCCGGCCATCAGTTCGGTGTCTGGGCCGGCCAACTCGGCGACGGACGAGCCCACCTGATCGGGGAGGTCGCGGTTGCCGACCCGGCCCAGGCGGCCGGATACCCCACGTGGGAGGTGCAGATCAAGGGCGCCGGACGGACGCCGTTCTCGCGCATGGGCGACGGCCGCGCCGTGCTGCGGTCGTCGATCCGCGAGTTCCTCGCCAGCGAGGCGATGCATCACCTCGGGATCCCGACCACGCGCGCGTTGTGTCTGGTTGCGTCGGATCTGCCGGTCCGCCGGGAGTCGATCGAAACCGCGGCGGTCGTGACCCGCCTTGCGCCCAGCTTCCTGCGCTTCGGGCATTTCGAGCATTTTGCCGATCACGGTTCGCGCGACGCGTTGGCGCGCCTCGTCGACCATGCGCTCGCCCGCTGCTTTCCGGACGCGGCCGAATCCGGTGAGCCGGCCGCATTGACCCTGCTGCGCGAGGCCACGGGGCGCACGGCGCATCTGATGGCGCAATGGCAATCGGTGGGTTTCGTGCACGGCGTCATGAACACGGACAACATGTCGCTGCTCGGCTGGACGCTCGACTATGGTCCCTATGGGTTTCTCAACGGCTACGATCCCCATTACACACCGAACACCACCGACCGCAATCGCCGCTATTGTTGGTACCGCCAGCCGTCGATCGCGCAATGGAATCTGAGCGCGCTGGCGCACGCATTGCTACCGCTGCTCCCGGATGCCGAGTCGGCGGCAGACGTCGTCGGCGGATTTACGGATACCTTTGGCGCGGCGCTGCACGCCAATCTGGCGGCCAAGCTCGGGCTGCTCGGCAGCGAAGCTGGAGATCCGGAGCTCATCCAGGCGTGGCTCGAACTGCTCGCCGAAGAACGGGTGGACTGGACGCTGAGCCATCGCCATCTGGCGCAGGCGCAGGTGCAGGTGCAGGCGTCGATTCCCGAAGTTCTGCAGGCCATGTTTGCGCGGACGCAGGCCAAACTGGCCGCATGGTTTGGACGGTATCGCGCCCGATTGGCGCGGCAGTCCGAACCGGACGCTGCGCGCGCGGCGCGGATGAATCGCACCAACCCGCTCTTCGTGCTTCGCCACCATCTCCTGCAGCACGCGATCGATTGCGCGCGGGACGGCGACATTTCCGAAGTTCATGCCTTGCTCGCGCTGGCACGGCGGCCGTTTGACGACGTCTCGCCGGACCGCGAACGGTACGTCGCACCACCACCGGCGGACGCGCCCGCGGCCTGTCTGTCCTGCTCGTCGTGAGTGAGGGCGCGCCGCGCGGCAGCGATTCGTTCAGATCACCTGGGCGGTTCCGGGCGCCTTGGTGTTGTTGTCGTCCATCCGCATCGCGCGCGTGATCGCCGCCCGTGCCTGCGCGTCGCTGTCGTTGATCGACGACGTGATCGATGCGATTCCGCCCACCAAGGCCCGGACATTTTCGTTGAGCGTTCGTGAGGCTGTCGCAGTGTGCTCGACCAGGGCGGCATTCTGCTGGGTCGTGCGGTCCATGCTGGCCGTAGCGCTGTTGATCTGATCGATGCCTGCGCTTTGTTCGGACGTTGCTGCGGTGATCTCGGCGATGAGGTCGCTCACCTGATGGACACGCTCGACGAGCGTCGCCATCGTCTTGCCCGCTTCGTCGACGAAGCCGGTTCCTGCGGCAACCGTCTGCGCCGAGCTGGTGATGGTGGTCTTGATCTCGCGCGCCGCCTGGGCGCTACGCTGCGCGAGGTTGCGCACCTCCCCCGCGACCACCGCGAAGCCGCGCCCTTGTTCGCCGGCGCGCGCGGCCTCTACTGCGGCGTTGAGGGCGAGGATATTGGTCTGGAATGCAATGCCGTCGATGACGCCGATGATCTCCTCGATCTTCTTGCTCGATGCGCTGATCGCCTCCATCGTGGCGACGACTTTCGACACCGAGTCGCCGCCGAGTTCGGCGGCATCCGACGCGCTCTGCACCAGTTCGCGAGCTCGTTGGGCCGAGTCGGCATTGTTCTTGACCGTGCTCGCCAGTTCTTCCATCGAAGCGGCGGTCTGCTCGAGCGCTGCCGCCGACTGTTCGGTGCGCGCGGAGAGGTCGGAGTTGCTACGCGCGATCTCGGCACTCGCGGTCTGGATCTGCCCTGTCTGCGCCCCGATGTCGTCCAGGATGGCGTGGAGATTGAGAGCGCTCTGATTGATCGATCGCAGCAGGATTCCCAGCTCGTCGACGCGATTCAACGCGATCATCGGCGGAACCTGCCCCGCCGCGACGATCTTCGCCTGTTCGATGACGCGCTTCAGTGGATGGGCGATCTGCCGCTGCAGCAGTAGATCGGCGAGACCGAGTCCAAGCAACAGCCCGCAGGCGGGGACGGCGACCGCCGCCGTCGGCACGTCGCCACCGGCCAGTCGCACGCCCGCCAGGATGGCGACGCCGGCCACGGCTGCCGCCAAGGCCGCCGCGACGTGGATCCGGGTACCGACCGAGATGCGCTGGAACATCGAGAGCCAGGCCAGCATGCCGGTGCGGACGAGAATGCCCTTGTGGATCTTCCAGCCCTTGAGCGTTCCTTCCCGAATGCGGGCATAGAGCGCCTCAGCGGCCGCGACCTCGGCGCTGCTAGGCTTGGTGCGTACGGAGATGTAGCCGCTGGGAGCGCCGTTGGCGCCGCGCTGCATCGAGGCATTGGCCTTCACCCAGTAGTAGTCGCCGTTCTTGCGGCGGTTTTTCACCAGCGCGACCCACGGTTCGCCGGCCTGAATGGAGTCCCAGAGATCCTGAAATGCGGCCGGCGGCATGTCCGGATGGCGGATGATGTTGTGTGCCTTGCCCATCAGCTCCGAGGGTTCGAACCCGCTGGCGTGCGTGAACGCCGAGTTGCAGTAGGTGATCCGCCCCTTGAGGTCGGTGGTCGACATCAAGGTCGTGCCTTCGGGGATCAGGTATTCGGTTTGGGTGACCGGCAGGTTCACGCGCATCGTTCGCTCCATATTTGGTTGGGCGATTTTCCATTACGCGCGGGTGACGCCATGCGACGAAATATATGGAATCGGGCCTGCATTCCTTGCGAATTGCTCGTTTTTTCCCGAACAATTCGCTTGATATGGGTCAAGCCGGAGGGGGTGCTTGCACGGCTACGCGATGTCGTAGCCGTTGCGGCGGGCGGCGAGCAGGGCTTCGGTGCGGTTCGATGCACCGAAGGCGCGGTAGATCGCCGTGACGTGGGTTTTGACCGTACCTTCGGAGAGTTGTAGTTCGCGGCAGATGATCTTGATCGGGGCGCCGCGCGACAGCAATTGCAGAACCTGTTCCTGCCGCTCGGTCAGTGCGACCCGTACGCCGCCCGGCGGCGGATCCGCAACCCGCGGCGGCGGGCCGAACACCGGGAAGGGGCCATGGCGCTGCGCTTCCTCCAGGATGTCGCCGGGGATGTAGACCCCGCCGGAGAGCACGAATTTGATCGCCGCGACCAGGGTGTCGGTCGCCATCGATTTCGGTACGAACCCAGCCGCGCCGAGTTGCAGCACCTGCAGGACGTTGCGCTGGTCCTGTTGGCCGGACAACACCAGGATCTTGAGGTCGGGGGCTTCCGCGACGAGGGTTTCGAGCAGGGATGTGCCGGTGCACCCCGGCAGGCCCAGATCGAGCAGCATCAGTTCCGCGTCCGGGTGTGCGCGGATGAGCGCACGCGCGCCCTCCGCATCCCCGGCGGTAAACACCTCGGCATCCGGATCGAGATCCAGCAGCAAGGCGGTCAAGGCATCCCGGATCAGGGCGTGGTCGTCGACAAGCAGAATCTTCATCGGCAATCGGTCTTTGCTGGAATCCGCTGCGGCGGCGGCAAAAGCCGACCCCCGGCGGGGTCGACCTGCAGCCGTCCGGGTCCATTGTACGCACCCTGCGCGGGGTCGCGGGACCCCTTCATGGCCGCAGGGGTCCGGGCGCCGGGCGTTTGCCGCTGCGGCGCTTCAGGCGCGCCTCGCGCAACCAGTGCGGCGCCTGCTCGGCGAGCCAGGACCGCGCTGCTTCCTCGCCCCGCAGATTGGCATCCAGAAACGCGGTGGTGACGTCGGTGAACGACACCTCGGCGAGCGCCGTTTCGGTCATCAGGCGGCTGCGTGCGCGCACGGCACGCCGGTGTGCCTCCCGCTCCTTGCGCGCTGCCGCCGCATCCGGTTTGCCGCCGCCTTCCGACGCGTCGTCGTCCGTCCCCTCGAAGCGGGGCGTTTCCGTCGCATCTTCCTGGAGCAAATCTTCGCCGGTCGCGCCGTCGAGCCAGCGATGGGTGGCGGAAACGAATTCCAGGTACTCGTCTTCGCCATCGCTGCGCAGCTGGTCGAATGCAAGATGGCGTGTCAACGGATCGGAGACCATCCCGTCGGGATCGATGTCGTCCTGCGAGCTGACCATCAGGATCGGCGCGTCGCTCGTTCGCAATCGCTGTGTCCCGGCCGCGGCGTAGGGGCTGATGGCCACGTATGCGCGTACCCCGAACGATGCCAGGGATCGGGTCGCGGCGATGCGCTGGACGGTGTATGCACCGAGGCCCGATCCGGCGATGGCGATATGCGACCAGTCCAGGTCGTCGAGGTTCGCCTCGCGACGCCGGCTGCGTGCGCGCAAGGCATGCAGTATGGTTTTCAGGCGGGCGATGCGCCGCCGCATGACCTGAGCGGCATACCGCTCGCGGGCGACTGCATCGAAATCGCCGTTGATCGCCGCCGGGCTTTGCCAGGCCGTGGCATCGCCGGAGAGCGGCTGCACGCGGAAGACGGCATAGCCGCGCCGCGCCCATGCATCGACCCATCGATTGGGGGCATCGCTCGTACGTCCCAGTGCCGGCAGGTATACGATCACCGCGACCGCTCGACCGGCGCTGGCATCGTACGACGGCCGAACCAAATGCACGTTCCATCCCACCTCGTCGGAGGGCGGCGAGGCGAATCGCCGGCGCTCGATCGCCCGGAGTGGGCCCGTGTCGTATCCGCCCAGGCGATATCGGGCGACTGCGCCGGCATCGACCTTGGGCCGGAGCGGTTTCGGCCCGGCACAGGCGGCCAGTCCGAGCACGGCGAGCACGAATGGCAAGGACAGGAAACGGCGGCAGATGTGCACGGCCGGAAACACTCCAGGACGGGAAGACGGATTACACTCTCGCGGCGCATGCGCCGTATCGAAAGCGCGCATAGTGTATGCGAGCGCGGCGGCGCGGCTTTTTCCGACGCGGAGTACGGCAGGATGGTTCTGGAAGTCGTCGAGATCCGGATTCACCGGGGGATGCAGGCGGGGTTCGAGGAAGCCGTGCAGCGGGGCATCGACACCGCGATCGCTCCCACCAGCGGGTTTCTCGGGCATGAATTGCAGCGCGGCATCGAATCGGCCGAGCGCTATCTGCTGTTCATCCGTTGGCGTACGTTGGAAGACCACACCGTGGGTTTCCGGCAATCTCCGGCGTTCGCGCAATGGCGCGCGACCGTCGGCGGGTTCTTCGCCCAGCCGCCGACGGTGATGCACTTCGAAAAGGCTTCCTGACGCGGGGCGGGCGCATCGCGGCGCTCACGGACGGTGGCGCAGGGTCTCGCGGATGTGTCGGATGGCGCAGATATGCAGATAGTCGCGCACGCGCGCGCCGTTTTCGAGGCGAACGAGTTCCTGCTCGTACAGCGTGCGGATCTCCGACTCCGGGCGGTGGGTTTCCCGCACCAAGGAGGAAATCGCCGCATCATGCCGTGCGCCTTCGGGATGACCCTCGACCTTCGCTCCCATGATTCCACGCGCGAACAATCCTTGACGGATTGGATGCTACCGAGGAAATCGGCGGAGGCAAACGCTTCGCCGAAAAATCCGGATTTTGCCTGACATGGAACAAGGCGCGGGCGTGTGACACGTCACGTCCTCGCGCTCGCTCCTCGGCCGCGTTGCGGTGTTTCCGCGTCGTCGCGGTCGCCGGTCCATGGCAGGCGCTGCTTTTGCGCTTCGTCGTGCCAGCGTCGTTCCTCTTCATGGATGTACCGCTGCGTCGTGCGCCGATCGGCATGGCGCGCATCCTTCTGGACGTAGCGTTCCTCCATGCCCGCATCGACCTTCGCCGTGATGCCGGTGTGCCGTCCCCAATGCGCCGAGGCCGCGCGCAGCTTTTCCGCCTTGTGCAACTGATCCGGCCCCAGTAGGGCCGCGGCCTGGGCAAACAGCCGTTTCAGGATCTGGTTCAATCGACGCGCGGTGATCGGCTCGCGGTTGCGCAAGCCGACGAGCAGGGGCGTGGTTTCGTTGCGCTTGGGCGTGGCCGGCAGCCCAAGGTGTTTGCGATAGCGAACCAGCGCCTGCAGCATGTCGTCCGGAACTGGCACTTTGGCGCGCTTGGCACCTTTGCCGATGACGTGCCACCACCAGAGCCCGTGTTCTTCCCGGAAGCTGTTCATGCGGTGGCTTTCGAGTTCCCCCGCGCGCGGCGCGAGCAGGTAGAGCATCGCGCAAAGGAAGCGCAGGCGTTCGTACTCGTCGCACTGCGCCGGCGTCTTGCGCGGCATCGCCTCGACCGCCTGCGTGACGGCACGCCACATGTCGGCATCGAGAAAGCGTTCGATCGGCGCGGGATCCTCCCCGGGCGCGGCAATCGCGGCGACCCCCTCGGCGGCGAGTTTGCGCCGGCGCTGGCGGATGAGCCCCAGCGGATTGCCCGCCAGATAGCCGGCATCGACGAGATAGCGCATCAGCGAATTGATCGCCGCGATCGCGGTGAGCAGGGCGGATTCGCTGAGCGGGCCGACGAACGGCCGCCATGCATCGCTGCACCGGTCGGCCTTGGGCCCACACCACGACGCCGCGGGCTGCGGGTCGGCGAGGAAATTCAGGTACCCCTCGAAATCCTGTCGTGTCAGGCTCGACAGCGGTTTGCGACACTCGTGGATCGCCCACAGCATCAGCCGCTCGCATTCGCGCTGGTAGATCCGCGCCGTGCCCGGCGAACGGTCATACTCGGCGAGGAAGCACGAGATCGCTTCGAGATCGTTGCGCGCTCCGATCTGCAGGCGTGCCGGGTCGGCCCGGTTGTCGCCGGCGGCTCCCGACATCGATTCGGGGATCGCGGTGCGGGCGAGCGGACGGATCGTTTGCAGCGCGGGCGGCGTCATCGAACCATCTCTTGCGGGGCGGCTGGCATGGCACGCAAGGCGAGGGTACAGCCGTCGGGACGATCGAGCAGGGCTTTGCGGGTGGCGGGGCTGGCCAGTTGCGCCAGCCACCAGCGCAAGGCAAGCCCGCAACCTGCGTTGTTGCGCGAACTCGCGCGCCAGGCATAGCCCAGGCGAGCCGAGCGTTCGGCTCGCTGGACCCGGCAGGCCACCAGGCGGCCGGCCGCGATGTGCGCGCGCGCGATCGGCTCCGGCAGGAAGCCGCAGCCCAGCCCGCGCAGCTGGGCTTCGAGCTTTTCCTGCACGGTGGCCACGGTGAGCACGTCCTGGCCCGGCAGGATGTTGGCCGTGAACGTCGATAGCCGACGGGCGGAATCGGCCACGGCGACCGCCCGATGCCGCACGAGTTCGGCATCGCCGATGATCCGCCGCAATCGCGCCAGCGGATGGCCTGGCGCGACCACGAACACGAATGCCAGCGT
The DNA here is from genome assembly GCA_021825945.1 of Pseudomonadota bacterium. Taxonomy (GTDB): domain Bacteria; phylum Pseudomonadota; class Gammaproteobacteria; order Burkholderiales; family Burkholderiaceae_F; genus GJ-E10. Next base: position 147,677 of record JAKAFN010000006.1, read on the forward strand.
TCCGAGGGTCTCGGTCTGTACCCCCGCGGGCGGATCGGTGATTTCGGCGGTGCCGATCGCGAGGTCGGCCTGGCCGCTCAGGAGCGCCTCCCAGGTTCCGGTGAGGATCTCCGAGCGCAGGGCGATCTGCGTCGGGGGGCCGCGCAGCGGACCATCCTGCGCGGCTCCGGATTCGGCCACCGACAAGGCGGAAAACGCCTGGATCAGATCGAAAACCGTTGCGCGCGCGATCACACCGTCGGCAGCGATGGTGAGATGGCTCTCCCACCCCGTAGCGACCCGGTGCACGCGATTGGCCACCGCATCCAGTTCGCCGAGGAGGCGTCGCGCCTCCGCCAGCAGTTCCTCGCCGGCCGCCGTCAGTCGTGCCTGACGCGAACTACGGTCGAACAGCAGCACGTCGAGCGTTTCCTCGAGTTGGCGCACGCTGTAGGTGAGGGCCGACGGAACTCGGCCCAACTCACGCGCCGCCGCGGCGAAGCTGCCCCGGCGGGCGATGGCGTCGAGCATTTCCAGCGCATCGGGCGTCAGCGCATGGCGGCGCAGACGGGCGGGTTCGAGTCGGCGGCGGGCATTCATCGGTGAGGGGGCGGTGGTCCGGAATCCCGGAAAGAATATCGCGATATTCCCGCGGTCGCGGTTTGCGTACACTCCCGTGTTTCGGACCGTTCCGTTGCGGAGTGGCGTTTTCTCCTTGTCCGTCGATCACCGATGAACTCGCTCTTCCGGCTTCCGCTCGCAGTGGCGATCGCTTCGCTATTTCTGCTGGGCGGCTGCGCCCATTTCATCACCAATGCCGGCCCCAGTACCTCCACGGTCGAAGGGGCGCCGCAGGCGAAGTCGAGCTTGCGCGGCATTCGACTTTTCCATGTCGATTACGCCCTGGCACACGCGCTCGAGGCGCGAGAGACGAACCAGCGCTTCTCTGCGTTCTTTTCCAGTCCCGTGCACCCGAAACACGTCGTGGGTCCTGGCGACGTCCTGGCGATCTTTCTCTGGGAATCGCCGCCTGCCATGCTCTTCCCCGCCCAGAGCCTCGCGGTCGGCGGCGCGGCCATGACCGGGAGCGGCACGGCTATGGTCAGTCTGCCGGCGCAGACCGTGGACAGTGCGGGCGAGGTCGTAGTTCCGTTCGTCGGCCATATCCATGTCGCGGGACAGACCTTGTCGCAGATCGAGCGCGACATCGTTGCCCGGCTCGGCGGCATGGCCAACCATCCGCAGGCGATCGTCGAACTCGCAGTCAACAACACCCAGAACATCACCGTCCTCGGCAATGTTGTGCACAGCCTCGAAGTGCCGTTGACGCCCGGCGGCGTGCGCCTGTTGCGGGCCATCGCCCTGGCGGGCGGCGTGACGCAGCCCGTGGAGGCGGTTTCGATCCAGTTGTCACGCAAGGGCCGGGTGATGGTGATGCCGCTGAAAACCGTGCTGCGTGACCCGCGCGAGAACATTCCGCTGTGTGCCGGCGATGTCGTCACCGCGATGTATCAGCCCCTGAGCTTCACCGTGCTCGGCGCCACCGGCCGCAATGCGGAAGTCAACTTCAAGGAACGCGGTATCAGCCTGGCGCAGGCGATTGCGCGTGCGGGCGGCCTCGACGACAACCGCGCCAATCCCTCGGCGGTGTTCCTGTTCCGGCTCGCCGCCCCGGCGAGCCTGCCTTCCGCCCTGCAGGGTGGTCCTCTCGTCGATGGCAAGGTGCCGGCGATTTTCGAGTTTGATTTGCGCGATCCGGCGGTGTTTTTCGCCGCCCAGCGGTTTGCGGTCCACGATCACGACCTGCTCTATGTTTCGGACGCCCCGGCGAACGATCTTCAGAAGATGCTCAACATCGTCGGTTCGATCGTATTCCCGTATCAGGCGTACGCGGCTTCGGGCGGGACGACTCCATGATCGACGGTGCGATGGGCGGCCGGGCGTCGCGGTGCCGGGAAGGTGCTGCGCGGTGGCGCGTTGGTCGCCGCGGTACTGGCGCTGGCGATCGTCGCGCAGTAGGCCCGGGCCGGCGCCATGTCGATGGGTACCGGCTACAACTTCGTTCCCGGATCGAGCTATGTCTCCTGCGATGACCGGTTCGGCAAGTTTGCCGCCCAGGCTTGGCTGATGACCACCGGCCAGGAGGAGCCGACTACCCGCTCGGGACCGGAACGCGATCTCAACCTGCCCGCCTATCTGCCATCGTCCCCCGTCTTCGCCAAGCTCCGGGTGATTGCCGGCCTCGGTATCGATTGGCCGATCACCTGCTGCTGGTCGGTGTGCCTCCAGGATACGTTCCACTGGGCGACCGAAGACCAGCTCCGGGCTACGAACTCGATCGGAAAAGCTCCCATACCGCCGCGATCCTTTGCGACCAGGGACATGCGCTGATGGAGAATCGCAACGGGCTCGTTGTCGGCGCGGTGGTCACCCATGCCCGCGGCAGCGCCGATCGGGGGTCTGCCTTGGCGATGATCAGTACGGTACCCGGAACGCAGCGCAAGACCCTGGCGGCGGACAAGGCGTACGACACCGCCGGATTCGTGGAATCCGGCCGCATCGCCCATGTCACGCCGCACGTAGCGATGAACGTGGCGCGTTCCGGCGGTAGCGCGATCGACGCGCGCACATCGCGCCACCCCGGGTACGAAGTCAGCCAGCGGATTCGCAATCGGATCGAAGAGCACTTCGGCTGGGCCAAGACAGTCGGCCGAATACGCCAGACCGTGTTTCGGGGAATCCACCGCGTCGACCTGCCGTGCAAATTGAACATGCTGGCGAGCAACATCGTTCGGATGCGCCGAATGCCAACGGTGGTTCCCGACTTTGCGGTGCAAGGGGCCCGATGATGCGAGAAATCGAGCGGCCTGGACGCGACCACGCCGGTTCCCGGGTCCCAACGCACGGACCGGAAGTGCGGAATCGGTGATCCGCAGCGCGTTCACGACGCAACGTTCTCGCTCAGAGCGGCGATTTTCAACAGCCCGCTAGGGCGGAGCAGAGCGTGGAATCCGTGCCGAGCGACCGTACGGATCCGTGCATGCCTTGCACGCCCCGTATACGATCGACCCGGCCAAGTCTCGTCGGATTCGCAGGTCGCGTCAAGTGCGCCGCGATGGTTGCGATGATCCCGCGGATTCGCCAAGGCGCCGTCCCGAATCGATGGGAGGCGTGCACAGCAAACCCAAGGTCGTTACACCCGGTTTCGACCCTGAATGAGCGATGAATCGGATGTTCAGAGGCCATTCACAGCTCAGGAGCACAGTGTCGCCATGTCGAGTTCGCCAAGCGAACGGAAGTGCGACCCATCGAAACACTTTGCAAGGAGATTGCCATGACGACCCAAAAGCCGACGTTCCTGGAAACCGTTTCTGCCATCGTGATGGTGGCGCCCATCGTGCTCGTGCCGGTTGCATTCGTCGCATTCGAGGAATCGATCCTTCGCGCGCAGACCATCGTGACCGGGTTGGAGTGGACCGTCGTCGCAAGCGGAATTGCCCTGGCCCTGCGTGCGCTGCGCCGCTACACGCCGGAGGATACCGGCGCCGACGAATACGGTGCCCAGGTAGCCTGATCGATCGCCACTCTCGGCGTCGAGGGGCCGGAATGCCGCCCCTCCGACGCATTCTTGGGCGGGTCCGAAAGGGTCCGCCATTTTTTGTTGAATCCTCGGCTCGCGTCGCCGACGGTGCGGAAGGGAGTCGCATCGTTCGCGAGGCGCTTTGCCGATCCACCGTATCGATCCCATTTTGCCGTCGTTGATCGACGAATGCGACGTGATGCATGTTGCCGAGAATGGATGACGGCGGTGTAGGATGGACCCGGACGGTGGTGATGCCGGGTATCCGGCCCCACGCGACGAGGAGAACAGAATGGCTTCATCCCAGGATGATGTCAGCATGGCGTTGTTTTGCGATTTCGAGAATGTCGCGCTTGGCGTGCGGGATGCCAAACATGAGAAGTTCGATATCAAGCCGGTGCTGGAACGCCTTTTGCTGAAGGGCAGCATCGTGGTCAAGAAAGCGTACTGCGATTGGGATCGATACAAGGCCTTCAAAGCCACGATGCATGAGGCCAACTTCGAGTTGATCGAGATCCCGCATGTTCGTCAGTCCGGAAAAAATTCCGCCGATATCCGACTGGTGGTCGATGCGCTGGACCTCTGCTATACCAAGGCCCACGTCAATACGTTCGTCATCATCAGCGGCGACTCGGACTTCTCGCCTCTGGTGTCGAAGTTGCGCGAGAACGCAAAGCACGTGATCGGCGTCGGCGTCAAGCAGTCGACCTCGGATCTGCTGATCGCCAACTGTGACGAGTTCATCTTCTATGACGATCTGGTGCGGGAGAATCAGCGCGCTTCGGCCAAGCGCCATTCGTCGGAAACCCAGTCGACGGCCAAACGTGCATCCGGCGACGAGAAGGATCGCAAGGACGACTTGGAGGTACGCAGAAGTCAGGCAATCGACCTGGCTGCCGAAACCTTCGATGCGCTGATATCCGAGCGTGGCGACAGCGGCAAGATCTGGGCGTCGGCGTTGAAGGATGCGATCAAGCGGCGCAGGCCCGACTTCAGCGAGTCGTTCTACGGTTTTCGGTCTTTCGGCAGCCTGCTCGAGGAAGCGCAGACGAGGGGCTTGCTCGAATTCGGTCGTGACGAAAAATCGAATGCATATGTGTACCGTGGGAGCAGTCGATCCGTCGACGCCGGCGTGATCGGGGATGGGTCGGGTTCCTCCTCGACAGCCCTATCTGAAGTCGTGGCGGAGGTACCAACGGCCGGCGAGACCGGCTCGCGTGGCAGACGGCGAGGCGGTGTCAAATCGAAGGAGTCCACGGTTCCGGAAGATGCCGAGCAGAGGGCCGCGCCCCGCCGTCGCACGCGCAAGCCCAAGACATCCGAGGTGACCGGCAAGGAAGGCGGATAGCGGGTGCGGGGACGGTGAGCGGAGGGCACGGGTCGACCCTGCGCGATCCCGCTGGGTGATGGTGCATCGCGTTTGTGCATGGGGCATCGTGAAGATTCACATCCTTTCCGATCTGCATACCGAGTTGACGGCCTTCTCGCCGGCCGCGGCAGATGCCGACGTGGTCGTTCTCGCGGGCGACATCGGCGGGGGCGTCGGTGGTCTCGACTGGGCTGCACGACACGCGCAATCGGGTGGAGCCTTCGCCGGCAAGGACGTCATCTACGTGGCTGGAAACCATGAGTATTACGGCCGATCCTGGAACTCGCTTCCCGGTGCGCTCCGGCATCGGGCGCGGGAGATCGGCCTGCCGGGCCTGCACCTTCTCGATTGCGACCAGGTGATCATCGGCGACGTGCGTTTTCTCGGTTGCGAACTCTGGACGGATTTCGCGCTTTTCGGCAGCGACCCAAGCGCCGTCGCCGGGCAGATGGCGGCGTGCAGAACGTCGCTCGCAGACTTTCACCGGATTCGCGACGATGGGCGCGGCGATCTGCGCCCGGAGATGGTGCTCGATCGCCATCTGCGGCAGCGTGCCTGGCTGGCGGCAACGCTGCGGGAGCCGGCTGCCGGTCGCTGGCGAAAGACGGTGGTCGTCACCCATCATTTGCCGTCGATGCAATCGGTCGAAGCACGCTGGCGTCAGGATCTCGCCAGCGCGGGATTCGCGTCGAATCTGGACGACATTGTGGAGCAGGTGGACGGCATCTGGATTCATGGCCATACCCACGCCAGTTTCGATTACCCGATCGCCGGATGCCGAGTGATCTGCAATCCCCGCGGTTATGTGGGGGTGGATGGTGCGGTCGAAAATCCGCGGTTCGACGACCGGCTCGTCGTGGCGGTGTGAGCCGGCGCGCGAAGCGGACGCTGCAAGCGGCAACGACATCGCGATCGGTCGCCGTTCCCATCCGGCCGCCGGAATCGTGAGCGGCATGGACGTGGATGTCGATGACGCGGGTGATCTGGATGCCTTGTGCTTGCGGGCCTCCTCGTCGGACCGCCTTCATCGGCGATTCGCGCCTCGCTCATGGCGGGGCCTGGGCCTTGATCTGCTCGGCCAGTTCCTGGAGCAGCAGGGCACTATTGTGCTTGACGTCGATTCCGGCATGAAACGCAGCGTGCGCGCGCGCCAGTGCGCTGTCGCCGAGCCCGTGGCGTTGGAAGAACGCGGTCAGCGGACACGTGGCGCCGCTGCCCGTATGCATGACGTGCCGGTGTACCGCGAGCCAGTGGTAGGTCAGTGCGCCCAGCGCGGTGTGCGGACCGCGTTCGCCGGCGGCGGCAACGCGTTCCGCCCACGCCGGGATGTCCCGCGCCGGCATCGGCTTCGCCAAGCCGTATCCCTGCCCCAGCGGCACCTCCAGAATGCGGGCCATGTCGATCAGGTCTGCGGTTTCCAGTCCTTCGATCACCACTTCCAGATCCAGGTCGTGGCCGATCTGCAGCAGCGAAGCCAGCATGGGCAGCCCGCGCAACGGATTGGTTCGTGTGCCCAATACCAGCGCCTGGTCGATCTTGAGTACTTGAATCGGTAGGCGTCGCAGCAGATCCAGGCTGCTGTAGGCCGAACCCAGGTCGTCGATCGCAAGTTTGATGCCCAAGGCATGCAAGCGTCCGAGGGTGGCCCACCGTCCCGCATCGCCCAGTGATTCCGTTTCCAGCAGCTCCAGCGTCAGCCTCGTCGGTTCGATCGCAGCGTCGTCCATCAGGGCCTGGACGCGCTGCGGCAGGGAATCGTCATCGAGCAGTGAGGGCGGAAGGTTGACCGCCATCTCGAGCGTCAGGCCCCGGCGCTGCCAATCCGCGAGCGCCTGCAGACTCAGGGTCAGGCCTTGCTCGAACAGTCGCCGGAGCTCGGGTCCACCCAGCAGCGGCAAAAATCCGCCGGGACTGATGACCTCGCCCGACGGAAGGACCAGCCGTGCAAGCGCTTCGACCTTGCGCAGGCGGTTGGCGGTGAGCTCCACGACCGGCTGCATCCACATCTGCAGTCCTCCGCCGAACAATGCGGCGCGGCGCGCTTGCGCTTGCCCGAGCGGCAACACCAATTCGGGAATCTTGTCATGGCGACCGGCCAGCGCCTGCCAGCGCGATTGCAGGCCGTGCAGAAAGTCTTGCGCCCAAGACGCGGAAAACTGGTTGGGGTAGGCGCCGAACAGGGCCAGCACGGCAACCGGACGCCCTGCGGCGTCGAGCACCGGCACGCCGGCGAGGCTGCGTACGCCCATGGTCTCGTATCGCGTGTGCCAGGGCCGCAGCCCGGGATCCTGCAGGACGGCGCCGGTGTGCTGAATCGCCGCGCTGCGCCAGGTGCGGGCAATGATCCCTTGACCCTGCGGGGACTGTGCATCCGTGACGGGAAGGCTCGACTGGTCGGCGCGCAGCGCATTCACCACTTCCAGCGCCTGAGGCGTGCCGTCGCCATAGGTGAGCTCCAGCACGCCGTGCGCATCGGGTTGTGCGATCAGCACGAGCACCATGCCGGGTACCCGAGCCAGCAAGGCCAGTTCCTCGCGCACCGTCTGGGCCCAGGGCTGGTGCGTTGCCGGGGCGAGGGAGCGCGAAAGCGGCGCCAACATCGCCTTGATGGTCATCCCGTGCGCCCGTAACTCACTCTGCAGGTCACGCACCGACCGTTCCTGCAGGGCGTGCAGCATACGGCTGCGTTGCCGGGGATCCGAGATGGTGCCGACCCACTTCCGGCGCAACTCGTCCTGGTAGCGGATGAACATCGACACCATCATGTCCACCGGGACGCCGCACAAGGCATGCACACGGCCGACATGGGCGCCGGCCTGATCGATGTCTCGGCTCGTGGTTTGTGGATCGAGCAGCCGCAGCAGGTGCTGCACCTGATTCTCTCGCAAGGATGCCGTCTCGGTCACGGTCAGCGCATCGAGAATCGCGCGCATGTCGGGATGTTCGGCCGTCTCGGCATGCCACTGCACGACGAAGCGCTCGCTGACGGAGTCCCACTGCGCCCGGGTGCGGCGCAGGATCTCTGCGGCATCCGTACCATAAGCGTCCCAGGACTCGGAGCCTCCGGCATCGAAATGCGGTATCGCCGCATCGATGGTCCACCATGACGTGCGGTCGACCTTGCTCATCTTGACGGTGTACATCGCGGCGTCAGCCTTGCGCAGCAAGGCATCGAGATCGTCGCCGTCGGTCGGGTACAGGGACAATCCCGAACTCATGCCGATCGAAACCTGTCGGCCCTGGCCCAGATCAAAGGGGGTTTCCACCGCGACATGCAAACGAGTGAGGGCGGTGCGCAACTGATGCAGGGCCTGGTTGGGATCGAGGTCTTCGAGCACGAGGACGAATTCATCTCCGCCCAGCCGCGCCAGGAGATCGGAGGGGCGCAGCAGCGATTGCAGCCGACCGGTCAGTTGCCGCAGCAGTTCGTCGCCGGCGGCGTGACCATACGCATCATTGACGGGCTTGAAGTCGTCCAGGTCGATCAGACCCAAGGCGAGCATCGTGCCGCTGCGTTTGGCGCGGCCGATGTCTTTGGCGACGTGCTGCTCGAGCGCGAAGCGGTTCGGCAGGCCGGTGAGGGCGTCGTGGCGGGCGCGGTAGGCTTCGCCGCGCTGCTGTTCGATCAGCAGTGCACGCAGATCGAGCTCATCCAGACCGTGGCCGAGCAGATCGGCTACGCGTTGGCACAGTTCGATGGTTTGCGTGTCGAAGACGTTGCGTTCCGGGGAAACGAACGCCATCGTCGCCCAGATCGCGCCGTTACGGCGTACGGGGGCGGCGAGCGCGGCGTGCCATCGATGCTCGGTGAGGAAGTCGCGCCAAGGAACGAGATGGGGGTCCGCGAGATGATCGTTGTTGAACACGATGCGCTCCCTCATCCAGGCGCGCACGACCAACGGCGCGTGTTGCGTTCCGCTCAGGCGGATGTCCATGCGCCCGATGGCCTGTGCGCCAATCCCGGCTTGCGCCAGGCAGACCATGCGCCCCGCCGTGTCGGGGCGCGCGATCCACACGGCGTGGAAGGGTGTTTCGCGGGTCAGCGCACGGCATGTCTTGCGCAGCATGTCTTGCTCATCATCGAGCAGAAGCAGCACTTCGCCTTCGTACATCAAGGCTCGGTAGAGACCTTGCAGGCGGACGACCTGCTGGCGTCTTTGCAAGTCCTCGAGCCCCTGTTCGAGGGTTCGTGCCAGTTCGCGCGCTACCGTGTGCGTCGCATCTTCCCGGGCCTGGGCATCGGAGCAGGGGAGTACGAGCACGGCATCCATCGCCCCGCGTTTGCGCAATGGGATGGCGGCAATGGCGTCGAGTTCCCGGGCGGCGCCGTCGGCAGGCCGTTCGGTGTCTTCGGCGGTCGATGGGTGCCGTTGCACGAACACGGGCCGTTCCTCGCGCCAGGCACGCGCGGCAGCTGCGTTACCGCCGGCCGTGTCCGGGTCCTGTGTGAGCGCAGCGGTGCCGGGATCACCGGTGTCGCCGGACGCCGCAAACGTCTCGAAACGGGCATCGGCGTCATAGGCGCCGATCCTCATCCATGGAAACAAATGCCGATCGACGACCAGGCGGCAGGCTTGTCCATAGAACGCGCGGTCGTCTGCCGCCTCGGCGGACTGTTCCAGGATTTCGACGCGCAAGGCGTTGAACAAGCTCAGGTGCCGAAGGTCGGCGCGTTGCGCGATGGCGTCGAGTCCGCGCGAAACGTCGCGTGCCAGTTCCGTCAGCAGCATCTGCATTTCCGGGGCGAAGGCCACATCGTCGGCGCGGCAGAGGGCCAGCACGGCGAAGCGTTCTCCCCGGCGATCCACCGGCAGCACTGCGGTGGCCTTCAATCCCAGCGCCTGCGCGCGCAGGCGCCATGGGGCGAGGATGGGGGTGGAGAAATCGTTGTTGAACAGCGCCTCGCCGTCGCGCCAGACTCGGCCGGTTGGTCCCTGTCCTTCAGGCCGATTGGGGTCGATCGTGAGGAGCAATCCATCGATGTACGTGGTGCAACCGCCGGCGGCGAGAAACCGGAAGATGCCGCGGGTGTCGGGCCGCGCGATATAGACCAAGGCGAGCTTGCCGCGCGCAATCGCGAGGTCGCAGACGGTTTGTAAAAACCGTCCTTCGTCTTCTTCGCTGACCGCCGCATGATTGACTTGGGCGAGCAGGTCCTGCAGTTCGGCCATGCGCCTCATCAACAGCAGCAGCCGCTCTGGTGTCGTCGCGCGAAGGGGAGGGCCGTCTGTCGACATGGGCGCCGGTCATTATGCAGGAGCAGTCAACCCGGAGGCAACTGATGAAAGTGTTTTCCAATGAGGTGTGAGCCGGGACTCTGGGCCGTAATTCCAACGAGATTTGAGCCTGGAGGAGTACGGAGGGGGGCGGACGGCGGCCTTGCGGGGCGCGTTGATCATCGAAGGCATGGTGACATGAACGAAACGCAGGTTTGCATCCTGGGGCAGGTGCGGCAGGTACTCGACGGTACGGAGGCATTGCGATTCCAGCGTTCCGAGGGCGACGCCGGTCGCTACCAGGCCGCTGAAAATCGCCGCTCTGAGCGAGAACTTTGCATCGTGAACACGCTTCGGATCACCGATTCCGCCCGTCCGGTCCGTGCTTTGGGACCCGGGAACCGGCGCGGTCGCGTCCAGACTGCTCGATTTCGGGGGTTGTCTGAAGACCTTCATCCAGAACTTGAGAAGTGGCCCCGGTTGTTTGAACAGGTTTTCCCGATTTATAAGTGGATTCCGGGCGGATTGGGACGGTGCGGAGTTGTCCACGGCGGCGGGCGTCGCTTGCGACGAACGACCGACGCGGTGGGCAACTCGGGGCGCACCGGGTCATTCTATGCGGCCTCCTGAAGCTTTGGCAATGCGTCGCAGTAGGCCTGCGACGGCGTGAGGTTCCGGCGGAGGCGCGAATGCGGCCTGTGCGTGTTGTACCAGTCGATGTACTTGCCGATATCGGCCCGCGCGGCGCTGACGCCGTCGTAGGCCTTTAGGTACACGCACTCGTACTTGACGCTGCGCCAGCACCTTGCGGCTCGCCACATCGACCACTGCGGTCAGGTACACAAAGCCTCGCGCGATCGGGATATAGGTCGTGTCCAAAGCCCATACCTGGTTGGCGCGCAGGATCTTCAGATTGCGCAGCAAGTAGGGGTAGACCTTGTGTCCCGGGTGACGTTTTCTGGTGCCCGGCTGCGGCGCCAGCGCCTCGATTCCCATGCGCAGCATGAGCGTGCGGACGTGACGCCGTCCGACCTCGATGCCATCGCGCCGGAGGTGCCGGCTCAGCATCCGCGAACCCATGAATGGATGCTCCAGGTGCAGTTCGTCGATGCGTCGCATGAGCGCCAGTTCCGCTTCGCTCACCGGCTTGGGCACGTAGTACACCGTCCCCCGGGGCGGTGCCCCAAGCGTAGTTGAAGGTTGAAGGCGGCGGTTTCCAGGTGAATCCGGGAGAATCGGGTTTGCCAACCTGTGAAACTCGAGGAAAGGAAACCGCCATGGGCAATCGTAGGGGAAATAC
>JAKAFN010000014.1 GCA_021825945.1 Pseudomonadota bacterium
GAGTACAAGCGGCGCCTGCGTTCGCACATCAAGGAGTGGATCGTCCCGCGGTTTGCGGAGTTCCTGGAAAAGGAACTGCAGATGAGCTACCTCGACGCCTACTCCGAGTACGGGCAGAATCTCTTCGACCGCTACGTGACCTATGCCGACAAGTGGCTACTCGACGAAGACTGGCGCGACCAGGAAACCGGCATGCAGTACTCGCGCGAAGCGCTCAACACCGAACTGGAAAAGATCGAAAAGCCGGCGGGGATTTCCAATCCCAAGGATTTCCGCAACGAGGTCGTCAATTTCGTGCTGCGCGCCCGCGCCCACGGTAAGAATCCCCACTGGACGAGCTACGAAAAGCTGCGCACGGTGATCGAAAAGCGGATGTTCAGCAAGACCGAGGATATCCTGCCGGTGATCTCGTTCGAGGCCAAGGGGTCCGCGGAACTCGACGACCGGCACCGCTCGTTCGTGAGTCGCATGGTGGCGCGCGGGTACACCGAGAAGCAGGTGCGGCGGCTGGTCGACTGGTACCTGCACTTCAAAAAGAGCGCGCAATCGTGATGGAGTGACCATGTCTGCCGCCCGCGGCATGCTGCGCATCGTCGACCGCCGTTCCGATCCTCCGGGACGCGGCGCCGTCAATCGGGAGCGATTCATCCGGCGCTTCAAGGACGACATCAAGCGCGCCGTCGACGAGGAGTTCGACAAACGTTCGATCACCGACGTCGGCCGCGGCGGACGCATTGCGATCCCCGGCCGGGGCCTTGCCGAACCGCACCTGACCCATGACGACAGCACCGGGAGCCGCGACTTCGTGCTGCCTGGAAACCGGGAATTTCTGCCCGGCGACACCATCGAGCGCCCGCGCGACGAAGAGCGCCAAGGATCGGGCGATGGCGCGGGAGAAGGCGGGGGCGGCGCTGATTCGTTCGCGTTTGCGCTCTCGCGCGAAGAATTCCTCGCGCTGTTCTTCGACGATCTCGAGTTGCCCAATCTCGAGCGCACGCGCTTCGGCGAAGTCACGATGGAACGCATGCGCCGAGGGGGTCACAGCCGCGACGGCGTTCCCTCGAATCTGCTGCCGGCGATGACGGTGCGCATGGCCATCGCCCGGCGGATCGCGCTGCGCGGCGCAATCGCCGAACGGCTGGAAGAGCTCGATCGGCAGAAGAACACGGCCGACGGCGAGGCGCTGCTCGCACTCGAACGGGAAATCACGGTCCTGCGCGATCGTCGGGCCCACCTGCCGTTCCTCGAGGACGTCGATCGCCGCTACCGCGCCCGCGTTCCCACCAGTGCGCCGGCCACACGTGCCGCGATGCTGTGTCTGATGGATGTATCGGGATCGATGGACGAGCGCAAGAAGGATCTCGCCAAGCGATTTTTCGCCCTGCTCTATCTGTTCCTGGAGCGCAAATACGGCCATGTCGACGTGGTGTTCATTCGCCATACCGAAACCGCCGAAGAGGTCGACGAAGAGCGATTCTTCCACGATCCCCTCAGCGGCGGCACGCTCGTGTTACCCGCGTTGGAACTCGCGCATCGCATCCTCCTGGCGCGCTATGCCGGACCCGACTGGAACGTGTACGTCGCACAGGCATCCGACGGCGACTGCACCGCCGACGACGGACGGCGCAGCGCCGCCTTCGTCCGGGAGACCCTGTTGCCCGGTCTGCGCTATTTCGCCTATATCGACACGCCCAGCGCAACCGGCTGGTTTCGCCGCAGTTCGGATCTCTGGCAGGCGTACGATGCGATTGAAAGTCCTGCCTTCGCCCGCCGCGCCGTGCATGACCGCGGCGACATCTGGCCGGTATTCCGGGAACTGTTCGCGCGGAGGGCGGCGGCATGACCCGAAAACTCGACCCCGCTCCGGAAGCAATCCGCGACCAAACCCGCAGCGAGGACCGTGACCGGCCGCGCCCCTGGCCGAAACTGCTCGCAAAGCCCACCGTGCCGATGCCCAAGCCCGGCACGAAGCGGCGAGCCGAGCCGATCGCCACCGGTTCGGAATGGACCCTGGGGATGCTCGAGAAATACGACCACGCGCTCGCGCACCATGCCCGGCTGCACGGTCTGGACACCTATCCGATCCAGTATGAAATCATCACCGCGAGCCAGATGATCGACCTGGTATCCACGGTCGGCATGCCGGTCCATTACGCGCACTGGAGCTTCGGCAAGCAGTTGCTTGCGCAGGAGCACAGTTACCGCAAGGGCATGAGCGGCCTCGCCTATGAGATCGTCATCAATACCGACCCGGCGATCGCATACCTGATGGAAACCAACACCACCGCTTTGCAGGTCCTGGTGATGGCCCATGCGGGATATGGACACAACGCATTCTTCAAGAACAACTACCTGTTCCGGCAATTCACGCAAGCCGATACCATTCTCGACTACCTGCAGTTCGCTCGCGGCTTCGTACAGGATTGCGAGGAGCGGTACGGCTGGCGAGAGGTCGAGGAAATCCTGGATTGCTGCCATGCCCTCGCGGCCTATGGCGTCGACCGCTACCGGCGTCCTGCCCGCTTGTCCGTGAAGCGCGAGCGCGAGCGCTTGAATGAACGCCTGCAATTCGCGGAAAAGCACTACAACCCGGACTTCGCCCACCTCCACCTCCATGGCAAGAAGACCGCCGAGCCGGCGCAAAGCTTCGAGCCGCAGGAAAATCTGCTGTACTTCATCGAAAAGAACGCACCCCGGCTCCAGCCGTGGCAGGGCGAGTTGGTGCGCATCGTGCGCAAGATTTCCCAATATTTTCATCCCCAGCGCCTGACCAAGATCGCCAACGAAGGGGCTGCGACCTTCTGGCACTACACCCTGCTCCACGATCTCTACGATGCGGGGGAGATCGACGACGGGTTCATGCTCGAGTGGCTGGCCAACCACGGCGACGTCGTGGCGCAGCCGGCATTCGATGCCCGGGGCTTCCACGGCATCAATCCGTATGCACTGGGATTTTCGATCTTCCGCGACATCCGGCGCATCAGCGAAACGCCGACGGACGAGGATCGGCAGTGGTTTCCCGGCATCGCCGGCACGCCCTGGGAAGAAGCGATCCATTTCGCGATGGCCAACTTCAAAGACGACAGTCTGATCGAGCAGTACCTTTCCCCCAAAGTCATGCGCGACATGCGCCTCTTCCTCCTCCATGACGGCGAGGAGGATCGCGACCACTATCACGTGCAGGCGATCCACAACGAATCCGGCTACCTGCAGATCCGCCAGGCGCTGGCCCGTCAGACCCGTAGCGAGACGACGATCCCCGCGCTCACCGTCGCGCGTGCCAACGACGACAGCGAACGGGCGCTCCTGCTGCAGCACCGCGTCGAAAACGGCCGGCTGCTCGACGCCCCCGGCACCGAAACGGTGCTGGGTTACGTCAAGCGGCTTTGGGGGTTCGATGTGGTGCTCGAAGAAATCGACGAAGCAGGAAACCGATTGAAGATCCATCGGACCTGAGGGTCTGCGCGGCAGACGGATTTCCCGGCGACAGCGCAGACTGCCAGTACCCTCGGCGTCGCAATGTCTGGATTGCTTCGGGCTGCGCCCTCGCAATGACGGAACCGGGGCGCCGACGGTCCGATGGAACGCCGGGATGCCTGCCGTCCGTCGCATGGAATGCTGCCGGAGCCGGTGGCGCGACCGGTGCGCCCGCGGGATACGCTTCCCGGATGGGCAAACTCTTCGATGCGATCCGACGCGCCATCGCCCCTTGGTGCGCGGTCTGCGGCGTGGAACGGGGCGACCCGATTTGCCCCGGTTGTCTGGAAGATTTCTTCCCGGATGATGTGCGGCGCTGTCGATGCTGTGGCAATCGCCTCCCCGAGCCGACCCATCCCATTGTGGACAACCCTGTGGATCCATCCGGGGACAACCGCCGTCTTCCTGTGGATTTCCCTGTGGAAAACCCCCTGACCAAACGGGGAAAACCGGTGGATATGTCGGTGGATTACCCTGTGGAACGAGTTGGGGATTTGTGCGGTGGATGTCTGACACACCATCGTCGCTTCGACGCCACCCTCGCGCTGGCCGACTACGCGCCTCCCATCCGCGGCATGATCGCCGCGCTCAAATTCCAGGGACGTCTCGACCTCGGATACGCCTTCGGACGGTTGCTGGCACGCCGCGCGGCACACCTTCCGGGGCAGAATTTCGAGGTACTGATCCCGATTCCGGTCGCGCCCCAACGCCTGCGCCGCCGCGGCTACAACCAGGCCGAAGAGATCGCGCGCGGCATCGCTGCCGGACAGGGGTTCCCCGTCCTGGCGCGCCATCTCATTCGGAACCGCGATGGTCCGGCCCAGCACGATCTTCCGCTCGCGCAGCGACGCAACGGAATTCGCGGAGCGTTCTCGCTGCGGGTTCCGCTACCCGGTTCGGTGCGGTGCGTAGCGCTGGTCGATGATGTGATGACATCCGGGGCGACCCTCGAGGAAGCGGCCGCCGTACTCAAGCGGGCGGGGGTCGAACGGGTGGTCAACCTGGTGGCGGCGAGAACACCGTGAAGCGCAAGCGGACGTCCGCCGGGAACTCCGAACCTCCCCCGCGCCCCGTACTACAAGCGCGGCGGGCACATCGGAGGCCGTCGTGGTCAGTGCGATTGGAACAACGGTACGCCGTGCTGCCGCGCACGGAGCCGCAGACAAGGATCCGGACGCGGCTGCGCCGGCATGCGGAACGCGACATCGAACGCGGACGCACGCTCCGGCGTTTTCGGGTCATCCTCGAGCAACCCGATGGAGAGCGCGCGGGCACGCTCGGCATCGGACAGATGGACCATGACGCCGATGTCGCGACGGGCATGACCGTTGCCGGTCAACAGCACGACGCCACGGGGAAAATACGGCCGGATCGAATCGGCCAGCACGGCGTCGCGGGCGATCTGCGCCGTCGCGATCGCCGCCAGCATGTCCCTGGGCGCAAGGCCGCAATGTCCGATCTCGATTTCGCGCTCCTGCGCGCGCAACAGGCGCGACGGGATGTCGCGCAATCCCAGCGCCGCCGCCCGGCCGGACGGAAACACCGACGACACGCCATGCATCGCCACCTTCATCGCCTGCGCGCCCGACAGATCGGCTGCGACGATGGGCAGGTGATATTGCAGGGCGAGCTCGACGTAGGGCCGATAAAAACTCCAGTTCCACCCCTTGGCGCCCGCGGCCCGAATGATGCGCTCCGCACGCGCGGCAATGCTGCCTTGCGCCACGTCACGCGCAGCGTTCAAGGCATCCTGGCGATCGGCGTCGAACTGTTCGAACGCGATCGCGGGTCGTGCCCCACCCTGCAAGAGCCGGCGCAATGCCTGCGCACGCATGGCATGCTGCGCAGCATTGTCATGGACTTCGCCGGACAAAATGATGGGCCTGCGCGCCATCGCCGCGGCGAGGCGCGCAGGCGTCAGCAACGGCAAGGCATGGATGCCGTTGTCGACGGGGACCGGAGCAGCGTCCGTGGGGGGCGCCGTCGTGCACGCGGCAGATGTCGCCACGAAGGCCGCGACGATCATCGATCGGAGCATTGCACGCACCGTCTTCTCCCCCTCAGCCCAGATTCGGCGCAAGCCATCGCTCCAATCGCGCCACATCCATGCTGCGGCGACGCGCCATGTCTTCCAACTGGTCGCGTCCGATGGGGCCGACGTTGAAATACCGCGCATCCGGATGCGCGAGATAGAACCCGGAGACCGATGACGCCGGATGCATGGCGAAGCTCTCCGTCAGCGTCATGCCGATCTCCTCCGCATGCAATGCGGCGAACAGCTCCCGCTTGACGCTGTGCTCCGGACAGGCGGGATAACCCGGTGCCGGCCGAATCCCGCGGTACCGCTCGGCAATCAACGCATCGTGTCCCAGATGCTCGTCCGGCGCATAGCCCCAGAGATCGCGGCGCACCCGCTGATGCAACATCTCCGCCGCTGCTTCGGCCAACCGGTCGGCAAGCGCCTTGAGCAGGATCGCGCCATAGTCGTCATGCAGGCGGGAAAACGCCGCTTCCTGCGTCTCGATGCCCAGGCCGGCGGTCACCGCGAACAATCCGATGTAATCGGCGATACCCGGCGGAGCGATGAAGTCGGCCAGCGCGCGATTCGGGCGGGGCACCCCGTCGATCACCGGCTTGCGGGTCTGCTGCCGCAGTCCGTACCAGGTGAACAGCCGAGCGGTTCGCGTCTCGTCGGAAAACACCGCGATGTCATCGCCATCGGCGTTCGCGGGGTGGAACGCCACTGCGGCGTTCACCGTGAGCCAGCGCTCGGCGATGATGCGCGCGAGCATCCCCTTGGCATCCTCGAACACGCGACGCGCCTGCGTACCGACGACGGCGTCGTCGAGGATCGCCGGATACGGCCCGGCCAGATCCCAGGTCTGGAAGAACGGCCCCCAGTCGATGTATTCCGCCACCTGCGCCAGATCGAGGGCGCGTAGCGCCCGCCGCCCGAGGAACTTCGGTTTCGGCGGCACATACTCCCGCCAATCGAGCCGCGCCGCATTGGCGCGCGCCTGCGTCAACGGCACGATCTCCGGCCCCTTCTTGCCGGCGTGTTGGCGACGCACGCGTTCGGTTTCCGCGCGATGTTCGGCAAGATACGCCTCACGCTGCCCTTCGGAAACCAACGACTGGCACACGCCGACGGAACGGCTGGCATCCGGTACATACACCACCGCGCCATCGTAGCGCGGCGCGATCTTCACGGCGGTGTGGACCCGCGAGGTGGTCGCGCCGCCGATGAGCAATGGGATGGTCATGCCCAGACGCTGCATTTCGGACGCCACGTGTGCCATCTCTTCGAGCGATGGCGTGATGAGGCCGCTCAAACCGACGATGTCCGCCTTCTCGTCGATCGCGGTCTGCAGAATCTTCTCCGCCGGCACCATCACGCCGAGATTCACCACCTCGAAGTTGTTGCACTGGAGCACGACGGTCACGATGTTCTTGCCGATATCGTGGACGTCGCCTTTGACGGTGGCGATGACGATCTTGCCGTTGGACCGCGTCACATCGCCGCTCGCCGCCTTCTCCTCCTCGATGTAGGGCACGAGATAGGCAACCGCCTGTTTCATCACCCGGGCCGACTTCACGACCTGCGGAAGAAACATCTTGCCATCGCCGAACAAATCGCCGACGACGTTCATGCCCTCCATCAGCGGACCTTCGATCACCTCGATGGTGCGACCGCCTCGCGCCTGGATCTGGGCTCGGATCTCCTCGGTATCGGCCTCGACGAACTGCGTGATTCCATGGACGAGCGCGTGCACCAGCCGCTTTGCCACCGGCTCGCTGCGCCAGGCCAGATCCTCTTCGCGCTTGCGGCCCGCGCCCTTGCGCCGTTCCGCCAACTGGACGAGCCGCTCTCCGGCATCCGGGCGGCGGTCGAGCACCACGTCCTCGACCGCCTCACGCAGCTCGGGTTCGATCTCCTCGTATACGCCCAACTGCCCGGCATTGACGATGCCCATGGTCATGCCGGCGCGGATCGCGTGGTACAGGAACACGGTATGGATCGCCTCGCGCACGAGATCGTTGCCGCGGAACGAAAACGACACGTTGGACACGCCGCCGCTCACTCCGGCATGTGGGCAGTTGCGCTTGATCCAGCGCGTCGCCTCCAGGAAATCCACCGCGTAGTGGTTGTGTTCGTCGATGCCGGTGGCGATGGCGAAGATGTTGGGATCGAAGACGATGTCCTCGGACGGGACGCCGGCCTGCTCGGTGAGCAACCGGTAGCTGCGCTCGGCAATGGCGATGCGGCGCTCGTAGGAATCGGCCTGTCCGTTCTCATCGAATCCCATGACGATCATCGCCGCGCCGTAGCGGCGCGCGAGACGCGCCTGGCGCAGGAACTCCGCCTCCCCTTCCTTGAGGGAAATCGAGTTGACGATGCACTTTCCCTGCACGCACCGCAGGCCGGCCTCGATCACCGACCACTTGGAGCTGTCGATCATCACCGGCACGCGCGCGATGTCGGGCTCGCCGGCGATCAGATTCAGGAAGCGGCGCATGGCGGCCACCGAATCGAGCATCGCCTCGTCCATGTTCACGTCGACGATCTGGGCGCCCGCCTCGACCTGCTGGCGCGCGACCGCCACCGCCTGGTCATATTGCCCATCGAGGATCAACCGTGCGAACTGGCGCGATCCGGTGACGTTGGCCCGCTCGCCGACGTTGACGAAGAGCGTGTCGGGACCGATGTTGAGCGGCTCCAGGCCAGAAAGCCGCAGGCGTGGCTCGACGGTCGGCAGCGTCCGGGGGGGCAACCCCTCGACCGCCTGCGCGATCGCGCGGATATGGTCCGGGGTGGTGCCGCAGCAGCCGCCGACGATGTTGAGCAGACCGGCCGCGGCGAATTCGCGGAGCAGGCCCGAGGTGACGTTCGGCGTCTCGTCGAAACCCGTCTCCGACATCGGGTTGGGCAGCCCGGCGTTGGGGTAGATGCAGACGAACGTGTCGGCCAGTCGCGCGAACTCCTCGACATAGGGCCGCATGAGGGCGGCTCCGAGCGCGCAGTTCAACCCGACCGCCAGGGGCCTGGCATGACGCAGCGAATTCCAGAACGCCTCGACCGTCTGACCGGACAGGATGCGGCCGGAGGCGTCCGTCACCGTGCCCGAAAGGAAGATCGGCAGCCGCACGCCCCGGCGCTCGAACTCTTCGTCGATCGCGAACACCGCCGCCTTGGCGTTGAGCGTGTCGAAGATCGTCTCGATCAGCAGCAGATCGACGCCGCCATCGAGCAGGGCGCGCACCTGCTCCCCATACGCCGCGACGAGTTCCTCGAAGGTGACATTGCGCGCGCCCGGATCGTTGACGTCCGGAGAAATCGAGGCGGTGCGCGGCGTGGGCCCGACCGCGCCGGCAACGAAGCGCGGCCGCTCGGGAGTCGTGTACCGGTCGCAGGCTTGGCGCGCGATCCGCGCCGCCGCAACGTTCATTTCATAGGCAAGGTCGGCGAGTTCGTAATCGGCCTGGGCGATCCGCGTGGCGCCGAACGTGTTGGTCTCGACGATGTCGGCGCCCGCGGCAAGGTACTGCTCATGGATGTCCCGGATCAGTTCCGGACGGGTCAACAGCAGAAGCTCGTTATTGCCCTTGCAGTCGATCGGGTGGTCGGCAAACCGCTGTGTGCGGTCGAGGCCGCGGAAATCCTCTTCGCGCAGTTTGTGGCGCTGGATCATGGTGCCCATGGCACCGTCGAGGATCAGAATGCGATGGGCGAGCAGCGCACGCAGGCGGTCTTCGATGGATGGGTCCGACCTGGCTTCCGGGGGGATATTCGGGGACGAAGACATGCTGCGGCGCCAAAAAGTACAGGCCGCATTGTACGGGGGAGAATTTCCGGCGGCAGGCGCCGCGGCGCGAAACGACCGGCGCCCCGCCCGGCAAGCGGGGCGGGCGGGAGGTCAGTGCAGAACCACCGGCTGGGTCATCAACCCGGTGTAGCTGGCCAAGAAGTCGTCGAACTCGTCCACCGAGGGTTCGTGGGAAATGAGTCGCGCAATGTCGTCCCGAAACCGCTCCGCCTGCCGGCCGTCGAGGAAAATTTCGCGACGGGACCCTTTGTCCATGATCTCGAATCCGCCGGCCGGATGCCGGGCGTCGTCGCCGAAATCCGAGAACTGGACAATGCAGAAATTCGAGCTGTTGTAGACCATGTTCATGATGCGATCCGTTTCTCCATCCTGGTGCCGCCCGCGCTTCCGGTGAACCGCCGGGTCCGCCGCCGTCGTTCGGTACACCTGCTATATCGGCCTCCTCGCCGGATTTTCAAGTGGTACGCGATGAGAGGATCGGGACGAGTCGGGGATTTCCGGCAAGGTTTCTTGCCAAACCGATGCGCATCGCGCGTGCATCGTCGGCGTCGGCGGCTATGGGACGGCGACCGGCGTCGGAGCCTGGCGAGGGGCGGCCCCCGGGTCATCGCGGCTCGCGGACTGCCGCGCGCAAGGCCTCGAGCGACGTGACACCCGAGACGACGAGGCGTAGCCCGCAATCCCAAAGGCTGCGGCCATCGGCGAGCAGGCGGCGTTCCAACTCCATCGCGCCGACACCCTCTTCGACCAGCGAGCGCACGCCGGAATCCACCTCGATCCACTCGTAGACCAGGGTGTGGCCGCGATATCCCTCACCGCGGCAATGGTTGCACCCGCCCGGACCGGCCATCCGGACCTGCACGGAATCCCGCGCGGCGGACGGGATTCGCCATCCCTCGGCGGCCCGTATCAGCGCGTCGCGCACCGCTTCGGAGTCGTCGGGCAACGAACAATGGCGACACAGCGCACGCACCAGCCGCTGCGCGACCACGAGCGCGAGATGGTCGGCCAGATCGGTCGCCGCGACGCCCCAGGCGCGAAAACGGGAGAAGACGTGGTGCGCGCGGCCGCCGTGCAGCGCCGAAAATACCCGGCAGCCGGCCTGCGCCGCCCGAAGCACCATCTGCGCCTCCTCGGACGAGTCGATTTCCGCCAACAGGACGGCGTCGGGGCGGCTGCGCAGCAGCCGCCGGAACTGCGCCGCCAGCGGATCGTGCCCGCGACCATCCTCCGGATCGCCGGCCTCGCCCTGCAACCACCCCGGCCCGCGACGGGGGACGGTGTCCACGATCGTCCGGACGCGGCGGCATGGGGGGGCAATGGCCTCGAGCATGGCGTGGAGCGAGGCGGTCCGCCCCGAACCCGCCGGGCCGACGGCCAGCACGATCCCGTCCGGTTGGTGCAGGATGCGGCGAATCTCCGCGAGATCCTGCGCGGCATAACCCAGTTCGCCGAGCGTCCGTTCCGCCGTCGGCGGCCCGTGGGGCGCTACGACATCATTCCCGAGCATCGGCAGCCCACTGCAGCAGAAACCGGGCGCATTCCCGGCGGGGCGCGACCAACCACGCCGAGCGGAACGGCAGGACATCGTACTGCAGGGTGGCCTGCAATCCCGTTCCGAACGTGACGGCGCGCGCAAACGGCGTGCACAGATACGCGGCACGTTCCGGCATGGCCTGCGGGGCCCGGCCGTACCAGCCGGCTGCGGCGCTGATCGCAAGCACGGCGACCCAGATGCCGGCGCGGCGAGTCATTGGGCCGCCCCGATCCGATGACGGCCCGACAGCGCCCGATCGTTTGCCATCTTTCCCTCCCTCGATCGCTTGAACGAAGGAAGAACGGTACCGGGCGATCGTCGTTCGGAAACTACCGGGCCCGGGGGTGATCGGCGATGGCCGGCACGGTGCCCGGCGAGAGGCCGGGCACCGTTCGATCACGCGATCTCCGTCGGGATCATGACGACGCCCGGCGGCGCTGCCGCAGGTGATCGAGGCTGATCGGTCCGGCGCCGTTAGCAGCCAGGAACAGGAAGCCGCCGGCCAGACCGAGGTTCTTCAAGAACATGATCTGCTGCATCGCCTCCGCGGATCCGGCGTGAAACAGCAATCCGGTCACGACACTGAAGCCGGCCAGCACCAACGCCAGCGGCCGCGTGAAAACCCCCGCAATGATGGCGATGCCGCCGCCGAGTTCGAGCAGGATTACCCATGGCAGCAGACTTCCGGGTACACCGGCCGATTGCATGTAGGCCTGCGTGCCCGCGTAGCCGTGGATCTTGCCCCAGCCCGAGACCACGAAGAGCGCGGCGATCAGGATCCGGCCGGTAAGACTGCAATACGGACTTGTTGCATCGAAAAACGAGTTCATGGTGCGGCTCCTTGGAAAAAATCCGGGTCGGGAAGCGGAAGGTCGCGATCGTCCGCCGAGTTGGACCGCCTCGCCGAGTTACCGCTTCCCGGAAGATGCCTCCATTTAAATATCTACTTAGCAGATTGAATAGTAGAATCTTTCGGTAAAACAAATCGAATAATTGGATACATGACTTCTTCCCCGAAAGTGTCGTTGGACCAATGGCGTGCCTTGGTGGCGGTCGTCGATGCCGGGGGATACGCCCAGGCCGCCGAGTCCCTCCACAAGGCGCAATCGGCGGTCACGTATGCCGTACAGAAGCTGGAATCGGTGCTCGGGGTGAAGGCGTTCGAGGTCGTCGGCCGCAAGGCGCGCCTCACCGGTACCGGAGACGTGTTGTACCGCCGCGCAAAGGCACTCCTGGACGAAGCCGGTTCGCTGGAGGGTGCGGCGGGGATGCTCGCCGCGGGTTGGGAGCCGGAACTGCGCTTGGCCGTCGACGTCATTTTCCCAACTTGGCTGCTGTTGCAGTGCTGTGCGCGCTTCGCCGAAGAGCGCCCGCAGACTCGTATCGAGCTTTACGAAACGGTTCTCAGCGGAACCGAAGAATCGCTGCTCGAGCGCAGGGTCGATCTCGCGATCTGCTCACGCGTGCCGCAGGGTTTTGGGGGGGATCCCCTGATGCGCATGCGCTTTATTCCCGTTGCGCATCCGAACCATCCTCTCCATCGGATCGGGCGCGCATTGACGCTGCAAGACCTGCGGAAATACCGCCACCTGACGATTCGGGACACCGGCGCCCAGCGTCGGCGCGAAAGCTCCGTCGGGGCCGAGCAGGTGTGGACGGTGAGTCACAAGGCGACGTCCATCCACGCGGTTTGCATGGGGCTCGGCTTCGCATGGTTCTCCGAGGAGACGATTCGCGACGAAATCGCGGGCGGTTTGCTCAAACCGCTTCCTTTGCGGGAGGGCGCCGAACGATGGGCGGAGCTGTATTTGGTGTTCGCCGACCGCGACTATGCCGGCCCGGGCGTACTGCGCCTTGCAGAACTCCTCCGCGACGGCGTGGCGGCAGCCTGTCGCGAGCGCGCCGGGGCCGACCGCCGGGATGGAAGGCGCGCGCCTTCCACTCCCCGCGCCCGTCCCTCATCCGAATAGTTTCCTGGCGATTTCGGCGACGTGTTGCCCCTGGTAGCGGGCCACAGCCAGTTCATTCGCGCTGGGGGCGCGGGTGCCGTCGGCTCTGCTCAGCGTCGTCGCGCCGTATGGCGTCCCGCCCGTGATTTCGTCCATGTTGCTCAATTGCGGGCAGGCGTATGGAACGCCAACGATGATCATGCCGTGATGAAACAGCGTGGTATGAAACGAGGTGATGGTGGTCTCCTGGCCACCATGCTGCGTACCGGTGCTGGCAAATACGCTCCCGACCTTGCCGACCAGCTTGCCTTGTTGCCACAGCGCACCGGTCTGGTCGAGAAAGTTCCGCATCTGACCGCACATGTTGCCGAAGCGCGTCGGCGTGCCGAAGAGGATCGCGTCGTAGTCACCCAGTTCCCCCGGACTCGCCACCGGCGCGTCCTGCTGGGTCTTGGCGTGGATTGCCGCCAGCGTTTCCGCCGGCATCGTCTCCGGAACCCGCTTGAGCGCCACCGTGACGCCGGACACGGCGCGTGCGCCGACCGCGACTTCCTGGGCCATGCGCTCGACATGTCCCCAAGTGCTGTAGTACAGAACCAGAATCTTGGCCATCGTCGTTCCTCCCTTCGCCAGTCCCCGCGCACGTCCCGTTCCCCGTTCCGGCATCCGGTGGGGGCTCCGCCGCAGAGTAGCCGGGGGTCCGGACCATGCCCATACCGTTTTTCCGTTTCCGCGCACGGACCGGCGATGGAGCGGGCATCGTCGCGATCCGTGATACCGTGCGTATCGTCCGGTTGGGAACTTGGTGGGTATGAACGATCGTCCGGCGGCACCACGCTACGACTTCGACGAGATCATCGACCGTCGGGGCACCAATTCCCGGAAATGGAACGACGCCCGCCAGTTCCTGACTCCCGAGCAATGGGCGGCAGACCCGCTGCCGATGTGGGTTGCCGACATGGATTTCCGCGCGGCGCCGCCCATCCTCGAAGCCCTGCGCCGCGCGGTCGAGGGGGGCGTGTTCGGCTACGGCGGCACGCCGGATTCCTACCGCGAAGCCGCCGTGACCTGGCAGGAACGGCGCTTCGGCTGGTCCGCCGAACCGGAATGGCTCGTCCAGTCGCCGGGCGTCGTCACTGCGCTCAACACGGCCATCCAGGCGTTTTCGCTGCCGGGCGATCACGTCCTCGTGCAGCCGCCGGTCTACTTCCACTTTCTTCACGACGTCGTCGCCAACGGACGCCGTCTGGCGCAGGCACCGCTCACCCTGGATCAGGGGCGATACCGGTTCGACCCGGACGCATTCGAGGCCGCCATCCAGCCGGGCACCCGACTCTTCATCCTATGCAACCCGCACAATCCGACCGGAAACGTGTGGACGCGCGAGGAACTGCTTGCGATGGCGGCGATCTGCGAGCGCCACGGCATCCTGATCGTCGCCGATGAAGTCCACCAGGATCTCGTCTTCGGTGAAGGAAGGCGTCATCTGCCCCTGGCCATGCTGGACGACGCGATCGCCGACAATGTCATCGTCTGCACGGCGCCGAGCAAGACGTTCAACATCGCCGGACTGTCCTGCGCCAACGTCTTCATCCCCAACGCGCGCCATCGGTTGCAGTACCAGAAACAGTCCGAGCGCAACGGCGTCCATCTCGTCAATGTCCTCGGCACGGCCGCGTGCGAGGCGGCGTATCGGGGCGGCGAGTCCTGGGCCGAGGCGATGCTCGATTATGTGCGCGGCAACCAGCGCCACTTCGCCGAGCGCGTCGG
Organism: Pseudomonadota bacterium; assembly: GCA_021825945.1. Taxonomy (GTDB): domain Bacteria; phylum Pseudomonadota; class Gammaproteobacteria; order Burkholderiales; family Burkholderiaceae_F; genus GJ-E10. The sequence goes on from JAKAFN010000014.1 coordinate 14,559, forward strand.
CGCGCTCGGGCTGCCGATCACGGTCACGCCGACCGATGCGCTGTATCTGGCTTGGATCGACTTTCGCCGGCTCGGCATGGCGCCTGCGGCATTGCACGACTTCCTGTTGCGGCGCGCACGGCTATGGCTGGACCCGGGGACCAAGTTTGGCGCCGCGGGAGAAGGCTTCCTGCGCATCAACCTTGCCTGTCCTCGACGGCTCGTCGACGACGCGCTCGATCGCTTGGCATCGGCGCTTCCGCACTGATCCGACAAGTCGCCCACACACCTGTCCGCCGGATGGGGTGGCGCCGGATACGGTTTTCCCCCAGGTGTCCCGCGCGCGCTCACGAAATCCGTCTGCCACGCGGGGCTACCAAGTCCGCCTGGCTTTGGGATTGCCGCGGGCGTGTCGTGCGCCGTTGACGGGCGCCTTGCGCGAATCGCCTGCTTCGCGGGCCGTGTGTCGTGTGCTGCGTTGCGCCGGCATCTCGCCGCCGGCGCGGATGCGCAGAGGGCGACCGGCCACCTGCACGGTTCGCAGATGGTCCAGGATCCGTTTCGGAAGCGCCGTGGTCAGTTCGATGAGGCTGTATGTATCGAAGATTTCGATACGGCCGATGGCCCGTGCCTCCAGTCCGCCTTCGTTGGCGATCGCGCCGACCAGGTTGCCGGGCTTGACCCCATGCGCGCTGCCCACCTCCACGCGGTACACCCCCGCGCCGCCCTCGCGCTCCGTACGGCCGGCGGGCCTCTCGGCAGCGCCCGGGAATCGCGCGTCGGCTTGCGACCGGTTTACAGCGGCCGTCGGCGCAGCCTTGCCCGGCCTGACCCTGGGGGGGCCTTCCCGGACGGGCGCAGGAGTGTCTGTCGCCACGCGATCGCGATCGGGCTTGGTCAACAGCAGCGGTACCCCGCGCTGGACCATCTTGGCGAGCGCGGCCGCGATCTCCACCGCGGGAACGTCGTTCTCGCGCTCGAAATCCTCGATGATCGCGGTGAAGACATCCAGTTCCCCGCTCGCCAGCGCCGTGGCGATCTGCTCCTTGAATCGGGCGATGCGCACGTCGTTGACCGCCTGGATGGTCGGCATTTCCAGGACCGAGATCGGCTGGCTCGTCGAGCGCTCGAATGCCCGCAACAACCCCCGCTCGCGCGGGCTGACGAAAAGAATCGCCTCGCCCTTTCGCCCCGCGCGCCCGGTGCGCCCGATGCGATGAACATAGCTTTCCGGATCGACCGGCACATCGAAATTGATTACGTGGCTGATGCGATCGACGTCCAGACCGCGCGCTGCGACGTCGGTCGCCACGAGGATGTCGATGCTGCCGTCCTTCAACTGCCCGATCGTGCGCTCCCGCTGTTGCTGTTGCAGGTCGCCGTGGATCGCCGCGGCGGAAAAGCCGCGCGCCTGCAGTTTTTGCGCCAGTTCATCGGCACCGAGCTTGGTTCGCACGAAAATGATCATGCCATCGAAGGGCTCGGCCTCGAGGATGCGGGTGAGCGCGTCGAGCTTATGCATGCCGCTGACCAACCAGTAGCGTTGGCGGATGTTTTCGGCGGTACTCCGATGCGTGGCGATCGTGACCTCGACCGGGTCGCGCAGGTACGCTTTGGTGATGCGCTTGATCTCGGCAGGCATGGTGGCCGAGAATAGGGCGGTCTGTCGTTGCGCCGGCGCGCTCTGCAGGATGCGTTCGACGTCATCGATGAAGCCCATGCGCAGCATTTCGTCGGCCTCGTCGAGCACCAGCGTGCGCAGGTTCGTCAGGTCGAGCGACCCCTTTTCCAAGTGGTCGATCACCCGTCCGGGGGTTCCCACCACCACATGGGCCCCGCGACGGAGGGCGGAAAGCTGCGGGCCGTAGCTCTGGCCGCCGTAGAGCGGCAGGACATGGAACCCGGCCATGTGGGTCGCATACCGCTGAAACGCCTCGGCGACCTGGATGGCAAGTTCGCGCGTCGGGGCCAGCACCAGCGCTTGCGGTGTCCCCGCCCCCAGGTCGATGCGCGCCAGAATCGGCAACGCGAAGGCGGCCGTCTTGCCCGTTCCGGTTTGCGCCTGACCCAGGACGTCCCGCCCTTCGAGCATGCGCGGGATGGTCGCCGCCTGGATCGGAGAGGGTGCCTCGTACCCGACCTCCTGCAAGGCGCGCAACAGCGCCTCGCCGAGATGGAGATCGGAAAAAAGGGCGCCGCGGGGCGTAATCGAGGTTTGGTTCACGCGCAATTATCCTATATCGGCGCGTTTCCGTCCGGGATGTCGCCGCGACGGTGGCCGACCGCGGTTCGCCGCGCGGGCGCGCCGCTCCTCGGCCAGCGGCGATGCGCTAGCATCGACGCTTCTTCCGCGCCGGCGTGCATCCGGTATGGGAGTGCATATGACCGGCGCCAGCGCCATCTCGATCTCGGGTCTCCACAAGACCTATGCCAACGGGCTCGCCGCGCTCGACGGCATCGATCTCGACATCCATCGCGGCGAGATCTTCGCGTTGCTCGGCCCCAATGGCGCGGGGAAGACCACCCTGATCGGCGCCATCTGCGGTCTCGTCCGGCCCAGTCGCGGAAGCATCCGGGTGTGCGGGCATGACATCGTCGGGGACTACCGGAGCGCGCGGGCGGCCATCGGCCTGGTACCCCAGGAACTGACGACCGACGCCTTCGTTTCGGTCGGGGACACGGTTCGTTTCAGCCGGGGCCTGTTCGGCAAGCCCGCCGACCCGGCCCTTCTCGAGCGGATCCTGAGGAACCTCGCGTTATGGGAGAAGAAGGACGAACAGATCCGCCGCCTGTCGGGCGGAATGAAACGGCGCGTGATGATCGCCAAGGCGCTGGCGCACGAGCCGGATATCCTGTTTCTCGATGAGCCCACGTCGGGCGTCGACATCGAATTGCGCAAGTCCATGTGGGCGCAGGTCCGCGCCCTGCGCGATACCGGGGTGACCATCATCCTGACCACCCACTACATCGAGGAGGCCGAGGAGATGGCCGACCGCATCGGCGTCATCGACAAGGGCCGGCTGATCCTGACCGAAACGAAAACGGCGCTGATGCAAAGGATGGGCAAGAGCCAGATGATCTTCACCCTATCCACGCCACTGCAACGGATTCCGGATACCCTGGCCGTCTACGATCTCGCCATCGCGGCCGATGGCAACGAGCTGGTGTATACCTACAACGCCGAGGAGGACGCGCACGATGCGTCCGTGTTGATCGACGACATGCGGGCCAGCAACATCCGACCCAAGCGCATCGAGTGCCGCCAGAGCAGCCTCGAGGAGATATTCATGCAGTTGGTGGGGGCGCGATGAACGTGCGCGGCATCTGGGCCATCTACCGCTTCGAGATGGCGCGCACCCTGCGTACGGTGGGCCAGAGCGTCGCCTCGCCGGTCATTTCGACCGTTCTGTATTTCATCGTGTTCGGCTCGGCGATCGGCTCGCGCATCCAGGGTGTCAATGGAGTTCCCTACGGTGCATTCATCGTGCCGGGCCTCATCATGCTGACGGTGTTGGGGCAAAGCGTGTCGAATGCCTCGTTCGCGATCTATTTTCCGCGCTTTACCGGCACGATCTACGAAATCCTGTCCGCGCCGCTGTCCTTCGGCGAGGTCGTGCTCGGCTATGTCGGCGCCGCGGCCACCAAGTCGGTGATGATCGGTGCCATCGTGCTGGCGACGGCGTCGTTTTTCGTGCCGATGCACGTGATGCATCCGCTGTGGATGTCGTTCTTTCTGATCATGACGAGCGCCACGTTCAGCCTGTTGGGCTTCATCATCGGCATCTGGGCCGACGGCTTTGAAAAACTGCAGCTGATCCCATTGCTGATCATCACGCCGCTGACCTTCCTGGGAGGCAGCTTTTACTCGATCAAGATGCTTCCGCCATTCTGGTACCGGGTCTCGATGATCAACCCGGTCGTCTACCTGATCAGCGGCTTCCGTTGGAGCTTCTATGAGCATGGAGACGTCAGCCTTGCGACGAGCGTGGCGATGATCGGAACCTTCGCCGCTGCCGCGCTGGCCATCATCGCCTGGATCTTCCGGACGGGATATCGTCTGCGAAAGTAGGCCGGTTCGGAAGGGCGTCGGGAGTCCTTCCATCGCGCCGCCTACTCCGGTGCAGGTTCCATCGAGGCCTCGTATCGCCCTTGGCTCGCCGCGCTGTTGAGGCGCGCGCGGGTGTGCAGGGCCTGCTGCGCGATCGCCGCGTTGGCCGGCTGGCCGCGCCAAGCGTGCAGTACCGGATCCTGCAAGGCACGGCCGTAGGAAAAGCGCAGATGCCACGGCTGCGGCCCGAGCCGGTTGATGGCGTCGAGATTCGCCGTCGCTTCCCGGGGCGTCTGCCCGCCCGATAGAAAATAAATTCCCGGCACCGCCGCCGGTACGGTGCGCCGCAATACTCGGATCGTCGATTCGGCGATCTCGCCAGGCGACGATTTCCGGGCGTTTTCCTTTCCCGGCAGCACCATGCTCGGCTTCAGCAGCATGTGTTCGAGGACCACGCGGTGGCGATGCAAGGCGTGGAAGACCGCATGCAGTACCGCCTCGGTCGTCTCGGCACAGTGCCCGATCGTATGGTCACCGTCGAGCAGCACTTCGGGTTCGACGATCGGCACGATCCCGGATTCCTGACAGATCGCCGCGTACCGCGCCAGGCCCTCGGCATTGGCGTCGATCGCGAGCTGGCTCGGCAGCCGGTCGGAGACGTGGTACACGGCGCGCCATTTGGCGAAGCGCGCGCCTTGTTGCTTGTACCCCTCCATGCGCTTCGCGAGACCGTCGAGGCCCTGGGTGATCTCATCGCCCGGCGCGTGCGCGAGCGGAATCTTTCCGGCATCGACCTTGATCCCTGGAACGATGCCCTGGCGAAGCGCACACTGCGGCAGCGGCGTGCCGTCCGCGCTCTTCTGTCCGAGCGTCTCCTCGAAAAGGATGACGCCGCCGATGAACTCGCCCAAGCCCGCGGTGGTCAACAGCAGCGCGCGATAGGCATTACGGATCTCGGGCGTCGACTCCAGGCCCACCGCCTGGAGACGCTTTGCGATCGTGGGCGCACTCTCGTCGGCCGCGAGAATGCCCCGTCCCGGCCGGGTCATCGCATCCACGGTTGCTTGTAGTTCGTCTTCCACGCTCATGGCAACCTCCTTCGATCGGCATCGATCCGCGCCCCCCGAGGCGCGGCCTCCCTCGCATTTCATCGAACTGTGCGCCGGCGTCGCCCCCTGGGGCAAGCACGCTTTCGCGCGAGGCCGCGTCCCGGTTGGTGCCGGATGCCTGCCGCAAGCGGTGGGATTCCGTCGTTTCCGCGGTCCCAAAACTCATCCTGACGAACCTGCTGTCGCGAGCACGCCCGCCAGTCCCTCCCGGCCCACCGGATCCTTCACCAGCCACGGGATGAGCGCGCACCGCGCGGCGCGGCCGTTCACCGCGCGGATGAACGGCAACTCGGAACGTCCCTTCTCAGCCAGAACGGGGTCGGAGGTGCCGCTGGCGCGCATTGCCTGGTTGATCACCCAGGCCCACGGCTGGATTCCTGCCCGACGCAAATCCTCCTCCAGGCGCTCGGCCTCGTGGACCGGAGTCGCCTCCGCGAGGGTCACGACCAGCACGCGGGTGAAGTCCGGATCGCGCAGTCTTGGCAGCAGTTCCCGGACGGACTCCGGCATCGCTCCCTGGGTCCGGGATACCTCGCGGTGGTAGGCCTCCGCGGCATCGAGGAGCAGAATCGTGTGGCCCGTCGGTGCCGTGTCGAGGACGACGAACCCGTCTCTCCCCCGATCCACGGTATCGGCGAACGCGCGAAAGACGGCGATCTCCTCCGTGCAGGGGGAGCGTAGATCTTCCTCGAGCATTGCGCGCCCGGCAGCGTCCAGCTTTTCCCCGGCCCGAGCCAATACTTCCGCGGTGTATTGCGCGACCTCGACGGACGGATCGATACGCTCGACCACCAGACCCGGCACGACCTCGCCGACCGCATCGGAAACATGCGCAGCGGGATCCGTCGTCGAGAGCACGACGGGACACCCCCGCTGCGCCAGGGCGAGGGCCACGGCCGCCGCGACCGTGGTCTTGCCCACGCCGCCTTTGCCCATGGTCATCACGACGCCCCGGCCGCGAGACGCGATTGCGTCAATGAGGGAGCCGAGTCCCGGCGGCAGGACGAAAGGCGCTTCCGCAGGGGTCCGCGGCGCGAAGGAATCCCGGTCGAACGGCCGGCCCAGCGATCGCAAAGCGTCGAGGCCCACGGTCCCCCTCGGCACGAAAGGAATACGGACCGAAGGAAGCGACGCCAATCCGGAGGGCATCGAAGCCAGCGCGCTCGATGCCCTCGCGGCCATGGCGTTGGCCACCGCGTCGTCCGTTCCATCCGTTGTGAAAATTCCATTGAACGCGACGTGGATGTTGGAGACCCCCAGTTCCGACAGTTCGTCGCGTGTCCGCTCGGCCTCGCGAAGCGCGGAACCCTCCGGCCGCGCGACCAGCACAACCGTCGTTTCGCCGGGATCGGACAAGCGGCGCACGGTTGCGGCATAAAGGGCCTTTTGTTTCTCCAGCCCCGCCAGAGGACCGAGGCAGGACGCACCGCCCGTGGACGAAGCGATGAACGCGTCCCAGGCCGACGGCAAGGTCAGGAGCCGCAGCGTGTGGCCGGTCGGCGCCGTATCGAATATCACGCGGTCGAAGTCCGCCGTCGCCGACGGATCGCCGATCAGCTTGGAGAACTCGTCGAATGCCGCGATCTCGACGGTACAGGCGCCGGAGAACTGCTCTTCCATACTCCGGATTGCGGCCTCGGGCAGGATCCCGCGATACGGCCCCACCATGCGTTCCCGATAGGCCGCCGCGGTCGCCTCCGGATCGATATTGAGGGCAAAGAGGCCCGGAGCACCCGGCACGGCGGTCGGCGATCCGCACAGGGGGGCGCCGAGGACTTCGTCAAGGTTCGACGCCGGATCCGTGCTGACGATCAGCACGCGCATTCCTTGGTCCGCCAGGGCGAGTCCGACCGCGCAGGAAAGAGACGTTTTGCCGACGCCCCCCTTGCCGGTAAAAAAGACGTGGCGTGTGTTCGCTTCGGGCAGGGGCATCCTCGGCCCCGCTCAACAGCAACCCGACTTGGGTGCGCAGCAGGAGCCCGCTTTCGCGGCCGGCTCGGCCCCGGCCGGGAGGTCGATGCCAAGTCTGCGGGCCAATTGGTCGCGAGAGGGATACATCCCCGTCGTGACCACGGCGCCGTCGACGACGATCACCGGCAGCCGATCCATCCCGGCCTCCATTTCCTTGACCACGGCCGGATTGGCAGCGAACGCCTGGGGCTCCTGGCCGAGGTTGTGGCGCGACACCTGGACGCCACGGTCGGCCACCCATTTCAGATCGGCCGCGAACTGCGCGAGGACCGGGTCGACGTCCACGCCGCAGACGCCCGTGGAGCAGCACATGGCTGGATCGAACACTTCGAGTTTTTTCACGACAGGCTCCTTTTTCATTCCACCGTCACCGATTTCGCCAGATTCCTCGGCTTGTCCACGTCGCTCCCTCGCGCAACGGCCGTGTGGTACGCGAGCAATTGCAGGGGCACGACGTGCAGGATCGGCGACAGATCGCCGTAGTGCTCCGGCATGCGGATGACGTGCATGTCCGCGGCGGGCTGGATGCGCGTATCGGCGTCAGCGAAGACGTAGAGTTCGCCGCCGCGCGCCCGCACTTCCATCATGTTGCTCTTGAGCTTTTCGAGCAGCGCGTCGTTGGGAGCGACGGTCACCACCGGCATCGACTCGGTGACGAGCGCGAGCGGGCCGTGCTTGAGTTCTCCCGCCGGATAGGCTTCGGCGTGGATGTAGCTGATCTCCTTGAGCTTGAGCGCGCCTTCGAGGGCGATCGGGTAGTGCAATCCGCGCCCGAGGAAGAGGGCGTTTTCCTTGCGTGCGAAACGCTCGGCCCAGGCGATGACCTGCGGTTCGAGGGCGAGCACGCTCTGCACCGCCGCGGGGAGATGGCGCAGGTTGCGGACCACATCCATCTCGTCGTCCGGAGACAGGCGTCCCTTGGCCTGGGCCAGCGCGTTGGCGAGCAGGTACAGGCCGACCAACTGCGTCGTGAACGCCTTGGTGGATGCGACGCCGATCTCGGTGCCGGCGCGCGTGGCGAAGACCATCGCGGTCTCCCGCACCATCGCGCTCGTCGCGACGTTGCATACCGCGAGCGTGTGCTTCATTCCGAGCGCCTGGGCGTGTCGCAGGGCGGCCAGGGTATCGGCCGTCTCTCCCGATTGCGAAATGACCACGACCAGCGCATCCGGGTCGGGTACCGATCGGCGATAGCGGTATTCGCTGGCGATCTCCACCGTCGTCGAGATGCCGGCGATCGCTTCGATCCAGTAGCGCGCGACGCAACCCGCGTAATAACTCGTACCGCAGGCGAGGATCAGGACACGATCGATGCGCGGCATGATCGCCTCGGCGAGATCGCCAAAGCGTGCCGGCAGGATGGCGTGGATCTCGTTGAGCGTGTCGGCGATCGCCTGCGGCTGCTCGAAGATCTCCTTCTGCATGTAGTGCCGGTAGGGGCCGAGTTCGACTGCGCTGGCCACCGCGCCCAGCTTGTGTTCGATCCGCTGCGCCGGGTTGCCGTCGGCGTCGAACACGGTGGCGCGGTCGGCACGCAGGTCGACGAGGTCGCCGTCCTGCAGATAGACGAATCGGTCGGTGGCCCCGGCCAGGGCCAGGGCGTCGGAGGCAAGGAAATGTTCGTGCTGCCCGAGCCCCAGGACGAGGGGACTGCCGGCGCGCGCACCGACCATCCGGCCGGGTTCCCGCGCATGCAACACGGCGATGGCGTAGGCGCCGTGCAGCCGTTTCGCGGCCTTGCGCACGGCGTCGAGCAGGTCGCCGGCATAGAGCGAATCGATCAGGTGGGCGACGACTTCGGTATCGGTCTCGCTGGCGAATTCGTAGCCCGCGGCCTGTAGTTCGCTGCGCAGGGCCTCGTAGTTCTCGATGATGCCGTTGTGGACCAGCGCCACCCGCGACGTCGGTGATGCCGTACGCCCGCCCGCGGCGCCCATTCGGGGGCCGCAGGAGACGTGCGGGTGGGCGTTATCGGTGGTGGGTGCCCCGTGCGTCGCCCAGCGGGTGTGGGCGATGCCGGCCTGCGCGGTCCGGGTGGCCGTCTGGGCGTCGAGTTCGGCGACCCGCGCGACACTGCGGACGCGCTCGATTCCTTCGGCGGTCTGCACCGCCAGGCCGCAGGAGTCGTAGCCCCGGTATTCGAGCCGGCGTAGGCCTTCCACCAACAAGCGCACGATGTCGCGCTGCGCAACGGCGCCAACGATGCCGCACATGGATTCGATCCCTTTCTGGCTTGCGGGAACGCGGCGGGCATGGAGTCCGCACGGGTTCGGAGCGATTTCGGGCGCGGGAGAGATCGCGGATTGCGTGTCCGCGCGCTTTCGGCGCCGATGTTCCAACATTCCAATGATAGGGCCTTCAAAGAAACCGGAATATCGGAATTACGATTCCTGCTCGCCGCATCCCGGAAAAACGCCCCCCGCCGGGAAGGGGGGTCGTACAATCCGCACTCGGCCGCGGGGTTCGCGGTGTCGTCCGCAAGCCCTTGCGCACCGGTTGCCGCCTTCGGCGCCGTGCTCCCGGTTCACGGACCGGTCTATTCCATCTGAACGTCATGAAAGCTCATCAGGAACCTACGGGAAGCCACGCCGCGGCCGGAGCGGCACACGAGATCGAGACCGACGCCCTCATCATCGGCGCCGGGCCGGTCGGATTGTTCCAGGTATTCGAACTGGGACTACTGGAAATCAAGGCGCACGTCATCGATTCGCTGGCCCACGTCGGGGGGCAGTGTGTCGAGCTCTATCCCGACAAGCCGATCTACGACATTCCCGCCGTGCCGGTCTGCACCGGCCGCGAACTGACCGACTCGCTGCTCAAACAGATCGAGCCCTTCGGGGCGCAGTTCCACCTCGGGCGTACGGTTACCAAGGTCGAGCGCCGGGAAGACGGCCGCTTCCTGGTGGAAACCTCACGGGACGACCGGTTCATCGCCCGTACCGTGTTCATCGCGGCGGGGGTCGGCGCGTTCGAGTCGCGCCCGCTGCGCCTACCGAACATCGAGCGGTTCGTCGACAAGCAGTTGTTCTACCGGGTCCGGAATCCGGCCGATTTCGCCGGCAAGGATATCGTGATCGCAGGCGGCGGCGACTCGGCGCTCGATTGGGCCTTGAACTTCGTCCAGGAAGGCCCGAACCAGGCCGGCAGCGTGATCCTGGTGCACCGACGGGACGGGTTCCGCGCCGCGCCCGCGAGCGTGGCAAAGATGCATGAGCTGTGCGAGCAGATGCAGATGCAGTTCCTGGTCGGCCAGATCACCGATTACGAAGCGAAGGGCGAGCAGCTCTCGGCAATCAAAGTGACGGGAGGCGACGGCGTGACCCGTGTCGTGCCGATGGATGCGCTGCTGGTGTTCTACGGCTTGTCGCCGCGGCTGGGGCCGATCGCGAACTGGGGCCTCGACATCGAGCGCAAGCAGATCGTCGTCGATACCGAGCGATTCGAGACCAGCGTGCACGGAATTTTTGCGGTGGGGGACATCAACACCTACCCCGGGAAAAAGAAGCTCATCCTGTCAGGCTTCCACGAAGCCGCGCTTGCGGCGTTCGCGGCGGCGCGCTACGTGTTCCCGGAGAAGCACATTCACCTGCAATACACGACGACCTCGCCCAAGCTGCACAAGGTGCTGGGCGTCGAGACGCCGGTCTTCGACTGACCCACGGGGTCATCGCGTCGCCCCGCTCCGACCCGTGGAAACAGGGCGGGCGGCGCGACGTGCCCGATGGCCGGGTCCTTCCGTCGAGGGATTCTTCCGCACAGGCCCAACCGGGTTTTGCGGTCTGCTCCGGTACACTTGACGCATGTTTCCGCTCCCCCCCGGTACGCAACTGCTGTTGTGGATGAACGTGGGCACGTTCCTCCTCGACAATTTGCTCGGCGGGACCCTGAGTACCAGTCTCGCGCTATGGCCGATCGGCTCCCGCGCCTTCGGTGCGCCCGGCTTCATGCCCTGGCAGCTCGTCACATACAGTTTTTTCCATGCCGGGTTTCTGCACATCTTCCTCAACATGCTCGGCCTCGTCATGTTCGGAGGCGACGTCGAGCGGGTCTGGGGGCGCAACCGGTTCCTGACGTATTACTTCGTCTGCGTGATTTCGGCGGGGCTGACACAACTGCTCTTCACGTGGCTCACCGGATCGCTGGAGCCCACGATCGGCGCCTCCGGCGGCGTGTTCGGGATCCTGCTCGCATTCGGATTGTTGTTCCCCCGACGCATCGTGATGCTGATCTTTCCGCCCATTCCGATGCCGGCTTGGCTGTTCGTGACGATCTTCGGCGCGATCGAATTGTTTCAGGGAGTCGCCGGCACGCAGGCCGGGGTCGCCCATTTTGCCCACCTCGGCGGAATGCTGGGGGGCTGGCTGCTGATGAAATTCGGTGGCGGCCGCAGCGGCCGCCGCCGGTACTGACGCCCGATCCGTCAGCGGCACGCCGTGCCGCGACCCGTCAAAGCGACTGGTGCGTGCCGTCGCACAAGACGCCGTTCCGGCTCTGCTTGCAGCCGCAAAAGTACACCGTCTTGGTCTCCGTCGCCGTGAACTCCTGCGGCGTGAATTCCGTTCCCTTGTGTGAGCCGTCGCAAAAGGGTTGGTTCTTGCTCCTGCCGCAGGCGCACCACCAATAGCTCTTGCCCGCTTCGACCGCAACCGCATAGGGGGACTTCTGTGCCGGCTGTGCCTTCGTCATTTTCGCAGCTCCTCCTTCCCGTCGAGAACAATCCGGATTGGCCGACCGATTGTAGCGACCTGCAGCATTTCCGCCGAATCTGTCAAGATTGCGCCGATCGATTCCGAACACCCGTCTTGGCGGACGCCCCCGATGTCGGACCGCAAAATCCCGAGTTTCCCCTTCCCATGGTGGCCGCGGCGATGGCGCCGCAAGCCTGGAACCGGCACGGCATCGGCCGCCGACCCGGCCGGCACGACGACAACGCCGGATGCGGCGGCAGCCGCCGCATCCGGTCCCGGGGACGAGTCGGACGTCCTGCCGGCTCCAAGCTCGACGGTCCTGTTCGAGTATCTGACCGGATGTCCCTGCGAGCCCGACAAGGATCTGCGGCCGGACGAGCTCGGGGTTCTCCGCAGGATCGAGGAACGGATCGAATCGGGCGAATCGCTTGCCGCGTGGGTGCCGCGGCCGCCGAACATGCTGCCGCGCCTCCTTGCCTGTCTACACGGCACCGAACCGTCGTTGCGAGACGCCGCGGACCTGATCCGCGTCGACGGCACGATGGTGGTCGAAGTCGTGCGTCGGGCCAATTCGGCAGGCATGCGACATGGCGGCCCGGTCGGAGGTCTGGATCAGGCCGTGGTGCGACTGGGCATCGAGGGACTGCTTCGCGTCGTCGGCGCCAGCCTCGCCCGGCCCCTGTTCGATGCCGGGCGCGCCCCACTGCTTGCGCGCGCAGCCCCGATGCTATGGAAACTGTCCGAGGAAAAATGCCTCCTGTGCTATCAGCGCGCGCCCGCGGACGAAGTCGACCGATTCGACGCCTACCTCGCGGGCCTGACACACAACATCGGATGGATCGGCGCATTCCGTGCGCTGGGCGGACAGACGCCCCTCCGTGCGCCCTACAGCACCGAGTTCGCGGAGCGTCTGGCCCGGCTGGCCGAACTCCTGTTCGGCGTCAGCGCGGAACAATGGCAACTCAACGCCGCGCTCGGGCAGTTGGGACGGGCCCTGCGCGCCACCCCGCTCGCCCGGAGCGACCTGCCGCTGGCGAGGGTGCTTTGGCACGCCGACTGCGAGGCCATACACAAGGAATTCGCCGCCGAAGGCGGCAACCCCGCCGCATCCCGGCCGTCGGGGTGAATCGGGATTCGCCCCGAATCCACACCGGTTCGCCGGCCGTGCCGGCCATCGCGCACGTCAGATCGCGGCCGAAGGATAGCCGAGCAGGCTCGCCTCGAAATCTTCGATCGGCATCGGCCGGCCGAACAGGTACCCTTGGTAGCGTGCGCAATCCCAACCGTCGAGATATCGCTTCTGCGCGGGGGTCTCGACCCCTTCGGCGACCACCACGAGATCGAGGATCTTCGCCATCGCGATGATGGCTTTGACGAGCGCGCCCGCGCCCGCGCTCGTTGCGTCGGGATCCAGTTTCTGCACGAAGAACCGGTCGATCTTCATGACGTTCAGCGGCAATCTGAGCAGGTAGCGGAGCGACGAATACCCGGTGCCGAAATCATCGAGCGCGAGACGGACGCCGATTTTCCGAAGTGCCTGCATTGCGGCGATGACCGCTTCGGTGTCGTCCAGCAGGACACTCTCCGTGACTTCCAGTTCGAGGCGGCGCGGATCGATCCCGTGCCGCGCCACAGCCTTGCAAACCTGATCGACGAAATCCGGTTGATGAAACTGCTTCGCGCTGACGTTGATCGCCAGCAGGAAATCGCGGGTGCCGTCGCGCTCTGCCCAGGATTTCAACTGGCGGCACGCCGTGTCGAGAACCCACAATCCCACAGGAAAGATCAGGCCGGTTTCCTCGAGCAGCGCAATGAACTCGGCCGGAGGGACGATTCCCCGCACCGGATGGCGCCACCGCAGCAAAGCCTCGGCACCCAGAGGCCGGCCGCAGCGATCGACCTTGACTTGATAGTGCAGTACGAACTCGTTGGCCTCGGTCGCCCGCCGCAATTCCGCTTCGAGCGTCACCCGGGCGGTAATCGCTTCCTGAACCTTCTGGTCGTAAAACTTCCACCGGTTGCGTCCGGCCTTCTTCGCCTCGTACATGGCGATGTCGGCTTGCTTGAGCAGTTCCTCCGGCGACGCCCTGCCGTCCTGAAAAAAGGTGATGCCGATCGACGGCGTGCACAGGAACCGCAACGGCTCCGCGACGAACGGCTCCGCCAGGGAGCCGATGATCTTCTCGGCCACCGCGGCCGCACGCTCCGATGCACCGGCCTGCGTTACGGCCAGGTTCTGCAACATCACGACGAACTCGTCTCCGCCGAGGCGCGCCACGGTGTCGTCCTCGCGCACCGCCGACGCCAGACGGTTTCCGACCTGCTGCAGAAGCCAATCGCCGATCGCATGCCCGCGGGTGTCATTGACGAGCTTGAAGTTGTCGAGATCGATGAACAACAGCGCCCCGGCACGCCCGGTGCGGGCGGTGGCGGCCAGCGCAGCCTGCAGGCGATCCAGCAGCATGCGCCGGTTCGGCAGATCGGTCAGCGGATCGTATAGCACCAAGCGCTGGATTTCCTTCTCCGTCTCTTTTGCCAGCGTGATGTCGGACAGGGAGCCGACATAGTTGGTCACCAACCCGTCCCCATCCTTGACCGCCGTGATCGTCAAATGTTCGGCAAAGAGTTCGCCGTTTTTCCTGCGATTCCACAGCTCTCCCGACCAATATCCGGAGCCTTCGACTTCCCGCCACAATCTTTTGTAGAAATCCGCGTCCTGGCGACCGGAATGCAGAATCCGCGGGTTCCGGCCGATCACCTCGTTCGCGGAATACCCGGTGATCCGGGTGAACGCGCCGTTCACCCGGAGAATGTTGGCGTCTTTGTCCGTGACCATCATTCCGGCCTGAGACTCGAATGCGGTGGCCGCGATCCGGACCTCCTTTTCCCGGGCCTTGCGTCCGGCAATGTATCGGACGTATGCGCAGTTGTACTCCTGGCCACCATGTCGTATGTAGTTGGCGACGATTTCCACCGGAACGATCTCGCCCGCACGGGTCCGGTGATTGGTTTCAAAGACCAACGACCCGGTTCGCTGCAGTTCCTCCCAGTGGCGCGGCCAAGTCTCCTCGCAATAGCCGGGGTCGAAGTCGCCGATCCGCATCGACAGCATCGCGTCCTGGGGATATCCGAGGGTCTCGGCAAACACCTTGTTCACGTACAACAAGCGCCCACGTTCGTCCGAAATGCTGACGCCCTCGGCGAGATGGTCGGTGATGAACTGCATCAACTCCATTTGGCGACGGACATGCGTGGATTCCGAGATGTCTTCGACCACCCACCAGACCAGCCCTCCTCCGCCGGGTCGTCGGATCAGCACGCCGTTGATCCGTGCGACGACTCGGGACCCGTCTTTGCGAACCAACTCCTTCTCGTATGGCCCGCAATATCCCTTCGCCTCCAGCCCGTGCAACCAATTCATCGGCCGCGCTGCGGCGTCGTCGGGCATCAGTGCCGAGCAATCGAATTCTTCCGGCCGGCCCGACGAACATCCGCAAATCGCACAGAATGCGTCGTTGACTTCGATGCAATGGCCCTGGAGATCGGTGAGGACGATTCCCGTCCTGGAAAGGCGGAACAGTCCATCGAGCTTGGCGTGACTTTCCTCGAGTGCGGCGGTGACCCGGAGCCGCTCGGTGATGTCCCGGGAAGCATTGAAAAGGACGAAATCCCCGCCGATCTGCACCGGATGGCCAGAAACCTCGACATCAAAAACGCTGCCGTCCTTGCGGCGGTGCCGGGTCAAGAACTGCGTGCGTCCCCCGCGGGCAATCTGATCCGCGATCGCTCGCATGATCTCCTGCCGGTCGCGAAAAACGGCATCCCATTGCAGGACGTTCATGCCGATGACTTCTTCACGCGAATATCCCAGCATCCGGCAAAACGAATCGCTCGCCTCGATCACGGTTCCGTTCCGGTCGAGGATATGGATTCCGTCACTGGCATTGCGCAGGAAAACGTCGCATGGATCCTTCGGCAATCCGGCAGTCTCGGGAGCGGCTTGACCCGGTGCGGGGTCGAGGGAATGACAGGAAAACATCGGCTACTGCGAACAGTTGACGGAAATGGCTGGGCGACATCATACACGACTCGACGCAACACGCTTCGATCCATAGGATCGGTTATCGCGTTTCCGCACGCAAAGATAACGATGATCGAGCGGTTTTTTGATGCTGCGCAAAAACGGCCCGCCACGCCGCACCCTTTCCCTCACAACGTTCGCATGCGATCAACGTCCTCCGGCCCGTCGCTCGGCGAAGCGGCCGTAACCCCCTCCTCGCGGTACAGATCGGACCGAGTCCACGGCAAGGGCGCAGAGCGAGATCGCCACGCGGTTTTCCAGGCCCTCGGCGCGAATGCGCGAAACGGCATAGTCGAACTGTCGTTTGCGCAACGTGATGCCATGCGCCGGCACGCCGTACTCCCGGGCCGCCCATCGCACCAAGGCGCCCCAACCGCAACCGATATCGAGAAATCGCTTGCCGGGTTTCCGTCGCAGTTTTCAGCAGATGTGATCGAGCTTTCGCCGCTGCGCGACGTCCCGGGAATCGTCGGGATGCGCGAAGCAGGCGCAGGAATATAGGCGCTCCGCATCGAGCCACAGGCCCTAGAACTCGTTCGACAGGTCATCGTGGAAGCGAAATGATGGCAATACGCCGCGCAACCGGGATAACCTTTCGCGTGCGGTCAGCGAAATCGATTCGAGGTGGCGCTTGATACGCAATGCGTCATACGGATCCCCTTCGACGTCGAGGACCCCGCGAAAATACGCATCGGCAAGCGGCAGTGCATCGCGCGCGGCCGCCAGGCTGCGCAGGATTCCGGGATCTCGCAGAACCCGGGTGGATTCGGGATCTTGCGACAACGCGAGCGTCCTGCCGTCCCGAAGGCGCAGGGCCGGCGGTTTTTCCATGCCCGCAACCAAGCGGTGAAGAATGCGCAGCGCCGGCTCCGCAAGTGACGCTTCGGTATTCCGCTATGCGCAGGTCACCTGATTGCGTCCTTCCTGCTTGGATTGATACATGGCACGGTCGGCACGATTGACGATCGCATCCGCATCATCGCCGGGATAGGAACCGGCGACACCGATCGACACGGTGATCGCGGGAAGCTGCAGGTTGTCGGTGCGCCGCACCAGACGCAGCGAGGCGACCTTCGTCCGGATCGCCTCGGCGATGGTCATCGCCCGCTTGCCCGTCGTCTCCGTCAGGATCACCAGGAATTCTTCGCCGCCATAGCGCACGGCGTGATCGGTCTTGCGGATACAAGCGCGGATGGCTTGCGCAACGTTGCGGATCAACACGTCCCCGACGGCATGGCCGAAGGTGTCATTCATCGCCTTGAAACGATCGATGTCGACCATCAGTACCGAAAACGCCTTGCCGTCACCGACCTGCAACAGTGCCTCGAACTCGGCATCCATGCCACGCCGGTTGAGCAAGCCGGTCAACGGATCGATCATCGCGGCACGACGTTGTTCTTCGAGTTCCGCCCGCAACCGCTCGGCATCGGCCATCGCCGCCTCGAGCTGAGCCTGCAGCGCGCCGGTCCGCGCGCAGGTCGATTCGGCCGCCGTCAGCAGCCGCCTCGCCGCCGTCAGCAATGCGTCCGGAGGGCGATCCTGCTTGGCGTCGATTTCCGCCACGGCCCGCCGCACCTCGGCACCGAAATCAGCCGTGGATCGGCGCGCCTCGGAAATGTTGGCCGACACCGAGGCCAGAATTCGTCGCAGGGAATCCGACATGCTGTCGGACATCGATCCCCCGCTGTCCAGGATGTGCTGATCGTACAGATCCCGCCAGATCTTTTCCGGAACCGCCGTTCCCTGCTCGACGAACGACTGCAGCGCGCCGCTGACCTCGCCGTTCAACCCGGCCAGATGGACGTACGCGATGGTATAGGGAACCGGGCCGGGACCGGTCCGCAAGTCTTTGAGAAGATCGAGAGCACGGGCGGCAAGGCGTTCCGCGTCGGGTGGCGAATCCGCGATCAAACGGACATCGGTGAACATGGATCAAATCCGCGAAAAAACGTTGCGGCGCCGGCGACCAAAGCCCCGCGGGCCGTATGGGCTCATCTTACGAGCCCGGAGCCGCCGAAAGAAGGGGGGGTGGGCGGTAATCGCCACGCTATTTCCGCAATGGTGCGCCGCCCGGCGGCCGCCTCCGCACGCAGCGGCCCCGGGGATGGCCCTGCTACCGCAGATTGCCGGTGTGACCGAGACAATACCGTCCGGGCTGGGGCCAGACCGTCAACCCGTGCGGCTCCATCCCGACGCGGATCTGTCGTACGGCGCCGGTCACGGTGTCGAATCGGTAGACGACATCGTCGAAGCGGCCGGACAGCCAAAGCGCGCTGCCGTCGGCGCTGACGTTGCCCATGTCGGGGCTGCCGCCGCCGGGAATCGGCCATTGCGCCACGACCTTCCCCGAGGAGAAATCGATCACCGTCACGCCGCCTGCGCCATGCCGGGGTCCGTGGATGCGGTGGGATCCGCGATTGGTGACATACAGGAACCGGCCGTTCCGGCTCGGATAGAGGCCATGGGTGCCGAGTCCCGTCCGAATGAAGCCGACTTCGCGGAATGCGTCGCCGTCGAGAACGTGGACCCCGTCGGCATCCATGTCGGCAACGTAGAACCGTTTGCCATCGGGCGCGATCCGGATATCCTGCGGCATGCCGTGCCGTCCGGTAAACGGCTCCCGCGCGGTGCGGTCGAGGGCATGGGCACCGGGGATTTCGCGAAACCGGGTCCGCGGCATCGTCAAGACCAGATAGCCCGCCACGCTCTTGTGAACCAAGTCGATCTTGACGACGCTGCCGTTGAATTCACAGGTGAAGATCGCATAGCGCCCATCGATCGAGAAGTCCGCATGATTGATCCCGTCACATTTCGGTGCCGCGATCGAGTATTGGAGGGCGAGCGTGCGGGGATCGCGAAAATCGAGACGGCGGTGCGCTTCGGCAACGATGATCGCCGACGCGCCGTCGGGGGTGAAGTAGATGTTGTAGGGATCGTCGACTGCGATCGCCTTTCCGGGCTTTCCCGTGCGGGGATCGATCGGCGTCAGGCTGCCGTCGTTGGTGCCTTCCGCATTGTTGGCGACCCACAGCGTCCGCAGATCATAGGATGGCACGATGTGCTGCGGCGACAGTCCGACCTGGAATCGATCGACTACCTTCATCGTGGCCGGGTCGATCACGTACACGTCATCGGATCGAATGTTGGGAACGTACACCCGCGGAAGATCCCTGCGTACCGCTGCGCGCAAATGCCCGGTTGCGGTTTCGCTATAGAGATTTTTCGGGTTCAAGACCGGAGGCATGCCGGGAACCGTGTCGATGGACTCCGAATGCGCCGGCTCCGATGCCCCGGGAGCGTTCGTTGCCGCAAACGCCGCAGGAAGCAGCGCCAGCAGCGCAAGCAGTCCGATGCCGAACCGGGATGGAAAGAAGACTCGAGGGGAAACGCCCATTGCATCCTTTCGCGCGATCGCTTTTTCGAGGTGCGAAAGGTTACCGCAATCCACGATGTCAAAAGAAATGGATCATTTCCCCGGCAATCGGAGGCAGCGAGGCCGAACAGGAAGACGTTCCCGGGGCGAGCGGCGGAATCGCGCTGCCGCCCCACGGCCCGATCGATCGGCGATCCCGATTGCCGCGAGGATCGCGATAGTAGCGCTTGGTGCGGGGAGGCGGAAGGCGGGCAATGACTTCGGCAATCCGGTCACCGGAGTAGCCGGCGCCATACAGATCGCTGCTGCCGTAGGTTTGGCGGATCTGCCGGCGCACCGCCTCGGTGATGGCGTCCCGGTCCCAGTCGCAATCCACGACATTGCCGGCGCGCTCGCGCCCATGCTGCCGATCACCCAAGTTGACGACCGGAGTGCCGAGATAGGCGCATTCCCGGATGCCGACACTGGAATTGCCAATCAAACAGCGACTCTGCTGCAACAGGCGCAAGAACAGTCTGCCCTCCAGGTTGTTGATCCGCCATAGCGGCACTGCCGGGAAATCCCTTGCAAACTCCGCCACCGCCCGACCCGCGGCGGCAGAACCGGCATCGCTGTTCGGATGGAAGGCCAAGACGGGAATGCCGACGGCCGCCACCGCCTCAAGCGTCGTGCGCATGGTCCGGTAGGCCGCGGCATGCTCGGTGGTATCGGCGTGCTGCAACACCACCACGAAATCACCATCCAGCGGAAAATCGCCCAAGCCCTGCGCCGCCAGTGCCTGCCGCAGATCCGCCAACGGAATCCGGGTCGATGTGCGAGCCAGATCGATCGAAGGACACCCGGTCACGTAGATGGTCTCCGGATGTTCGCCCATGTCGATCAGACGCTGTGCGGCATGGAAATTGGCCACCAGATGGACGTCCGACAGTTTCGTCACCGCGTGGCGCACGCGCTCGTCGATGTTGCCGGTGATTTCGCCACCCTGCACATGGATCAGCGGGATGCCGAGATAGGAGGCAGCCACCGCAGTACCCAATGTTTCATAGCGGTCGGCGATCGTGACCACCCAGTCGGGTGGATTTGCAGCCAAGTGACGCGCGGTGAACAGGATGGTGTGTGCCGTCGTCTCGGCCATGCGGATCGGTTCGTTCCCCGGCACCAGGGTCTCGCCCTCGGCCACCACCGCAAAACCGTCGGCACGGATGTGTTCGACCACCCGACCATGCAACGACGACAACGCGGCGCCGGAACATAGACAGGCGATGTCGACCTTACCCTGGTCTCGCAAGGCCTGCAGCGCAGTCCGGATACGGGAGTAACTCGGGCGGGCCGTGATGGCCACGAGAACCTTCTTAGGCAGGTCGGACATCGTTCCACTCCAACGGGGTATCCCGATCGACCGGACGGATCAGCGTTCGACCCACGAGGCGTTCGAGATCGTCATACGCGAGGCCACCGCCGGGCTTCTTGTATGCCAGGTCCTGACGGGTCAATCGGTGTCCGGCCGCCAACGAGCGGACCGTCACCACCGAACGTCCGAAGATCGCGGGGTCATAGCCCAGGCCATCCAGCCGTCGACCCTTCGCAACCGGACGGTTGCGAAGGGTACTGGCAAAGCGGACGCCCTCGACCAGAGATCGGAGGCCGTCGGGCGTCAGCGATGCCACGACGTCGGGACCGAACATGCGCGGATGCAAGGTCAGATGCACTTCGATGATGGACGCGCCGAGATAGGCCGCAACCACCGCAGGGACGGTCGATGCGGAGTGATCCGACAAACCAACCGGCCGCGGCGCCGCACGTTCCAGTAGATCGGCGAAGCAGTTCATGCCGACTTCCTCCGGCGGCGTCGGATATCGGCTGGTGCAATGCAGGAGTGCCACCGACGAACCCCGTTCCTCCAGAGTGCGCGCGACGCCGAGCAATCGGTCGGCATCCGTCAGTCCACCCGAAAGCAGGACCGGCTTGCCGGTTGCGCCGACCCATTCGACGATTTCGCGATTACCGACCTCGCCCGAAGCGATCTTCCACGCCGCGATGTCCAGCTTTTGCAGCCACTCGCATGCGCGCACCGAAAACGGGCTACTCAGGAACACCAGACGACGACGTTCCGCATGCTCCTTGAGCAGGGCCCACTGATCGAAGGAGAACTCCATTCGACGCCAATAGTCGTAGCGACTCGCATCCTGCGGACTGAACGGAATCCGCCATGGCTCGCGGGGCGTGCTTTCCTCGGCGGCGATGTGGGTCTGGAACTTGACGGCCTGCACACCACATTCCGCCGCGACATCGATGAATGCCATCGCCTGCCCGAGACTGCCCTCATGACTCTGGGCCACTTCGGCAATGACGAACGGGGAATGTTCCCGGCCAACCTCGTATCCAGAAATTCTCATATGACCCACCTTCCAATCCGCGCCAGGGGCGATTTTCCTGGCAATCCACGCCGGAAAAATCCGGTGCATCCGTACAGCAAGTATGCAGGCCGGGCGATGAGATGCCTTTAAGAAATGTATGAGAGATCGTTACGGTTCGTGCGAACGGCACGGTGTCGCGGAGGGAGACGGCGACTCGCTATGATGGCGCGTCGCTCCCTTCCTCGTCACCAATCCGTGTCCGTTCCGCATTCGTCGTCGACTCGCGCTGGCTCGCTGTGGATGCTGGTTGCAAGCTGCAACTTCGCCTTGATGGGATTCTTCGTCAAACGGGGAGCCGGTCAGTTCGGCACGACTGCGCTCGTCTTCTATCGGTCGCTGTTCGGCCTGCTGTTGCTGCTGGTGATGGCGCGCAAACCCTTGCGCGCCTACGCGACGCCGCATTGGCGGAACCATCTGGGTCGCAGTGTTTCGGGTCTCGTGTCGCTATGGCTGTACTTCATCGCCATCGCCCACCTTCCGCTCGCCACCGCGGTCACGCTCAATTACACCTCGCCGCTATTCCTCGCCGCCTATCTCCGCGTCGCGCACCCCGAGGAGTCCCGCCCGGGCCTGGTGGTCTTTCTGTTGGCAGGGTTCGTCGGCGTAGCACTGCTGCTCGATCCCCAGATTACGCGCGGCCAGTGGCCCTATGCCTTGGTCGGCCTCGGATCGGGACTCGGCGCGGGCATGTCATATGCCCAGGTCCGCGCGATCGGGCGGCTGGGCGAGCCGGACTGGCGGGTGGTTTTCTATTTCACGACCTTGTCGACCCTCGTGACCGGCATTGCGCTGACCTTCGAGAGCGCGCCGGCATGGAGATGGGCGGATCTGCCGACCCTGGCCGGCTTGGGGCTCGTAGCGACCTTGGGCCAACTGACGATGACACGGGCGTATCGCACCGGCATCGCGCTGGTCGTCGCCAATCTCGCCTACGCCACCATCGTGTTTTCCGCGCTGCTGGGCTTGATCGGATTGCACGAACACCTTCCCATGCAGACCTGGCTGGGAATGGCGGTGATCACGGCCGCGGGCGTCGGCGCCGGCTTATGGCGTCCCGTCCGGGGGGGCGAGCGAACGGAACGGTGAGTCGCGGGGCGTGGTTTGCCCCCGGTACCTCCTGCGCCGTCGAGGCGACACCCGAATGCGCGCAGGTTCAGTGGTCTTCGCCTTCGCCGTCGCCGCCGCGGTAATAGGGATAGGGCGCGGCATACCCCGGTTGTTGATACGCCGGATACCCCGGGTACGCGGGCGGCGCGGGATACGGCGCCGGCTGATACCCGTATGCCGGCGCCGCCGGAACCACATATGCGGGCGGCGGAGCGGCATACGCGGGCCCCGTGACATACGGCGCGGCCTGTGCGAGCACGCCGCCGATCATTCCCCCGATCACGGCGCCGCCGATCTGGGCAATCGGGTTATCGCCTCCGCCGCCCCAATCTCCGCCGTCGGCTTGCGCTGCGGGAATCACGGCGGCGTTGATCGCAGCGCCCAGAAATGCCAGCATCACGATGCGCTTCATCGCGTCCTCCTTTGGTTCGTTGCGGTATCTGGAATCGTTGGCGGCGATTTTACCGATCCGGCCGCTCCCTGGCATCGTCCGAGTGCATGGTCGGCGCGATTCCGGTCCGTCGCGCTTGGGCACGCCCCTTCCACATGCCGCCACGGCCGCGGGCGTGCTGCCATGCACTCTCGACGGTGAACCCGAGATAGATCGCGGCAATCGCCGGCAACGCCGGTGACCACAGCGGAGAAGCGCCGTAATAGCGCAGGGTCGGCAGGAACGAGGCACTCATCATGACCCAGGTGGCCAAGGCGACCGTGCGGGTGACTCCCGAGCCCCAAACCGCCAGCGCCGGTGCAGCGAGATAGGTGAGCATCATCCCGACCACCGTTCCGCCGAGAAGCCACGGCGAATAATGCAACTGGGCGTACGCACTGCGAGTCACCATGGCGCGAATATCGGAAAATACCGGATAGGCACGCAGGCTGTGTACGCCGTTCGCGAGGCCGAGCCAGATCGGGCCCACCCGCTTCATCGTCGCCCCCAGCGTGCAGTCGTCGATCAGCGCGCCCCGAATCGATGCGATTCCTCCGGCCGCTTCGAGGGCGCTGCGGCGCACCAACATACACCCGCCGGCCGCGGCGGCCGTCCGTTTATGCGGCAGATTGACCCAGGTGAAGGGATACAACTTCTGGAAGAAGAAGATGAAGGCGGGAATCAGCAGTTGCTCGGCGCGACTTGCACAACGTAGCTTTGCCATCAGCGACACCAGCACGCGCCCCTCCGCCTCCGCACGGCGCACCAAACGGCGCAGGGCCTGCGGTTCATAGGCAATATCGGCGTCGGTGAGCAGGAGGTAGTCGGGGGCCTTGCTTCGCGCCGCCTCGATACCCTGATGCAGGGCCCACAACTTTCCGGTCCACCCAGCCGGCAGCGCTGCGCCGGCGACGATCGCGAGACGATTCGCCGCACCCGCTCCAACCGCGCCGGCCACTGCGCTCGTCCCATCTGCGCTATTGTCGTCGACCAGAATGACCGAAAACGGTCCCGGGTAATCCTGCCGCAACACCGAGCCAAGCGAGGCCGGGAGGATATCGGCTTCGTTGCGCGCCGGGATCACCGCGACGACCGACGGCCAGCAGACCGGGTCGGGGCGCGCCGATGGCCGCTCCTCGCGCTCGCGACAGCGCCAAAAGCCACCCCGCATCGCAAGCAGGTAAATCCAGATCGCTGACGAAATGCCGGCGGTGACGATGCCGAGCGCGGCGATCATTTGCGGTCGAGACACAGCTTCGCTCCCGCCCGCCGCCCCCCCAACAAGGGCAAGCGGCGGGGCATCGGCGTCAAAATGCGTTGAAGATGTCGTTGACGACGTTTTCGGCGATGCCGAAGCCGGCACCGACGCCCAAACCGCTGACAAGGTTGTTCACGAAACCGCTGCCGAATCCGCTGCCGCCGCCTCCCAGTCCGTTTGCCCATCCTTGCGGTTGGACGGGTGCCTGCGGATGCGACTGCATTGCCTGCTCGAGCATCTGGATGTACTGCGCCATCTGTTGGCGAATCATCCCCTCGTTCTGGCCATAGGCCTGAATCGACATAGCGATCGCCCGCAGGGCCAGGGCGAGTTCCCGCCCCGTGGTCGGATCCTTGGCGTCGGTCAGCAGCCGCTGGCCGAGCGCCTGGATCTGCTGCATGATTTCCTGCGACTGCTGCTGCAGTCGCGCGGTCTGTTGTTCGGCGAGATCGAAATTCATCGTGGGTCCTCCGTTCCAAAGCGGGTTCCGGTCCCGGTTGGATCACCGGGGTGCGCCCTGGTTCCCGTGGCACGGCGCACGCAAGCGCATGCGCGATTTTCGCGCATCCGGCGCCACCGGTCCATTGCAATACGGGGATGCGGATCGACTCCGCCGGGACCACGCAGCGCCGCCGGGTGCAAGAAGCGCCGGCAGCGCGCGGAAAACCTCAGATGCGGGTTGCCGCGGTGACCACGCGCGTGACCTTCCAGAACTTCGTCCGGGAAAGCGGGCGGGTCTCGGCGATTTCGACCAGGTCGCCCTCGTTGACCTGATTGGTTTCGTCGTGCGCGTGCAGCTTGGTCGACTGGACAACGTATTTGCCGTATACCGGATGCTTGACCTTCCGCTCGATGAGCACGGTTACGGTCTTGTTCATCTTGTTGCTCACCACGCGGCCGGTCAGGGTGCGCTGGAGCTTCTTTTCCGCGCTTGCGGCGGTTTCTGCGGCGACGGTCATTTCGCGTTGGCCCTCTCGGTCATCACCGTGCGCACGCGCGCGACATCGCGACGCAGCTTGCGCAACTGGGTATGGTTCTGCAATTGTTGGGTGGCGCGCTGCATGCGTGCCGAAAATTGCGCCTTGAGCAGGTCTCGCAGTTCATTCTGCAGACCCGCATCGTCCTTGGCGCGCAGTTCTTTGGCTTCCATCACCATTCCTCTCGATTGGCTCGAATTCAGCGCCCGAATTCCGCGTCCGCCCTCAGCGCCCGATCTGCCGGTTCACGAAGACCGTCTTGATCGGCAGCTTGGCAGCGGCCAGGGTGAACGCCTCGCGGGCGATCGCCTCGTCGACACCGTCCATCTCATACAACACCTTGCCCGGCTGGATCTGGGCAACCCAGTACTCGGGGTTACCCTTGCCGTTCCCCATCCGAACCTCGGCAGGCTTCTGCGAAATGGGCTTGTCCGGAAAAATCCGGATCCAGACGCGTCCGCCCCGCTTGATGTGGCGAGTGATCGCGCGTCGCGCCGCCTCGATCTGCCGCGCCGTGAGACGACCGCGCTCCGTCGCCTTCAGGCCGAATTCGCCGAACGAAACATTGACGCCGCGCGTGGCCAGGCCGCGGTTGCGCCCTTTGTGATCCTTGCGGTATTTGCGCCGTGCCGGCTGCAACATGGTGTCTCTCCGTATTCTTTACTTCGTTTCGCCGGATTCCGGCGTCGCCGCCGGGCCTGCGGCAGTCTTGCGCACGCGCTTGACGA
>JAKAFN010000015.1 GCA_021825945.1 Pseudomonadota bacterium
ATCTATGGCCGGCAGTTCGCGGATCTGTACGCGGAACTGGACCGGCGCGCGGTAGCGGAGGGGTGCAGGATCGATCGCCCCCGGGATGTGATGTTGCGGGCGGATGGCCGTGCGCTGACGGTCAATCAGCGCGTGGTTCCGATCTTCGACGATCGGGTTGACGCCCAGATGGAAGCAGGCAGGGAGGGCCGGGAACATGCGACGGCAAAATACGTCATGTCGATCATCGACGATCTGACCGGAGAGGTGCAGACGGAAACGGCGTTGCGCGAGACCGAGACCCGCTTCCGCCAGTTTGCGGAGAACATCGACCAGGTCGTGTTCATCGCCGACGCCGATCTCACGCGGGTCCACTACATCAACGATCGGTACACCCGGCTGGTCGGCGGAGCGGTGGCGGATCTGCTTGCCGACCCGCGGACGGCGATGGCCTACGTCCATCCCGACGATCGGCGGTCGATCGATCAGCAGTTGCCTCGGTTGCTGGCGGATCTGCGCCGCCTGCGCCGTGGGGAGATCTCCGTCCGGATCGCGCATCCGGAAAAAGGCGCACGCTGGCTCAATGTGCGATTGAATCCGGCGCGCGTGCACGACGGCTCGGTGCGGGTGTTCGGGATCGCCGACGACGTCACCGAGCGCCGGGCGGCCGAGCAGCAGCGTCTCGACGAGGCGGTCAAGCAGCGTGACGTCCTGGTTCGTGAAGTGCACCATCGCATCAAGAACAACCTGCAGGGGGTGGCGGGCCTGCTCCAGCAGATGGCCAGCGCGAAGCCCGAGGTGTCCTCGGCCTTGAACGAGATCGCCGGCCAGATCCAGGCGATCGCCCAGGTCCACGGCCTGCAGATCGGTATCGGCGGAACGCTCCCGGTACTCGGGATGGCGCAGGGAATCTTTTCCAATCTTGGCGCGATGTTCGGGGTCGAGGTGCGGTTCGAATCGGACTCGCCGGAGCTGTGGCGCTGGGGGCTTCCGGAGAATGAAGCGGTGCCCATCGCACTGGTGATCAACGAACTGGGCACCAATGCGATCAAGTACCGCGCATCGCGGGAGTTGCCGATCCAGGTGCGGATCGACAGCACGGCGGACGGACTGGTGATCACGATCGACAACGCCGGCCGGCTACCGCCGGGATTCGATTTCACCCGCGTGGTGTCGGGGGTTTCGGGGTTGTCGCTGATCAAGGCATTGTTGCCGCGGCGCGGCGCGCGCTTGCGGATCGAAGCACTCGGACCCGTGGTGCGGGCATCGCTGGAACTCGCGCCGCCGGCGATCCGGGAGGAGGCGGAATGAGCGCGGATTCTCCACTGGTGCTGGTCGTCGACGACGACCGCCTGGTTCTGGTGACCTTGTGCGCCGGTCTGCGGCAGGCCGGGATCGACGTCATCGAGGCGGACAACGGCGACGACGCGATTCTCCTGGCGCGTCAGCACAAGCCGCAACTCGCGATTTTGGACATGCGCATGCAAGGAAAGTCGGGGATGGACGTGGCGCGATACCTCGCCTCGCTGACGCCCCCGATCGACTTCCTGTTCCTTTCGGCGTTCAACGACTCCCAGACGGTCGACGAAGCGAAGCGCCTGGGGGCGCTGGGGTATCTGGTCAAGCCGCTGGACGTCCAGCAGATCGTGCCCGCGGTGCGCGCGGCCCTGGCGCGCACGCAGGAAACCCGACCGACCCCCGCCGCGCCGCGCCCTGCGCCACCTCCGTCGCGAGACGTTCGGCTCGATGAATCGGTCGCGATCGGAATCCTGATGGAGCGGCTGCGGCTCGACTACCGACGCGCGGCCGAGGCGCTGCGGGCGCAGGCCCAGGCCGAGGGTGGGGACGCCGCCGCGCTGGCGACGGGCATGGTGGAGGCGGCCAACCGGCTCAATTCCATTCCCCGCTGAGTTTTCTCGGCGGCGTTGCCGAGGTCACCCCCCTCGCAACGTGAAATGGAAACAGGCCCCTTTCCCGGGCTGCGACTCTGCCCAGATCGCCCCCCCGTGCTTGCGCACGATCCGCTGCACGGTGGCCAGGCCGATCCCGGTTCCCGGGAATTCGTTCTGGGAATGGAATCGCTGGAACAGGCCGAAGATCCGGTCCGCGAAGCGCATGTCGAAGCCCGCCCCGTTGTCGCGCACGAAATACACCGGGATGCCGTCCCGCTCTTCCTCGCAACCGAACGCCACCTGCGCCGGGGTTGCGTTGGCCGTGAATTTGAACGCGTTGCCAAGCAGGTTCTGCAGCGCGATCCGCAACAGCACGGGATCCCCTTCGGCAATCATGTCCGGCGCGATCTCGAAGTGGACTTTGCGCGACACGTCGTTCGCGCACAGTTCCTCCGCCAGTTCCCGACCCAGGCCGCTCAGGTCGACCTGCTCGCGTCGGATCTCGCGGCTGGTGCGCTGCGCCATGCCCAGCAAGGCGTCGATCATCCGGTTCATGCGCGCGGCCGCGCCCACGATCCGCTGCACGTGCTCACGGCCGATGCTGTCGAGGCGGTCGCCGTAATCCTCCAGCACGATGTTCGCGAAACCCTCGACGATCCGCAGCGGCGAGCGCAGGTCGTGCGAGATGGCGTAAGAGACGCCTTCCATTTCCTGGGCGGAGACGTCGAAGCGCCGGGCCTGTTCCGCCAAGGCGTCGTGGGCGGACCGCAGTTCGCGTTCGAGGCGCGCCGTCTTCCGGAAGTGCAGCAACCCCAACGTTAGCAGCAGGGCAAGCGCGAGCGCAGCGATGGCAAGTGCCAGGGCGGTCATGGTGATTTCCTCTGTATCGCGGATTGTGCCATCCGCGGGCGATTCCGCCAGGATTTCCCGGAAATTCAACGGTATTCAGACGTTTGGCGGAACGAGGCATGCGCTAAAAAGGAAGGAGTGTGCCGTGCCGGACCATCGGCAGGGGAGCGCGGCGTTGCAACGATGCAGGTGCAGATGGTGGATGCGGTACGGATTTCGGATGCGGCGCCGACCAGCGGCCGCAACGGTGGGGATCGGGTGGACGCGGTGCGCCTGGCGGCGATTGCGGATCGCATGGACGAAGCGATCGCCGTCGTCGACGGCGCAGGTCGCACGCTGTGGGTCAACGCCGCGATGATCCGGCTCTGCGGAGGCGACGCGGACCGGCTCATCGCCGAGAATTTCGCCGCACGGCTCTTTGGCGCCGACTCCCATTCCGCCATCGAAACCCAGCAGCGCATCGAGGCGGGAGCCGATTCCGCCGCGATCGTCCTGCCGGCGGCGCTGATCGGCGGGCGTTCCGGTTGGCTGGAACTGGAGATCAAGCGCATGGGGGCGTCGCCCGAGGACCGGGATTCGTTCGTCATCGTTCGCGACATCACGCACGAGCGTTCGATGCGGCTGGCACTCGCCGACGCGCTGGAAAACGCCGAGCACGCGAACCAGGCGAAGTCCCAGTTCCTGGCAAACATGAGCCACGAAATCCGCACGCCCATGAACGGCGTCCTTGGCATGGCCGAGCTGCTGTTGAGTACCGATCTCGACGAGCGTCAAAGACGCTATATCGAATCCCTGTATCGTTCGGGCGAGGCGCTGCTCAAGGTCATCAACGACATCCTGGATTTCTCGAAGATCGAGGCGGGGAAGATGGAGATCGAGGCGATCGACATCGATTTGCGTACCCTGGTCGAGGACCTGATCGAGATGCTCGCTCCGCGGGCCCATCAGAAGCGGATCGAACTCGCGTACCGGATCGACCCCGGATTGCCGCCGGCGCTGCGCGGCGACCCGACGCGACTGCGCCAGATCCTCACCAACATCATCGGCAACGCGATCAAGTTCACGGAACGGGGTGAAGTCGTCCTGGCGGTGAGCGTCGCCGACCCATTTCCCGACCGGCAGCCCGCTGGTCCGCTGCGCATCGTGTTCGAGGTCCGGGATACCGGGATCGGCATGCGGCCGGAGGTTCAGGAACGTCTGTTCTCGAGTTTCATGCAGGCCGACCAGTCGTCTTCGCGCCGCTACGGCGGGACGGGGCTCGGGTTGGCGATCTCGCGGCAACTCGCCGAGTTGATGGGTGGGCGGATCCTGGCGATGAGCCGGGTCGGCGAAGGGTCGGTGTTTCGGATCGAGGTGCCGATGCCGGAGGGCGACCCGACGATGGTGCCGCGCGCCGTCGCCTGCGTCGGCTCCCTGGCGGGCCGGCGCATCCTGATCGTCGAGGACAACCCCACCAACCGACAGATCCTGGAGGAGCAGTTGAGCGCTCTGGCGATCGACTGCGCTTGCGCCGAAAACGGCCGCCAGGCCCTGCAGATGCTCCGCGTCGCCGTGCAGTCGCACCGGCCGTTCGACGGCGCGGTGATCGACATGAAGATGCCGGTGATGAGCGGGATGGAACTGGTCGAGCAGATCCGCTCGGACCCGGCGATGCGCGGACTGCGCCTGGTGATGCTCACCTCCATGTCGGGGCGCGACGACGTGCGCCAGGCCCACGATCTCGGCATCGACGCCTACCTGTCGAAGCCGGTACGCCAGAACGACCTCATCGCCAGTCTTGCTGCGGTTCTCGAGCCGGGCCCACGGGCGCAGGCGGCGCAGGATCCGCCGTCCTGGGATTCCGGGCTGGCGGATTTGCGGGTGCTGGTTGCGGAAGACAACGTCGTCAACCAGGAGGTGGTGCGCGCGATGTTGACCGGTTTCGGCTGTGCGATCGAACTGGTGGGGGACGGTGCGCAGGCTCTGGATGCGCTGGAGCGGGGACGATTCGACGTCGTGCTCATGGACTGTCAGATGCCGAATCTGGACGGGTTCGAAGCGGTGCGCCGAATTCGCGACCCGGAATACCGCCAGCACGATCTGGCCCGGGCGCGGGGGATTCCGGTGATTGCGCTGACGGCCAACGCCTTGAACGGCGATGCCCAACGCTGCCTGGACGCGGGATTCACGGGCCATGTCGCCAAGCCGTTTCGCCAGCGGGAACTCGCCGCCGCATTGGTGCGGTGGTGCGTCCCGGCCGGAGGGCGGCAGGCCCCCGCGCCGGCCGGCGTCGCCGGCGGCGAGGGCGGCGGGACGACGGATGCCGCGAAGGTTGCGGACGGCGCATTGGATGCCGGCGCACTGGAGCCGATCCTGGCGCTGGAGCGAAATGGCGCCCAGGACCTGCTGCGCCGGCTCGTCGCGACGTTCGCCGAGTCGTCCGGCATGCTGGTCGCCGACACCGATCGCGGCTTCGACGAAAACGATTTTCCCGCCGTGATCCGGGCGGTGCATACCCTGAAATCCTCCAGTGCGAATCTCGGGGCCCTGTCGCTTTCGCGGATCTGCGCCCAGGTCGAGGCGTCGTTGCGCCAGGAAAATGCGGACGCGGCGCGGAATGCCTGGCACTCCGCGCACGCCCTCCGCAGCGGCGCGCTGCATGCGTTGGAGGGGGTCTGTGCGGCGCAGGAAGCGGAGCGTTGCGCCGAGGAGTTGCGGTGACTCCACCGCTGCGCGCCGTGGAGGCGCCGGCGGAGCGGGACGGCGCCGGGGGCGCGCGCGACACGGTACTGCTCGTCGACGACGATCCGGTAATGCGCATGCTGACCTCCGCTGCGCTTGCCGAGCGCGGATGGCGCGTCGTCGAAGCCGATGGCGGCGGCGTGGCGCTGGAGCGCTTCGCGGCCG
Organism: Pseudomonadota bacterium; assembly: GCA_021825945.1. GTDB lineage: Bacteria > Pseudomonadota > Gammaproteobacteria > Burkholderiales > Burkholderiaceae_F > GJ-E10. Next base: position 5,607 of record JAKAFN010000015.1, read on the forward strand.
AATGCCCCCAGGTGGTCGTCCTCGATGCCCTGATGCCGCCCCCGGACGGATTTGCGACCTGCGAGCGGATCCGACGGCTTCCCGGCGGACAGCATGTCCCCATTCTGATGTTGACCGGACTGGATGACGAATCGTCCGTCGCCCGCGCCTACGAGGCGGGCGCGACCGATTTTTTCGTCAAGTCGAGCGGCCAATGGATGCTGCTCTCCGAGCGTCTGCGTTATCTGCTGCGGGCGGCCCATACCCGCGAAGAGCTGCTCGCCAGCCAGGAGAAGTTGAGCAAGGCGCAGCGCATCGCCCGTCTCGGCAGTTGGGAATGGGACTTCCGCCAGCGCAGCATCCGGGTTTCCGACGAGTTCCGCGCCGTTGCCGGCTTCGGTCCGGAAGATCGGGCGCCGTCGATCTGGGGTGCCTGGTCGCGGATCGCCCCGGAGGACCGCGGGCGCGTCGCATCGCTGCTGCGGGATGCGTTGCGCCGGGGCGCACCGATGACCTTCGAGTGCGGCCTGGCGTGCGCCGACGGCGGGGGAAAGATCGCTCGCGTCGAGGCGGAGTTCGAATACGATGCCGCCGGCCGGGCGACCGGCCTGCACGGGGTGATCCAGGACGTGACCGAGCGCCGGCAGGCCGAGGACCAGATCCGCCGTCTTGCGAACTATGACAGCCTGACCGGATTGCCGAACCGGCGCTTTCTCGTCGAGGAGTTCGGCGCGACGCTGGCGCGGGCCAAGGAGGACGCGGCTCCCCTCGCGCTGCTGTTCCTCGACGTCGACCGATTCAAGCAGATCAACGACACCTTGGGCCACGACGTCGGCGATCAGGTGCTGCGCGAGGTGGCGTGGCGCCTGCATTCGACGATCCGCGAGACCGACACGGTGGCCCGCGTCGCATCCCGGGGCGCGCGACGCGCGCGATCCGATTCGGTCCGCCCGGAGGCGCCGCCCGACAGCCGGGTCGCCCGCTTGGGCGGCGACGAGTTCACGGTCCTGTTGACCAACCTGTTCTGCGCCGACGATATCGACCGCGTCATGCGGCGGTTGATCGACGCGATCCGGGTTCCGATCGACTGTTTCGGCCACACCGTGCACGTGACCACCTCGATCGGCATCGCCATGTTTCCGCGCGACGGCGACGACGTCGATAGCCTGTTGCGCAAGGCCGACATGGCCATGTACGAGGTGAAGAAGCGCGGTGGCGGGTCGTGGCTGGCGTTCGAAGAGTCGATGAATACGGCGGTGAAGACCCGTTGGAGCCTCGAGGCGGGCCTGCGCCGGGCGCTGGAGCGCGACGAACTCGTGCTCCACTACCAACCGAAGATCGAGGTCGCGACCGGTGCCGTGGTCGGCGCCGAGGCCTTGCTGCGCTGGCGCCGGGACGGCGAACTGGTCGCGCCGGCCGAGTTCATTCGCGCCGCCGAGGACAGCAATCTCATCGTCCCGATCACCGAATGGGCGCTCGCCGAAGCATGTCGGCAGATGCGGGTGTGGGTGCCGGAATGGGATCGCCGCCAGATGGGGGCGGTGCCGGTGGCGGTCAACATTTCGTCGATTCTCCTCCAGCGCGGCAATCTCGTGGGGCTCGTTCGGGCGGCGCTGGAGCACAACGGCGTGCCGCGCTCGCAACTCGAAATCGAAATCACCGAGACGGTTCTGATGCGGGATCTCAAGGTTGCCAAGGACCTGCTCCAGGAATTCCGCGAACTGGGGGTGCCGATCGCCATCGACGATTTCGGCACCGGGTACTCCTCGCTTGCCTACCTGCGGCGCCTGCCGATCGACACGATCAAGATCGACCGGTCGTTCGTTGCCGAACTGGAAACGGACGACGACGCGGCGGCCATCGTCGCGGCGATCATCGCGATGACGCAGGCGTTGAAGCTGCAACTCGTTGCCGAAGGCGTCGAGACCCCGGGGCAGCGAGACCTGCTCGCGCAGCAAGGCTGCCGGATCGTGCAGGGGTTCCTGTATGCCCCGCCGCTGTCGGCGGATCGATTCCTGCAATGGGTCGACGGCACCGGCACCGCTCGCGCCCTGGCACCGCGGACGGATGGCCGTCCGCGAGACCGGACTTTTCCGGATGCTATTCCACCAGCCCGTGCTTGATCGCGTAGTGCGTCAGTTCGGCGTTGTTCTCCATCCCCATTTTTTCGAGGATCCGTGCCCGGTAGACGCTGACCGTTTTCGGGCTCAGCGCGAGCGCTTCGGCGATGTCGGCCAGGCGGTGCCCGGTGGCGATCAGCCGCAGCGTCTGGAATTCGCGATCCGAAAGCCGTTCGTGCGGTAGCCCTTGTTCCGGCGCGTTCAGGTTCTCGATCAGCGCCTGGGCGATTTCCGGGGTGACGTACTTGCGGCCGTTGGCGATCTGTTCGACCGCGTCGATGAGCTTTTCCGGCGCTCCCGCCTTGTTCAGGTACCCGGCGGCGCCGGCGCGGAACGCGCGCACCGCATACTGTTCTTCCGGGTACATGCTGACGACGAGGACTTTGAGCCGCGGGAGCTCCGCGAGCAGGGTCTTGAGGATTTCGATGCCGTCCTTGCCGGGCAGATTGACATCGATGACCAGGAGGTCGGGCTCTTCGCTGCGCCGGAGCAACGTGCGCAGTTGTCCGTAGTCGCCGGCCTCGCCGATGAGGTCGATGCCGGCGTGTTCCGAGAGGATCTGCACGATCCCGCGGCGCACGATTGCATGATCGTCGACGACGATGGTCTTGAGCTTCACTCGGTTTCTTTCCTGGACGGCTCGGGATTTTGCTCCGCTTTCGGCCCGGCATGGGTGGGTACGCAAAACATCACGGTGGTGCCGCGGCCCGGAGCGGAACTGATTTCGGCCCAGCCCCCCAGGCCGCGCGCGCGTTCGATCAGCCCGCGAATTCCGAACCCCGGGGTGGCCTGCAGCATCCCCGGCTCGAATCCGATGCCGTCGTCGCTGATTTCCAGCGTGACTTCCTCCTCCGGCGCCGCGAACAGTTGCACGGAAACCCGTTGCGCCTGCGCATATTTGGAGATGTTGGACAGCGATTCCTGTGCGACCCGATACATTGCCGCCGCACAGTCGGCGGGCAACGGAAGGTCTTCGCGATTGGTCTCGAACCGGGCCGGGATGGCGGTGCGCGAGGCGAAGCTCTGCACCAGCCACTGCAAGGCGGCCACCAGGCCGGCATCCAGCACCGGCGGCCGAAGGTTGTGCTGGATGCGGTGGCTGGCCGCCACGGCCTGCTCCAGCAGGTTCGAGATGGCGCGCAGCCGCGGCGCGGCGTCAGCCTGCCCCTGCAGTTGGCGCGCCAGGCTGACCAGCTCGAAACGCATGGCGGTCAGAGTCGCGCCGATGTCGTCATGGATTTCGCGCGCGATCCGGCGGCGTTCCTCTTCCTTGACCGTTTCGAGGTGGCGCGTGAGCGCGCGCAGCCGGCTTTCGCTCTCCGCGAGGGCGGCGGCGGCCTCCCGGCCGGCCCGCCGCTCGGTCGCGGCCTGGAGGCTGCGGGCGATCGCCGGGCCGATCCGGGACATGCGCGACTTGAGAATGAAGTCGTCGGCGCCCGCGCGCAGGGTCGCCACGGCCAGATCCTCCGACATCTCGCCGGATACGACGATCACCGGCAGATCGGGATCGTGCTCCTTGGCGACGCGCAGCGCCCCGAAGGCGTCGAAGCGGGGCATGGTGTGGTCGCTGATCACGATGTCCACCGCCCCGTCCCGCAGCGCGCCGCGCATTCCCGCTTCGTCCTCGACCCGCCGCGCGCGCACCGGGTGGCCGCCGCGGGCCAGCAGGGCGAGCAGCAGCTCGTAGTCGAGTTCGGAGTCCTCGACCACCAGCAGTTGGGTAGGGGGAGCGGAAAGCGTCGGAACCATGGCCAAGGCGGGATTCTGGCGCAAAACCGGCCGGAACATCCATTTTTTTCCGGCTTTTCGCCGTATCGAGCGGTACGCCGGTCGCCGACACTTGCTCCACGGCGCCAGATGCCGGAACCCAGGCGCGAACCGAAACGGCGAACGATGAGACCTGAAGTCCGCTCAGAAAATGCCCCGCCGCTCGAGGCGCGCCGCAACGCGGCGCAGGAGTGCGCGGCGATCGAGGCCGATCTGGACCGGCTGCAGCAACTCTTCAACGATGCGGCATCGCGCCTGCTCGCCAGTTTCCATGAAGTTGCGGCCCTGGAGTCCGGAACCATGCGGCGCACGGATGACGAACGGCGCCGGGTCCAGGCGGCGCTCGGCAGCGCCATCACGGCACTGCAGTTCCAGGATATGGCAAGCCAGCTCACGGGACACGCGCAGCGGCGGCTGCTGGCCCTGGAAGCGCGCCTGCAGGATTGGTGCGGCGATCCCGCGCAGGGGATCACCGTCGAACACCCGCATCCCGTCCGGCAGGCGGAGATGGCCTCGGGTTCGGTCGAATTGTTTTGAAACGCGGTGGTGAAGGAACGGGATATGCATTCGATTCTGGCGGTGGATGATTCCGCATCGATGCGGCAGATGGTGGCGTTCACCCTCAAGGGGGCGGGCTACAACGTGATCGAGGCGGCCGACGGCCAGGAAGCCCTGGACAAGGCGCGGGCGGGGAACATCGATCTGGTTTTGACCGACCAGAACATGCCGCGGATGGATGGGATCACCCTGGTGCAGAACCTGCGGGGGCTGGCGGCCTATGCGACGACGCCGATCCTGATCCTTACAACCGAATCGGGCGCCGATATGAAGGCGAAGGGCAAGGCGGCGGGCGCCACCGGTTGGCTGGTGAAGCCGTTCGACCCGGGCAAGCTGCTCGACGTCGTGCGCAAAGTGATCCGCTGATTCTTCGAGGCTTCCATGGGCGAAATCGTTAGTCAGGGCGTCAGTGAGGGGGGGTTCGACCTCTCGCAGTTCTATGACGTGTTTTTTGAAGAGGCCGGCGACAACCTCATGAACATGGAGTCGCTGCTGCTCCATATCGAGGTCGATGCCCCGCGGGACGAGGACCTGCACGCGATATTCCGGGTCGCCCATTCGATCAAGGGCGGCGCGGCGACCTTCGGATTCGCCGATGTGACCCATCTCACCCATGAGCTGGAGACGCTGCTGGATCGCGTCCGCCGTCATGAGTTGGCGCTCGATCGCACCATGGTCGACGTCCTGCTCGAAGCCAGCGACGTCGTCAAGGCGCAGCTCGCGCGCTATCAGGGCAGTGCGGGCGATTCGCCCGACACGACCGACCTGGTCGGGCGCATCAAGCGCCTGGCGGCGGGGGAGAAGCTGACGGCCGCGCCCGCGAAGGCGCCGGCGCCGAGCGACGATCTGCCGCCCGGGGCGCGCAGGCTGCTCGTGCGGGTCGGGCCGTTGCGCGATGCTACGGTGGCCAACAATCTCGAGGAACTGTTCCGCGACATTCCGGATCTCGGGACGTTCGTGGCGGCCGACCAGGGAACCCTCGATGCCGAAGGCTGCCGGAGATTCTGCGTCACGACGAAATCGCCGGATTCCGAGCTGATCGAGCTGTTTTCCTTTCATGTCGCGCGGGAGCAGATCCGGATCGAGCCCGACTCCGGGGCGCCTTCCCCCGCGCCGCGTGCCGCCGACGGGGTTGCCGAGGAGGGCGAGGGGTTTGGATTCTTCGTCGACCCCGGGACCTTGCCCGCGGCACAGCAAGCGGCGAAACGAGCCGACGAGGAGGCGAAGGACGGTGCGGCCGAAGCCGATGCTCCGGTGCGCGGCGTCGCCGACCCGGCGCCCGAACGCAAGGCCGGCGAGGCGAAGCCGGCGGCGTCGGGGCATCCCGCAAACCTCGAATCGAACACCTTGCGCGTGCCCATCGAGCGCGTCGATCAGTTGATCAACCTGGTCGGCGAGCTCGTCATCACCCAGGCGATGATCAGCCAGCAGGTCAAGGATCTCGACCCGACGCACTTCCGCGCGCTCACCGCCGGCGTCGCCGACCTGGAGCGCAACTCGCGCCACCTGCAGGAAGCGGTGATGTCGATCCGGATGATCCCGATGTCCTTCGTATTCAACCGGTTCCCGCGCATGATCCGCGACCTTGCCACCAAGCTGGGCAAGAAGATCGAGTTGAAGATGATCGGGGAGGCCACCGAACTCGACAAGGGCCTGATCGAGAAGATCGTCGATCCGCTTACGCACCTCGTACGCAACTCCGCGGACCACGGCCTGGAGACACCCGATCGCCGCCGTGCCGCGGGCAAGAACGAGACCGGAACCATCACGCTCGCGGCCTCGCACCAAGGCGGGTCGATCGTCATCGAAGTGCGCGACGACGGGCAGGGGCTCCGGCGCGACAAGATCCTCTCCAAGGCCCGTGAGCGGGGCCTCGCCGCGCGCGACGACATGACCGACGCCGAGGTGTGGGCCCTGATCTGGGAGGCGGGATTTTCCACGGCGGATCAGGTGAGCGACATTTCGGGGCGCGGGGTCGGGATGGACGTGGTTCGCCGCAACATCCTCTCGCTCGGGGGGACGGCCGAAATCGAGTCCGCCGAGGGTTTCGGGACCTGCGTGCGCGTACGCTTGCCGCTCACGCTTGCGATCATGGACGGGATGTCCATCGGCGTGGGCGAGGAAACCTACATTCTGCCGCTGTCCTCGGTCGTGGAGTCGTTCCAGATCGAGGCCGGGATGATCCAGACGGTGGGATCTTCGGGTCGGGTGGTGAAGGTACGCGAAGAGTACATGCCGGTGGTGGCGCTGGAGGAGATCTTCGAGGTGCCGCCGCCGCCTGATCCAACGGACGTACCGAAGATCCTGGTCGTCGTCGAGGCCGAGGGCCGACGCCTGGCCGCGATCGTCGACGAATTGCTGGGCCAGCATCAGGTCGTGGTCAAGAATCTGGAGGCCAACTACCGGCGTGTCTCCAACATATCGGGCGCGACCATCCTGGGCGATGGTCGCGTCGCCCTGATCATCGATGTCGGCAGCCTGGTCAAGCGGGCGCGCCACTGATTTCCGGGGATCGCCGTGCCGGATGATGCTTTCGACCCCGCCGAGCGGCGCGAATATGAATTTCGGAAGGCGGACTTCGATCGCGTCCGTGCGCTGATCCGCCAGCGGGCGGGAATCCACCTCGCCGAGCACAAGCAGAACATGGTGTACAGCCGGCTGAGCCGGCGGCTGCGTGTCCACGCCATGCACTCCTTCACGGAGTACCTGGACCGAATCGAGCACGACGTCCCGTTCTCCCAGACCGAGACCCAGGAGTTCGTCAACGCGCTCACGACGAACCTGACCTCCTTCTTCCGCGAGGCGCATCATTTCGATGCCTTGGCGGAGTTCCTCCGTGCCGGGACCGGGCGGGAGCCGCCGAAAATCTGGTGCGCGGCGGCCTCGACCGGCGAGGAGCCGTACTCGATCGCCATGACGATGCTCGAATCCGCTGCCGGCCGGGCCCCGGGCAAGCTGCTGGCGTCCGACATCGACACCGGCGTGCTCGAGACGGCCGTGCGCGGGGTGTATCGCCTGGATGCGGTGCAGCGCGCCTGCGGGCCGACCCGACCGTCGCGGTTCTTTCTGCGCGGCACCGGCGCCAACGAGGGGTTCGTCCGGGTGCGGCCGGATCTCGCGCGGCTGGTGGAGTTCGCGCAGGTCAACCTGCTCGCGACCGATTGGCCGCTGGTGCGCCAGTTCGCCGGAGGCGCATTCGACGCGGTGTTCTGCCGCAACGTGATGATCTATTTCGACAAGAGCACGCAGCGCGAAATCATGGCGCGGATCGCGGGTGTGCTGCGGCCCGGAGGTTTGCTCTTCGTCGGCCATTCCGAGAACTTCACCGATTGCCGGGACACCTTCGTCCTGCGCGGCAAGACGGTGTATCAGAGGCTATAGACCCGATGCTGCGCCCTGCCACGTCGTCCGCGACCCCGCCGAAGCCCCGGGCCACCGGTGCGGAGGGGGAGGCCCGGACCTTCTATGTCGACCGGGAGTTCGATCGCAACGCGGTCAAGCTGTTGCCGGGAGAGTTCTTCGTTTCCGCAGAGGACGTCGTCCTGTCGACGGTGCTCGGATCCTGCGTCGCGGCCTGCATCTGGGATCGCACTGCGCACATCGGCGGGATGAACCACTTCATGCTGCCCGCCGAAGGCGCGGCGGGAGACGCCTGGGCCGGCGCCTCGGGTCGCTACGGCGTCTTCGCGATGGAGCAGCTCATCAACGAACTGCTCAAGCGCGGCGCGAAGAAGGCCAATCTCGAGGCCAAGGTGTTCGGCGGCGGTGCCGTGCTGCGCGCGATCACGTCGCTCAACATCGGCGAGCGCAACGCCGCCTTCGTGCTCGAGTTCTGCCGCAATGAAGGCATCCGCGTGGTGGCGCAGGATCTGCTCGACGTGCATCCGCGTCGCGTGGTGTTCTTCCCCGCCACCGGTCGCGCCCTGAGCAAGAAGCTGGCCACGGCCGACGCCGCCGTCGCGGTGTTCGAGCAGCAATACACCGCCAAGATCAATACCGCCGAGGTCGCCGGCGACATCGAACTTTTTTGAGGCTGTTCATGGCAAAGACGCGCGTTCTGATCATCGACGACTCGGCCCTCATCCGCAGCCTGTTGACCGGCATCATCGGCGGGCAGCCGGACCTGGAAGTGATCGGCGCCGCGCCCGACCCGCTGATCGCCCGCGAGATGATTCGCGCGCTCGATCCGGACGTCGTCACCCTCGACATCGAGATGCCGCGCATGGACGGGCTGGACTTTCTGGAGCGGCTGATGCGTCTGCGGCCCATGCCGGTGGTCATGGTGTCGACGCTGACCGAACGCGGCGCCGAAGCCACGATCCGGGCGCTTGAACTGGGTGCGATCGATTTCGTCGCCAAGCCGAAGCTCGGTATCGCCAGCGGCATGCAGGAACTCGCCGACGAGATCTGCGAAAAGATCCGCGTGGCGGCGAAGGCGCATATGCACCGCCACGTCGCCAAGCCGCCGACGGAGAGCGCGCGCAAGGATGCCCCGGCGCGCTACTCCCACACGTCCACCGAGAAGATCGTCGCCATCGGGGCGTCCACCGGCGGAACCGAGGCGATCCGCGAGGTCCTGATGCGCCTGCCGCCGGACTTCCCCGGCGTGCTCATCACCCAGCACATGCCGCCGGGGTTCACGCGCAGCTTTGCCGCACGCATGGACATGGTCAGTCCGCTCGCGGTGAGCGAGGCGGTCGATGGCGAGCGGGTGCTTCCCGGCCACGCCTACATTGCTCCGGGGAACCGGCACATGCGCTTGACCCGCAGCGGTGCCAACTACGTGATCGCGTTGGACGATTCGGAGCCGGTGAACCGCCATCGTCCTTCCGTCGAGGTGCTGTTTCGTTCGGTCGCCCAGGTTGCCGGCGGCAATGCGCTGGGGGTGATGCTCACGGGGATGGGGCGCGATGGTGCGCAGGCGATGCGCGAGATGCGCGACGCCGGCAGCTACAACATCGCGCAGGACGAGGCGAGCTGCGTGGTGTTCGGCATGCCCCGGGAGGCGATCGCCGCCGGCGCGGTGGACGAGGTTCTGCCGGTCACGTCGATTGCCGGACGCCTGCTGGAGAAGCTGGCGCAGGTCGGCGTGGCGCACCGGGTGTGACATCCCCCGCCCGCGTGGGGCGGCGCGACCGCCGGGTTTCCCGTTCGCGTTTGCCGATCGTCGGCGCAAATCCGCCGGCCGTCGCGTGGACCTTGGGTTTCGTCCGGACCGGCCGAAAATCCGTACGGGACGGGATGGACAGGACATGATGGGTGCGCGGAAACGGGTTGGGACATGGCGTCGAGCGGCAGGGTTCACCCTGATCGAGCTGCTGGTCACGATCGCCATCGCGGCGATCCTGACCGCCATCGCGGTGCCGTCCTACGAATCGACCATCGCGGCGAATCGCGTCTCGACCGAGACCGACGGGCTGATCGGCGACTTCCAGTATGCGCGCTCCGAGGCGCTCAAGCAGGGGGCGAACGTATCGGTGTGCGTGTCCACGGACGGCGCGACGTGTTCGGGGAGTTCGGATTGGTCGACGGGGCACATCGTGACGACCAATCCGAATTGCACCGGCAGTTGCACGGACTACGTTCTGCGGGTGGGGGCGCCCTTCGTTCGCGGCGACACCGCGGCGTCGGTGCCCGGCACGGCGATGATCACCTTCAACCGCATGGGGTTCGCCGGCAACGTGCCGGCCAGCGGGGTATGGAACGCGTTTTCCGGCCTGACGGCGCCGGTGGACGTCAAGGTGGTTGCGGGAACGGTGTCCAGCGTGTGGCGCTGCATTGCGGTCAGCCAGCTCGGCCAGCTCGTGGTGCTGCAGCCGGGCGGCGTGACCGTCGGCTGGCCGTCCACCTCCACCATCACTTGTTGAGGGACGGACTCGAGATGCGGGATGTCGCGACAGGCGGGAGGGAACGGTTGCTTCCGGACCGGCGGTTCGGAGCCGTTCGGCGCGACCCGGCGGCGGGCCGGGCGCAGCGCATGGCGGGGGTGTCCTTCATCGAAGTGCTGGTCGCCCTCATCATCATCTCCGTCGGATTGCTGGGAATCGCCAAGATGCAGGCGCTGGCGATTTCGAGTACCCGGACCTCGGGCGTGCGCTCGCTCATTGCCGTCGAAGCGGAAAGCCTCGGGGCGGCGATGCAGGCCAATCGGATTTACTGGGCGCAGGTCGCCGGGGCGACCACGACGTTCACGGCGACCGTGAACGGCGCAACGGTCGCCGCCTCGGATGCGTCCCTGGCGACGTCCAATACCAATTGCGCCGCGGCATCGTGCATCGGCGCTTCGCCGCAGGCCACCGGGGCGCCGATGGCGGCATATGACCTGGCGCAGTGGGGAATGGCTCTGCAGGGCGTGGTCCCGTCGGCGGCCGGTTCGGTCGCTTGTTCCGGATCGCCCGTGACCTGCACCATCGGCGTCACCTGGCAGGAAACCTACACCGGAATGAACGCGGCGACCCAGTTGACGACGGCGGCGCAGACGGCCACGCAGTACTACGACCTGGTGGTGCAGCCATGATCCCGATCCGGCAAAGCGGGCACCCCCGCACCATGGCGTCGTGGCGTGACCCGCACCGGCGACAGTCCGGGCTCGGACTGGTCGAGCTGATGATCGTGATGGTCATCGCGATCCTCATGCTGTTCGGCTTGTTCTCCATCCAGTATGGAACGCGCCAGAACTATCTGGCGCAGAACCAGCTCACGCAGATGGAGGACGGTGAGCGGATCGCGGTCACGGACCTCGCGGGCGTCGTCCAGGAAGCCGGATACTTTCCGGATCCGACGGTCGAATCCGGGCCGACGGCCTTGCCGGTCGCAAGTCTGCCGAACGTTTCCGGACAGCCGTTCAGCGCGGGCCAAGGCGTGTTCGGCATTTCGAGCCAAACGAACGGCATCGAAACCGATGTCCTCTACGTCCGCTACAAGACGGCGCCGACCGACGGCGTGATGGACTGCACGGGGGCGACGAACGCCAGCGGGGCCAACGAGATCGTGGTCAACGAGTTTTCGGTGGTCAACAACCAGTTGGTCTGCACGGTCAGCGATAACGGCGGCGCGGTGACGACCTATCCGCTCGTCAGCAACGTCACCGGGATGACGGTCGAATATGGCGTCGACACCAACAACGACGGGTCGGCGGACGAATATCTGGCGGCGTCGGTGATCACCCAGACCAACTCCACGGCCGTGAATTGGAACAATGTGGTTTCCACCAAGGTCGTGCTGACGTTCGCGACGCCGTTCACCGGGGTTGCCGCCGTCGGGGCGCCGGGCGTGACGGCGCCAAGCATCACCCTGGCACGCACGATCGCCTTGTTGAGCCGGTACGGAACCGCCGTATCCGGAGGTGGCGGAAGTTCCACCTCGGGCACGACGTCGTCGACCTCGACAACCTCGTCGACGTCGTCGACGTCGACGACCAGTGGTTCGGGTGACGGTGGAGATAATTGACATGAGACGCCGCCGGCATTATCCGATCTGCGCTTCGATGCGTCCCGGCCGCGACCGCGGCATCGTTCTCATCGCCGCGCTCGCAGTCCTCCTGATGTTGACCTTGCTCTCGATCGGGATGTTCCGCAGCCTCGGTCTCGGAGGGCGCATCGCCGGAAATACGCGTGAGAAGGCGCATGCCTTCGCTGCCGCACAGAGCGCATTGCGGCAAGGGGAATCCTGGTTGGCGAGCGGCGCGGCGACCCCTGCCGTCGCGTGCGGCGGCGTCACGAGCGTGGCCCAGATTTGCAGTGCTTCCTCGTCCCCGATGCCGACGCAGCAGATGTTCTACAGCGCGCCGTGGAATTTTGGTACGACCTTCATTCCGCCATCGGTCACCGTCAACGGTACCACCAGTTCGGAGGTGACCATCGTGCCGGGGGCGTCGGCCACGCCAACGCAGACGCAGGCGACGTATCTGTATGCCGATCCGCAGTATTACATCACGTCATTGGGGCCGGACCCATCGAACACCAACGCGACGCTCTATCAGGTGACCGCATTGGGGTATGGCGCCAATCCGTCCGCCGTCGCGGTCGTGCAGAGCGTGTATTCGGTGGGCGCGGCGAATCGCTGCATCACCCAGCATTGTTGACCTGCGGGATTTTCGGGAAGTGACACGACGTGGAAATCTGCCTCTCGGGGAGCGTGGGATGAATCAGCGGAAAATTGCGGATTGGCGTTCGGACCGTTTTCGATCGTTCGCGTTCCTGCTTCTTCTCGTCCCGGCGATCGCGTCGGCGCAGATGGTTGTTTCGGAGGATTTCACATGCCCGCCGTCGCAGGTCAACGGTTCGACTGGCTGTCAGATAAGCAACAAGTGGACCGCGATCAACGGCGCCTGCCTTACGGCCGGCCCCGGTAGCCAGGGCAACATCCCGTCCTGCGTCGGCTTGCCGTATTACGCTAACAAGGGCGATTCGTTCCAGGTCGGCGGATACAACGGGTATCTCGGCGATTCCTCCCCGCCGTCGAGCAACGCAACCCAGAGCCCCGACCCGCAGGGCTACGGCGCGTTGCGGCTTACCAACGGCTATCCGTATTTATACGAAAACGGTGCCATCGTCTCCTACAACCCGTTCTCGGCTGGGGAGGGCGTGCAGGTGACGTTCAAGACCATCACGTACCGGGGGAACCGCGGCGGCGGCGGCGGCGACGGTGCGGACGGGATGTCGTTTTTTCTGCTCGATGCGAGCAAATATCAAGCCGGTTCCAAAGTACTGGGAGCCTTGGGCGGTAGCCTCGGGTATTCCTGTTCCAATGGCAACACTCCCTATGACGGCCAGACCGGCTACATGGGTCTCGGGATTGACGAGTATGGAAATTTCCTGAATAGGTACGACAACACCGCCACCGGGGTGCCGGCCACTGCGGGCGGCTCGGGCGATTACCAGTGGAACCGGATCGGCCTGCGGGGCGCGGGCAACGTGTCCTGGGCGTGGCTCAACAGCAATTTTCCTTCGGAGTATCCGTCCACTTTCGCCCAATATCAGCGCGATATTGCCGTGCAGGAGACCTGCAGTTCCGGAAAGACGATTGGGACGTCGACCCCTGTGGCGGACTATGCGCCGATTCCGGGCGCCAATACCGTCCTGTCCGGCGTGACCATCGCCAACGAAGGCGCGACGACACGCAGCCAGGCGACCCCGATCGATTACGTCCTCAAGATCACGCCGGACGGATTGCTGAGCCTTTCCTATTCGGTCAACGGCGGGGCGCTCACCGAGGTGCTGGCCAACCAGTCGATTACCAGCAACAACGGCAGCTTGCCGTCCCAATTGCTGTTCGGATTCGCCGGTTCCACCGGGGGCAGCGACAACATTCATGAGATCCTGTGCTTTTCGGCCGGTCCGGCGCAGCAGTCGGCGGCCTCGGCGGCCGTGAACCTGCCGCAGAATGAGCTGACCACCGGGGCGCAGGTCTATCTTCCGGCCTATCACCAGGAGGACTGGTGGGGGCAACTTACGGCGCAGCTCATCAACGTGAGCGGCGGCTTGGTGACCTTCGGCGCGGTCCAGTGGGATGCGTCCTGCGTGCTGACCGGCGGACCTTGCATGAGCATGCAGAACAGCCCGTCGGTCGGAGCCGAAGGTCCGAGTAGCCGCACCATCCTGTCCTGGAATCCAGCGGGCGGGAGCAACGGGTCCGGCGTCGGCGTGTCGTTCCAATGGGGCAGCCTGTCGACGGCCGAGAAGAACGCGCTCAACCCGAGTGCGGCGTCGTCCAGCACCAGTCCGCGCCTCGAGTACCTGCGCGGCGACCGATCGAACGAGGTCCCGACCACCGGTCCGACCGGCACGCAGATCTATCGCGATCGGACCGGGGTGCTGGGCGACATCATCCACTCGTCGCCGGCCTGGGTCGGGCCGCCGAACGGGGGGGTGGCCGGTGTCGGCAGTTATGCCAATTTCTGGACCGACCGGTTGTATCCGTCCGCAGGTTCTGCCGAAAACACCGCCAGCAGCACCAACAACTATTCGGCGTTCTCCAGCCAGTATGCCGGACGCGAAAACGTCGTCTACGTCGGCGCGAACGACGGCATGCTGCACGGGTTCCGGTCGGGAAGCCTGGACAGCAGCGGGAACCTCGTCACCACGACCTACCCCGACGACGGTTATGAAGTGCTGGCCTATATGCCGGCGACGGTGGTGCAGCAGATCCACTCGATCGCGGCGACGTATGACTATTCGAATCCCGGGTATTCGCATATTTTCGGCGTCGACGCGTCTCCGGCCACGGGCGACCTGTTCTATGGCGGGGCATGGCACACCTGGGCCGTCGGTGGCCTGGGTGCGGGCGGCAGCGCGATCTATGCGCTCGACGTGACGGATCCCACGACGTTCAGCGAGGCCGGTGCGGCGTCGCTGGTCCAGGGCGAGTGGACCCCGTCGACGATCCACTGCAGCACGAGCAGCGGCAATTCCCTCTGGAATTGCGGCCAGCACCTGGGGAATACCTATGGCAAGCCGGCGATCTGGCGCTTTCATGCGGAAAACACCGGTGGGGACGATATGTGGGGGGTGGTGTTCGGCAACGGCTTCCCGAATCGGATCACCGGAAGCATCAGCCAGTCGTCCGGCGGCACGGCGACGCTCACGGTTGCGCAGGGCACGGGCATCACCGTGGGGCAGACGGTCTTCGGTTCGGGGGTGCCGGCCGGCATGACCATCGTCGCGCAGACGTCGGGGCCGACGGGGGGGATCGGCACGTATACCGTGAGTGGGTCCTTGTCGTCGGCGATCGCCCCCGAGGCCCTGTATACCGAGGGAAGTTCGGCGGGGACGGCCGGCATCTACGTCATGCTGGTCGATCCCGTGACCGGGGCGAAGTCGTTCGCCTATCTCGATACCGGCTACGGACCGAGCCAGGATCCGCTTCACCAGGGGCGGCCCGACGGCATTGCCTATGTCACCCCGGTCGACCTCGACGGCGACAACACCGTCGATTACGTGTATGCGGGCGATCTCTTCGGCAACGTCTGGCGGTTCAATCTCACGAGCAAGAGCGCGTCTTCCTGGCATGCATCCACGTATGGCACCGCGTTTGCGACGCCGCTGTTCCGAACGCCCACCCAGGCGATCAACGGCGCGCTCGTCGGACAGCCGATCACGTCGGCGATCGCGCCGACCATGATCACGATGCCAAGCGGCCAGTCCGGCGTGCTGCTGGTGTTCGGGACGGGCCAGGAGATCCCGTTCACGCCGATTTCGCAGGCGTCCTTTGCGGCCGGGCCGCAGTCGGTGTATGGCGTATGGGACTGGGACATGGCCGGGTGGAACGCGATGTCCGGGATGACCTTGGCTTCCGCGTCCGGTGCGATCCCGGAGCCCCTGACGTCATTCGACCTCGCGACACAGACGGTCACGGTGACCAATGGCGGCGGTTCGAGCGGCGGCTATGAAACCATCTCCAGCCCCAGTTCCGTGTGCTGGTATGGCGCGACCAACTGCGCGAACAACGGCCAGTTCGGTTGGCAGGTCGGTCTCCCGAACAGCGGCGAGGAGATTCTTTACAGTCCTACGGTGACCCAGGGGATCATGATGATCAACACGGTCATCCCGAGTTCGTCGACCCCATTCTCCTGCACGTTCATTTATCCCACCGGTTACACGATGTTCCTCGATCCCGCCACGGGGGGGCCGTTCTTCACGACGACCAGCAGCGCGACGTCGGCGCAGACTTCTGCGATCCTGGGCGCGAACGGCAGCCCATTGATGGCGGGAACGCTGGGGGTGGTCGGCCTTCAGACGGGCGGCACCGGGTCGGTCGCCGTATTCAAGGCGACCATCAATGGAACGATGGGCACGTACTGGATGACGGGGACGGCGCAGGGAGGCGCTGGCTTCAATTTGGGGGTCGGCGGCACCGGGAGCGGTTCGGGGGGTACCGGCGGCTCCGGCGGGTCCGGATCCGGCGGCACCTCCATCGGGAATGGGAGCGGGCTCAACGTGCCGGCGGCGCCGGTATCCGCGCACCGGGTCACCTGGACCGAACTGCGCTGAGCGCGCCAAGGGAGCAGGAATGCAGCGAACCACATCCGATTGGACGGGGCCGCGGGGCTTCACGCTCGTGGAACTCATGATCGTTGCCGCGGTCATCGCGATCCTGACCACCATCGCGGTGCCGATGTACAGCAGGCAGATCCGCGAGTCGCGCCGCGCCGACGCGAAGACCGCGCTCCTGGACCTCGCGTCGCGGGAGGAGCGATATTTCACCGTGAACAACGTCTACACCGGCAACTTGACCGATCTGGGCTACTCGTCGAACAACCCGGTCGGGCTCGGTTCGGGTTCGACGCCGGACTACTATCTCTGCATCGCCAGCGTGACTGCGGCGACACCCGGAACGGGGACTGCGCCCGGCACGCCGGCGGGGTTCGTGCTGCAGGCGGCGCCCAACGCCGACCAGACCAGCGATACGTGCGGCGGGTATCAACTCGACAATCTTGGAAACCAGTACAACAGCGCCGGCGCGGGCAATGCCTGCCCGATGTCGACGGCGGCGACCGCCGCGGTTGCCGGCTGCTGGTGATACAGTCCCCACCGCAAAGTTCGCCGGGCGATCGCCGGCAGCATTCCGCTGCGGGAGGAACGTCCGGACTCCGTAGGGCGGCGTAGCAGGTAACACCTGTCCACCGTGAGGTGAGGATCAGAGCAACAGAGACGAGTCCTTCCATCGCGCGCGCAAGCCGCGGCGGGAGGGGTGAAACGGGCAATCTCTACGCGGAGCAACACCAAGTAGGCAGCCGATGACCCGGCCCGGGGAGGCTGCGGGTAGGTGGCTTGAGCCGGCGCGCGAGCGCCGGCCTAGAGAAATGATCGCCACGGCGCGCCCGGTCTTCCGGACGCGCCGCACAGAATCCGGCGTACAGGCGGACTTTGCTTTTTCCTGACGGCGACTTCGTCATCGCGAGGCCCCGCAACCCGGCGACTTCGTCATCGCGAGGCCCGCAGGGCCGTGGCGATCCAGCGAGCGGTCTGGTTGCTTTGGGTCTCGCCCTCACAACGACGAGCGTTGTGGCGTCACGTCAAGCCTTCTTGATAGTCCACTTTCATAGCGACGTATAACCCATTCATCGGGCAGCGTTTTTGTGCGCGAATCCCGATGCATTCCGTGCGCTAACCCATTGCGCCGATTGAGAAATCCCTCGTTTTCACCTTGACCGCGGAGCGTGCTTTGCTCTACATTCCCTTTCCGGTGGGAAAAAGTGGGAGATTGTGGATTTGTGAGCGCGCACTATCGATGTAACATATTGATTTTGTGTGGCTCTTGAGGTCCGCATACCGAAAATCGTGTTTCAGGGAACATCCCGATTGGCGCTCGACCCCAAGGGTCGCATCTCGATGCCCGCACGGCATCGGGATGAGTTGCTGGCCGACTGCGGCGGGCGGCTGACCTTGACGCGCCACCCGGACGGTTGCCTGCTGCTGTACCCCCGCCCGAAATGGGAGCGCAAGCGCGACGAATTGGCGCAGATGCCGTACTCCGCGCGGGGCCTGCAGCGCCTGTTGCTGGGCAGCGCGACCGATGTCGAGCTCGATAGCGCCGGCCGTGTGCTCGTTCCGGCGACGCTGCGGGAGGACGCCGCGTTGCAGCGGGAGGTGTCGGTGGTCGGCATGGGGGAGCACTTCGAGTTGTGGGATCCGGAGCGGTTGCGGCAGACGGAGGAGCGCGATCTCGCCGGTGGGCTGCCGGACGCGGCGGCGGGGTTCTCCTTCTGACGGTCGAGGCCAGTCGGCAATTGCGCATGGTGCGTATGCATGAACAATCTTCCCAGTTCGTCTCGTTCCGAGGCGCGGGAGCACATTCCGGTGCTCGCCGCGGAAGCCGTGGCGCAACTGGTTTCCGATCCGGATGGCGTCTACGTCGATGCAACGTTCGGTCGGGGCGGGCATGCGCGACGGATCCTCGACCGATTATCTCCGCGGGGGCGCCTGCTGGCGCTGGATCGGGATCCGGAGGCGGCCGCTTGCGCGGCCGCGCTGGCGACGGCATGGAACGACTCTCGCTTTGCCTTCATTCCGTCGGAGTTCTCCCGTCTGCGTGCGGTGCTCGCCGAGCGGGGAATTGCGCGGATTCAGGGGCTGCTGATCGATCTGGGGGTGTCTTCGCCGCAGATCGACGATCCGCGGCGGGGTTTCTCGTTGCGGGCGGACGGCCCGCTCGACATGCGAATGAATCCTGCGCATGGCCGTTCGGCCGCGCAGTGGCTGGAACAGGTATCGGTCGGCGATTTGGCGCGGGTGCTGCGTGACTATGGCGACGAGCGGTTTGCTGCAGCGATTGCAAAGGCGGTTGTGGCTCGCCGGGAGCAGGGACGTCCGTTGCGGACCACTGCCGAACTGGCCGCGCTCGTGGCCGGCGCGGTCCCCGGAAAAAGCCGCAAGGACCCGCTTCAGCATCCCGCGACGCGCACGTTTCAGGCTATACGGATTTTCGTCAATCAAGAGCTCGAGGAACTGACTTTGGTCCTCGCTGACTCCCTGACCGTGCTGGCGCCGTCCGGACGCCTGGCGGTCATCAGTTTCCATTCGCTCGAAGACCGCATCGTCAAACGGTTCTTCGCCGAGCACGCCCACCCCGAGCGCGCATTCGCGCGGATGCCGTTGCGCGAGGCGCAGATGCCGCAGCCCCGGCTGCGCATCCTGGCGCGCATTGCACCGGGCGCCGAGGAAGTGGCGGAGAATCCGCGCGCCCGTTCCGCCCTGCTGCGGGTTGCCGAGCGCACCGAGGTGTCATGGGGTGGGCCATGACGCGCTTCGCCGTTCCCGTCCTGGCGGCGCTGCTCGTGACGAGCGCGCTTGCGCTTGTCACGTCGCAATACCGCACCCGCGAACTGTTCGCGCGCATCGAACTGGCACGCCAGGAAGCCCGGAACCTCACGGCCGATGAAACGCAGTTGCGTGTGCAACTTGGCCGGGCGTCACAGCCGGCGGTCGTCGCGGCCGCGGCGGAGCGGTTGGGCATGCGGCCGATCACGCCGGCGGACATCGCCTTGCTGCCGGCGCGGTCGCCATCGGGCGGCGCGGCGCGATCCGGGGAGGCGCGATGAAGACCGCGCGCGTCCGCAAGGATCCGCTCGCCGTCCGCTTGCCGGCGGGGCGGTCGAAGCTGCTGCTGTTCGGCCTGTTCTGCGCCTATGGTGCGCTCGCCGTGCGCGTTGCCTATCTGCAGGGCGGGTGGAACACCGGGTTCCTGCAGAAGCAGGGCGAGGCCCGTTATGCCCGCACGCTGTCGGAGGCCGCCACCCGCGGCTCGATCTACGACCGCAACGGTGTCGTGCTGGCATCGTCGGTGCCGGCGCGCGCCATCTGGGCCAATCCGGCGGATTTCGAGGCCGGCGCGCATCGGCGCGGGGAACTTGCCCGTCTCCTCGGGATGCGGGTGGCGGAGCTCGATCGCCGGATCTCGGAGAAGGATCGCGCATTCGTCTATCTGCGCCGCCAACTCGATCCCGGGGTCGCGAAGGAGATTGCTGCCCTGGGCATTCCCGGGGTCCATGCTGCGCGCGAGTACCGCCGTCAATACCCCGAGGGGCCGGTGACCAGCCAGCTGCTCGGCTTCACCAGCGTCGACGGGCATGGCCAGGAAGGGGTCGAGCGCGAGTACGAGCGGGTGCTGCGCGGCCATCCCGGGCTGCATCACATCATCGAGGACAAGCTCGGAAATACGATCGAAGACGATTGGCTGCATCGCCCGGAACAGGGCGGCAACATTTCGCTCGCGATCGACGATCGGATCCAGTACATCGCCCATGCCGCCATCGCGCAGGCCGTGCAGGAGAACGCGGCGAGGGCCGCGGCGGCTGTCGTGCTCGACGCGCGCACCGGAGAACTGCTGGCCCTGGCGAACTGGCCGGACTTCGACCCGGCCCATCGCGCGCGCATGCGGCCCGATGCGATCCGCGACCGCGCGGTCACGGACACGTTCGAGCCGGGCTCGACGATGAAGCCGTTTTCGATCGCCACCGCGATCCAGGACGGAATCGTTCGGCCGACGACGCGGATCGATACCGGCAACGGCACGTTCCGCCTCGGCGGTCACACCATTCGGGACGCCGAGCGTCACGACGAGATCCTGACCGTGGCCCAAGTGCTCGAGAAATCGAGCAACGTCGGCACCGCCAAGATCGCCTTGCGGATGCCGACCCGCGCGCTCTGGGAGACCTTGACCGCGGTCGGTTTCGGGCAGGTGCCGCATGCCCGCCTGCCCGGCGCGGTGGCCGGCCGCCTGCGCCCGCCCGGAACCTGGCGTCCGGTCGAGCAGGCGACGATCGCCTATGGCTACGGCGTATCCGTGTCGCTGCTGCAACTGGCGCACGCCTACCTCGTCTTCGCCCGTCACGGCGATATCGTCCCGGTGTCCGTACTGCGCCGCGACACGCCGCCGGTGGGGGTTCCGGTCTTGCGGCCGGACATCGTGGCCAAGATGCGGCGCATGCTCGAACTCGTCACCAGCGACCAGGGCACTGCGCCGAAGGCGCGGATTCCCGGCTATCGTGTGGCGGGCAAGACGGGAACCGCGCGCAAGACGCGGAACGGCCGCTACACGCGGGACTACGTCGCTTCGTTCGTCGGGTTTGCGCCGGCATCCGATCCGCGCGTCGTCGTCGCGGTGATGGTCGATTCCCCGAGCAATGGCCATATCTACGGCGGCGAGGTTGCCGCGCCCGCGTTCGCGGCGATTGCCGCGGGCGCGCTGCGTGCGATGCAGGTGTCGCCGGATGAGCCGATCGAAGCGGTTCGCAACGGCGGGGTGGGTTGACATGCAGGCCACAACCTCGGTCCCACGCGCCGTCGTCGAGTGGATGCGCCAGTACGCATCGGCGGGTGCGCACCTGCGGGTTGACAGCCGCGCGGTGGTGGCGGGGGACGTGTTCGTCGCGCTGCGTGGTCGCAACATCGACGGGCGGAAATACATCGAGCAGGCTTTCGCTCAAGGGGCGGTCGCCGTGCTGGTCGACGAGACGCCCGATGCGGCGTTGGCGGGAATCGCGGCGGCAGGGATGCCGTGCGGTTCGCCGGCCGGCGACCGGCGTCTGCCGGTGCCCGGGCTCGGCGGCATGCTCGGCGCGATCGCCGCCGAGTTCTACGACCATCCCGGCGATCGCATGCTGATGCTGGGTGTGACCGGCACCAATGGCAAGACTTCGAGTTGTCAGTGGATCGCCCAATGCCTCGAGCGTGCCGGGCGCCGCTGCGGAATGATCGGCACCCTGGGTTGCGGCTTTCCGGGGGATCTGCATGCGGATGAATCCTCGCTCACGACCCCCGACGCCGCCGGTCTGCAGCGCACGCTGCGCGATCTGCTGGATGGCGGCGCCCGGGCGGTGGCGATGGAAGTCTCGTCGATCGGCGTCGATCAGCGCCGCATCGATGGGACGCCCTTCGACATCGGCCTGTTCACCAATCTGACCCGGGATCATCTCGACTATCACGGCGACATGGAGTCCTATGCGGCGGCAAAGCGCCGCTTCCTCCACTGGCCGACGCTGTCGCACGCCGTGCTCAACCTCGACGACGAGTTCGGCCGCCGCACCGCGGCGGAACTGGTGCATCGCGGGTTGCGGGTGACGGGCTTCGGCACGCGGGAAGAGCACGTTGTCATGCACGGCCTGGCCGCCTCCCTGTGCGCGGAGGACGTCACGCACCATGGCGCCGGCCTGCGCTTCCGGATCCGTTGCCGGCACACGGAACCGGGCAAGGCGGCGACGCAGGAAGATGCGGTGGTCACGACGGCGTTGGTGGGGGATTTCAACGTCGCCAACCTGCTGGGCGTCGCCGGCGTCTTGCTGGCCTGCGAATTGCCTCTGGCGTTCGCCGCCGAGGCGCTCAGCGGATTGCGTCCTCCGCCCGGGCGCATGCAGTTCGTCGATGCCGGCGATGCCGCGCCGCTGGTGGTGGTCGATTACGCCCACACGCCGGACGCAATCGCCAAGGCCCTGCAGGCGCTGCGGCCGCTCGCCCAGGTGCGTTCGGGCCGCCTTCGGATCGTTTTCGGGGCGGGCGGCGACCGCGATCGCGGCAAACGCCCACTGATGGGCGCTGCCGCGTCGCGCGGCGCCGATGCGGTGATCCTGACCAGCGACAACCCGCGCGGGGAGGATCCCGGACGCATCCTCGACGAGATCGCCGCGGGCATCGCGCCGGGGACGCCGTTGTCGCGGGAGGCCGATCGTGCGGCAGCGATCGAGGCCGCGATTCGTGGCGCGCAGCCTTGCGACGTGATCCTGATCGCCGGCAAGGGCCACGAGGACTACCAGGAGATCGGCGGTCGGCGCGTGCCGTTTTCCGATCTCGAAACCGCGGACGCCGTGCTCGCCGCGATCGGGGGACGGTCCCGATGATGCGCCTCGCACCGTGGCTCGCAGCGCTGCAATCCGCCGGACTCGCCGCGCAGATCGTTGGCGATGCCGAGACCCTCGTCACGGGAGTTTCGATCGACACCCGGACGATTTCTCCGGGCGCGATCTACGTGGCCTTGCGCGGAGAACGCTTCGACGGCCATGATTTTGCTGCGGATGCCGGTCGTCGCGGTGCCGCGGCGCTGTTGGTGGAGCGGGTGTTGCCGCTTCCCCTGCCGCAACTCGTCGTGTCCGACACGCGCCGCGCCCTGGGCGCGATCGCGGCGGACTGGCGCAGCCGTTTCGCCGTGCCGCTGATCGCCGTCGTGGGCAGCAACGGCAAGACGACGACGACGCAGATGATCGCCTCGATCCTTGCCCACGCGTATGGTGCGCGCGACGGCCGGCCGGCCTGGTTCGCGACCCGGGGCAATCGCAACAACGAGGTCGGCGTCCCCTTGATGCTGCTCGAACTCGATGCCGTTCATCGCGCGGTCGTGCTGGAACTGGGGATGAATCACCCCGGCGAGATCGACGTTCTTTGCCGGTGGGCCCGGCCGACGGTGACGCTGGTGACCAATGCCCAGCGCGAACACCAGGAATTTCTCGATTCCGTGGAGGCGACCGCCCGCGAAAACGGGGCGGCGATCGCGGCGCTGCCGGATGGCGGCACGGCGGTATTCCCGGGGGATGACCCCTGCGCGCCGATCTGGCGCGACCTTGCCGCGGGACGGCCCACGATCGAGTTCGCGGTTGCCCGGGATGCCGATGAGATGGCGTCTGCGGCGCGGTCGCGGGGATCGCGGGTACGGATCGCCGCGCGCATCTGCGCCGCCGCCCACGGCAGCCTGCTGGAAGTCGCCGGGCCCTGGGGCGAAATCACCGCGGAGTTGGCCACCGTCGGCAAACACAACGCGCGCAACGCCCTCGGGGCGGCGGCGGCATGCCTGGCGGTCGGCATCGCGCCCACGGTGATCGAGCGGGGGCTGTCGGCGTTCCGGCCGGTCGCCGGGCGCGGCGTGGTGCTCGCGGGCCGCAACGGCGCCACGCTCGTCGACGATTCCTACAACGCGAACCCGGACTCCGTGCGCGCGGCGATCGATCTGCTCGCCGGCCAGCCCGGCGGGGTGCGCGGTTCCGCGGATGGGCCCGCCCGGATTCTGATTCTGGGCGACATGGGCGAAACCGGTGCGCGGGGTTCGGAATTCCATCGCGAGGTCGGCGCATATGCGCACGCGCGGGGAGTCGATCACCTGTTGGCGTTGGGCGAACTCGCGCGGGAGGCGGTCCAGGCGTTCGGCGAGGGCGCGGTCCATTTCGGCACCGTCGAAGCGTTGAACGCCGCCGCCGTCGCCCTCGCCGGGAGCCACCGCACCTTCCTGGTCAAGGGGTCGCGGTTCATGCACATGGAGCGCGTGGTGGCGGCTTTGCGCCGCCCCGACGCGCCGTTTTCACCCGAGTCGGATCCGCATGCTTAAGGAACTGTTCCAGTGGCTTTCCCACGATATCCGCGCGTTCAACGTGTTCGGATATCTGACCCTGCGCGCCGTGCTGGCGATGGCGACTTCGCTGATCATCGGCCTCGCGGCGGGGCCGGCGGTGATTCGCAAACTCACCCGGATGAAGATCGGCCAGGCTGTGCGCGACGACGGCCCGCAGTCGCATTTGGTCAAGTCGGGAACGCCGACGATGGGAGGGGCGCTGATCCTGTTGTCGATCGCCGTCACGACGCTGTTGTGGGCCGATCTTGCCAACCGGTTCATCTGGGTGGTGCTCGCGGTGACGCTGGCGTTCGGGGCGATCGGCTGGGTCGACGATTACCGCAAGGTGGTCCACCGCGATCCCAAGGGCATGCCGGCACGCGAGAAATATTTCTGGCAGTCGCTGGTCGGCGTCGCCGCGTCCCTCTATCTGGCGTTCGCCGTCGCCGCTCCTTCGAGCGCGCAGATGTTGCCGCTGGCCCATCAGTGGATCGCCGACGGATTCGTGCTCGCGCTGCCCGCACGTTCCGACCTCATCGTGCCGT
The DNA here is from genome assembly GCA_021825945.1 of Pseudomonadota bacterium. Lineage (GTDB taxonomy): Bacteria > Pseudomonadota > Gammaproteobacteria > Burkholderiales > Burkholderiaceae_F > GJ-E10. The sequence goes on from JAKAFN010000015.1 coordinate 30,388, forward strand.
TCTTCAAGCACTTCGCGTATCCGATGGGGGTGGTGGGATTCGCGCTGTTGTCCTATTTCGTGATCGTCGGCGCGAGCAATGCGGTGAACCTGACCGACGGCCTGGATGGTTTGGCGATCATGCCCACCGTGATGATCGGTGCGGCGCTGGGGGTATTCGCCTATGTCGTCGGGCGTGCGGATTTCGCGCGCTACCTGTTGTTTCCCTACGTTCCCGGCGCAGGCGAACTGGTGGTGGTCTGTGGGGCGATCGCCGGCGCCGGCCTGGCGTTTCTCTGGTTCAACGCCTATCCGGCCCAGGTTTTCATGGGAGATGTGGGCGCGCTCGCGCTGGGCGGCGCGCTGGGGACGATCGCCGTGGTGACGCGCCAGGAAATCGTCCTCTTCATCATGGGCGGGGTGTTCGTCGCCGAAACCGTGTCGGTGATGCTGCAGGTGGCGTACTTCCGCTGGAGCGGGGGCAAGCGCATCTTCCGCATGGCGCCCCTGCACCATCATTTCGAGCTCTCGGGCTGGAAGGAAACCCAGGTCGTCGTGCGCTTCTGGATCATCAGCATGATGCTGGTGCTGATCGGCCTTTCCACCTTGAAGATCCGGTGAGACGATGAAGCGCGCACTGATCCTGGGTCTGGGAGAGAGCGGGTTGGCGATGGCGCGCTGGCTCGCGCGGGATGGCTGGGCCGTCGAGGTTGCCGACACCCGCGCCCAACCGCCGATGCTCGATGCGCTGCGGGCCGCGGTGCCCGAGGCGGCCTTCCGCCATACGGCATTCGGAGCCGAACTGCTCCAGGCGGCGCTGCTCCCCGCCGAATCGGCAGCCGATGCGCGCCTGCTGGCGGTGAGCCCGGGCCTGTCGCCCCGCGATCCCGCGCTGCGCGCGATGCTCGACGCGGCCGTCGCCGCCGGGGTCGAGACGGTGGGCGAAATCGAACTCTTCGCCCGGGCATTGGCCCACCTCCGGGAGGAGCGCGGAACCGCGCCCAGGCTGATCGGGATCACCGGAACGAACGGCAAGACCACCACCACCCGCATGGTCGCAGCGATGCTCGCGCGCTGGGGGCGCAGCGTGGCGGTTGCCGGCAACGTTTCGCCCAGCGCGCTCGACGCGTTGCGCACCGCGCTGGATGCCGATGCGCTGCCGGACTTCTGGGTTCTGGAGCTTTCCAGCTTCCAACTGGCCTCGACGCGGTCCCTCGCCTGCGATGCCGCGGTCGTGCTCAATGTCACCCAGGATCATCTCGACTGGCACGAATCGATGCAGGAGTATGCGGCGTCGAAGGCGCGCATTTACGCAGTCGAGACCTATGCCGTGGTCAACCGCGATGATCCGTTCGTGCGCCGGATGGGACCGAATGCGGAGCCGGACGTCGTGGCATCGGAGGCGCCCGCAGGGAAGCGCGCGAAGAAGCGCTCGAAGCGGGACGCCATGGTTGCGCCGGGCGCGAGTTTCGGTGCCGACGCACCGGTGGCGCCGGGTCAGTTCGGCCTGGTGCGCGAGGGGGGCCTGGCCTGGCTCGCCTGTACCGATGATGCGCCGCTCGTCCGTCGGCGGCGCAAGCCCGCGGCGGTCCCGCCCGCAGACGGTGCCGGTCCGGAGGCATCGGGGACGGCGGCGGCTCCGGCTCCGGCCCCGATTCTCGACGAAGAGCCGTTGTTCGTGCATCGCCTCATGCCCGCGGATGCGCTGGGCGTCCGCGGTTTGCACAACGCCATGAACGCCTTGGCGGCGTTGGCGCTGGTGCGTGCGGTGGGTTGCCCCCTGGCGCCGGCGCTGCGGGCGCTGCAGGCGTTCCGGGGCGAACCCCATCGCACGCAGACGGTCGCGACGGTGGGCGGGGTGGAATACGTCGACGACAGCAAGGGAACCAACGTCGGCGCGACCGTCGCGGCGCTGGAAGGCCTGGCGGCCGGCGGGCGGCGCATCGTCGCGATCCTCGGCGGCGACGGCAAAGGACAGAGTTTCGCGCCGCTGGCCGATGCGGTGCGCGCGGCGGCGCGCGCGGTGGTGTGCATCGGGCGGGACGCGCCGCAGATCGCCCATGCGCTGCGGGAAACCGGCGTCGAATGCGTGCGGGCGGAGGATCTGCCGGCGGCCGTGCGCGCGGCCGCGCGACTCGCCCGGTCCGGCGACATCGTGCTGCTCTCGCCGGCCTGTGCGAGTTTCGACATGTTTCGCAACTATGCCCACCGGGCCGAGGTGTTCGCGGCGGCGGTGGCGGATCTGGCGCGCGCCGACGCGGGCGAGTCTGCGGCCGATCGGGAGGCGCCATGATCCTGCCGGGCTGGATCGCTCCGAAAGGGGGCAAGCATCGAAGCGAAGGGGCGCCCGAGGCGGCGTCGCGCCTGGCGTCGGGCCGCGCGGCGCTTGCGCTGGCCGGCTTCGGTCCGGTCTCCGGTTACCAAGGCGGACGGGACGCCGACGCGCCGGCCGGCGCGCGTCTCGTCGATTGGCCCCTGATCACCGTGATCGCCGGGCTGCTGTTGTTCGGCATGGTGATGGTCTATTCGGCATCGGTTCCGCTTGCCGAGTCGCCGCGCTATCACGTCACCCCGGCCTATTTCCTGTTCCGCCATGTGTTGTCGATCGGCGCGGCGCTGCTGGCGGCGCTCGCGGCATATCGGATTCCGGCGTCGCATTGGCAGCGGCTGGCGCCGTTGTGCTTCCTGGCCTCGGCGGCGCTGCTGGTCGTCGTCCTGATTCCGGGGGTCGGAAAGGGTGCGCTCGGCGCACGCCGCTGGGTGGGATACGGCGGCGTGCATCTGCAGCCTTCCGAACTCATGAAGATCGCCTGTGCGCTGTACGCCGCGGACTTCACCGTGCGCAAGCAGGACTTCATGCATGACTTCCGCAAGGGGTTCGCGCCGATGGCGGGGGTGATGGCGATCGTCGGGGTGTTGCTGCTCCTGCAGCCCGACCTGGGCGCCTTCGGCGTCACGGTCGCGATCAGCATGGGCATCCTGTTCCTGGGCGGCGTCAACGGCCGGCTGTTCGCATCGATCGCCGGCGCGCTGGTCGCCACCTTCGGTGCGGTGATCTGGGCGAGCCCCTGGCGGCGGGCGCGAATTTTCGCCTACCTCGACCCCTGGTCCCAGCACAATGCGCTCGGCCGCGGATATCAACTCACCCATTCCCTGATCGCGTTCGGTCGCGGCGAGTGGTTCGGCGTCGGCCTGGGTGCGAGCGTTGAAAAGCTCAACTACCTTCCGGAAGCCCACACCGACTTCATCCTCGCGGTCATCGGCGAGGAACTGGGGCTGGTCGGCGTGCTCGCGGTGATCGTCGCGTTCTACTGGATCGTCAAGCGCGCATTCGAGATCGGCCGCCAGGCGGTCGCGGTCGAACGGACCTATGCCGGCCTCGTGGCCCAGGGAATCGGCATCTGGATCGGCCTGCAGGCCTTCATCAACATGGGTGTCGCGACCGGTCTCCTGCCGACCAAGGGCCTGACGCTGCCGCTGATGAGCTACGGCGGCTCGGCGATGATGAGTTCCCTGATCGCGTTGGCGATCCTGCTGCGCGTCGACCACGAAAATCGCGTGCTGATGCATGGCGGGAGGGTGCGCGGATGAGTGCCGTCGCTCCGTCGTCGCCATTGCGTCGGCCCCCGGCGCTGCTGATCGCCGCAGCGGGCACCGGCGGCCACGTCATGCCCGGCCTGGCGGTGGCGGACGCCCTGCGCGCCCGCGGCTGGAGCACCACGTGGCTCGGCACGCAGGCGGGTATGGAGCGGGCGCTGGTCGAGCGCGCGGGGCTGCCGTTTCATGCCATCGCGTTTTCGAGCGTGCGCGGCAAGGGGCTGAGGACGTTGTTGCTGGGTCCCCTGCGCCTGGCGAAGGCGGTGCGCGACAGTGTGCGGATCCTCCGGCGGACGGCGCCCCAGGTGGTGTTCACGACGGGAGGCTACATCGCCGTCCCCGCGGGGCTGGCGGCGGCGTGGACGCGCCGTCCCTTGGTGTTTCTCAATGCCGACGCGGCGCCCCAGCTTTCCCTGCGCATCCTCCTGCGCTTCGTGCGCGTGGTGCTCTGCGGCTTCGACGGCGCCGCGGCGCGCCTGGCGGGGGCCAAGGCGCGGGTGAGCGGCACGCCGGTGCGCGCGGCAATCGCGGCCGTCCCGGATCCCGCGAGCCGGTTCGCGGCCGGGCCGCGGCAGACGGAGCCGCTCACGCTGCTGGTCATGGGCGGCAGCCTCGGTGCGCGCGTATTCAACGAAACCGTACCGCGGGCGCTGGCCGGGCTGGCTGCGGAGCGCCGCCCGCGTGTCTGGCACCAGTGCGGCGCCGGCAACGAGGCGTCGACGCGCGCCGCGTACGCGGCGGCCGGCGTCGCTGCGGAGGTATGGCCGTTTCTCGACGACGTGGCCGCCCGCTACGCGCAGGCCGACGTCGTGCTGTGCCGCGCGGGCGCCGTCACGGTGTCCGAACTCTGCGCTGCGGGAGTGGCGTCCGTGCTGGTGCCGTTCGTTGCATCCACCACCGCGCACCAGCGCGACAACGCCGAATTTCTTGCCGCGCACGGCGCGGCGATCCACCTGCCGCAGACCGGGTTCGATGCGCCGGCGCTGGCGCGGCTGTTGGGCGGCCTGCAGCGCGATGAACTGGAACGCATGGCGCGATGCGCGCGTGCGCTCGGCCGGCCCGATGCCACGAAGACCGTCGCCGATGCAATCGACTCGCTTGTCGTGGCACCTTCTTCGGCCCGAAACCCATGAAACACGTCATCCATCACATCCATTTCGTCGGTGTCGGCGGTTCCGGCATGAGCGGCATCGCGGAAGTGCTCCGCAATCTCGGCTATACCGTGAGCGGGTCCGACGCCAATCCGGGTGCGGTGACCCGGCGCCTCGAATCGCTCGGCGTGCGGATCTGCACCGGCCATGCCGCGGAAAACATCGCCGGCGCCGACGTGGTGGTCATCTCGTCGGCGATCCGCAACGACAATCCCGAAGTCGCCGCTGCGCGCGCACACCGCATCCCGGTGGTGCCGCGCGCGGAGATGCTGGCGGAACTGATGCGCTTGAAGCAGGGCATCGCGATCGCCGGGACGCATGGCAAGACCACGACCACGAGCCTGGTCGCCAGCGTGCTCGCCGCGGGTGGGCTGGATCCGACGTTCGTGATCGGCGGCCGACTCAATTCCGCGGGTGCCAATGCTCGCCTGGGTTCGGGCGAGTACATCGTCGTCGAGGCCGACGAGTCCGATGCGAGCTTCCTCCATCTTTCGCCGGTGATTTCCGTCGTGACCAACATCGACAACGATCACATGGAAACCTATGGCCACGACATGGCCCGTCTGCGGCAGGCGTTCCTGGAGTTCCTGGCCCGCCTGCCGTTCTATGGACGCGCGGTCCTGTGCCTGGATGATCCCCGCGTGCGCGAGATCCTGCCGCTGGTTTCCAAGCCCGTCGTTGGCTATGGGATGGCCGAAGACGCCCAGGTCCGGGCGCTCGACGTTCGTGCCGACGGCGTGGGGATGCGCTTCACGGTGCGGCGCGAGCAGGGTGACGACCTCGCCGTACGCCTGAATCTTCCCGGCGAACACAACGTGCGGAACGCGCTGGCGGCAATCGCGGTCGCCCAGGAAATCGGCGTCGCCGACGAACACATCCTGGAGGCGCTCGATACGTTCAAAGGCGTGGGCCGCCGGTTCGCGCGCCTGGGGGAGATCCCGATCGCCGGGGGGAGTTTCACGCTGATCGACGACTACGGACACCACCCCGTCGAAATGGCGGCAACGTTGCGGGCGGCGCGCGGCGCGTTTCCGGACCGCCGCATCGTGCTGGTCTTCCAGCCGCACCGCTATACGCGCACCCGCGACTGCTTCGAGGACTTCGTCGCCGTGCTGTCCCAGGCCGACGCGCTGGTGCTCACCGAGGTGTATCCGGCCGGCGAGGCGCCGCTGGTCGCCGCCGACGGCCGCAGCCTGGCGCGCGCCTTGCGCCTGGGCGGCCGCATCGAGCCGATCTTCGTCGAGGACGTCGAGGCGCTGCCGCAGGCGATCCGGGACGCGGCGCGGCCCGGCGACGTGGTGATCACGATGGGCGCCGGATCCATCGGCGCCGTGGCGCAGAAACTGGGGAGCGGCGCATGACCATGGGGGCGACGGGATCCACGGCCGCAACGACGGCGCACGCGCACCCGGCGCCGCGCGCGTTCGGCCGCGTCGGCGTGCTGTACGGCGGCCGCTCGTCCGAGCGGGATGTATCGATCCGCTCGGGCACCGCGGTGCTGCGGGCGCTGCGCGAGGCCGGCGTCGACGCGCACGAATTCGACCCCGCGATGCACACGCTCGCGGAACTCGAGGCGGCGCGGTTCGATCGGGTGTTCTGCATCCTCCACGGCCGGTACGGCGAAGATGGCGCGATCCAGGGCGTGCTCGAAACTTTGCGCGTGCCCTACACGGGCAGCGGCATCCGCGCTTCGTCGGTAGCGATGGACAAGCCGACCACGAAGGAGATCTGGACCGCGGCGGGACTGCCCACCCCGGCCTGGCTGCAGGTCGCCCGCGACGACGACGTCGGCGCGGCATTCGCGCGCTGCGGCGCGGCGGAGTTCGCTCCGGGCCTGGTGGTGAAGCCCGCCCGGGAGGGATCGAGCTTCGGCGCCGGCAAGGTGGCTGCGGGCGATCGTCCCGCCTTCGAGGCGGCGTTGCGTGAGGCCTGGAAATACGATGCGCAGGCATTGATCGAGGAGCGGATCGTCGGACGTGAGCTGACCTGTGCCGTGCTTGGCGAGGGTGCCGACGCGCAGGCGCTACCGCTGGTGGAGATCTGCGCGCCCGACGCGAACTACGACTATCACAACAAGTATTTCGGCGACCGGACCGAATACCGGTGCCCGGCGCCGCTCGATCCGGCGCTTACGCAGCGGATCCAGGCCCTGTGCGTGCGCGCGTATCGTGCGATCGGCGCGCGCGGCTGGGGGCGCATCGATGTGATGCTGCGCGAGGAAGCCGACGGAGCGAAGCCCTATCTCCTCGAACTCAACACCGCGCCGGGCATGACCGACCACTCGCTCGTTCCGATGGCGGCCCGCGCCGCGGGTATCGACTTCCCGGACCTCGTTCTTCGCATCCTCGCCGGCGCGCGGCTGGAGCTGGGGGCATGATTGCGATGACCATGCCTTCGTTTTCCAGCCCCCCCCGCTCGGCGCGGGGGAAGGGCGGGGCGCAGGCCTCCCCGCGCCGCGGCATCGACGAGGGCGCAGGGGTTCCCGCGGCGGCCCTGCTGGCGCGTGTTTTCTTCGTCCTCGCCATGCTGATCCTCCTCGGCGGTGTACTCGTCTGGGCGGTGCGCCGGCCGGTTTTCGACCTTCGTCGCATCACCATTACCGGAACCCTCCGGCACGTCAATCGCGCCGAGATCCGTACGGCCCTCGCGGGCCATCTGGTCGGCAACTTCTTCACGCTGCGCTTGACCGACGCGCGCGATGCCTTCCAAGGCATTCCCTGGGTTGCCGACGCCTCGGTGCGCCGTGTCTGGCCCGACGGCCTGATCGTGCGGTTGACCGAGCGTCGCGCGGTCGGAACCTGGAGCGACGGCCGCCTGGTTTCGGACGCCGGGGTCCTGTTCGAAGGCAATCCCGCGGAAGCCGACCTGGACGGGCCGCAGATCGCGCTTTCCGGGCCCGCGCGGTTGGCGCCGGAGGTCGTGGCGCGGATCGCATCGTTTTCGCGGGCGTGTCATGCCCTGGGGACGGCGCTGGCGGGAATCGCAGTATCCGATCGCGGATCCTGGACCCTGGATACGGCCCGCGGCCAGATCTTCGATCTTGGGCGGGACGATCCTCCGGGCGCGGTTCAGCGGCGGCTCGATCGCCTCGTCCGCAGCGACGCTGTCGTGGTCGCGCGTCTCGGCGGCGCCCCGGCCCATGTGGACGCGCGTTACGACAATGGCTTCGCCGCGAGCGGATCGATCGCCGCGGCGACGCAGGCGGACGCCGCGTCAGACGGCAATGACGCGGCGGACGGATCTGCCGCCGTCGACGACCCGGCGACGAGGCAACCATGAGCAACGAAACGAGGGATCGGATCGCCGATCCGGA
>JAKAFN010000007.1 GCA_021825945.1 Pseudomonadota bacterium
CCGCGACCTCTGGGTCCTTGCCGCCGCCCTCGGTCGTCAGAAGCAACGTGTTGTTCAAGAAACGAAAGTCGCGTAGTCTGTGAATCGACCGCCGTCGGAACCTTCAACTACGAGCGGGATACCGCCCGTACCCGTGACGATCTCGCCCAAGCCCGAAAAGGCGACCTCAACCCAACTCTCCGGCACCAGCCCGATCTCGGTATCCTTCTGCGCCTCGCCGCGCAGGCCGCGCGTGAACAGTTCGCGCATGGTGGCTCGTTTGAGTTCTTGGGCCGAGGTTTCTGCCCTGCGCTCGGTGTTGATACCAAGACGACACTTGTCGAGAACATCGGCAATGGGTATTTGCTCCTCAGACGGCGGCAGCGCAACCTGAATCTGGTCGATCTTGGACTGATTGAGCGTATTGCCCTTTATCTGCCGGTCCTGGTGGTCGGTGTAATCGACCTGCGACAGGAAATAACCCAGATACCGCTGATCGACACCTTGCCTCGGGTAGATCGAGATGATGGCTTCGTTGTGGCACGCCGGAACACCAAGCGTTGCCACGCGCCCGATGGTGAGCTTGAAGCTCATCAATAGCGTGCCCGCAGGGACAATGCGCTCGCGGAAGACGCTCTTGAAAGCAGCTTCCGAGACGAACTCCGCTGTTTTAGTCAGAGTGCCGTATCCCTCCATATCGGAAATCGTCACCCACGGGACCCGATTGGCTCCTGTCGCCCAATACTCAGGGTTTGCGCGGGCCGGCGTGCGCCCCGTCGCGTAGCGCGCGACATTACTGAAAGACTCGATTGCCCAGCCTTCCGGCAACTCCATCATTTGCCTACCCCAGAAAGCAGTTGGTAAAGAGCCTTGTTCACCTCGGAGGCCTGCGCGTCTAGCTTCACCAGTTCGGCGATCAGTTGCGGGATGTCACGATGTTCAGCGCCGCTGTTCTGCCCAACCCACCGGCTCGGACTCAGGTTGTAATCAGCCTCCCGGGCTTGCTCGGTCGTGATGACGGCCAGTTCTCCCTCTACCGCCTCGCCCTTGAGATACATCGCCGCCAACGGCTTGATGTCCTGCTCCGGGAGGTAGTTCTTCGGCCTGCCCTTCCTGAAGTGCCGGCTGGCGTTGAACAGAGTGATGCGGCCCTTGCGCGCGGCAGGCTTGCGCTTGTTCAGCACCACGATCACGCCCGCCGCCGTGGTGTTGTAGAAGAGGTTTTCGGGCAGCAGGATCACGCCGTCGATGAGGTCGTTATCGACAAACCATTTGCGGACGTTGCGTTCCTTGTCTTCGTTCTTGCTGCCACTGCCGCGCGTCACCGCGCCGGTGTCCAGTACCACCGCTGCGCGACCGTCGCTGGCAAGACAGGCCAGCGTGTGCTGCAGCCAAGCCCAGTCGCCCTTGCCGCTGGTAATGCCGCCAGCGGTCTGAAAACGCTCGAAGGGGTCGTTCTTGAACAGGTCGGGCGCGAAGGGCTGGTTCCACATTGGGTTGGCGACCACGATGTCGTGCCCGCGAATCTTGCCCGCTGCGTCGCGGAACTTGGGGTTGATCAGGGTGTCGCCGCGCGCCAGCTCCACCTCCATGTCGTGGATGATGGCGTTCATGCGCGCCACGGCGTAGCTTTCGGCCTGCAGTTCCTGGCCGGAGAGCTTGAGCGGCACGCGGCTGGTGGGGTCAAGCTCGCGCGCCACGAGTTGCAGCTTGATGAGCAGGCCCGCCGAGCCGCAGGCGTAATCGTGGCAGGCTTCGCCAGGGCGCGGACGCAGGATGTGCGCCATCAGAAAGCCGACTTCGGTCGGGGTGAAGAACTCGCCTGCGCTTTGGCCCGAGCCTTCGGCGAACTTGCGCAGCAGGTATTCGTAGGCGCGGCCGAGGAAATCGGGCTGCACGTCGGCCAGGCCCAGGCGATAGCGCGGGTCGGAGAAGGTCTCGACCACGCCGCGCAACTTGGCGGGGTTGATGTCGCGCTCGCCGTTGCGCTCGGCGGCGAAGTCCACCACATCGAGCACGCCGGATAGGTCGGGGTTGTGTTTGACCACGGCGCGCACGGTGCGGGTGAGGTGCTCGCCGATGTCGCGCGGGGCAGTGGAGCGGCCCTGGGCGTCTTTAGGCCACTCGATGGTTTCGCGCCCGCTGATGACAGCCCAGCGCGCTTCGATGGGCAGGTAGAACCGCAGCAAGCCGTGGTCGGCCTCGGCGATTTCGAGCGCGGTGGCGCGGTCGCCGTAGTCTTCGGCCAGGCGGGTGATTTCGTCGTCGAACACGTCCGACAGGCGTTTCAGGAACAGGAGCGGCAGCAGGTAGTCCTTGAACTTGGCTGCGTCCTTCTCGCCGCGGATGGAGCAGGCGGCGTCCCACAGCATCTGCTCCATGGGCTTGGTGCTGTGTGCGGCGGCGGCGCGCCGGCCACGGCGTGGCAGGATGGAGGCGACTTCGGCATCAATGCCCGCGCCGCCCGAGTCTTCGTCGGCACCCGATTCACGCAGCAGTACGGCGATGGCTTCAGCCTGCGCCCGCTGCGGTTTGCTGGTGCCTGCTTCCCAGCGGTTGACGGTGGCAAAGGACACGCCCAGCCGGTCGGCCAGCTGCTCCTGCGTGAGGGCGAGCCTGGCACGGAGGGCGCGGAGGCTCGAGGGTAGGTTGGTTTTATTTGTCATGTTTGCAATATATGCGATATTGCATAGCACGTCGATCGCTCGTTAAGGGCATATCGCCAAATTCGCGAGCGTCCGGCTGACACCGTGAGATCGATCACCTCAAATCCAGTGGCAATGCTGTCAACCATAGTGTAAACTGACAACAGACATGTCAACCACGAGTGAATCGGAGCAAGCTGTGAGCGAGAAGATGTCGAATGCGCCTGTTTACTACGCGTTGGCGCAAGCACTCTTCAATCCCGTTGCCGCAATGACCAAGTACGTCGATCAAATCCAGGATCGACTGCGGCGCGAGGGGTATCCGTTGTTCGAGCCGCAGCAGTTCATGCAACTGGTCGTGCCGGGGCCAGGACAAACGCATCCGCAGGAGCCGCAGATTCAGCAGGCGGTGTCATGGTTAATGACGCGCAGTGACCGGACGGCAGGGTTCATTCTTGGGCCTTCGACGATCACCTACCATACGACCCACTACCAGACGCACAACGAGTTCATTCCTGAATTGCTGCGGGGCCTGTCAGCGGTACATGAGGCCGTTTCGCTCGACCACGTCAGTCGGCTGGGGCTGCGCTATCTGGATGCCGTATTGCCGCGCACCGGAGAAACCACCGAGCAGTACCTCGTGGGTGGATTACACGGCATTGATTTCAATGCCGTGCGCCAACACGCAATGACCGAATCCGTATTCGCCACCGATACCGGTCCGCTCTTGCCGAAGGGGACACTCGTCGTCAGAGTGTATCGCGCGGTCGCTCCCCTGGGGTTCCCGGCGGATATGCTGCCGACCGGATTGGCGATAGCGCCACAGTTCGAGATCAAGGAGCCACGCGAGCACGCGATTATCGACACGGATCACTACGTCGAAGGCCGCATGCCCGTGGAAATGGACAAGTTGAACGATCAACTGCTTTCGCTGCACGGCACGATCAAATTGGTCTTCGGTGCTACCACGACGGATCACGCGCGTAGCGCGTGGGCCTGATGCAACCAGGATCGAGGCGCCTATGTACACCACAACTTTGCCCGCTCATCGCCCTATGCCGATCCCGCAGCCCATGGGTGCTGCCGTCGTCGTGATTGCCTGCGCTCTTGGTGGCACCGGCAGCGTGTTCGCCCTGTCTCACGCCAATGAGTGGGGCAAGATGCTGGACACGCGCGTTCCTTATTTCGATGTCCAGACGGCTGACGCGGATGCCGTGCGCCCGGACATTCGTTCTGCCGCCGAGCACCTTGCGAATATCCGTCAGGTGCTGAATCCCGCCATCGCGGACTTGGCGACGACGTTCGGCGTCTCAAGGCAGGCCATCTACAAGTGGATCGGCGGCGAGTCCACACCGGAAGATGACAAACTGGAGCGCATTCGCTCCCTCAGCCTCGCCGCTGATGCCTTCCAGAAAGCAGGTGTGACGCGCGCCTCTTCCTTCTTGAAGATGAAGGCATTTGAAGGCCGTTCCCTGTTGGATCTGGTTTCTGCCGGGCAGCTTTTGCCTGGGCACACCCAGACGCTGATCGCTGAAGCGCAAGCTATGAATGCGGCTTATAGCCGTTCCGGCTTGGTGAAATCGAAGGCTTCGCCTTCGGAGGATTGGCGCGCTGAGCTTTCCATACCTGGCTCCTCCGAGTAATAGTTCAGAGGACGATGGATGCTGAAGCGCGATACCGACTGGCGACAAGGTGATCTTCTTACTCAGCAAACTGCGGCCGAGTTGACGGCGCTGAACGGCGCGGTTGGCGAAGCGCACCGCGTCGTTGTCATTACGCACGACTGCGATCTTCCTCACGAGGGCGAAACCTCGGTCGAGGTCATCGTTGCCGATGTCGTCAGAGTATCAAGCCCGCAGCTCTCCTACGCGAAGAACCCACGCAAGCTTGATCTGAGTTACGAGATCGCGGGCGGGCAGTCCGTCGTCGTCGAGCTACGGCACGCAGAGCGGCGCATCGTGCCCAAGGGCGAATTCGAGAAACATGCAGCCAGAGATAACCTGCATCGCTGCCCATTGATGGGAAACGTGCGCTGAAGCAGTGGCTCGCAGCGCGTTATGGCCGACCGGCGTTTCCCAACGCATTCGAGGATCGGCTGCGAAAGCTGGTGGGCAAAAAGCATACCGTCGAACGGCAGATCGGGAAGATCCTCGAACCAGAAGGGAAGCATTTGGTCGGCCTGTTCTTCGATCTGGGCGAGCAGCGGTCGGCGGAAGTTCAGGCCGGCGAACCCTACGCGCTGTCGATATCCGTGGTGTATGCCGCCACCGAGGGCGGCACGCAGGCGCGGCAGTCTGCGGAAAGCGTCGCCAGCCAACTGCGAGAGCTTTTCGAGCAAGCTTACGGCAAGCCGGACGCTGCGACAGAAATCGCGCTCGATGCCTGCGAGGCGGTCGCCGACACCTCCATCACGCTGGCCGACCTCCGGCGAGTGGATCAGTGGCGGCTTGAGTACATCAGCTTGGGTGACGACCAGAACGGGGATTTCCTCCCGGTCGGGGAAACTCCTGCGTGACGTCCGACCGACGGGTGGGCAAGCATCCATCGCATCCTCGCCAGCCCGCAGCAGTGCTCATTGACCCCAACAGCAAGTTGTTCGGTAGTAAACTGCACGCCACCATACACAAGGGCTCGGACAATCTCCGGGCCCTTTTCTTGTCTGAAATCCTCGCGCCACGCGGGGTTCCGGCCGCTTCGCCCGACTCGGACTGCGCGCCACCCCCGAACAGGCCAACGAAGGTTTGCGTGACCTGCTTGCTCGCAAGGCGCCCTGGGACGCCAAGTGACGTTGCGCGCACCGGAGCCTTTGGCCGCACGGCATCGGTTGGATGGTTTTGATTGCGGCAAGCCCGCACGGAACGACCGGCTGTTTTCCGCGGCCACTTCTCTTCCCTGGGGGGTAGGATGCCGCATGGTGTTTCTCTGCTGACAGTGGAAAACGTATCGTGAGCAAAGGCCGAGTTGAAGCGTTTAGCGATGGGGTAATCGCGATCATCATCACGATCATGGTCCTTGAACTCAAGGTGCCGCACGGAGAACGCCTCGGCATTCTGGTGCCGTTGTTTCCCAGATTTCTGAGCTACGTTCTTAGCTTCGTCTATGTCGGCATTTACTGGAACAACCACCACCATATGCTGCATACGAGCCACAGGGTAACGGGAGCGATGCTGTGGGCCAATCTGCACCTACTGTTCTGGCTGTCGCTGTTTCCGTTCACGACCGCATGGATGGGCGAAAATCATTTCGCGGCGGCACCAACGGCGATCTACGGAGTGGTGCTGCTGATGGCGGCCGTGGCCTATTGGATGCTGCAGCAGGCGATCATCTCGTCTCAGGGCACCGACTCCCTCCTCAAAAAGGCCATCGGCCGCGACTGGAAGGGAAGGCTGTCTCCGGTGCTTTACCTCCTCGGCATTGCAACGGCGTTCCTGTCGCCGCAGATTTCCCAAGGGCTGTATGTCGTGGTGGCCTTCGTTTGGCTGATACCGGATCGGCGGATCGAGCATGCGCTGGTCGGCAAGGACACGTGAGCCGAAGGGAACCGCCCCGCGAATTCCGGAGACTCCGGCGTTTGCGTCAGGCCGGGATGGCTGACATGACCGCTGGTTCCCGGTCTATGCGCCGGTCGCCCTCCGCATGATTCCCGGCAACGATACGGGGTTGCGGGCGACGGTTTGCGCCCATTTGCGTATGGCAATCGGCGGAACGAACCGCGGATGGGTCATCGGCAGCAGGATTTCCCGGAAATTTGAACCGGCGGACAAGGCGCCGAGCCGTAGGAGCAGAAAACGCAACAGTCTCCCGGCTTGGGCTTGAGCAGGGTATGACAGGCCTCGCACTCGTAATACCACTGGCAGGCATCGGTGGGCATGCGCTCGGTTTTCCGGTGTCCGCATGCCGGGCAGGTCAATGTCGATTCGAGTCGTAGCGCCATAACCCATCCTGTCATCGATCCGATGGGAGTATAGGACGACCGGATAGCCATTGCGATCGTGTACATCGCGGCGCATCCCGGCATCCCGGATGGGCGACTGCCGGCATCTCCGCATGCGCCGCGGGTGGCGAGCGTCCGGAACCGGGTGTCGGGCGCGCCGAACGTGCTCGGCCGCACGGTGGTCCGTCCCCACCGGGTCATCGATGACGGCGTTGTCAAGATCGGTGCCGGTGGTGTGGTGGTGGCCGGTTTCCGTTCCAATCGCCGGGCGGACTGTGATTCGTCACAGTAGACCGCGCTCGGTGCGCTGTGCAGAATCGCGGCGCCTTGCTGATGGGATTCGACATGACGCGAACTGCCGTTCTCCGCGCGCTTTTGCATTGCGTCGGGCTGCTGCCGTGCGTCGTGTCCGTGACTGCCTGTTCGGGCGGAGGGGCGGGCGATGGGCGGGCCCCGGCTGCACGCATCATCGACGCCCCGAAAGACATCCTCGATCTGCGCGATAGCCAGACCCGCTCGTTGCAGTTCGTGCCTGCGGTATTGCATTCATTCGTGCCGGGTCGCACCGCAGTGGGCAGCGTCGACTTCGATGAGGATCGCGCCGTCGCGGTATTTCCGCCCTACGCGGGACGCATCGGCAGGGTCTACGTCCGTGTCGGCGACGCCGTGCGGAAGGGGCAGCCGCTCTATACGATCGACAGCCCGGATCTGATTCAGGCGGAATCCACGCTGATCGCGGCGGCGGGGGTGTACCGGCTCACGACGGAGGCGCTGGCGCGTGCGCGGGGGCTCTACGCCGCCCGGGGCATCGCGCAGAAGGATCTGCAGCAGGCGGTTTCTGATCAGCAGACGGCAGCGGGAAACTACCATGCGGCGCGCAGGGCCTTGCATCTGTTCGGCAAGAGCAGACAGGAGATCGACGCGATCGCGGCACGCCGACGCGTCGATCGCGCGCTGATGGTGCGGAGTCCGGTTTCGGGCGAGGTGACGGCGCGTGCTGCGCAGGCGGGGTTGTACGTGCAGCCGGGCACGGCGCCGGCGCCGGTCAGCGTGGCCGACCGTTCTGCGGTATGGATGAATGCCGACGTCGCCGAAGGGGATCTCCCTTTTATCCGAAGGGGGGCAGCGGTGCGGGCGCGACTCATGGCATTCCCGGGCCGCGAGTTCCTGGGCAGGGTCGATGTCGTCGGCGCTGCGGTCGACCCCAACACCCACACGGCCGTCGTTCGCGCGGTATTGCGGGATCCCGGGAAGGATCTGCATCCGGGAATGCTGGCGCATTTCCTCATTCAGGCGGGAGATCCGATCACCGGGGTTGCCGTGCCGCAGGATTCCGTCGTGCGCGAAGGCGATGGCACGATGACGGTGTGGGTGACGACGGATCAGCGCCATTTCACGCGCCGAGTCGTGACGACCGGGATGCGGCAGGACGGCTTCGTCCGGATCGTTGCGGGATTGCAGGCGGGCGAAATGGTCGTCGGCAAGGGCGCCTTGCTGCTCAGCAACCTGTACGCCGGCAATCCCGAGTAGCCGACCGGAATCCCCCTCGTGTTGCGGAAGATCCTGGCCTTCGCCCTCGCACGCCGTGCGCTCGTCATTTTCGGTGTGGTGATGTTCCTCGCCGCGGGGTTCGCAGCCGTCGAGAAGCTCAACGTCGAAGCCTATCCGAATCCGGCGCCGGTGATCCTGGAGATCACCGCGCAGGCTCCGGGCATGTCGGCCGAGGAGATGGAGCGCTACTACACCGTTCCGATGGAGATCGGCCTCTATGCCACGCCGGGGATCGCCAGCATCCGCTCGACTTCGTTTTATGGCCTGTCGTTCGTGCGCGTCACCTTCCGATACGGGATCGACTATTTCTTCGCCTACACCCAGGCGGCGCTCGCACTGCAGCAGAACGTGACCTTGCCGGGGGGGCAGACGCCGCAGATCCAGCAGTCCAGCTTGGTGGGCGAGGTCTACCGCTATCAGATCGTCGGGCCGCCGCATTTCGGGCTGACCAACCTGCGCACGGTGCAGGACTGGATCGTTGCGCGGCGCCTCTCCACGATTCCCGGCGTGGCGGCGGTGAACAGTTGGGGGGGCACCACCAAGGAGTTCCAGATCCAAGCGGATCTGCCCAGGATGCAGGCCTATGGGGTCACCGTGCCCCAGCTCATGAGCGCGCTGGGCAATGCCAACCTCAACGTCGGCGGTCGCGAGATTTCCCTGGGCGAACAGTCGGTCAATATCCGCGGCATCGGCCTGATCGACGATGGCGGCGCCGACGATCTCACCAAGGGATATCATGTTCGGGACATCGGGAGCGTCGTGCTTGCGCAGTCCAACGGCGTGCCGGTGCGCGTCAAGGACATCGGAACCGTCACGGTCGGCCATATGCCGCGGCTGGGTATCGCGGGCCGCGATCACGACGACGACATCGTCTCCGCGATCGTGGTGATGAGCCGCACCGAGCATACGAACCAAATCGTTCCGAAAATCGAAGCGATGGTTCGGCGCATGAATCACGACGGCAGCCTGCCGCCGGGCGTGCGCATCGTGCCGTACTACGACCGCACATCGCTCGTGCACGTCACGACCGAGACGGTGGTGCACAACCTCGTCGTCGGCTGCCTGCTGGTGTTCCTGATCCAGTGGATCTTCCTGGGCGACCTGCGCAGCGCGCTCATCGTCGGGGTCAATATTCCGTTCGCCCTGCTCTTCAGCATCATCCTGCTGGTGCTGCGCGGCGAGGACGCCAACCTGCTGTCGATCGGTGCGGTCGATTTCGGCATCATCATCGACTCGGCGGTGATCCTGGTCGAGAACGTCTTCCGCAATTTTCAGACGGGCAAGGATGCCCAGCGGCGGCTGATCGAGGATCTGGCCGAAGGCCAGGTCGGCGCGGATCCGTCCCACGCGGGCGACATGGGCGACACGCCGGGGTGGAGCGACCGTCTACGTCTCATCTATGTGAGCGCGTTCCAGGTCGACAAGGCGGTGCTGTTCTCTCTTGCGGTGACGCTGGCCGCATTCGTGCCGCTCTTCACCATGCAGGGTGTCGAAGGCCAGATCTTCGGGCCGATGGCACGCACCTACGGCTACGCCCTGGCGGGCGCGTTGATCGCGACCTTCACCGTGACGCCGGTGCTGGCGTCGTTCCTGCTGCCGAAGCACGTCGAGGAAGTCGAAACGGCGGTCGTGCGCCGCTTGCGCGCGATCTACACGCCGGCGTTACGCTGGGCACTCGTGCACCGCGGCCGGGTGGCGACCGGCGGCGTGGCATTCCTCGTCCTCTGCGGTCTCCTGGCTGCGCGACTGGGCTCGGAATTCTTGCCGGCGCTGGAGGAGGGAAACTACTGGATCCGCGTGTCGCTGCCGCCGACGATGACCCTGGCAGCGGGTACCGAAGCAACCCGCACGGTGCGCGAAGTCCTGTTGCGCCATCCGGAGATCATCACCGCGGTGTCGCAGCACGGCCGGCCCGACAACGGCAGCGACGCGTCGCCGCTGTCGAACGTCGAGATCTTCGCGCCGCTCAAGCCGTTCGATGAATGGCCTTCGGGGCTGACCAAGGAACGGCTCACGGCGCAGCTGGCGCGGGAGATCCACGATGCGGTTCCCGGCGTGGGCCTGAACTTCTCGCAGTACATCCAGGACAACGTCGAAGAGGCGCTCTCGGGGGTCAAGGGAGAAAACTCCGTCAAGATCATCGGCCCGAACCTCGCCGTTCTGGAGCGGCTGGCTGGGGAGGTCGAGGAACAGTTGCGGCAGGTCCGCGGCGTCACCGATCTCGGCGTATTCCACGTACTCGGTCAGCCCAACCTCGACATCCGCATCGATCGCGAGCGCGCGGCGCGTTATGGCCTCAACACCGGCGACGTGGCAACGGTGATCCGCGTGCTGCTGGGCGACGGCGTCGCGACCCAGATCCTGGAGGGGGACCGCACGTTCAACCTGACCGTACGCCTGGCGCCCAAGTACCGCGACGACATCGCGGCCATCGGCGACATTCCCGTGGGATATCAGACCCCGAATGGGTCGACGGCCTATATTCCGCTGCGCGAACTGGCGACCATTCGCCTGGATACCGGGGCCTCCTATATTTATCACGAGAGCGCGGCGCGCGACATTCCGGTCAAGTTCAGCGTGCGCGGTCGCGATCTGGGCGGCACGGTGGCCGATGCGCAGCGCCGCATCGGCGAGCGCGTGCACCTGCCCAACGGTTACCGTCTCGAATGGGCGGGCGAGTTCGGCGAGTTGCAGCAGGCGAAGCATCGGCTCGCGGTCATCGTCCCGGTGAGCCTCGCGCTCATCCTGATGCTGCTCTACGGCCTCTTCAATTCGATGCGGGACAGTCTGCTCGCGCTGTCCGGAATTCCGTTCGCGGTCGGCGGCGGCATCCTCGCGTTGTGGGTGGCGGGACTGCCGTTCAGCATTTCCGCTGCGATCGGCTTCGTTTCGTTGTTCGGGGTGTCGGTGATGAACGGCATCCTGCTGATCACGTACTACAACCAGTTGCGGGCATCGGGCATGGACGGGGTGGAGGCGATGTTCCATGCCGCCGGACAGCGGATGCGGCCGATGCTGATGACCGCGCTGTCGGCGTGCATCGGTCTGCTGCCGGCGGCGATTTCGCACGGCATCGGCAGTCAGGTGCAGCGGCCGCTCGCCACCGTGGTGGTGGGCGGTCTGCTGATCGGCCCCATCGTCTTGCTGCTGGTGGTGCCGGCGATGCAGACCCTGCTGCTGCATGGCCGTGGTGCGGGGCGGATCGTGGGCGGGACGGGAGAGGGTGGATGAGCCGCGCCTCCGGCCGCCGATCCATCTTCCCCCGGTGGCGGGATGGGGTGCTGCGGGTATGCGCTTGGGCGATGACGGCCCTGCTGGCCGGCTGCGCCGTCGGCCCCGACTACCACCCGCCCGCCGCGCCGCACGCACGCGGCTACGCGCCCGCACCGATGCCACCGGAGACGGCCGCCGCGCCCGGCGTCCGGGCCGGGGCGGCGCAACGTTTCGAAATGGGAGGCGACGTTCCCTACGCTTGGTGGACGCGCTTCGGCTCCCTCCGGCTCGACGCCCTCGTCGCGCGCGCGTTGCGCAACAACCCGAACATTTCGTCCGCGCAATCCGCGCTGCGTCAGGCGACGGAAATGACCGCCGCGCAACGCGGGTACTACTACCCGACGGTGAGCGCCCAATTCACGCCGCAGCGACAGTTGCTGGCCGGCAACTTGGGTGGGAATTCTCCCGGCATCCAGGGCAACGGCACCATCATCCAGACCTGCCAGAACGCGAACGCGCCCTACAACTGCGGCGTGACGTACAACATGTACCTCTCGCAGTTGGCGGTGGGTTTCGTCCCGGATGTTTTCGGGGCCAATGCCCGCCAGGTCGAATCCTTGCAAGCCCAGGCCGACATGGCCCGATTCCAGATGGAGGCGGCGACCATCACGCTGGCGGACAATGTCGTCGCCGCCGCCGTGCAGGAAGCGGCGTTGCGCGCACAGATCGTTGCGACGCAGCGCTTGGTCGATGCCAATGCCCAGTCGCTGCGGATCCTGCGCGCGCAGTTCCGCCTCGGATATGCGATGCGTGCCGACGTCGCGGCCCAGGAACTTGCGCTGGCGCAGGCGCGGCAGCAATTGCCGCCATTGCGGAAACAGATCGAGCAGACCCGCGACCTTCTGCGCGCGCTGGTCGGAGATCTGCCCGACGCGAGCGGGGATACCGGCTTCGATTTCGCCGTCCTGCGGTTGCCGACGGACTTGCCGGTGAGCCTGCCGTCGCGGCTCGTCGAACAGCGGCCCGATGTGCGCGCGGCGGAGGCCCAGATGCATGCGGCCAGCGCCCAGGTCGGGGTGGCGATCGCTGCGCGGTTGCCGCAGTTCTCGATCGATGCGGCAGCGGGCGGGATCGCGTCGAAGATCTCGCAGATGTATTTCACCGGTGGGCCGTTCTGGGTCGTGACCGGCAACGTTGCGCAGACGCTGTTCGACGGCGGAACCTTGAAGCACCACGAACGCGCCGCGAAGGCCGCGCTGCGCCAGGCGCAGGACCAGTATCGGGCGACGGTCGTTGCGGCGTTCCAGAATGTCGCCGACACCTTGCATGCGCTGCAGGCCGACGCCGATGCCTTGCGTGCCGCCGCCGATGCGGAACGCGCCGCCGCCGCTGCGCTCGCCGTCACCCAACGACAGTACGACGCCGGCTACGTCAACCGCCTGGCGCTGCTCACCGCACGACAGGCGCATGAGCAGGCCGTTCTCGGTTTGGTGCAGGCGCAGGCGGCGCGCTATACCGATACGGCGGCGCTGTTCCTGGCATTGGGGGGCGGCTGGTGGAATCGGTCGGCTAGGTGATCCCGGATACCCGCAGGGTCGGCTTGTCTCGCCATCGCGAGGCCCGTAGGTTCGTGGCGATCCAGTCCGTACGCCACGGGTTGCTTCGGGCCGCGCCCTCGCGATGACGACCGATTGGGCCGACGCCCCGGCAAGGACGGCGTCGGCAGGTTGCCGGCGTGCTTCGGGTCAGCGGCCGATGCCGAGTTGTGCGAAAAGCTCGCGGTTGCGCACCGCCTGCACGGCAACCCGTAGGCGGGTCGCTGCGACTACGGCCTGCAGTTCCGACAGCGCCACCTCGAAGTCCCGGTTGATGACGACGTAGTCGGCGTCGGGTGCATGGGCGATTTCCGCCGCTGCGCCTTCCAGCCGTCGGCGGATCACCGCTTCGCTGTCTTGTCCGCGCTTGTGCAGGCGTTCCGCCAGGGTTTCCATCGACGGCGGGAGAATGAAGATTTCCACGGCCGACGGAAAGAGCGTCTTGATCTGGGCTGCTCCCTGCCAGTCGATTTCCAGCAGCACGTCGGTGCCCGCGGTGAGAAATTCCTCGATCACGCGGCGGGAGGTGCCGTAGTGGTTGCCGTGAACCTGGGCGGTCTCCAGGAAGTCGCCATGCTCCTTGCGCCGCAGGAATTCCTCGACGGAGAGGAAATGATATTCGCGGCCGTCGACCTCGCCCGGTCGTGGTGCGCGGGTGGTGCAGGAGATCGACAGCGAGATCTGCGGATCGCGGGCGAGCAGCGCATTGACGAGGGAGGACTTGCCCGCGCCCGATGGGGCGACGACGAGGAACAGTTGGCCGGAGCTTGCGCGTTCGGGCACGTTCATTCCAGGTTTTGCACCTGCTCCCGCATCTGTTCGATGAGCAGCTTCAGTTCCACGGCCGCGGTCGTCATCTCGATGGCGCTTGCTTTCGACGCGATGGTGTTGGCTTCGCGATTGAGCTCCTGCATCAGGAAGTCGAGCCGACGCCCGACGCCGCCGCCGGCGTCGAGCGTGCGGCGGACTTCGGCGACATGCGCGCCCAGGCGGTCCATTTCTTCGGCGACATCGGCACGCATACCGTGCATCGTCAGCTCCTGGCGGATGCGATCCGAGAGCTCTTCGCGCGAGATGCCGGTGCCGGTCATCGCGTTGCCAAGCGCCTGGGTCATGCGCTCGTTGAGGCGCCGCTCCATTTCGGCGAGGATGCGAGGAACCAGCGTGCGCAGTTGAACCAGAATCTCGTCGACCCGGGTGCAGCGTTCGCGCAGCGCCGTACGCAATTGCGCGCCTTCGCGAAGACGCGACTGACGCAGGCCCTGCAGCGCCTCGTCGAACGCGGCCAGCAGGGGCTCGCGCCAGGATTCCGCCGCCGCTTCGCCGGCCTCGATGATCCCGGGCCAGCGCAGGATTTCCCCGACGTCCAGCGGCCGGGCATCGGTGGCGATCTTGGCGACCGAGCGTCCCAGTTCCAGCAGATGGGTGAGCGCCGCCGGGTTGATCCGGGCACCGCTCGCCGACGAATCGCGGATGAGGGACACGCGGCAGTCGATTTTGCCGCGGGAAATGGTGGCGCCGATGCGTTCGCGGATCACCGGCTCGGTGGCCCGGACCTCATCCGGAAGGCGGATGGAAAGCTCCAAAAAGCGTCCGTTTACGGACCGGATTTCGACGGTTACCGCGCCGGAAGCCGTGGTCTTCGTCGCATCGGCAAAGCCGGTCATGCTTGCCACATCACCCATGCGGTGTCCTCGTTTCTATGGGATGAACGGAAAATCGGGTACCCTCCGCGGGAACCTCTGCGAACCTGTATTCACCATGGCGTCCCAGACCAATTCGGCCCTTCCCGAAGGGTTTCAACTCGGTAGCTATCGGATTGTAAAGAAGATATCGAGCGGCGGCTTCTCGATCGTCTATCTTGCGCAGGATGAGCACGGCAATTCGGTCGCGATCAAGGAATACATGCCGGCGACCCTGGCGCAACGCAAGCCGGGCGAGCTTTCGCCCTATGTTCCGCCGGAGAGTTTGAACACCTACCGCATCGGCCTGAAGTGCTTCTTCGAGGAGGGACGGGCGCTGGCGTCGATCTATCACCCCAACGTCGTGCGCGTGCTCAATTTCTTTCGCGGCAACGATACCGTCTACATGGTGATGCAGTACGAGTCCGGACGGTCGTTACAGGAGCACGTACTGCGCAATCGGAACAAGGACCAGAAGGACGTCCTGTCCGAGCGGTTCATCCGCCGCGTGTTCACGCAGGTGATGAACGGACTGCGGGAGGTTCATGCGAACCGCCTGCTGCATCTGGATGTCAAGCCGGCGAACATCTATCTGCGGATGGACGGCGCGCCGATCCTGCTCGATTTCGGAGCCGCGCGCCAGACGTTGCAGCGCGACTTCAGTAAGGTCTATCCGATGTATACGCCGGGGTTCGCGGCGCCCGAACTCTACAAGCGCGATGCCGAGCTTGGCCCCTGGACCGATGTCTACAGCGTCGGCGCCTGCATCTATGCCTGCATGTCGGGCATGCCGGCGCAGGAGGCCGACCAGCGCATGAAGGCAGACAAGATGCCCCAGGCATTGCGATCGTTCCGCGGCATCTACTCGAACGAGCTGATCTCGATGACGGAGCGTTGCTTGCGTCTGAATTCGCTGGAGCGGCCGCAGACCGTCTATGCGGTCCAGAAGGAACTGCTCAACAACGTGCCGGAAGTGCCGGAATTCACGGTGTTCGAGCGCGCGGGGGCGCGCGTGCGTCATTTTCAGGAGCGTCTTTCGCGATTCGCGAAGGACCACGACATCACTTGGTTTTGACCGATCATGCGCTTCTCCATCTATCAGGAAAGCAAGATCGGCGGCCGCAAGGTCAACCAGGACCGCATGGGATATCTGTACACCCGAGATTCCCTGATGATGGTGGTGGCGGACGGCATGGGCGGTCATGCGCGCGGCGATGTGGCCGCGCAACTGGCCGTACAGACGGTGGCGGCGATGTTCGAGCGCGAGGCCAAGCCCAGGCTGACGAATCCCGCGCAGTTTCTCGAGAACGCGATTCAGATGGCGCATCGCGAACTGCACCGCTATCGCGCCGAGCATGGAATGCCGGAGGCACCCCGCACGACGATCGTGGCGTGCGTGGTGCAGCATGGCGTGGCGACCTGGGCGCATGCCGGCGATTCCCGGCTGTACTGGATTCGCGACGGAGCGATCGCCGATCGCACGCTCGACCACTCGCGCGTGCACCATCTCGTGAGTTCGGGGCTGATCCGGGCGGAAGACGCGAAGGACCATCCGGAACGCAACCGGATCTTCAATTGCCTGGGGGCCGACGTCGATCCGGTGGTACAGATCGGCAAACCCGCTACCCTGCGGTTCGGCGACGTGCTGCTGCTGTGCACGGACGGCTTGTGGGGTAGCCTGTCGGATCGCGAGGTCGTCGGCCCGTTCACGGGTCAGACGGTCATGCGCGCAGTGCCGGATCTGGTGGAGACCGCGCTCGCGGCCGCGGGTCCCGAGGCCGACAACTGCACGGCCATGGCGATGTCCTGGGCCGGCGCGGCGGTCGACGACTGGATGGGAGGGCGCGATTTCGGCGTGTCGACGCGGGAGATCCCCGAGGGCGTGGTCGCGTCCACGGTGCAGATGCCGCGGGCCGGGGAGGATCCGGCCATGCTCACCGACCAGCAGATCGACGAGGCGATCTCGGAAATTCAGAACGCGATTCAACGGAGTTCGAAATGGGTGCGGGGACGGTGATGGTTCGGGGTGGAGGGCGCAACGCAAGCGAAATGCGGCCGGTCGCCATCCAGCGCGGGGCGACGCGTCATGCCGAAGGCTCGGTGCTCGTATCGTTCGGCGATACGAAGGTGCTGTGTACGGCGTCGGTGGCGGACGGCGTGCCGTCTTTCCTGCGTGGCAAAGGGCAGGGTTGGCTCACCGCCGAGTACGGCATGCTGCCGCGTGCCACCGGCACGCGCAGCGAGCGCGAGGCGGTGCGCGGCAAGCAAAACGGGCGCACGATCGAAATTCAGCGGCTGATCGGGCGCAGCCTTCGTTGCGTCCTCGACTTGGCGGCGCTCGGCGAGCGCACGATCCAGATCGACTGCGACGTGCTGCAGGCCGACGGCGGCACACGCACCGCGTCGATCACCGGGGCGTACGTCGCCTTGGTCGATGCGGTGCGCTGGATCCGGGGGCGGTTCGATCTCCCGGCGGATCCGTTGCGGGATGCGGTGGCGGCGGTGTCGGTGGGGATCGTCGACGGAGCGGTGCTGCTCGATCTCGACTATGCCGAGGACTCGCGTTGCGATACCGACATGAACGTGGTGATGACCGGTACCGGAGGATTCGTCGAAGTCCAGGGCACGGCCGAGGGCGCGGCGTTTCCGCGGGCGCAGCTCGATGCGATGCTGGCGTGCGCGGAAGGGGGGATCCGACAATTGCTGGCCGCGCAGCGGGCTGCGTTGGGTTCGTGATGGCGGGTATTCGGGGTCGAGGGGCAGGGGAGATCGGTGCGATCCGCGAGATCGTCCTGGCGTCGAACAATGCGGGCAAGCTCGCCGAGTTGCAGGCGCTGCTCGCGCCGCTCGGCGTCGCGGTGCGCACCCAAGGAAGCCTCGGCATTGCGGCAGCGGAGGAGCCGCACGATACGTTTCTCGAAAATGCGCTGGCGAAGGCACGGCACGCGGCGCGCATCAGCGGGCTGCCGGCGCTTGCCGACGATTCGGGTCTCTGCTGCGACGCGCTGCGCGGTGCCCCCGGTGTGCGCTCGGCGCGCTTTGCCGGAGAACACGCGAGCGATGCCGAAAACAATGCCCTGCTCGTGCGCATGCTCGACGGCGTTTCCGATCGCGGGGCCCACTATGCGTGTGTCGTCGTCGCGGTGCGCGCGGCCGAAGATCCCGAACCGCTGGTTGCGGAGGGGCGCTGGAACGGTCGCATCGTCGATCAGCCCGCCGGCACGGGCGGTTTCGGCTATGACCCGTATTTCCGGCTTCCGGAGTTCGGTTGCACCGCGGCCGAGCTCGATCCGGCGGAGAAGAATCGCGTCAGCCACCGGGGCCAGGCGATGCGGGCGATGGCGGAGTTGCTGCGCGCGCGTTGGGGTTGGTGATGGGGTCCGCGGATCGGGGGGCGGACGTGGCGAGGTCGGGCGCGGAGGAGCGCGGCGCCGTGCCGCCGCCTTTGTCGTTGTACATCCATGTCCCGTGGTGCATCCGGAAGTGCCCCTATTGCGATTTCAACTCCCATGCCGCCCCCGCCGGCGAGGCGATCCCCGAGGATGCCTACCTCGATGCGCTGATCCGCGATCTGGAATCGGCGCTGCCGGCGGTCTGGGGTCGCACCGTGCGCAGCGTGTTTTTGGGCGGTGGTACCCCGGGTCTGTTGTCGGGAGCGGGCGTCGCCCGCCTGCTGGCGGAAATCGGCGCCCGCATCGTGCTCGAACCGGGGTGCGAGATCACGCTGGAAACCAACCCCGGCGCGCTGGAGGAGGGGCGGTACGCGGCGTTTCGCGACGCGGGCGTGAATCGCCTCTCGATCGGCGTGCAGTCCTTCGATGACGACAGTCTGCGCCGGCTGGGCCGGGTGCACGATGGCGTGCAGGCCGAACGGGCGATCGAATCGGCGTTGCGTGCGTTCGACAACATCAATCTCGACCTGATGATCGGCCTTCCGGGTCAGGAGGAGGGGGCGGCGCAGCGCGACGTCGCGCGCGCGCTGCGATTCGGGACCACCCACCTGTCGGTCTATCAGTTGACGATCGAAGCCAACACGGTGTTTGCCAAGTTTCCGCCATCGTTGCCGGATGACGATGTCGTGGCGCGGGCTCAGGAGGAAATCGACGAACGGCTCGCGCAGGCGGGGTTCGAACATTACGAGGTGTCAGCCTATGCGCGGTCGGGGCGGCGTTGCCGGCACAACCTCAACTATTGGACGTTCGGCGATTATCTTGGCATCGGCGCCGGCGCGCACGCCAAGATCAGCTTGGCCGATGGCGGGGTGCTGCGCGAGGAGCGATTCCGCACGCCGGATTCCTACCTCTGCAATGCGGCACAGGGACGCTTCGTGTCGCGGCGTCGCGCGGTGACTGCCGACGACCTCGTCTTCGAATTCGCGCTCAACGCGTTTCGCCTGCGGGAGGGGTTTGCGCCGACCCTGTTCGCCGAGCGTACCGGCCTCGACCCGGCCAAATTGGAGCCGGGGTTGCGGGAGGGGGTACGGCGCGGGCTGATCGTTCGGCATCCGGAGCAGATTGCGCCGACCGAATTGGGAATGCGCTTCCTGAATGATGTCCAGGCGCTATTCCTACCGGTGGGCGAGGATGGTGCACCCAAGCCCGCGGTGGACTCGTGATGGGCGGTTTTGGTGCGGAGCGCACCAATAGTGTGCGTTCCGGCATGCTCGTGCACCTGCGGACGATGGAAATCCGTTCCGCTTTCGCAAGAAACTTACAGGCATAATTCCTGCTTGCATGTTTTCCCGTTCAGCGGTTTTCTAATTTTGGAGGAGAGGAATCGATGGGGTCGGCCAATGACGTCATGAAGATGATCGCGGATAACGAAGTCAAATTCGTCGATCTGCGTTTCACGGATACCCGCGGCAAGGAGCAGCATGTCTCCGTGCCGACCAAGATGTTCGATGCGGAAAAGTTCACGGACGGCCACGCCTTCGACGGCTCGTCGATCGCCGGCTGGAAGGGCATCGAAGCGTCGGACATGCTGCTGATGCCCGATCCGTCGTCGGCGCGCATGGATCCGTTCCGCGAGGAAAACACCCTCATCCTCACCTGCGACGTGCATGAGCCGAACACCGGCAAGGGCTACGAGCGCGATCCGCGTTCGCTGGCCCATCGCGCCGAGGCCTACCTGAAGTCGAGCGGGATCGGCGACGTCGCCTACTTCGGTCCGGAACCCGAATTCTTCATCTTTGATTCGGTGACCTGGAACGTCGACATGTCGGGTTCGTTCGTCAAGATCAAGTCCGAAGAAGCGCCGTGGTCGACCGGCATCGAATACGACGGCGGCAACTTGGCGCACCGTGCGCCGGTCAAGGGCGGCTACTTCCCGGTCCCGCCGGTCGATTCGCTGCAGGACATCCGTTCCGAGATGTGCCTGCTGCTCGAGCAGCAAGGCGTCGAGGTCGAGGTACACCACCATGAAGTGGCGGCCCCGGGCCAGTGCGAGATCGGCACGAAGTTCAACAGCCTCGTCAAGCGCGCCGACTGGATGCAGATCCTCAAGTACACGGTCTGGAATGTTGCCGCGTCGTACGGCAAGACGGCGACGTTCATGGCCAAGCCCGTGGTCGGCGACAATGGCTCCGGAATGCACGTGCACCAGTCCGTGTGGAAGGACGGCCAAAACCTGTTCGCCGGCAACGGCTACGCCGGCCTGTCCGAGTTCGCGTTGTATTACATCGGCGGCATCATCAAACACGCCCGCGCGCTCAATGCGATCACCAATCCCGGAACCAACTCGTACAAGCGGCTGGTGCCCGGATTCGAGGCGCCGATCAACCTCGCGTACTCGGCGCGCAACCGCTCGGCGGCCTGCCGGATCCCGTTCGTCTCCAGCCCGAAGGGGCGGCGTGTCGAAGTGCGTTTCCCGGACCCGACCGCCAATCCGTACCTGGCGTTCGCGGCTCTGCTGATGGCCGGCCTGGATGGCGTGCAGAACAAGATCCACCCCGGAGATCCGATCGACAAGAACCTGTACGACCTCGAGCCGGAAGAGGCCGCCAAGGTGCCGACCGTGGCCCACAGCCTGGACCAGGCCCTCGAAGCGCTGGACAAGGATCGCGCGTTCCTGACCCATGGCGGCGTGTTCTCGAACGATATGATCGATGCCTACATCGCGCTCAAGCAGGAGGAAGTCACCCGCTTCCGCATGACCACGCATCCGGTCGAGTTCGATATGTACTACAGCGCGTAACCGAGTGCGCACGGTTTCCGCATTTCCGGCTCGCTCCTGTGAAGGAGCCGATCCGGGGGTGCGGGTGGCTGTGGGCGCGGCGGAAAACGAAAAGGGCGGCCGGACGGCCGCCCTTTTTTCGGGGGTTCCCTCCCGGAGCCGACGGGGTAGACTTTCTCCGTTTCGCACTTCCCTCCCGAGCCATGCGCCGCGTCGCGATCCTGCTTGCCGTTGTTGTCGCGTTCGCCGGGCTGGCGGCGGGCCGTGCCGCGGCGGCACCGCTCGACAGCGTCTACGAATGCACCGACGCCGACGGGAACCGGAGCTATCAAAACGTCCCGGATTCCTCGTCCTGCCGCCGCCTGGACGGTCTGGTCGCCAGCGTCCCTACGCCGGAGCGATCCCGTACGCATCGGACGCATCGGCGGCGACCGTATGTGATGGAGACGAATTTTCCGCGGATCAGCCCGGCGACGCAGCGGGCACGCGATCTCGGTCGCCATCGCCTGCTCGAGGACGAACTGCACACCGAAGAGGACCGGCTCGCGCGCTTGCGGGCGGAGTACGGGCGGATGCAGTCGCGGGCGGCGACGGGGGGCGTGCCCGGCGGTTCCGCCGATCGCGCGCAGCAGATATCCGAAGACATCGAACGCGCGCGCGAGAACATCGCATCCCTGCATCAGGAGCTGTTGGCGGGGAACCGGTACTGATCACGGTGGAGCCGGTTCCTCGGCCTCGCCCGTGTTCTCCACGGACGCGATGGCAGGAGGGGCGCGGATGGTCTCCGACGTGCTGCGGAATCGCATTCGACGTGGCGGAACGCCGCAGGGTTGCATGATGGAAACGGAACTCGATCTCCTGTCCGTTGCGGTCCTGCTGGTCGACCGCGCCGGCGTCGTCCGGCGCGCCAATGCGGCGGCGGAGACGACCTTCGACCTTTCCCGTCGCCTGCTCGAAGGCCATGCCGCCCGTTCCTTGTTCGTGCAATCGGTCCAGATCGATGAACTGCTCGCGGGCATTCCGGCCGACGGCGAGTTTCCGCAACGGCGCCTGTTGATGGCGGTGCGTCGCTCCTTACGAGAACCGCTGCCGGTCGTGGTGGTCGCCGGTCCTGCCGCCGTCGAGGGTTTGGCGCTGGTTCTCGAAGTGTTCGATCCCGGCGTGGTCGGCAGGGTGGCGCGGGAGGACCGCCGCGCCGACATCAGCGAGACCAACCGTCGCCTGTTGCGCAATCTGGCGCACGAAATCCGCAACCCGCTGGGTGGGATTCGGGGCGCGGCGCAATTGCTCGAGTCGGAACTCTCCGGCTCCGATCAGCGCGAATACACGCGCGTCATCATTTCGGAGGCCGACCGCCTGCAGGCGCTGCTCGACCGGGTGCTGGCGCCCAGTCGCGGCCCGCGCGTCGTCGAGGCGATCAATATCCACGAGGTTTGCGAGCGGGTTCGTTCGGTCATCCTGGCCGAGCACCCTGTGGGGCTGAGGGTCGTTCGCGACTATGACGCGTCGATCCCCGAGATCGAGGCCGACCGGGAGCAGTTGATCCAGGTCCTGCTCAATGTCGTGCGCAATGCGGCGCAAGCGCTGGCGACGCGCATCGTGCAGGACGACGCGCGCATCGTGCTACGGACGCGGATCGCGCGGCAGGTGACGTTCGCGCGGTTTCATTGTCGGCTGGCATTGGATTTGCGTGTCATCGATAACGGTCCGGGCATTGCCGAGGAAATCCGCGAGCGGGTATTCGATCCGCTCGTTTCGGGCCGGGAAGGAGGAAGCGGTTTGGGACTGGCGCTGGCGCAGGGGTATATCGAAGACAACGGCGGCATGATCGATTTCGAGACCGAACCGGGGCGGACGGAATTCCGGATCCTGTTGCCCATCGATCAGGCCGATCGGACGACGCGAGACGACGGGGTGAGTGCAGCGGTATGAACAGCAGCGACGAAGAGGCAGGGCGGTCCGCCGCAGCGGACAAGTCGGGAGCGTCCGTCTGGGTGGCGGACGACGACCGGTCGATCCGATGGGTGCTCGAAAAGGCGCTGGAACGGGCTGGCTTGCCGGCGCGCATGTTCGCCAGCGCCGCCGATGTGCTCGAGGCCCTGGCGACCGAACAACCGCGGGTGCTGGTGTCGGATATCCGCATGCCGGGGACGAGCGGAATCGATTTGTTGCTGGAAGTGAAACGGCGGGCTCCCGGACTGCCGGTGATCATCATGACGGCGTACTCCGATCTGGAGAGCGCGGTCTCGGCATTTCAGGGCGGAGCGTTCGAGTACCTGACGAAGCCGTTCGACGTCGACAAGGCAATCGCGCTCGTCCGCCGCGCGCTCGATGAAGGCGCGCCCCAGCGCGAACCGGCGACGGAATCGGTTGCGCTTCCGGAGATCCTGGGTCAGGCGCCTGCCATGCAGGAGGTGTTCCGCGCCATCGGCCGCCTCTCCCAGTCGAGTGCGACGGTATTGCTGACCGGGGAGTCCGGCAGCGGCAAGGAGGTCGTTGCGCGGGCGCTCCATCGCCACAGCACCCGGGCATCGGGACCGTTCATCGCGCTCAACACCGCCGCGATTCCGCGTGACCTGCTGGAATCGGAATTGTTCGGGCACGAGCGGGGAGCGTTCACCGGTGCCCAGGCCACGCGTCGCGGCCGATTCGAGCAGGCGGAAGGGGGTACGCTGTTTCTCGACGAGATCGGCGACATGCCGGCGGATCTCCAGACGCGCCTGTTGCGCGTGCTATCCGACGGGTTCTTCTACCGGGTGGGCGGGCAGCAGCCCATCAAGGCCGACGCGCGGGTGATCGCGGCGACCCATCAGGATCTCGAAGGGTTGGTGCGGGCCGGACGGTTCCGCGAAGACCTCTTCCATCGTCTGAACGTCATCCGCTTGCGCCTGCCGCCGCTGCGCGAGCGTCGTGAGGACATTCCGCTGTTGGCGCGGCACTTCCTCGCCCGTAGCGCGAAGGAATTGGGCGTTGAGCCGAAGCGGCTCACCGAGGAGGCTCTGCAGTTCCTTTCGCAACTCCCGCTACCGGGAAACGTTCGCCAGCTCGAGAATCTGTGTCACTGGCTCATGGTGCTGGCGCCGGCGCAATCGATCCGCGTCGAGGATCTGCCCGCCGAGTTGCGTGCGGGAACGGTCGTCGCGGCGGCGATCCCGGTTGCCGGGGCTGCGGACGCGGTATCGGGCGGGCCCGCGATCGACACGGGCGGGACGTCCGCGGCCGTCGCGGCCGACGGCGGTGCCGTGCGTTTTGCGCCCGGGGATTGGCGAACGGGCCTGCGGGCCGAGGTGCGCAAGCGCTTGGAGGCCGGGGAATCATCCGTGATGGATGCGCTGGCGCGCGACTTCGAAACCGTGGTGATCGGTACCGTGCTCGATGCGCTGCACGGCCGGCGCATCGACGCGGCGGTTCGTCTCGGACTCGGGCGGAACACCATCACCCGCAAGATCCGAGAGCTGAAGCTGGAGCATTCCCCGGAGTGAGTTGTTTCCCGCCCGCTGCGTGTCTACCGGGGTTTGCGCGTCCGGCGTCGGCCCTGGAATGTCGAAATTTTATACATTTTTTGCCGAAGACTTGCGGGTATTTCTTCCAATATATTGAAAAAACGGGAGATTATTCCATCTGGCATCGATGTTGCGTCACTCCTGTCGGTGGTACCCATAGTGCAACTATCGAAATTTGGAAACGAGGGAGGGGACGTGATGGAAATCTCCAGAAGTTTTTCAGGCAGTCTTCGATTCAGTGCGCTGGCGCTTGCCGTCGGTCTGACCTTCGCGGGACCGGCGTTTGCGTTGGGCAGCAATAACGGGCCGCCGGCCGGGGCGATCTTGGATCTCAACGGTCAGACGATCAATCACAATTCCTCGTCGCTCGCCACCGAGTCGGTGAACTTTACGGCCAGCCTAGCGAATACCGCGATCACGTTTGCCTTTCGCGAAGACCCGGCCTACATTCTTTTTGGCAATGCGTCGCTGATCGACGATACGACCAGTAGTTCCAACTTGCTTGCCAATGGCAATTTTTCGGGCGGAACGTACACAAACAACGGGAATTCATTTACCCCGAACGGTTGGACGTATGCAAATATTTACGGGGCGGCGGCTGGCGGACTGGTAACGACGTGCGCTGGTTTTTCCTCCGGGTATTGCTGGCGGGACGGTGCGGTGCAGGCCTACGACGCGATCAGCCAGACGGTTGCAACCACCGCGGGCGATCAGTACACGCTGTCGTTTTCGTATTGGGACAACGGCAGCCTGTCGACGTTTTCCGACTTGTCGACCAACGGAGACACGACCAACCCCGGCGGAAATGGCGTCGACATTCTTGCCTACGCGCAAGCAGGGTTGCCTCCCCCGAGTGTTCCGGAGCCGGCCGCGCTCGGCTTGATGGGGATGGCGCTTGCGGGCGTCGGCGCGACCCGGTTGGCGCGTAAGAAGAAGGCTTGACTGCGCGGCAGGAAGGCTCCCGGGGGTGGATGGCGCCGCAATCCTGCGTGGGGCGCGGCGCCTCCGGGGGCTACGCGACCGTGGCGATGACCGGCGCGTGATCGCTGGGCTGCTCGTTGCGGCGCGGACCGACGTCGATGGTACAGGCCGTGCACTGCGCGGCAAGCGCTCCGCTCAGCAGGATGTGGTCGATGCGCAGGCCCATCTTGCGACGGAACGCCAGATTGCGATAGTCCCACCAAGTATAGGACCGATCGGGCTGGTCGAAGAGTCGGAACGCGTCGCGCAATCCGAGGTCGAGCAGTCCGCGGAAGGCCGCGCGTTCCGGTTCGGAACACAGCACCTGGCCTTCCCATAGCGCGGGATCATGCACGTCGCGTGCTTCGGGGGCGATGTTGAAGTCGCCGGCGAGGGCCAGCCGGGGGTGGTTCGTGAGTTCCCCGCGCAGCCACCGTGCGAGCGCCCCGATCCATTCGAGCTTGTAGGCGTACTTGTCGCTGCCGACGCTCTGCCCGTTCGGGAAATAGGCGCAGACGACGCGGATGCCGTGCACGGTGACGGCGATCAGGCGCTTCTGCGGGTCGTCCTGTTCGGGCATGGCCGTCACGATGTCCTCGGCGTCATCGCCCAGGGTGTCCTTGCGCAGCAGGATGGCGACGCCGTTGTAGGTCTTCTGCCCGGCGAACAGACTGTGGTAGCCCGCGGCGTCCAGCGCGGCCACCGGAAAATTCTCGTCGGTGAGCTTGGTTTCCTGCAGGCAGACGATGTCGACGGGCTGCGTCTGCAGCCAGGACAGGAGCTGCGGCAGGCGGACTTTGAGCGAGTTGACGTTCCAGGTGG
Source organism: Pseudomonadota bacterium (assembly GCA_021825945.1). GTDB lineage: Bacteria > Pseudomonadota > Gammaproteobacteria > Burkholderiales > Burkholderiaceae_F > GJ-E10. The sequence goes on from JAKAFN010000007.1 coordinate 26,056, forward strand.
CGATGCGCACGATCAGATCAACCTTTCCCCTGGATACACACAAGGCGCGGGAACGCGGCTGGGTGCGGGCAATCCTACCCGAACCGTCCGGTGATGTAGTCCTCGGTTTGCCGCTTCTTGGGCTTCGTGAACAGCTCCGCCGTCGGTCCGAACTCGATCAGCTCGCCGAGGAACATGTACGCGGTATAGGCCGAGACGCGTGCTGCCTGCTGCATGTTGTGGGTGACGATCACGATGGTGTAGTCGCCCTGGAGATCGGCCAGCAGTTGTTCGATTCGTCCCGTGGCGATCGGGTCGAGAGCCGAGGTCGGTTCATCGAGCAGCAGTACCTGCGGCCGCAGCGCCACCGCACGGGCGATGCACAGCCGCTGCTGCTGTCCGCCGGACAGGCTCATCGCGCTACTGTGCAGCTTGTCCTTGACCTCGTCCCAGAGCGCGGCATCGCGCAACGCCTGCTCCACCCGTTCCTCGAGTTCGAAGCGCGGCAGGCGGTAATGGTGCCGCAGGCCGTAGGCGACGTTTTCGTAGATCGACAGCGGGAACGGAACCGCCTTCTGGAACACCATGCCGACGCGCGAGCGCAGGTGGTTGAGCGAATATCCGGGGTCGAGGATGTTCTCGCCGTCGAGCAGGATCGTACCTTTGGCCTCCAGGCCGGCATACGCGGAATAGATCCGGTTGAACACCCGCAGCAGCGTCGACTTGCCACAGCCCGAGGGTCCGATGATCGCCGTGACTTCGTGTTCGGGGATGTCGAGCGAGATGTTCTTGAGCGCGTGAAAGCCGCGGTAGTAGAAGTCGAGGTCACGCACCGAAATCTTGACGCGCTCGGCGTGCACGAGCGCCGGATCGCCTGTTCCGTCCATCACGAATGTCCCTCGACCCGATTGCGCAGCAAGAGTGCCCGCGTTCCGACGCTCAGGAGCAGCACGAACAGCGTGACGATGAAGGCGCCGGCCCAGGCCAGCGCGTGCCAGGAGTCGTACGGGCTCATGGCGAACTGGAAGATCACGATCGGCACGCTTGCCGTCGGCACATTGAGGCTGGTTGCCCAGTATTGGTTGTTCAATGCGGTGAAGAGCAGGGGTGCCGTTTCGCCGCTGATCCGTGCCAGACCCAGCAGGATGCCGGTGAGAATGCCGGGCGCGGCGGCGCGATAGAGGATCTGCACCGTCACTTTCCACCGCGGGATTCCCAGCGACAGCGCGGCCTCGCGCATCACGTTGGGAACGAGGCGCAGGGTTTCGTCGGTGGTTCGTACGACTACCGGCAGAACGATGAGGCTCAGGGCGAGGGCACCGGCCCAGCCCGAGAAATGTCCGACCGGCCGTACCGCGACGGTGTAGACGAAAAGCCCCAGCACGATGGATGGTGCCGATAGCAGGATGTCGTTGACGAAGCGGACCAACTCCCGCAGCGCGGGACGGCGCTCGGCGAACTCCGAGAGATAGGTCCCTGCGGCCACGCCGATCGGGGCGCCGATCGCGATGCCCAGGACGCTCATCAGCAGGCTCCCGACCAGCGCGTTGGCCAGACCGCCGTCGTCGCCCGGCGGCGGGGTGATCTGCGTGAAGATCGCCGGCGTCATTGCGTGGATGCCGTTGCGGACGGTCACGAGGAGGATCCATGCAAGGCAGAACAGGCCGAACGCCGTGGCCAGGAATCCGAGCAGGTTGGCGAGCACGTTCGCAGCGCGGCGGCGGCGGTAGCGCCGCTCGACGGTGCGCGGCAGCGAGATCAGGGAATCGGCCATCAGCGACCCTCTCTTCGGGCGAGCCGGTAGAGCATGAAACGTGCGATCGCCAGTACGATGAACGTCACGACGAACAGCAGAAAACCCAGCGCGATGAGCGACGATAGGTAGATGTCGGAATCGGCCTCGGTGAATTCGTTGGCGAGCGTCGCGGCAATCGAGTTTCCGGGCATCAGCAGCGACAGATGCAGCGCATGTTCGTTGCCGAGGACGAAGGTGACGGCCATGGTCTCGCCCAGGGCGCGGCCCAGGCCCAGGAAAATCCCCCCGACCACCGCCGAACGGGTGTAGGGGAGCACCACCTTCCAGACCACTTCCCAGGTCGTCGAGCCCAGCGCATACGCCGATTCCTTCAACGCGTGGGGCACGGCGAGAAAGACGTCGCGCATCACCGACGAGATGAACGGCACGACCATCACGCCGAGGACGATGCCGGCGGTGAGCATGCCGATGCCCAGCGGCGGTCCGCGGAACAGTATTCCGATTCCGGGGATGCCGCCCAGATGGTTGTTGATCCAGGGAAGGATGTAGGTCGACATGAACGGCACGAACGAGAACAGCCCCCACATCCCATAGATGATGGAGGGAATGCCGGCGAGCAGTTCGATCGCCGCGCCCACCGGTCCGCGCATCCATCGCGGCGCGATCTCGGTGAGGAACAGTGCGATTCCGAAGCTGACCGGGACGGCGACCAGCATCGCGATGGCGGAGGTGACGAGGGTGCCGTAGATGGGCACGAAGGCGCCGAACTGGCGGCTGACCGCATCCCAGTCGCGGCTGACGAGAAATTTCCACCCGAAGGTGTCGAAGGCAAGGCGTCCGCCCCACAACATCGAGCCGGCTGCGGCGCCGAGCACCAGCAGCACGGACACGGCGGCGCCGAACAGCATGCCGTGAAAGACGTGATCTTGGCGTGTTTCGGCGCGCGCGCGAGAGAGACGGGGCGCGTCGTCCGGAACGGCCTGGGCGGATAACGGCACGGTCGAACGTCTCATTGCATCAGGGAAAAGCCCCGCGGCAGATATAGAGCCGCGGGGCGATGGACCACTTCCGGTCGGGATTCTGACAGGAAGCCGGCGGTTAGTGGATCTGGGCAGCCCAGTACTTTTCGATATTTTTGACCAGCGGCGGCGGCAGTGCGACGTACACGAGCTTCTTCGCCTGGCCTCGGCCGTGCTCCAGCGCCCAGCGGAAGAAGGTCATCGTGGCCTTCGATCGCGCCGGATCCCGCGGATGCTTGTAGACCAGCACGAAGGTGCTGGCGGCGATCGGCCAGGACGTGGCACCCGGCGCATCGGTGATCACCATGTTGAAGTCCTTGTCGACCGGCCAATGGGCCTTGGCCGCGGCGGCCGAAAAGCTCTCCAGGCTGGGGGCGACGAAGTTGCCCGACTGGTTCTTCATCAGGGTGTAGGACATCCGGGTTTCGAGCGCATAGGCGAGCTCGACGTAGCCGATCGATCCTTTGAGTTGCTTGACGTACGCCGCGACGCCTTCGTTGCCCTTGCCGCCGACGCCCGATGGCCAGGCCACCGACGTGCCTTCGCCGACCTTATGCTTCCAGGCCGGGCTGACTTTGCTCAGGTAATCGACGAAGTTGAAGGTCGTGCCCGAGCCGTCGGAACGATGCACGACGGAGATCTCTCCATCCCCCAGGTTCAGGCCGGGGTTGAGCGCGGCGATCGCCGGATCGTTCCAGTGGGTGATTTCGCCAAGGTAGATCTTGGCCAGGGTCGGGCCGTCGAGTTTGAGCTGGCCGGGCTTGATGCCGTCGATGTTGACCACCGGCACGACGCCACCGATCACGACCGGGAATTGCGCCAAGCCGTGTTGCGCCAGCACCTTCGGGTCCAGGGGCATGTCGGTGGCGCCGAAGTCCACCGTTCCCGCCTTGATCTGGGCGATACCGCCGCCCGAGCCGATGGACTGGTAGTTGATCTTGGTACCGGTGGCCGCGTTGTAGTCGGCGGACCACTTCGAGAGCAGCGGATAGACGAAGGTCGAACCGGCGCCGGTGATTTCCGCTGCGGATGCCGCGTGGGCCAGCAACAGGCCGCAGGCAGCCGCCGTCGCGAAGCGGGCGAGCAAAGATCGATTCATGGAATGTTCCTTCCGGTAAAGTGGATTTCTGTACGCGAACGCGCAGCGCGACGGTACGCGGCGATTGTTTCCACGAAGTTACATGTCAAATATTACAGAATGGTTACCGAGGGCGGCGGGCTCGTCGGAATGCTTGGTTTCATTATGAGAAATTCGATTTCATAATTTGAAATTTAAGCGGGGGATGGTACATTCCTTGAAAAGGAGACAGCTGATGCCGACAAATCCCGCCGCAAGCATGACCGGTGCCGGGAGCGACCCCGACGCCCAGGAAACGCAAGAGTGGATCGATGCACTCGACGCGGTCATCGAACAGGAAGGCCCGGAGCGGGCCCATTTCCTGCTTGAGGTGCTGATGGATCGGGCTCGCCGTAGCGGCGCCCATATTCCGTATTCTGCCAATACCGCCTACCTCAATACCATTCCGCCGCACTTGGAGGCGCGCTCGCCGGGCGATGCCGCGATGGAGGAACGGATCCGTTCCTACATTCGCTGGAATGCCATGGCGATGGTCGTGCGCGCCAACCGTCGGGAAGGCGAACTGGGTGGCCATATCGCCAGCTATGCCTCCGTAGGAACGCTCATGGAAGTGGGCTTCAACCACTTCTGGCGCGCGCCCACCGCCGAGCACGGTGGCGACCTGATCTATCTGCAGGGGCATTCCTCGCCCGGAGTCTATGCCCGCGCATTCCTGGAAGGGCGGATCTCCGAAGATCAGTTGGACCACTTCCGGCGCGAGGTCGAAGGCAAGGGGGTCAGTTCCTATCCCCACCCCAAGCTGATGCCCGATTTCTGGCAATTCCCGACGGTGTCGATGGGTCTGGGGCCGATCCAGGGGATCTATCAGGCGCGGTTCCTCAAGTACCTGCATGCGCGCGGTATCGCCGACACGGCTGACCGCAAGGTCTGGGTGTTCTGCGGGGACGGCGAGATGGACGAGCCCGAGTCGATGGGCGCCATCGCGATGGCGGCGCGCGAACGGCTCGATAACCTGATCTTCGTCATCAACTGCAACCTGCAGCGGCTCGACGGCCCGGTGCGCGGCAACGGCAAGATCATCCAGGAACTCGAAGGCGCCTTCCGCGGCGCCGGTTGGAACGTCATCAAGCTGCTCTGGGGTTCGTACTGGGATCCGCTGCTGGCGCGCGACAAGGACGGTCTGCTCCGGAAGCTGATGGAGGAGACGGTCGACGGCGAGTACCAGAACTACAAGGCCAATGACGGCGCCTACGTGCGCAAGAACTTCTTCGGGAAATATCCCCAGCTGCTCGAGATGGTCTCCCGGATGACCGACTCGGACATCTGGCGTCTGAATCGCGGCGGACACGATCCGCACAAGATCTATGCGGCCTACGCAGCGGCGGTAGCGCATGGCGGCCAGCCGACGGTGATCCTTGCCAAGACCGTCAAGGGGTATGGCATGGGCAAGGTCGGCCAGGCCAAGAACCCGTCGCACCAGTTGAAGAAGCTCGATACCGATTCGGTGCGCGAGTTTCGCGACCGGTTCCGGATCCCGGTTCCGGACGATCGGGTCGACGAAGTGCCGTTTTATCGGCCGCCCGCGGATTCGCCGGAGATGCAGTATCTCCATGAACGGCGCCGTGCCTTGGGCGGGTATCTGCCGCAGCGCCGCCGCCGGGCGTCGGAGTCACTCGCGATTCCTGCGCTCGACGCCTTCTCTGCGGTGCTGGAGCCCACGGCCGAAGGGCGGGAGATCTCCACCACCCAGGCGTTTGTACGCGTGCTCACGCAACTCGTGCGCGACAAGGATGTGGGCCCGCGCGTGGTGCCGATCATTCCCGATGAGGCGCGTACCTTCGGCATGGAGGGGATGTTCCGTCAGTTGGGAATTTTCTCGCAGCAGGGACAGCTCTACGAGCCCGTCGATCGCGATCAGGTGATGTACTACCGAGAGGACAAGGCCGGGCAGATCATCGAGGAAGGGATCAACGAGGCCGGCGCGATGAGCTCGTGGATCGCGGCGGCGTCGAGCTACTCGACCACCGACCGGATCATGCTGCCGTTCTACATCTTTTATTCGATGTTCGGCCTGCAGCGTACCGGCGACTTGGCCTGGGCGGCGGGCGACCTGCAGGCGCGCGGGTTCCTGCTGGGCGGTACGAGCGGCCGCACCACCTTGAACGGCGAGGGCTTGCAGCATCAGGATGGACATTCGCACATCCTCGCCTCGACCATTCCCAACTGCATCTGCTACGACCCGACGTTCGCGCACGAAGTCGCGGTGATCCTGCACGACGGTCTGCGCCGCATGATGTCGGAGCAGGAAAACGTCTGGTACTACATCACCTTGCTCAACGAGAATTACGCGCATCCCGGTCTGAAGAAGGGGCAGGAGGAGGGCATCCTGCGCGGCATGTATCGCCTGCGCGAAGGGCTGGCCGGCAGCGGCAAGAGCAAGGCGATCGCGCGCGTGCAGCTGCTGGGTTGCGGCTCGATCTTGCGCGAGGTGATCGCCGCGGCGGAAATCCTCGAGCGCGACTACAAGGTGGCCGCGGACGTCTGGAGCGTGACCAGCTTCACCGAACTGCGACGCGACGGCATCGATTGCGAACGCTGGAGCATGCTGCATCCGCTCGAGCCGGCCCGCAAGTCGTACGTGGCGCGGCAGCTCGAAGCAACGGCGGGACCGGTGATCGCCTCGACCGACTACATGCGGACCTTTGCCGACCAGATCCGGCCGTACGTGCCGCAAGGGCGCGCATACAAGGTGTTGGGAACGGACGGGTTCGGCCGCTCTGATACCCGCACGGCGTTGCGTGCATTTTTCGAGGTCGACCGGCACTACGTCGCAGTGGCCGCGCTCAAGGCTCTTTCGGAGGAGGGGACGGTGCCGGCTGCAGTCGTCGCGGAGGCGATCCGCAAGTTCGGGATCGATCCCGAAAAACCCAACCCGGCGACGGTGTAAGAGAGAGGGAATCGATCATGGCCAATCCCGTGGCAGACGTCGTGGAAGTGCGGGTTCCGGATATCGGCGATTTCCAGGACGTCGAGGTCATTGAATTGCTGGTCAAGCCCGGCGACGCGATCGCCGTCGACCAGTCGCTGATCACCGTCGAATCCGACAAGGCGTCGATGGAGATTCCGTCGGCCGCGGCCGGCATCGTGCGCGAGCTCAAGCTGAAGATCGGCGACAAGGTGTCCAAGGGGTCGCTTGTCCTGTTGCTCGAGCCGACGGCGGCAGCGGCAACCGCGGCGGCGGTTGCGGCGGACCCCGCGGTGGCGAACAAGCCCGCGGTGGCGAAGCCGGGGGAGACGGCGTCGAAGGCGGAAAATCCGCCGCCCGAGATGGGCCCCGGGGACCATGCGGCAGTCGCCCAGGCGGTTGCCGTGGCCGAAGCACCACCGGCAGCGGGTGGCGAGCCGGTCCGGGCGATTTCGAGCACGGTGCATGCGTCGCCGTCGGTGCGCGCGATGGCCCGCGAATTGGGCGTCGACTTGTCGCGTGTGTCCGGTAGCGGCCCCAAAGCGCGGGTCACCCATGACGACGTGCGTGCGTTCGTCAAACGCGTGATGCAGGGCGGACTGGCGCCGGCGGGCGGATCGGGTTCCGGCATCGTCGCCGCCGGGGGGGCGGCGCTGCCGGCGTGGCCGCAGGTCGACTTCGCCAAGTTCGGGCCGATCGAACGGGTCGAGATGTCGCGCATCCGGAAGATTTCGGGGCCCGGCCTTCACCGCAACTGGGTGAGCATTCCACATGTGACCAATCATGAAGACGCGGACGTCACGGAATTGGAGTCGTTCCGGGTCCAGCTCAACCGGGAGAACGAAAAGCGCGGCATCAAGATCACCATGCTCGCGTTTCTCGTCAAGGCCAGCGTCGCGGCCCTGCAGCGCTTTCCGGACTTCAATGGTTCGCTCGACGCGGCCACCGGCGACGCGGTGATCCGCAAGCGCTATTACCACATCGGCTTCGCGGCCGATACGCCCAACGGCTTGGTCGTCCCGGTGATCCGCGACGCCGATCGCAAGGGCATACTCGAAATCGCCCAGGAAATGACCGCCTTGGCGGAAAAAGCGCGGGAAGGCAAGCTGAGTCCGGCGGAGATGCAGGGCGGTACGTTCTCGATCTCGTCCCTGGGCGGGATCGGCGGTACCTATTTCACGCCGATCATCAATGCGCCCGAGGTGGCGATCCTCGGCGTGTGCCGTGCCGCGATGCGCCCGGTGTGGGACGGCGAGCAGTTCGTGCCGCGCCTGATCCTGCCGATGTCGCTGTCCTGGGATCATCGGGTGGTCGACGGCGCGGGCGCAGCGCGCTTCAACGCCTACCTCGCCCAGGTGTTGGCCGACTTCCGCCGCGTGTTGTTGTAAAGGCGGTTGTACGCGCGTGCGCGGAGGATGGACATGACGGACGCAGCGAACCCGGGCGTTGCCGGCCCGTCGCGACCGGCGGCGGAGTCGCCGATCACGGTGGCGCCGATCGATTTGCGACACGTCGATAGTTTCGGCGATTGTCTTGCCGAGGTGGCGCGCGAACGCAAGTATCTGGCGATCGTCGATGGATTCACGCTGGAGCAGAACGCGGCGTGGGTGGCTGCCGATCGCTCGCTCGGGAACCCGTTTCATATTGCGCTCGACGGCGATCGGGTCGTCGGCTGGTGTGAAGTCCGGCGCGATCCGCTTCCCGGTCGCGGCCATGGCGGCGTGCTGGGGATCGGCGTACGGGCGGCGTACCGGCGCCGGGGGGTGGGCCGCCGTCTGATGGCGACGGCGATCGCCGATGCTTGGGTACGCGGGTTCGAGCGCATCGAATTGTGGGTGCGCGCCCCGAACGAGGCGGCGCTCTCGCTCTACCGGAAATTCGGCTTCGTCGAAGAGGGGCGTCGCCGCGATGCCGTGCGTCTGGACGACGGCCCGGAGGATGAAGTGCTGATGGCAATCCGTTTCGTAAAGGAACCCGTGTGAACGAACCATACGACCTTCTCGTGCTCGGCGCCGGTCCCGGCGGATACTCGGCGGCGTTTCGCGCGGCCGATCTCGGCATGCGCGTCGCGCTGGTGGAGCGCGGCCCGACGCTGGGCGGCGTGTGCCTCAACGTCGGCTGCATTCCGTCCAAGGCGTTGCTGCATGTCGCGGCGGTGCTCGAGGAAGCGGTGCATCTCGCCGGCGTCGGGGTCGAATTCGCACGGCCGCAGATCGATCTCGCCAAACTACGCGCGCATCGGAGTCAGGTCGTGGGAAAGCTGACATCGGGCCTGGCCGCGATGGCCAAGCTGCGCAAGGTCGACGTGCTGCGCGGTAGCGGGCGCTTCGCCGATGCCCACACGCTTTTCTGGACGGCGGCCGAGGGCGGCGAATCTCGCGACATCGGGTTTCGGCAGGCGATCATCGCGGCCGGTTCCGAACCGGTGGCGCTGCCGTTCCTGCCGCAGGATCCGCGCATCGTCGACTCGACCGGCGCGCTCGAACTGCCGTTCGTGCCCAAGCGCATGTTGGTCATCGGCGGCGGCATCATCGGGCTGGAAATGGCGACGGTGTATTCGGCGCTGGGGGCGCGGGTCGACGTCGTGGAACTGACGGCCGGCCTGATGCCGGGAACCGATCGCGATCTGGTCAAGGTCTGGCACAAGCGCAACGAACACCGCTTCGATCGGGTGCTGCTGCAGACGCGGGCGGCGGCGGTCGACGCGCTGCCGGAGGCGGTGCGCGTGCGCTTCGAAGGCGAGCAGGCGCCCGAGGGGGCGATCGACTACGACCTCGTCCTGGTTTCCGCCGGACGGCGTCCCAACGGCAAGGCGATCGGCGCCGAAGCGGCGGGCGTGCAGGTCGACGAGCGCGGCTTCATCCCTGCCGACGCGCAGATGCGTACCAATGTCGCGCACATCTTCGCCATCGGCGACATCGCCGGAGGCCCGATGCTGGCGCACAAGGCCGTGCATGAGGGTCATGTCGCGGCCGAAGTCGCCGCCGGCTACAAGGCGGCGTTCGATGCCCGTGTGATTCCTTCGGTTGCATATACCGATCCGGAGATCGCCTGGGCCGGCCTGACGGAGGACGAGGCGCGCGCGCGCGGCATCGCCGTCAAGAAGGCGGTATTTCCCTGGAACGCGTCGGGACGCGCGATCGCCAACGGGCGCGATGAAGGGTTCACCAAGCTGCTGTTCGACGAGACGACCCACCGCATCGTCGGCGGTGCGATCGTCGGCACGCACGCCGGCGACCTGATCGGCGAAATCGCATTGGCGATCGAGATGGGTGCGGACGCGGTGGATATCGGTAAGACCATCCATCCCCATCCGACCTTGTGCGAGTCGGTCGGGCTTGCGGCCGAGGTGGCCGAAGGCGCCTGCACGGATCTGCCGCCGGCGCGGAAACGATAGGTATCATTGGCGGCTCTTTTCCAAGGATTCCGCCCGTGACCGACAAGCTGAGCCAGGACGAACTCAAGCGCGCCGTGGCGCGCGCTGCCGTACAACACATCACGCCGTGCCTGGGCACGGGCGCCGCGCTCGGCGTGGGGACCGGGTCCACCGCGGATCTGTTCATCGACGAACTGGCCGCCCATCGCGATGCGATCGCGGCCGCAGTCGCGAGTTCGGAGCGCAGCGCGAAGCGTCTGCGGACCCATGGCATCCGCGTCGTCGACCTGAACGAGGTCGAATCGATCCCGGTCTACGTCGATGGTGCCGACGAGATCGACCCGACCTTCGCCATGATCAAGGGCGGGGGCGGCGCGCTCACCCGCGAGAAGATCGTTGCCGCCGTCGCCACGACCTTCGTCTGCATTGCGGACGCGAGCAAGAAGGTCGACGTGCTGGGCCGCTTCCCGTTGCCGGTCGAGGTCATTCCGATGGCGCGCAATTTCCTGTGGCGCGAATTGGCCAAGCTGGGCGGGGAGCCTCGCCTGCGCGAGGGATTCCGTACCGACAACGGCAACGAAATTCTCGATGTCCATGGCCTGCAGATTTCCGATCCGCGGACCCTCGAGGCGTACCTGAATCAGATTCCCGGCGTCGTCACCGTCGGCCTGTTCGCCGCGCGCGGCGCCGACGTCCTGTTGCTGGGAACGCCCGACGGCGTGCAGGAGCTCCGCCGACCGGGATGCTGAGCGTCGACCCCCGCACGACCCCGATTTCGTATCGGGCGATGGACGGCAGCGCGGCGCCGTCCATCGCGCACAATCCCTACCTCCGCTCCCCCTGCGGCGGCGAGGGGGTATAAACGGTCACCATGCAGCAGCATCGCGTTTGCTTCCTCGCCACCGCCGGCTTCGAGGCCGCGCGTCGCCTCGCGTTCGCGCCTTCGGACCATCGGTTGGGACGCGTGCATGGACACGGCTTTCGCGCCGTGGTGCGCGTCGCGGCCGCACCGGACGCAAGCACGCCCTGGGCTCCGTTCCCCGGTGCGGAAGTCGACGCGCTGCGTGCCGCGCTGCAGGCCAGCGTGGCGCCGCTCGATTACCGCCGCCTTGACCAACTCGGCGCAATGGGCCGATTCGACCATCCCACCGACGAGGCGCTGGCGCGGTATGTGGGCATGCAGGTCGAAAACCGGCTTGCCGCGCCGCCGTATGGCGTCGGCATCCACAGCACGTCCGATCAGGGTGTGGACCTCGATGCGCAAGGCGAGGCCGTGGTCTGGCGCCGTTACCGTTTCGAATCGGCCCATCAACTGCCGAACGTGCCGCCGGGGCACAAGTGCGGCCGCATGCACGGACATGGATTCACGGTGACGCTGGAAGCTCGGATGTCCTGCCTGGACGGCGCTTCTGCGCTGGCGTACGACGAGCTCGATCGCGTGTGGGTGCCCTTCGGAGCGGAACTGCATCAGGCCTGCCTCAATGATCTTCCCGGCCTGGAGAATCCCACCAGCGAGTGGATCGCGCACTGGCTTTGGCATCGGATCCGCCCTCGGCTGCCTGCGCTGGCGGCCGTGACGGTGGGCGAGACGGCCGGCAGCGGCGCGCGCTTCGACGGGTCCGGCTATCGGATCTGGAAGGATTTCCACCTCGACAGTGCGGTGCGTCTGCGCAGCGCCGGGCCGGGTGACGGGCGCCGGCGCATCCACGGCCACAGTTATCGGCTGCGCCTGCACCTGGTCGGGCCGCTGGACCGCGTGTACGGTTGGACCATCGACTTCGGTGACGTCAAGGCCTTGTTCGCGCCGGTTTTCGACCGCATCGACCACCAGCCGCTGTACGAGGTACCGGGCGTCGAGGAGCGCGGTTCTGCCGCGCTGGTGGAGTGGATCCGCGGCGAGGCGGCAACGACGCTGCCGCAACTCGCGCGTGTGGATTTGTACGAAACGCCGGGTTGCGGTGTGATCCTGGACTGGACATGAGCCGGTACGCCGTCAAGGAAATCTTCTATACCCTGCAGGGCGAAGGCGCGCACGGCGGCCGCCCGGCGGTGTTCTGCCGGTTCGCCGGCTGCAACCTTTGGTCCGGACGGGAAGCCGACCGGGAGACGGCGCAGTGCCGTTTCTGCGATACGGATTTCGTCGGCACGGACGCTCCCGACGGTGGGCGCTTCGCCGATGCACAGACCTTGGCCGCGACGATCGATTCGTTGTGGCCCGCGTCGGCCGGGGTGGAGGGCGGGGTGCGCTATGTGGTGTTCACCGGCGGGGAGCCGCTGCTGCAGCTCGATGCCGATCTGATCGCGGCGATGCATGCCCTCGGTTGGACGGTGGCGGTGGAGACCAACGGCACGCTGCCGGCACCGCCCGGAATCGACTGGATCTGCGTCAGCCCGAAGGCGGGAACCGAGCTCGTGCAGCGCAGCGGCGACGAGATCAAGCTCGTCTTCCCGCAGGAGGGCGCCGCACCCGAACATTATGGGACGCTCGCGTTCCGTCATTTCTTCCTGCAGCCGATGGACGGCCCCCGATTGCGCGAGAATACGAAATCCGCCGTGGCGTACTGCATGGCCCATCCGCGGTGGCATTTGAGTCTGCAGACCCACAAGATCCTCGACATTCGATGACCGAACCCGATCTCTCTCCCCGTCGCCGGCGGTTTTTCGACGCCGACGAACCGACTGCGGATTGCGCGCTGGGCGTGCTGCGGATGTTGCTTGCCCAGGATGGTTCGACCACGCGGATGTGCGAGGCGATCGCCGGCGGGCCGCTCACGCTGGTGTTGTTGCGACAGGTCGTGACCGAGCGCGTGCCGGATGCGGTCCGCGCCGTGCTGCCGGGGACGCGGTTTCTCGAACGGGTTACCTCGCTCGCTGCGCACGGCGAAGTGATGATGGACAACCTGTCCTACATCGCGCTCGACGCCCTGCCGGATGCGGTGCGTTGCGGCCTGGAAGAAGGTGCGACGCCGATCGGCCATCTCCTCGACACGCTGTGGGTGCGGCGTCGCCCGCTGGACGAGGGGTCGGCGGAGTTGTGCCGTGCGCTTTGGGATGCGGTGGGCGTTCCCGACCCGCGCGCCGCGCGGGCCTATTCGATCTGGACGCCCGAGGGGCCACGGTTCGTGATCGCGGAGACCTTCCGGCGGGGGATGCTCTACGGGGTTTGGTGATGCCGATGCGCGGACCGGGCATCCGATCGATGAGGCCCGATCCGCGGCGACTCACGATTGCGGCGGTACGTATCCGGCCACCTGGTCGGCGCCCGGCCCGAAGAAGTAGGCCTCCATCTGCGCCCGCAGATACTGCCGCGCGCGGGAGTCGGAAAGATTGAGACGATTCTCGTTGACCAGCATGGTCTGGTAGCGCTGCCATTGTTGCCAGGCTTCCTTCGAGACGCTCTCGAAGATCCGTTTGCCCATTTCTCCCGGGACCGGCGGGAAGTCCAGCCCTTCCGCTTCGCGTCCGAGTTTGATGCAGTTGACCATGCGAGCCATCGTGTTGCCTCCGTGTCGTCGTTGCGCCGGTCCCGGGCCATCCGGGACCGGTTCGGGATGTTTACTGTGAAACCATCGTCATTGCGGGGGCGCAGCCCGAAGCGATCCCGTGCGTTGCCTGGATCACCACGGACCTGCGGGCCTCGCGGCGACGACGGGGTATTGTTCCCTCGATGGGCGTGGCGCGTGTCGCCATGACGGTCAGAGCGGTTTGATCAGGATCTGCGAGCGTCGCTGCCAGTTGTACAGCCCCTGGCGCTCGGCGGGCAGGGAGTCGACCGTCGCAACGGTGAAGCCGCGCCGCAGGAACCAGTGGGCGGTGCGCGTCGTGAGTACGAAGAGCTTCTTGATCCCGGCTGCGCGCGCGCGCGCCTCGATCCGGCGCAACAGCCGCTCGCCGTCGCCCAGTTCGCGATAGTCCGGATGCACCGTGAGGCAGGCCATTTCGGCGATGCCGTCCTTGGGGAAGGGCAGCATCGCGGCGCAACCGAAGATGAATCCGTCGTGCTCCAGTACCGAGAACTGCGCGATGTCGCGCTCGATCACCTCGCGTGGGCGCTTTACCAGGGTGCCGTCCTCCTCCAGCGGTTCGATCAACTGCAGGATGCCGCCCACATCGTCGGGCGTGGCCTCGCGCAGCGATTCCAGGTCGCTGGGCGTAATCATCGTGCCCACGCCCTCGTGGGTGAACAGGTCGATCAGGATGGCGCCGTCGAGACGCGATGGCACCAGGTGCGCGCGCGCGACGCCGCCGCGGCTCGCCTTGAGCAGGTAGCCAAGTTCCACCGAGCACCCGTCTTCGATCTCGCGCGCCACCATCATGCGTTCGGCGTCGGCAACCGACAGGTCGGAGAACAGTTCGCCGTCACGGCTGCGCACCCCGTCGGCCTCGCTGATCAGGATCAGCTTGTCGGCTTTCAGCGAGATCGCCGCGCTGGCGGCGACGTCCTGCATCATCAGGTTGAATGCTTCGCCCGTCGGGGAAAAACCCAGCGGCGGCAGCAGCACCAGCGAGCCGTTGTCGAGGCTCGCTCGGATCGCATCGACGTCGATTTTGCGCACGAGGCCGGTGTGCTGCAGATCGGTTCCATCCACGATGCCCATTGGCCGCGCGACGACGAAATTGCCGCTCACTACGCGGATGCGGCTGTTGGCCATCGGGGTGTTGGGCAGGCCTTGCGAAAACGCCGCTTCGATGCCGAGGCGGATCGCGCCGGTGGCCTCCTTGACGCATTCCAGAGAATTCTTGTCGGTCACCCGGAGATCGCCGACGAAGCGCGGTTCGACGAGTTTCAATGCGAGCAAGCGTTCCACCTGCGGGCGCGCACCATGGACCAGCACGAGGCGAATTCCCATCGCTTGCAGCAGGGAGAGGTCGTAGACCAGGGCGTCGAGCTTGCCGGCATCGATCAACTCCCCGCTGAACCCGACCACGAAGGTGCGACCGCGATGGGCGTGCACATAGGGTGCGACGTCGCGCAGCCACGTGACGAATTGGTCGTGTTCGGTGGAGGCGGGGGTGTCGACGGGCGGCGGCGCGGGTTCGTTCATGGGCGGAAGCGACGAATGCAAAAAGTATACTTCGCGTTTGCCGTCTTTCCGGCTTCCCGCGATGTCGGGGATGTCCGCGCGGCCCGGAACGGGGCCGATGTCCGCCCCCCAGCATGCAACCGGATTCCATCTCTTTCGACGAAAATCTGCCGATCTGCGCCCGCCGCGAGGAGGTGGCCGCTGCCGTCTCCGCGCACCAGGTCGTGATCGTCTGCGGCGAAACCGGATCCGGGAAGACGACCCAGCTGCCCAAGATCTGCCTCGCATTGGGGCGCGGCCGCGGCGCGCAGATCGGCCACACCCAGCCGCGCCGCATCGCGGCCTCGAGCGTCGCCCGGCGCATCGCGCAGGAGCTGAACAGCCCGCTGGGCGACGTGGTGGGCTACAAGGTGCGGTTCTCCGATCACACCCGTCCCGGCGCCCGCATCAAGCTGATGACCGACGGCATCCTGCTTGCCGAAACCCATTCGGATCCGCAACTGCGCGCCTACGACACGCTGATCATCGACGAGGCGCACGAGCGCAGCCTCAACATCGATTTCCTGCTTGGCTACCTGCGGCAACTGTTGCCGCAGCGGCCGGACCTCAAGCTCATCATCACCTCGGCGACGATCGATGCCGAGCGCTTCGCGCAGCACTTCGCCGGCGCACAGGGGCCCGCGCCGGTGATCCAGGTCTCGGGACGGCTGTATCCGGTCGAGATTCGTTACCGTCCGTACGAGGAGGACGCCGGGGTGGTGCCCGACGGCGGCGGACGCAGGGCGGCGGAGAAGGAACGCAAGTCGCAGGCGCAGGCGGTGCTCGACGCGGTCGACGAACTGGCCGGTTGCGGGCGCGGCGACGTGCTGGTGTTCCTTCCGGGCGAGCGCGAGATCCGCGACACCGCGGAAGCGCTGCGCAAGCATCACCCGCCCGGAACCGAGATCCTGCCGCTCTTCGCCCGGCTTTCGGCGCAGGAACAGGAGCGGGTGTTCCGCTCGGGGGGCGGGCGGCGCATCGTGTTGGCGACCAACATCGCGGAGACGTCGCTCACCGTACCCGGCATCCGCTACGTGGTCGATGCGGGGCTGGCGCGGGTCAAGCGCTACAGCTATCGCAACAAGGTCGAGCAGTTGCGCATCGAGCCGGTCGCCCGCGCGGCGGCCGATCAGCGGGCCGGGCGCTGCGGCCGGGTGGCCGCGGGCATCTGCATCCGCTTATACGCCGAAGAGGACTACCGCGAACGGCCGGCCTTCGCCGATCCCGAGGTGCTGCGCTCCTCGCTGGCCTCGGTGATTCTTCGCATGGCCGCCCACGGGCTGGGCGACCCCGAACGGTTTCCGTTCGTCGATCCGCCGCCGGCGCGGGCGATCGTCGACGGCTACCAGTTGCTGGCCGAACTCGGCGCGGTCGACGACCGCCGCAATCTCACTGCCGTGGGCGCCGAACTGGCGCGGTTGCCGCTCGATCCGCGCATCGGTCGCATCCTGCTTGCCGCCCGCGAACAGCACAGCCTGCGCGAGGCGCTGATCATCGCGGCGGCGCTGTCCGTGCAGGATCCGCGCGATCGCCCGCCCGAACAGGCACAGGCGGCCGATGCCGCGCACCAGCGCTACGCCGACGAACGCTCCGACTTCCTCTCCTTCGTCAAGCTCTGGGACACGCTGCAGGAGCGGGTCGAACACAAGAAGTCCAACCGGCGCTTCGCTGACGATCTGCGCGCGGAATTCCTCGACGCGCGCCGGGTGCGTGAATGGTTCGACGTGCACGCCCAGTTGCATCTGATCGTTGCCGAACTGGGGTGGCGCCTCAACGCGAGCCCGGCAACGTACGAACAGGTGCACCGGGCGCTGCTGGCGGGGCTGCTCGGCAATATCGGCATGAAGAGTTTGGATGCCGATCCGGGGGCGCGGGATGCGCCGTTCCTGGGCGCGCGCGGGATCAAGTTCCACCTGTGGCCGGGCGCAACGCGGGCGCGGCGCAACGCGCGCTGGCTGGTGTGCGCGGAACTCGTCGAAACCTCGCGCCTCTTCGCGCGCACGGCGGCGGAGGTCGATCCGCGCTGGATCGAACAGGCGGGGGCACATCTGCTCAAGAAGAGTCATGGCGATCCGCATTGGGAGAAGCGCGCTGCGCAGGTCACCGTGCTGGAGCGTGGCACCGTCTACGGCCTACCCGTCTATGTGCAGCGGCGCGTGTCGTACGGACCGATCGATCCCGCGCACGCCCGCGAGATCTTTCTCCGCGAGGCACTGGTCGCCGGGGAGTTCGACACGCGGGCGCCGTTCTTCGCGCACAATCGTCGCCTGGTCGACGAGATTCGCGAACTCGAGCACCGCACCCGCCGCCCCGACGTGCTGGTCGACGAGGACCTGATCTTCGCATTCTATGACCGGCGTATTCCCGCCGATGTTTGCAGCGGTGCCGGCTTCGAGCGCTGGCGCGCCCAGGCCGAGCGCGCGGACCCGCGGCTGCTCTTCTTGTCGCGCGACGAGTTGATGCGCCACGAGGCGGCCGGCGCGACCACGGAACTGTTCCCGAAGCAGTGGTCCGTGCGCGGACTGCGCATGGACCTCTCCTACCACTTCGAGCCGGGAAGCCCGCGCGACGGCGTGACCCTGCGCGTCCCGCTGTATGCCCTCAATCAGATCGAAGCCGAAGCGTTCGATTGGCTGGTTCCGGGCATGCGCAAGGAGAAGGTGCATCTGTTGTGCAAGTCCCTGCCGCAGAAGCTGCGCCGCGCCTGCGTTCCCCTACCCGAGTATGCCGCCGGGTTCGTCGCGCGCCACCCCTTCGACCCCTCGGCGGACGCGGCCTCGCCGGGTGCGCCGCCGTTGCGGGGCCTGGTCGATGCGCTGATCGCCGACATCCGCGCGCAGACCGGGACCGTCTGCGCGCAAGGGGACTTCAAGCTCGAAACCCTGCCCGCGCACTTGACGATGAATTTCAAGATCGTCGATGAATCCGGCCGCCAGCTGGCGATGGGGCGCAATCTCGCCGCCCTGCGGGCGGAGTTGGGCGCGCAGGCGCAGGCCAGCTTCCGCAAGCTGGCGGCAGGCGCTGCGACGGGTGCGGGATCCGCGGCGGGTCCCGCAGCGGCAGACCGGTCGGTGGTGACCGATGCGGGGCGGGAGATCACCGATTGGGACTTCGGCGTCCTGCCGGAAATCATGGAGATCGTCCGCAGCGGGCAGACGCTGGTCGGCTACCCGGCGCTGGTCGACCGGCAGACGCATTGCCGGCTCGATGTCTTCGACGACCCGGCGGCGGCCCAGGCGGCGCACCGCGAAGGCCTGCGGCGGCTGTTTCGTTTGCAACTGCGCGAACCGTTGCGTGGGCTGGAAAAGGGCTTGGGCGCCCTTGCCACGGTGCAGATGCGCGCGACGACCGTGCCCGCGATGAAACAACTCGATCCGCTCGCCGAGCAGGTGGTCACCGCGGCGCTGGATCGCCTCGCCTGCGCCGATCCCTTGCCCCAGGACCGCGCGCAGTTCGTCGCGCGTCGCGACGAGGTGCGCGGCCGCCTGGGACTGGTGGTGCAGGAGATCGCGCGGCTGGTCATCCAGATCGTCGACGAGGCCGCGGCGGTGGCGAAGAAACTCAATGGCCTGCGCACGCACGCCGCGGCGTGCGTCGATGTCGAGCAGCAGATGGCGCGTCTGCTCGGTCGCCGCTTCGTGGCCGACACCCCGGCCGCGCAGCTCGTCAACCTGCCGCGATACCTGAAGGCGATCGCGATGCGGCTCGACAAGCTGCGCGCCGATCCGGCCCGGGACGCCGCGCGCCTGGCGGAGATCCAACCCTTGCAGGCGAAGTGGTTGCGCGAAGTCGCCGCCCGCAAGGGCGTCGCCGATCCGGGGCTCGACGAATTCCGGTGGCTGCTCGAGGAGCTGCGGGTTTCGCTCTTCGCGCAGGAACTGCGCACCCCGATGCCGGTGAGCGTGAAACGCTTGGAAAAGGTGTGGGCAGCGGTGGGAAGATAGGTATTATTTCGGCTTGTCGGTGTTTTCGGCGGTGTGCCGGCGTTGTTGTCGTTTTCAGGGGCTTACAAGGAATCGATGGATCCAATAGCCCGATGGGGCGGGGGCATCATGGCTGGTGGCGTCCGGAATCTGATGGGAAGGGTGTTCGCTGCGTTTGCCGCGCCGGCGGGCGCGGCATTGCTTGTCTCCTGCGGGGGCGGCGGGGGCGGTGGGGGTACCAGCCTGAGTTTCCCGGTCAGCGTCAAGGTGGCCGGATTGACTCAGGGGACGCTGCAATTGGTGGAAGGCAACGGTAACGATTCCGTGACCGTCGACGGCAGCAGCACTACCACGACCCGCTTCCCAACCCAGATTGCCGCCGGATCTTTGTACTACGTCAAGGTGGTTCAACAGCCGCAAGGTATGAACTGCGTGGTTTTGGGCGGAGCGGGGGCCGCCAACGGCAATGTGATCGTCAATGTGGTGTGTTCGCCGTCAAGCGCTTCGCCGGCGCCGGCAGCGGCCCAATGGACCTGGATGGCGGGATTCCAGATGCAGAGTCCGGTGGGATCCTATGGCGCCGTCGGTGTTCCGGGAGGGTTCCCGGGGGCGCGGTACGGTGCGGCATCCTGGACCGACGAAGTCGGGAATCTATGGCTGTTCGGCGGGGATACGGTGGTCTCGGGCAGCGCGGTCGGGTTTTTCAACGATCTGTGGAAATACGACACGGCGTCGGGAACCTGGACTTGGTGGGGGCCGGCGGTATCCGCCAACACGCCGTATCAGGCAGGTGTTTCCATCGCGGATTCGGGTTACTCTTCGTACCCGGGAGCCCGGATTTTCGCGAGTACCTGGTTCAACACGGGTACCGGGCAGGCGTGGCTGTTCGGCGGCTACGGCTGCGGAGAAGGCTCCGGCGCGTGCAGTTCGTCGACCGTGCAGTTGCAGAACGATTTGTGGACGTTCACGCCGAGCGGCGGGTGGACTCTCGTTCCCGGCGGATCGTCGAGCTCCCCCAATTCGTACCCGGGAGCGCGTTTCGGGGCGGCGACCTGGATCGATTCGGGCGGGAATTTGTGGCTCTTCGGGGGGAGCGGCGTCGCGGTCGACGGAACCAGCGGGGATCTGGGCGATCTGTGGGAGTACAATCCCCGTACCAAGACATGGACGAAAGTATCCGGACCGAGCAGCGCATCGACGACGCCGCCGAGCGGGACCAATACCTGTTCGCAGTCGTCTCCCCCCGCCCGGCAAAACGCCGCCTCCTGGTTTGACGGGGCCAATCTGTGGCTGTTCGGTGGTGCGGTGGGGTCGGGGAGCTATTCGTCCTCCACGGAAACCTTCTACGCGGATCTCTGGGAATACGTACCCTCGTCTGGTTCCTGGAAATGCTGGCCCGGAAACCCCCCGGTCGCGGGCGGTAATTCCCTATCATATACCCCCGCGGCGCGGTATGAGGCGGTGTCCTGGGTGGATCCGAATACCCACTATTTCTGGCTGTACGGTGGAGAGGGCTACACCGGACCCGGCGCCGGCAATGGGACACCCGGGTACTTCAACGATCTCTGGTACTTTGATCCAAAGGCGCTTTCCGGTTCTCCGGGCATCGTGCAGCAGTGGACGCAGGTGAGTGTATCGGACACCGAGGGCGGCTGCACGACGATGCCGGGGGGCAGCAACACGGGAGTACCCCCCCGCTGGTGCCCTGGCATCTACGGGTCGCAGGGCGCGTCCGCCACATCGAATCTTCCGGGCGCACGCTACGGCTCCGTCGGCTGGGTCGATGCGAATGGCGATTTTTGGCTCTTCGGCGGCGACGGGTACGGCGTCGGCTCACAGAGCGTCGGCAGTTTGAACGACTTGTGGCGCTACACGCCGTAGCGGTTGCGCGGTTCCCGGTCGGCCCGGTTCGCCTCCCGGGGACGGGCGGCGAATCGGGAGTCCTCGGCTACGGCAGTTTCGGCCGCGCCACCTGATCGAGTCGCTGGTCGGTCAAGGTGTCCAGGAATGCGATCAGGTCGCGTTGCTCCTGCGCCGTGAGGTGCAAGGGCTGGATCAGCGGGTCCTGATTCTTGTCGGCGCGATCTCCCCCGCGGTTGTAGTGCGCCACGACCTCCGGCAGGGTGGCATAGGCGCCGTCATGCATGTAGAACGCGAGCGAGCCCGCGTTGTACAGCGATGGCGTCTTGAAGCGCCGCACGTCCGTCGGATCCTTGGTCACCGCGCCGCGTCCGGCATCCTCCTTCAATGGGCCGACCTGGGGCACGCCGATGTCGTGGTAGTTGTTGTCGGTGAGCGTGGGTGGCACATGGCAGGCGGTGCACAGCGCCTTGCCCTGGAACAGCGCGAAGCCGCGTTTGGCGGCAGGGCCGATGGCATGGGTGTCGCCGGCCACGTAGCGCTGGAAGGGCGCCTGGGTGGCGATCAGCGTGCGTTCGAACGAGGCGATCGCCTTGGCGATGTTCTCCGGGGTGGCATCGCTATGGAAAACCGCATGGAACTGCTTGCGGTAGCCGGGAATCGCGTTGACCGTCGCGACGTCTTCCCTCATGGTTCCCCCCATTTCGCCGGGAGCGGTGAGCGGGCCCATGTGATGGGGCAGCGCCCCCGTCTGCTGCTCGAGCGAGGACGCGCGCCCGTCCCAGAATAGCGAGGTGTAGTACGCCGAGTTATCCCACGACGGCGCCCATCGGCCCAGTTCGCCACCCTGCCCGAAGGCGCGCGGCGTGATGCCGGCACCGCCGGCGAACGGAACGTGGCAACTCGCGCAGGAGAGCGCGTGATTCTTGGATAGACGCGTGTCGAAGGCGAGTTGGTGGCCCAGCGCGATCTTCGCGTCCGACTGGGGGTTGTCGGCGGGAATCGGCGCCGGCGGCAGTTTCCAACGGGAAAGATCGTCTTGCGCGTGTGCTGCGCCGAGCGTGCCCAATAGGGCGAGGGCGAGGGCGACGGCGTGTCGCGACGGGATTACGGGTCGGGTTCGGCTCATCGGGGTGCTCCTTTCCGGAACGAGATCCGGGTCCGGTCGGTCCGGACGCGGAATGGAACATGGCAGGGATATGACCGACGAAACGATATTTCTATCGGAGGATTATTTCAAATTGATTTTTTGTATCGTTGGAATGCGATCTCCCTATCCGGTATCGGAGTGGAGGTTGTAGGGCGGGATACAAGTTTTTACGAAATCGTCGTACGGGCTACCCGGATTGCGTGTTACGTGGGAAAAAATCCCATCTATACTTCGTCTCGTTGTGTGCCGGCATCGGGTTGCAAAGACACGCCGAGAGAAGGAATGGAGGGCAGGGCCATGGTGGAAGGCATCGTGATTTCCCGGGAGACCCCGTCGAGAGAAGGGCGGCACGGCTACGATGAATACCGTGATGCGGTGGAGCGGGTCGCGATGTCGGTCGCGGAGATCACCCGGCGTGCCGGCCGGTTTGGCGTGCGGGTGGAAATCGACAGCATTTCGCAGCGGCTGGTCCGAACCTGCCATACCGTCCGAATCCGAAACGGCATGGCGGTTCGCGAGGTGATCCTGTCCCGCGAGGAATTTTTCGACGAATTCGGCTTGTTCGGGCGCAGTGCGATGCCGCGCTTGGAAGAGGCGTTACGAACCTTGGACAATCAGTAACGCGCAGCGGGCGATGCGAGGCGGTTCCATGCGCTTCTGCATCGGCGTTTCGTTCCCGGTGCGCATGCTGCCCGCGCATCGCGTCGCCCCGTTGCGACCCCCGGAAAAAAAAGAGCCTGGTCAAGACCAGGCTCGGAAAAGCACCACGTAAAGGAGGAGACAGGAGAAGCTCGGGCTGGCGCCCGAACAAGTGGTGCCAAGGAGATGAAACCGTTACGCGTTTGCCGCCTTGCGTGCCCTTCCTTTCGTTGCATCGCTGGAAGCAGCCACGGTGTCGATGGTCGCGGACATCGCGGCGGAGATATTCGACTCGGCCCAATCCGCAGCGGCTTGAACCGTTTGAAAGAACGTGTCGAAGGCCGCGTTCGCGTTCGTGAGCGCAAGTTGGCAGGCGGCGACCATGGGCTCCGACCCGACCGGGGCGTTCTCGGAGGCCGAGGCGATCCACGCGTCGACCTGGCGTTGGTGCTCGGCGCGTTGCACCCGGAAAACCTTCGTTAGTTCCTTGCGTGCGTCCTCGGCGATGGCGTAAGCGTCGCGGGAGTAGCCCAGCCACCGTTCCGCGGCGGGCTTCCCGGCGCCGGCAAGGGTATCGATGACGTGTTGGGGGCTGCGGGCGGCACGCAGCGCATGGGCGGTGTCCGTGCCCTCCTGCAGCGCGGCTCGTGCCGTCACGGCGTTCAGGCCGGCCCACTTTTCCATGACATCGACGGCCATCCGCCCTGCGGCATGGGCCGCATCGAGATGGATCTTCTGCAGATCCCGCATGTGCACAAAGGTCGTTGTCATGGTTTTCTCCCGAATTCGGGTGGGTCGCTGCAATGATGTCGAAAAGGGTCTTCCGACGAACTACTATGTCCCGGCGTGTCGAACTCCGAGATTCATGCTACGACGAGTCGCATTTTATGCTGCTTTGCACAAAAGTCAATGGGTTCTCCGGCCGGATTTCGAGGTAGTTTTTGCATAATTTTTATTTCCATGGAAAATCAACAAGTAAAAATCGTATTTTGGTTCTTCGTTAATCAAGCACGTTCGGAGGTGCCCCTATTGCGGTGCGGTAATCCGACGGTGCGGAGGGGCTCGTTCCAATGAATTCCGACCCATATTCCTTTTCGCCGGTTTCCGGCGTCCCGGCAACCGAGGCGGTGGACGCCGCCATTGGTTCGCGGCGCTCCGTGCGCGCATTCCTTCCCGATCCCATCCCGCGCCAGACCATCGTCGAGATCCTGCGCGTCGCCAGCCGGGCACCCAGCGGCACCAATATCCAGCCGTGGAACGTCCACGTCGTCACCGGGGGTGCCTTGGACCGGTTGTCGCAAGCCGTCCTGGCGGCATACAACGACCCGCAAGAGCGCGAGCGGCATCGGGAGGAATATCCGTACTATCCCTTGCAGTGGGTCGATCCGTACCTGGCCCGCCGGCGCAAGGTGGGGTGGGATCTCTATGGGTTGCTCGGCATCGACCGCGGCGACGAAGCGAAGATGCAGGCGCAGGAGGGGCGCAATTTCCAGTTCTTCGATGCGCCCGTCGGGATGGTGTTTTCCATCGATCGTGCGTTGAGCCAAGGTAGCTGGCTCGATTACGGGATGTTCCTGCAGAACGTCATGATCGCCGCGCGCGGACGCGGTCTGGACACCTGTCCGCAGGCTTCATTCAATCCGTTTCATCGCGTGCTCCGTGCCCAGTTGGGCATCGGCGACGAATACATGATCGTCTGTGCCATGGCGTTGGGGAAGGCGGATCCGAGTCGGATCGAGAATTCGCTGGTGACGGAGCGCGAACCCATCGAGAACTTCGTGCGTTTCATCGATTCCTGAGCACGGCCCGGAGCGGGAAACGCCAGTAGAATTCGGCCGGAACATTCCAGAACGAGCGCTTCAGGGAAAGGGCGGGGCCATGCGGGGATCATTGCACCGGGTTTTCGGGTTGGGGGTGGCGGTGGCGCTGCTGGCGCTGTCCGGTGCGGCATCGGCTCACCACGTGGTCCATCATCATGGGGCCGTTGGTCCGCGTTTGCGGTCCGCTTATGTGCTGGTCGTCGATCAGGACACGGGCAAGGTTCTCTATGCCAAGAACCCGGAAGCGGTGTCGTCGATTGCGTCGATCACCAAGCTGATGACCGCCATGGTGACCCTCGACAAGCACCTGCCGCTCGACGAGACGCTCGAATTCACGCGCGATGACCGTACGTCGGAAGGGTGGGGACGATCCCCTCTGCACCCCGGGGTCCACATCACGCGCGGCCAGGCGCTGCATCTGGCGCTGATGTCCTCCGAAAACCATGCCGCGAATCTGCTGGGCAGGACCTACCCCGGGGGGCTGCCCGCGTTCGTCGCCGCGATGAATGCCAAGGCGCGCGCGCTTGGGATGACGCATTCGAGTTTTGCCGATTCCATCGGACTCAATCCCCGCAATCGCGCCAGCCCGGAGGATCTGGTCCGCATGGCCAAGGCGGCATATCAGTACGGATTGATCCGCCGGTATTCGGTGAGTTCGGGCTACGACTTCCGGATCGGACGGCGGATGTTCCACTTTCATAGTACCGATCGCTTGGTCTATAACCACCGGTGGCACCTCGATCTGCAGAAGACCGGGTACATCTCGGTTGCCGGCCACTGCCTGGTGCTGTCGACGGGGATTCACGGACGACGCGTCCTGATGGTGCTGCTCGATTCCGCCGGAAAATATTCGCGCTTTGCCGACGCGCAGCGTATCCGCAACTGGCTGGAGACCCGGCACTATGCCCGGACGCTCGCTCCGGCGGAGCGGCAGCCGTCGGCGTGACCGCCGGTTCGTCCGCTCACCCGACCCCGGGTTTGCCATACCCGAGCGCTGCCGAGATTTTTGCCGCCGTCGCCTGCAGATCGGCGATCCAGGCATCCTGCATTCGCTCGGTCGGAGCGGATAGGGACAGGCCCGCGACGATGGATCCCGAGTCGTCGCGGATCGCCGCTGCGATGCAGCGGACCCCGGGTTCGAGTTCTTCGTTGTCGCGTGCGTAGCCTCGCGACCGCACCTGGGCGAGTTCGCGCTCGAGCCGGGCCGGGTCGGTGATGCTGTTGCGGGTATGTCCGGCCAGTCCGGTACGGGTTTCGTACGACCGGACGAGTCGCAGTTCGTCGTGGGCGAGAAAGAGCTTTCCGCTCGATGTCAGGTGCAGCGCAGCGTGGCCGCCGATCGCGCGGACCACCTGCATGCCGGAACGCTCGCTGTAGGCGCGTTCGACGTAAACGATCTCATCGCCCTGGCGCACCGACAGATTGACGGTTTGGCCGGTTCGCCGATGGAGTTCGCGCATCGGCTCCAGGGCGGCGTCCCGTACGCTGAGCCGCGCCTTGACCAGGTTGCCCAGTTCGAGCAGCCGCATGCCCAGTCGGTAGGAACCCGGCGCATCACCCCGGTCGACGAAACGGCCGGCGACCATGTCGTTGAGAATCCGGTGCGCGGTCGATGGGTGCAGCGAGGTGGTTCGGGCCAGTTCCTTGAGGCTGACCGGCCCGGAGCGCGCTGCAAGCGCATCGAGCAGGTTCATCATCCGCTCGATCACCTGGATCGCGGTGCGCTCCTTCGTCTGCCGGGTCGGCAGGACGGGCGCCGCAAGCGGGGCGCTGCCGGGGAGGGACTCGGTGGGCATGTCGTCAGTCTATACCGCGATGTGAAATGCCGCGCCGGATTCCGGGCGCCGCTATGGATTTTTGCGGGCGGCGGCAATCTCCCGCCGGCATTCGGTAACGAGTGCCGGGCCTCGGTAGATCAGCCCGGTATAGACCTGGACGAGGGTCGCACCGGCTTGGATCTTTTCCACCGCGTCCCCGCCGCGCAGGATGCCGCCGACGCCGATGATCGTCATCGCGCCTTGCAGGTGGCGGGACAGGGCGGCGATGACTTCCGTGGAGCGGGGCCGCAGCGGCGCGCCGGAGAGGCCGCCGCCTTCATCGGCATTGCGTCGCCCCTCGACGCCGTTGCGGGAGATCGTCGTATTGGTCGCGATCACGCCGTCGACGCCGAAGGCGACCAGGGTGTCGGCGATGCGCGGGATCTGCGCATCGGTCACGTCCGGCGCAATTTTTACCGCCAGCGGCACCCGCCGGCCGTGGCTCTGCTCCAGCCGCGCCCGCTCCTCGCGCAGCGCGCCGAGCAACCGTTCCAGTTCCCCTTCTCCCTGCAGGCTGCGCAGATCGCGCGTATTGGGAGACGAAATATTGACGGTGACATAGCCGGCATGGGGGTATACCGCTGCCAGCCCGGCGCGATAATCGTCGAGCGCACGGTCGATCGGCGTGGCGGCGTTCTTGCCGATGTTCAGGCCCAGCACGCCGCGATATCGCGCCCGCATCGCATTCTGCACGAAGCGATCGATGCCGTCGTTGTTGAATCCCATCCGATTGATCAGCGCTTGCTCGGTCGGCAGGCGGAACATGCGTGGTTTCGGGTTTCCCGCCTGTGGGCGCGGGGTTACGGTGCCGACCTCGATGAAACCGAATCCCAGGCAGCCCAGCGCATCGATATGCGCGGCGTTCTTGTCCATGCCGGCGGCGAGTCCCACCGGGTTGGGAAACGTCAGCCCCATCGCTCGTACCGGTTCCCCATCCACCGGTGTGGCGGCGGCGCGTAGGATTCCGAGGTCATAGGCGCGCTGCAACCCTTCGAGCGTCATTTCATGGGCGCGCTCGGGATCGAAGGAGAAGAGCAGGGGGCGGGTGAAGCGGTACAGCGCGCCGCAGCCCAGGACGCCGGGTTCATTCATATCGTGTCAGTCGTGATTCGAGTCGCGGTCGTCTACGTCGCGGTGTCTGCGCGCAGCCAGCGATGGTTTCGTAACAGATCGTAGGGACGGAAATTTGCTTTGTAGGACATCTTGGCGCAGCCCTCGATCCAGTAGCCGAGATAGCAATACGGCAAGGCGAGTTCCCGGCATTGCACGATCTGCCACAGGATGTTGTACGTTCCGTAGCTGGCGCGCAGCTCGTCCGGGTCGTAGAACGTGTATACCGAAGACAGGCCGTCGTCGAGGATGTCGATGATCGAAACCATCCGCAACGTTCCGGTCTCGCCGTGGGTTCCGGGGTCGCGGAACTCGACGAGGCGGGAATTGACTTTGGACGACAGCAGGAATTGCGAGTACTGCTCGCGGCTGTCGTTGTCCATGCCTCCGCCTGCATGGCGCGCCGTCTGATATCGCAGGTAGAGATCGTAGTGTTCGTCCTCGAAGCTCATTTCCACGACGCGGCTGCAGAGCGTCCGATGCTGCCGCCAACTGCGGCGCTGGCTGCGGTTCGGGGTGAAATGCGCCACCGGGATGCGGATCGGAATGCATGCGCGGCAGCCCTCGCAATGGGGGCGGTAGGTGAAGATGCCGCTGCGGCGGAACCCCGCCCGCACGAGGCCGCTATAGACGCCGGCGTTGATCAAGTGCGCCGGGGTCGCCACCTGCGAACGCGCCTGACGGCCTTCGAGGTAACTGCAAGGATAGGGTGCCGTTGCATAAAACTGCAACGTCGAGAATGGCAGCTCCTTGAGGTTGGCCACGCTTCAGTGCAATTCCAGCAGTTCGTTCAGTCGTCGGTTTCGGTACGCGCTCCACGGCACCGCTTCCTGCGCCAGCGCATCCCGCATCCGTTCGCAAAATTCTTGCCGCGGAATCTCACAGGCGCCCAGCGATGCAAGGTGGCGCGTATTCTGTTGACAGTCTATCACCGGCACCCCCTCCCGACGCAGTATCGCCACGAGCGCCGCCAGCGCGATCTTCGAGGCGTCGGAGACCCGCGAAAACATCGATTCGCCATAAAACATGCGGCCCAGACTCACGCCATACAGGCC
Source organism: Pseudomonadota bacterium (assembly GCA_021825945.1). Classification (GTDB taxonomy): domain Bacteria; phylum Pseudomonadota; class Gammaproteobacteria; order Burkholderiales; family Burkholderiaceae_F; genus GJ-E10. The sequence goes on from JAKAFN010000007.1 coordinate 54,666, forward strand.
GCCGACCAGATCGCCGTCCGCCCAGAGTTCGACCGAGTGCGCCAAGCCCCGCTCGGCGAGTCCGCAGTACGCGCGGACGATCGGTTCCGTGATCCAAGTGCCTTCCTGCCCGCGGCGCGGCGCAGCGCAGTTGCGCATGACCGTCTCGAACGCCGTGTCGACGCGCACGGTGAGGCCCGGGTCGGCGGCGGCGGCGCGGAGTGTCTTGCGCAGCGAGCGCGAAACACGGAGCCGTTCGGGAAACAGCACCATCCGCGGGTCGGGGCTCCACCAGAGGACCGGCTGACCGGCTTCGTACCACGGGAAGATTCCGGCCTGATATGCCGCGAGCAGCCGCCGAGTGGTGCAGTCCCGCGATGCGGCGAGCAGGCCGTTGGGGAGCGCGAGGGCGCCGGAGACGTCGGGAAACGGATCGTCCGGTTCCAGCCACGCGATCATGTCGGGATGCCCGGCGCGGGCGCACCGGCGGGAAGCTCCAGAACGTGCAGGCCGAAGTTGCCGCCGCGGCGATCCGCGAAGAATCGTTCCAATGTCGTCGCGACCGTGCGGAAGGCGATCTCCTCCCAGGGAATTTCATCTTCTGCGAACAGTCGCACGTCGAGGCTCTCCGCTCCGGGACCGAAATCCAGGTCGAGCAGGCGGGCCAGATAGAAGATGTGAATCTGCTCGGCGTGCGGAATGTCGAGCAGGCTGAAGAGCGGCCCGACCTCTACCCGGGCGTGCGCCTCCTCCTCGGTTTCGCGCTGCGCGCCGCGCGCCGTCGACTCGCCGATCTCCATGAACCCGGCCGGAAGGGTCCATGCGCCATAGCGGGGCTCGATCGCCCGTCGGCACAGCAGGATCCGGTCGCCCCAAACGGGGATCGTTCCCACGATCGGTCGCGGGTTGACGTAGTGAATCCGGCCGCAGGTGTCACAACAATCGCGCTCCCGCGTGTCCCCGGTCGGGATGCGCCGGGAGATCGCGCTGCCGCAGGCGGAACAGAAGCGGGCGAACGGGGTCGAGGTCACGGCGGCAGTGTAGCAACGGCGCGCCACGCGCGATGCTCGGACAGTTCGTCGTAGGTCTCGTCGATGGCGTCTTGTTCGCGCGCGAGGAAGTTCGCAACCGCCGCATGCAGCCCGGGATCGCGCAGCCGATGGGCCGAGGACGTGACCACCGGATCGAATCCGCGGGCGAGCTTGTGCGCCCCCTGGGCGCCTCCCTCGCAGACCTGCAGGCCTTGCTCGATGGCGAATTCGATGAACTGGTAGTAGCAACACTCGAAGTGCAGGCAGGAAACCGATTCGACCGCCCCCCAGTACCGGCCGTAGAGCGTGCCGCGCCCGCGATCGAAGAGGCCGAGTGCGCTGGCCACCGGCGTGTCGCCGCGCCAGGCGAGCACGAGCAGGACATGCTCCGGCATGGCGCTGCCGATGCGCCGGAAGAAGTCGAGATTCAGATACTCCGGCGCTCCGTGTTCGGCATAGGTATTCACGTAACAGCGGAAAAAGAATTCCCAGTCGGCAGGCGTGATCTCGTGGCCGACGCGGCGCTCGACGCGGACTCCGGCCTCGCGCACCTTGCGACGTTCGGCGCGGATGCGCTTGCGCTTGGGCTGGCTCAGCGCCGCGAGGAAGTCCTCGAAATCCCGATAGCCATGATTGCGCCAGTGAAACTGGATGCCTTTGCGCACCAGCAGGCCGCGCCGGGCGAGGTGGTCGATTTCGATCCCGGGCGCAAAGAGCACGTGCAGCGACGATGCCGGCGTTTCCTCCGCGAGTTGCAGCAGGGCCTCGATCGCCGCCGCCCGCGCCGCCGCGTCGCGGGCGAGAATGCGGGTCCCCGTCACCGGGGTAAAGGGGATGGCCACAAGCCATTTCGGGTAGTACGGCAGTCCGGCGCGCTGCGCTGCCGCCGCCCAGGCCCAATCGAACACGAACTCGCCGTATGAGTGGGCCTTGGCATAAAGTGGAACGGCGGCGACCAGTTGTCCGGGCGTCCCCGCGCCGCGGGTCCAGACCGTCAAAAAGTGCGGGTCCCAGCCCGTGTGCGGCGTCACCGCCCCGCTGGCATGCAGGGCATGCAGGAAGGCATGGCGCAGGAATGGATTCGCCTGCGGATCGGCGGCAACCAGCGCGTCCCATTGGGCCGGGGCAATTTCTTCTGGGGCGTCCGGCCGTGCAATCCGAAAGACGTACGAATCCATTGCGCCTACTCTCCTTCGATGGCGAGCAATCCTGCGGCTCCCACGGCAAGCCCGATCCCCAGCAGCTTGAACGGTCCCGGAACCTCGCCGGCGATCGCCATCGCGACCAGCGCAGTGAGAAGCGGGGAGGCCGCGTTGGTGAGGGCCGATACGACCATCGCCTTGCCGTCGCGCAGCGCGTAGACCAGCGACAGCGACCCCATCGCGTTGAGCAACTGGATGCCGGCTGAGAGCAGCGGACCGCCCGGGCCCCAGTTGATGGGTGCGTGCCAGTTCGTGCGCGCCAGCGCGACCGGCACCAACAGCAACCCTCCGAGGGTCATGTAGGAGAAGATCATCCCCGTGCTCATCGACTGGTGGGCGATCTTGATGAAATAGTTCTGCACGCCCCAGGCCAGCAGGATGGTGAGCGACAGGAAGAACCATGGCCCGAGGTGGGCCGCGCCGGCTCCGGGCGCCCAGTCGTTGAGCAGCGGCAGCGCGGCCAGCGCAAGCGCGATCCCGACCACGCCGACCCGTCCCGTGCGCTCGCGCAGGAAGGTGGCGCTGAGCGCGATGGTGACCACCGGCGCGAGCGAGATGATCGGAAAGATCAGGTACGACGGTCCCATCGACAGGGTCGGAAACAGCAGGATCACGCCCCCGGCGCCCGTCACCCCGATCGTCAGCCCAAGGGGCAGGGAGCGTGGGTCGAACGCCACCGCCCGACCCTCCCGTCGCCGGACGTAGGTCGCCGGCAACAACATCGTGATCGACCAGACCACATAGGTCAGCGTGTCCGGGAACCCATGGCGCGCGGGGAGGTTGCTCAGGGCGCCCCAAAGACCCCACGCAACGGTGGTGACCAGTGCATAGCCAAGCCAACGCCGGCCACCCGATTGCGACGCCATGCGGCTCCTTTCCCGATCCGGAACGGTTGAACACCGCATCCCCGGCCTCGGTGCGAAGCGGGGGGTGCGCCACGATGGTATCGGACTGCGCACCGAGTCGATGGATGCCCGTTCTGCCGTGCGGGACAAATCGGAGGCGCTCGGTACGAAATTCGGATTTCATGTAGAATCTCGCTTCTGCGCTGCACGACAACCGGTGAACGGATCGTGCACCCTTTTTCTCGTGACGCGGGGTGGAGCAGTCTGGCAGCTCGTCGGGCTCATAACCCGAAGGTCGCAGGTTCAAATCCTGCCCCCGCAACCAATCTTCAATGAAGCTAGGAACTTGGCGGTGCCTGGCTTTTTGGTTGTCCTCGACATTCCGGGCACGGTGCCCAACCCGTGCCCAAGGCTTGCTTGCGCCGTTGCGCAGGCAGACGCGTATTTGCACCAGCGCATCGCAGCAGCAGCCTTGGCGAGCACTTCATCCGATTTCAGGTTCACCCGCTTCTTGGTCTCGGCGGTCAGCACGAACGCACCCATCTCTACCACGAAGTCCGGCACGTACACCGGCTGCTCAGTGCCGAGCTCGTAGAAGATCAGGAGCTGCCCCTTTACGGGTTTGAACCACTTGTTGGCGTCGCGTTCAAGGATGACGGCGAAGCGGCGCTCGCGGTCGGAGTCGAACTTCTGCAGGGGGTATAGGCACTTCGTGAATCCGTCAAACCGCATCTGACGGATAGCGTCCACGTCTTCCACCGTTTCGCGGAAATGCCGCGGAGCCTGACCCGCCGTTGCGGTGTCGTTGCAGGGCTTGAGCTCGGTGAAACCGCGGCTGACCTGCACTCGAACTCGGTCGCTTCCTCGAAGAAGTGCGCCATCATCTGGGCGCGGATTTCCCGCGCAATCAGGTGGTGATCCCGATCCCGCACACCGATGGTATCGGCGTTCCAGAGGTCGCGCGCGGTGGTCTGCCCGCTGCCCTTGGCCGGCAGGCGCTGCAGCAGGTCGATGCGGCGCAGAAACGTCTGCGCGTCGAGGTTGGCGCTCATGAATTGGTCTCCAATCGCGCGGCCAGCGCGGCATGTGCCGCGGGGGTGAGCACGCAGTGCAGCTGCCACTGCGCGCGGGTGAAGGCGACGAACAGCAGCCGGGCGATGCGCGCATCGATGGTCGCGAAGTCCATCTCGGTGAGCACCACCACCGGTGCGGCCTGCCCCTTGAAGCGGTGCACGGTTTCGGCCAGCAGCGTGCCGGCGGTGTACTGCGGCGTGCCGTCGGCGGTGTAGCCGGTGAAGCGGCGCAGCGGCTGCCCGGCGAGGGCCGTTTGCTGCAGCACCGCCGAGCTGCTGCGGCCGTGCAGGGTGAGCACGGCCAGGTGTTCGGGCTTCAGGCCCGAGGCCAGCAGCCGCGCCACCACCTCGTCGGTCTTGCGCAGCCCGCCCGGGTCGTCGGCGGCGCAGACTTCGAAACCGGGCAAGTCGCCGTCGATGGGCGCGCGGGCCACCACCGGCGTCTGGCACAGCGCCAGCGCCTGCAGCGTTTGCACGATGTGCTGCGGGCTGCGGAAGTTGTCGGGGCAGGTGAGCACCACCGCGTCGGGGTGCGACCACGCCGGGCGCGGGTAGATCTGCTGGCCGCTGTCGCCCAGCAGCCAGGTCTGGCCGCCGGGCTGCACGAACCGACGCAGACCGTCCAACCAGGTGGGTTCCAGATCCTGCAGCTCGTCGATCACCAGCACCTCGACGTCCGGGCGGCAGGGCGCTTGCACGAACGCGGCGGCGGCCTGGGTGTAGAGCTGCGGGTCGTCGAAGTCCGGGGTGCCGTGCGCCGTGCGCCACACGGCCAGCGCCCGCTCGTGGAACGTCTCCACCCCGACCTCGGGCGGCAACAGCGCCCGCATGTGCTGCGCCAGCGGGCGGTTGAAGCACACATAACGCGCCGCCCGGCCGGCCGACGCAGCATCCTGCAGCAGCCGCAGCGCCAACTGGGTCTTGCCCGCCCCGGCCGTGGCCTCGACCTGGATCAGCCCGCTGGGGACGTGGAGCCGCGGCGCCCAGGTCGCCAGGCCGTCGGACAGCCGGGTGACGGCCTGCGTCAGCCAGTCGATGCGCGTGCTGGCGTCCGGGGCCAGTTCGAACACGTCGTCCAGGAAGCGCTGCACCCGCGCCGGCGTCGGCGCATCGGGCAGGGCGGCGGGAACGGCGGCGATCACCCGTTCGCAAAGCCATGGCATCTCGCGGCGGTCGACGATGCGCTGGCGCGGGTAGGACACGCTGCCTCCATCCACCGCCTGATCGGGCAGAACCAGAAATTGCCCGACGAAGACGTGCAGGCGGGCGTCTTTGAGCCGCTGGCGCATCGCCGCATGTTGCACGCGGGTCTGACGGCCGACGTCTTTGTCGTGGTCGCCATAGCGTTTGCGCAGTCCGTCCGGGCCCACCTCCACGGGTCCGGCCTTGACTTCGAGCAGCACCAGGTTGGCGTTGGGGGCGAGCACGACGGCGTCGATCTCGCCGAACCACTGTTGCCCGTCGCGGACCGACGACCAAGCGACGTTGTGGAATACCGTGTAGTCCGCCGGCAGGCCGTCGGCCAGCTGGCGCAGCACGTCGAGCTCGCGTTGCTGGCCCAGGCTGGTGGGGTGGAGGTCGTTGATCGGCGGGCGGATCTGGGCCATGGGGTGTCGAGGAAAGGGGGAAGCGAACGGCTGGATTCTGGATCAAAGCCTCGCGCCGATGTGCGACAAACCGTGTCGCAGCCAGGGCGCATCATCCGGTCCCATACCCCGCAACCGGAGAAACCGCTCATGCGCGATCTGTCCAAGTCCAAGCGGATGGCCTTCCGTCAATGTCCGCGCCGGCTGTGGCCGTCCGTGTATGTTCCGGGTCGGGAGCATACCTCCGCCGACACCGAGGCGCGCTTTGCGGCGGGACATCAGGTCGGCGACGTCGCCCGCGTCCTCCACGACCCCGAGGGCCAAGGTCAGTTGATCGCGACCGCGACGCCCTGGGCTTCCCCGCGGTGTACGAGGCCACCCAAGCGGCGCTGGCGCTGGCCGACGTGCTGCTGCCCGTGCGGCGGGCGCAGTGGCGCCTGGTGGAGGTCAAGTCCTCCACCTCGGTCAAGCCGCAGCACCTCGACGATCTAGCCATCCGGACCTTCGTCGTGTCCTGCGCCGGCGGCCGACACCCGGCACGGTTGATTGGCGTGGCCGGCAAGGCATGTCCGGAAACCGTGGAGTCTCCTCGGTATGGGAAGCGCCCATTTCGTTCATCGAGGGCGGGTTGAATGCGATCGCCGGGGTTCGCCCGCAAAGGCTTTGTGCGTCATTGACGGCCCCGCATTTTCCGGCGAGCCTGCCGCCCTACAATGCTCTTGCAGATGCGCGGCGACCTTTCCGTGTGGCGGAAGCGGTCCGATCGGCCGGCATCCTTCCTGCAAGGAGCCTTGTCATGCATTCGTTGAAATGGGGACTCGTCCTGAGTACCGGCGTTCTCGCGGTGGCCGGTTGCCAGACCATGCCGACCGGACCCACGGTTCAGGTCATGCCGGCGCCTGGCAAGCCGTTCGACGTCTTCGTGTCGGAAGACCAGACCTGTCGCGCCTACGCTTCCCAGGCGACTTCGGGCGGTGCGGTCGCGTCGCAGCATGCCCAACTCGGAACCGCGGCGGCAGCCACCGCGGTTGGCGCGGCGGCCGGGGCGCTCCTTGGCAATAGCAGCCGGTCGACGGCTACCGGGGCGGGAATCGGCCTGATCGCGGGGTCTGCGATGGGCGCGGGCCAGGGAGCGGGCGGAAGTTATTCGCTGCAGCGTCAGTACAACATCGCGTACATCCAATGCATGTACGCCAAAGGCAATCTCGTTCCCGGCCAGTCGCCTCCGCGTAGCGATCTGCGCGAACTTCCGCCGCCACCCCCTCCGCCGCCACCTCCGGGGTATCCGCCCCCGCCGGGATATTAGGGCAGCGACTTATCGGTACAGCAGGTACCGGCTGCGCATCGCTTCGAAGCGTCCCATCGGGCCTGTCCAGAGCGCCGCAATGCGCCGCGGGTCTTCGCCCTTTTCAATGGCGTCGAGCACCCGCCTCGATCCGACCATGCGGAGGATTTTTTCGACGTCGAATCGCGCCGGATACAGGTGTGTCAGTGCGCTCGCGATTTCGATTCCCAAGGCGGGGGTGTCCAGGGTGTCGCGATCGACGATGGTGATGTGCACGCCTCGGCATCGGCGGCCTTGGTACGCGCCGGATGTGGGGATGAAGGCGGCAGGCGCAAAACGCACCCCGCGAATGTTGCGTTCGTTCAGATAGCCGGCCAAGGTCCTTGCCTTCACCCACGGGGCCCCGACCAGTTCGAACGGGGCGTCCGTTCCCCGCCCGACACTGACATTCGCGCCTTCCACCAGCGCGACGCCGGGGTAGAGCGTTTCTTCGGCGAGACTGCGCAGGTTCGGCGAGGGATCGATCCACTCGATCCCGGTTTCATCGAACCAGTCGCGGCGCCGATATCCTTGCATCCGGATCACATACAGCCGCGCGCCGATGTGGTCTTGCGCGTTGAACATGTAGGCGAGTTCGCCCATGGTCATGCCGTATCGGACCGGAAGGCGGAAATACCCCGTGAACGATCTCAGGTCGTCGTCAAGGACCGGGCCTTGCACGACGTCGGCATCGATGGGGTTCGGGCGGTCGAGAACGAAAAAGGCGATCCCATGATGGGCTGCTTCCGCCATGGCGTAGGCCATGGTGGCAATGTAGGTGTAGAAGCGGGTGCCGGCATCCTGGATGTCGAAAACCAGCGCATCGACCCCGTTCAGCATTGCCGCCGTGGGCCGCCGGACGTCGCTGTATAGGCTGTACACCGGCAGTTTGGACGCGGGTTCGACGCGCGACGGCACCTTCCCCTCCCGCGTTCCCAGCAAGCCGTGTTCCGGACTGAAAATCGCAACGAGCTGCAGGCCGGGTGCATGGGACAACAGGTCGATGGTGCTGGTGCCGGCGGCGTTCCGGCCGGTCTGGTTGGTGATCAACCCGACGCGCAGACCCTTCAGGGGGGCGAAGCCCTCGGCTTGCAGCACGTCGATTCCCGTTTTCACCGGACTGCTGCCGGCCGGCGGGATTTCGGGCAAGGAGCCGCGCGCGAGACTCGGAACGCGCCGCACGATCTCCGTTTCCGTTACGGCGGGAAGATGCGAGGAGACCAGTTGGACCAGCGCTTTGCGCAGCGGCCCGGCATCTCCTTTCCCGAAGGGGTGGACGCGGTTGGTGAGGATGATCAGGAAGGTTTGGGAAACGGGGTCCACCTCGATCATCGTGCCGGTAAAACCGGTGTGACCGTACGCGCCGACCGGTGGAAGGGATGCCGCATCGGATGCGAAAGGCGCCGCGAGATCCCAGCCCAGGCCGCGCAGCCGTGTGCCTCCCGGGGGCGATTGCGGTGCGGTCATCTGTTCGACGGACGACCGGCTCAGGATCCGCACGCCGCGAAGGGTGCCGCCGTCCAGCAGCATCTGCGCAAACGTCGCGAGGTCGTCTGCGGTGGAGAACAGGCCGGCATGGCCGGCCACGCCTCCCATGCGCCAGGCGCTCGGGTCGTGCACCTGGCCCCAGCGGAGCTTGCCGTCGATGTACGCCGTCGGCGCGATCCGGATCCGCCGCGAAGCCGCGGGCCGAAAGCCGGTCCGCCGCATGCCCAGCGGCCGGAAGATGTGTTCGGCGCAATAGACGTCGAGCGGTTGACCGGAAATCCGGTGCACGATTTCGCCCAGCACCTCGAAATTGATGTCGCTGTAGCGGTAGCGGGTTCCAGGCGCGGTCCGCGGCCGTTCCTCGACAATCATGCGGAGGGCGGCGCCGTAGCCGCGCCATCTCGTTCGCAGGTCGAGATCGGGGGCAAGCCCGGAATAATGGGTCAGCAATTCCCGAACGGTGATGGCCGCCTTGCCATCTGCGGCAAAGGCCGGCCAGTAGCGGGCGGCAGGGGCGTCGAGATCCAGTTTCCCGGTCTCGGCGAGATGCATGATGGCGGTGGTGGTCGCGACGACCTTGGTGAGGGATGCCAGGTCGAATGCCGTCCCGACGGTCATGGGGATTTTTCGGGGCCGCAGCGCGGCATAGCCGAAGGCCCGGCGGTAGACGATCTTTCCTTCGCGGCCGATCAGGACAACGGCACCGGGGATCCGACCGGCCCGGATCTCGCCGCGAACGATTCGCGCGATGCCGGAAAATTCCGCTGCATGCAGGGCTTCGGGCCCCGTGCCGGCGCGGGCCGCCAACACGACCGGGACGAGCAGAAAACCGAGTACGAGGGCTCGTGTCGCGGCACCCACCGCCGCGCGGGGCCCGAGCAATCCGGAAAATGCGTCGAGGTACACCTTCGTATCGAAAGACACCGTGCAGCACGAAGCAGCGTGCGCTTCGCCGGCGCCGCGTGAACCGGCTAGGGCGAGCAGGGGAGGCCGGCCTTCGTCGGATCGTTCCCGCTCGGCGCGGACGCGCTTACGCTGCTTACTGTAGCACCGGATTTCGGCGGTAGCCCGGCGGCCGAATACACGTTCTTGGGGTTCCAGAGCATCCAACCGTCGGAACCGAGCGCCTCCGCCGCGTCGATCTGCGCCGAAATCTCCGGGCCGCCGAACGGCCGGCCCCCGAAGGCGTAATCGCGAAATGCCTGCAGCCATGGGCGAAAGCGGACCGGCGCAAGCGCGGTGCGTGCCATCGCCTTGCGCAGCGAGCGCGCCACGATTTCATCCGGATGGAGAACCGGGTTGGAATATCCCGGGATGCCGTATTGAAACCCCGATGGATAGAGCATGGGGGAGACGTAGTCGACGACACCCGCGAGCACCGGCAGATCCTGCCCGATCCCGGTGTCGCCCGGGTTCCAGATCGTGTACCCGAAGATGTCCGCTGCCAAAAACACGTTGTAGGGAGAAAGGCGTTTGCGAGCTTTGGCGAGAAACCCCATGATCGCCGAAACCCGGTTTTCCCGCGTATTGGCCTGGGAAAACGCCAAACCCTTGCTGTCGGGAAAGCGAACGTAGTCGAACTGAATCTCGTCGAATCCCTCCTTGGCGGCATCGATGGCGATGTCGATGTCGTAGTCCCAGGCCTGTGTGTCGAACGGGTCGATCCAGGCCAATCCCTCGCGGTCCTTCCAAACGGTGCCGTTCGCATTGCGAATGGCGAGGCCGGGCTTCGCCAAGGCAAGGATGTCGTCCTTGAATACGACGATCCGTGCGATGGTGTAAATGCCGGCTTTGTGCAGATCGCTCAGAAGCCGTCGAATGTTCGCGATCGTGGTGACCCTTTGCGCCCCGATCTGGATGGCCAGCGGGATGTTCGTCTTGTACGAGATCATCCCCCGGTCGCCTTTCACGTCGATCACCAGGGCGTTGACGGATGTCTCTCTCACCACGTCGAGGGCGGCCTGCCGAAGGTGCCGGTTGCCGATTCCATAGAAAGACAAGTACAGCGCCTTCGGACGAAACGCCACCAGATCGAGCGTGCCGCCATCTTTGCGTCCGGCGAGGGGAATTTGGCGCCGCTCATATCCATAGGCGCGAATGCCCAGCGTGGTTCCCGGTCCGTCGATCCGGAAGTTGCCGGTGGGTGCGGTGCGCACGACCGAACCCCCCAAGGTCACGAACGCGCCGGCGATCGGGGCGCAGGTTGCCGCATCCACGACGACGCCGCGAACCGCGTGCGCGTCGGCGCAGACGAGCAGGAGGGCTGCAGCGAACGAGGCAGAGGTTTTGCGCATGGTTCGGGATTCGGCATTCCCTCTTTCGGGACAGGATCGATGTCGGGTCACCGGGGTTCCACGGTGTTCCACGGGTTGCGGCGATGATGGTATGGCCCGCGCCCCGGAAACCCTGCGCCGCGTCGGGGCACCCGTGCGGAGTTTCGGTGGACAATCATTCTGCAGGAGTATCGGCCGGATGCTCCCATGGTGATGTGGAGAATTGCATGCGTCCATTTTTTTCGAAGGCGGCCGTTCTGGCGCGCCCCATTTCGGCGGTCGCGGCTGCGCTGGTCTGCAGCGTGGCGTTCGCGTCGTTGCCGGTCGGGTCTCCGGCTCCCGACTTCACGACCCAGGCTGCGCTCGGCGGCAAGGTGTTCTCGTTTTCGCTGGCTGAGGCGTTGCGCAAGGGACCGGTCGTCCTTTATTTCTATCCCAAGTCGTTTACCGCCGGTTGCACGGTGGAAGCACACGACTTTGCCGAGGCCGCCCCGCGGTTTCATGCGTTGGGCGCGAGCGTTCTGGGAATTTCCCACGATGACATCCGGACGCAGCAGGAGTTTTCGGTGCGCGAATGCCGCAACAAATTTCCGGTTGCGGCGGATGCCGATGCGGCGATCATCCACCAATACGATGCCGGCATGGCAATTCTCAACGATACTGCGGATCGGATCTCATACGTGATCGCGCCCGACGGGAAGGTGTTGTACGTGTATTCCAGTTTGAACCCCGACCATCACGTCGAGAACACGCTCAAGGCGCTCGCGGACTGGAAACGGCGTGCCGGCGTGGCCCGCTGAACGGGGCTTCGACGCCGAGTGTTCCGGGAATGCCGGCGGGCAGATGCTGGAGCGGGCGATGGGAATCGAACCCACGTCTTGAGCTTGGGAAGCTCAGGTCCTACCATTGAACGACGCCCGCGAAGGGGCGTATTCTACTGCATCGTTCCGCCGTTCGTCGCCGGCCTTGCGCGCACGATCGTGATACGCGTGATTTCCGGGCTCGTGCCGAACCGTATGGGCGGCCCCCAGCTTCCGGTCCCGGCGCTGACGTAGACCCACATTCGTTTCTCGCGGGAAAGCCCGGCGGCGTGCGGTGCGTGCACCAGCCGCACCGCAATCGTCCATGGAAAGAACTGCCCGGCATGCGTATGGCCGGAAAGCTGCAGGTCGAACCCGGCGCGGGCGCCCAGCGGTGCGAGTTTCGGGTTGTGGGCGAGAAGAAGGCGGAAGTCCGCGGGAGCGGCGGCGTCGAGCGAGATCGCCGGCGAGGCATCGCGGTAGGCCGGATCGACGACGCCGCCCACGATCATCGTGGCGTCTCCCCTCCGGATGGCGTCGTGTTCGTTCCGCAGCACCCGTACGCCCAGATGCGCGAAATGGGCCATCCATTCCTGCGCGCCTGCGTAGCAATCGTGATTGCCGAGAACGAAGAAGGTCGGATTTTTCGCGGCCAGCGCAGCGAGCGGGGCGACATCGGCGGCGATGCGCGCGACCGGCGCGTCGACCATGTCGCCGGTGAATGCGACGAGATCGGGCGCCAAGGACTCCGCGCGGGCGACGACGCGTTCGACGTAGGCGCGACGGATGGTGCGGCCGACGTGCAGGTCGGAGATCTGCACGATGCGAAAACCATCGAGATCACGGTGCAGGCCGACGATTGGAAGCGTCACGTCCTGGATGCGCGGGCCGCGCAGGGCCGTGGTCGCGCCGATCGCCATTGCCAGGAGCGATGCCGCGAACACGACCGGAACGCCGTCTTGTGCGATCGCGTCATGCATGCCGCCGAATCCCGGCAGGCGGGTTGCGAGCAGCGCGGCATCGCGCGCCAGCGTGCCGACGAGCAGGAAACTGATCCACGCCATCGACAGGTAACTCGCCTGATGGATCGCCCGGTCGAACCTCGTTTCGGTCCGTGCGCCGTCGCGGGTCCAGTACGCCACCGGAACGATCCAGACGAGCACGAACGGCAGCGCGAGCGCCGCCTGGCTCCATGGTTCGGCGCCCAGGCGCGCTGCGACGTAGGCATAGCCGCCGGCGAGGAGCGCGCTGACGGCGACGACGAAAGGACGAAGGATGCGCGGCGTCACGATGCGAAGGGGTGCGACCGCGTACCATCCTGCCATCGGTCGTGGGATGACGGAATACGTCGGCGAAATACGGGAATCCGGATGGTACCGCGCCACATCGTTTTTCTGGGGCTAGCCCTTGTCGGGCTCGTGGCAGGGGCGTCGTCCTATCTCGCGGGGTACCCCGATGCGGCGCGGTGGGCATGGTTGGGCGCCACGGTGGTGGTGCTCGGCCCGGCGATCGCGACGGCGACGAAGGGGATGCTGCGGCGCGAGCCGGGGGTCGATCTCATCGCCGTTCTGGCGATGGTCGGGGCGCTGGTCCTCGGCGAGCGGCTGGCCGGGGCGATCATCGCGGTCATGCTCGCCAGCGGTGGTGCGCTCGAACAGTTTGCGGTGTCACGGGCACGGCGCGAACTGAGCGCGCTGGTCGGGCGCGCGCCGCGGATCGCGCATCGTCGCAGCGGTGCCGATCTGGTCGACGTCGCGGTGGCCGCGGTCATGCCGGGAGACGTGCTCGTCGTCAAACCCGGTGAGGTGGTGCCCGCCGATGGCCTCGTTCTGTCGGAGGATGCCGTCCTCGACGAGTCGGCGCTGACCGGCGAATCGCATTGGGTGCGGCTGGAATCCGGCCAGGTCGTTCGTAGCGGAGGTACCAATGCCGGCGCCCCCTTCGAATTGCGCGTGACCGTCCCGGCGGCCGACAGCACATATGCCGGGATCGTTCGGCTGGTGCGCGCGGCCGAGGAATCGAAAGCGCCGTTCGTGCGTCTCGCGGACCGCTATGCGCTCGGATTCCTGGCGGCGACATTGCTGCTCGCCGCGGCGGCGTGGATCGTCGGGGGTACTCCGGTTCGCGCGCTCGCCGTCCTGGTCGTCGCGACGCCGTGCCCGCTGATCCTGGCGGCGCCGGCGGCGATCATCGCCGGTGTGTCGCGCGCGGCGCGCCACGGCATCATCGTGAAGGGCGGCGGACCCCTCGAAACCCTGGCGAGGGTGGCGGTGGTGCTGCTCGACAAGACCGGGACCGTCACCGCTGCGCAACCCCGGGTGGCGGCGGTGGAAACCGTCGGCTCGGAGTCCGTCGCGGAGATCGTTCGCCTGGCGGCTTCGGTAGAGCAGCTTTCGCTGCACCCGTACGCACCGGCGATCGTGTTCGAGGCCCGGGGGCGCGGCGCGGATCTGCGTATTCCGGAGGATGTGCGCGAACGGGTCGGCGAAGGCATTGCGGGAACGGTGGACGGCCGGCGGGTCGCCGTCGGCCAATTCGAATTCGTGGCGCCGGGATCGGTGAGGACGGCGGACCTCCGGGCCATCGAGGCGCGTACCGCGGTGGAGGGCTCCGCGGCCGTGTATGTGGCCATCGACGGCGCGCTTGCCGGCGCATTCCTGCTGCAGGACCCGATTCGCGCCGAGGCGCCGCGCACGCTGCGGTCCCTGCGGGCGGCGGGCATCGTGCGCATCCACATGGTGACGGGGGACCATCCTGACGTCGCGGAACTGGTCGGTGATGCGTTGGGTGTCGATCGCGTCTTTTCCGAGCGTACGCCCCAGGAAAAGGTCGAGGTGATCCGCCAAGTGCGTGCGGAGGGGGTTACCGCGATGGTGGGCGATGGGGTCAACGACGCGCCCGCGCTTGCGCTCGCCGATGTCGGGATCGCCATGGGCGCGCGCGGCGCGACGGCCGCGTCGGAGGCCGCGGATGTCGTCCTGACTGCGAACCGACTCGACGGCCTCGTGACCGCGATCGACATCGCCAAGCGCACCGGGCGCATCGCCCGCCAGAGCGTGTTCGTCGGCATGGGGCTTTCCATCGTGGCGATGGCCTTTGCCGCGTTAGGGTTCATTCCTCCTGCCGTCGGCGCGGTGCTGCAGGAAGCGATCGACGTACTCGTCATCGTCAATGCCCTGCGCGCGCTCGGCGATGCGAAAAAGCGTCCCGCCAGGACGGAGGAGGTGGCCGGTCTGGCCCGGACGCTGGCGGCGGAGCACCGATCCCTCCAGCCGCAGATCGGGGACATCGCGGCATTGGCGGCGCAGATCGATTCGCTGCCAGCCGATGAGGCGCGGATGCGGCTCGTCAGTCTGTGCGAGATGATCGAACGAGATCTGCTCCCCCATGAGCGCGCGGAGCAGCGAACCGCCTATGCCGCGATCCGGAAGATCCTGCGGGACGAGGATCCCACCGGACCGCTGATCCAGACACACCACGAGGTCCAGCGCCGTGCCCGGCTTTTGCGCCGTCTGGTCGAACAGTTGCCTACCGAGGGCCCGCGGCCGGAAGACTCGCGGGATCTGCAGCGTATGCTGTACGGCCTGCACGCCATCCTGGCGCTGCATTTCGCGCAGGAGGAAGATCTCTATGCCTTGTTCGAGTCTTCATGAGATTGCGCCGGGCGCGCGCAGGCCGCGCCGACGACGGAAAGGTGTCGCGACATGACCGAGACGACGCGCGCAGACGTCGTGGTTCTTGGGGCCGGCGGTGGCGGCTACCCCGCTGCCTTTCGGCTTGCCCGCGAAGGCCGCACGGTCGTGATGGTGGATCCATTCGGCAATCTCGGTGGCGATTGCCTGGCAGAGGGTTGCGTGCCGTCGAAGGCCGTGCGGGAAGCGGCGCTGGCTCGCGCCGCCTCGGAAAAATACGCGTTGTTTGGCCTGCGGGGTGCAATGCCCGAAGTGGATTGGCCCGGCGTGCTGGCACACAAGAACCGGGTGCAGTCGATTCGTTATGCGCAGCACCGCGATGAGATCGCCGCCTCGACCGTCCGGATGTACGAAGGGATGGGGCGAATCGTCGACGGAAATACCGTGGAAATCGTTACGAACCGAGGCGACACGCTGCGGGTCCAGGCCGCGCACCTGATCGTCGCCACGGGGTCGCGGCCGCGACGCCTCGCGGTCCCGGGGGCCGAACTCGCGATCACGTCGCACGATCTGTTCCGGTTGGGCGCGGATCTGCCGGCGCCACGCCGGCTGGTGGCGATCGGCGGCGGCTACATCGGGCTCGAAACCGCATCCATGCTGCAGCGTTTCGGTGCGCAAGCGACCGTGTTGGAGGCCACACCGGCCATTCTTCCCGGGGCTCCGTCCCGGCTGGTATCGATGCTCCAGGCGGCGCTGGCGCGTCGCCTGCATCTCGTCACCGATGCCAAGGTGACGTCGATCGAGCGCAGCGCCGACGGCGACCTGCGGGTCCGGTATACATGCGAAGGCGCGTCGCAGTCGATCGCTGCGGATTGCGTGCTGATGGCCACCGGGCGCGAACCGGTGCTGCCGGCGGGCTTCGACGTGCTCGGCCTGCCGCCGGGACGGGTCGCGGTCGACGACCGGCTGCGCACGGCGCTGCCCCACATCTACGCCCCGGGCGATGTCAACGGCCGCAGCATGCTCTTTCATTCCGCCGTTCGGCAGAGCCTGGTTGCGGCGGAAGACATTCTGACCGGCGGCAACGGATCGGCGCGGATGAATTTCGATGCCGTGCCGTTCACCGTCTTTACCGAGCCGGAGGTGGCGTGGGTCGGGATGACCGAAGACGCGGCGGCGCGGCAGGGCATCGATGCGGTTGCCGCGACGTATGACTACCGGATCGATTCGCGCGCCCAGATCTTCGATGAAATGGAAGGCTTCTTGACCCTCGTGTTCGCGCGGCGGACGGGGATTTTGATCGGCGCGCAGATCGCCGGCCTCGATGCCGCCCAGGTCATTGCGCCGCTCGCCCTCGCAGTACAGACCCGCGCGACGGCGGCGGCTCTGGCGGAAACGCCGTTTCCCCATCCCATGATCAGCGAAGGGATCGGCAAGGCCGCGCGCGCCATCGCATGATCGCAGTGTCCGCGGCGGCGCGGCGGACAGCCGTCGGCCGCCGCTCAGCCGCGGCCGTGCTCCGCGCCGGGGGGGCGGATTCGCGTCGCGGCATGGCCGCTCACTTCGACGCCGTCGGATGGGCGCAGGCGTGTGAATGCGGGCAGTGCGAGGATCGGCAGCACGGCAATCAGGAAGAACACGGTGTGGAATGTCGCCGCGGTCGGGGTGGACCGGGCAGGCGTCAGAAGACCCAGCAAGGCGGCGCCCACCGATACGCCGAAGCTTACCGTGAGTTGCTGGATCAGCCCGCCAAGGCTCGTGGCCCGACTCAGCCGAT
Organism: Pseudomonadota bacterium; assembly: GCA_021825945.1. Taxonomy (GTDB): domain Bacteria; phylum Pseudomonadota; class Gammaproteobacteria; order Burkholderiales; family Burkholderiaceae_F; genus GJ-E10. The sequence continues at coordinate 71,676 of JAKAFN010000007.1, forward strand.
CCGGGTCGATTTCGGCGTAGGCCAGCGTGTTCGAGGTCATGAACTGGGTGGAGCGTACCAGTCCGAAGAGGATGATCCCCGTTGCGATCGCGACGTGAGGGGTTCCCGGTCCGATCCGCGCAAAGGCGGCAAGCACGCCGGCGCACGCCAGTGCACTGCCGATCAGCAGTCCGCGGAAGCCGATGCGCCGCAGCGCCGGAGCGATGGTGACTCGAACCAAGGGAGCCGCCAATGCGGACAGGAAGGTGAGCGAGCCGGACTCCGCGGGACTCATGCCCAGTCCGAGCTGCAAAAGCAGGGGCAGGAGATAGACGGGGGCATTCATCGCCACGCGGCAGAGGCCGCCGGCGAGGGTGGCGACGCCGAAGGTACGTTCCCGCAGCAGGCGCAGATCGATCGCAGGCTGCGGTCGGCCGCCGCTGCGCCGAACGAAGCCGACGAGGAGGAGGATCGCGACCGCGACCGCGCTGGCAGGGACGAAGCCCGGCATGCGTCCGATGCCTTCCATCGCGAATTGCAGCAAACCGATACCCGCGCAGAACAACGCGAACCCCGCCATATCGAAGGGCGGAACGGTTTCGGCCCGCATCGGTGCGATGAGGCGCAGCGCCAGCGCAATGCCGATGAGACCGAACGGGAGATTGATGTAGAAGATCCAACGCCAGGACAGGTAGGTCGTCAGATAGCCGCCGAGCAGCGGACCGATGACCGGGCCGGCGATTGCGGGCAGGGTCGTGTAGGTCATTGCCCGGACGAGCTGGTTGCGCGGGAAACTGCGCAGCAGGATGAGGCGGCCGACGGGTGTCATCATCGCTCCGCCGAGCCCCTGGAGAATGCGCGTCGCCACCAGCATCACGAAACTTTCGGCGATGCCGCACAAGGCGGACCCGACGGTGAACACCGCGAGCGCCACGGCAAATACGCGGCGCGCACCAAAGCGGTCGGCAAACCATCCGCTGAGGGGAATGAACACCGCAAGCGCGAGGACATACGCGCTGACGGCAAGGCTCATTTGGACGACGGTGGCATGCAGGGAGCGGGCCATGTCCGGAATGGCCGTGGTCACGATGGTGGCGTCGAGCTGTTCCATCAGGAAGGCGATCGCCACGACCAGCGGAATCAGCAGTCCGGGCCGTTGCGGGGATTCCGGCAGGGGATGGTTCGCGTCGGCGTTCATCGGACGGAGCAGGCGGGCGCGCGCATTGTACGGCGCGCCCGATCGAGCCGCTCGACGGGACCTCGATCCGTCGCCGGGGGCCTGGGCCGCCCGGCGCAAAGCCCGGGCGGACGGGCTAGGCGCGCGCGAGCTTGAACATCTTCACGGCGTCGACCAGCTGCGCCGCCTGACTGCGCAAACCCTCCGATGCCGCGGCCGATTGCTCGACCAGAGCCGAGTTCTGTTGCGTCGCGCGGTCGAGTTGCAGGACGGCATCGCGCACTTCGGCGATTTCCGTCGTTTGCTCCGTCGTCGCAGCGCTGATTTCGGCGATCAGGCCCGCGACGTTCCGGACCTGGGCGACGATGTCGTCGATGGCGGAGACCGCGTCGGAGACCAGCGTCGATCCGTTTTCGACCCGTTCGATGCTGCCGCCGATCAGCGACTTGATCTCGCTGGCGGCCATTGCGCTGCGTTGCGCCAAGTTGCGAACTTCGCTCGCCACGACGGCGAATCCGCGCCCTTGTTCTCCTGCGCGAGCCGCCTCCACGGCCGCGTTCAGCGCGAGGATGTTGGTCTGAAATGCGATCCCGTCGATCACGCCGATGATGTTGCCGATCTTCGCCGAACTTTCGGAAATGGCATTCATGGTGGTGGTGACCTGTGCGATGACTTCTCCGCCCTTGGCTGCTGCGGAGCTGGCGGAGGCGGCGAGTCGGGCAGCTTGGGTGGCCGCGTGGGCGTTGCGTTCCACCGTGGCCGCGAGGGTCTCCATCGATGCCGAGGTCTGCTGCAGGCTCGAGGCTTGCATCTCCGTGCGTTGCGACAGATCTTTGTTGCCCGCCGCGATCTCGGCGGAGGCCGTCGACACACCGTCGCTGTTCGCGCGCACGCTTTCGACGATCCGGGTGAGGCTCTCTTGCATCTTCTGCATGGCGGCCATCAGGCTCTGGGTGTCCGACGACTTTGCGGCGACCGCCGCGGCGAGGTTGCCGACTGCGATTTCGCGCGCGAGAAGGGTGGCATCCTCGGGTTCCCCGCCGAGTTTTCCGGTGATCTGGTGCGACAGGACGTAGCCGACCGTGCCGCCGACGGCGCACACCAGGATCATCAGGACCAAGCTCGCCAGCGTCGCACGTTCCTGCTCGGCATGGGCAAGGGCCGCGGAATCGGTTGCGCGCGCGACGATCTGCCGCTCCAGTCGCGTGGCGACCTCCTCGGGCTTCCGCTCGATGCCCTTGGCGGCCTTGTCGCCGGCGATCGGGTCGTAATACGCCGCTGCGAAGTCGCCGAGCCCCTGGCGATAGGCCACGCCCAGGTCGGTATGCACCTTCTGGAATTCCTGCAGGAGGTTGCGGGTCCGTCCTTGCGGCAGCAGGGCAGCCAAGGCCTTGGCCTCATCGTCGACTTTCTTCTCCTGCTGTTCGAATGCCGCCCAATAGTGCGATAGGGCTTGGGGATCGTGACCTTTCAGCAGGACATCCTTCCAGTCCTGGACCTGGGTCTTGAAGGCCAGAAGCATATCGGACGCCAGGCGCTCATCCGCGTAATCGACGTCGATCGTGCGCGCGTAGGTGTCGGCCGCGTGGTTGAGTTCGAAGATGCCGAACGATCCGCCCGCTGCGGTGAGCAGCACTGCGGCGGCGAACGTCAGCGGAAGTTTGTGGCGAAGTTTCATCGCGTTTTCTCGATGTTGTGCTCTGGTGGGCGGTTTGCGAACCTGCAAGCCGGATCTCGCGGATCGTTCGACGTCGGATTGCCAAGGGAACATCGTGCCACGGGCCGACGACGGAGAAGCACAGAAAAAAGGCGGAAAAACGGCAACAAATATTTTCCTTTCTCGGTTGCCTTGGTCGTCGTGAACCCAGGTGCGGTTTTCCGGATTCTCGTTTGTGTGGAAACCCGTACGTCATGGGGATCGAAGGCCGTTGTTTGTTGTTAGTTTGTCATGTGTTGTGATCTATGAGTGTAAGTGAGTGATAGTCGCGCCCGTGTCGTGCTAGGATCGGCCGCCGCCCGCGGTGCGCGGTGCGGATGATGATGTTCTCCGCAGCCGGATTCCCGTCTCCGTCGATGGATGCCATGTTGTCGACCGTCTTGTTGCACGAGCTGCTGCTGCATTCGGCAATGACGGCGCCCGACGCTCCCGCCGTGACCTACCGGCGGCAGACCCTGCGCTACGGCGAACTGGCCGCGGCGGCGGAGCGCTTCGCGGACGGTTTGCTGCGCCTGGGCGTGGCGCGCGGCGAGCGCGTCGGCATCTACCTGGAAAAGCGCCACGAATTCGTCGTGGCCGCCTTTGGTGCGCTGGCCGCAGGCACGGTGTTCGTGCCGATCAACCCGATCCTCAAGGCCGAGCAGGTCGCATACATCCTGCGCGATTGCAATGTGCGGGTGCTGGTGAGCTCGGCGCCGCGGCTTGCGGGCCTGATGCCGGCGCTACCGGCCTGCCACGATCTTCGTCATGCCGTGGTCATCGATGGTGAGGGGGAGGTCGCGGTAGATGTTCCGGGGCTGGCCGCGGTTCCGTGGCCCGCGATGCAAGAGGAGGGGGGGTCCCCGCGGGGCCATCGCGTCATCGACGAGGATCTGGCGGCGATCCTCTACACCTCGGGCAGCACCGGGCGGCCCAAGGGCGTGATGCTCTCGCATCGGAACATGACCACCGGGGCCAAGAGCGTCGCGCAGTACCTGGAAAACCGTTCCTCCGACACGCTGCTTGCGGCGCTGCCGCTGTCCTTCGATGCCGGCTTCAGCCAGCTTACGACGGCGTTCCACACCGGGGCGCGGGTGGTGCTGATCAACTACCTGCTGCCCAAGGACGTGCTCGACGCGGTGGTGCGCGAGCGGGTCACGGGGCTGACCGCGGTGCCGCCGTTGTGGATCCGGTTGGCGCAATTGCGCTGGCCGCAGGGCGTCGGGGAACACCTGCGCTACTTCGCCAATACCGGCGGGCACATGCCGCTCGAGACGCTCAAGGCGCTGCGCGCGGCGCTGCCCGGCAGCAAGCCCTACCTGATGTACGGGCTGACCGAGGCGTTTCGCGCCACCTACCTGCCGCCCGAGGAGGTCGATCGCCGACCGGATTCGATCGGCAAGGCGATTCCGAATGCCGAGGTGCTGGTGCTGCGCGCGGACGGCAGCGTGTGCGCCGACAACGAGCCGGGGGAGTTGGTGCAGCGCGGGGCGCTGGTCGGGATGGGGTACTGGAACGACCCGGAGAAGACCGCGGAGCGCTATCGGCCCTTGCCGGGCCGGGAGGCAGGGTTCGTGCGGCCCGAGGTCGCGGTGTTTTCGGGCGACACGGTGCGGCGCGACGAAGCGGGTTTCCTATATTTCATCGGCCGGCGCGACGAGATGATCAAGACGTCGGGATATCGGGTGAGCCCGACCGAAGTCGAGGAAGGCGCGTATGCGACCGAACTCGTCGGCGAGTGTGCGGCATTGGGGGTGGAGCATCCGGTGCTCGGCCAGGCGATCGTGCTGATCGCGACGCCGCGGGATGGCGACGCGCTCGACGAAGCGACCTTGCTGGCGGCCTGCAAGGCGCGGTTTCCAGCCTACATGGTGCCGTCGCAGATCGTGGTCCGCACGGGACCGCTGCCGCGCAACCCCAACGGCAAGATCGATCGCCGCCGATTGGCGGAAGAGTGCACCCCCCTCTCCCGTGTGCGGGAGAGGGGGGTGCGTGAGGGAGAGGAAACATGACATCCCCGCAACAGGACGCCGCACCCCTGCCTTGCTTCCCGGGGGGCGAAGGAAGTTTCCCGGTCGTCGACGACGAACTGCAGATCGGCGGCATGCCGCTCACCGCGCTCGTGGCGCGGGTCGGACGCACGCCGTTCTATGCCTACGATCGCCGGTTGCTGGCGGCGCGCGTGAATCTTCTGCGCGAAACGCTGCCGCGCGAGATCTCGCTGCACTATGCGATGAAGGCCAATCCGATGCCGGCCCTGGTCGGATTCCTGGCGGCGCGCGTCGACGGCATCGACGTCGCATCGGGCGCAGAGATGCGCATCGCCCTCGATGCCGGGATGGATCCGGCGCACATCAGTTTTGCGGGGCCGGGCAAGACCCAGGCCGAACTGGAACAGGCGGTGGCGGCCGGGGTTTTGCTCAACGTCGAGAGTTTCCGGGAGATCCATGCCCTGCGCGCGATCGCCGGACGCATCGGCCGGCCGGCGCGCGTCGCAGTGCGCGTGAATCCGGACTTCGAACTCAAATCGTCCGGCATGAAGATGGGCGGGGGCGCCAAGCCCTTCGGCATCGATGCCGAGCAGGCCTCGCAGGCGCTGGCGGAGATCGGCGTCGCCGGCCTGGCGTTCGAAGGGTTCCATGTCTTCTGGGGTTCGCAGAACCTGCGCGCGGAGGCGATCTGCGAGGCGCAGGACAAGAGCCTGGCGCTGGCGCAGCGCCTGGCGGAGGCGGCGCCGGGGCCGGTGCGGGTGCTGAACCTGGGCGGCGGCTTCGGGATTCCGTATTTCAAGGGCGACCGGCCGCTCGACCTCGCGGCCGTCGGCGGGCACCTGCAGGGCGTTGCCGAGCGCGCTCGGGCGTCGTTCCCGCAGGCGCAACTGGTGATCGAGTTGGGCCGGTATCTCGTCGGCGAGGCCGGGATCTACGTCTGTCGGGTGCTGGATCGCAAGGTCTCGCGCGGCCAGGTGTTTCTGGTCACCGATGGCGGCCTGCACCACCATCTGGCGGCGTCGGGCAATTTCGGGCAGGTGCTGCGCAAGAACTATCCGCTGGCGGTGGGAAACCGCGTGCGGGGATCGTCGCGCGAAACGGTGTCGGTGGTCGGGCCGCTCTGCACGCCGCTCGATCTGCTGGGCGACCGGGTGGAGATTGCGCGGGCGCATGAAGGGGATCTGATCGTCGTGTTCCAGTCGGGGGCCTACGGCTTCACCGCCAGTCCGCATCGCTTTCTCGGCCATCCGATGCCCGCCGAGGTGCTGGTGTAGTCGGCTCGTGCGGCACCGCACGGGGTGGCCTCAAAAATCCTTGATCACCCGCTTGGGCGCCGCGGCATCGGCATCGGCATTGGCGTCGAGGCGGAATCCGAGGGTCGCCACGAGGTGGAGCATGGTGCGATTTTCCGCGGACACCATTCCTTCCATTTGTCGCAGTCCTTTGTTGCGAGCTACGTCCATCAGCGCGTTCATCAGGCGGTGGCTGATGCCCTTGTGCTGCCACGCATCGGCAACGACGAGCGCGAATTCGCAGGACTCGCCGTCCGGGTTGATGATGTACCGCGCAACGCCGATCTCGGTTTCCGCATCGCCGTGTCCGACGACGGCGATCAGGGCCATCTCCCGGTCGTAGTCGATCTGTGTGAAGCGCGCGAGCATTGCCGGACTCAGGTCCTGCAGTGCACCCCCGAACCGGAAATGTCGCGACGTTTCCGAGAGGCCGTGCACGAACGCCTGCTCCAGGTTCGCGTCTTCCGGGCGAATCGGCCGAATGGTGAGGTCGGTTCCGTCGGGCAGGATCTGGCGGCTCACCAGGTGGATCGGGTAGGGGTGGATCGCCATGTGCGCGTAGGGTTCGCTGCCCGGGCGGGGATAATCGACGGCGATCCGCGCGTCGACCGCGATGACGCCGTGCTCGTCGACGAGCAGCGGGTTGATGTCCATTTCCCGGATGTGCGGCAGTTCGCACACCATTTCCGAAACACGCAACAGGACGCTTTCCAGCGCGGCCATGTCAGCCGGCGGCATCTGGCGGAATGCGCCGAGCAGCCGCGCGATCCGGGTGCTGCCGATCATGTTGTGCACGAGGTAGGCGTTGAGGGGCGGCAGCGCGACTGCGCGATCGCCCATTACTTCGACCATCACGCCACCGGCGCCGAAGGTGATGATCGGGCCGAAAAGCGGATCCGTGGTGACCCCCACCATCAGTTCGCGCCGGTTGGGGCGGTCCACCATCGGTTCGATCACGACGCCGTCCAGACGCGCATCGGGCCGGGCCTGATGCACCGCATCGAGGATCTCATGGAACGCGCCGTGGATCGCTTCGGCGTTTCCCAGATTGAGGCGGACGCCGCCGGCATCGGATTTGTGCGTGATGTCGTGCGAGTGGATCTTCATCGCCACGGGCATGCCGAGCTGTTCGGCAAGCAGCAGCGCTTCGGCGGGCGTGCGTGCCACCAAGGCGCGCGCGATGGGAATGTGGAAGGCTGCAAGCACGGCCTTGGATTCCATCTCGCTCAGTACGCTGCGGTGTTCGGCAAGGGCGTTTTCGATCAGCAGTCGCGCTCCGTCGACGTCGGGCGTCGCCGGGTGCGCGAGCGACGCGGCCGTCTGCATCAGGAGCTGTTGGTTCTGGTAGTACGTCGAGATGTAGGAAAACACCTCTACTGCGGGTTCGGGTGTGCGGAAGTTCGGAATTCGCGCCTGCGAGAACGCGCTGCGGCTCTTCGCTACCGCGGTGTCTCCCATCCAGCACGCCAGCAAGGGCTTGGGAAACCGGCCGGCCAGGTCGATCACCGTCTCCGCGACGGCGGTCGGATCGGTCATCGCCTGGGGGGTGAGGATCACCATTACGCCGTCGACCCCCGGATCTTCCAGGCAGGCCGTGACCGCGCTGCGGTAGCGCGGAGCGTCGGCATCGCCGATGACGTCGACGGGGTTGCCGTGCGACCATGTCGTCGGCAGCGCATCGTTCAGCCGATGCAGCGTATCGTCGTGAAGCGTTGCCAGGGTCACGCCGAGATCGGCGGCACGGTCGCTCGCCATCACTCCGGGACCGCCGCCGTTGGTGACGATCGCCAGGCGGTTGCCGCTGGGGCGGAATTGTGTTGACAAGGCCTTGGCGGCCGAAAAAAGTTGCACGATGCTGCTCACCCGAACTGCGCCCGAACGTCGGATCGCGGCGTCGAACACGTCATCGGCACCGACCAGCACGCCGGTGTGCGAGCGGGCCGCTCGGGAACCCGCTTCGTGGCGGCCCACCTTGACCAGGAATACCGGCTTGGTGCGCGCCGCAGCCCGCAACGCGCTCAAGAAGCTGCGGGCATGGCGAATGCCTTCGATGTAGAGCAGGATGCTTTCGGTGAGGGGGTCGGAGACCAGGTAGTCGAGGATTTCGCCGAAATCGACGTCCGCCGTGGAACCCATCGATACGATGCTGGAGAACCCGACGTCGTTGGGAAGCGCCCAATCGAGGATCGCGGTGCACAACGCGCCGGATTGGGAAACCAACGCGAGGTTTCCGGGCTGGGCGCCGTCCTTGCTGAAGGTCGCGTTGAGTCCGATCGACGGGCGCATCACGCCCAGACAGTTTGGCCCGACCAGGCGGATGCCGTACATGCGGGCACGATCCAGAACCTGCTGTTCCAGTTCGAGGCCCGACCCGTCTCCCTCGCCGAAACCGGCCGAAAGGATCACCGCGGCCCTCACCTCGCGCTTGCCGCAGTCGTCGATGATTTTCGGCACCGTCGCCGCCGGGGTGGCGATCACCGCCAGGTCGACTGCCTCCGGGACCTCGTCGATGCCGGGGTAGGAGCGATGCCGCTGGATGCGCGTGTGCTGGGGGTTCACGGCATAGAGATGGCCTTGAAAGCCGCCCTTCAGCAGGTTGCGGAAGGTCACGCCGCCGACCGATTCCGGACGGTCGCTGGCGCCGATCATGGCGACCGAACGCGGTGCGAAGAGGGGGCTCAGATAGTGCTGGTTCATCGCAGGGATGCCTCCACGGTGATCCGGTCGGGTCATGCAGACTCTACACGACGGGGGGTGTGGTGGTATGGTGTCGCTGGATCGTTTTCGGAGGCGCGTTCCCATGACCGACCCGGCGGTTCCCGATTTTTCGATTCGGCTGGAACAGGAGGCCGATTACCGGTTCGCGGTGCGCTTCGGCAATGTCGCGATCCCGGTTCTACATACCGATGAGCATCCGCCGTTGGGCGGCGGAACCGGTCCCGGTCCCGACGACCTGCTGGGCGCTGCGGTGGTGAATTGCCTGGCGTCGAGTCTGCTCTTCGCCATGCGCAAGTTTCACAACGATCCGGCGCCGATGCGGGCGCAGGCGGCGTTGCGCAAGGGACGCAACGAGCACGGACGGCTGCGCGTCCTCGAGATTCTCGTCGAACTGCAGATCGGGCTGGCGGCGTCGCAGGTGCAGTCGCTCGAGCGGATCCTCGCGCAGTTCGAGGATTTCTGTGTCGTCACGCAAAGCGTTCGCGGCGGGATTCCGGTTACGGTGCGGGTGCGGGACCGGGACGGCACCACGATCCACGGCTGAGGCGGAAGCCGGCAAGAGCGACACGAGATCGGTTCGCCGGCGGTACGTATCCCGGCTGCGGTCGCGCGTGCAAATTCGATGGTGATTCAGAAATATTGATCGAATAATTCTTTTATATTCAACTATCGGTGCCGGATGTCTTGGCATGCTTGGCGCCACGACCCCGAACCGGAGATTCCTGCCATGACGACCCCGCTTCCCGATGCCGCGCTCGACCGATTGTTCCGCGCGGCGCGCACCGCCCACGGCTTTCGCCCGATCCCGATTCCCGACGCTACCCTGCATGCGCTCTACGATCTGCTCAAATGGGCGCCGACCGCCTACAACATGCAGCCGGCACGGTTCGTGTTCGTGTGCAGTCGGGAGGCCAAGGAGCGGCTCAAGAAGGGGTTGATGGCAGGCAACATTCCGCAGACCATGGAGGCGCCGGTCACCGTCGTGGTCGCGTACGACACGCGGTTCTACGAGCATCTGCCGGAGCAGTTTCCGGCGATGGACGTCAAGGGGATCTTCGAGGGCAATCCGACGCTATCGCGCGAGGCCGCGTTCCGCAATGGCAGCCTGCAGGGAGCGTATCTGATGATGGCGGCGCGCTCGCTGGGTCTCGATTGCGGGCCGATGTCCGGGTTCGACCCGGCTGTGGTCGATGCCGAGTTTTTCCCCGATGGTCGCTTCCGGTCGAATTTTCTCGTCAACCTCGGCATCGCCGACCCGGAAAAGTACTACCCGCGCGGGCCGCGGTTGGCCTTCGAGGCTGCGGCGCAGGTCTTGTAGGATTCCCCGTTTCCCCGACGGGGAAAACGCGAGGTCAGCGCGATGGCGCGCGGTACGCTTGGGGTTCCTGAATCTCCAGGCCGCCTTTTCGCGCTTGGCGGGCGAGGTGTAGCAGCGCTCGGTCTTTGGTGAACAGCATGTTCGCGCCGCCACCGACGGCGAGATCCAGGAATTTTTGATCGTCCGGATCGCTGCAGAGCCACGGCGCCACGCGATTCGTTTCGATGCACTCGGCCCTGTTCTGCCACGCGTGCAACATCGGTTCGGGAGGGCGGGTTGCGAGCCAAGACGCGAATTGCGGGCGGATCAGCACCGCCCGCAATTCCTCGTCGGTGCGGTGGCTGCGGATGGCGCGCACGGCGCCCGAACGCAGGGCGTCGCCGAGAGCCCTGGCGCCGACATCTTCGAACACGAAGATGTCGAGCCAGGCATTCGTATCGAGTACGACCCGCACGCGCGCCTGCCGCCGGTCAGGCGAGCAACTGCCGCAGCACGAAAGGCAGAATCCCGCCATGCCGATAGTAGTCGACCTCGATCGGCGTATCGATCCGCAGCAGCAGGGGAACCTCCGTGATCGTGCCGTCGGTGCGGCGGATCGCAAGCCGGACCGTCTGGCGCGGTTGCGGCTCGTCGACCCCGAGCAGGTCGAAGGTCTCGTCGCCGCGGATATGCAGCGAGTCCACGCTGTCGTCGCCCTGGAACTGCAGGGGCAGCACGCCCATGCCCACCAGGTTGCTGCGGTGGATGCGCTCGAAGCTGCGCGCGACGACCGCCCGCACGCCCAACAATTGCGTACCCTTGGCCGCCCAGTCGCGCGACGATCCGGTGCCGTACTCTTCTCCCGCGAAGACGATCGTCGGTATCCGATCGGCCCGGTAGCGCATCGCCGCGTCGTAGATCGGCATGCGTTCGCCCGATGGTTGGTGCAGCGTGATGCCGCCTTCGACGCGCGAGCCGTCGCGTTGCGCCGGAATCATGAGATTCTTGATCCGTACGTTGGCGAACGTGCCGCGCATCATCACTTCGTGATTGCCGCGTCGCGCGCCATAGCTATTGAAGTCCGCCTTGGCGACGCCGTGGGCAAGGAGCCAGCGGCCGGCAGGCGAGGACTCGGCAATCGAACCGGCGGGCGAGATGTGGTCGGTGGTGATCGAGTCGCCGAATACGGCCAGCGCGCGTGCGCTGCGCACCGGTTCCGCCGGTTTCGCGGTCGACGGCGGCGTCATCGTGAAGTCGGCAAAGAACGGCGGCTCCGCGATGTAGGTCGATTCGGGCCAGTCGTAGGTCTGACCGGTCGCGCCGGCGATCTTCTCCCAGAGCTTGCCGGGCTCGGTTTTGACGCGCGCATAATTGGCGCGGAAGGCTGCGGGATCCATTGCCAGGGGCATCAGGGCCGCGACCTCGGCCGCGCTTGGCCACAGGTCACCGATCCAGATGTCGCGGCCGCCCTTGCCTCGGCCTACCGGCTCCGTCATCAGATCGCGCAGTACGGTGCCTGTCAGCGCATAGGCGACGACGAGCGGCGGCGACGCGAGGAAGTTCGCTTTGAGGTTGGGATGGATGCGGGCTTCGAAGTTCCGATTGCCGGAAAGCACCGCCGCGCAGACGAGGTCGTGCTCGACGATGGCTTCGTTGAATTCCGCGTCCAGGTCACCGGCATTGCCGATGCAGGTGGTGCAACCATAGGCGGCCACGGCGAAGCCCAGCTTCTCCAGGTACGGCAGCAGGCCGGTGCGTTGCAGGTACTCGGTCACGACGCGCGACCCGGGCGCAAGGGATGTCTTGACGTGCGGAGCCGTGCGCAGGCCGGCCTCGACGGCCTTCTTGGCAAGCAGGCCGGCGGCAAGCAGCACGCCGGGGTTGCTGGTATTGGTGCACGAGGTGATCGCGGCGATCAGCACATCGCCATTGCCGATCTCCTTGCCTCCGGGCGTGCGCACGCGCTGGAACAGGTTCGCCGCCGGCTGGTTGAAGCCGTTGGTTGCGACCGGCTGGGAGAACAGTTTCGTGAACTTCGATTTGACGTTGCCGATCTCGATACGGTCCTGCGGGCGCTTGGGGCCGGCAAGCGATGGGGCGACGGTGCCGAGGTCGAGGCGCAATGCCTTGGTATAGGCAATCTCGCCCGCCTTCGGCATTCCGAACAGGCCCTGGGCGCGGAAGTACGCGACGAACGCGTCGATCTCGGCGCGGGTGCGTCCAGTGCCCTCGAGGTAGGCGACGGTCTTTTCGTCGACGGGGAAGAATCCCATCGTGGCACCATATTCGGGGGCCATGTTGGCGATCGTTGCACGGTCGGGAAGGCTGAGCGACGCGGTTCCCGAGCCGTAGAACTCGACGAATTTTCCGACCACCTTCTCCTTGCGGAGCATTTCGGTGATCGTGAGCACGAGATCGGTGGCCGTGACGCCGCCGCGCAGCGCGCCGGTCAGCTCGACTCCGACCACGTCCGGGGTGAGAAGGTATACCGGTTGGCCCAGCATCGCGGCTTCGGCTTCGATGCCGCCGACGCCCCAGCCGACCACGCCGATGCCGTTGATCATGGTGGTGTGGCTGTCGGTGCCGACGAGCGTGTCGGGGTAGGCGATGCCATCCTTGCGGTGAATGCCGCGTGCCAGATATTCCAGGTTGACCTGGTGCACGATGCCGAATCCGGGTGGCACGACGCCGAAAGTATCGAAGGCTTGCATGCCCCATTTCATGAACTGGTACCGCTCGCGGTTGCGTTGGAATTCCAGCTTCATGTTCAGATCGAGCGCCTTGGCGTCGCCGTATCGGTCGATCATCACGGAATGGTCGACGACGAGATCGACCGGTACCAGCGGTTCGATGCGCTGAGGATCCCGGCCGGCGCGGGCAGCCGTGCTGCGCATGGCGGCGAGGTCGGCGAGGAGGGGCACGCCGGTGAAATCCTGTAACACCACGCGGGCGACCACGAACGGGATCTCTTCCGTCCGTTCCGCATTGGGTTGCCATGCGGCAAGGCTGCGGACGTGGTCCTCGGTGACCTTCTTGCCGTCGCAGTTGCGCAGGACCGATTCGAGCAGGATGCGGATCGATACCGGCAGGCGGGAGATCGCTCCGAGACCGGCGCCTTCCAGGGCGGAGAGGTCGAAGTAGCGCAGGCCTTTGGCGCCGGGCAGGGCGCGAAGGCTGCGAAAGGGATCGTTCGGGGTGGTCATTTCGTTGGTGTCGGATGTCAGGTTGTTGTCACGGACGGGGATCATAGCGAGCGCCGAGCCCGAAGGAATCCTCCCTTGGCAGCGCCGTCATTGCGAGCGCGGAGCCCGAAGCAATCCCGTGGCGTCCTGGATCGCTACGGTCCCGCAGGCCCCGCGATGACGCCGCATGGCCGGTCGTTCGAACAAGATCGGCGGATCGTCAAACGGGTTGCTGTTGCAGTAGGGCTTCGATGGCGTGGCGTTCTTCCTGTAATTCGGCGGCCGAACGTTCGACGTAGGACCGCACGAAATCGTCGAGCGGCAGGTCGCGAACGATCTCGTAGTCGCCGTCGTGACAGGTAACCGGAAGGCCGCAGACCAGGCCTTCGGGAATGCCGTAGCTGCCGTCCGAACGTACGCCCATCGTCGTCCAGCGCCCATCCGTGCCGTAGATCCAGTCGCGCATATGGTCCATCGCCGCGTTGGCGGCCGAGCCGGCCGACGACAGTCCGCGCGCCTCGATCACCGCCGAGCCGCGTCGTTCGATCATGGGAATGAAGGTCTCCCGGTTCCAGGTTTCGTCGCCGATCCAATCGCGCACGGAGCGGCCGGAGGCCGTGGCGAAGCGGTAGTCCGGGCACATCGCGGGGGAATGGTTGCCCCATACGAAGAGCCGTTCGATCTTGTCGACAGGCTGGCCGATGCGGGCGGCGATCTGCGCCACCGCGCGGTTGTGGTCGAGCCGCATCATCGACGTGAAGTTGCGTGGCGAGAGATCGGGCGCCGAACGGATCGTGATGTAGGCGTTGGTATTGGCGGGATTGCCGACCACCAGGGTTTTCACCGTCCGTTTGGCGACGTCGTTGAGGGCTTTGCCTTGCGCGGAAAAGATCTGCGCATTGGCGGCCAGCAGATCCTTGCGTTCCATGCCCGGTCCCCGGGGCCGGGCGCCCACCAGCAGTGCGACGTCGATGTCGTGGAACGCGTCCCGCGGATCGTCGAACGCCAGCTGCGACGCGAGCAGCGGAAACGCGCAGTCCTCGAGCTCCATCATCACGCCGCGCAGCGCCTTTTGCGCGCGCTCGTCGGGGACTTCGAGCAGCCGCAGCGCAACGGGTTGCTCGGGACCAAGCATGTCGCCGGCCGCCACCCGGAACGTGAGCGCGTAGCCGATCTGGCCGGCGGCGCCGCTGATGGCAATTTGAACGGGTCGGGAACTGGGGGTTCGGAGCATGGCGGAAAGCCTCCTGCGGAGCGTGCGCGCAGCGCATCGTGGTATGGTCCAAGGATACGCCGAAACCGTTTTCGGCTACGATCGCGGCATGTTGCACGGGGTGGCGATCGTTGCCCGCCGAGGGTTGCCAAACCGCCATGCGCGATGCGAGCGCGAACGCTTCGATGACGACTATGCAAACAAGCCGAAGACCTGGATCGCTCGCGAGCCGGAACATCCGGATCACGGACCTGGTCCACTACCGCCTCCCTGTCGCCGGCGTGCTGTCGATCCTGCATCGGGTGAGCGGCGCGGCGATGTTTCTTTTTTTGCCATTGGCACTGCGGTGGTTCGGCGACAGCCTCGATTCGGACGCCGGATTCGCACGGGTCGCGAAATGTGTCGGTTCGTGGTGGGGAAAGCTGATCCTGGTCGGCGCGTTCTGGGCCTTGATGCATCATGCATGCGCCGGCGTGCGGTTTCTCCTGCTCGATCTGCATCGCGGCGTCGATCGCGCATCGGCCCGCAAGAGCGCGGTCGCGGCGTTTGCCGTCAGTCTGGTGCTCACCGGGCTGTTCGGGCTGTGGCTATTCGGGTCGACGGGGAGGGCGGGATGACCCGACATGCCGAACGGACGGCGGTCGGGGCCCATTATGGCCTGCGGGATTGGCTCGCCCAGCGCATCACGGCGGTGGTGCTGCTCGCGTTTCTGCTGGCGCTTGCGGTCGAACTTGCGACCGCGTTCGCATCGGCCGACGGCATTGATCGTGCGCGCTGGGTCGGGGTGTTTCGTCCGATGGCGATGAAGTTGCTGGGGACCCTGGCGGCAGCGTCGTTGTGCTTCCACGCCTGGATCGGGATGCGCGACATCTGGATGGACTACATCAAGCCGGTGGGCCTGCGCCTGGCGCTGCATGTCGGGACGATTCTGTGGTTGGCAGCCTGTTTCGTCTGGTCGGTGCAGATCATGTGGAGCGTGTGAATGTCATTGGGAAACGTCCCTCGCAGGAGGTTCGATGCGGTGATCGTCGGCGCGGGCGGTGCCGGGATGCGTTGCGCATTGCAGCTGGCGCGTGCCGGCCGGCGCGTGGCGGTGCTCACCAAGGTGTTTCCCACGCGTTCGCATACGGTCGCGGCGCAGGGTGGCATCGGCGCCTCGCTCGGCAACATGGGCGAGGACAACTGGCTATGGCATATGTTCGATACCGTGAAGGGGTCGGATTATCTCGGCGATCAGGACGCGATCGAGTTCCTGTGTCGCGAAGCGCCAGGTGCGGTGTACGAACTCGAGCATCTGGGCATGCCGTTCGATCGCAATGCCGACGGCACGATTTATCAGCGGCCGTTCGGCGGGCATTCCGCCAACTTCGGCGAGAAGCCCGTCCCTCGTGCCTGCGCGGCGGCGGACCGCACCGGCCACGCGCTGCTGCATACCCTTTATCAGTGCAATGTCGCGGCGCGCACGCAGTTTTTCGTCGAGTACATGGCCCTTGATCTGATTCGGGACGAGGAGGGCGCGGTCGTGGGCGTGGTCGCATTGGAAATGGAGACCGGCGAGGTTTCGATCTTCGAGGCCCGCTTCACGGTGCTGGCCACCGGCGGCGCCGGCCGGATCTTCGCCGCGTCGACCAATGCATACATCAATACCGGCGATGGCCTCGGCATGGTTGCCCGCGCCGGCCTGCCGCTACAGGACATGGAGTTCTGGCAGTTCCATCCGACCGGCGTTGCGGGGGCGGGCATCCTGATCACCGAGGGGGTGCGCGGCGAGGGCGGCATCCTGCTCAATGCGCGGGGCGAGCGCTTCATGGAGCGGTATGCCCCGATGCTCAAGGATCTCGCGCCGCGCGATTTCGTCTCGCGATCGATGGATCAAGAGATCAAGGAAGGGCGGGGTTGCGGCCCCAACGGGGATTATGTCCAGCTCAAACTCGACCACCTCGGAGCGGAGACCATCCTCAAGCGCTTGCCATCGATTCGCGACATCGCGATCAAATTCGCCAACGTCGATCCGATCCGCGAGCCGATTCCGGTCGTGCCGACGATTCATTACATGATGGGGGGGATTCCGGCGAATGTTCATGGCCAGGTCGTGATACCCCGCGATGGCATGCCCGAGACGGTCGTCCCCGGCCTCTATGCGATCGGCGAGTGTTCCTGTGTGTCGGTGCACGGTGCCAACCGCCTGGGTACGAACTCGCTGCTCGACATCGTGGTGTTCGGTCGCGCTGCGGGCAACCACATCGCGGCTGCGCTCGGTGATGACGAACGGCACCGGCCGTTGCCGGCCGATGCCGGGGAGGCGACGCGCGCGCGCCTGGCGGATCTCGACGCGCGGGCATCGGGGGAGCGCACGCAGGAGGTTGCGGCCGACCTGCGCCGCACGCTCCAGGCGCATTGCGGCGTGTTTCGCACGGCGGCGTTGCTCGATGAGGGCGTACGCAAGGTCCGCGAGATCGCGCAGCGGGCCGAACATGTCGCGATCGGCGACAAGTCGCGGGTGTTCAATACCGCGCGCGTCGAGGCGATCGAACTGGCGAATCTCGTCGCCGTGGCGCAGGCGACGATCGAGTCCGCGGCGGCACGGACCGAGAGCCGCGGCGCGCACGCGCGAGCGGATTTCCCGCTGCGTGACGATACGAACTGGATGAAGCACAGTCTCTGGACTGCGCAGACCCGGTCGCTGCAGTACAAGCCGGTGCACCGGACACCGATTTCGGTGGCACCGTTCGAGCCGAAAGTGCGGACGTTTTGAGGAAAACGCAGCATATGGATGCATCGACACCGGAATCGGGGCCCGCGGCGAGGCAGCCCCAGCCCCAAACCCGCATCGCGCACTTTCGCATCTATCGCTTCGACCCGGAGCGGGATACCCGGCCGCGCATGCAGGAGCTCGCCGTGACGCTGCAGGAAACCGACAAGATGCTGCTCGACGCCTTGATGCGGATCAAGGCGGAGGTCGATGACAGCGTGTCGTTCCGGCGCTCGTGCCGCGAGGGAGTCTGCGGGTCCGATGCCATGAACATCAATGGCCGCAACGGTCTGGCTTGCATTACCAATTTGCGCGATTTGACACAGCCGATCGAATTGCGTCCCTTGCCCGGACTGCCGGTGGTGCGCGACCTGATCGTCGACATGACGGACTTCTTCAATCAATACCACTCGGTCGATCCGGTGCTGGTGAATCATTCTCCGCCACCCGAGAAGGAGCGGCTGCAGACTCCCGAGCAGCGCGATGAACTCGACGGCCTCTACGAGTGCATCCTGTGCGCGTGCTGTTCGACATCCTGCCCGAGTTTCTGGTGGAATCCGGACAAGTTCGTCGGTCCGGCAGGCCTGCTGCAGGCCTACCGGTTCTTGGCCGACAGCCGTGACGAGGCCACCGATCAGCGATTGGATAACCTCATGGACCCGTACCGGCTGTTTCGCTGCCATAGCATCATGAACTGTGTCGACGTCTGCCCGAAGGGTCTCAACCCGACGCTGGCGATCGGAAAGATCAAGGAAATGATGCTGCGGAGAGAGGTTTGAGGGAGGCGCAGGTGGATGCGCCCGCGATCCCGGGCACCGATCGCATGGCCGGAGACGGGCGTTCTCGGCCCTTCTTGCCGGGCCGGGAAGAGCGGTGGGATGAGCAAGACGAGGATGGTGTGGCGCTGCGCCGCTTGCGTTGGCGGGCCCGTCGAGGCATGCTGGAAAACGACGTGCTGTTGGCGCGGCTCTTCGATCGCCACGCAGCGAAACTCGATGCGCGCCTTCAATGCGCGCTGGAGCGGCTTTTGCAATTGCCGGACGGCGAATTGCTCGATCTCGCGTTGGGTCGGGCGGCGCCGCCGGATGCGCTCGATACCGAGGCCGGGAACGAACTCCTTGCTTTGCTTCGTTCGGTCTGACTTGAGGACATTTTTATGGCACTGACCCAATCCGAGCACAAGGCCACGTTGACGTTTTCCGACGGGACGCCGCCGGTCGATCTGCCGATCTATCCCGGCACCATGGGGCCGGACGTGATCGACATCCGGGCGTTGTATACCCGCACCGGGAAATTTACCTATGACCCGGCATTCCTTGCCACCGCGTCATGCAATTCCAGCATCACGTATATCGACGGAGACAAAGGGGAACTGCTCTATCGCGGTTATCCGATCGACCAGTTGGCCACACAGTGTGATTTTCTCGAGGTCTGCCACCTGATTCTCTATGGTGAGTTGCCGACGTCGGTGCAGCGCGAGACCTTCGTGGACACCGTCACGCAGCACACGATGGTTCACGAACAGATGCAGTTTTTCCTCCGCGGGTTCCGGCGCGATGCCCATCCGATGGCGGTGCTGACCGGGCTGGTGGGGGCGATGTCGGCGTTCTACCCGGATTCGATGAACGTGCATGATCCCCGGCAGCGGGAAGTGTCGGCGATCCGGCTGATCGCCAAGATGCCCACGCTGGTTGCAATGGCCTACAAGTACACCGTGGGTCAGCCATACATGTATCCGCGCAACGACCTGCCGTACGCGGCCAATTTCATGCGGATGATGTTTGCCACGCCGTGCGAGGACTACCGCTGTAACGACGTGCTGGCGCGTGCGCTCGATCGTATCCTGATCCTGCACGCGGATCACGAGCAGAATGCCTCGACGTCGACCGTGCGTTTGTGCGCATCATCCGGAACGAACCCCTACGCAGCGATCGCCGCTGGCGTGGCCTGTCTCTGGGGGCCGGCGCACGGAGGCGCGAACGAGGCTGCGCTCAATATGCTGTTCGAGATCCAGCGCGAAGGCGGCGTGGCGAAGATCGGCGAGTTCATCGCGAAAGTGAAGGACAAGAACTCCAACGTCCGACTGATGGGGTTCGGCCATCGCGTTTACAAGAACTACGATCCACGGGCGCGACTGATGCGCGAGACCTGCTACGAGGTGCTCGATGAACTGGGTCTGCATGAGACGCCATTGTTCAAGCTGGCGCTGACGCTGGAAAAGATCGCGCTCGAGGATGACTATTTCGTCAGCCGAAAGCTGTACCCGAACGTCGACTTCTATTCCGGCATCGTGCAGCAGGCGATCGGTGTGCCGGTCCCGCTGTTCACCGCCGTATTCGCGCTGGCGCGCACGGTAGGATGGGTTGCGCAGCTCAACGAGATGCTCGCCGACCCCGAGTACAAGATCGGACGGCCGCGCCAGTTGTATGTCGGATCCGGCCGTCGCGACGTTCCGCCGATTTCCGAGCGGTAAGATGGGTCGGGTTGCGACGCGCACGCCGTTTCGGGCGCGTCCGGCGCCGATCTCCGCGCTCCGCGCCGATTCCTCCTCGCTCCATGGGAGCGGGAAACGGGTCTGCGGGCAGCGGGTTGTCACCCGGTTTCCGAAAGGAAAGATCGAGGCATGCCGATGACTTACTCGATGCGCCAGTTTCAGTCCACCTCCTATCTTTTCGGCGGCAATTCCCCCTACGTCGAAGATCTGTATGAGTGCTACCTCGACAATCCGGCTTCGGTGTCCGACCAGTGGCGCGCGTATTTCGACCGACTGCAACTCGCGCCCGCGGCCGACGGCAAACCGTCGACCCACGACGTCGCGCATGCTCCGATCGTCGAGTCATTCGCCTTGCGTGCCCGCAACGGCATGCTGCGGCCGGTGGTCGCGGCGACCGATCTCAGCGTTGCCCGCAAGCAGGTTCATGTGCAGTCGATCGTTTCCGCGTATCGCTCGCTGGGCAGTCGCTGGGCAGACCTCGATCCGTTGAAGCGCGCCGAGCGTCCGGCGTTGCCGGAACTGGAACCCGCGTTCTACGATTTCACCGAGGCCGACATGGATACGGTGTTCTCGGCCGCGAACACCTATTTCGGTGCCGACCAGATGTCTCTGCGCGAAATCGTCGCCGCGCTGCGGCGTACGTATTGCGGGACGCTGGGGGCGGAGTACATGCACGTCTCCGATCCGGCGCAGAAGCGCTGGTTGCAGCAGCGACTCGAGTCGATCCGGTCGACGCCGGATTTCTCCCCGGGCGCGAAACGCCGGATCTTGACCCAAGTGACGGCGGCGGAAGGCTTGGAGCGGTATCTGCACAACAAGTATGTCGGCCAGAAGCGGTTTTCGCTGGAAGGCGGCGAGAGCTTCATTGCCGTGATGGATGCCTTGGTGCAGCATGGCGGCGAACTCGGGGTCGAGGAAATCGTCATCGGCATGGCGCATCGCGGCCGGTTGAACGTCCTGGTCAATACCTTGGGGAAGCGGCCCGGCGATCTGTTCGCGGAGTTCGATGGCACGATCGCATCCGATCTGCCGTCGGGCGACGTGAAATACCATATGGGATTTTCCGCGGACGCGACGACCCCTAGCGGCCCCGTACATTTGTCATTGGCATTCAATCCGTCTCATCTCGAGATCGTCAATCCGGTGGTGGAAGGGTCGGTGCGCGCGCGCCAGGAGCGCCGTGGCGATGTCGAGGGGCGGAAGGTGCTGGCGTTGCAAGTGCATGGCGACGCGGCGTTTTCCGGCCAGGGCGTGGTGATGGAGACCCTCGCGCTGGCGCAGACTCGGGGCTATGGCACAGGCGGAACGGTGCACGTCGTGATCAACAACCAGATCGGGTTCACGACGTCCGATCCGCGGGACACCCGCTCGAGCCTCTACTGCACCGACATCGTCAAGATGATCGAGGCGCCGGTGCTGCACGTCAATGGTGACGATCCGGAAGCAGCGGTGCTCGCCGCGCAGATCGCGCTGGATTTCCGTCGGGAATTCCGCAAGGATATCGTGCTCGACATCGTGTGTTTCCGGCGCCTGGGGCACAACGAACAGGACACCCCGGCGGTGACGCAACCGCTCATGTACAAGAAGATCGGCGCGCACCCGGGAACGCGCAAACTGTATGCCGATCGGCTGGTCGCCCAAGGCGTGCTGACCGCGGAGGACGCCGAGTCGATGCTGGCTGCGTATCGCCAAGCCATGGAGGAAGGCCGTTCGGTGGTCGAGCCGGTGCTCAGCAATTTCAAGAGCCGCTTTGCGGTCGACTGGGCGCCGTTTCGCCGGGATTGGACGGATGCGGCGGACACCGCGTTGCCGCTGGCCGACCTCCGCCGTCTCGGCGAGCGCATCGCGACGGTACCGGAGAATTTCAAACTGCATCCGCTGGTCGAACGGGTCATTGCGGATCGTCGGGCGATGGCGGAGGGGCGGCATCCGATCGACTGGGGAATGGGCGAACACCTGGCGTTCGCGTCACTCGTCGTCGGAGGCTATGCCGTCCGGATCACCGGGCAGGACTCCGGCCGGGGGACGTTTTCCCATCGGCACGCGGTCCTGCACGACCAGAATCGCGAGCGCTGGAACGAAGGCACCTATGTCCCGCTGCAGAACGTGGCCGAAGGACAGGCGCCGTTCGCGGTCATCGACTCGGTGCTTTCCGAGGAGGCGGTGCTGGGCTTCGAGTACGGCTACTCTACGGCCGCACCGAATTCCCTGGTGATCTGGGAGGCGCAGTTCGGCGATTTCGCCAATGGCGCCCAGGTGCTGATCGACCAGTTCATCTCCTCGGGCGAGGTGAAGTGGGGGCGGCTCTCGGGTTTGGTGTTGATGCTGCCGCATGGCTACGAAGGGCAGGGTCCGGAGCATTCGTCGGCACGGATCGAGCGGTATCTGCAGCTCTGCGCGGAAACCAACATGCAAGTCACGCAGCCGACCACGGCAGCGCAGATTTTCCATCTCCTTCGCCGGCAGATGATCCGAAAGCTGCGCAAGCCGCTGGTGATCTTTACGCCGAAATCCTTGCTGCGCAAGCCCGAAGCCTGTTCCGCGCTGGAAGATTTCACGCGCGGCGAATTCCGCACGGTGATCGGCGATGGCGCGATCGCCGATCCCGCGACGGTGACGCGCCTCGTGCTCTGTTCGGGCCGGGTGTACTACGATCTGGTCACGGCGCGCGCCGAGCGCAAGATGACGGACACCGTGGCGATCGTACGGCTGGAGCAGCTCTATCCGTTTCCACGAGCCGCGCTCGCGGAGGAATTGCAGCGCTATCCGGCACTGCGGGAGATCGTCTGGGCACAGGACGAGCCGCGCAACCAGGGTCCGTGGCGTGGCGTGCAGAACCGGGTTCTGGAAACCCTGACGACCGGCCAGACGCTGTCCTACGCCGGACGCCCGGAATCGGCATCGCCCGCGGTCGGGTATCACGCCAAGCACATCGAGCAGTTGCGCGAGTTGCTCGACGCGGCGTTCGGAGCGTTGGATGGCTTTGTGCTTCACAAATAAGGAAAAGAATCGCGAGGACGCATGGCAGATATCGAAGTGAAAGTGCCGCAGCTTTCGGAATCGATCTCGGAGGCGACGTTGTTGCAATGGAAGAAGCAGCCGGGCGCTGAGGTCGTTGCCGACGAGATCCTCGTCGAGGTCGAGACCGACAAGGTCGTGCTCGACGTGCCGGCGCCGAAGTCCGGCGTATTGGCGGAGATCGTCGCGCCGAGCGGCGCGTCGGTGACCTCGGGTCAGGTGATCGCGCGGATCATCCAAGGAGTTGCGGCATCGCGGGCGTCCCCGGAGGAGGCTCCGGCTGCGGCTCCGGTCGCGTCGGCGGTACCGCCCCCCGCCGCCGCGGCGCCGATCGTGATGCCGGCGGCGGCGCGTGTCCTCGAGGAGGCGGGAGTTTCCGGGGATGCCGTGGCAGGCACCGGACGGGGCGGCCGCATCACCAAGGCCGATGCCGTGGCGGCCGTGCAGGCGGCATCGTCTGCCGCCGCCGGAGGGAGCCAGGCGCGGGGGGGAGGCGACGCGCCGCAGCGCGCGCCGACGAGTCCCGTGGCGGCACCGTCGCCGGACCTTGCCGCGCCGATCGATCCGGCGGCGCTTGGTACCGGCCGCCTCGAACAGCGGGTTCCGATGTCACGCCTGCGCCAGCGCGTGGCCGAGCGACTCGTCCAGTCTCAGTCGACGGCGGCGATTCTCACCACGTTCAATGAAGTGAACATGCAGCCGGTCATCGAGTTGCGCAACCGGCACAAGGAGCGGTTCGAGAAGGAGCATGGCGTCAAGTTGGGCTTCATGTCCTTTTTCGTCAAGGCGGCGGTGCACGCGCTCAAACGCTTTCCCATCGTCAATGCGTCGATCGATGGCAGCGACGTCGTCTACCACGGTTATTTCGACGTAGGCATCGCTGTCGGATCGCCGCGCGGGCTCGTCGTTCCGGTACTGCGCGACGCAGACGTGCAGACCTTTTCCGAGATCGAGAAGCGGATCGCCGATTTCGGCCGGCGCGCGGGGGAAGGCAAGCTCACCATCGAGGAACTGACCGGCGGCACGTTCACGATCTCCAACGGCGGCGTGTTCGGTTCGATGTTGTCGACCCCCATCATCAATCCGCCGCAGTCGGCGATTCTCGGCGTGCATGCGACCAAGGATCGCCCGGTGGCGGAGAATGGCCAGGTGGTGATCCGGCCGATGAACTATCTCGCCCTGTCCTACGATCACCGCATCATCGACGGCCGCGACGCGGTGCTGTTCCTGGTGGCGATCAAGGATGCCCTGGAAGATCCGGGCCGGCTGTTGCTGGAGATGTGATGGAAGTCGACGTCGCCGTCATCGGCGCGGGCCCCGGCGGCTATACCGCTGCGATCCGCGCCGCCCAACTCGGCCTGCGCGCCGTCTGTATCGACGACTGGACGACATCCGACGGCCAGTCTGCGCCCGGCGGAACCTGCACCAACGTCGGCTGCATTCCCTCCAAGGCCCTGCTGCAATCCAGCGAGATTTTCGACCATGCCGCGCGCGCTCTGGGGGAGCACGGCGTCGTCTGCGCACCGCCGACGCTCGACCTCGGCCGCATGATGGCGCGCAAAGACGCCGTGGTGCGCCAGACCAACGACGGTATCCGCTACCTCTTTCGCAAAAATGAGATCGAGTTCCTCCCCGGTCGCGCGACGCTGCGTCGGCGCACCGATGCCGGAGACGGCGCGTGCGCGGTGGATGTCGTGGTCGAACCCGGGAGCCGGACACTGCGGCCGCGCAACGTGATTCTGGCGACGGGCTCCTCGCCGCGCCCGCTTCCGGGTATCGCCTTCGATGAGCAGCGCATCCTGTCCAATCGGGGTGCCTTGGCGCTGGATGCGGTGCCACAGCGTCTGGGCATCATCGGTGCGGGCGTCATCGGTCTGGAACTGGGTTCGGTCTGGCGGCGGCTGGGCGCGCAGGTCACGATACTCGAAGCGCTGCCGCAATTCCTGGGCATCGCAGACGAGCAGATCGCACGCGAGGCCCTCAAGGCGTTCCGCAAACAGGGCCTGGATATCCGCCTGGGAGTGCAGATTGGCGCGGTGGAATCGGGGGCCGGCGGTGTCGCGGTGGCATACCGCGGAGCGGATGGAGATGCGATGCTCGCGTGCGACCGGCTCGTCGTGGCCATCGGCCGCGTGCCCAACAGCGACGGCTGGGGCGCGGATGCCGCGGGCCTGACGGTCGATGCGCGCGGCTTCGTCGCCGTCGACGAGCATTGCCGCACCAATCTCGGTGGGGTCTGGGCCATCGGCGATCTCGTGCGCGGCCCGATGCTTGCGCACAAGGCCGAAGAGGAAGGGGTCGCGGTGGCCGAACGGATCGCCGGCAAGGCAGGTCATGCCGACCTCACCCGGATTCCCAGCGTCGTCTATACCGATCCCGAAATCGCCTGGGTGGGACAGACGGAGGCGCAGTTGCGTGCGGCGGGTCGCGCCATCCGGATCGGAACTTTCCCATTTTCCGCCAATGGTCGGGCACGTGCTGCGGGCGACGTCGTCGGTCTGGTGAAGGTGGTGGCCGACGACGTCACCGACGAGATTCTCGGTGTGCACATTCTCGGCTCCGGGGCATCGGAGTTGATCGCCGAAGCAGTCGTGGCGATGGCGTTTCGCGCCTCGTCGGAAGACATCGCCCGCGTTTGTCATGCCCATCCCACCCGATCCGAGGCACTGCGGGAGGCGGCGCTGGCGGTCGATCGGCGGGCGCTGAACGTTTGATGGCACCCGCATCCCAGTCGCTCCCGCAAGCGGGAGCGGGAGAACACCCTGCCGCCGCGACGGTTCTGCGCCGCAGGACGATTGCCGATCGACCCGAGTACCCGTTGCGGAGCGTATGACGGTCCTGGATCGATTTGCATCGGCGCTGGCACCGCGCGGCGGCACTCCCGACGCGTCGCAGCGCGCCGCGCTCGAGCGTCTGGAGCGCTTCGTGCGGGAATGCGCGGAATATGAAGCGCACCGGAAATCGCTCGTGCGGCGGTTCGTACGCCCGACGCCGCCCCGCGGCGTGTATTGCTGGGGCGGGGTCGGGCGCGGAAAAAGCCTGTTGATGGACTCGACGTTCGCCGAGATTCCCGCGCAGGACAAGGTGCGCCTGCATTTCCACGAGTTCATCCGCGATGCCCATCGGGCGATGCAGGCCCTGCGCGGCGCCGCGGATCCGCTTGCCGAGGCCGGGCGCGACATTGCGCGTCGCGCGAACTGGATCTTCCTCGACGAGTTCC
Source organism: Pseudomonadota bacterium (assembly GCA_021825945.1). Taxonomy (GTDB): domain Bacteria; phylum Pseudomonadota; class Gammaproteobacteria; order Burkholderiales; family Burkholderiaceae_F; genus GJ-E10. Next base: position 97,705 of record JAKAFN010000007.1, read on the forward strand.
GTATTTCGGATATTGCCGACGCCATGATCCTGCACCGTCTGCTGGCGAGTCTGTTCGATGCCGGTGCCGTGCTGTTCATCACGTCCAACATGGCCCCCGATGCCCTGTATTCCGACGGATTGCACCGCGACCGCGTCCTGCCGGCGATCGGACTGCTGAAAGAGCGCCTCGACGTGCTGCTCGTCGATGGCGGCGTCGATTATCGGTCCCGCGCGCTCGGCCGGTTCGGCACCTGGTTCGTCGCCGATGCTCCCAATGTCTCGATGGAGTCCGTATTTTCGGCGCTGGTTGACGGCAGGGTGGGGGAAGATCCGGTGCTGCGGATCGAGGGGCGCGACCTGCGCGCGCGCGGGCGCACCGACGGTGTGGCGTGGTTCGATTTTGCCACCTTGATCTGTACTCCCCGTTCCTATGCCGACTACCTCGATATCGCGGCACGCTTCCACACGGTGCTGCTCTCCGACGTGCCGCGTCTCGCGGAATGCGCGCCGTCGGAGATCAAGCGCTTCACGTGGCTCGTCGACATCCTCTACGATCGTCATGGCAAACTCGTCGTGTCGGCGGCCGCGCCGATCGATCGATTCATCGAGGGGGTGTCTGGTGCCGAGGTGCAGCGCATGGCGTCGCGACTGCGCGAGATGCAGGTTCGGGAAGCAACGCATTTGATGGCAAACTAGCCGGAAACGGAGGGAGTATGGTGCGGTTCCGGGTTCTGCCGCTCGCGTTTTTCGTCATGGCCGCCGCACACGCCGCAGGTCATTCCGGGGACGTCGGTGCCGACGTGGATGCGCTGGCGCGCAAATATCCAGCCGGTTCGATCGACACCGCGGCGCGTGCGCAGCAGGCGCTGTCCGATGCGGGAGACCTCGACCGGCGCGTCCAGGCGGAGGCCCAGGTGCGCATCCAGCGCTGCCAGCATGCGATCTTCATGAACGATTGCCTGGGATTTGCGCAGCGCTTCCAGACGCACGGCGAGCACGTCGTGCGTCGGATCACGCTGGAAGCGCATGCCTTGCAGCGTCGACTCGACGCGCAGGCGCATGCGCGGGACCGTGCCGCCGATCGCGCACAGCAGGCGCTGCAGGATGCGCAGCGACCGGCGCGCGAACGCGCGGCCGAGGCGGACTACCGCCAACATCAGCAGAGCCTGCGCGACCAGGCGAGTCAGGATGCGCAGCGCGATGCCCAGGCGGCGGCATCGGCGCCGCAAGGCGAGGCCGATGCCGCGAAACGCCAACGGCAACACGATCAGGACGTGGCGAACTTTCAGTCGGGGCGGGCGCAGCGCGAAGCGGATTCCCGGCAGCAGTACGAAGAAAAGCAGAAAAAAGCGGCCGACTATGCGCGCGAGCGGAAGAAGGAGTGGGCCGACGACGAGCAGCAACGGGCGCAGCGCAAGGCGGATCGCGAGCAGAAAGCCCGCACCGACCCGGAACGTCCTTGAACCGCGCGCGCCCGCGGGCTCAGGCCGGCTCCATCTTGATGACGACCAGGGATATATTGTCGCCCTTGCCCCCTGCGCGCGCGCGCGCCAGATCGACCATTCGCTGCGTGGCATCCCGCGCGGAAAGATCGCGCAGCAAGGTCGCCATCTCGGGTTCCTTCACGTAGGCCCAGAGGCCGTCACTGGCCAGTACGAAGCTGTCCCCGGCGCGCAAACCGTCGGTTTCGCCATAGTCGATCCGGAGTTCGCTGCGGGCACCGAGTGCGCTGAACAGGACACTGCGGAAGCGACGCCGTTCGGGTCCTCCTTCGATCAGTTCGCCGCTGGCGTTGAGCGTCGATCCGTAGGAGTGGTCGATCGTGCGATGTCGCAGTGCGCCATCGAGAAAGTGCAGCAGTCGGCTGTCGCCGACGTGGACCCAGTCCGCCCGCCGGCCTTGGATCAGGAGTGCGACGAGAGTGCTGTGGGGTTCCTTTTCCGCCGCCACCGCGGTGAGCCGGATGACCGTGTGTGCCTCGGAGACGATTGCGCCGAGCAGACCTCGCCCATCCATTTCGGCTTCCGGCCGGTCATCGAAGAGGTTGCGCGCGGTAGCGATGACCTGATCGGAGGCCAGTCGCCCGCCGGTGCGGCCGCCCATGCCGTCGGCCACCAGGGCCAGGAGACTTCCCGGCCAATACCGGCTGGTCAGGATCGCGACACGGTCCTGCTGGTCGTGCCGGTCGCCGATGTGGTCGGCGCTGCAGGCGGTGATCTTGAAGGTTGCGGCGTCGCTGGGCACGCGGAGCTCTGCGTCGTGGAGCGCGGGGTTGCATGGGTCGGGGGAGGGTATCATGCCGGCGATGAAACGGGTTCCGGAGATGCCGGACGCGGCCGAAGCGGGCGGCGAGGTCGATGCCCGCCGCCGTGCGGTGGCCGGCGCATTCGCCCCCGGCGGGTCGCTGTCGACGGCGGTCGCGGCGTTTTCGCCGCGCATCGCGCAGCAGGAAATGGCCCTGGCGGTGTTCGATGCGATCGCGACGCGATCGACCCTCGTTGCCGAGGCCGGCACCGGCACCGGAAAGACCATGGCCTACCTCGTGCCGGCCTTGCTCGCGGGCGGCAAGGTGCTGGTCTGCGCGGGAACCAAGACGTTGCAGGACCAGATCTTCGGCAAGGATCTGCCGGCGGCCTGCCGGACCCTCGGTCTGCGCGTGCAAGCCGCGAATTTGAAAGGCCGACAGAACTATGTGTGTCGCCTGCGTCTGGAGCGCAGCCTCGAGGCAGGGGCCTTTTCGTCGCGGGACGCGGTGCGGGCGCTGCACCGGATCGCCCGGTTCGTACGGTTTTCCGAAACCGGCGATCGCGCCGAACTCGGCGACATCCCCGAGGACTCTCCGGTCTGGCCGGCGGTGACCTCGACTCGTGACAATTGCCCGAACGGCGAGTGTCCGCACTTCGACGCCTGTTTCGTGATGCGCGCCCGCCGCGCCGCGCTGGCGGCCGATGTCGTCGTCGTCAACCATCATCTGCTGCTGGCCGACATGGCGCTGCGTGAGTCGACGCAGGCGGAACTGCTACCCAATGTCGATACCGTGATCGTCGATGAGGCACATCAACTGCCCCGTGCGGCCGGGGATTTCTTCGGCGAACACTGGTCGTTGCAGCAACTCGCCGAACTCGGCGCCGACAGCTTGCGCGCTGGTCAGCAGTTCGCGCGGGATGGCGCATCCTGGCCCGATCTCGTGCGGGCGCTGGAGGTTGCCGGCAGAGCGGTGCGTCTGGCTTTGGCGCGCAGCGGTGCCGAGCGCGCACCGCGCATCGCCTATGAGCGGGTGGCGCATGCGCCGCTTCTGGCCGATGCCCTGATCGCCCTCGATCGGACGCTGGCGGCCTTGGAGCAGGCCTTGGAGACCAACCGCGGGCGGGATCCGGAACTGGACGTGCTGGTTCCCCGAACTCGTGCGCTACGCACGCTCGTGCGCGCCTGGGCGCCGTTGCCCGAGGCGGCGCAGGAGGCTGGGGAAGCGGACCGCGAGGACGGGACGGGTGCCGCGCCGGCGCGGGAAGCCGACGCGGAGGCGTTCGTCCGCTGGGTCGGCGTCACGGCGCATGGCGCGCAATTCCGCGCTACGCCGCTTCATTGCGCGGACGCGTTCATACGGGCCCGCGAAGAGCGGCCCCAGGCGTGGATTCTCACCTCGGCGACGATCACGACGGCCAACCGGTTCGAACCGTTCCTCGATGCCTTGGGTCTGCGTGGATGCAAGACGGCGCGCTGGGACAGTCCGTTCGACTATGCCAATCAGGCGCTGCTGTACCTGCCGCAGACCTTGCCCGATCCGGGTGCGAGCGATTTTCCGGAACGCGTTGCCCAGGCGTGCTGGCCGGCTCTGTGCGCGAGCCGGGGGCGGGCATTCATTCTTTGCTCGACCTTGCGCGCGGTCGAGCGGGTGGCTCGGGCCTTGCGGGCGCGGATGGCGGCCGAAGATCCCGATGCGTTCACGCTGCTCGTCCAGGGAGAGCGCAGTCGCCGCGCGATGCTGGAGACGTTTCGCGATGCGCGTGCGGCGGTGCTGGTCGGGTCCATGAGTTTCTGGGAGGGGATCGATGTTCGGGGTGAAGCGCTGTCGCTCGTCGCCATCGACAAACTGCCCTTTGCGCCGCCTGACGATCCTGTCGTCGAGGCGCGGGGTCGCTATCTGAAGCGCCTCGGGCGCGATCCGTTCCGGGATGATCAACTGCCCCATGCGATCACCCTGTTGCGCCAGGGCGCGGGGCGGTTGATCCGCGATGAGACCGATCGGGGCGTGCTCATGATCCTCGATGAACGGGTTCTTCGCCGCTCCTACGGCAAGGCGGTACTGGCGAGTCTGCCGCCGTTCCGGCGGACGCGCGAGCAGGAAGACGTGCGGCGGTTCTTTGCCGAGGCCGGAAGTTGCCGCGTTGCCGCGCCGGTGGGAGCGGGCGACGGCCCCCCAGGAGCGGCGGAACCGGACGTCGAAAAAAAACGGACCGGCGATGCCGGTCCGGGGGCTGCGTCCGGAGAGACGCACGAGGAAGTCGAGTGTGCGGCGGGCCGAGGCGCTCGACTCAGCCGAGCAGGTGCATCACGGTCCGGTTGACGACCCATCCGCCGGTGATCAGAAACGCGAAGAGCGTGAGCGCGAGCAGCAGCGGTTTGACGCCGGCCTGCTTGATCGCGCCGGCATGCGTACGCAGGCCCAGTGCAGCCATCGCCATCGCCAGCATCACGGTGTCGATCTGGATCAGTACCCGGGAGATCGCCGTGGGAATGACGTGCAGGGAATTCACCGCCGCCATGACGATGAAGAGCACGGCGAACCAGGGAATGACGATCTTGGGTTTGCCCGACGCGTGGTGTGCATGGCCGGCGGCTTCGGCTTGGGGTGTGGCCGAGAGGATCAGCAGGAAGGGTGCGAGCAGCATCACGCGGATCATCTTCTCGATGACGCCGGTCGCGGCGGCTTCGTCGCCCACACTCTTGGCGGCGGCAACCACCTGGGCCACTTCGTGGATGGTGGACCCGGCGTAGATGCCGAAGACGTGCTGCGACACGTGGAGATACGGGTAAAAGAGCGGGTAGAGGAACATCCCGAGCGTGCCGAAAACGACCACGGTCGCGACCGCGACCGAAACTTTGTGTGCCTGGCCGCGGACCACCGGCTCGGTGGCCATCACGGCGGCTGCGCCGCAGATCGCGCTGCCGGCGCCGATCAGGGCGGAGGTCTGACGGTCGAGGCCGAAGACCCGCGTTCCCAATTGCACCGACAACGTGAAGACCAGGGTCACCATGATGACGTCGATGAGGATGCCCGCCCATCCGACCGCCATGATCTGCGCGAAGGTGATCTTCAGGCCGAAGAGGATGATGCCCAGGCGCAGCAAGGTGCTTTTGCTCCAGTCCACGCCGATCGCGGTATGGTCCGCGATCCGGGGAAAGACGGTGTTGCCGACAACGATGCCGAACACGATGGCAAGCGTGAGCGCACTCAAGCCCAGGTGGAGGGCCCACGGCATGTTCGACGCAGCGACGCCGGCGGCGGCGACCGCGGCGGCGAGGAGGATTCCGGGGAGCAACCCCGCGGCGTTGGCTTTGGTCATGCGGCCTCCGGTATCGGAATTCCGGGAACCGTTGGCGCCCGGACGGATTTCTTCTTGATCGACAGACTAGGAGGAATCGACGCATAATTCAAAAACATTATTTTCACGAATGCATGAAAATAAGTTATGCGGATGAATCTGCATCACCTGCGGGTCTTTTTCACCGTTGCCGAACGGGGCAGCTTCACCCGTGCCGCGCTGACGCTCCACATCAGCCAGCCGGCAGTTTCCAAGGCGGTGCGGGAACTCGAGCAACAGCTCGACCTGCCGTTGGTCGAGCGCGGTCCGGCGGCGAAGGGTGGCGCCGGACCGGGCGGCGGCGTCCATCTCACCGAGTCGGGCCAGGCGCTGTTCGAGCATGCGCGCGGGATCTTCGCGTTGGAGGGGGCGGCGATCGAGGAAATCCGGGCGCGCGTCGGGCGCAAGCGTGGGCTGTTGACCGTCGGCGCGAGCACGACGGTCGCGGGCTATTGGCTGCCGCCGTACATCGCCCGGTTTCTCGCGGACCACGATCCCGCCCAACTGCGTTTGCAAGTCGGCAACACTCAGGTGATCAGCCGCGCCCTGGTCAATTGCGAGATCGACGTCGCGCTCGTGGAGGGCCCGGTGCAGGATCCGCGCATCGAGGCGGTGCGCTGGCGCGACGATGAACTGAGTCTGGTTGCATCGGGCGCGGCGGAACTGGCCCGTCGTCGCGTTCCGCGCGTGGCGGAGTTGGCGGCCCAGACCTGGCTCTTGCGCGAATCGGGGTCCGGTACCCGCGAAGTCGCGGAGCGGGTGTTGGCGGCGCTGGGGGTCGTGCCGCGGCGTACCGTGGAACTGGGGAGCAACGAGAGCATCGCCCAAGCGGTGGCGGCAGGAGCCGGGGTCGCCCTGGTGCCGCTGCGCGTGGTGCGGGAGTTGCGCATGTTGGGCACGGTCAAGACGCTCCGCAGCCCCAAGCCGGTCCCTCTGGTGCGACCGCTGTTCCTGCTGCACCTGCGGGAGCGTCCGCAATCGCCGCTCACCCGGGCGTTCTGCGAGGCGATCGAGATGGCGGGCTAGACATCAGGCGTCTGCGCTGCCGTCAGGAAATCCGTCCGCCGCGCGGATTCTCCTAGACGATCGTGGAAACCATCGACGCCGCTTGCGACAGGGTTGCGGCCACGATTTCGAATGCGTGCCGGATCTGATCGCGGCTGGCGATGCCGCCGATACAGAGGCGCACCGCTTCCGGCGGCGTCGTGCCGACGCAGAATGCGTCGCTGGTTGCAATGCCGATCCCGCTGTTGCGCAGGTTCGATGCGAAGTTGACGCGGCTGAACCCGGGGGGAAGGGTGAGCCAGAGGTGAAATCCATGCGGCGCCGCGAGCACTTCGGCCCCGACGAGGGCCGAAGCGGCGATTTCCTGGCGCGCTTGGGACTCCGCGCGGAGGAACGTGACCAGCTCGGATGCGACTCCGCTCTGGATCCAGTCCGTCGCGATCGCGGTGGTGATCGGCGAGGCCATGACCGTCGTCGCCCGCAGCACGGCCGTCGCCCGGGTAGCGGCCCGATCGTCGGGGAGGACGAGGTAGGCGAGACGTAAGCCGGCCCCCAGGGTTTTGGAGAGACCGGCGATCGAGTAGGTGCGATCGGGCGCCAGCTCGGCGTAGGACGGCGGCGGCTCCGGCGGCAGCATGCCGTAGATGTCGTCCTCGATGATCGGCAGCCCATGGCGCTCCGCCACGTCGATGATGGCGCGCCGGCGGGCTGCCGGCTGCGTGATCGTGGTCGGGTTCTGCAGCGTCGGGTTGCAGTAGAGCGCTGCCGGGCGATGCGCCCGGCAGGCGTGGTCGAGTGATTCCGGAGTGATGCCGTCGGCGTCGGCGGCCAGTGGAATGAGCGCGATGCCGCGGACCGCCGCGATCGCGCGCACGCCGGTGTAGGTCAGGGGATCGCAGAGGATGCCGTCGGTTCCCGGGGAAAGCATCGCGAACAGCGCATCGAGTGTGCTATGCGTGCCGGCGCAGACCAGGATCCGTTCGAGCGGCGCCCGGATCCCGCGTCGGGCCAGCCATCGTGCCGCCGCGTCGCGGTCGTAGTCGTGGCCGCCGAACGGCTGGTAGCGCAACAGCGGACGGACGTCGGTTGCGATCCGCTCGAACACTGCCCCCATCTTTGCCAGCAACGCCGGATCGTCGGGCTCGGGCGGCAGGTTCATCGACATGTCGATGGTTGCGTTGCCGCGGGCGGCCGGGGCGCGGGGGCTGGCGTCCGCGCGAATGAAGCTGCCGTGGCCGACCCGCGATTCGATCAATCCCCGCCGTTGCGCCTCGGTGTACGCGCGGCTGATCGTCGAGAAATTGAGGCCGATCGCCTCGGCCAGTTGCCGCTGCGGTGGCAGGCGGTCCTCGGGGCGGAGTCGGCCTTGCCGAATGTCGTCGGCGATCGCGTCGGCGATCGCCAAGTATGCCGGCTTGTCGGTCGAAAGTTGGGCGGGCAGCCAATGGGGGGCGGCGTCGGTCATGAATGCGGGGCGTCCGGTCGAGGCGACAAGTCGGCGGGATTGTAGGGCTTGCGGCGGTAGACCCCCTTTCGGACTTCGCCGAGGATCGCGCCGAGGTTCGCGCACTCGACCGCGAGGATCAGCGTCGGCCCCCAGTAGAACAAATGCAGGTTGAGGAAGAAATCGCGATGGGGCATCGTGAAATACAGGGCCAGGTAGTTGATCGACCGCAGGAGCAGGGGTGGCACGATCGCCAGCCATTTGGCGTGGCGTCCGAAGATTGCGGCCACGACCAGTCCAACGAGGAAATTGACGACGAATACGTCCCCCATCCAGGCCGGGGTGAACGTCGCCATGCCTTGAAAGATTTCGAGGCGTACGCCCGAGATCCAGTCCCCGAGCGCTCCCACCGCCATGCCGGCGAGAACCGCCGCGACCCCCGTCGCGAATCGATGTTCGGAAGCCGGGTCCGGCCGGGCGGCCGGGGGAGGTGTCTGTTCCACTGCGGGTTCCATCGTCATGGCGTACTCCTTTTCCGATCGAACCGGCGGAGGTCCGATGGTTGATTGGATCCTCGGAAACGATTTGCTTCCGTTTTGGCTTTTATGATGGTAATGTATGCAATACAATAATGCAACGGTTATCGAGAATTGTATGCATTATGTTTTCCTTGGTGAGCGTTCGCAGGAAATGGAAAGGAGACGGAAATGGCGGTTGCCCACGCATTGAGCATCGGGTTCGTGATCGGAATCGTGTTGTTTTTCGTGCTGCAGCGGATCGGCGTGATCGACCGCTGGATCGAACGGTTGGAAAAGTGAATGGCGACGGCGGAGGAGCGAAACATGGCGCGGATGATGGAAGGCGCGGCCGCCGGGCAATCCCGGCGGGAGACGGGAACGATGTCGGGTGGTCGGGTGGGCGGCCGCGCCGTCGCGGGCAAGCCCGACTGGTTCCGGTTCTGGCGGGATATGGTGATCGCCGCGCTGGGGTTCAACGTCGTGGCGGGTCTGGTGACGTGGTACTACATCTTTCCGGTGCTCGGCCTGCGCTGAGCGCCGGCGCCGATTCCTCCGGTTTCCCCGGGGCGAGCGCTTCCAGTAACTCGTTTTCCAGTTGCAGTTGCGCGCGGGGATTCTCCAGCGCCGGACTTTCGATCCGGAACACGTCCTCCACACGCTCGCCCAGGGTGAGGATCTTGGCCGTCAGCACGTCGGCATGGTGGCGGGCAAGCACTTGCGCGACCGCGTAGAGCAGGCCCACACGGTCGGTCGCGACGAGCGAGAGCCGGTACTGGTCGGGGCGTTCCTCCGCTTCCAGGTACACCGCCGGCGATACCGGAAAGTGGCGGGACTGGCGCGACAGACGGCCGGGGTTCGGCGGCGGCGGCTCGGCGCCGCCCGTGAGCCGGGTCGCCAATTCCTGCTCCACGCTTGTGAGCAGGGTGCGGAAATGGTTGGACTGCGACTGGTCCACGACCACGAAGGTGTCGAGCGCATAGCCGTGTCGGGTGGTGTGGATCTTGGCGTCCAGGATGCTGATACGCCGGCTCTCGAAATAGCCGCATACGCGCAGGAACAGATCCTTGCGGTCGCGCGCGTACAGCAGGACTTCGATCCCCTCTCCGGCGGGCGCCAGGCGGGTGCGGACGATGGTTCGGTCGGTCTGAACGTGGACGAGGAGACAGCGGGTGTGCCACGCGATGTCGGGCGCTGCGTTGCGCAGGAAATAGACGACGTCGAGTTCGCGCCAGAGCGGCTCGTGCGCCGCCTCGGAAATGCCGTACAGCCCGAGGATGCGCCGGGCTTCGCGCTTGCGTCCTTCCAGTTCGGCTTCCGGGCCCAGCGCCTGTCCGCCGAGGCAGCGGCGGGTGAGGCGAAAGAGGGTTTCCAGCAGGCGGGCTTTCCAGGCGTTCCAGACTTTCGGGCTGGTGCCGCGGATGTCGGCCACGGTGAGCAGGTAGAGTGCGACCAGGCGCCGATCGGAGCCCACCGTTCGGGCGAAATCCGTGATGACCGCAGGGTCGGCGAGATCCTGCTTCTGCGCGACCTGCGACATGGTGAGGTGGTGCTGCACGAGGAACGCCACCAAGGCGGTATCTTCCTGTGACAGGCCATGATCGAGGCAGAAGCGTCGCGCTTCGCGCGCGCCCAAGGTGCTGTGATCGCCGCCGCGACCTTTGGCGATATCGTGGAACAGGGCGGCGATGGTGATCAGCCAGGGACGCTCGAAATCGGCGACGAGCTGGCTGCACTCCGGGTGCTCGTGGGCATAGTCGCTGCTGGCGAAGCGGCGCAGGTTGCGCACGACCATGAGGATGTGTTGGTCGACGGTATAGACGTGGAAGAGGTCGTGCTGCATCTGGCCGACGATGCGGCGGAAGGGCGGAAGATACCGCCCCAGGACCGACCAATCGTTCATTCGACGCAGGGTGTGCAGCACGCCCTGGGGTTCCTGCAGGATGGCGAGGAAGCGCGCGCGGTTGGCCGGGGTGTGGCGGAAGGTTCCGTCGATGCGGCTCCGTGCATTCCAGATCGCGCGCAGCATGCGCGGCGTCATCGACCGGCATTCGGGGTGGCGTTCGAGTACCAGGAAGGCACGCAGGATCTCCGCCGGGTCATGCTCGAACACGCCATCGTCGTCGCGAAGGTCGAGCAGGTCGGCGCGGGTACAGAACGCCTCATCGAGGATTTGGGGTGGGCAATCCGCCCCCGGGTTCATACGCTGCTCGATGCTGAGCAGGACCAGGGTATTGATCTGGGTGACCGTCTTGGCGGCGCGGTATACGCGTTGCATGAGCATCTCGCTGGCGCGCCGCGCCGAGGTCCCGGTGATTCCCAGTCGGACGGCGAGCGCATGCTGCAGGTCGAATACCAGTCGGTCCTCGCGTCGCCCCGCAACCGCGTGCAGATGGGCTCGGACCCGCTTCAGCAGCCGTTCGGCGTTGCGGATGCCTGCGCATTCCGCGGCGGTGATCAGGCCGTTGCGGGTCAGTTCTTCCCAAGTCGAGCCCAGGTCGGCAGCGCGCGCGACCCAGAGCAGCACTTGCAGGTCGCGCAGGCCTCCGGGGCTTTCCTTGCAGTTGGGCTCGAGCGCGTAGGGCGTGTCTTCGAATTTGGCGTGGCGCTGCCGCTGTTCGAGCAGCTTGGCGCGCAGGAAGGCGCGCGCGTCGGTGGCCGATCGCAGTGCCGTCTGGGTTGCCTCGAACACCGGCTTCGGCCCGCAGATCTGTCGCCCTTCGAGCAGCGCAGTCATGACGGTGACGTCGCGTTGCGCCTCGTGCACGCACTCCACCGGGGAGCGCACGGCATGGCCGATCGCGAGGCCGGTGTCCCAGAGCCGCTGCACGAGCTCGGCGATACGGTTCTGCTCCGATTCCGCGGGGGGCTGCGTCGGCACGATCAGCAGATCGACATCCGAGTACGGGAAGAGTTCGCCGCGGCCATAGCCCCCGATCGCCGCCACCGCCGCAAAACGCGAAACGCCCGTTTGTGTCGCTGCCGCGCGCACGATGCCGTCGGCGAGGCGCGCGAAGTTGCGGAGGGCCGGCAGAACCGGACCGCCCTGCGCGAGTCCGGCCAGGATTGCGTCATGGCCGTGCCGCCATCGTTCGCGCAGGAGTTCGGCGTCCTTTGCCGTGGCGGCGTTTGCGGTCATGGCACGGCGGTGGCCGCCGGGGAGACGGTGGCATGCGTATCGCGGGCAAACCCCGGGGGCGGGGGCGCCTGGGCCGACAGGGTCAGGACCTCGACGCCCGTCTCCGTGACGAGGATCGTATGCTCCCACTGTGCGGAGAGGCTGTGATCCTTGGTGACGATGGTCCAGCCGTCGCCGAGTTCCCGGATCTCGCGCCGGCCGGCATTGATCATCGGTTCGATCGTGAACGTCATGCCCGGAAAGAGCTTGTCCAGGGTGCCGGGTCGGCCGTAGTGCAGGACCTGCGGGTCTTCATGGAACCGTCGGCCGATGCCGTGCCCGCAGAATTCCCGCACCACCGAATAGCCGTTGCGCTCCGCATGGGTCTGGATGGCCGCGCCGATGTCGCCCAGGTGGCCGCCCGGGCGCACTGCCAGAATGCCGCGCCACATGCATTCGTAGGTGATTTCGCAGAGCCGTCGCGCCGCGATCGAGGGCTCGCCGACGCAGAACATGCGGCTGGTGTCGCCATGCCAGCCGTCCTTGATCACGGTGATGTCGAGATTGACGATGTCGCCGTTCTTGAGCACGCGCGGTCCGGGGATGCCGTGGCAGACTTGGTGGTTGACCGAAGTGCAGATCGACTTGGGGTAGGGGGCGTAGCCCTTGGGGGCGTAGTGCAGGGGCGCGGGGATGCAGCCTTGCACGTCGACCATGTAGTCGTGGCAGAGTTTGTCCAGGTGTTCGGTCGTCACGCCGGGCACGACGTGGGGGGCGATGAAATCGAGGACTTCGGCCGCCAGGCGGCAGGCCACGCGCATGGCCTCGATTTCGGCAGGGGATTTGATGGTCGGGGGCATGAAGGGAGTGTCGTTTCCAGGAACCGATATAATACAAAGCTCTACCGATTTTCCCGGGAAAATTTGCCGCGTCGGCATCCTGGGTTCGGGAGATCCTTTGAACATTTCGTAAACGCGCGCGCTGCCGCCAAGGTGCTTTCCGATTTTTCGGCAGTTGCGTCAGACCCAACCTTGGAGAAGTCGATCATGTCCGTAACCATGCGTCAAATGCTGGAAGCGGGTGTCCATTTCGGACACCAGACCCGTTTCTGGAACCCCAAGATGGCGCCGTACATCTACGGCCATCGCAACAAGATTCATATCATCAACCTCGAGCGGACGGTCGAGCAGTTCGGCGAGGCGACCAAATTCCTGCGCCAGACGGCAGCCAATCGCGGTACGGTACTCTTCGTCGGCACAAAGCGCCAAGCGCGCGAGATCATGGTGGAAGAGGCGACGCGCGCCGGCATGCCGTATGTCGATCAGCGTTGGCTGGGTGGATTCCTGACGAACTTCAAGACCATCAAGACCTCGATCAAGCGGCTCAAGGACATGGAGCAGATCGTCGCCGATGGCGGGCTCGAGCGCATGTCGAAGAAGGAAGCGCTGACCTTCACCCGCGAGATCGACAAGCTCAATCGTTCGATCGGCGGCATCAAGGACATGAACGCGCTGCCGGACGCCCTGTTCGTGGTCGATGTCGGCTATCACAAGATCGCCATCACCGAGGCCGAGAAGCTCGGCATCCCGGTGGTCGGCGTCGTCGACACCAACCACTCGCCGGCCGGTGTCACCTATGTCATTCCGGGCAACGATGACTCGAGCCGGGCGGTCCGTCTCTACGCGCGCGGCGTCGCCGACGCGATCCTCGAGGGCAAGGCGCTCGGATTGCAGAACGTGGTTGCCGCGGCGAGCGGCGACGAGTTCGTGGAAGTGGAAGAAGGCGTCGCTTCGGAAGAGGCGTAAGCCCCCGGGTTTCGATGGATGGCGAAAGGGGCAGGGATGCCCCTTTCGCGTATTGGAGAGAAAGAAATGGCGGAAATCACCGCAAGCATGGTCAAGGAACTGCGCGAGAAGACCGACGCGCCGATGATGGAGTGCAAGAAGGCGCTCACCGAAGCCGACGGCCATCTGGGCAAGGCCGAGGAGATCCTGCGGGTCAAACTCGGCAGCAAGGCCGCCAAGGCCGCGGCGCGCACGACGGCGGAAGGCGTGGTTGCCATCGCCACCGATGCCGACGGCAAGAATGCCGCGATGGTCGAGGTCAACTGCGAAACCGACTTCGTCGCCAAGAACGACGATTTCCTGGCGTTCGCGCGCGATCTGGCGGGGCTGGTGCTGGCCAACGATCCGGTGGACGTCGCAGCGTTGTCGGCGCTCGCGTTGGGCGCCGGGACCGTCGAAACGACCCGCGCCGCGCTGGTCGGAAAGATCGGAGAGAACGTGACGGTGCGTCGTTTCGTGCGACTGCGCGCGCAGGGCCGCGCGGCGCAGTACATCCATGGCGGCGCCCGCATCGGCGTACTCGTCGATGTCGGCGGCGGCAAGGACGGCGGGGATCTCGTCGCATTGGGCAAGGACTTGGCGATGCACATCGCCGCGGCCCGTCCCAAGGCGCTGCGTTCCGACGAGGTGGATGCCGAGGACATCGCGCGCGAAAGATCGATCGCGCAGCAGAAGGCCGCGGAATCGGGCAAGCCGGCGGAAATCCAGGCGAAGATGGTCGATGGCGCCGTGCAGAAATTCCTCAAGGAGGTCACGCTGCTCGGGCAGACCTTCGTCAAGGACGAAAAGCTCAGCATCGAGCAACTGTTGAAGAATCGTGGCGCGACGGTCCACGGTTTCACCGTGTTCGTCGTGGGCGAAGGCATCGAGAAGAAGCAAACCGATTTCGCGGCGGAAGTGGCGGCGCAGGCTGCTGCGGCGCGCGGCGAATAACGGAAAGGGCGCGGCACCATGGCCATGTACCGGAGGATCTTGCTCAAGTTGTCGGGTGAAGCCCTGATGGGCGAGGACGCATTCGGCATCAATCGCAATACCATCGAAACCATGGTCCGCGACATCGGCGACGTGCAGCGCATGGGCGTGCAGGTCGCCATCGTCATCGGCGGCGGCAACATCTTCCGTGGCGTCGCCCTGGGCGCCGCCGGGATGGATCGCGCCACGGCCGACTACATGGGGATGATGGCGACGATCATGAACGCGATGGCCCTGCAGGATGCCATGCGGCATGCCGGGATGGAGGCGCGTGTGCAGTCGGCGCTCCATGTCGAACAGGTGGTCGAGCCGTACATTCGTCCAAAGGCGATGCGCTACCTCGACGAGGGCAAGATCGTGATCTTCGCGGCGGGGACGGGAAACCCGTTTTTTACCACCGATACCGCGGCGGCGCTGCGCGGTGCGGAGGTCGGCGCCGAAGTCGTTTTCAAGGCGACCAAGGTCGACGGCGTGTATTCGGCCGACCCGCGCAAGGATCCTGGCGCGGTCCGGTACGCGAGCATCACCTTCGACGACGCCTTGACGCGCGACCTGCGCATCATGGATGCCACGGCATTCGCCTTGTGCCGCGACCAGCGACTGCCGATCCGGGTGTTCAATATCTCGCGGCCGGGTGCGCTGATGCGCGCGGTCAACGGCGAGGACGAAGGTACTTTGGTACACGCATAAACAGCAGCGGGGAAAGACTCCATGACCATCGCGGAAATTCGAACGACGACCGAGAGCCGCATGCTCAAGTCGGTCGAGGCATTGAAGACCGACCTGGCAAAGGTGCGGACCGGGCGGGCGCACACGGGCATTCTCGACCACGTGCAGGTGGACTACTACGGATCGATGGTGCCGATCACGCAGGTGGCCAACGTCGGCCTGCTCGACGCGCGCACGCTCAGTGTGCAGCCGTGGGAGAAAAAAATGCTCTCTGCGGTCGAGAAAGCGATCCGCGAATCGGACCTCGGCTTGAACCCCGCCGCGCAGGGCGACCTGTTGCGCGTCCCCATGCCCGCGCTGACCGAGGAGCGACGCCGCGATCTGGCGAAAGTCGTCAAGGGCGAGGGGGAGAATGCACGCGTCTCCGTCCGCAATCTGCGGCGCGACGCCAATCAGCACCTCAAGGAACTGCTCAAGAAAAAGGAAATTTCCGAGGACGATGAGCGACGGGCGCAGGATGACATCCAGAAGCTGACCGATCGTTTCGTCGCCGACGTCGATCGCCTCGTCGCGGAAAAAGAAAAAGAGATCATGACGGTCTGATGGCCCCGCCGTTGGTTGGTTCGATGGCAGCCGATCGACATTCCGTTGCCGAGCGCTCGGCGGTTCCGCGCCATGTTGCCATCATCATGGATGGGAACGGGCGCTGGGCCAAGGCGCGATTCCTGCCCCGCGTTGCCGGCCACTCCCGGGGAGTGGAGTCGGTGCGTGCGGTCATCGAGGCCTCGATCGCGCACGGGGTGGAATACCTCACGCTCTTCGCGTTCAGCTCCGAGAACTGGGCCCGGCCGGCGGAAGAGGTGTCGGTGCTGATGCGCCTCTTCATGAGTTCCCTGCAGAAAGAGATCGACAGCTTGATCCGCAACGGCGTGCGGTTGCGCGTCGTGGGCCAGATCGACACCTTCGAGCCGAAGTTGCGCGAACTCATCCGGAGCGCTCAGGAGCGCACGGCGGTGCACGGGAATGCGGGAACCCGACTGCATCTGACGATTTGCGCAAGCTACAGCGGCCGATGGGACATCGTGCAGGCCGCATCCCGGTCGGCGCAGGCATACCGCGATACGGAAGTTCTGCCCAACGAGGCATCGTTCGCGCAACACTTGGCACTGTCCTTTGCTCCCGACCCGGATCTCCTTATCCGCACCAGCGGTGAGCAGCGCATCAGCAACTTTCTTCTGTGGCAACTGGCCTACGCCGAGATCTACTTCACCGAGGCGCTGTGGCCCGATTTCGGTGCGGAGGCGTTTTCCCGGGCGCTGTCCTGGTACGCGGGCCGCGAGCGTCGATTCGGACGCACGAGCGAGCAGGTTCAGGATCCGGGCGGCGCGCCATGCTGAAAACCCGCATCTATACCGCGGCGGCGCTGCTCTCCGGGGTGGCATTGTTGGGCGTGCTGGGCGTTCCCTGGCTGGTGGCGGCCGCGGCGGTGTTTCTCGGCGTCGCACTCTTCGAATGGTTGCGGCTGGCGCGGGTCGGCACGCCGACGGCCATGACGGGGGCGGCGATCGCGGCCGCGGCTGCCTGGTCGCTGGATCGCATGGGGTTTTCGCCGGAACCGGCGGCGCTCGCCGCGGTCGCGGGAAGCGCCGTGGTGGTCTGGTTCGCGATCGCAGGGGTGCTGGTCGCGGCGCAGCGACGGCCGGCAGATCGGCCGATACGGATTCCGGCCGCGCTCTCGGTCGCCGCGGCATTCGCGCTGGGCGGCGCCGCGTGGTTGTGCGTGGCGCGGCTGTTGCACCAGGGGGGCGCCTGGACGCTTTCGGTGCTCGCGCTGGTCTGGTTGGCCGATGCCGCCGCGTATTTCACGGGCCGGTCGATCGGGCGGCACAAACTCGCCTCGCGGATCAGCCCCGGGAAGACCTGGGAAGGCGTGGGCGGCGCCGTCATTGCGGTCGCATCATGCGCCTGGGTGTTGCGGCTGGCATCACCGGATGCGCCACTGTGGCCGGTGGCGCTGTTGCGGGCGACGCCGATCGGCGGGACCGTGATCCTGGTCGTATTCGTTGCGTTGAGCGTCGTCGGCGATCTATTCGAGAGCCTCGTCAAGCGGCAGGCGGGAGCCAAGGATAGCGGTACGATCCTGCCCGGCCATGGCGGAGTCTGGGATCGGATCGATGCCACGCTGCCGGCGGTCGCGCTCGCCGTCTTCGCGCAGTGGTGGCTGATACCCGTTTCCTGATAGGACCCGAAATCCCATGCAACACGTACCTTCCCAAGGGGTAAGCATTCTCGGCGCGACCGGATCGATCGGCGCGAGCACGCTCGACGTGATCGCCCGTCATCCCGACCGGTTCCGCGTCACCGCGCTCACCGCCCAGTCGCGCGTCGAGGAACTGGCGCGGTTGTGCGTGCGATTCCGCCCCAGATTTGCGGTCATCGGCGATGCGGCGCGCGAGGGTGCACTGCGGGATGCGCTGCGCGCGGCCGGTCTGGCGGATGGCGTCGTGGAGGTCCGCAGCGGCCCCGGCGCACTCGTCGAAGCGGCACAGTGCGACGATGCGCAGATCGTCGTTGCCGCGATCGTCGGCGCGGCCGGTCTGCTGCCCTCGATCGCCGCTGCGCGGGCCGGGAAGCGGCTGCTGCTCGCAAACAAGGAGTCCGTGGTTTGTGCCGGCGCGCTGCTGCTCGATGCGGTGCGGATCGGTGGTGCGACCCTGTTGCCGGTCGATAGCGAACACAATGCGATCCACCAATGCCTCGCCGGGGCTGCGTCGACCAACGGCGCCGCCGACGTCCGCCGCCTCATCCTCACCGCATCGGGCGGACCGTTCCGGCAACGGCGCGACTTCTCGGGTATCTCACCCGAGGAAGCCTGCGCCCATCCGAACTGGAGCATGGGCCGCAAGATCTCGGTCGATTCGGCAACCTTGATGAACAAAGGCCTCGAGGTCATCGAGGCGAGTTGGCTGTTCGGCTTCGGGCGCGATCGCATCGACGTCGTCGTCCACCCCCAGAGCGTGATCCACTCGATGGTGGAGTTCGGCGACGGGTCGGTGCTCGCGCAATTGGGAACGCCCGACATGCGCACTCCCATCGCGTATTGCCTGGGGTATCCGGAGCGGATCGAAAGCGGCTCGCCGCGGCTCGATTTCCTGCGCCTCGGCGCGCTGCAGTTCGAGGCGCCGGATCTCGAACGCTTTCCCTGTCTGGGGCTGGCCTATCGAGCCTTGTCTGCCGGACCTGCGGCGAGCATCACGCTCAACGCCGCCAATGAGGTCGCGGTGAACGCGTTCCTGGAGCGCCGGCTGTCGTTCGTCGGCATCGCCGCCACGATCGAATGCACGCTGGATGCCCTGCAGGCACCGGCACCGGCCTCGGTCGAGGAGGTGCTGGAGATCGATGGCTGGGCGCGTGGCGTTGCCGAGAAGGCGGTGCGCGGAGGCGCATGGATTTCCTGATCACCATCGCGGCGTTCGTCGTCGCGCTGGGCCTCCTCATCGTGGTCCACGAGTTGGGCCACTATTCTGTGGCCCGCCTCGTCGGCGTGAAGGTGCTGCGGTTCTCGGTCGGGTTCGGCAAGCCGCTGCTGCGGCGCGTTTCCGGCCCCGACCGCACCGAGTGGGTGATCTCGCAGGTTCCATTCGGCGGGTACGTGAAGATGCTCGACGAGCGCGATCCGGACTGCCTGCCGATCGCTCCCGCCGACTTGCCGCGGGCGTTTTCCCGCCAGCCTGTCGGCAAGCGGGCGGCGATCGTGGTCGCCGGGCCGTCGGCGAATCTGCTGTTCGCGGTGCTCCTGTACTGGATCCTCCACATGGCGGGCACCTGGGAGCCGCTGCCGATCCTGGGGCCGGCGCCGGCCGGAAGCCCGGCGGCCGAAGCCGGGCTGCGCGACGGCGACCTCGTGCTGGCCTGTAACGACCGGACGGTTCGCTCCTGGAACGAACTGCGCTGGGATGTGCTGGACGATGCGGTTTCCGATGGCGTGGTCCGGTTGCGGGTGCGGGGCGTCGGCGGCACGGAGCGCGTGGCGACGCTCGATCTTTCGACCCAGGGGGCGGGGGATGTCGACGCGGCGTGGTTCGATCGACTGGGCATCGTGCGCGGCGCGGGGGCGCCGGTGGTGCGGGGCCTGCTTCCGGGTGATCCGGCGGAGCGGGCGGGAATCGCCGTGGGCGACCGGATCATGACCATCGACGGTGTTGCCATCCGGACGGCATCGGAAGTCGGCCTGGCGGTCCGGCCCGCCGCCGGGAAACGGCAGACCTGGGAAATCCTGCACGATGGCGTGCGTCGCACGGTGGCCATCGTGCCCGAGGCGGTCACGATTCCCGGCGGCCAGGCGATCGGGCGCGTCGGGATCGACTTCTCGCAATGGCAGCGCGTGCGATACGGCCCCGTCGCGGCCTTGGCCCGGGCCGCGGACCAGACCTGGGAGACCTCGGTGTTTTCCCTGCGGATGGTGGGGCGGATGATCGTCGGTAAGGCGTCCTGGCGGAATCTTTCCGGCCCGGTGAGCATCGCCGATGCCGCCGGCAAGACGGCGCGCATCGGAATCGAGGCATACATGGGCTTTCTCGCCCTGGTTTCGATCAGCCTGGGCGTGCTCAATCTGCTGCCGATTCCCATTCTGGACGGAGGGCACTTGCTGTACTATGCGATCGAGGTGGTGAGGGGAACGCCGCCGTCGGCACGCGTGATGGAGGTGGCGCAGCGTGCGGGCGTCGGCATACTGGTCCTGCTGACCTTGCTTGCCCTATACAACGATGTGATGCGTTTGCTTTCCTGAAGCGCGCGGGCACACAAGAATCGAAACTGGCTTCGCGAATCCTTTTTTCCATGCGTCGGAATGTAGAAACATCGGGCGGTGCGCGCCGCCCGCAGGCCGGGCGTTTGCATGCGGCGGTCGTGCACGTCGCCGTGCTGGCGGCCTTGGCGGCGTTGGGCGGTAGCGCGCGGGCGCAGGAATCGCAGGATTTCGTCGTGCGGGACATCCGCGTCGAGGGCGTGCAACGCACCGAGACCGGAACGGTCTTCAGCTATCTGCCGATCCATGTCGGCGACCGCTATACGCCGGCGAGGGGCATCGCCGCGATCCACGCCCTCTACCATACCGGGCTGTTCAAGGACATTCGCCTGGAGGCGGATGGCAACGTCCTGATCGTCGATCTTGAAGAGCGCCCGGCGATTGCGAAGGTCGAACTCAGCGGCATGAAGGAGTTCGACAAGGATGCCGTGAAGAAGTCGCTCAAGGAAGTGGGGTTCACGGCGGGGCGGGTCTACGACCGCTCGCTGCTCGATCGCGCGGTGCAGGAACTCAAGATGCAGTACCTCACCAAGGGTCTGTATGGTGTGCACATTGCGACCACCGTGACCCCGGTGGAGCGCAATCGCGTCAACGTCCGGATCCAGATCGACGAGGGTTCGATGGCACGCATTCGGGCGATCCAGTTCACGGGAAACCATGCGTTCTCGTCGAAAGAACTGCAGAAGCAGATGAAGCTCTCGACGCCGACGTGGTTCACCTGGTATTCGAACCACGACAAATATGCGCGCCAGAAGCTGCAGGCCGACGAGGAAACGCTGCGATCCTTCTATCTTGCGCGGGGCTATCTCGACTTCAGCATCGAGTCGACCCAGGTCACGATCAGCCCGGACAAGAAGAACATCTACATCACGATCAACGTCTCCGAGGGCGAGCGGTATCGCTTGTCGAAGGTGGGTTTGGCCGGGGAGACGCTGGGACTCGATTCCGAGTTTCGCAAGATGATCGATGTCAAACCGGGGGAAATCTACAACGGCGGGAAGATGACGGCGATCGCCAAGCACATGACCGACCGGTTGAGCGAACTGGGCTATGCGTTCGCGACCGCCACGCCGATTCCCGAGGCGAACAAGGCGAAGCGGCAGGTCGCGTTCACCTTCCTCATCGACCCGGGGCGTCGGGCCTACGTGCGCCACGTCAACATCAGCGGCAACACGCATACGCGCGACGAGGTGATCCGGCGCGAAATCCGGCAATTCGAGTCGGCGTGGTACGACTCGGACAAGGTGCGCCTGTCGCGGGACCGGATCGACCGCCTCGGCTACTTCGATAAGGTGACCGTCGACACCCCGGCGGTGCCGGCGACGCACGACCAGATTGACGTCAATTACAACGTCAACGAGAAGCCCATGGGTTCGATCTCCGCCGGCGCCGGATATAGCAGCGCGGAGCACCTGGTGCTTTCGGGATCCTATACGCAGCAGGACATCTTTGGCACCGGGCATTCGCTCAGTCTGCAGCTCGACACCAGTTTCGTGTCGCGGACGTACATGCTGACCCACACCGACCCGTATTTCACGCAAGACGGGGTCAGTCGCACGGACTCGCTCTACATTCAGAATTCGAACTTTTCGCGCCTGAACCTGGCAACGGTGGACATCGGATCGAAGGGGTTCTCGGAGCGATTCGGCATCCCGTTCACCGAATTCGATACGGTGTTCCTGGGGGCCGGCCTCGAAGAGGACGACGTCACGCTGACGTCCGCGAGCCCGTTCAGCTACATCGACTACGTCAACCGCTACGGCAACGCGGCGCTCGGCATGATCGCAACGTTGGGGTGGGCGCGGGATCATCGCGACAGCGCAATGATCCCGACCGACGGGACCTATCAGAACCTGTCGGTCGAGGCCGGTACGCCGCTGCTCAATCTGCAGTACTACAAGGCCACGTATCAGATCCAGGACTATCTGCCGCTGCCGGACGATATCACCCTCGCATTCGATGGTCAGAGCGGATACGGCAATGCGTATAACGGCAAGGAGTTCCCGCTGTTCAAGAACTTCTATGCCGGCGGCATCGGCAGCGTGCGCGGCTATCTCTGGGGAACGTTGGGTCCGCGGGATCCGAACGGCAATCCGATCGGCGGCAACAAGATGCTCACCGGCTCGATGGAAGTGCAGGCGCCGCTGCCCGGAGCCGATCGGTCGCTGCGGGCGTTGATGTTCCTCGACGGCGGCGATGTCTGGGGGCCGGGTCAGAACGTGACGCTGTCCCAGATGCGGTACGCGACGGGTATCGGGATCGCATGGATCTCGCCCATGGGGCCGCTCAAGTTGAGCTATGCATTCCCGTTCCACATGCAGCCGTACGACATGACCCAGCGCTTCCAGTTCCAGATCGGAACCGGATTCTGACCGGGGTTCTTACGGATCGGCGCTGTGGCAGAATTCCGCCATCCACACTCCGAAGGGACATCGATGCAACGTACGAAATGGCTGGCAGCGGGAATGCTGGCCGTCCTTTTGGCGTCGGTCGCGCCGACGGTCATTGCCGACCCGGCGGTCAAGATCGGCTATGTCAGCACCGAGCGCATCATGCGTGAGTCGGCGGCAGCCAAGGCGGCAGAGGAACGGCTTTCCCAGGAATTTGCACCCCGCGACAAGGAACTCCAGGCCATGAGCGCCAAGCTCAAGGCGGCTGCCGGCCAGTTCGAGAAGGATGGTCCGGTGCTCACCGACGCCCAGCGTGCGCAGCGCCAGCGTGCGCTGCAAGAGATGGATATCGACTTTCAGCGCAAGCGTCGCGAGTTCCAGGACGACCTCAATCAGCGCAAGAACGAGGAACTGCAAACGCTGCTCGGCAACGCGCAACGGATCGTTCGCCAGATCGCCCAGCAGCAGAAATATGACGTAATCCTGCAGGATGCGGTGTACGTCAATCCGAAGATCGACATCACCGACCAGGTCCTGAAGGCCCTGGATCAGAACGCCCATTGAGCCGATGGCGGAGGCGCCTGGCGGGACGTTTACGGTCGCGGACCTGATCGCCGAGGTGCAACGGCGAAGCCACGGAGCCCTTGCGGCCGTACCGCAGGGCGCGACGGGTGTGTCCATATCCGGCACGGCCGCACTCGATGCCGCCGGGCCGGGCGATCTTGCGTTTCTTTCCAATCCGCGCTATCGCGCCATGGCGGCGCAGAGCGGCGCCGGCGCGATCGTGCTGTCCGATCCGGATTGCGCGGCCTTGTTTCCGGAAGGGCGGGTGCAGGGCGCGCTGATCGTTTGCGATGCACCCTATGCGTGGTATGCCTTTGCGGCGCAGGTGCTGGCTCCGCCCGAGACGCTGGTGCCGGGCTGTGCGGCAAGCGCGGCCGTCGAACCCGACGCCCGGATCGACCCGGCAGCGCGGATCGATGCCCATGTGGTCGTGGGGGCGGGGGCGGTGATCGAAGCCGGTGCCTGGATCGGACCGGGTTGCGTACTGGGTCCCGGCGTGCGGATCGGCGCGCAGAGCCGGCTGTACGGCGGAGTGCAGGTGTACGCCGGCTGCCGGATCGGGCGTCGGACGATCATTCATTCCGGTGCAGTGATCGGCGCCGATGGATTCGGGTTTGCGCCCTTACGCGGCACTTGGGTGAAGATTCCCCAGACCGGGATCGTTTGCATCGGTGACGATGTCGAGATCGGCGCGAACACGACGATCGACCGGGGCTCGGCGGGAGACACGGTCGTCGAGGACGGCGTGAAAATCGACAACCAGGTGCAGATCGGACACAATTGCCGGATCGGTGCGCATACGGCGATTGCAGGCTGCGTCGGGATCGCCGGCAGCGCGATCATCGGTCGCAATTGCCAGATCGGCGGTGCGGCGATGATTCATGGCCATCTGCAGATCGTCGACGGTACGGTCGTCGGCGCCGGTACGCTGGTTTCGCGCAGCCTGCGCGAGCCGGATTTCTATACCGGCGTGTTTCCGATGATGCGCAACCGTGACTGGGAGCGCAATGCGGCGCTGTTGCGGCACCTGGTCGAACTGCGCGATCGCATCCGCCGGCTGGAAGCCCGATATCAATCGAACCCTGCAAACGCCCCTGGGTCGGGCGACCACGACGAGAAGACATCATGATGGACATTCGCGAAATCCTGTCTCTGCTGCCCCACCGCTTTCCGATCATCCTGGTCGACCGGGTATTGGAGGTGGAATCCGGCAAGCGCATCGTCGCGCTCAAGAACGTGTCGGCCAACGAGCCGGTGTTCACGGGGCATTTCCCCCACTATCCGGTCATGCCCGGGGTGCTGATCCTCGAGTCGATGGCGCAGGCGGCGGCGATCCTGGCGTTCGTGACGCACGGGCAGAAGGCGCACTCCGACGGACTCTATTACTTCGCCGGTATCGACAAGGCGCGGTTCAAGCGGCCGGTCATGCCCGGAGACCAGATGCGCCTGGAAGTGACGATGGAGCGGGAGATGCGGGGCATCGCCAAGTTCCTCGGCCGGACGCTGGTGGACGGACAGGTCGCCTGCGAGGCGGAGTTGATGTGCGCGTACCGGCAGATCGAGGCGCCGGGAGCCGGCAGCGTCGCGGCGAATGCAGAGGCTTCGGGCGGCTTGTGCAATGGTCCGGGAGCCTGATCGATGGCCAAGGTACATGCCACGGCAATCGTCGAGGACGGCGCCGAGCTGGCGGACGGTGTCGAGGTCGGGCCGTATGCGGTGATCGGCGCGAAAGTGCGGGTTGGACCCGGAAGTTTCATCGGTGCGCACGCGGTTCTGGCCGGGAACACCATCGTCGGTGCCAACAACCGCATTTTCCCCTTCAGTTCGATCGGTACCGAACCGCAGGACAAGAAATATGCCGGCGAAGACACGCAGCTCATCATCGGCGACGGCAATCTGTTTCGGGAGCACTGCCTGATCAATACCGGAACGGTGCAGGGCGGTGGCGTGACCCGGATCGGCTCGGATAACTGGATCATGGGCTACGTGCATGTCGCGCACGACTGCGTCGTGGGTAGCAACACGATTCTCGCCAACGCGGTGCAACTGGCGGGACACGTGCAGGTGTCCGACTACGCAATCATCGGCGGCATGTCGGCCGTGCATCAGTTCGTGCGCCTGGGTGTCCATACGATGTGCGGCGGCGGCACGATCCTGTTGCAAGACCTGCCGCCCTATGTGATGTGCAGCGGCAATCCGGCGCAGGCGCATGGCATTCATGTCGAGGGACTGCGGCGGCGCGGGTTTTCTGCGGACGCGATTGCGGAACTGCGGCGCGCCTATCGCACGGTGTATCGGGAAAATCTGCCGCTGGCCGAGGCGCGTACGACCCTGGAATCGCGGATTTCGGGCCTTGCGGACGATTCTGCGGCGGTGCTGCGGGTGTTCACCGAGTTTCTGGCGATACCAGGGCGGGGGATCGTGCGCTAGGGGCGCGCGGAACGAGCTCCTGCGCGGCCCGGTTTCGCGCCATCGCATCGAATCTCCATGTCCGAGCGCATCGCTTTCGTGGCCGGGGAAGCCTCCGGAGATCTGCTCGCGGCGCCGGTGGTCGCGGCCCTGCGGCGGCACGATCCGCCATATGTCGTGGCAGGAATCGCGGGCGATCGCATGGTTGCGGCAGGCTGCGAGGCGTGGCACCACGTGCGCGAGCTTTCGGTGCGCGGCTACGTCGAGGTGTTGCGGGAGTTGCCCCGTCTGTTGCGGCTACGCCGGGGCGTGTTCGATCGGTTGGTCGCGAACCGTTGTGCGGCGCTGGTCGGAGTCGACGCACCGGATTTCAATCTGGCGCTCGAGACCAAGGCACGGGGCGCGGGAATCCCGACGGTGCACTATGTGAGCCCCTCGATCTGGGCTTGGCGCGGTGGGCGCATCGAGCGGATCCGCAAGGCCGCCGACCGTGTGCTGCTGGTGTTTCCGTTCGAGCAGGAGATCTACGATCGGGCCGGAATTCCGGCAAGTTATGTCGGTCATCCCTTGGCGAGCGAGATTCCGATGGCTCCGGATGCGGATGCCGCCCGTCTGCGGCTGGGCCTGGGCGATGCGGTCGGGAGCGGATCCCCGCTCGTCGCGCTGCTGCCGGGAAGCCGGCGCGCCGAGGTGGAATATAACGGTCCGGTGTTCCTGGACGCGGCGCGGGAGATCGCGCGCGCTTGTCCGGCCGCGCGGTTT
Organism: Pseudomonadota bacterium; assembly: GCA_021825945.1. GTDB lineage: Bacteria > Pseudomonadota > Gammaproteobacteria > Burkholderiales > Burkholderiaceae_F > GJ-E10. Next base: position 123,770 of record JAKAFN010000007.1, read on the forward strand.
CTGCTGCCGGTGGCCGATCGCAGCCTGCGGGCGATGGTGGAATCGCAGATCGGGTTGCGTCCGGAAGTGCGGGAACGCCTGCATTGGTTCGATGGTCGTTCCCATGACTGTCTGGAGGCTTGCGACGGCGTGCTGGTCGCCAGCGGCACGGCAACGCTGGAAGCCGCACTCTATAAGCGTCCCATGGTGATCGCCTACCGTATGCCGGCGTCTTCGGCGTGGATCATGCGGCGGATCGGTGGCTACCTGCCGTGGGTAGGCCTGCCCAACATCCTGGCCGGCGAGACGATCGTTCCGGAGCGATTGCAGGAGCAGGCGACGGCACCGGCAATCGCCCGGGCCCTGCTCGACGTGCTGGCGGACGAGGTGGGGCGGCGGCGTCTGCACGAGCGCTATTGCGCGATGCACGAGTCGCTGCGGCGCGATACGCCGGCCCTGGCGACGCACGCGATTCTGCAGACGATCGAGATGGCGCGATCACGCAAGATGACATGAGGACGTTCGCATGAAGGAAACCATGCCGTACGTTGCCGGTGTCGACGAGGCCGGACGCGGACCGCTTGCGGGCCCGGTCGTGGCTGCGGCGGTGATCCTCCACCCCGATCGGCCGATCGATGGGGCGCGGGATTCGAAGCGCCTGTCGGCGAGGCAGCGTGAGCGCCTGGCGGAGGTGGTGCGCGAGCGGGCTTTGGCCTGGAGCGTGGCCGTCGCGAGCGTGGAGGAGATCGACACGCACAATATCCTGCAGGCAACGCTGCTGGCGATGCGGCGTGCCATCGAGGCGCTGTCTCCCGCGGCCGAGTTCGCGCTGATCGATGGCAACACCTTGCCGCGGCTTGCCATCGGCGCGCGCGCGATCGTCGGCGGTGACGCCATCGAGCCCGCGATCAGTTGTGCGTCGATCCTTGCGAAAACGCATCGCGATGCGCTGTTGCGCGCGCTCGATGCCCGGTATCCGGGGTATGGATTCGCCGACCATTTCGGCTATCCCACGGCGCGGCATCTGGCGCTGCTGCGCGAGCGCGGGCCATGTCCGGCACATCGTCGCTCCTTCGCACCGGTACGCGATGCGGCAGCCCGCGTCGACCGGAGATTCGATCGGTTCGGGTCGTGATCGCGATCACTTCGGAATCGAACCCGTCGTACCGCCGTTGGTTGCGGCTCGCGACGGTGCCGCGAGCCGTGCGCGAGTTCGGCCAGACCTTGGCGGAAGGGCTGCATTTGGCGCAGGCGGCGGGGGATGCCGGGTTTCCCGTCGAGGCGGTCCTCGTGCGCCGCGGCGCGGCGCAGGGCGCGGTGGCGGCGATGGTGCAAGCCCTGCTGTGCGCGCGGGCGGAATCGGGCGGCAGCCCGCCGTGCTATGAAATCGCTCCCGCGTTATATGACCGCATCGCGCCGGTGGAACGCGGCGCCGGTCTGATGCTGCTGGTGCCGGTGCCGCGTCCGGAGCGGCCGCATGCCGCCGAGGAGGATCTCCTGTACCTGGACGGGGTCCAGGACCCCGGCAATGTCGGAACGCTGTTGCGCACCGCTGCGGCCGCCGGGATCCGTCATGTGTTGGCGTCGGCGAATACGGCCGGCCTTTGGGCGCCCAAGGTGTTGCGATCGGGGATGGGAGCCCATTTCCGGATCGCCATCCATGAACACGTCGCGACGCATGAACTGCCCGCCATGCTGCGGGGCGAATGGATCGCTGCCGTTGCGCACGACGCCGCGCCGCTGTGGGAAGCCGAACTGCCCGTAGGCCGTCCGGTCGGCTGGATCCTGGGCGGCGAGGGGGCGGGGATCACTGCGGAGTCCCTCGCGGTATGTGCACGGCGCGTGTGCATTCCGACCAGTGGTTTCGTGGAGTCGCTCAACGTCTCCGCCGCCGCCGCCGTGTGCCTGTTCGAGCGTCGGCGCCGCGCGGCGTTTCCGGCATCGCGGCGCCCGGGCGAGACGTGCGGCCCGCCTCCTACTGCGGTTCGGTGAACAGGTGCTCCACCCAGGCGGCCATGATTGCCCGGCCGATGTCGGCGGCCGACTTTCCGGGTTCCGCGACGGCGGAGCGCAGCATCGCCGCCACCGCGGGGCCGGTGAGTCGCGGGAACGGAAACGCCGCACCGGACAGTTCGTTGCCCTCGCGGCCCGGCAACACGCGGCAGGCGACGTAACTCGGGCCGGTCGTTGATCCCGCAGGCACCCATTCGCTGACCGAGGTGTCGCCGATCACGATCGGCGCGGCATCGGGCGCGATCGCATCGCGGAGCGTGATTTGCCGCCCCGGAACGATATCCAGCACCTCATAAAGACGCAGCGGGTGTTCCGACAGGCGTTGCAGCCATGCACGCTGTCCCGGCGTCCATGCCAGTGCCGGCTCGCCGAGCAGGAGATCGGAAATTCGCCGTGGCCCGTCGTCTCCTGGCAAGCTTCCCTCGGCGAGCAGCCATTCCATCAGGTTGATCCGTAGCAGCGACTGGGTTTCCGCGTCCAGCGCGTCGAGCGCCGCCCGCCGGGTTTCGCCGGCCAGGGAGATCTGCAGTGTCTCGTACGCGGCGACCATCGCGTCGCGGTGCGTTTCCGCCAACCAACGGATCGCGCGCTCCGTCGCGCCCGCGTGTTCGCGTTCTTCCGATTCCCGTGCCTGGTCGCGGGTCATGCAGCATCGCTTGTACTTCACGCCGCTGCCGCAGGGGCAGGGGTCGTTGCGGCCGATCTTCATTCCGTCGCCTTTCAGTGCAGCGGACTCGTCGGCCGGTCGCCTTCGTCCTCCATCGGTTCCGTATGCACGGAGTGGCCCGACGGATTGGGGAACATGGGCGCGCCGCAATCGTCGCAGTATTCGAGCGGGAACCGGTGCGCATGGGTCACGATCTTGTGGATGCCCATCCGTTTGATCGCTGCTTCCACCTCTTCCGTCGCCTGTTCTTCGTCGTCACCCAGCAACGGCCAGACCACCCCCTCGACCACCGCATCGTCATCGTCGGCGCGCGAGATGCCGATCCGTAGTTCCGTTGCCGGTCGGTCGCGCTTGTTTTCGTACGCCGCGATGGTTGCTTGCAGGGAGGTGGGCAGCAGTTCGTAGGTGAGCTTGAGGTACGACACGGCGGCGTCGAGGGAAAACCCCCGCAGTTCGCGGTCGCCGAAACGCAGCGCCGCATGGAACGCATTGGGTGCCAGCACGCGGTAGCGGCATCCCGTCATCACCGGCGCCAGGACCCCGGTCAGTTGCTCGGCGAAGGCCTGTTCGGCCGCGGATTTCGAGTCGGGGTCGACGCCGGATTCCTGCCAGTGGTAGACGGGCGTGCCTTCGGGAACGATGATGGCGGCAAGCAGATAGCGCGAGTCGGCGAGCATGAGGATGGGTTCGCGCAGCGACTTCTGGTCGACTTTGAGCGATTGGCCGCGCGTCGCGGCGTCGAACAGCGATTCCGCCACATCGCGCACTTCACCCAGGGATTCCGGCAATTGATCGATCGAGTACAAGGTGTCGGCGACCGCGCAGCGCGCGCCGCGGGCGGCGAGGTGTGCACTGATCTGCACCGCCGCGTTGTCGACGACTGCCGACGGAAGCGGGCCAGACGGCAGCTTGTAGCGCGACCAGGCAAGCACGGGCAGCGCGATCAATAGGCCCTCATGGCGTTTGCCCTCGATTTCGAGGCTGCCGCTTTCGGCGCAGGACTCGGCCAGATCGGCCAGGTCGTCGTAGGCGCCGGCATGGTTCGTGGCGAGGTCGTCGAGCGCGGCATCGATCACCTCGTCGAAGCCGCGGGCCAGCCGGTCATTGATCAATTCGACCAAGCGGCGTTCCCAGATCCGATCCTCGATCCGGCTGCCGGACTCGGACATGCGGCGCGCGAGCTTGGACAGGGTTTCCGCGTCCGCGTGGTGGCGGGCGCGAGAAAAGTAACGCGATCGGCGCATGGGAAGTTCCGGTTTGAAAACCGCCTATTATCGCACCATGCACGACGCTACGCTTCCGCGCAACTGGCGTGGGGATGCGCGCACCGTCGGACTCGTCAGTCTGGCCCACGGCACATCGCATTTCTTCCACCTGCTGTTGCCTCCGCTGTTCCCCTGGATCATGCACGACATGGGGCTGCGGTTCACGGACATGGCCTTTCTGACGACGGTGTTTTTCGCCGTGAGCGGCACCGGACAGGCGTTGGCGGGGTTCGCCGTCGACCGCGTCGGCGCGCTGGGGATGTTGTTGGGCGCAATCGCCTTGCTCGCGGTTTCCGGGGTTGCGTTGGGACTGGCGCATTCCTATGCCGGCCTGGTGGCTGTGGCGGCGCTGGCCGGGGCCGGCAATTCGATCTTCCATCCGGCCGATTTCACGATCCTCAATCGTCGGGTGTCGCCGGGCCGCCTGGGCCACGCGTTCGCGATGCACGGCCTGGTCGGCAATCTCGGCTGGGCCGCCGGGGCGTCGTTCATGGCCGCCGTCGGCGCTGCGGTGGGCTGGCATGCCGCGGGAGTGGCCGCAGGCGCCGCTGCGGCCCTCGTCGGCGGCTTCCTGTGGACGCAGCGCGTGCACCTCGCCGTACCTGCTGCGCCGGCCTCGCGACGTGATGCAACGCCGAGTCCGGCGGCACCCGGCGTTGCGCCATCTCCGAGCCGGTTCCGTTTCCTGCAATCGACAACGGTCTGGACCTGCTTCGCCTTTTTCTACTTTTCCACCGGGGCGGCGGGAATCCTGCAAAACTTCGCCCCCACGATCCTTTCCCATCTGTACCCGGTAACGATCGCGCTGGGCAGCGCGGCGTTGACGGCATATCTCCTCGGCAGCGCCGCAGGCATGGTGGCAGGGGGGTTTCTCGCGAGCCATGTCGCGCGCAGCGACCGCATCATTGCGGTGGCGTTGCTGCTGGCTGCCGTAGTGCCGGCGCAATTGGCGATCCAGGCCTTGGCGGTGACGGTCCTGTTGCCCGCGATGGCGATCCTGGGATTCGGCACTGGTGTCGCGGGGCCGAGCCGTGATCTGCTGGTCCGGAATGCGGCGGCGGCGCGGTTTGGCGCCGATGCGTTCGGTCGCGTATATGGATTCGTGTATTCGGGCCTTGATATCGGCGTGGCGACCATTCCGCTCGCGATCGGGCGTCTGCTCGACGGCGGACATTTTTCCTGGGCGATGGGATCGGTAGCGGTGCTGCTGGTGGCTGCGACCGGGGCCGCCGTCCGCGTGCGCGGAGCCGGCTGAGAGGCAATCCGGTCGGAATCGAAGCATCTCGTTAGGGGGTGCCTTCATGGAATCACGTGATGGGATATATGCCATGCGGCGACCTCGTGCGATCGTTTGCTCGGAGCGTGTGATTCCGTTGCGAGAAAGCAACAAGCGAGTCGTATTACAACTTGTTCGCGCGCCACGACCCCAATATGCTGCGGGCCTTGCGTGAGGCAGGTATCGCTGAATCGGGCCTGCCGGACCGAAATTGCGAGGAGGGGGACGGGGGGAATGGCCGGGAAACGGCCGAAATGACAACTACACCAAGGAAAATCAAAACCAGAACTCGGCCGCCTTCGTGCGGCCTGTTTTTTTTGAGCAGGGAACGAACCGGGTCGTACCACGCCCCGACTCGTTCCCGAATGCGTGCTTGAACGTTTTGCGCGGCAGAAGGATTTCCGGCCGGCGGAATGCGGTGGTGGTTCCCTTCTCCCGCGAGGACTTCTTTAGTTGCTGCTTTCCTTCGCGCCCATCGCGGTCGCGACGAGGAACACGGCGGTAAGGATCAAGAACGGGATCATGTACGGCATCAGCGGCGCGGTTGCCGGATCGTGCAGGAATGCCTGAACTTGGCCGTAGTGGATGACTTGGTGCATGCGGTGACTCCCTGCCGGGCATTGTTGGATGCGGCATGCGTCGCGCCCGGCTTCGCGATCTCATGCCTGCCGGCCGGATCGTTTCCGGCTCGTAGGCTCTTGCGAGCGAGATCGATTCTAATTTGCAATTGCATTGAATTCCGTTATAACCCGTGTGGATTCATGGGGTTACGGGGGTTTCCCCTACGGCATGTCCGGCGTGCAACGATTCCGCGCGGATGCCCAGGCGTTGGAGCAGGTCGCGGTCCTTGTTCTCCGCGGCATTGTCGGTGGTCAGCAGGCGCTCGCCATAGAAGATCGAATTGGCCCCCGCAAGATAGGCCAGCGCTTGGGTTGCATCGCCCATCCGTTCGCGACCGGCAGAAAGACGGATGTGCGCGCGTGGCATGGTGATGCGCGCCACCGCGATGGTGCGCACGAATTCGATCGGGTCGAGGGGAGGGGCGTCGGCGAGCGGGGTACCGGCGATCGGGACGAGTTGGTTGATGGGCACGGATTCCGGGTACGGGTCGAGGTTGGCGAGCTGTTCGATCAAGCCGGCGCGGTGGCGACGCGACTCGCCCATGCCGAGGATGCCGCCGCAGCAGATTTTGATTCCGGCATCGCGCACGCGGCGTAGCGTACGCAGCCGGTCATCATAGGTGCGCGTCGTGATGATCGTTCCGTAGTACTCCGGATCGGTGTCGAGATTGTGGTTGTAGTAATCGAGCCCCGCTCCTTTGAGCACCTGCGCCTGGGAATCGTCGAGCATGCCCAGCGTCATGCAGGTTTCCATCCCCAACGACTTGACCTCCCGGATCATCTGCGCCAGCGCATCGATATGTCGATCCTGGGGACTGCGCCAGGCCGCGCCCATGCAGAAGCGGGTTGCCCCGGCCTGTCTTGCCGAACGGGCTGCATCGACGACGTCGGCCACGGGCATGAGTTTTTCCGCGGGCAGGCCGGTATCGTTGCGGCTCGACTGCGAACAATATGCGCAGTCTTCGCTGCATCCTCCCGTCTTGATCGAAAGCAGGGTCGAGAGTTGAACCGCGTTGGGATCGAAGTGCTCCCGGTGGACCTGCTGCGCGCGAAACAGCAGGTCATTGAATGGAAGCGCGAATAGCGCCTCGATATGTTCCTGGGTCCACTGCGGTTGGGGAACCGGCATGATGAAATCGCCTCAAAGGAAATGGGGGAAGCCGACAACCTTCAAGTATTACACTTTCCGCGCATGAGCCTTCATCCCAAGCGTTGGTCTGTCTTCCTGGTGGCGTTGCTGGCGTCCGGAATCGCCATGGCGCATCCCCATCTGCGCGCCGCCCAACCCTCGCCGGGGGGGCGGGCGCGTGCGGTGCGCGAGGTCCGCTTGCGGTTTTCGGAGGACCTGGAACCCGTGCTCTCGACGGTTCATGTGGAATCGGGGAGCGGGGAAGCCGTGGTGGAGCCGCACGCAACGGTGGCCCGCGGTGATCCGCGCACCCTGGTTCTGCGCTTGCGCCGGAAATTGCCCGCCGGCCGGTATCGGGTTCGTTGGGCCGCGGTGGGCGCCGACGGACACCGGACGCACGGCAGCTATTGGTTCACGGCATCGCCTTGAGTGTCCTCCTTGCCCTTTGCGGAGCAGTCCATACCGCCGCGCTGATGTTCTGGTTCGGCGTATCGTCTTTGGAGCGCGTCCTGGGCGTTCGCCCCGCCTGGAACGAGCGCAAGGCATTCCGCGTCGCCGCGGTCGTCGCGTCCGTGGCAGGTTTGTTGTGGCCGGCGGTCGAGACGGCCGTCGTGTTGGGGGACCCCGTGGCGGCGCTCAACCTCCGGCAGATCGGTTTCGTGATGGCCCAGACGTCGTTCGGCCAGATTTGGTCGGCACGCTTGGCGATCGTTCTCGGTGCGACGATCCTGGCGTGGTTGCCTACGGAGCGGGATGCGGCTTGGCAGGAGCACAGCGTCTACGTCCTGGTGGCAGCGGCGCTCGCAAGCGTGGCGATGGTCGGTCATGCCGCGGCGGCGTCCGGGTTGCCCGGGGTCGTCCAACGACTTACCGCGGCGTTGCACCTGCTCGTTGCGGGGGCTTGGCTTGGGGCCCTGCCGGTTCTCTATTCGTTCGTGGCGCGTTTGCGGCCGCATGTGCTGGCGGAGTTGCTGCGGCGGTTCTCGGTCTACGGACAGGCGCTGGTGGCGACGGTCGTCGCCACCGGCCTGCTCAATGCCTGGTTCCGGATCGGTGGCGTTGCGGCGCTGATCAAGGCCGACTATGCCCATGTGCTGGTCGGCAAGGTCGCGATCGTCGCCGGCATGGGATTGGCGGCACTGCTCAATCGCGGCCGCTACACGCCTTCCCTCGACAGCCGTGACCCGCAAGCGCAATGGGAGGCGGAGCGCGGATTGCGCTTGAGCATCGCATTGGAGTTCGCGCTCGGTCTGGCGGTCGTCGTCGTGGCATTCCTGCTCGGTGCCATGAACGCTCCGCGTTGATGGCACGAAACGACCGTCATTGCGACGGGGCGGCCCGAAGCGATTCAGGCGGATTCCGGATCGTCACGGCCCTGCGGGCCTCGCGACATCCCCATGTCGCGCGCGGCGGAAAATGCCGCTCAGCCGACCCAGAGCACGACGACGGCGGCGAAGGCGCAGTAGATGCCGAAGTAGTGCCAGTGTCCCCGTTCCAGCCAGCCCGAGAGCCAGCGCAGTGCGGCGAGACCGGCGAGGAACGAGAAGGCCATGCCCGCAAGGTCGGGGGCGAGGGCGTGCAGCCATCCGTTCGCGTGCTGGATCGTGCCTGCGGCGCCGGTCTTGAACAGGCGGTGCAGTTCTTTCACGAGGACGGCGGGGGTGAGCGCGACGGCCAAGGCAAAACTGAATTCCTCCGCCTGTCGCCGGTCGATTCGTAGTGCAAGGCCGGTCGAGATGGTTGCGCCCGAGCGCGAAAATCCCCGGAAGGGCAGACACAGACCCTGTACGGCACCGATCCACGCGGCACGTCGCGCCGTCAGCGGGTGCGAGCCGGATTGCGGCAGGCGCGCCGAGCCGATGATGAGCACCGCGGCGGCGAGGAGCGCCGCGGCCATCAGCCGGGCATTGCCGAACAGCTGCTCGATCTCGAAATCCGGTGCGTCGTGGGCGAACCCGCGCTTGATCGCTTCCTGCAGCGTCAGCCCGATGACACCCGTTGCCGTCGTGGCGATCACGATGTACCCGGCTTGGCGTCGGAATTCCGTCATCGACGAGAAATAGGTTTTGCGCCAGGATTGCCAGAAATACACGATGACGGCGAACATCGTGCCGGTATGGAGCATGACCAGCAGCATGGTCATCGCCGGCGCGGTGGGGTCGAGCCCCATGAGTTTTTCGGCAACGATCACATGGGCGGAGCTCGATACCGGCAGCAGTTCGGCAGCGCCCTGGACCAGGGCGAGAATCAGGATGTGCAGGAGATCCATGAGGGTCGTGGCGTGCCGCGACACCTTCCAGGTACGGAATGCGTCCACGCCGTCGCGTCGTAAAAACGGCCGAGCGTAGCAGTTTCCCCGTTCCCCGGGGCTGATTTGCCGTTGCCCGCCCGCCGCTCGGGCTGGAGCCTCCATCCGAGGGCGGGCGCATTCCTCCGCGCGGGGCGCGGAGGCGACGGATCAGTCCACCCTGACTTCGATCGCTTTGGGTTCGCTACGCGCCGTCTTCGGTAGCGTCAGCGTCAGCATGCCGTCCTTGAACGTTGCCTTCACTGCGCTGGAATCGACGTTGTCCGGCAACGAAAAGCTTCGGCTGAAGCGCCCGTAGTAGCGTTCGATGCGATGGAACGTCTTGTCTTTCTCCTCCTTTTCCTGCTTGCGCGTTCCCTGCAGCGTCAGGATGCCGTGATCGATCGATATCTTCACGTCGTCCTTGTTCACCTCCGGAATCTCGGCCTTGATCGTGAATGCCTCCGGGGATTCCGTGATGTCGACCTGGGGCGACCAATCGACGTCGGCGCCGAACTCCCCGGCCTTGCCGTGGCGTCGCCAACCGACAGCCCGTGTGTAGCGGTCGAACATGTCTTCGATTTCCTGCCAAGGATCCCATTTGACGATAGCCATGACGTCACCTTTTGTCCGTGAAAGAAAGCGGAAAGACGCCCGATGAGCAGGCCCGCACGAACGGGCGCCTCGATGCAACGCGGGAAGTATCGCGCCGATGCGGAGATCCGACCATTCCCTGCTTGTGATCTTCGACATGTCCATGGCCTGCGCTGGATCAAGGGTCGATGCGGTGCGCGGCTTCCTCCCGGCACTGCCGCTCGGGAGCGTCGCGCATCGAATGGTCTCGTCGGCAAATCGCTTGCCGCCGGTCACGGCGCCGCGACGGTCGCAGCGCTAGGATGGACGCCGTCGGATCGCCGATCCACTCTGGGGGGGCCTCGTCATGACACGCGCAAACCGGTTGGCGTTTTTCGCAGCGGCGATCGCGGTGGGGATCTGCGCCGGGACGATCACCACCCGATCCGCGTTTGGGCAGCAGCACCGCCACAATGAGCGGTTTCGCGGCGACATTCGCCGTTTTCGTGAGCAGGACTGGGGAGTTTGGCGTTCGGGAGTCTGGCACCACGGTGTACATGATGGACGTCTCGGCTGGTGGTGGGTCGCCGGCGGCCTTTGGTATTTCTATGCTGCGCCCGTCTACCCATATCCGAATCCCTACGTACCGTACATCCCCCCGGCCGCCGTGGCGGTCCCGCCGGTCGCTCAGTACTGGTATTACTGCGATTCCGCCCGGGGGTACTACCCCTACGTTCCGAGTTGTGCGGCGGGTTGGCGGATCGTGACGCCGACTCCCGGCTATTGAAATCCGTCGTGCTGGTCGGCGGGCATATCGATGCCGCCGATTTCCCCGCGCGGGATGGCGGCGATCCGCTGTTCATAATGCGGGCTTCCTGTCGCGCAAGGCGGAGTGAAGCGATGCGAATCTGGACGGTCCATCCTCGGTATCTCGACCCCAAGGGTCTGGTTGCGCTATGGCGGGAGACGCTGTTGGCGCGAGCGGTGCTGCGCGGGGAAACCAAGGGGTATCGCCACCACCCGCAGTTGCAGCGGTTCCAGGCGCAACCGGATCCCGTCGCGGCGATCGATACGTATCTTGCGGCGGTGCTGGCCGAAGCGCAGTCGCGGGGCTATTCGTTCGATCCGACCAAGATCGGCGCGGCGCGCATGCCGGCGGCGATTCCCTGCACCGGCGGGCAGTTGCGATACGAGTGGCGCCATCTCCTCGAGAAGTTGCGGCTTCGCAGTCCTGCGGATTTCGCGCGTTGGCAGGAGGTCTCCGACCCGCAGCCGCATCCCTCGTTCCGCATCGTGGCCGGTGCGGTCGAGCCCTGGGAGCGGGTCTCTTGACCGGAAGTCACCCCATCGCCCATTCCACCACGTAACGTCCCGACGTCGCCTTGGCGGCGTCGGGGCGCCGACCTGTCGCGGAATGCAGTTCGCGGAGCTTGGCACGCGCCGTCTCCCGATTCGGGAACGGGCCGTGAAACGAGGTGTGCTCGTCGTACTCCCTCGCCGTCACGCCTGGCGGCCACTGCACGACGTAGGCTCCGGGTTCCAGCGGAATGCCGTCCCGACGCGAATATCGGCGCTGGTACGACTCCTCATCGAACAGCCGAAAGTCTGTCGCGATGTGGACGAGTTCAAGGCGGCTTGGATTTCTTCTCATGACCTTCGAAGAGGTGTGGGAACGGCCGGCTTCGAGGGTGGCCGTTGCGAACCGAACGGTTCACGGCGCTTGGCCGTGGCGCACCGGATGCAAAACGTCGCCACGCACGATAGCGAGAATCATAGTAATTTGAGCGCGATGGGAGTGTTTGATCGGGATCAAGTCGCGCATGATCTCCCGTCCCCTATGGGCCGATCGCTACCTCCGCCCGCTTCGTCTACGGATTTTGCGTACGGGAATTCGGGATGGGTCGCCCGGGCGCCCTTGTCGTGGTCGGCGCGCATCCGGACGCTCGGCGGAGGAAATATCGGGGGGGCGACGTCTCTCGCGGGAAAAGCTGATGCAAACTAGCGGCGGCGCCGTATCAATCCGGCGCGAGATCGGAGGCAGCTTGCATCCACCCGTTTCCATGAATCCGTCTGCCTTTGGGATTGCCGCGTCGGAACGCATTCGAGAACGCCATGCCTGAGGAGCAATCCCCGCGTTCATCCAGCCATGATGTCGCCGCGCGGCAGGAGGTCTTGCCCGATTCGCCGCGCCAAATCGAGTGGGATGAGGCGATGGCGACCGGTATCCCCTCGGTCGACGCGGAGCATCGGCACCTTCTGGAGGTTTTCCGGCGGATTGCCGGATCGAGGGAAATGACGCCGGAATCCGTGGCCGGGTTCCTCGATGAACTGGGCGATTACGCCCGTTCTCACTTCCGCGAGGAAGAGCGCCTGATGCAAGGCAGGCAGATCAGCATCGAGCACCGCGCCATGCATCTGCGGGCTCATGCGCAGTTCGCGGATTTTCTTCGACGTACCCGATCGTTGGTCGGAAATTCCCTCGGCGGCGGGGGCGACGAATTGCTGGCATTTTTGGCGCAATGGTTGCTCTACCACATCATGGAGGTCGACCAAGCCATGGCGCGGGAGGTCCGATCCGGCCCGGAGGGCGCGGAAGCCGCCGACGGCGCCCGCGCGCAGTGGCACAGCGCAAGATTGCAAATTTCCCGGCTACTCGCGGAACTCTCGGACGGACTGGGAGAAAAAACGTTCGATCTGCTGACGCAGCAGAAGAAGTTGCTGGACCTGCAGGCTCTGCACCGTGCGCTTCTGCAATCGGCCGACGTGCTGATCCACAACTGGAACGAGCAGGAAATCCTCGATCGCCTGTGTTCCCGATTGACGCAGGAGGCCTTGTTTCGCTCGGTCTGGATCGGCCGACCCGCAGCGTCGGGAGTATTCGAAGTTCTCGCGCTGGCGGGCGAAGGGGCGGGTCAGGTGCGGAAATCGCCGCCGAGACTCACCGATGGCGAAACGGCATCGGTGGCGACCAAGGCATGGAATCGTCGCGACCTGGTGGTTTGCAACGATACCTTGTCGGACGATACGTTGCGGCCCTGGCATGCGGACTTTGCCGTGCATGGCTGGCACAGCGTGCTCGCGATCCCGGTGGTGCGGTCGGGTCAAACGTGGGCGATTCTGGTGTTCGCAGCGTCGCGACCGGGCTGCTTCGATGCTCAGACGATGGAGGTCTGCTCCCGCATCGGCGCGCTACTGGGCTATGGTCTCGACGAGTTCGATCTGAAGAATCGAATCCGCCTCCTGCAGGAGCGCGATGCGCGCATGGCTCGCACAGATGCGCTCACCGGATTACCGAATCGCTTCGCGCTCGAAGAATATCTGCCGCAGGCCATTGCCCGCGTGCTGCGGCAGGGAAAGTCCCTTGCCGTGGGGATGATGGACCTCGATGACTTCAAACCGATCAACGATCAGCTGGGGCATGAAGCCGGGGACGAATTGCTGCGGCAGGTTTCGCACCGTCTGCGCGGTTTGCTGCGCGATTCGGACTTCATCGCTCGCCTCGGCGGTGACGAGTTCGTCGTCGTGTTGGAGGATCTGGATCCCGGTCAGGAGCGTGCGCAACTGACGATGGCGCTCAATCGGATCCATGGGGCGGTGGAAACGCCGTTTCCGCTGCGTGCGCAGCCGGAACCGGTCGTGTCGATCGACGTGAGTATGGGCGTCGCCCTGTTTCCCAACGATGGGAGCCAAGCGGAATTGCTGCTGCGTCATGCCGATGCGGCGATGTACCAGGCCAAGCAGCGCAAGCGCGATCGGGCGCAGTGGTGGGCGCTCGGCGCAGCGCCGGCGTTGGAGTCGCGGGAGGAAACGTCGTTCGATGCCTTCGGCGAGGAGGCGCAGGAGCGGATGCGGAGTTTGGCGCCGCATCTGGACGTCCTGGCGGAGAAGTTCACCGCGATGCTCTACCAAGCGATGGAGACGCAATCAGGTTGTGAAAAAATCCTCGCATCGCTTTCCGCCGACGAGTTGCAGTCGCTCCGGCGCAAGCAGGCCTCGCACCTGCGATTTCTCCTGGACCCCCTTGCCACCGAGGATGAGATGGTCGTGGCGGCGCAGCGGCTGGGTACGGCCCATGGCTTGATCGGCATCACGGGCGCATGGATGATCTGGGCTGCCGGGCTATATCGCGACCTGTTGCGAACCCATCTGGACGACATGCTGTTCGCGGCCCGCACCCGCTATCGGATCCTGCGGACCGCCGATATCCGCTTGCAACGGGATCTCGAGAATCAACTGCATGCGATGCAGAACGTCTTGGAGCAGTACCAGGCGCTGTTGGCGCGGCCGATCGGTGGCAGGACGCCCGCAACCGATTGGATCGCCGTGGAACTCGATGCCCTCGTGGCGTTGCCGGGAATATGCGTTGCGTTGGTATGGCGGCCCGATCCAAAGAACTGGCTGGTGGTGGAACGGGCATCGGGCGAGCGGGCCGATGCGTTGGTCGATGCGTTTCGGGTGCAGGATCTGTATCCCACCCTGGATCCGCGCGAGGCGCGCGGCCGGGGCCTGGTCGGCACGACATGGCGGTCGGATACCCAGCAGGAAACCGGCAATTTCGCCGCGGAGGCGTGTGCCAGGCCGTGGCGGGGGTTGATGCAGCAGTTTGGGATCCGCAGCGCGGCGACGATCCCGATCCATCAGCGGAATACCATTCATGCCGTGCTGATGCTGTTCGGCATCTATCCCAACCAGTTTTCCTCGGGATGGATGCGGACGTGGCGCATGTCCTTGCAGTACCGCTGGGATGCGGTGGCTGCGGCCTGGCATCACCGTGGGCGCGCCATCGACAAGGCGGAGGCTGCGCAAATCCGTGCGCTGCTCTATGGAGGCGGGTTGGAGATGTTCGTGCAGCCGGTCGTCAACCTTGCCGACGGCGCTCTGGTGAAGGTGGAAGGATTGGCGCGACTGCGCACGCCGGAAGGTACGATCTTGAACCCGGAGCAATTTTTGCCCGTACTGGGGGACACGGATCTCGATTCCCTCTTTCGGCAAGGCCTGGTGCAGGGGCTCGGGCATCTCCGTCGTTGGCGCGATCAAGGCATGGAATTCGGTCTGTCCGTCAACATCGCACCGAGTTCGCTGGTTCATCCGGATTGTGCGCGATGGATCGACGAGGCGTTGCGCGAAGCCGGGGTGGCACCGCATCACCTGACGCTGGAGTTGTTGGAGAGTCAGACATTGGAAGATGATGTGGTGGGGGAGTCGATCCGCCGCATCGCCGCGCGCGGCGTGCAGTTCGCGCTCGACGACCTGGGTTCCGGATTCAGCAATCTGAGTCGGCTGGCCGGCTTGCCCTTTCAGTTGGTCAAGATCGATCAGAACATCGTCAAGGATCTGCTGTCGGATCCGATCAAGTCCCTGAGTCTCATCCGGACCGTCGTGCAGGTCGGATTGGACCTGGAACAGGATGTCGTCGTCGAGGGTCTGGAGGATCACGGCATCATCGAGGCGGCGGTGCGCCTGGGTTGTCATCTCGGACAGGGATACGGTCTGGCGCGGCCGATGCCTGCCGCGGCATTGACGGAGTGGATCGAAAGCCGGTCGTATCACGGTCCGTACGATCACCGTCTGCGCAGCTGGCTCGGAGCGTTGGCGTACGAGTGGATGGTGATGCACGATCCCTTGCACCTGCGTGAGCCGGGAACGCTCGATTCATGTCCGATCACCGATTTTTTCGCGGAGCGGGGGGTCGATGACCCGGGAGTCCTCGATTGGCATCGGCAGATTCATGACGACATCGGCGAATCGGCGCGGCTCCAGGCCAAACGCAAACTACTGGAGTGGATGTCGCGGAAAGTCCAGGATGTTGCGGACCGGCACTGACGTGCAGGCGGGCGCCTACCCGGCATGCGCGATCCGGTTCCACTCCGTTTTTCCGGCCTTCGACGCGACTGCCGCGCTCGAACAGGCCGATTCCGAACCGATGGCGGTGCGCCAACCACGACCGGCCTGCCGCCCGTCTGCTGCCGCTGCACGTCGATGAGGCCATGTCGGAACGGCTGAATGCCGATCTGCGGACGGCGATACTGGACGGCATCGCCGGCGGCGAAGTCATCCCGGCCGACGATGTGTTTGCCGAACGCAATGCCCGCTACGCCGAGCCGAAGCAGGCCACCACCAAGCCCGGCGGCAAGCGCGCGGCGTGATGGCGCCGGTCGCGTCCTCGCCAAAGTCTCGACAGGACCTTCTCGACATCGGCGATTCCATCGAAGGTCTCCTGGTGCCCGGAGAGGGAATCGAA
>JAKAFN010000008.1 GCA_021825945.1 Pseudomonadota bacterium
TATTTCCCCTACGATTGCCCATGGCGGTTTCCTTTCCTCGAGTTTCACAGGTTGGCAAACCCGATTCTCCCGGATTCACCTGGAAACCGCCGCCTTCAACCTTCAACTACGCTTGGGGCACCGCCCGTGATCCGCCTCCAAAAAGGACGCAACGATGTCCCGGTCGGCCGCCGTCGCCTACGACGTCAATTCCCGGACAGTTACGATCTAAACGTTTCCGCCCGCGGATTGTTCCAGCCGAATCAGACCCCGGAATAGATGGGATTCACCACACGCTTACTACCAAGGTCCGAGTGCCCCAGAAAGAAAAACGCCCGCATGGTGCGGGCGTATTCTTGCATCGGTCGTTGCGTCGCCCGATCACCTCCTGCGCATTTTGCGGGCGAGCGCCGTGCCGATGAGAGCCATCCCCATCATGCCGAGCGCGGTCGGCTCCGGGACGTTGGTAGGAGTCCCGGGGCTCGTTGCACCCACCAGGCCCGTGCTCGCGCAGCCCGAATCCGTTGCTGCCGAGCAGATGTCGGCGGCAAAGTACGCTGGCGTAAATCCGTTAGGCGGTGCGTTGCTGGTCAGGGCGAAGTCGGCGGTGGTCAGCGATGCGCCCAGTACCTGGAAGCCAAATGGCGCTGTGGCGACGGGAGTCGACGTGCCGTTTCCGCATGTGCTGCAGTCGATTCCCCAAGTGAACGTTCCGAAGGGGTTGGCCCTGCCCCCCGGCATGAATGCCGAGAAGCTCTGGCCATTCCCCCCCGAAAAGTTGCCGACGCTGGTCGGGGTGGCGTCGAGGTTGAAACTGAACATCGGGCCGGCGCCGGTGTTTGCGAAAATTTCCGTGCCGGCCAAGGCGACGCTGACCTGGACGCCGCCCGAGATGTCGGTAAGGGTCACCGTTCCATAGTTGGTGGTGCCGGAAACGAATCCGCTATCGAGCGTGTACATGACGCTGGCCGCTGCCGGAAATGCGGCCCCGATCGTGAGCGTGAGCGCGGCGACGCGATAGAGGGTGTGAAACCACGTTCGTACGCTATTGCCCAGTTTCATTTTGATGCTCCTGCGAACCCGAATCGGCATGGGAAATTTCCCATGTGGTAGATGTCGGTAGAAGAAGCAAATATGGTGCCAGTTAAATTTTTCTTAGGAAAATCAAGTGCATTCCTCGGAATGGTCGGCAACGTATGTCTTGGATGTAAAAAAACCGACATTCGACATTTCACTGCAATCCAATCGAACATCTGGCGATCGACTTCGAGAGGACCTTGCAGGGTGTCCGTGCGCTGAACCGGCCAAAGGACGCAGTCCATTTCTGCGGCGTAAGCCGTTGATTTGATTGGTGGGTCGTGCAGGACTTGAACCTTCGACCAACGGATTAAAAGTCCGGGCAATCTGCTATTTCCATGCGTTGACCACGATTCCCGGAAGTGCCGTAATACGCGGAATTTCAAGCGATTTCTCCATTTCCCCTACATTAGTCCGTTGATTGACATTCCGCCGAATTCCCGGAAAACCCCTACATGGCCCCTACATGGGCGACCTTCGGATTATGGCAATGGGCAAACCGGGGAAAGCAGAGCGGGAGCGGCGGCGGGTACATTTCACCGCCGACCGGGTGGCGAAATTCGCGTGCGAACCCGGCAAGGCCCAAGCCTTCTTCTGGGACGACGAGGCGCGCGGGCTTGGGGTGCGCGTCACTGCCGCCGGGGCGAAGTCCTACGTTTTCGAGGGTTGGCTACACGGCAAGAGCTTTCGCATGACCATCGGCAGCCTGCGGGAATGGCCGATTGACGGCCCCGCCGGGGAAACCAAGACCGCACGCTTCGAAGCGCGCCGCCTCAAGAACCTGACGGACCAGGGTATCGACCCGCGACACCTGGAAGCCGAGAAGCGCGCCAAGGTGGACGCCGCCCGCGAGCAGGCCAAGGCGCAAGTTGCCTTGGTGGCCGACGCCTGGGCCGCATATCTGGCCTACCACCGGGAGCGGATGGCGCTTCCCTACGCGAAAAAGAAGTGGGGGGCGCGGCACTTCGCGGACCATGAACGACTTGCGCAGGCTGGGGGTGCCAAGTACAAGCGCGGCCAAGGCGAAACGAAGCAAGGCCCGCTCTACCCGCTGCTGCAAATGCGCCTTGCCGACGTGAACGCCGCCGCGCTGGCCGAATGGATGCGCAAAGAGGCCGCCGACCGGCCGAGTACCGCACGGCAGGCGTTCGTGCTGTTCCGCACGTTCTGGCGCTGGTGCGCCGACCGGCCCGAGTATTCCGGCATCCGGGACGCCGCCGCGATTGCATCCAAAGACCTGCGCGCCGAGGTTCCCGTAGCGCAGAACAAGCGGTTCGACGTGCTGGAACGGGCGCACATGAAAGCATGGTTTGCCGCCGTCCGGGCGATTCCGAACCCCATCATTTCCGCGTACCTGCAAGGGCTGGCGCTGACCGGCGCGCGTCGGGAGGAACTCGCGGGGCTGCGATGGGAGAACGTCGATTTCGGCCTGGGCGCAATCTGGATACGGGACAAGGTGCGGGCCGAGGGCCGGAAAGTCCCGCTTACGCCCTACCTTGCTTCCCTGCTGCGGGCGCTACCCCGCCGCAATGAGTGGGTTTTCTCCAGTCCGGGCGCGAAGGACGGCAAGATTGCGGAGCCGCGCATCGCGCACGTTCGCGCATTGGACGCCGCCGGACTGCCGCATGTCACCCTGCACGGCCTGCGCCGCACGTTCGCATCCCTGGCCGAGTGGGTGGAAATGCCGCATGGCATCGTGGCGCAAATCATGGGGCACACGCCCAGCGCGACGGCGGAGCGGCACTACATCAGCCGCCCCCTGGAACTTCTGGCCGTATGGCACACGAAGTACGAGGCGTGGATTCTGAAAGAGGCCGGCATCGAGTTTGCCGCGAAGGCCGATGCGCCGCGATTGCAGATTGTGGGCTGAACGCTAATAGCAAAAAGGCTATACTATGGCCGGATGGACGGTAGACGTGCACCCGCTGGCCGAAGCGGAATTGAAGGCGCTACCCGCCGACATGCGCGCCCGGTTCCTGCATATCGCGGAACTGCTGGAAGCCTTCGGCCCGGCGAAAGTCGGAATGCCGCATGTTCGCCCGCTGGAAAGCAAGTTGTGGGAAATGCGGATGCGGGGGCGCGATGGCATCGCCCGCGCCGTGTATGCCGCCGTCCGAGGCCGCACGCTGCTGGTGCTGCATGTCTTCGTGAAAAAGACGGAGAAGACGCCGCGCGCCGCGATTGAAACCGCCAAGGACCGATTGGAGGCTTTGCCGTGAAATCCCTGAAAGCCATCAAGCGTGAATTGCTGAAAGACGCCAAGACGCGTGCCGAATTCGACGCGCTGGCCGATGAGTACGCAATCACCCGCGAACTCATCGCGGCCCGCGCGCGCGCCGGACTCTCGCAAGCGGAAGTGGCCGAGCGTATGGGAACAACGCAAAGCGTGGTGGCGCGCTTGGAGAGCGGCAAGCGCCCGCCTTCCATGCGTACCGTGCAGCGGTTCGCGCAGGCCGTGGGGGGGCGGGTGCGGTTCAGCATCGAAGGCGCGGCATGAGCAGAGAAACGCACAACCCCGCACACCCCGGCGAAGTATTGCGGGAATGGCTGCCCGAGGGGATGACGGTTACGCAGGCCGCGCAGGATTTGCAGGTTTCCCGCGTCACGCTGTCCAAGGTGCTGAACGGCCATGCCGGAGTAACGGCAGGCATGGCGCTGCGCCGGTCGGCATGGCTTGGGACGACGCCCGATTCCTGGCTTGGGATGCAGGCGCAGTACGACCTATGGCAAGCCCGCAAGGAACGCATGCCGAAAATCAAGCCGATGCGCCGGGAGACTCCGGCCGCTGCGTGACGGGGATCTGTACCGTGAAATCCCAGAAAACCATCAAGCGCGAATTGCTGAAGGACGCGAAGACCCGCGCCGAGTACGACGCGCTGGCCGATTAGTACGCAATCGCCCGCGCAGGACACTATCCCAGACCGAGGTGGCCGAGCGCATGGGAACGACGCAAAGCGTGGTGACGCCGAAGGACGCCAATACTTCCGAAGCGCCGCAAGAGGACGCAGCGGACTTGGCGCCGATTGGCAAGTTCGCCCGATGGGCGGCGCGGCGCGAGCATCCGCCGATTCCTGGGGTGCCTGAGGAAAACGAAGTTGAGAGGGCAAGCCGCAGGGCATTGCGGGAAGCCACCGAGAAGGACTTTCTTTGCAGGCTCGCCAACTACATTCGGGATGGCATGTTGCGCGTGCGCAACCCGCTCAATGGTGCACCATACGCCCCGGCGCTGCCGCACCTGGACCCGGCCGACCCCACCTGGGAGATGGACGACGCCGAGTGTGACCATGCCCTGGAACTACTGGGGCAACTCGTGCGAACGGATGGGAACATTCGGCTTCAATCCGCAGCCGCGAACGAAGCCGAAGCCCGCGAGGTGCAAAAGCGCCAAGCGCGCGGGTTCTACACGCTGCGAGAGGCCGCCCGCAAAGTCGCGGAGGCCAATCCGGGCGTCCAGGAGAGCGAATTGCTCGCGGACATGGTTGCCGCGGCGAGGACGCGCACGCAGGTCATTCGCAAGCCGGCCACGCAGGCGCCCGACGAGAAGGTAGGTTCACTCCGGGCCTTCTGGCATTGGATGAGGCCGACCGACTTGGATGCGCTCTTTGCCGCCTGGGGTGTGACATATCGCTTTCCGAAGAATGCCGTCCCCGCACCAGAAGCGGAATTTCCGCCGAAGGCGAGCGGACAGGATGCGGACGGCGGGACGGAGGAAGCGAACAAAAAATGGACGCCGGAGCGCATCGAAGAAATGCGCGATGCGCGCCAGACTGAAATCGGAAAGCGTCATCTGAGCGAGAGCCTTGCATCGTGAACAACGCTTCCCGCGTTTCGTCGTTACCGCGCATCCGTCCCGCTCCATCGGAGATCAATGATGACTATCCAACGTTCGACATCCCATGTCGCTGACATACTCAGACGTTTTTCAACGGCCTGCTCGAATGTGGTAAATCGCGATGCGAGAGATGGGCCAATGAGCGCGAAGCCGAAAGCCAGCAAAAACCAAAGGGGTTGTCCAAGATGCCGAATCCCCCTGCGACCCGAAGCGCGCGGAGAAGAAGGCGCGGGTGCGGCAAAATGGTCGGGGAGAACGTCGGGCAAAGCAGGCCGAGGCGATACGGGGCTGGAAGCCGTTTGAGCGGAGCACCGGCCCAAGGACTGAGGCGGGAAAGGCCCCGCCTCGCAAAACGCTGTGGTGTTCGGCTGTTCACCGCCGAGGGCCGCGAGGAACGCTGCTTGCTCCGGGAATTTCTCCGGCTTAATCGACAGTCACTCGTCCAGCTGTGGGGGGCATACATCGCGCGCAGGGAAATTGGGGGTTCCGTTGCAGGCAAGTGGCCCGTCCCCGAGACTCGACAAAAAAGGAGGAAAAAATGACGGACACTTGCAGGAAGGTGGCATTCCTTGCCGCGTTCGCCTTGGTTGAAATCGGCATTACAGGATGCGCCGCCCGGCATCCGAGGCCATCTTATGCGGAGCAAGTCGCGCAAATTCCTGCGCCGACTAACAAGGCCGATTGGCAGCATAAATGCGCTTACCTGCGAGCTGAGATTGCGAAGCAGCAAAACATTGCCATGCTGGGTGCCGCGGAATTTCAAGGCATATACGCATATCTTCTTGCGGCCGACGCCAGAAATAACATTGCTGCGCTTGAATCGCGAGCGAGCGACTTTAACTGTACCGCCGCATTCAGCAATCAACCGGCGCCGGTACAAAGTTCCGCGTCGACTGAGGTGGTGAAATCAAAAATTGAAAGCTGTATTGACGCCTGCAAGGCGAATACATCCAGAACCTCCGACGAATGCTTTGACGCTTGCAACCATTGAAACGACAACGGCGCGAATGCAAGGCGAAATCGCCAAGCTCTCCGTGTCGCCCTTTCCTGCAGGCATCGCGCGCGCGAGGGAAGCCGCCTCGATTCATCGGCGGACGCTTCAGCATTCCCGCTCCCGAGGCATGCAAACCGTTGCCGGAACGATACGCGAACAATGCGGGGAAGCACCAAGGAGGAAACCGGGAATCGGCGGGGAACGGCGGAATTCCGGGGCGTCGGCATCCGCACACCGCACCAGGCCGGCAGGCCGGAATCCGGGCAAATTCCCCGGAAAACCCTACACTGCCCCTACATGACCCGCGAACCGCCAAAACGAAAACGGCCTACGCATTCGTAAGCCGTTGATTTGATTGGTGGGTCGTGCAGGACTTGAACCTGCGACCAACGGATTAAAAGTCCGCTGCTCTACCGACTGAGCTAACGACCCGCGGGCGGCTGGGCCGGTACGATGGGTGTCGTGTAGATCCACGATCCCCGGCGCCAGAAAAGCCCACGATTATCGCGAGACCGGGCTGCGGAGTCAAATCGCACCACGGCGGCGGGCGCAGTCTTCCGCGCCCGATCGATCACGAGTTCTCGGGGTGCTTTTTCCGTGTCGGGGCGGGATGCGCCGACGGGCGGCGTTCCGCTGGTAGGGCGGCGAGCCGCTGCTGTGCGAGTTTCGCGAAATCCGTCGCCGGAAAATCGTGCACGATGCGTCGCAGGGTGACGCGCGCACTACGCACTTCCCCCATCGCCGTCTGGCTGGCGGCGATATTCAGGAGGGCCTCCGGAACGTGCGGCGAGTCGGGAAATCGGGAGATGAGCGTGCGCTGCGCCACCACCGCGGCGGAGTATTCCTTCAGCGCGAAGTACGAGCTACCGAGCCAGAATTGCGCCGCCGCGCCGTATGCCGATGTCGGGTAGCGGGCGGTGAATGTGCGGAATGCCTGAGCTGCCGCACGGTAGTCGCCGCCCCGGAACTCGCTCACTGCGGCTTCGTAGTCCTGTTCCTCGTGGCGGTCGATCTGCACCGTCTTGCCGTCGACATTGACGGTCAGCGGCTCGAGCTTGTGCAGACGTTGGTCGAGGTCGCTGTAGAAGTCGTGCTGGTTCTTCTGCAGGATGGCGATCTGGTGGGCGAGATCTTCGGTGGTGCCTCGCAGATGGTCCATGGTTTCGGTCGATCGGTCGTGGCGGCTCGCGGTTTCCGCCAGTCCGTTTTGTACCGCCTGAACCCGCTTTTCGAGATCCGTCACCTGCCGGGCGAGCGCATTCAAGCGGTCGTTCTGGGCCGCGACGGTGTCGCGCAGTTGCAGGATCGCGCGGCGCGCATCGTTGTCGGCGAAGATGTCGGCATGGGAGGGAATGCTCCATGCCAGGGCCACCGCCGCGAGTGCGCCGGCGAGGGCGCGTTGGATGGCGGCGGGGACTTTTCCTGCGATCGAGGCCATGGCGTTCGGGATGTCTGGAAGGGTCAGTTGGTGTAGACGATGTCAGCCCGGCGGTTCTCCGCCCAGCACTTTTCTTCATGGCAGAGGGCGCGCGGATGCTCTTTGCCGTAGCTTACCGAGTCCACCCGGTTTGCCGGCACACCCAGCAGTTCCAGGCGGCTGCGCACGGCATCGGCGCGGCGCTGGCCCAGCGCCAGGTTGTATTCGGCGGTTCCGCGTTCGTCGGTGTTGCCCTCGATGCGGACGGTGCGGGTCGGATGGTCGACCAGGAAGCGCGCATGCGCGGAGACGATCGCGATCTCGTTGTCCGGAATCACCGACTTGTTGAATTCGAAGTAGATGCTTTGGTGCGAGAGGATGTTGTGCGGATCGGTGAGCGGATTGAGCGCTGCGCCCGCTCCGTTGGCGCCGCCGTTCAGACCGCTGGTTCCAGAGCCGCTGACCGACGACGGCGTGGCGCTCGCGCCGGCGCCGGCGCCGGCGGGATTCTGATCGAGGCTGGTGCTGCTGCAGCCGGCCAGAACTAGGGCAATGGCGCCCGCGAGGGCGGTGAGACGCAGGTTTTTCATGCGAACGCTCCGTTGGAGATGGGGGTTTGGAAGATCGGTTTCAAAAGGTGCATGGTTCGCGTCCAGGGTGCCCCGGGATGTTGACTAGGGCGTGAACGGTCCCCAGCTCGGTTCGCGGTAGTCGCCCTTGGGACCGGACAGCAGCACGTGCACGGTGCCATCGATGGACGCCAAGGCGAGCAATCCGCGCCCGCCCACTTCCAGCGAGGTCGCGTAGATCAGCATGCGGCCGTTGGGGGCGAAGGACGGACTTTCGTCGTTGACGGTGTTGGTGACGGTGAGTTCCTGGTTGCTCGTCAGATCGAGCGTCTCGACCTGGAACAGGCCGTCGCGGCGGGATACGTAGGCGAGCGTCTTGCCGTCCGGGCTGATGCGCGGGCTGACGTTGTAATCGCCGATGAAGGTCATGCGTTCGGCGTCGCCGCCCCCCGCGGGCATGCGGTAGGTTTGCGGGCCGCCGCTGCGGTCCGAGGTGAAATACATCCAGGCCCCGTCCGCAGAGAAGATGGCTTCGGTGTTGATGCCGGGTTCGCGGGTCATCGCCTTCAAGTGGCGGCCGTGGAGATCCATGGTGTAGATCTCGGAATTGCCGTTCTTGGTCAGCGTGACGGCGAGCCGCTTGCCGTCCGGCGTGAAGGCGGGGGCGCTGTTGGTGCCGGGATACCCGGCCACCAGGCGGCGCCGGCCGGTCACGAGGTTCTGGACATACACGACCGCGTGGTTGTGCTCCAGGGCGACGTAGGCGAGGTGCTGGCCGTCCGGCGACCAGGTCGGCGACAGGACGAAGCCCGGGGAGTGCAGGACGGTTTGCGCGTCGGCGCCGTCGGCGTCGGCAACCTGCAGGTCATAGCGGTTGCGGCTGAACTGGACGACGTAGGCGATGCGCGTGGAAAAGACGCCCGGATAGCCCGTGACCGCCTGATAGATCCGGTCGGCGATCTTGTGGGCGATGTGTCGCTGGTCGCGCTCCGTGCCCGCGCCGCCCATGGTGAATTCCATGCCGTCGACCTGGTAACCCTTGACCGTATCGTAGAGGCGGTAGCGGACCTGGATCCGATTGTCGGGGAGGTGCTGGACCGAGCCGACGGCCAGGGTGCTGGCGCCCCGGGACTTCCAGTCGGCGAACTGGATCGGGGCGGCTTCCTCGATCGCATCCGGTCCGGCATCGACGATCTGGAACATGCCGGAGCGGTTGAGGTCGGCCCGGACGATGGCGGCGAGGTCCTGTTGCAGCGCCGTGTCGACGTGGAAGTTCGCCACGGCGATCGGGTACTGCTGCGCGCCGACGCCGGTGACTTCGACTGTCATCTGGGCGTGGGCCGGGGCGTTGGAAAGCAGGGTGGCGAGGGCCAGCGTCAGGCCGGCGGCGAGAAGAGAGCGGATGGATCGCATCGGAAGGGGCGCGCGTTGGAGAGAAGAAGAGGCCATGGCGACGGATTCTATTCGTGTCGGGATGACGGGGTATTGTCCGGGGAAATGCGACATGACGTCGGTCGGCGAGGCGCTTAGTGCGCGTCTTTGGGATAGAGCTTCACGTCGATGGTCCGGGGCAGATCCTGCCCGTCCTTGCGCGGGAAGGGGTTCACCGCCAAAATCGCGCGCAGCGCCGCCTCGTCGAACCCGGCCAGCCCGCTGGGTTTGATCAGTAGCGGGTCGCCGACTTGCTGCCCGGTGGGCAGGACGTGGACCTCGTACTCGGCGTAGACGGTGTCGGCGACGTCGGGCGGGACCGCGAAAAACAGGTGCGCCTTGATCGCCGCGCCGATGACGTTGGCGTCGGCCCGGCTCATGCCGCTCGAGGCAATGGTGGCGCTGCGGGGCGTCGCCGTCGCTGCCTGGTTGGCGAGACGGTTGAGTTCCTGCATTTCCTGTTGCTGTTCCTGTGCGGCGGCCTTTTCCATGCGGGCGCGCTCGGCCGCGGCCTGCGCTTTGGCGGCCGCATCCGCTGCGGCCTTCGCTGCCTTGTGCGAGGGATGGCGGTGGTTTTCCCGCGTCTTCTTCGGCGGCGGCTTGGGAGTGGTCGGCGCCGTCTTCTTTTCGACGATGTCCGCCTTCGACGGCAGGCGCTCCTCCTTGGGCGGAGGCGGGGGCGGTGCCGGCGGTTGGGGCACGACCTGCGGCGGTGTCGGGGCACGGACGGCATGGCGGGGAACCGGCATCGGCGGCAGGTTCCAGAGTGTCGCCGTCACCGGCGCGCTCGCGCCGGTGTGCCAGCGCATTGCAATCCACAGCGCGGCGACCAGCGCGCCGTGCATGGCCAGCGCCGCCAGGAAGGAGGGCAGCGTATCGCGGTTTCGGTGCGGGGCTTGCCGCGGACCCCGGTCGGCGGCAATCGCGGTCATCGGGTCGGTCTCACCGACAGGCCGACACGTTTGACGTCGGCCTTGTAGAGCGCATCCATGACGTGAATGATCGCATCGTAGCGGACCCGTTTGTCGCCCGAAATCACCACCGGGACGTTGGGGTCGCTCTGTTGGCGCTGCCGCACCAGCGCGACGAATTCATCCAGTTGCACCGGCCGCGGCGCGGCATACCCGCCCGCGGTGCGGTCGCGCAGCAGCAGGCTGCCGTCGGCCTTGACAGCGACCTCGATCGGCCGATCCGGCGCGCGGTTGGCCTTGCCGAGGGAGGGGAGTTGCACCAGGCTCGGATTGACGAACGGCGCCGAAACCATGAGGATCACGACCAGCACGAGCATCACGTCGATATAGGGTACGACGTTGATGTCGGCCATCATGCGGCGCCGGCTTCCGCTGCTGCGGCGGGCGAGTACGGCCATGGCGCTTACCGCTGCCGCTGCAGGATGTTCGAGAACTCTTCGATGAAGGTCTCGAAGCGGTTGGCCAAGCGGTCGATGTCGTGCGCGAACCGGTTGTAGGCCAGCACCGCCGGGATCGCCGCGAACAAGCCGATCGCGGTGGCGATGAGCGCCTCGGCGATGCCGGGGGCGACGCTCGCCAGTGTGGCCTGTTGCAGGCTCGACAGGTTGGTGAACGCATGCATGATGCCCCAGACGGTTCCGAACAGCCCGATGTACGGGCTGACCGAACCGGCGGAGGCAAGGAAGGCGAGGCGCGATTCGAGGGTGTCCATTTCACGCTGATAGCCCGCCCGCATGGCGCGGCGGGCGCCGTCGAGCAGCGCCTGGCGGTCCTGGTCGCCGCCCGGGCCGCTGCGGAGCTTGAGGTATTCCGCCATGCCGGCTTCGAAGATGCGCTCGAGCGCCCCGGTCTGGTTGTGCGGGTTGGACGCGGCGCTGAATAACTGGCGCAGGTCGCTGCCCGCCCAGAATTTGCGCTCGAACGATTCGGTTTCCCGCCGCGCCCGGCGGATCGCCAGGGTCTTGCTGAAAATCGATGTCCAGGAGGCGAGCGAGATCGCCAACAGCAGCGCCATCACGCACTGCACCACGAAGGTGGCGTGGACGACCAGGGAAAAGATGGAAAGGTCGGCAGAGATGTTCATGCGAGTTCGGTGTCGGAAGCGGCCGGAAGGCCGGTTTGCAGAAGGTTCGTCAAGGGTTGGGGCAATCGGGTCGGGCGCAGGGTCGCCGCGTCGACGCAGACGACCTTGACCTCGGCCCGGCACAGGGCTGCCGTGCCGCGCAGGGCGTGCTGCACGAACGCGATGGCGCTGCGGTGCAAGGCGGCAATGCGGGCATCGATCACCAGTTCGTCGTCCAGGCGCGCCGGCCGTAGGTATTCGACCCGGACGGCGGAAACGACGAAAAGGACTCCTTCGCGCTGTGCGAGATCGCCCTGGTGAAAGCCGAGTGCGCGCAGCCACTCGGTGCGGCAGCGCTCGAAGAAGCGAAGGTAGTTGGCATGGTAGACCACCCCGCCGGCATCGGTGTCCTCGTAGTAGACCCGGATCGGGAGGCGGAAGCTGGGATCGGTATTTTCCACGGTGCGCAAGTGTACTGCCAGCTTCGTGTACCCTTCTGAAATGGGTTGTTACCCATTTTTTCCGAACAATCCGTATTCCACATTGAAACGCGCTTTCGGCATCCTTCCTGCGATCGTCCTGATCCTCCTGGTCCTGACGGTCCAGGGCTGTGGCCGGGTTCCCGACGCTCCGTACCCGGAGTCCCTGCTGCGCGCCAAGGTACTCTTCACGTGCTTCGGCTCGCGCCCGAAGTATCTGGATCCGGTCAGCAGCTACAGCAACGACGAAACGCCGTGGACGTACTCGATCTATGAGCCGCCGCTGCAGTACGACTATCTCAAGCGGCCGTTCACGCTGGAAGGGCGAACGGTTCGCGAATTGCCGACGGTTCGGTACCTGGATGCGGCGGGTCGGGACCTGCCTGCCGACGCGCCGGTCGATCGCATCGCCACCAGCGTGTACACCCTGCGGCTGATCCCGGGAATTCGGTATCAGCCGCACCCGGCGTTCGCCCGCGATGCGCAAGGCCGATACCTGTATCAGGACCTTCGCCCGGCGCAGATCGCGTGGCGCCATTCGATCGCGGATTTTCCGCTCGATGAAGCGCATGGCGTCGCGACGGCGACGCGCGAACTGACGGCGGAGGATTACGTCTACGAAATCAAGCGCCTGGCGAGCCCGTATGTCCATACGCCCTCGCCGATCTACGGCATCATGGCGCCGCTCATCGTCGGCATGAAGACGTTCGGAGACCGGCTGCGCGCGGAACGCACCGCGGCATTCGCCGGCACGCGCCCGCGTGATCGCGATTTGCCTTGGCGCGATCTGCGCACGGTACCGCTACCCGGCGCGCGCGCGCTCGACCGCTACACCCTGGAGATCCGAATCCACGGCGTCTATCCCCAGTTTCGGTACTGGCTGGCGATGACGTTCTTCTCGCCGATTCCCTGGGAGGCGGACCGCTTCTATGCCCAGCGCGGGATGGCGGACAACGGTCTCACGCTCAATTTCTGGCCGGTCGGCACCGGTCCGTTCATGCTGGTATCGCAGAGCGCCAACCGCTACGTCATGCGGCGCAACCCGAATTTTCACGGGCAGCGGTACCCGAGTGCCGGGATGCCGGGCGACGCCGCCAAGGGTTTGCTCATCGATGCCGGAAAGCCGCTGCCGTTCGTCGACGAAGTCATTTCTTCGGTCGAGAAGGAGCAGGAGCCGGCGCTCGACAAATTTCTGCAGGGCTATTACGACGTGCCATACGTGGAGCGGCTCAGTACCGGCTTCGTCCTGGAGAAAGAGCTCCTCGACAACACCGGACGCGCGGCGCTGCTGCGGGCGCGCGGCGTGCAGATCATCGGTCACGTCGGGCCGAGCATTTCTTATATCGGATTCAATTGGCTCGACCCGGTGGTCGGCGGCGGCGACACCCCGGCGCAGCGCGAACGCAACCGCAAGTTGCGGCAGGCGATCTCGATCGCGCACGATTGGGAGGAGTACCGCACCGTGTTTTTCGACACGATCGGCGCGTCGAAGACGGCGATGGGACCGATTCCGCCCGGGGTGTTCGGCTATCGCGGCGGCGCGGCGGGGATCGATCCGGTCACCCACGTGTGGGCGGACGGCCATGCCCAACGGCGATCGATCGCGGAAGCGCGCCGCTTGCTCGCCGAAGCCGGATATCCGGACGGTCGCGACGCGAAAACCGGCAAGCCGCTCGTGCTGACCTACGACACCACGGGCACCACGCCCGCGGCCCAGGCCGGTCTGGATTGGGAGATCAAACAGTTCGCGAAGCTCGGCATCCAGTTGGAGATCCGGGCCGAAGATTACAACCGGTTCCAGGAGCGCGTGCTGAAGGGCGAGGCACAGATCTTCTCCTGGGGCTGGTACGCCGACTACCCGGACCCCGAGAACTTCCTCTTCCTGCTATACGGCCCTCAGGGAAAGGCGAAATTCCAAGGCGAGAACGCGGCCAACTATGAAAACCCCGAATATGATCGTCTGTATCAGGAAATGCGGGTGCTGCCCGACGGTGCTGCGCGACAGGCGGTGATCGACCGGATGGTGCAGATCGTCCAGCGCGACAATCCGTGGATGTGGGGGTATTTTCCGGCGATCTCGGCCGCGTATCAGCCCTGGGTACGCAACGCCAATCCAAGCATCATGGTGCGGGATCAGATCAAGTACCTGGACGTCGATCCAGCGATGCGCTGGGAACGGATCCGCGCATGGAATCGGCCCCACTGGTGGCCGCTCGCGGCGATTCTGGCTGCACTGTCGCTGGCGATGATTCCCTTGTGGCGGGTCTGGCGCGCGCGCGAGCAGCGCGACGCGCGCACGGCGATCATATGGGAAGTTCCCCGGGCCGGCGGATCGATTCCCCCGGCGACCCCCCAGGAGGAATCGGACGGGGATGCGGGTGAGCGCCCATCATGATCGCCTATATCCTGCGTCGCCTCGCCTACGCGCTCGCCGTGCTGTTCGGTGTCCATGTGGTGACGTTCACCCTGTTCTTCGCCGTGAACACGCCGGAAGACCAGGCGCGACTGCAGTTGGGCCGCCGCGTGACGACCGAAGCGATTCACCGCTGGGAGGCCGAGCATGGCTATGACCGGCCGCTCTATTTCCATGCCGGGGCGCCCGGACTCGGCAAGCTCACCGATACCGTGTTCTTTGCCACGACCCGCGACATGGCGGAACTGCGATTCGGCCATACCAACGAGGGATTGGATATTTCCTACGAGATGCGCCGGCGGTTTCTGCCCTCGTTCCTGATCGGCATCCAGGTGTTCTTGCTCGCGGTCATCGTGCCGGTGGTGTTTGCGTTGGGAATGGTGCTGTTCCGCGCCACCCGGCTCGACGCCGCGGGCGTGGCACTGCTCGTCGTGTTGATGTCGATCTCCACCCTTTTCTACATCATCTTCGGGCAGTACCTCATCGGCAAGCTCATGCAACTCACCCCCGTATCCGGTTTCGCGCGCGCCCGGCCGGAGGCCTTCCTGATTCTGCCGATCGTCGTTCTCGTACTGGGATCGCTGGGCCCGCAGGCCCGCCTCTTCCGCGCGATCTATCTCGAGGAACTGGGCAAGGACTACGTGCGCACCGCGCGCGCCAAGGGACTCTCGGAGTGGGCGGTGCTGCTGCGCCATGTCTTGCGCAATTCGCTCATTCCCATCGTTACCAATGCCGGGGCGATGCTGCCGATCGTATTCACCGGAACGATCATCACCGAATCGTTTTTCGCCATCCCCGGTCTGGGCGCTTTCACCATCGACGGCATCACCCAGCAGGATTTCGGCATCGTGCGCGCGATGGTATTCGTGGGTTCCGTCGTCACCATCGCGTCGTACCTGCTGGTCGACATCGTCTACACCTTCGTCGACCCGCGGGTCCGCCTCGAGTGATTGCGACCATGAAACCGGTATTTCTCTGGACCGACGTTGCGATGTTCCTCTTGGTCGCCGCGTTGATGGCGTACGGACGCATCGTCGCGCGCACACCCCATCTCGCGGCGACCTGGCGACAGGCCTTCCTGCGTCCCGCCGGTGCGGTATCGATGACGGTGCTGCTCCTGTTTGCGACGGTCGGCATGCTCGACAGCCTGCACTACCGGACCGCGCTGCCCGGGGCCCCGGGCGAGGCGCCCGCGTGGTCGGCACGGACCGATTCGGCCCTCGATGCCTTGCTCGCACATCTGCGCGACAGCCAGGAAATGAGCTATTCGCGCCCGCTGGCGATCTACGGCTATGCCAAGCAGGTGACCTTGCTTCCCGATGGCAAGACGATCCGACGCTATCCCCGTCTGAAACACGCCGGACTCCACATCGATGATGCCGCAGACGGCTGGGCCGCGGATGTGGCGACACGGGGGCTCTTCGGCGCGGCGGGAGGGATCGCTGCCTTCCTGGTCCTGTTCGCCGCAATCGTCATGGTGATCCATCGCGAAGGCGGAGGAACGGTCTTCGCCATCTTCCGGGGCCAAACCCGCTATCCCCTTCGTGCCGTTTTGCTGACTCTGATGATTGCCTTCCTCCTCGGTGGCACCGTCGCCGGCCTGGCCACGAACTACCATGTGCTCGGAACCGACCGCACCGGACGCGACCTTCTGTACGTGGCGCTCAAAAGTATCCGCACCGCGCTCGTCATCGGCACCATGACGACGATCTTCACACTCCCCCTCGCCGTTGGCCTGGGGCTGCTCGCGGGGTATTTCCGGGGCTGGGTCGACGAAGCGATCCAATACCTCTACACGGTGGTCAATGCCATCCCCTACGTCCTGCTGATTGCCGCCTCCGTGCTGATGCTGATGGTGTTCATCGATAAGCACCCCGACTGGTTTCCGACCATGGCCAATCGCACCGATGCGCGTCTCTTCTTCCTGTGTGTGATCCTCGGTCTGGGATCCTGGACCGACCTGTGCCGATTGGTGCGTGGCGAAGTGCTCAAACTGCGCGAACTCGAGTTCATCCAAGCCGCCGAAGCGTTCGGCGTACCCGCCTTGCGCATCCTGCGCGTGCATCTTCTGCCGAACATCATGCACATGGTGCTGATCAACGTCGTGATCCGGTTCTCCGATCTGGTCCTTGCCGAGGCGACGCTCTCCTACGTCGGGATCGGCGTGGATCCATCGATGGCCAGCTTCGGCACGATGATCAACACCGCGCGCCTCGAACTCGCGCGCGAGCCGGTGATCTGGTGGACGCTCGTTACGGCGTTCGCGTTCATGGTCACCCTGGTCCTTTCCGCCAACTATTTCGCCGATGCCGTGCGCGACGCGTTCGATCCGCGCGCGGCCCGGAGGTGACGGATGCTGCGCGTAGCCGGCCTGCGTACGGAAATCGCCACCGGAACCGCGGTGGTCGTCGCCGTAGACGGGGCGACGTTCGCCATTGCCAAAGGAGAGACCTTCGCGCTCGTCGGCGAATCCGGTTGCGGAAAATCGGTGACTGCACTGTCGGTGATGCGCCTGCTGCCCGACAACGCCCGGGTGGGCGGGGGCGTAATCGAGATCGACGGCACCGACATCGTGGCCCTTCCGGAAGCGCGTATGCGCGATCTGCGCGGTCGGCGGGTCGGTATCGTGTTCCAGGAACCGGCGACCAGCCTCGATCCGGTGATGACCGTCGGCGCGCAGGTGGTCGAAACGATCGAACGCCATACGCCGCGCCGCGGCGCGGCGGCACGCCAATGTGCGGTGGACTGGCTGCGGCGCGTCGGCATTCCCGAACCGGAACGGCGCTTCCACAGCTACCCGTTCGAGCTTTCGGGGGGGCAGAAGCAGCGCGTGATGATCGCGGTCGCGCTTGCGGCGGAACCGGAACTGCTGATCGCCGACGAGCCGACGACCGCGCTCGATGTCACCATTCAGGCGCAGATCCTCGATCTGTTGCGCGAATTGCAAGCCGAAAACGGCATGGCATTGCTACTCATCACCCACGATTTGGCGATCGTCGCGCAGATGGCGCACCGCATTGCATTGATGTATGCCGGGCAGGTGGTCGAGACCGCGGCTGCGTCGGTATTCTTTTCGCGGCCATTGCATCCGTATGCGCGCGGACTGTTCGGCGCATTGCCCGACATGGCCAAGCGCGGCCAGACGCTGGAGGCCATCCCCGGAGCAGTTCCCGCGCTCGATCGCTCGTTCACCGCGTGCCGTTTCGCGGACCGGTGTTTCGCCGTCCGGCCCGACTGTCGGATGGGCGAGCCGGAGTTGATTCCTATCGAAGACGGCCACGAAGTGCGTTGCGTGCGCTATCGCGCCAATGCACAGTCCTCCGGCGCCGCGCCGTGGGATACGCCGATCGCCGGATGGGACGACGGAGACCCACGGGTGCAGGTCGGTTCCGCAACCACCCTCATCCCGGCGCCCTCCCGCGCGGCGGGAGAGCGCCGGGATGAGGACGCGGGCCATCGCAACATCGCTCCCCTCCTGGAAGTCGTGGACTATCGTGTCCATTTCCCCGTTCGCACGACCGGCCACTGGGTCACGACCCACGGCATTGCCAAGGCGGTGGACGGCGTTTCCTTCCGTCTCGATGCCGGTCGCACGCTGGCGCTGGTCGGGGAGTCCGGTTGCGGCAAGACCACCACCGGGAAGGCGATCCTGCAACTGCTGCGGGGCAAAGCGCGGATCGCCGGTCAGGCACGGCTCGATGGCGAAGACCTCGGATCGATGTCCGCCGATGCATTGCGTCGCGCCCGACGCGATATGCAGATCGTGTTCCAGGATCCGCACGCATCGCTCAACCCTCGGATGCGCGTCGCGGAGATCCTCGAGGAAGGCCTGCTGGCGTTGCGGCCCGAAATCGATGCGGCGGAGCGTCGTGCGCGGACCGAGGCGTTGATGGAAATCGTTGGCCTGCGATCCGACGCCCGATTCCGTTATCCACATGAATTTTCGGGTGGCCAGCGCCAGCGCATCGCGATCGCTCGGGCACTGGCGGTGGATCCTCGACTCATCATCTGCGACGAGCCGACGTCCGCGCTCGACGTCTCGGTGCAGGCGCAGATCCTCAACTTGCTGCGCCGCTTGCAGCAGGAGCGGGGTATTGCCTATCTGTTCATCACCCACAATTTCGGCGTCGTCGAGTACCTGGCCGACGAGGTGGCGGTGATGACCGCCGGTCGGATCGTCGAAGCCGGTCCGACGCAGGAGTTGATCGAACACCCGCAGGATCCGTACACTCGGACTCTGCTGGCTTCCGTGCCGCGGGTTCGAAAGCCATATTGATCCGGCGGGTCATCGCCCAACCTACTGTTACGAGAGCCAGAGTCGATGCTGGATTCCTCTGAATCCGATTCCGCTGATTTGCTCGATGACGATCGATATCTGGCGGTGGCGGCGTCGTTCGGCGACAAACGATCCCTGGTCACCGCGCAGCCGATCTATTCCACCAATGGCATCAAACTGCTCGACACCGGCGCCCAGATCGATACCCGGATCCTTGGCCGGCTGTTCGGACACAAGCTCGCGGAACCGCTCGACCGTTGCGTGGTGAGCAAGGAGGCGATTCGTTCCCGGGACATCGCTGCGCGCGCGCGCGAACTGGTGGCTGCGGTTCCGTTGCTGGCACACCTCGAGGCGGGTTTGGGGGCGAATTCGGCCAGGCTGTGGTCTGCTTGGGAACACTGCCCGCTGCCGCCGGCGATCGCGATCCGGCTCACGGTGGCCCGCGACGCCGCGACCGACCTCTACGAGCATTCGCTGCGCTGTACGTTCCTGGCCGCGTTCATCGGGTTGGGAGGGCGGTTTTCCGATCGGGATCTGCAGCTGCTCGTCACGGCCGGTCTGCTGCATGACATGGGCATGATGCATGCGGATCCTGCGCAGTACGAAGGCGGAAAGCCACTCGACCCGGCGGCGCGGCGGGCGTTGCTCGCCCATCCGCTGACGGCGCAGTTGATCGCCCAGCGCGAACCGCTGCTCAGTCCCGCCGTGGCGTCGGCGATCGCCGAGCATCATGAACGGGTCGACGGCAGCGGCTACCCGCGAGCCTTGCATGGGGACGCGATCGGCAAACTCGGACGCGCCTTGGCATTGGCCGAGGTTGCGACCGGTGTCGTCGATCGTCACCCCGAAGAATCTTTCGGTTTGCTCGCGCCGCTGCTGCGGTTCAATCGCCGGAGCTTCGATGTCGGCTTGTGCGATGCGCTGCTCGCTGCGTTGCCGAGGACGGCGCCCGGGGAGGCCACCGCGGCGGCTGGTAATGCTGCGTTCGATGCTGCGGTTGCCCGGATCGATTCCTGGAAGCGGATTTCCGAGTCGCTGCAAGAGAACGATCAGGATGTCGCCACGGCATTCATCGACGCGCGGATCGACCGATTGTGCCGATGGCTCGCGGATGCCGGGGTGGACGACCCGCAGGCGGCGCTCGAGGTTGCCCGGGATGAGCCGGCTTTGCAGTGGGAGATTGCCGCGCTTGCGCGCGAGGCGGGTTGGCATCTGCGCCAGATCGCGTACGAAGTCTCGGAGCGCTGGCCGCAGTCGCCGTCGAGCCGCGTTGGCGAGTGGATCGTCATGATCCGGGGATCGACGTTGGTGTAAAGCGAACGGGTATCTGGAATCGTGATATTTCCCGTCCCAGCCCGCCGGCATCGATGGGCCTGGGGGCGGAGTTCGTGCCCGGCCGGACGCGCCGTTTCTTTCGCGCACGCATGCGCCGCGAGCGGTGGTCGACGAGGTCGACGATCTGCCGGCGCAGGAAGAGGTGTCCTGCCCGATCGATGGCCTGCGGCCGGGTGCCTATCCAGGAGACCGCATTTCCGTCGGTGTGGCGCGTCCAGATCCCGGCTCCCGACGGCTCGGCGGCCGAAGACCGGATCGACCCGTCCGGGAAACGTGTGGTGGCTGCAACACTTCCACAACATGAGGCAGATGATTCTGAATACCATCGAGATCGGCGGTCTGCCGATCGACGCGCAGGCTGCGGTGCAGGATTACGAAGACGGTTGCGAGCGGCTGGGTGAGTGGCTCGCCGCCGTGGAGGATTGACGTGAGCGCAGGATTCGAGCGAAACGCGGTCGACGAACCGCTCCCGGCCGACACCCGGATGGAGTGTGGCATCTGCTGGTACATCTACGATCCCGCTTGGGGGGACGCCGACGGCGGCGTGGCGCGCGGTACCGCATTCGCGGATCTGCCCGAGCATTGGGCCTGTCCTTGCTGCGATGCGCCGCGGGAGCGGTTCCTGCGCTCTGTCTAGGCCGGAACGGGGCCGGGTCGGGGCATGGACCATGCATGAGATGTCGCTGGCGCATGGTGTGCTGCAGATCCTCGAAGAGGCAGCCGCCCGGGAGGGGTTCGGTCGGGTCAAGACCGTATGGCTGGAGATCGGTGCGTTGGCGGCGGTCGAACCCGCGTCGCTTTCCTTTTGTTTCGATGTCGTCACGCGAGGCAGCCTTGCCGAAGGCGCCCGGCTCGAAATGCTGCGTACGCCCGGAACCGCGTGGTGCATGTCCTGCGGTCGGAGCGTGCCGCTGTCGGAAAGCGCGGGCGCCTGCCCCCTCTGCGGGAGCTATCAGGTGCAGCTGACCGGGGGCACGGAAATGCGGGTGCGGGAACTCGACGTGGAGTGAAAGGAGCGGCGATGTGCAATACCTGCGGCTGCGGCGGCGACGATGCCCGGATCGAAGGATCTTCGCATCGACATGATCAGGCCCACGACGCGGATCACGATCACGGTTATGCGCATGGCCACGATCACGACCGGGAACAGGGCGACGAGCATGCCCATGCCGCCGGATCTCCGGGAGGCGACGGCCGCTCCCGCCTGTTGCGGCTGGAACGGGACATCCTCGCCAAGAACGACCGGTTCGCGGGGGCGAACCGGTCGCGCCTCGCGGACCGGGGGATTTTTGCGGTCAATCTCGTTTCGAGTCCCGGATCCGGGAAGACCACGCTGCTCGTGCGGACGATCGAGGCATTGCGCCCCCGGGTTCCGATTGCCGTGATCGAAGGCGATCAGCAAACCCACCGCGATGCCGAGCGCATCCGCGCGACGGGTGCCCCGGCGGTGCAGATCAACACCGGCAAGGGTTGTCACCTCGACGCGCATATGGTTGGCCACGCGATGGACCGACTCGCCGGGGAGTCGGCGCTGCCCGAAGGCGGCGTCCTCATGATCGAGAACGTCGGAAACCTAGTGTGTCCGGCGGCCTTCGATCTCGGCGAGTCCCACAAGGTCGCGGTCCTTTCGGTGACCGAAGGCGAGGACAAGCCGATCAAGTATCCCGACATGTTTCGGGCCGCGAGCCTGATGCTGCTGAACAAGTGCGATCTGCTTCCCCATCTGCGCTTC
The DNA here is from genome assembly GCA_021825945.1 of Pseudomonadota bacterium. Lineage (GTDB taxonomy): Bacteria > Pseudomonadota > Gammaproteobacteria > Burkholderiales > Burkholderiaceae_F > GJ-E10. The sequence continues at coordinate 21,569 of JAKAFN010000008.1, forward strand.
GACGTCGAGGCCGCGATCGGATATGCGCGACGCGTGAATCCGGCGATCGAGATCATCCGCGTGTCGGCGGAGTCGGGCGAGGGGATGGCGGCGTGGTGCGCCTGGGTGGAGGCCGGCGTTGCCGCGGCCCTCCGGCCCTCGCGATGATGAGGTTGGCGGATTCCGCGCATCGCGACGACGGCCGGCGTTTCCTTTTTTCGGGGCGGCGCACGCCGCCATGACGTTCGAGAGGCACATCGATGATCGAAAGGCGGCGCATCCACGTGCGTGGCCTGGTCCAGGGGGTCGGGTTCCGTCCTTTCGTTTGGCAGGTCGCCACGGAACTGAACCTGTCGGGCTGGGTACGCAACGACGCTGCCGGAGTCGAGATCGCGGCGGAGGGCGATCCGACGCGGATTCGGGAACTGGTGACGCGCTTGCGCAGCGAAGCGCCGTCCCACGCGCGGGTGGATGCGATTCGTGTCGATCCGGTTCCGGCGCGGGGCGAACACGGCTTCGTGATCGTGACCAGCGCAACCGGCGCACCGGGGGCGGCACGCATGACGATCGGGCCGGATACCGGAGTATGCGGGCAGTGCCTCGAAGAACTGTTCGATCCCGCATCGCGGCGCTGGCGTCACCCGTTCATCACCTGCACCCATTGCGGCCCGCGCTTTACCTTGACCCATGGCTTGCCTTATGACCGTTCCCGGACCAGCATGGCGCGGTTTCCGATGTGTGTGGGGTGCGCGCGGGAATATGCGGATCCGGGGGACCGGCGCTTCCATGCCGAACCGGTGTGCTGCCCCGAATGCGGGCCGCGCCTGCGTCTGCACGACGGGAAGGGAAACGTGCACGTGGGCGACCCGATCGCGCAAGTCCTGGCCTGGTTGCGCCGCGGCGCCATCGTCGCGATCAAGGGGTTGGGAGGCTTCCATCTGGCGTGCGATGCCCGCAACCCGCAGGCGGTCGCGCGTTTGCGCGCGCGCAAGGAGCGCGAGCGCAAGCCGTTCGCCGTGATGGGGGCGAACGTAGCGTCGTTGCGCCGCATTGCACGGATCGACGACGTGGAATGCGCCCTGTTGGAGGCGGACGAACGCCCGGTCGTACTGTGCGCCAAGGCCGCGCCTCCTCGGTTCTCGCACTCGAACGATGGCAGCGGGAATGGCAGCGGGAATGGCGGCGGTACGGGTGCGGACCCGGAAATCTCCGACGGCATCGCCCCGGGCCTGCAAACCTTCGGTCTGATGCTGCCGTCGACTCCGATCCAGTGGCTTCTGTTCCACGAAGCGGCGGGGCGGCCCGCGGGCACGGCGTGGTCGGCTGCGCCGCAGGAACTGCTGCTGGTCATGACCAGTGCCAACCTGGGGGGAGAGCCCCTGCTCTCGGACAACGACGAGGTCGCCGAACGCTTGGCCGGCGACCCGCCGATCGCCGACGCGATCCTCGATCACGACCGCGAGATTCTCGTCCGCTGCGACGACAGCGTGCGCTCGGCGCACGGTTTCGTGCGGCGTGCACGCGGATTCGTGCCGCAGGCGATTCGTTTGCCGCGTCCCGGCCCATCGATCATCGCCTTCGGCGGCGGGTACAAGAATACGGTGTGCATCACGCGCGGCGACCAAGCCTACGTTTCGCAGCACATCGGTGATCTGGACAACGCCGCGGCCGTGCGGTTCCTCGAGCGCACGGTGGACCACCTGCTGGGTGTCGTCGATGTGGCGCCGGCGGCCGCCGCGTGCGACCTGCACCCGGACTTCGCCTCGAGTCGCGTGGCGGCGGAGTTTGCGGAGCGCGCCGGAATCACCCTGATCCCGGTGCAGCACCACCACGCGCACATCGCCGCGGTGCTCGCCGAGCACGGCCGGGACGGGGAAGCTGCGCTGGGACTTGCCGTCGACGGCGTCGGTCTGGGAAGCGACGGCGGAGTCTGGGGAGGAGAGCTCCTGCGACTGCAGGGTGCGCGTTGCGACCGGATCGGCCACCTTGCGCCCCTTGGGTTGCCCGGCGGGGACCGGGCGGCGCGTGAGCCGTGGCGGATGGCGGCGGCAGCGTTGCACCGCATGGGGCGCGGCGGCGAGATCGGCCGCCGGTTCCCGGCCCATCCCGGCGCGCCGACGATTGCCGACATGCTCGCGCGGGGGCTGCACAGCCCCCCCACGACCAGTCTGGGCCGCGTGTTCGATGCGGCGGCGGCCTTGCTGGGCGTGTGCGAAACCGCGGCCTACGAAGGGGAAGCGGCGATGCGACTGGAGGGGCTGGCGCGCACCGTCCCCCATTCCCGGTTCCTCGTTGATGCGCGGGGCAGGGGGGAGGGGGGTTTTTGGCGCATTGACCGCGAGGGAGCGCTCGACCTGCTGCCGCTGCTGGCATTCCTGGCGGATTGTCGCGAGCCCGCCCATGGGGCCGCGGTGTTCCACGCGACGCTGGCGCGGGCGCTGGCGGAATGGGTCATCCGGGCCGCCGAGCGCACCGGCATCACGGTGGTCGCCGGGGGGGGAGGTTGCCTGCTCAATTCCCGGCTCGCCTTGGCGTTGCGCGGCCATCTCCAGGACGGCGGATTGACGTTTCTGGAGGCCCGGCAGTTACCGCCCAACGATGGTGGGCTGAGCCTGGGGCAGGCGTGGGTTGCGATCCAAACCGTACGGAGTTGAACGATGTGCTTGGCGATACCGGTGCGTGTGGTGCATCTTTCGTCTTCCGATACGGCGACGGTCGATCTGGGCGGGGTGCGCAGGGAGATTTCGCTGGCGTTGGTGGAGGGGGTCGCGGTGGGCGACTATGTCATCGTCCACGTCGGCTACGCCTTGCAGAAACTCGACACCGACGAAGCGCTGCGTACGCTCGAACTATTTCGCGCCTTGGGCGACGCCGCGGTCACAGGGGATCCGCGATGAGGTTCATCGACGAATTCCGCGACGGCACGCTCGCCCGGACGGTGGCATCGGCGATCGGGCGCGACGTGCAGCCGGGACGCGAATATCGCCTGATGGAGTTCTGCGGCGGCCATACGCACGCCATCTCGCGCTATGGACTCCTGGATCTGCTGCCGCCCGGGGTGCGCATGATCCATGGTCCGGGATGTCCGGTGTGCGTACTGCCGATCGGTCGTGTCGATCAGGCGATCCGCCTCGCTCTGGAGTACCGCGTCATCCTCTGCACTTACGGCGACGCGTTGCGCGTGCCGGCGTCCGGCGGACTGTCCCTGCTCAAGGCCAAGGCCCAGGGTGCGGACATCCGCATGGTCTACTCGACGATGGACGCAGTGCGCATCGCGCGCGACCACCCCGATCGCGAGGTGGTGTTCTTCGGGATCGGCTTCGAGACCACGACGCCACCGACCGCGGTGGCCGTGCGGAGTGCACAGGCGCAAGGCTTGTCGAATTTCCGCGTCCTTTGCAATCACGTGCTCACGCCGGCGGCGATGCACGCGATCCTCGCCGCACCCGGGGGCGTCCGCCTCGATGGTTTCGTCGGTCCGGCGCATGTGTCCACCATCATCGGGTCGGCACCGTATGAACCGTTTCCGCGCGACTATGGCAAACCCGTCGTGATTGCGGGGTTCGAGCCGCTCGACGTGCTGCGGGCGATCCACATGCTGGTGCGGCAGATCAATGAAGGCCGGGCTGCGGTGGAAAACGAGTTCACGCGCGCCGTCACGCCGGAGGGCAACGTCAAGGCACAGGAACTGGTGGCGGACGTATTCGCCTTGCGTCCCGATTTCGAATGGCGGGGCCTCGGTACCGTGCCGCAGAGCGCGCTGCGTCTGGGCCCCGCATATGCCGATTTCGACGCCGAACTGCGATTCGACGTCCCGTACGCGGCTGTCGCGGACCATAAGGCGTGCGAATGCGCGGCAGTCCTGCGCGGCGAAAGGCGCCCGCAGGACTGCCGAATCTTTGGCGTCGTGTGCACACCGGAGAATCCGGTGGGGTCGTGCATGGTTTCATCGGAGGGCGCCTGCGCCGCGCATTTCACGTATGGTCGGTTTCGGGAGATGGCATGAACGCGAACGTGAAGCCCGATCCCATGCGTCCGCTGGATCTTCGCAACGGTCGCGTCGACATGGCGCACGGGGCGGGCGGCCGGGCCATGGCGCAGCTGATTCGCGAGGTGTTCGCGCGCGTTCTCGACAACGAATTCCTCGACGGCAACGATGGCGCGCGGCTGCCCTGGGCGCCGCCCCGGGCGGGTGCGCGCCTGGTGATGTCGACCGATTCCCACGTCGTGTCGCCGTTGTTCTTTCCGGGCGGCGACATCGGTTGCCTGGCGGTTCACGGCACGATCAACGACGTTGCCATGATGGGCGCGCAGCCGCGGTATCTCGCCGCCGGGTTCATTCTGGAAGAAGGATTCCCGCTGGCCGATCTGGTGCGCATCGTTGCGTCCATGGCCCGTGCGGCGCGCGATGCTGGCGTGCCGGTGGTGACGGGCGACACCAAAGTCGTCGAAGCGGGCAAGGCGGATGGGGTGTTCATCACGACCACGGGGGTCGGAGAGCTGGCCGAGGGGGTCGATTGCGCCGGTGCCAATGCGCGTCCGGGCGATGTGGTGCTGCTATCGGGGTCGATCGGCGAACATGGCATGGCGATTCTGTCGCAGCGGGAAAACCTCGCATTCGATTCGCCGATCGTCTCCGATACCGCGGCGCTGCACGGCTTGGTGCAGGGTCTGCTCGCGGCCGTTCCCGAAGTGCGCGTCCTGCGCGATGCGACGCGCGGGGGCGTGGCGACGACGATCAACGAAATCGCTGCCCAGTCCGGAGTCGGATTTCACCTCGACGAGGCGGCGATCCCGGTGCAGCCCGCGGTCTCGGCTGCTTGCGAGTTCCTGGGGTTGGATCCCCTCCACATCGCCAACGAAGGAAAACTGCTCGCCGTGTGCCCCCCCGCCAGATTCGAGGCTGCGCTGGCGGCGTTGCGCGCGCATCCGCTCGGCAAGGATGCGGCCCGCATCGGTGTCGCGGTCGCTGACGATCGCCGTTTCGTGCAGATGACGACGCGCTTCGGCGGGCAGCGCATCGTCGACTGGTTGACGGGCGAACCGTTGCCGAGAATCTGTTGAGAGGATGGATGCGCGGATGGCAGGGGACTCCGACGTCGAGCTTTTGTCGCGATCCGCCGGTCCCGGCCTGTCCCGATGATTCGGTGCAAGCCATGGCAAGGGATGGCGAAAATCGGTCCGGAATTTGTCGCCGCGGATGGCTACGGATGTACCAGGGCGCAAGCGCTCCGAGAGAGTGACGGCATGTTTTTTGCTTCGAATGGTCGGTGCGTCGGATGGGGGGTATTGCGCTCCGGTCATCGGATCGACGCGAATCGAACCGAGAGAAATGCCATGAATTTTCTGCTTCCGCAAGAATGGGGTGGTCTGTGTGCGCTCGTGTTCGTTCTCGGGATGCGCCACGGATTCGACGCCGACCATCTCGCCACGATCGACGGATTCACGCGCCTCCATAGCAGCAAGTCTTCCGGGATTGCCCGGTGGTGCGGGGCGTTCTTCTCCCTGGGCCATGGGTTCGTCGTACTTGCCATCGCGCTTTGTTCGAGTGCTTTGACCGCGGGTGCGGGGGTACCGCATTGGCTCGACGCCTTCGGTGCCTGGATCTCGATCGCATTCTTGATCGCCCTCGGGTTCGCCAATCTACGCGCGGTGTTTTCGGCTCCGGCTCAGGATGTGGTGGCACCGGTAGGCTTTCGCGCACGTCTGCTGGGATCGCTGGGGCGATGCGGGGGCGGATGGGGAATCGTCCTGACCGGCGCGTTGTTCGCGCTGTCGTTCGATACCGTGAGTCAAGCGCTGATCTTCACCGCGGCTGCGGAACGCTTCGGTGGTTTGGGGCGCGCCGCTGTTTTGGCGGGATGCTTCCTCGTCGGCATGCTGGTAACCGACGGGTTGAACGGGATCTGGATTGCCGTTTTACTGCGGCGCGCGGATCAAACGGCTCGGGTTCTTTCGCGCGCGATGGGATTGACCGTTGCGAGTCTGAGTCTGGCCGTTGCAGCCTATGGGGTTGCATGCCTGACCACCCCCGGCGTCGCGGCGTGGGCGCAGGACAAGGAGATGATGTGCGGAGCGATCGCGATCGCGGCCGTCGCGGGCAGTTACCTGCTCGTGCGGCGTTTTGTGCGACCGGCTCCGGTCGATCTCACGGTCGTCGCGGGGGGACGCGAAGCGCGCTGATTCGCATGCGTCGATCCTGCGGTCGGACGGTCGATGGGATTTTCAGGATTCCATTCCGCCAAATGGAACGTACGAAATGTTTGCCACGGGGGGCGCTGACTCCTACGGCCGGACGCCGGGACCATTTCTGTACGCGACGGGCAGCGATACGTGGTACGAGTGCCGCTAGGCGCCGCCCGCGAATCCATCCGACCAAAGGTCGCCTCGTGCGGCCTTTTTCCAGGGAGGCATAAAATGACGCTCGTGGGAATTACGCCCCAGATGTCGCAACAAGACCAGGATCGGCGCAGCCTTGCGCTGCACCGCCTTGTCGCGGAGAAGGTGCGCGGAGGCCCCGCGATAGTTGGACGCGCGGCGGAGGTCCTTGCCCGGTGGCGTGCGGATGAACAGGGAACGGTGGGAGTTTCTCGCCGGCGGAAAAGAAGCGCGCCTCCCTCGATGCCGCGCGACGGATACGAGTAACACCTCATGGCACAAAAAAAGGAATGCGAGAACAGGGCGCCATCTCTCTCCGGCGTCAACGCCGAGGTCTCTCGCGCAACCCGATGAGCGTCTACGCCCCGGCTTTTGTGGAGTTTCGGCCGATCCTCTCCGACGAGGACCGCGCGTTGCTGCACGCGCTGGCTGCTCGCTATCCGCTATCGCGGCTCCAGCGCGAGGCGCGCAACTACGAGGAAATGCGAATTGACTTCGTGCATACGTCCGCGAAGATCGAGGGGAACACGTATACCCGCGCCGAGACCGATGCGTTGCTGCGCCTCGGCGTTACCGCCGGTGGCAAACGGTATTCGGACGCGGTGATGCTGATCAACCTGCGCGATGCGTTCGAGCGCGCCATGCTGGTGGAATCCGGTGCGGCGATCGATCGCGAGTATGTCTGCGGTTTGCACGAAATCGCGATGAGGGAGCTTCTGCCGGCGAGTCAAGTCGGCGTGGTGCGGGCCGAGTCCATCGCCGTCGGCGGAACGGAGTACCGGCCGCTGGACGATCCACGCCGGCTTCGCGTCGAGTTCGATGCGATTCTGGAGACGGCGAAACAGTACGACGATCCGTTCGATCGCGCGATCTACTTGCATTGCAATCTTGCCTACTTGCAGCCATGCCAGATTCCAATGCGCCTAACCGTGATGACTACCGGGGCGAGTGGGGAATATCACACGCTTTGGGGCGTGATCGAATTCCCTCACACGGCGCGCGGCCCCGCGGAGGTGTTGAGGCGGTGCCGCCGCATGGGCGAGCGGCCGATTCTCGGCGCAACGCGGTCGGCGGCGATTTCCGATCTTCGGCGCGTCGGCCGCAACGTGAACATGATCGATTGGGACCAAGTAAAGGAGCTCGAGGATGAGCAAGAAGTTCACGACGCTCATTGATCGGATCCTGGAGAGGCAGCCCGAGTTCCTGGCCTTGCGCGCGGCAGTCGAGAAGGAGGTTCTGCACGATGAGATTTTCCGGGCTGGTGCGGCTGCGGCGGGTCTTCGGCACGATGGAACCCTTCGACATCAAGCCGATGCACGTATACCGGTACCTGGAAGCGAGGCGCGCCAAGGTGCGCGCCAATCGGGAAGTTGCGACCTTATCGGCAGCCCTCAATACGGCGATCAAGCTGGGGCTCATCGAGCCGCAATCCATGCCGGGGCCACGATGATCCGAAGACCGCCCGGCGTCATTACGTTCGGGGCGTGGCGAACGTCCAGCCCGGGCGCGGAGTATTACCCATTGGCGAAAATATTACCCGCGGCACTAGTGAAAACGATGCGTAACGTATTGCGTCGTATGGAGGCGGGGGTCGGAATCGAACCGGCGTACACGGATTTGCAGTCCGCTGCATGACCACTCTGCCACCCCGCCATGCACGGGCATCGTCGATCCCGAACGCAAAGGACATCCGGGAAACTCCGCCTGCAATCCGCACGCCGGGGAGGCGATGCGAACCGCGAAACAAAAGCCGCATTGCGGCTTTCGGGAACGAATCTGGAGCGGGAAACGAGTCTCGAACTCGCGACCTCAACCTTGGCAAGGTTGCGCTCTACCAACTGAGCTATTCCCGCGAAAGGAGCGCAATTATATCGATAAGAAGCCGGATGTCAAAATGACGACGACCGAGACGGTGCACCGGGATTCCGTGGGTCGGGCTGCCGGAACATCGTCATTCCGCTGCGACGTGGTGCGTGAGTTGGGCGGCGTGGCCGCTCAGTTTGCCGTGGACGCGGAGGATTTCCTCGTGGGTCATCGCCTGGTGGGGAATGCGTTGCGGTCCGAGGGAGCCGACGACCATGCCGACGGCGCTGGCGAGCAGGCCGGCGAGCTGTCCGGGAATCAGCGGATCGTCCGGGCCGAAGAACTCCATCGCCAGCCACACCGAGAGACCGAGAAAAATCGACAGCAGCGAACCCTGGTTGGTGGCATGCTTCCAGTACACCCCGCAGAAGAGCGGAACGAAGGCGCAGACCAGCGTTACCTGGTAGGCGTCTTCGACCATCTTGAAGATGGTCAGGTGCGAAAACACGGCGTACAGCGTCACCAGGACGGTGAAACTCAAGGTGACGGTGCGCATCGCGAATAGCAACTTGCGGTCGGACCATTCCGGAAACCAGGGCTTGAGCACGTTTTCGGTGAAGGTGACCGATGGCGCGAGCAGCGTCGCCGAGGCGCAGCTCTTGATCGCCGAGAGCAGGGCGCCGAAGAACATCACCTGCGCGATGAGCGGCGCTTTGTCGAGCACGAGACGCGGCAGGATCATCTGCGGGTCGGTGTCGATCAGGCCCGAGACCATCTTCGGTTCGATCAGCGTCGCGGAATAGGCGAGAAACATCGGGACGAAGGCGAACAGGAAGTAGAGCGCGCCGCCCGTTACCGATCCCCACACCGCGATCGGCTCCGTCTTCGACGACTGGACGCGCTGGAACACGTCCTGCTGCGGGATCGAGCCCAGCATCATGGTGATCCACGCCGCGAAGAAACCGATGATGTCCTTGAGGTCGAGCGCCGGCCAGAACGAGAATTTCCCGGCGGCGGCGGCATGCGCCACGACCGTGCCGACCCCGCCCACCAGCCGGCTCACCGAGCCGCCGATGTACAGCATGCCCAGCACGATGATGATCATTTGCAGGAAATCGGTGATCGCCACCGCCCACATGCCGCCGAACAGGGTGTAGACGAGGATCGTCGCCGAGCCGATCCACATGCCCGCGAGCTTGCTGATGGTGCCGTGGGACACGACGTTGAAGACCAGTCCCAGGGCGTTGATCTGGGCGCCGACCCAGCCGAGGTAGGAGAGGACGATGGCGAGGGTGGTCATCACCTCGACGGTGCGTCCGAAGCGCTTCTTGTAGAAGTCGCCGATCGTCAGCAGGTTCATGCGGTAGAGCGGCGCCGCGAAGAAGAGTCCGACGAGGATGAGGCACAGTGAGGAACCGAAGGGGTCGGCGACGACGCCGTGCAGATTCTCTTTCAGGAATGTCGCCGGGATCCCCAGTACGGTTTCGGAACCGAACCAGGTCGCGAACACGGTGGCCGTCACGATGTGGAACGGCAGATGGCGGCCGGCGATGACGAAGTCCTTCGTATTGCGGACGCGGGTGGCGGCGTACAGGCCGATTCCGACCGATACGATCCAGTAGGCGATGACGAACCAGAGCAGCATTGCGCGGCATTTCCGTGGCCAGGGGCGGAAGGATTCTAGCCGGGACGGGAACGGGTGCGACAATTTGTCGCAGTGTCGGCTGCCTTCTGTGGTGGCATAGTGTCCGATCGGCTCGGTTCGTGCCGTGCAGAGGGAGTCGCCATGAAATGCCTGTCGGTTGTCCGCGCCGGGATCGCCCTGGTTTTCCTGGCGTCGTTCGGGATCATCCCGGCGGGGGCATCGCCGTATGACCCCCATGCCGATCCGCAGGCCGACATCCGGCATGCTCTCGTCGAAGCCCACTCGGAGCACAAGGATGTGCTCGTGGTTTTCGGGGCGGACTGGTGCGCGGATTGCCGGGTGCTCGATCACGCCTTGCGCGCGCCGGCTGCGGCGGAGTTGCAGAAGCGTTTCGTCGTCGTCCAGGTCGACGTCGGCGCGTTCGATCACAACCTCGGGTTCGCGCGGCAGTATGGCATCGACCTGCGGCGGGGGATTCCGGCCGCGGCGCTGTTGAGCGGCGACGACCGGTTGGTCTATGCGACGCAGGCCGGGGAACTGGCCGATGCGCGTCGGATGGGGGTGGCGGCGATCGTCGGCTTCCTGACGCGCGCGGCCGATCGCGGCGCGGTGTCCGGTCCGCGGTAGCCGCCCGCGCCTCGATGCGCCCGGAGCGGGCGTTATGCTTTCCCGGTGCTGCCGAACCCGCCTTCGCCGCGGGCACTCTCCTCGAACTCGTCGACCACCGCGAGTCGCACCTGCTGCACAGGGATGACGACGAGCTGCGCGATGCGCTCCATCGGTTCGACGCGGTACGGTTCCCCGCTGCGGTTCCAGAGCGATACCATGATCTGGCCCTGATAGTCCGAGTCGATCAAGCCGACGAGATTCCCCAGCACGATGCCGTGGCGGTGGCCGAGTCCCGATCGCGGCAGGATCACGGCCGCGAGCCCGGGGTCGGCAAGATGGATCGCGATTCCTGCCGGTACCAACCGGCTTTCTCCGGGAGCGAGGGGAATGGCTTCGGAGATGCACGCGCGCAAGTCGATGCCGGCGGAGCCAGGCGTCGCGTAGGCCGGTGGGGTGGCGTGCAGGCGTTCGTCGAGGATGCGGATCGCAAGGGTGCTCATGGCCGTCTTGGTCTCAGGCTGCGGTCGGGGGGAGTCGTTCGGCGATCGCGGCGATGATCTGCCGCGCCAGTTCCAGCTTGGGCGCGCGAGGCAGGGTACGAACCTCGGTTTCGCCAATGATCGCAAGTTCGCTTTCGTCGGCGCCGATGGCGTCCTGCGCGGCATTGGCGATGACCATCGCCAGACGCTTGGCCCGCATCTTGGCGCGGGCATGGTCGATGACGTCTTCGGTTTCGGCTGCGAATCCGACGCAGAACGGCGGTTCGGCAAGCCGGGCGACTTCGGCAAGGATGTCGGGGTTGGCGACGAGCGCCAGCGTGGGCGGGGCCCCGTCGGATTTCTTGATCTTGTTCGTTGTCGCGGACTCGGGACGCCAGTCGGCGACCGCGGCGACGGCGACGAAGACGTCGGCGTCGCTCGCGGCCTCGAGCACGGCGGCGCGCATTTCTTGCGCACTCAGCACGTCGATGCACCGTACGCCGTAGGGGGCGGCGAGTCTCGTGGGGCCGCTCACCAGCGTGACCGCCGCGCCGGCCTCGCGTGCCGCGCGCGCCACCGCATAGCCCATCTTTCCCGAGGATCGGTTGGTGATGCCGCGCACCGGATCGATCGCCTCGTAGGTGGGGCCGGCGGTGACGAGGACGCGGCGGCCTTGCAGCACCTTGGACTGGAAGGCCGCGATGACTTCTTCGAGGATCGCGGTGGGTTCAAGCATCCGGCCGGCACCGGTTTCGCCGCAGGCCTGTTCACCCCATGCCGGACCGAGCAGCTGCGCCCCGTCGGCATGCAGTTGCGCGACATTGCGTTGCACCGCGGGTTGCGCCCACATTTCGACGTTCATCGCCGGGGCGAGCAGCATGGGGCATCGTTCATTCCGTCGTGCGAGGACGAGCGTGGAGAGCAGGTCGTCGCACAGGCCGTTGGCGATCTTGCCGAGGAAGTCGGCGGTTGCGGGCGCGACGACGATCGCGTCGGCATCGCGCGACAGCCCGATGTGGGCCATGCCATCGTCCACCCGGGCGCCCCAGAGATCGTCGTACACGGGGGAACCGGTAAGCGCCTGCAGACTGGCGGCGCCGACGAATTCGCGTGCGGCACGGGTCATCACCGCCTGGACGCAGGCCCCTTCGGCGCGCAGCAGACGGGCGAGTTCGCAGGCCTTGTATGCGGCGATGCCGCCGGTCACGCCGAGCAGGATGCGGCGTCCGGAAAGCAGCCCCGTCGCACGTTTCGGCGCAAGGGGAGATGGAGCGAAGGGGGGGAGCGATTCCGCCATGGTGTGCATTCGCGATCAGTCTCGATGCCGTATCCGCAGCAACTCATCCACGACCAGCAGCACGGCACCGACCGAGATCGCGCTGTCCGCGACATTGAACGCGGGATAGTAGCCGCCGGGGAATACGGGGCGGAGCCAGTTCCAGTGGAATTCGAGGAAGTCGATGACGTGTCCGTAGTGAATCCGGTCGACGATGTTTCCCAATGCGCCGCCGAGAATCAGCGAAAGCGCCGCCGCGAACCGGATCCGGCCGGGGTGGGTCGTCAGCATCCAGACGATGGCCGCACACGCCGCCACGCCGATCGCGAGAAACAGCCATCCCTGCCAGCCGCCGGCCTCGGAGAGCAACGAGAAGGCTGCCCCCCGGTTGTAGGCCAGCACGAGGTCGAAGTAGGACGTGACCGGTACGACTTGGCCCAGCGCGAGGGACGCCAGGACGCGCGCCTTGGTGATCTGATCGACGGCGACGATGACGGCGGCGACCGCCAGCCAGGGTAGGATGCGGCACCCGCGCGAACCGCGGGTGCTGGGCGCCGGATGCAGGGCCTCGGTCATGCGTACCGCCTCGTTTCACCGGCGCCGAACAGGTTGTCGGCGCAGCGTCCGCACAGGCCGGGGTGTTCCGCGATCGTCCCCACGTCGTCGCGGTAATGCCAGCAGCGCTCGCACTTGACGGCGTCGCTGGCGTGCACGTCGATGCGTTCTTCGGTGGGCGAGGGTGCCTCGAACAGCTCGGCGCGGCTGGTGATCGTGACGAAGCGCAATTCGTCGCCCAGCGACGCCAGCAGCCCATGGCGTTCACCATGGGCGTAAATCGCGAGTTCTGCTTGCAGCGACGACCCGATGTGGCCTTGGGCGCGCATTTCCTCGATCCGCTTCAGGGCTTCGGCGCGGGTTGCGCGGATCGCTTCCCAGCGGGCCAGCAGTGCTTCGTGGCCGGGTACCGGCGGCGGTTCGTGGAAGAGCTGCGTGAACACGGGCGTTGCCGCGTCGCGGGCGAAGATCCGGTAGGCCTCGTCGGCCGTGAAGGACAGAATGGGGGCCATCAGTCGCAGCAGAATTGCCGTGATGTGCCACAGCGCGGTCTGCGCCGAGCGCCGCGGCTGCCCGGCGGCGGCAGTGGTGTAGAGGCGGTCCTTGAGGATGTCGAGATAGAAGGCGCCGAGGTCTTCCGAGCAGTAGGTCTGCAGCTTCGCCACTACGGGATGGAATTCATAGCGGTCGTAGTGGCTGCGCACCTCGTTCTGGAGTTGCGCCGCGCGCGCGAGGGCGTAGCGATCGATTTCGCAGAGATCGTCCACCGCCACGGACTGCGCCGCGATGTCGAAATCACTGGTATTGGCGAGCAGGAAGCGCAAGGTGTTGCGGATCCGGCGATACGCTTCGACGACGCGTTTGAGAATTTCGTCGCCGATCGACAGTTCCCCGGAATAATCGGTGGACGCAACCCAGAGGCGGATGATCTCGGCACCAAGCTTGGCCGACAACTCGATGGGGTCGATGCCGTTGCCCAGGCTCTTGCTCATCTTGCGGCCCTGCGCGTCGACGGTGAAGCCATGCGTGAGCAGCGCCTTGTACGGCGCCCGGCCGTCGATCGCCGAGCCGATGAGCAGCGAGGAATGGAACCAGCCGCGATGCTGATCCGATCCTTCGAGGTACATGTCGGCCGGATAGCCGAGTTGTTCGGCGTGCGAGCCGCGCATGACGGTGCGGTGGGTCGATCCGGAATCGAACCACACATCGAGGATGTCGTCGACCTTGACGTACTCCTGCGCCTCGTGGACGGGCAGGACTTCTTCGATGCGGGTTCGCGACCAGGCTTCGATGCCGCCCTGTTCGACACGCCGCGCCGCTTCGTCGAGCAGTTCGAGCGTTCGCGGATGCAATTCGCCCGTGGCGCGGTGCAGGAAGAACGGCAGCGGCACGCCCCAGTGGCGCTGGCGCGAGATGCACCAGTCCGGGCGGTTGGCGATCATCGCGTGCAGGCGAGCTTTTCCCCAGGCTGGATAGAACGCCGTCGCCTCGACCGCGCGTAGGGCGGTCTGACGCAGGGTTTCCCCCACCGTTTCGGTCTGGAACACGCCGCGGGTGTCGGCTGTCGCGCCGTCCATGCGGACGAACCATTGCGGCGCCGCGCGGTAGATGAGCGGGGTCTTGTGGCGCCAGCAGTGCATGTAGCTGTGGTGCACGCGCGCGCTGTGCAGCAGTGCTCCCGCCTGCCGCAGCCTGTCGATGATCCGGTCGTTGGCGTCCCAGATGTTCATGCCGCCGAAGAGCGGCAGGTCGGGTGCATAGATGCCGTCGCCCTGGACCGGATTGCGGATCTCGTCGTTGGCCATGCCGTGGCGTCGGCAGGAGAGATAGTCCTCGACGCCATAGGCCGGTGCGGCATGGACGATCCCGGTGCCATCGTCCGCTCCGACGTATTCCGCGGCGTAGACGGGTGCCGTGCGCGCGTATCCGGGATGCATCGTTGCCAGGGGGTGGTGGAAGCGGATTCCTTCGAGCTGCGCACCGCGCACGCTGCCCACGGTCGCGCCCTGCAGTCCGAACCGTTCCAGGCAGCGTTCGATCAGCGTCTCGGCCAGGATGAGATAACGATCGCCGCAGTCGACCAGGGCGTAGGAGAGGTCGGGGTGTACGTTGAGTGCCTGGTTGGCGGGCAGCGTCCACGGGGTGGTGGTCCAGATCACCGCCGAACACGGTTTGTCGAACCCGATACGCCCGAACAGGGCTGCAGCCTGCGCCGCATCCTCGTCGGCGACGGGGAAGGCCACGTCCACGGTCGGAGATGCCTTGTCGGCATATTCCACTTCCGCCTCGGCGAGCGCCGAGTTGCAGTCGAAGCACCAGTTGACCGGCTTCAGTCCGCGATAGACGAAGCCGCGTTCGATCATTCGCTTGAGGGTGCGGATCTCGTCGGCTTCCGCTTGAAAGTTCATCGTGCGGTACGGATCGGCCCAGTCCCCCAGGACGCCGAGCCGCTGGAAGCCGCGCATTTGCAGGGTGATCTGCTCGGCGGCGTGGGCGCGCGCTTTTTCCTGCACTTCGGTGCGCGGCAGGTGCTTGCCGAATTTGCGTTCGATATGGATCTCGATCGGCATGCCGTGGCAATCCCACCCGGGGATGTAGACGGCGTCGAAACCGGCGAGCGATTTGGACTTGACGATGATGTCCTTGAGCACCTTGTTGACGACATGGCCGAGGTGGATCGCTGCGTTGGCGTAGGGCGGGCCGTCATGCAGGATGAAGCGTGGGGCGCCGTGCCGCGCCGCGCGGATTTGGCCGTACACGTCTTCGTGCTGCCATGCCTCGACCCAGCCGGGTTCGCGCTTGGGCAGGTCGCCCCGCATCGGAAACGGGGTGTCTGGTAGGTTCAAGGGGTACTTGGGGGCGCTTTTCGACGCCGCTTTGGTTTGTTCGGACATGCGTTGTCAGTTCATAACTGGAAGGAAGGGAATCTGCGCGCCGTACCGTGCGGGCGGATCATGCCGACGCCGTCATCCAGTCGCCGATGATCGCACGGGCGCGCGCGGTGTCGTCCTCGATGGCGGCCGTCAGTTCCGCGACGGTGTCGAACTTCATCTCGTCGCGCAGCTTTTGCAGGAATTCGACACGGACGAGGTGGCCATAGATTTCTTGCGCGAAGTCGAAAAGGTGTACTTCCAGCAGCCAGCGGCCGCCGGCTTCGATCGTGGGCCGCTGGCCGATGCTGGCCACGCCCGGCCGCGGTGCGCCCAGTCCGTGCACCAGCACCGCGTAGATCCCGCTGGCCGCCGGCCGCTTGTGCGGGATGCGCAGATTGAGGGTCGGGAAGCCGATCCGGCGGCCGAGTTTGGCGCCGTGCAGTACGCGGCCGCTGATGTGGTAGCGATGGCCCAGCAAGTCGTGCGCGCGATTCAGGTCGCCGGCGATCAGTGCGGCGCGCACGGCGGAACTGGAGATCCGCTCGCCGTCCTGCAGGACGGTGTCGAGCACCTGGATCGCAACTCCCCGTTGCGGCGCCCGCGCACGCAGCATTGCGATATCGCCCGCGCGCCGCGCGCCGAAGCGGAAATCTTCGCCGACGATCAGCCAGCGGGTCGCGCAGCCGTCGATCAGGATCTCGTCGAGGAAGCGCTCGGCTGGCAATTGCGCCAAACCGGCGTTGAAATGGAGTACGAATACGCGTTCGATCCCGGCGCTGCGCAAACCGACGATCTTGTCGCGCAGGTTGGCGATCCGCGCCGGCGCGGCATCGGGCTGGAAGAATTCGCGCGGGTGCGGCTCGAAGGTCATGGCTGCCGGAACGAGGCCCCGTTCCCGGGCGGCCTGGGATACCTGGGCGAGCAGAGCCCGGTGGCCGCGATGCACTCCATCGAAATTGCCGATCGCCAGGGCGCAGGGTGTGCGTACGGCCGCCGGCGGTGGACCGCGGAAAATCCGGATCGAGGGACTGCAGAGCGAAGTCACGGCAAGGGCGTCCGTTCCCCCCTCCCGCTTGCGGGAGAGGGCGGGGGTGAGGGTCGGAAGTATACGGTTTCTTTCGCGAATGCCTTGATTTTCCATGCTTTCCGAGTCGACCCGGTACAATCCGGCAGACAATGAGTGAACCTCCATCTCCCAAAAACATCGTTTGCCTGATTTCCGGTCGCGGCAGCAACCTCGAGGCCATCCTGCGTGCGGCACGCGAGGAAAACTGGGCCGACATCGCGGATGCCCATATCGCTGCCGTGGTTTCCAATCGTCCCGCCGTCGGTGGTTTGGCGATCGCCCGGGACTATGGCGTACCGACTCGCGTCCTGGATCACACCGGGTATTCGTCGCGTGAAGCCTTCGACGCCGATTTGGGCGCGGCCATCGATGCGTTTGATCCGGCCCTGGTGATCCTGGCCGGATTCCTGCGGGTGCTCACGCCGGCCTTCGTCGCCCGCTACGCCGGTCGCCTGATCAACATCCATCCTTCCCTGTTGCCGGCGTTTCCGGGGCTGGCGACCCATCGCCGGGCGATCGAGGCCGGCGTGCGCGTGCATGGCGCCACGGTGCATTTCGTCACCGGGGAGCTTGACGCCGGCCCGATCATCGGCCAGGCGGCGCTGGCGGTCGATCCCGCCGATACCGAGGAATCGTTGGCGGCGCGGGTGCTGGCGATGGAGCATGCGTTGTTGCCGCGTTGCGTCCGCTGGCTGCTTACCGGCGCGGTGCGGCTGGAAAATGGGCGGGTCGCGGTGCGAGGCCTGAGCCGGCAGGAGTTGCTGCGATGCGAACCATGAAGGCCGCGAAGCCGGCGAAGCGCGAACGGACCGTGAGGTCGGCGAAATCGGTGCGGAGTCCGGCGCGCGCTCCGGTACGCGCAGCGCCGCGGGAGGCGGAGCGTACCGTCGGACTCGACGAGGCGGGGATCCCGGCGGCGGGCGAACGCCCGGTTCGCATCACCTCGCAGGTCGTCGACAGTCTGGCGAAGTTATTGGCGGTGTTGCTGCGGTTCGACGGCCCGGCCGACGCACTCATGTCCCGGCATTTCAAGATGGATCGCCAGTTGGGGCCCCGCGACCGCAGCTTGGTCGCCGAGGCGGCATTCGATGCGCTGCGCCGCTTGGCGAGCCTGCGCTGGATCCTGCAGACCGCCGATCCGCTGCGCGCGCCGCGCCTGGCCGCGATGACGGTGCTGGCGCGTCGGCACGGCATCGCGGCGCTGGGGCCCCGCAGCCTCCGTGGCGACGAGCGTGCCGTGCGCAGCGCCCTGGGGATCGATCTGCGGCACGCCCCTTCGGCGGTGCAGGCCGAAGTGCCGTCGTGGTTGTTTGCGCGGGTGCAGGCGCAGTATCCGGATGATTGGCACGCCTTGTTGGAAGCCTTGGCGCAGCCGGCGCCGCTCGACCTGCGGGTCAATACGCTGAAGGCCGAGCGCGAGGCGGTGCTGGCCGAACTGCGCAGCGCAACCCGCATCCATGCGCCCTTGGGTGCCGAGCCGACCCCATACAGTCCGGACGGGATCCGGCTCCTGGACAAGCCGGCGCTCACGCGCTGGCCGTTATACAAGGACGGCCTGATCGAGGTGCAGGATGAAGGCAGCCAGTTGATCGCGCGATTGGTCGCGCCGCGCCGTGGCGAGATGGTGGTCGATTTCTGTGCCGGCGCGGGAGGCAAGACCCTCGCTCTCGGCGCGCTCATGCGCTCCACCGGACGGCTCTACGCCTTCGACGTGCATGCCAAACGGTTGGCCGGTCTGGGGCCGCGGCTCGCCCGCAGCGGCCTGTCGAATGTGTATCCGGCGGCGATCGCGAGCGAGGCCGATGCGCGGGTCAAGCGCCTCGCCGGCAAGATCGACCGGGTGCTCGTCGATGCGCCCTGTTCGGGAACCGGGACGTTGCGGCGCAATCCCGACCTCAAGTGGCGGTTCGATGAACGGGAGGTGGCGCGGCTCAAGGGCGTGCAGGCGGCCGTGCTCGCAGGCGCGGCACGTCTCGTCAAGCCGGGCGGTCGGCTGGTGTATTCGACCTGCTCGGTGCTGGCCGAGGAAAACCAGGAAATGATCGAACGGTTCCTCGCCGAACATCCGCAGTTCGCGGTGGCCGATGCGCCCGCGATCCTGGCGGCACAGGGGATCGAGGTCGACCACGCGGCGCGCTTTGCGCCATGGTTCGTCATGCTGCCGCACTTGCACGGGTGCGACGGATTCTTTGCGGCGGTTCTGGACCGCGTGCGCGGATGATGCAAAACGGCGACCCGTCCCCGATTCAAGAACTGTTCCATGCGGTCGCCAACGGCCTGTCACGTCCTCAGCACGCGTGGCAGGCGGTGGTGATCGTGGCGTCCCTGGTTGCGGCGTGGTTTGCCGAGCGCGCGCTGGCGCAGTGGGGCAGCGGCCGCGGGTCGGCGATCGCCGATGGCGATGCCCGCCGCGAGGCCCTGCCGGCGACCATCGACGGACTGCTCTATATCGCGTATCCGCTTTTTTCGTTCCTACTGCTGTGGGTCGGAGAGGGCGTCCTGCGGGTCACCCATGTGATTGCGGGCCGTGCCGATGCGCGCCTGATCCGGTTCGCTGCCGTGCTCGTCGGTACGTTGGCGGTGGTCCGCCTGCTGTTCTACCTGCTGCGACACGGGCTCCGATCGGCGACGCTCATCGTGCGCTTCGAGCGCGCCATCGCGGCGGCCGCGCTCGTCGGTACCGCTCTATATGCGACCGGCGCATGGGGGGACGTGGTGGCATGGCTTGCCGCGACGCGTATTCCGCTGGGCAATACCGCCGTGTCGGTCTGGGCGCTGCTGGTGGGCTCCGTCACCACGCTGAGTGCGCTGCTCGCCGCAATGTGGGCTGGCGCCGTGGTCGAGGAGCGGTTGAGCATCGAATCGGAGTTGGATCCGAATCTTCGTCTGGTCCTCGGGCGGGTCGCGCGCGCCGCATTCCTGGTGGTGGGAATCCTGTTCGCACTCGCGGTTTCGGGTATCGATCTGACGATTTTGTCGGTGTTCGGCGGCGCCTTGGGTGTCGGCCTGGGGCTTGGTCTGCAGCGGATCGTCAGCAATTATTTGAGCGGGTTCATCCTCTTGCTGGACCGCAGCTTGCGGATCGGCGACATCATCACGGCGGACAAGTACCAAGGCGAAGTCACGCGGATCACCGCCCGCTATACCCTCCTGCGTGCCAGCGATGGCACGGAGGCTACCGTACCCAACGAAATGCTCGTCGCGCAGCCGGTCGTCAACACGACCCTGAGCGACCGTCGCGTCAACCTGCACGTTCGGATCGCGGTGCGGCAGGGACGGGATGCGAACCACCTGCAGGCGGAACTGGAGGCTGCGGCGGCATCCGTCACGCGGGTTCTGTCGCATCCGGCGCCGGAGGCCCGCCTCATCGAATTTCCCGGGGGCAATCTCTTGTGGGAGCTGCGGTTCTGGATCGCGGATCCGGAAAGCGGGACCGGAAGGATCCAATCGGATGTCGCCAAGGCGGCATATGAGCGATTGCGGGCCGCAGGGATCGAATTGGCACCGCAGACCCCGTAGCGCGCGGATCCTGCTGCGCGGGTTCCTACGGCATTTCCGTACGGGCTTTCGGATCTGCTCGCGCTCCTGTAACATTGGCGCAATTTTCTTTTTCCCCGGATTTGCGGAGACGCGATGGAATCGGTGCTGAATTTCCTGCACAACGGGCTGCTGGGCCTGACGGCATGGCAGACGGTGTTTGCCACCTTGGCGATGACCCACGTGACGATCGCCGCGGTGACCATTTACCTGCACCGTTCGCAGGCGCATCGGGCGCTGGATCTGCATCCGATCGTGAGCCATTTCTTCCGGTTGTGGCTCTGGCTGACGACCGGCATGCAGACCCGCGACTGGGTTTCCGTGCATCGCAAGCACCACGCCAAGTGCGAGACGACGGAAGATCCGCACAGCCCGCAGACGCGGGGACTGCGCACGGTGCTGCTGCGCGGGGCGGAGCTCTACATGGCCGAGCGGAAGAATTCGGAGACGATCGCCCGCTTCAGCCGCGGCACGCCCGACGACTGGGTCGAGCGCAATGTCTACGCTCGCTGGATCTGGCAAGGTTGCGGGACCATGCTGGTAGCCGATTTCCTGCTCTTCGGGGTTGCCGGGATCGCGGTCTGGGCCGTGCAGATGATGTGGATTCCGTTTTTTGCCGCCGGTGTGATCAACGGGGTTGCACACTTCTGGGGGTATCGCAATTTCGACTGCCCCGATGCCAGCACCAATATTTCTCCGCTGGGATGGCTGATCGGCGGGGAGGAATTGCATAACAACCACCACACGTTCCCGACTTCGGCGAAACTTTCCTACAAGTGGTACGAATTCGACATCGGTTGGGGCTACATCCGTATCCTGCAGGCGCTGGGTCTGGCGAAGGTTCTGCGGGTCGCTCCCAAGCCGCAGATGCTGGAAGGGGCGACGGCGCACGCGCCGATCGACCTGGGCACCCTGCAGACGCTCATCAACAATCGGTATGAACTGCTTGCGCGTTTTGCGCGCGAGGTCCGCCGCGAGTTCCGGCAGGAAGTCGCTCAACTCGCGTCCGCCGATCGAGCTCGGTTTTCCGGGCTGCAGCGTTGGATCCACAAGGATATGTCGGACGTTCCCGAACCCCAGCGGGAGTCGTTGAGCGATCTCTTGCGCCACAGCCGCGCATTGCATACGGTGGTGGAAATGCGGGCCGAGCTGGCACAGATCTGGATGCAGGCGGCAGCGTCGCGAGAGCAGATGCTGCATAACCTCCAGGATTGGGTCGCGCGGGCCGAGGCCAGCGGCAGCCGTGCGCTGCGGGAGATCGCGGCGCGCATTCGCGCGTATGCGCCGGCACCGGTTTGATTCCCCAGGCACCTCGTTCTCGTTCCTGTCTCCCTTGCGTTGACACGCTGCGGGTTTTCGCAGGGGAGATCGGACGAAAAAAATCCCGGCATCGCGCCGGGATTTTTTTCGTCCTTCGCAACCGCGCCGCCGCTTACTTGAGCTTGGTTTCCTTGTAGCTCACATGCTTGCGTGCAACCGGATCGAACTTCATGAGTTCCATCTTTTCCGGTTTGGTGCGCTTGTTCTTGGTCGTGGTGTAGAAGTGGCCGGTACCCGCAGAGGATTCCAGCTTGATCTTTTCCCGCGCTCCTTTTGCCATGGTGATCTCCGATTATGTGGTGACGGATGCCTTGCGGCTGCCGAATCTCTTAGAGCTCGCCCTTGGCTTGCAGATCGGCGACGACCGTGTCGATGCCGAGCTTGTCGATGGTGCGCAGCGCAGCATTGCTGATGCGCAGACGGATCCAGCGCTTCTGGTCTTCGAGCCAGAAACGACGGTATTGCAGGTTCGGCAGGAAACGGCGTTTGGTCTTGTTGTTCGCGTGCGAAACGCGGTTTCCGACCATCGGCCGCTTTTTCGTGACGATGCAGACGCGAGCCATGTTGATGTTCCTTCCGTGCCCCGGTTGGGCGAATAAAGCCGAAAATTATATCCGAAAAACCTTCTCCGGGAGGACCTGATCTCCATGCCTCCCCGGCCGGCGGCGCGGGTCCCCGGGTCCGGGCTTCCGCGCACCAACCCCGGCTCAGACGGCGGCAGGTTGGGGTTTGCGGCGCATCGGCGGCTTTACCGTGAAGGCGACCGCCAGCCACGCCGCCGCAATCGCCGCGGCGACCAGGAACACCGTCTGCGGGCCGGCATACTGCGCGAGCAGGCCGCCGATCGCGCCGCCGGCAAAGAGGCCGAACGATTGGCCCGTGTTGTAGATGCCCAGCGCCAGCCCCTTGCGGGACGGCGGCGCGGTGCGCGACACCAGCGACGGCAGCAGCGCCTCCATCAGGTTGAAGGCGACGAAGAACAGGAACAGGGCAGCGATCAGCGCGAACGTGCTGCGATATCCCAGCGCGAACAGAATCATGGTCACGAGCAGCAGCGCCACCGCCCCGACGAACACGGTTTTCATGTGGCCGTGCCGCTCGGCCTGGATGATCCCCGGGATGGCCAGGGCGAACGAGATGATCGTCACCGGCAGATAGATCATCCAGTGATGCAGCAGGGGAATTCCGGCATATTTGACCAGCGCGACCGGCAGCACGACGAACATGCTCAGTTGCAGGAAGTTGAGCACGAAGATCGAGAAGTCGAGCTTGAGCAGTGCCGGGGTGAATACGGCGTGGGCCCAGTGTCCCTGGGTTTCCTCGGCATGGGTGGTCATGGGAACGTCCGGCACCACCCAGCGCACGACTGCGATCGCCGCCAGCGCGAGCACGCCGGTCAGGATGAACATCCCGGGAATGCTGATGGCATCGTAGAGTGCCGGGCCGGCAATGAGCGAAAGCACGAAACTCATGCCGATGGTCATGCCGACCATGGCCATGGCCTTGGTGCGATTGTGTTCCTGGGTCGCGTCGGCAACCATGGCCGAGATCGCCGCCGAGATCGCGCCGGAGCCTTGCAGGGCACGGCCGGCGATGATGATGTAGAGGTCGTGGCTGGCGCCGGCGACGAAGGAGCCGGCCGCGAACACGGCAAGCCCGAGCATCATCACGGGTTTGCGCCCGAACCGGTCGCTCGCCGCTCCCAGGGGGATCTGCAGGAGCGCTTGCGTCAGGCCGTAGATCCCCAGCGCCAGACCGACCAGGGTCTTGTTGTGACCCAGCGGGAGGTGTTGGGCATAGACCGAGAACACCGGCAGGATCAGAAACAGCCCGAGCATCCGCAATCCGTAGATCGATGCCAGACTGCGGGCCGCCTTGCGCTCGAGGGGTGTCATGGTGTCCGGCTTGGACCGGCGGCCGCGCGCAGCGTTGCCCGGTTCGGCGGATGGGGTGGGAGTGGCTTCGGACAACGTGGGACCTCACAAGAAACGGACGCCGCATCGCGCGACGGAGTATGACGAAAAGGACCCGTGACATCGCTTGGCCGCGGCGATCGGGCGCGTTGATCCTGCGTATTTTGCCGAATTCCCGAGGAACGCGCTTCGGTTTTGGCGAAAGACCGGACGCTCGGTGCGTGTATTCCCATGTTGGGTTCGTGGATTCCGTACGGACGTTGGTCGGAAGGCGGGGGCGTGGGCGGCATGTCAGAGCATTCCGCGCTCGGCGAACGACACGCTGCGCGTGCCCGCCACGACGATGTGGTCGAGTACGCGGACGTCGATCAGCGCCAGCGCATTTTGCAGCGCACGGGTCAAGGACTCATCAGCGCGACTGGGCTCGGCGACTCCGGATGGATGGTTATGGGCCAGGATCACCGCCGCGCAGTTGTGGTGCAAGGCATGCTTGACGATTTCCCGGGGGTAGACGCTGGTCTGCGTGAGCGTTCCCCGGAACATCTCCTCGCCCGCGATCAGGCGATGCTGGGCATCGAGGAATAGGACGACGAACAGTTCGTGCCCCTTGTTGGCGAGCGAGAGACAGAGGTATTCCCGCACTTTCTTCGGCGAGTCCAGAGGTTCGGGGAGGGCCGCCTCTTCTTGCAGCATGCGCTTGGCAAGCGCGGTCACCGCCTGCAGGCGGGCATAGCTTGCCAGACCCCAGCCGGGGACGGCCGTCACGGCATCGAGCGGTGCGGTCAGCAGGCGTCCGAGACCGCCGAAGTGTTGCAATGCGTCGCGGGCGCGGTCGAGCACGGAGCCGGTCGCGCTGCCGCTGCCCAACAGCAGCGCCAGCAGTTCCGCGTCCGTCAATGCGCCAGGGCCGTGCGCGAGCAGGCGCTCACGGGGGCGTTCCGATGCCGGCCAATCCTTGATCGCCAACGGGGCTCCTTCAAATTAGAATGGGGGCCTTCGACGAAATCGGCTCCGATTGGACGACGATCGCGCGGGTTCGACACTCCCAGGAATGGGAGTTCGGGCGACGCGTCGCTTGCCGAAGGAGTGCTTGCATGGTCTCGGGTGGCATCGGGATGGGTCGCCGACCATCCCGGGGGCCGATCTCCCGGGTTTTCGGTCGCACGCGCCCTGGGTTTCGGAACGGTGGTGTCGAGCGTTGATGAAAGGCCAACAAATGGAAGTGTTGCTCGCCCAGCCCCGCGGGTTCTGTGCCGGGGTCGATCGCGCTATCGAAATCGTGCGCCGGGCGCTGCAGTTGTACGGTGCGCCGATCTATGTCCGGCATGAGATCGTCCACAACACGTACGTGGTGGACGACCTTCGTGCCCAAGGGGCGGTATTCGTCGAGGAGATCGAAGAGATCCCGGAGGGGGCGACCGTGGTGTTTTCGGCCCACGGCGTATCGCGCGCGGTATATGCCCGCGCCTTGGAACGCAATCTGCGGGTTTTCGACGCGACCTGTCCGCTGGTGACCAAGGTCCATACCGAAGTGGCGCGTATGCGCGCCCAGGGTCGCGAGGTCGTGATGATCGGTCACCGCGGGCACCCCGAGGTCGATGGCACCATGGGGCAGACCGACGGCGGAATCTATCTCGTCGAGACGGAGGAAGACGTCGCGCGCATCCAGGTCGCCGATCCCGGCGCGCTGGCGTATGTGACCCAGACCACGCTGTCGATCGACGATGCGGCGCGGATCGTCATCGCGCTCAAGCAGCGTTTCCCCGACATCGCCGAACCCAAGCGCGGCGACATCTGCTATGCCACCCAGAACCGGCAGGATGCCGTCAAGGTGCTGGCGCCGCGGGTGGATATGATGATCGTCGTCGGCAGCCGCACCAGTTCGAATTCCAATCGTTTGCGCGAGGTTGCGGAGCGCATGGGCATTCGGGCCTATCTGGTCGACAGTGCGGCGGATATCGACCCGGCCTGGTTGAAAAACGTGCAGCGGGTCGGGATCACCGCCGGCGCCTCCGCTCCCGAAGTGCTGGTGCAGCAGGTGACGGAGCGCTTGCGCAGTCTCGGGGCGGCGTCCGTCCACGCGGTCGCCGGCGTGGTGGAAAACATGGTGTTTCCCTTGCCCAAGGGTTTGGGCGGCGCGGCGTCGGCGGGAGCCGGTGCGGCGGTGGCCGACGCATGAGCGTCGCGGCATCCGGCGCTGCCGGATTGGCGATCGTGGTTTCGTACCTGTTTGGTGCGGTGCCGTTTGCGGTCGTCGTCAGCCGAGCAATGGGGCTCCCGGATCCGCGCAGCTATGGATCACGCAATCCGGGCGCGACCAATGTGCTGCGCGGTGGCGGCAGGATCGCGGCCTTGCTGACCTTGTTGGGCGATTCCGGCAAGGGGGCCTTGGCGGTCGGCATGGTCTGGCTGGCGGCGCGGGATGCCGGCGGCGTGAATCCCCCGGTGGCGGCGGCCCTGCATTCCGTCGTACCTTGGTGCGGCGCCGCGGCGTTTCTTGGCCATCTCTATCCGGTGTTCCTGGGGTTCCAGGGTGGAAAGGGTGTGGCGACATTCCTCGGAGTGCTGCTGGTGATCGATTTGCCGGCCGGGCTGGGCGCCTGCGGTGTCTGGCTCGCGGTGGCCGCACTGTTCCGATATTCCTCGCTGGCTTCGATGTCGAGCGCGGTCGCAGCCGCGATCGGATTGCTGGCGCTGCGCGGTCCGGATCCGGTGTCGCTCGCCGTCGTGTTCATGGCCGGGTTCCTCGTTTGGCGCCATCGCGGCAATATCGCAAAGCTGCGCGCGGGGACGGAAAGCCGGATCGGGAAGAAGCCGCGCTAGGCGGAAACGGAAACCATCGTCATTGCGAGGGCGAAGCCCGAAGCAATCCAGCGGTTTTCTGGATCGCCACGGCCCTACGGGCCTCGCGATGACGCCGCCGTTTCCTCGTTCGGGCGGCGGATCGCCATGATCGCTACCGTTCCATCGATTGTTTGCAGAGATCCCACCGGGGGTGGACGCGCAGCGGTTCATCGGCCCCGGGGTCGGCGAGCGAAAACCGTACCCAGCCGGCGTAGGCGATCATCGCGCCGTTGTCGGTGCAGAGATCGGTCGGTGGATAGAATACCTGGACGCCGCGCGGCCCCAGGGTCTCCGTGAGGGCTGTGCGCAGTTGCGTGTTGGCGCCGACCCCTCCGGCCACGACCAGTTGCGTGAGGCCCGTCTGGCCGAGAGCGCGCAGCGCCTTGCCGACGAGCACGTCGACGACCGCATCGACGAATCCGCGCGCGATGTCGGCGCGGGCCTGGTCGCAGGGGTCGTCGGCGCCGAGCTTGCGAACCTGGGTCAGCACCGCGGTCTTCAGGCCGCTGAAACTGAAGTCGAGGTTGGGTTGATCGCGCATCGGGCGGGGCAGGCGGACGGCGCCCGGCGTGCCGAACTCCGCCAGACGAGAGACTTCCGGTCCCCCGGGATATTCCAGTCCGAGTAATTGCGCGGTCTTGTCGAACGCCTCACCCGCCGCATCGTCCAAGGTTTCGCCCAGAAGCGCGTAGCGGCCGGGGCCGTACACGTGCAGGAGCATGGTGTGCCCGCCCGACACCAGCAGGCAAAGGAAGGGAAATTGCGGCGACGGCCGGGCGAGGAGGGGGGAGAGCAGGTGGCCTTCCAGATGGTGGATGGGGATCACCGGCCTGCGCAGCGCATGGCCGATCCCGGCGGCAACCCCGCATCCGACCAGCAGCGCGCCCGCCAGGCCGGGGCCGGCTGTGACGGCGATCGCGTCGATCCGGGAGCGTGCGATCCCGGCGCGCGTCACGACCTCGTCCACCAGCGGCAGCAGGTGTCGAACGTGGTCGCGCGAGGCGAGTTCGGGGACTACGCCGCCATATTCCCGGTGCAAGGCCACCTGGGAATGGAGCGCGTGGACAACCGCGCCGGTGTCGCTATCGTATAGCGCGACGCCGGTTTCGTCGCAGGAGGATTCGATGCCGAGGATCTGCACGCCGGCGGTTTCCGCGTGGAATGGTGCGGGGAAAATTCCCGACACGGAGTGTACCGGCAGATGATTGGCAAACATTTCGAAAACCCGCTAGAATCCCAGGCTTTCCAACGGGCACCACGCCCGCCTAGCGAGAACCCGGATGCCGACGATACGAGTCAAGGAAAACGAACCTTTCGAAGTGGCCCTGCGCCGCTTCAAGCGCACCATCGAGAAATGCGGGCTGCTGACCGAGTTGCGCGCCCGGGAGTTCTACGAGAAGCCCACGGCAGAGCGCAAGCGCAAGAAATCTGCAGCCATCAAGCGCCATTTCAAGCGTCTGCGCAGCCAGATGCTGCCGAAGAAGTTGTATTGATCAGGCGCGCGGGGCGGACGTTCCGCGCCGTGACGAGAGCGGAAAAAACGCGCCGGACGGCGCGTTTTTTGTTTCGGAGGAGGAAAGCGAGATGAGCATGAGCCTGAAAGACCGGATCACCGAGGATATGAAGGCTGCGATGCGCGCGCGCGAAACGGAGCGCTTGGCGACGATCCGCCTGTTGCTCGCCGCGATCAAGCAGAAAGAGGTCGACGAGCGCGTCGTCGTCGACGACGGCGCGGCGGTGGCGGTGGTCGAGCGGCTCATCAAGCAGCGCAAGGACGCGATCGAGCAGTTCGCCAAGGCCGGCCGTACCGACCTCGTCGACAAGGAAACGGCGGAAATGGCGGTGCTGCAGGCATACCTGCCGGCGCAGTTTTCGGAGGCCGAGGTTCTGGCGGCGGTGGATGCTGCGATCGCGGAGACCGCGGCGGCAGGCGCCAGTGGCCCCGCGGCGATGGGCAAGGTCATGGCCCTACTCAAGCCGCGCCTGGCGGGGCAGGCGGATATGTCGAAAGTCTCGGGATTGGTCAAGGGCCGGATTGCCGGGTAACGCCGTCTTTTCGCGGCGGGGCGGCCGGATTTTCCCGTGATTCCCCAGGGATTCATCGTCGACCTGTTGGCCCGCGTCGACATCGTCGACGTGGTGGGCCGGTCGGTCGCGCTCAAGAAGAGCGGCCAGAACTATCTGGGTCTGTGTCCGTTCCACGGCGAAAAAACGCCTTCCTTCACCGTCAGTCCGAGCAAGCAGTTTTTCCACTGCTTCGGTTGCGGCGCTCACGGTTCGGCCATCGGCTTCCTGATGGACCACCGTGGACTGAGCTACGTCGAGGCGATCCAGGAGCTGGCGCAGGGGGTCGGCATGACGGTTCCCCAGGACGGGCGGGCGTCCGCTGCCGAGCAGACACGCAGTCGCGGGCTCACCGAAGTGCTGCAGACGGCGGCAGAGTTCTACCGTCGCCAGCTCAAGGAGGCGCCGTCAGCGATCCAGTACTGCAAATCGCGCGGCCTGACCGGCGCGATCGCGGCGCGCTACGCATTGGGGTACGCCCCCGACGGCTGGCAGTCCCTCAAGGCGGTCTTCGAAAATTACGCCGATCCCCGTCTGGCCGAGGCCGGCCTGGTCATCACGGGCGAAGAAAACAAGCGTTACGACCGCTTTCGCGGCCGCCTCATGTTTCCGATTCGCAACCGGCGCGGAGCGGTGATCGGGTTCGGCGCGCGCGTGCTGGACGGTTCCGAGCCGAAATACCTGAACTCGCCCGAGACGCCGGTGTATCACAAAGGCCAGGAACTCTATGGTCTGTACGAGGCGTCGGAAGCCATCCGCCGGGCGGCGCGTGCCATCGTCTGTGAAGGCTACATGGATGTCATCCAGCTGGCGCAGGCGGGATATCCGGAAACGGTGGCGGCGCTGGGGACGGCGATCACACCCCATCAGGTCGGGACGCTGTTTCGCCTGACGCCGCACGTCATTTTCTCGTTTGACGGCGATGCGGCCGGCCGCAAGGCGGCACGGCGGGCGCTGGAGGCGACGCTGCCGGCGATCGGCGACGAGCGCCGTGCGAGTTTCCTGTTCCTGCCCGAAGGGGAGGATCCGGACAGCCTGATCCGCGCCCATGGTGTCGGCGCGTTCGAAACGGAGCTGGCGCGTGCGATGAGCCTGTCGCAATGGTTTCTGCGGTCGGTGAGCGAGGGTTGCGATCTCGCGCAGCCGGAAGGGCGGGCCGCGGCCGTGGCGGCGGCTCGCCCCCTGCTGGAGGCGATGCCGCCCGGAGCCCTGCGGATGCAACTCGTCCGGGTCCTCGGCGAGGCAGCCCGCACGCCGGCACAGGATCTGGAAAACTTGTTCGGACTGGTACCTTGGCGTCGGCTGCCGCCGTCGCGTGAACGTGCCGATGAGGGCCCGGACGGGCTCGGTCCGCGAGGCGGCGGACGGCGGCAGGTCGAGCATTTGAAGCGGCGGCTCCTGCAGCGTCTGTTGGCGTTTCCGGGATTGGCGCGGGAGTTCAACGCGCAGATCGCGGTGCTGGCGGTCGACGGCGGCGAACGGCTGGACCGGCAGATTGCGCAGGTCTGGCGCGCCGCGACCAGCGGCGGCGTAGCGCATACCGGCGCGGTGCTCGAAGCGCTGGCGCAAAGCGAGTACATCGATGAGTTTCGCGGCCTCGCGACCCGCGATCTGCATGGGGACGACGCCGAATCGGTTGCGCGGGAGGAATTGCGCTCCGGATTCCTGGCCCTCGAGGCCGAGCGTGTCCAGGCGGAAATGCGGCGGATTGCGGGCGATGCGTCGCAATCCGGGCAGGCGATTGCCGGCGGCGAGCTCGAGCGCTACCTGGAACTGACCCAGCGTTTGCGGGATATCAAGCAGGAGCGCGGGCTGCAAAAAAACGTTGCGGATCGATTGGAAAGCGCAGACTGATTCCCCCTTTTTTTGCTAAAATGACGAGTTGAATTGCATGCCCGCATCGGTCGGGTTTCGGAGGCAAGCGGCCTCCCGCGCCTTGGAGGCATTGCTTGTGCATTGCTCCGTGTGGCGCTTCGGGTTTGGATCGTCGTCGGCAGATTGTGTTGCGGGGAACTTTGTTCCGCCGCCGGGGTCTGCTCGCGGTATCCATCCGTCTTGTTCGATCGAGTAGAAGATCGCTTTTTGATCGCGACGGCTCTCCGGCGATTCGTCGGTGTGCCGACGCCAGCCCATCCGCTTTTCGAGAGTAACCGGGTTCTATGACCAAATCCGCTGCACCGAAGAAAAAGACCACCTCCGCGTCCAAGACCGTCGCGACCAAGGCGGGTTCCGCCGTCAAGAAGGCGACGGCCGCCGAGGCGACCAAATTGAAGAAGACCGCGACCGCGGCGACGATTCCGGCCGCCAAGGCTGCGAAGCCGGCGGCCAAGGCCTCGGCTGCCGCCAAACCGGTCGCGAAGGCGGCGGCCAAAGCCGCCGGCAAGGCCGGCAAGGCCGCAGCGGCGGGGCGGGAAGAAGAGTTCGTCGATGACGGCGGCGATGCGCTGCCGGAAGCGCGCGACGACGGCGTCGATCCGGCGGTCCAGATCGCGGAGAAGATGGCGCCCAAGGCACGCAGCAAGGACCGCCGCGCCAAGGAGCGCGCGCTCAAAGAGGCGCTGGAACGCAGCTATCAGGGATCGGAAGAGGATCTCGAGGCGCGGCGCAACAAGCTCAAGGCGTTGATCAAGCTCGGCAAGGAGCGCGGCTTCCTGACCTACGCGGAGATCAACGATCATCTTCCGGACAATCTCGTCGACGCCGAGGCGATCGACGCCATCATCAGCACCTTCGGCGACATGGGGATCCAGGTCTATGACCAGGCGCCCGATGCCGAAACGCTGTTGATGAACGAAAACGTTCCGTCGGCAAGCACGGACGACGATGCGGAGGAAGAGGCCGAGGCGGCGCTGTCGAGCGTCGATGCCGAGTTCGGCCGCACGACCGATCCGGTGCGCATGTACATGCGTGAAATGGGTTCGGTGGAACTGCTCACCCGCGAAGGCGAAATCGAGATCGCCAAGCGCATCGAGGATGGCCTCAAGCACATGGTGATCGCGATCTCCGCGTGCCCGACCACGGTCGCGGAGATTCTCTCTCACGCCGAGCGCATTCGCGCCGGTCAGTTGCCGATCGACGAGGTGGTCGATGGCTTGGTCGACCCCAACGCCGATGACCTGCCCGGCGGCAGCAGCAGCGCGAGCGATGACGACGATGAGAGCGACGAGGGTGAGAGCACCGATATCGGGGCCAGCGGCATGACCGCAGCCCAGTTGGACGAGCTCAAGGATCGTGCCCTCGAGCGCTTCGACAACGTCGCCAAGCTGTTCGAAAAGATGCGTGTCGCCTTCGAGAAGGAAGGGTACAAATCGAAGGGGTACACGCGCGCCCAGGAGCAGATCCTCGAGGAGTTGATGTCGTTGCGATTCACCGCCAAGATGGTGGAGAAACTGTGCGATTCCCTGCGCTCCCAGGTCGAAGAGGTGCGCAGCCTCGAAAAGAAGATCTACGACATCATGGTCAACAAGTGCGGCATGCCCCGGCCGCACTTCATCAAGCACTTCCCGGGTTCCGAGATCAACACGCGCTGGGTGTCGCGCGAGGCGGAAAGCGGCGAACCCTATGCCGAGGTGCTGCGCCGCAATCTGCCGGCGGTGCACGAACTGCAGAGCAAGCTCTCGGCGCTGCAGAAGCGCGCGGTGCTGCCGCTCAAGGACCTGCGCGAGGTCTACAAGCAGATGGCCACCGGAGAGGCGAAGGCGCGCAAGGCCAAGCGCGAGATGACCGAGGCGAACCTGCGCCTGGTGATCTCGATCGCGAAGAAGTACACCAACCGCGGCCTCCAGTTCCTCGACCTCATCCAGGAGGGAAACGTCGGATTGATGAAGGCCGTGGACAAGTTCGAATACCGTCGCGGCTACAAGTTCTCCACCTATGCCACATGGTGGATCCGGCAGGCGATCACGCGCTCGATCGCCGATCAGGCGCGCACCATCCGAATTCCGGTGCACATGATCGAGACGATCAACAAGATGAATCGGATCAGCCGCCAGATCCTGCAGGAAACCGGTCTGGAACCCGATCCGGCGACGCTTGCCGAGAAGATGGAGATGCCGGAAGACAAGATCCGCAAGATCCTCAAGATCGCCAAGGAGCCGATCTCGATGGAGACGCCGATCGGCGACGACGACGACTCGCACCTCGGCGACTTCATCGAAGACACGACCACCGTGGCCCCAGCCGACGCGGCGCAGTACTCCAGCCTCGCGGACGTGACCAAGGACGTGCTGGATTCGCTTACCCCGCGCGAAGCCAAGGTGCTGCGCATGCGCTTCGGCATCGAGATGAGTACCGATCACACACTCGAGGAAGTCGGCAAGCAGTTCGACGTCACCCGCGAACGTATCCGCCAGATCGAAGCCAAGGCGTTGCGCAAGCTGCGTCATCCCAGCCGCTCCGACAAACTCAAGAGCTTCCTCGAGTAAGCTTTCGCCGTCCCTTCCCTCCCTGCGCGGGGGAAGGGAACGGCGCCGGCCGTTTTCCGTCGCCGCGTTCCTGCGCCGGGCCCATAGCTCAGTTGGTTAGAGCAGGCGACTCATAATCGCTTGGTCGCAGGTTCAAGTCCTGCTGGGCCCACCACCGCATACCGATGATCCGGCCGCATTCTTCGCAACTCCGTTCTCCGCGCCTTCGTGCGGCAGGATGGTCACCGTTGCGCTCATGCCGGCGCTGAGCGGGAGATCCGCCGGCTGGCGATCGATATGGATGCGCACGGGAATGCGCTGCGCGAGCCGAACCCAGTCGAACACCGGATTGGCGTCGAGCAGCAGATCCGGTCCGGTCGGATTGTCGCGATCGCCGATGCCGCGAGCGATGGCTTCCACCGTTCCGGCGAGGCAGCGCGGGTCGGATAGCAGGCGGATCCGGGCGCGATCACCGGGGCGGATGTCTGCAAGCTTGCTTTCCTCGAAATACCCGTAGAGATAGTAACTGTGGCGGTCGATCAGCGCCATCACCGGCTGGCCGATGTGTACGTAATCGCCGGGGCGCAGCAGCAGGTTGGTAACGAATCCGTCGACGGGTGCGCGGATCTCGGTGCGCTGCAGATCCAACTGCGCCAGTTGCAGCGCGGTGCGCGCCAGATCGCGTCGGGCGATCGCGCCGGCCGTATCGGCACGGGCCTGGGCGAGCCGGGATTGGGCAAGATGCCAGGCGTTGCGCGCCATGGCGGCGGCGGCATCGGCATCGTCGACCTCTTCGCGCGAGGTGGCGCCGTAGCCGCCGGCGAAGCGGCGGCGCCGGGCCCGGTCTTGGTTCATCCGCATGGCGGTGCGGGCTTTGGCGAGATCTTCCAGGCGTTCGCGCACCTGTGCCTGCGCCGACTGCAGGGCGGCCTGCGCCATGGCAAGGCGCGCGACGGCCGTGTCGGCGGCGTTATGGAAGCGTGCGGCATCGACCGTGAACAGGAGGTCGCCGCGGCGGACCGGTTGGTTGTCGCGCACGGGTACCGTGTCGACCAGTCCTCCGACGTCGGGCGCGATGTGGATCACGTCGGCGCGTACGCGCGCGTCGCGTGTCCACGGTGTGTCGGCTTCGTGGACCCAGAGAATGCGGGCGAGCAGTGCGGCAACCGCCAGTGCGGCAACGGTCAAGGCAATGCGCCCGAGGGAGATCGCGCGCAGGAAGTGGGGAAGTTTCATGGCAGGGCGTGGCGCGATGCAAGCGCCAGGACACAAAAGAGGATGAGGAACAGGCTGAGCCGAAACAGCGGTGGATGCCATACGCGGCGGTATATGGCGTACCGGACGAGCACCTGATCGAGGACCGACCACAAGGCGGCACTGATGACGAGCAGCGTCAGGATGCCCGGAACGAGCACGCCGGTGAAGTCGAATTCACGATGCATGGGACACCGGGGCGAAGGGCGCGCGCGCCAAGATCGGCGCGTGGGGGTCTTGCAACGCGATGCGCAATTGCAGGAGGTGGGCTTGCAACGGTGCCGGAGGCGTCGCGTCGAGGGCGCGGGCGATGGCGTCGAGGGCCGCTTGCCGATCCGGGGATGTGCCCCGGAAGAGCGCAGCGACCGCGCCGACGACCGCGTCGCAGCGGACCCGCACCGGTGCAGGGGGAGCGTGGTCGTGAAGGTCCTGCCGCAGTTCGATCAGTGCACGTGCGATTTCCTGCGTCACCAGTGACCAGGAGATGATGCGGTCGACCTGATGGCCGCCCGTGGCGGCCTGTCGCAGCAATTGGCTCAGCAGGTCGCGGTGCATGCTCTCGAATCGGGGTGCCAGCCCGTCGAGCGGGCCGTTTGCGGCAAGGTCGACCGTTGCGCGCAAACGGCTCAGCGCCCGCCGCATCGATCCGCGGACCGGCAGCAGGGCGAAGCCCAGCACGGCGGCGAGCAGCCCGACGATCTCCGCCACGGCACCGTTGAAGAGACCGACGCTCGATAGGCGCATGGGATTGCTGATCTGCAGATTGAGGAACATTCCGAGCATCGCACCCATGCCTACGCCGGCCCACCGCGGTCGGGTTCCGAGGTAGAACAGCACGGCGAGCAGAGGGAGGGTGACGGCAACCAGACCGGGGAAACCGCCGCCGGGGAGCAGGGCGGCGACGACGATGGCGAGTATGGCGGCAATGGCGAATCCCGACAGGGTTTGGGTGAGCGCGTCGACGGGGTTGGGGGCGATTGCCATCAAGGCGCTGAATACCGTGGCCACCAGCATCGCCGTGCCTCCGCTGGGCCAGGCGGTGGCGATCCAGATCGCGCTCAGGGTAATCATCGTGCCGAAGGTCCGCAGCCCGGTTTTCCACGCGTTCGTCGGATCGTGACTGCGCTGGAAATGTACACGCTCCACGCCCGCCCCGTACGCACGTCGGGCACGCAGCAGTCGTGCGGAAACCATCAGGTCGCGCAGTTCGCTCGCCAGTCGCAGCAGCAGTGCGGCGGCCGCATCGAAGTGGCCGAGATCTGCCGGATCAGACAACTCCTGCCGCAGTTGCGCGGCGTGCGCGGCAAGACGGGATCGCGGCCCTGCCAGCCGGGATGGCGTGGCGAGGGTGGCGGCGAGTTCGCGCCCCAGCGCATCGATGCGCGCGGCAGCGTCGACGGGCAGGCGTTCCCGTAGGGGGAGCAGCGACTGAAATGTGGTCGAAACGGCCATCATCTGGTGGTTGAATCGACGCAGCCCGCTGCTGTTGGCGCGAACTTCCGGATCTTCGAAGATCACCGACGACCGTAGATCTTCCAGGTGTACCGCGGCACGGACCGCTTGCAGGTGTTCGTGTTCGGCGCGTTCCGGTGGCAATCGCGCCTGCAGCCCGTCACGCAGCAGGCGCAGCAGTTCGGCGAGGCGATCCTCCGCCGCGCGGTAGAGCTGCGGACCCAGGCGCTGCGGCCAGAGCAGGGCGCTCACCAGCGTCGCGACGGTGATGCCGAGCAGGACTTCCGAGACGCGCATCTGCGCGGTCTGGAACCCTTGCAGCGGATCGCGCAGGCTTGGCAGCGCGACGATCGCAGCGGTGTATCCGGCAAGCACGTAGCCGTAGGCCATGAAGTTGCGGTAGAGCAGCGCCCCCACCGCGCACAGTGCAACCCAGGCGCAGAGACCGAACAGGAAGAATTCGCGCTCTTGGGCAAAGGCCGCGATCAGCACGAGGCCGACGATCGATCCAACGATCGTTCCGAGAATGCGATAGAAACTCTTGGCCAGCACCAGCCCGTTCTGGGGTTGCATCACGATCGCGACGCTGAGCATCGCCGTCGACGGCTGCTGCAGTTCGAGACGCATCGCCAGCCACGCGGTGAGATAGAGCGCGACCAGGCTCTTGGCAACGAAGGTCCAGGAATGCGCTTCCTCGCGGAGCGAGGCCGGCAACACGGGGAGGCGCCCGGCGGGTTCAGCCATGTTCGACGCTGTCGAGGAAACGTTTGAGGAGCGATTCGAGTCGAGACAGATCGTCGACAGGAATGGCGCGCGCCTGGCGCGCGAGCATTTCGCCGATGGCGGGCAGAAACGCGTCGATCATTGCCAGTCCGTCCGCGGTCAGGGTCAGCCGCACGCGGCGGCGATCGCCTTCGTCGACGTGGCGCGCGATCAAGCCTCGGGTACACAGGCCATCGGTCAGGCGGGTGATGTTGGTCGACTTTTCCATCGCGGCATCGGCCAGCTCCGACGGACTGAGGCGGTAGTCCTCGCTGCCGAACAGCATCATCAGCACGGCATACTCGGTATGGTTGATACCCCAGGGCCGCAGGACCTGGTTGGCCTGGTCCTGGGTTCGCTTGTAGAGGTGCTTGATCAGCCGGATGACCACCGCCGGGGTGCGCGGGAAGGCCGGGTGGCGGGCGCAGGTGAGCGCGACGCGCGCCTCGGCGGCTTCGAACCCGTTCATTTGTTTACAAATGAATAATTCATTTGTGAAGTGTATATCAATGAACGGAAAAATTCTATCGCAACCAGTTTGCTAGCATCGATCCTCCGGCATGTACCGGAAACCGTGCAGGGGTGCCCGGTGCCGCAATCCGGCGGCGGGCCGTCCGCTTCCCGATCAACCCTTCCTGGAATACCGAGCATGACCAAAGCCTATGCCGCCTTGAGCCCATCCAGTCCCCTTGCGCCCCTCGAAATCGAGCGCCGGACGCCGGGGCCGGACGATGTCCACATCGCGATCCTGTACTGCGGCGTCTGTCATTCCGACCTGCATACCGCGCGCAACGAGTGGCACAACACGATTTATCCATCGGTCCCCGGCCACGAAATCGTCGGCAGAGTGGTTGCGGTGGGCAAGAACGTCCAGAGTTTTCAGCCCGGAGACCTTGCGGGCGTGGGATGCATGGTCGACAGCTGCGGTCACTGCCATCCCTGTCGGGAGGGCGAGGAGCAGTACTGCGAGACCGGCTTCGTCGGCACGTACAACGGCCCGCTGTTCGGCGGGGAAAACACCTACGGCGGTTATTCCCAGGCGATCGTGGTCAAGGAGCACTTCGTCCTGAAGATTCGCCACCCGGAATCCGACCTCGCGGCCGTTGCGCCGCTTCTTTGTGCGGGGATCACCACCTATTCGCCCCTGCGCCACTGGAAGGCGGGACCCGG
The DNA here is from genome assembly GCA_021825945.1 of Pseudomonadota bacterium. Taxonomy (GTDB): domain Bacteria; phylum Pseudomonadota; class Gammaproteobacteria; order Burkholderiales; family Burkholderiaceae_F; genus GJ-E10. Next base: position 58,951 of record JAKAFN010000008.1, read on the forward strand.
GAAAAAAGTGGGCATCGTCGGTTTGGGCGGGCTCGGGCACATGGGGGTGAAGATCGCCCATGCAATGGGCGCGCACGTCACCCTCTTCACGACCTCACCGGGGAAGATCGCCGATGGAAAACGCCTCGGCGCCGATGCGGTGTGCATCTCGACGGACTCCGCGCAGATGTCCGCCCAGGCGAATCAATTCGATTTCGTTCTCAATACGGTGGCCGCGCCGCACGACCTCGATCCCTATCTGCAACTGCTGAAGCACGATGGCACCATGACGCTGGTCGGCGCACCGGCCGCACCGCATCCGTCGCCCGGGGTGTTCAATCTCATCCTGAAGCGGCGCCAGATCGCGGGCTCGTTGATCGGGGGAATTCAGGAAACCCAGGACATGCTGGACTTCTGTGCCCGACACGGCATCACGTCGGATATCGAGCGGATCCCGATGGATTACATCAATACCGCGTATGAACGCATGCTGAAGAGCGACGTCAAGTATCGATTCGTGATCGATATGGCAACCCTGTGATCCCACCCCCGCCTTTCCCAGGTGCGGGAAAGGCGGGCGGTTGCGTCCTTCAGTCTCCCTGCGTCTCGATCTGTACCAGCGGTTCCTCCGTCGACGCCGCGCGCACGGGACGGGGGCGGCCGCGCCGTACCGGCTTGTCTTCTTCTGCGATCCGCGCCTGCGCCTGAGCAAGTTTCGCCGGGTCGGTTTGCGCAAGTTCGATTCCCGCCGATTGCAGTGCGGGAGCGATTTCCTCCACGGTCATCGGCGTCGGGATCGTCCCGGCTGCGACCACTTCCGATGTCGCAGGGACGGCTTCCTCCAGCTTTGGCTCGGGTGCGATCTCCGCTGCTGCCGCCACGGCGCGCGGTTCGAACGCGGCAGGCACCTCCGCAGCAACGGGTCGCGGCATCGCTTCGGTCGCCGGCTGGACTGCCACCACGGCGGCCGGCGCTGCGGCGGCCTCGACGGGAACCTGCATCGAAGAAGCGGCGGCATGCTCCCCTGGCTCGGGTTCGGTGCCGGATTCCACTACCGACTCGGTATCGGCCGGGATTTCCTCGTTGTCGCCTTCTGCGGTGCGCTCGCCAGCCCGTCCGCCGCGGCCGCGCCGACCGCGCCGGCGCCGGCGCTTCTCGGGGCTACCCGACTCGTCGGGGGTGCCGGCGGCTGCGTCCTGTTCCGTCCCGGTTTCCACTCCGGTTTCCTCCGGTGCCTCGACCGCCGGCACGGGGAGTCCTTCCGGAACCGGCTCTCCCGCGGCAAGGATGGAATCCTTCGCTTCTGATGCATTGGCCGTCGCCTGCTCGCCGTCGCGTCCTCGACCGCCGCGCCCGCGGCGGCCGCGGCGACGGCCGGCCCGCTCTTCCGTCGTGGCCTGTGCTTCCGCGCTTTCGCGGATTTCTTCCACCGGCCGCACGGCTTCCACCGTGGCGGTGAGGGCTGCGGCGTCGCCGTCGCGGCGCGATCCATCGCGCCTGCGGGATTCTCCGCGCGTCGCGCGCTCGGTATCGGACCGGGAGCTACGTGAGGGACGCTCGCCTCGGCGACCTCCACGCTCGCCGGCGCGCTCCGTGCGTTCCTCCCGCTCCCGGCGGGGCTCCTTGCGGGCCGGCGCTGCTTCGCCGGCGGGTTCGACTGCCGCGGTTCCTTGCGGCGACGCGGGTCGCGCCGCGAGTCCGGTCGGTTCGTCTTTCACCCCGAACCAGCTGCGGATCCGACCCCACACGGACCGGTCGGTACGGTCGGCCGGATGGCGCGCCGACGCAGGAATCGGTGTCGAGGCCGGATGCGCCGGAGTCGGAACGGCCTCCGCCGCCGCGATGAGCGGTGCCGGCGTTTCCGGAACGATGCCCTTGACTACGGCGACCTGCCGCCGGTTGCGCGGTTCGCGCGACGCGGTCGTATAGGGTTCCTCGGTCGGCGGTTCGACGACCCGGCTGTAGCTGGCCTTGGGTTGATCCAGGCGCTCGTCGTCGTGCCGCAAGCGCTCGATGTGATAGTGGGGCGTTTCGAGGTACTTGTTCGGGATCAGGAGGATCGACACGCGCAACCGGGCTTCGAGCTTGGCGATTTCCGCGCGTTTCTCATTCAGGAGATAGGTTGCGACGTCCACGGGAACCTGTGCATGGACGGCGGCGGTCGATTCTTTCATTGCCTCCTCCTGCAGGATGCGCAGGATGTGCAGCGCGGAGCTCTCGGTGTCGCGCACCTGGCCGACGCCGTTGCAGCGTGGGCACGTGATGTGGCTGCCTTCGCTCAGCGCCGGGCGCAGTCGCTGGCGCGAAAGTTCCATGAGACCGAAGCGCGAGATCTTTCCCATCTGTACGCGGGCGCGGTCGTGGTGCAGCGCATCCTTGAGTCGCTGTTCCACGGCACGCTGGTTTCGGCCTTCCTCCATGTCGATGAAGTCGATGACGATCAGTCCGCCCAGGTCGCGTAGGCGGAGCTGCCGGGCCGCTTCGTCGGCCGCTTCGAGGTTGGTACGGGTGGCGGTCTCCTCGATGTCCGAGCCGCGCGTCGCCTGTGCCGAGTTGACGTCGATCGCGACCAGCGCCTCGGTGTGGTCGATCACGATGGCGCCGCCCGAGGGCAGGGAAACCGTACGCGAATGCGCGCTTTCGATCTGATGTTCGATCTGGAAGCGCGAAAACAGCGGCACGTCATCCCGATAGCGCTTGACGCGCGCCGAGACGTCGGGCATCACCAGGTCGACGAAGGTTTTCGCCTGCTCGTACACGTCCTCGGTGTCGATCAGGATTTCGCCGATGTCCGGGTTGAAGTAGTCGCGGATCGCCCGGATCACCAGACTCGATTCCAGGTAGATGAGTTCCGGGGCCTTTACCGCGGTGACGGCATCGGTGATGGCCTTCCACAACTGCAGGAGGTACTTCAGGTCCCATTGCAGTTCTTCGACGGCGCGACCGATCCCGGCCGTGCGCGCGATCACGCTCATGCCGGACGGCAGTTCGAGCTTATCGAGCGCGTCGCGCAGCTCTTGGCGGTCCTCCCCTTCGACACGCCGCGAAACGCCGCCGCCGCGAGGGTTGTTGGGCATGAGCACCAGGTAGCGGCCGGCCAGCGAAATGAAGGTAGTGAGGGCGGCGCCCTTGTTGCCGCGTTCTTCCTTTTCAACCTGGACGATGAGTTCCTGGCCTTCCGTCACCGCATCTTGGATGCGGGCGCGGCCGACATCGATTCCAGCTTTGAAGTATTGGCGCGAAATTTCCTTGAACGGTAGGAATCCGTGCCGTTCTTCGCCGTAATCGACGAAACACGCTTCGAGACTAGGCTCGACCCGCGTGATGATGCCCTTATAGATATTGGATTTGCGTTGCTCGCGTCCGCTGGTTTCGATGTCCAGGTCGAGCAGTTTTTGACCATCGACGATCGCTACGCGCAACTGCTCCGCGTGCGTCGCATTGAACAACATGCGCTTCATCAGCACTCCTTGCGCCGTTTTTTCGGCGCAGAATATGCCGAATCAGGTCCGATGTGCTGGCAACCGCAGAGAACGACCCCGATCCCCTGGACGTCTTGTCCACCGACCGCCATGGGCGCGCGAAACGTGCGCACCCATACACCGTTCGGGTCCGAACGGTGGGGGAAACAGCGGCAGGAAGTGTCCGGGCATGGAGATTCGTTGGGTTGTCACACGAGGCCGCGTACCGCGCCGCCATCCGGTAAGCGGGAGGCGCGGACCGTGCCCTGGATCCGAATTCGGCATGCGCCTGCGGCGAGTTGCCGGGCAGGCGCTGGGTTGTACAAAGTCGCCTTGCGAGGGACTGCCGGCTGAACGCCCGCGCCCATCCGCTCCGCGACCCACATTCAATCAACGACGCTACTCGCGCAGGCCCCGTTTCCGGTTTTCGCGCGCATCCATCGCAGATTGGCGCTCGCGCGGCAGGTCGCCGCACGACGGGGGGTGCACTGGGCACCGCTACAATCGCGATCAGACTCCAGTATATGCAACATGCTTGCACAACGCAAAACATCCCTCGTTTCCGCGAGCCGATCCGTGTCCATGGTACGGATCGACGAGGGTAGTGCCGGCCAGCGTTTGGACAACTTTCTACTACAGTGGGCCAAGGGCGTTCCGAAGAGCCACGTGTACCGGATCGTTCGTACCGGCGAGGTTCGGGTCAACGGCGGACGCACCGGAGTCGAATACCGTCTGGCCCTCGGCGACGAGTTGCGGATTCCGCCTTTGCGCCGGGCGGATCCGACGGCCAAGCCGGTGGCTCCCGCGCAGATGCCGCCGATCCGGTTCGAGGACGAACATCTCCTGGTGGTCGACAAGCCCTCGGGCGTGGCCGCGCATGGCGGCAGCGGTGTCGCGCACGGCGTCATCGAGCGGGTCCGCGCCGCCCGGCCGCAGCAGTCGTTTCTGGAACTCGGCCACCGCCTCGACCGGGAGACTTCCGGCGTGCTCCTGCTGGCGAAGACTCGCCGCTGTCTTGTCGCCTTGCACGAGCAATTGCGCACCGGGGCGGTGGAAAAGCGCTACCTCGCGCTGGTAATCGGTGATTGGGTGAACGATCGCCAGCACGTGCGGTTTCCGCTCGTCAAGCGCACGCTCGCCAACGGCGAGCGGCGCGTCTTCGTCGACGAGGAGGAAGGCGTACGGGCGCATACGATTTTTTCGCTGCGCAAGCGCTTGGCGGGATTCTCGTTGCTGGAGGCGGAGTTGAAGACGGGCCGCACGCACCAGATCCGGGTGCACCTGGCGCATTCCGGGTTTCCCATTCTCGGTGATGACAAATATGGCGATTTCGAGGTCAACCGGCGCGCGGCGCGCGGGGCGTTCGGAGCCCGCCTCGACCGGATGTTTCTGCACGCATTTCGGATCGCGTTGGCGCATCCGGTGACCGGCGATCCACTCGCGATCGAGGCGCCGTTGCCGCCGGAGTGCGAGCGGTTCCTGGCGGCGTTGTAGTCACGGGTCGTCATCGCGAGGCCCGCAGGGCCGTGGCGATCCGGCGCGGGCGGGCCGGATCGGTCTGCCCCGGGCAATCACCGTGATTGGTTTCCCAGCAGGAAGATCGCCGGTCGTTTTTCCAGCGCAGGCGGGTCGGTCGCCACGATTTTCCGCCACCGCGCGATGCGATGGGGGGTGATCTGCTGCGTCGTTCCGGTCAGGTCGATCGCAAGGCAGAGGGTGAGGTCCGGATCACAGGTCTGCAGAATGGTCTCGAACAGGCGCTGGTTGCGGTATGGCGTTTCGATGAAGATCTGCGTCTCGCCATGCAGGGCGTCTCGTTGCACGGCGAGCAGCCGCTTGGTGAGCGCATCGCGGTTTTGCGGCAGATAGCCCAGGAACCGGAAATTCTGGCCGCTCATCCCCGACGCCATCAGCGCGAGCAAGATGGCCGACGGACCGACCCAGGGCACGACCGGTATGCCGATTTCGTGTGCGCGCGCCACCAGGGTCGCGCCGGGGTCGGCGACACCCGGGCAGCCGGCCTCCGACAACACGGCGGCGTCGGCGCCGGCGCGCACCGGCGCCAGCCAGGTGTCGAGCAGGTTTGCGGCCGGTTCATGGCCGATCTCGGCGATCTGCAGGCTGGCGATCGGGTCCGGGTGTCCCGCGGCCTTGAGGAACGCGCGCGCACTGCGGGCGTTTTCGACCAGGAATACCCCGAGCGTACGAACCCGTTCGATCGTGGCCGGAGGCAGTGCCGCGGCAAGGGTGTCGGCGGCAATCGGCACGGGGATCAAGTGCAGGGTTCCCGGTGCCATCAGTCCATCCCGGGAAGTGCAACGCCGATGTGGGCAAGCATCGTCGTGAGGCGGATCAGCGGCAGGCCGATCAGCGCCGTTGGGTCATCGCCGCGTACAGACTCGACCAGACAGATCCCCAGCGACTCGATCTTGGCGGAGCCGGCGCAGTCGTAGGGCTGCTCGATCGTGACATAGGTCTCAATCGTGCGGTGGTCGAGTTCGCGGAACGTCACGTCGGTGTCGACGCAGGCCGCCTGGACATGGCCGCTGCGTCCGTCGAGCACGGCGATCCCGGAATGAAATCGCACTGTGCGGCCACGCAGCGCCACCAGTTGCGCGACGGCCGCGGCGTGGCCGCCGGCCTTGCCGATCGGCGTTCCGTCGAGATCGGCGACCTGGTCCGAACCGATCACGATCGCGCCGGGATGGCGCGGCGCGACGGCACGGGCCTTGGAGAGCGACAGTCGTTCGGCGGTGTGGGCGGGCGATTCGCCGGGCAGCGGGCTTTCATCGATGTCCGGGGTGTCCGTGATATACGGAACGCGCAAGCGGTCGAGCAGGTCTTTCCGGTAGCGCGAGGACGAGGCGAGTACGATGCGGGGGTGCATGGCGTGCAAGTGTATCGGTAAGCCTGCGAGGGCCAAGCGCACAAGCGAACGTCCGGCATCGGTTCGCTTGCTCGGTGGTTTGATCCGTGCGGCGGATACGGCTCCGATCGCCCGCGGATCGGAGACATTCGGTGGAGCGATCGGCTGCGATCGGTATGGAATCATTGGACGTTTTTGCATTTTCCCGCGCTGCGGCGCGCCGGGAGGGGGCGGTGGCGGTGGCCGCGCTGTCCCGCTTGGCCGCGAGCGTGATGCGGCCCGACGGGGTGGTCACGTACGACTGCGAGGGCGGAGTCGACGGCCAGGGCCGCCCGACCTTGCGCCTGCGACTGCACGGCACGCTGCGCCTGCGCTGCGATCGCTGCGGGGAAGAGCTGGCGTGGCAATTGGATTGCGAGCGGATATTTTTTTTCGTCCGGTCCGAGGCGGGGTTGGCCGACATCCCGGTCGACGATGCGCCGGAGGAGCCGCTGGTCGGTAGTACCCATTTCGATCTCGCGGCCCTGATCGAGGACGAGGCGATCCTGCAGTTGCCGATCTCGCCGCGACACCCGGACTGCGCAGCACCGTTCCCGGTGGAACCGGACGCCGACGGGGAAGAAGAACGGCCGCATCCGTTCGCGGAACTGGCGCGATTGCGCAAAGACGGCGGAGTTCGTTAAAATCCCCGGTTTCCCAGATATTTCAGGATTCGCACCATGGCCGTGCAACAGAACAAGAAGTCGGCGTCCAAGCGCAACATGCATCGCGCGCACGATTTCCTCGTCAACCCGCCTCTCGCGGTCGAGCCGGTGACCGGCGAGGTGGTTCGCCGCCATCACATCAGCCCCAACGGCTTTTATCGCGGCAAGAAGGTCGTCACGACCAAGACCGACGAATAATCGGCACGTGGGGCGCGCCAGGCGGCAATTCGACAGTGTCCCGCCTCGCTGCGCGTGCGGGTTCGTGGGCGGAACGTGCGGGGGCCGATGGTTTGATCCCACGGATCGTTCGCGGTGGCGATGCGTTCCGCATCGCTGAGGTCTGCCGGCTCGTGGCGCCGCTGTAAAGGCCGGGAAGGTGGGCGAAGGAGGTCGCAGACCTCCCTTCGTGGCCGGTCCGCCGGGTTTCCATCGCAAGCATCGCCGTTGTCGAAGCTCCGATGGCGCGCACAGAGAAAACGCCGATTATGCGTATCGCAATCGATTGTATGGGGGGCGACCATGGTGTGTCGGTGACGGTGCCGGCGGCGGTCTCGTTCTCTCGGCATGAGCCTCAGGCGCGCTTGCTCCTGGTCGGGCGTGCGCCGCTCGTCGAGGCGGAATTGCGCAAAGCGTCGGCATCCTTCGGCAGCGGAGCGCGGATCGAGGTCGTGCATGCGGAGGAAGTGGTCGAGATGACCGACCCCCTCGCGACGGCCCTGCGGGGGAAGAAGTCGTCCTCGATGCGTGTCGCGCTCGAACTGGTCAAGGACGGCCGTGCCGACGCCGTCGTCAGCGCAGGCAATACCGGCGCCTTGATGGCCATCGCGCGCTATGTGCTCAAGACGCAGGAAGGCATCGACCGTCCTGCCATTGCCTATGCCATTCCCAACCGCAAGGGCGGCGGCACCACCATGCTCGATCTGGGCGCCAATGTCGATTGCGCACCGGAGCATCTGCTGCAGTTCGCCATTCTCGGTTGCGCGTTGGTGTCGTCGATGGGCGGGGCGGACCAACCCAGTGTCGGACTGCTCAATGTCGGTGAGGAGGCGATCAAGGGCAACGAGGTCGTCAAGCGCGCCGGTGAGCTGCTGCGCGCGAGCGGCCTGAATTTTCATGGCAACGTCGAAGGCGATGACATCTTTCGCGGGACGGTCGACGTCATCGTGTGTGACGGCTTCGTTGGCAATGTGGCGCTCAAGACGTCGGAAGGGCTGGCGCAGATGCTCGCCGGATTCATCCGCGAAGAGTTCACGCGCGACTGGATCTCCAAACTGATCGCATTGATCGCGTCGCCGGTGCTGGGGCGTTTCAAGCGTCGCGTCGACCATCGTCGCTACAACGGTGCCGCCCTGCTGGGCCTGCGCGGGGTCGTCGTCAAGAGCCACGGTTCGGCGGATGCGTATGCGTTTGAATTCGCCGTTCGCCGCGCCTTCGAGGCCGCTTCGCACCGCCTGCTCGAACGCACCGCCGAGGCCATGGTGCCCATGCTCGCCCATTTGCAGACGGCTGGTGCGGGCGGGGAAGCGATGCAAGCCTGACGGGACCACGAACGCCATGAACCGGACAATCTATAGCCGCATCTGCGGAACGGGGTCTGCGCTCCCCGCCCGTGTCGTTTCGAATGAAGAGTTGGTCCGCGAACTCGCCGGCCGCGGCATCGAGACGTCGGACGAATGGATCACCACCCGAACGGGGATCCGCCAGCGTCACATCGCCGAGCCGGGCGTCGGGACGACCGAACTCGCCGCGCGCGCGGCGGTCGCCGCGTTGGAGCGGGCGGGATTCGCCGCCGATACGATGGACCTCATCGTTGTCGCGACATCCACGTCGGACCAGGTATTTCCGAGTACCGCCTGTTCGGTGCAGGCACGGATCGGAGCGGGAGGGGCGGCGGCGTTCGACGTTCAGGCCGCCTGCAGCGGCTTCGTCTACGGCCTTTCCTTGGCGGATGCCATGATCTGCAGCGGCGCGTACCGGCGGGCGCTGGTGATCGGCGCCGAGGTGTTTTCCCGGATCCTCGATTGGAATGACCGTACGACCTGCGTGTTGTTCGGCGACGGCGCCGGGGCGGTCGTGCTGGAAGCGGCCGGTACGCCCGGAGTCGTGGCCGGTCGGATGCGCGCCGACGGCGCGCGCGGCGGCGCGATCCTGTCGCTTTCCGCCCACCTGGCCGGTGGCGGCGCCGAGGGCGATCCGTTCCTGCGCATGGAAGGCAAGGCCGTGTTCAAACTCGCGGTCGATGTTCTCGAGGCGTCGGCGCGCGAGGTGCTCGCCGTGGCGGGAATGCAGCCGGCCCAGGTGGACTGGATCGTGCCCCACCAGGCCAATGTTCGGATTCTCGAAGCCAGCGCGAAGCGTCTCGAGTTGGACATCGGTAAGGTGGTCGTGACGGTGGATCGGCACGGCAACACGTCCGCTGCTTCCGTTCCGTTGGCGCTCGACGTGGCGATACGCGACGGTCGCATCCAGCCGGGTCACCACGTTCTGCTGCAGGGCGTGGGCGGCGGCTTCACCTGGGGCTCCGTACTCGTCCGTATCTAGTGTCCGATCGATGGATGATCGGACCCGGGACACTTGCAACAACCGACAAGACCGACGATGAAACTGGCTTTCGTATTTCCGGGGCAGGGCTCCCAATCGGTGGGCATGCTGAATTCCTTCCAGGACGACGCCGCGGCGCAGGACGTGCTGCGTCGGGCGTCCGATGCGCTCGGGCAGAATCTCGGCCGCTTGATCGCCGACGGTCCCGCGGCGGATCTGGATCGTACCGTCAACACCCAGCCCAGCCTGCTCGCGGCATCGGTTGCGATCTTTGCGGCATGGCGGGCGGCGGGCGGACCGATGCCCGATCTGTTCGCCGGACACAGCCTGGGTGAGTATTCGGCGCTGGTCGCCGCGGGTGCCTTGCGTCTCGAGGACGCGGTTCCACTGGTGCGGTTTCGCGCGCAGGCCATGCAGGAGGCAGTGCCGCTCGGGACGAGCGGCATGGCGGCGATCCTGGGCCTGGACGATGCCGCCGCCGAGGCGGTGTGTGCGCGTGCCGCGCAGGAGTCCCCCGGGGCGGTGGTGCAGGCCGTGAACTTCAATGCCCCGGGTCAGGTCGTGATCGCCGGACACGTGGCGGCGCTGGCACGCGCCTGCGAACTGGCGCGTGAGGCCGGTGCCAGGCGTGCATTGCCGCTGCCGGTATCGGCGGCGTTTCACTCTTCGTTGCTCGAGCCCGCCGCCGAGCGGCTGCGCGCACGCTTGGCCGACACGCCGGTACAGCCGCCGTCGGTCGCCGTGATGAACAATATCGACGTGACATGCGAATCCGACCCCGATCGGATCCGCGATGCGCTGGCGCGGCAGGTGGCCGGTCCGGTCCGGTGGGGCGAACTCGTGCGTCGGCTCGCCGAGCAGGGCGTGACCCATATCGTCGAGTGCGGCCCCGGGAAAGTATTGACCGGACTCAACCGGCGCATCGTTGCCGGAATCGCCGCCCTGTCGGTTTCGGATCGTTCGAGTCTTGACGAGGTGCGGACCGTTTTGGGGGGTCAGGCATGAGCGAGTCTTTGGTATTTTCGCGCGAAGCCCTGCGCGGTGAGGTGGTGCTGGTGACCGGTGCGTCGCGTGGGATCGGCCAAGCCATTCTCGACGCGCTATTGCAGGCGGGGGCGACCGTCGTCGGCACGGCCACGACCCCCGAGGGCGCGGACGGGATTTCCCGGCGCATTGCGGAGCGAGGTGGAGCCGGGGCGGGATTCGTACTCGACGTGCGCGACCGTGCGCGCTGCGATGCGGTCGTGCGGGAGGTATCCGAGCGTTTCGGCGCCCTTTCCGTCCTCGTCAATAACGCCGGCATCACCGCCGATACCCTCGCCATGCGCCTGCGCGACGAAGAGTGGGATGCCGTGCTCGACACCAATCTGAGCGCCGCGTTTCGGTTGGCGCGCGCGGCGATGCGGGGCATGATGAAGGCCCGACATGGCCGGATCATCAATATATCCTCCGTGGTGGGTTCGGCCGGCAATGCGGGACAGGCGAACTACGCGGCGGCCAAGGCCGGTCTCGAGGGGATGACCCGGTCCCTCGCGCGGGAACTGGGGGGGCGGGGCGTCACCGTGAACTGCGTTGCGCCAGGCTTCATCGAAACCGACATGACGCGGGCGCTCAATCCGCAGCAGACGCAGGCGCTGCTCGGACAGATTCCGCTGGCCCGGTTGGGGCAGGCGCAGGAGATCGCCGCAGCGGTGACGTTCCTCGCATCCAAGGCGGGGGCGTACGTGACGGGGGCCGTCCTGCACGTCAACGGCGGCATGTATATGGCGTGACCGGCGGCGTAATCCGGCAAACTGCTAGAATCGCGCGCCCTTTGCGCAAAAAGGGACGGCACGTTCTCTTTTTAGAGGAAGCGCGGATGGTGCATCGCGTTTCCGTGATGAAAGGCACGAGGAGGGGTATTTATGGACAGCATTGAACAGCGCGTAAAAAAAATCGTGGCCGAGCAACTCGGCGTGAACGAAGCCGACATCAAGAATGAATCGGCGTTCGTGGATGACCTGGGGGCGGATTCCCTCGACACCGTGGAACTGGTGATGGCACTCGAGGACGAATTCGAGTGCGAGATTCCGGACGAAGAGGCGGAGAAGATCCGCACGGTGCAGCAGGCGATCGACTACGTCAACGCCCACCTGAAGAAAGCGTGATGCGGGGTCGGTTTCCATGAGCAGTCTGCATCGCAGGGTAGTCGTTACCGGCCTGGGGATCATTTCTCCCGTCGGCAATGACGTGCCTGCCGCGTGGTCCAATGTTCTTGCCGGCAAGTCCGGTATTCGACGGATCACGCGTTATGACGCGTCCGCATATCGCTCGCAGATCGCGGGTGAGGTGCGTGATTTCGAGGTGACGGACTATGTGCCGGCGAAGGAAGTCCGCCGGATGGATACGTTCATCCATTACGGCGTCGCGGCCTCGGTTCAGGCCTTGCGCGATTCCGGACTCGAAATCACGGATTCCAACCGCGAGCGCATCGGTTGCATGGTCGGCTCGGGCATCGGCGGTCTGCCGTTGATCGAGAACAACTATGAAGAGGTGATGACCCGGGGACCGCGACGGATTTCGCCCTTCCTCATCCCCGGTGCGATCATCAACATGATCGCCGGCAACGTGTCGATCATGTTCGGTCTCAAGGGACCGAATTTTGCGATCGTATCGGCGTGTACCACCGGTTTGCATTCCATCGGCATGGCCGGCCGGCTCATCGGCTCGGGTGATGCCGACGTCATGCTCGCCGGGGGCGCGGAGAGCACCGTCTGTCCATTGGGTGTCGGCGGGTTTGCCGCGATGCAGGCATTGTCTACGCGCAACGACGATCCGGAAGGCGCGAGCCGGCCGTTCGACAAGGATCGTGACGGATTCGTCTTGGGCGAGGGGGGAGGCGTCCTGGTGCTCGAAGAGTACGAGCACGCGCGTGCCCGGGGCGCCCGGATCTACTGCGAGTTGGTCGGTTTCGGCATGACGGCCGATGCCTATCACATGACGTCGCCGGACGTGGATGGTCCGCGCCGGAGCATGGTGGCGGCATTGCGCAGTGCGGCGGTCAACGGCGATGCGATCCAGTATCTCAATGCCCATGGTACTTCGACGCCTCCGGGAGATGTCAACGAAACCAACGCGATCAAACTCGCGTTCGGCGATACGGCGCGCGGTCTCGTCGTCAATTCGACCAAGTCGATGACGGGCCACTTGCTCGGCGGCGCCGGCGGGATCGAGTCGGTGTTCACGGCCCTGGCGGTGCACCACCAGATATCTCCTCCTACCATCAATCTCCAGAACCCCGATCCCGAATGCGATCTGGATTACTGTGCGAACGAGGCGCGGCCGATGAAGATCGAGTACGCGATGAAAAACTCCTTCGGGTTCGGCGGAACCAACGGAACGCTGATCTTCAAACGCGTTTGACCTGTGGTCGGCTGCAAGGCCATTCGGGTTTTTTCGCTTCCGCCGGGCGGAAGAGACCGGGAGCGCATGATCGGAACGGTTTTGATCCTTCATTCCTCGCCTGCGCGAGCGCGGTGGTTGTGGTGCGCCGCGGGAGCGACCGGAGCATTGGCGTTGCCGCTCTTGACGATCGGCACGGCGATCTCCGGGCTTGCGGCGTTGACCTGCGTGGTGGTCGGCGTGGGCTTGGCACACCATGCGCGCAATGGCGGCCCGCGCGGGGCGGTCCTTCTGGCAGGCGCGCGGGCGCGGGTGATCAGACCGGCGTGGATCGTCCTGCGATGCGATGCCGGGACCGTCGCCGTCTGGCGCGACGCGGTTGGCGGAACTGCGTTCCGGAGATTGGCCGCCCAGCTGCGGTGGAATCCCGTACGCGGAAACTAATTTTTCGGATCGTGGTCACAACCCCCAGGCATTTCGAATGAGCGAGCGCGACGCCGACTGGCAATTGGTTCGTCGCGTTCAGCACGGTGACAAGCGTGCGTTCGAGATATTGGTGGCGAAGTACCAGCGCAAGATTTCAAGGCTGTTGGCGCGCATGATCCGCGATCCATCCGACATCGAAGATGTGACTCAGGAAGCCTTCATCAAGGCGTACCGCGCCTTGCCGAGCTTCCGTGGCGATAGCGCCTTCTACACCTGGCTCTACCGGATCGCGATCAATACGGCGAAGAATCATTTTGCCGCCCAGGGCCGCAAGGCTCCCACCGTGGCAGCCGGCGATTATGAGGATGCCGACGGCGGTGACGAGCCGTTCGCGCAACCCGACGTCGATACTCCTGAATCCGTCTATCAGTCACGCCAGATCGGCCTCGCGGTCAATCGGGCGATCGACCAGCTCCCGGAGGAATTGCGCACGGCGATCGTGCTGCGCGAACTCGAAGGGTTGAGCTACGACGAAATTGCCGCGGCGATGAACTGCCCGGTGGGGACGGTGCGTTCGCGCATCTTTCGCGCCCGGGAGGCGATCGCGCAGGAACTGCGCCCGCTGTTGGACACACCGCAGGACAAACGTTGGTAAAAAGGCAGATCGCAGGGAGATATCCGATGAAAGCGCAACCAATTTCCCCCGGGGCGGCGGCGATACCCGATGGGGAGTTTCTGTCGGCATGGATCGACGGCGAGGTCGAACCGGAGTCCGGAGAAGACATCGCCCGGGACCTTGGCGGCAATATGGCATGGCGGCGGAGGATCGAGGATTGGATGTGGGTGGGCGACGCGCTGCGCTCGGAAGAAGTCGTCGCCCTGCATTCCCCGCAGCTTTGCGCGCGCATCGTGCGCGCCTTGGAGGCGGAGCCTGCGCTGCTGGCGCCGCAGGCGCTCCCCGAGCCGGCTGCGGCGGGAAGGCGGAGGCCGTCGCGCTGGGGCCATCGCGCGGCGAGTGCCGGGGCGGTCGCCGCGGCGGCAGCCGTACTGGTGTTCGTGGCGGTTCCGATGTTGCGGGACGGCAGCGGCGGTCTTCCGGGAAGCGGGGTGCAGTCGGCGGCACCAACGGTGGCCTTGGCACCGGCTCCGCTCGCCGCCGCCGCGGTATCGATCCGGAAACCGGAGACTTCGCAAGCCGTGGCGATGGGCAATGCGGGCACCGGTTCCGCGGTCGGCGCCGCCGCCGTGCAGGCGATGCGGCCGGCGTCGTTCGACGCGGGGTGGGGGCCCTACATCGATGCACATAGCGACTATGCCGGGTATGGTGTGATGCCGGCGGCGGACGTGATCCTGCGTCCCGACGGGGCTGCTGCGCGTTGATATCAGCCGTGTTTCGATTCCGTTCCTGGGCGCCGATCGTCCTGATCGCGGTTGTCGCATGGGTTCCGGCCGCGCGCGCCGCCGGATCGGGTGCCGTCGCCACGCCGTCGGATCGGTCCGTGCGGTCGGACGCCGGGCTTCTCGAGTCCATCGAAGCGGCCGCGCAGCATGAGGATTTCGTCGGTACCGTCGTGGTGCAGCGCGGCGACGAGGTCGACGCGTCGCGGGTCGTGCACGTCTTCGACGGCAAGCGCTCCCATGAACGGGTGCTGACGCTGGACGGTCAGCCGCGCGAGTTCATCCGCACCGGGGATACGGTGCGCTGTCTCTATCCGCAGCGGCAGCGGGTCGTCATCCGGCATGAGGACTTGCGGGATTTTCCGGCATTTGCCCATCCCGGCGCGAAGATCATCCTGCGCCACTACATCCTTCATCGCGTCGGTGCCGACCGGGTCGCGGGGGTCGCCTGCAACGTGGTGGAGCTGGTGCCGCGGGATCGGCTGCGCTACGGTTACCGCCTGTGCGTCGATCCGACGACCGGCCTGCTGTTCAAGGCGCAGACCCTGAATGGGAGCGGCGCCGTCCTGGAGCAGATCGCATTTACCGACGTGCATGTCGGCGGACCGATCGATCCGGCGCTGCTCAACCCGTCCTGGCCGACGACCGGATGGGCGGTCGAACAGGCACCTACGCGGGCGACGGCATTGCGCCAGGAAGGGTGGCACGTTACGGCCCCGAGCGGCTTTCACCGCCTCGCCGAGGTCGTGCGGCGCTTGGTCGGTGCCGGGTCGGCCGATTCGTCGCGATCCGCGTTGCAGGCGGTATATTCTGACGGCCTGGCGACGATTTCGGTGTTCATCGAGCCCGGTGCCCCGGTATCGGGTACGCTGCCGGCGGAGCAGCGCGGTCCGGTCGCAGCGGTATCGCGCCAAGTCGACGATGCCCGGGTCACGGTGGTGGGCGATGTCCCTCCTACCACTGCGGAGTCGGTCGCGGAATCCGTGGTACACCAAGCCGTTCCCCACTGATCGTTTCTTTCCGGAAAAAAGCGGAGTTATGAAAAGCTTCCTCGTCCGTGGTCTGCTGGCGTTTCTCCTGGTCGGCGCGATGCCCTTGTCGCATGCGCAGGAGCCCCCGGTATCGGGTCCGCCCGACTTTGCCGACCTCGTCGCCAAGACCGCTCCTGCCGTGGTCAACATCCGGACCGCTTCGCGGGTTGCAGTGCCGTCCGGGCCTCAGTCGCCGTTTTCCGCGCCCAACATGGATCCGAACGATCCGTTCTACAACTTTTTCCACCGGTTTCTGCCGCAGCAGCCCGGTGATCCCGGGTCCGGTTCGGGGGCTACGCCGGCACCGCGCACCGAGCGCGAGATGCCGCGGGGGGTCGGGTCGGGATTCTTGATCTCGCCCGACGGGTACCTGATCACCAATGCACATGTGGTCGAGGGGGCCGATGAGATCACGGTGACGTTCCCCGATAAACGGGAATTCAAGGGGCGGCTCATCGGATCCGACCCGCGCTCCGACGTGGCCCTGGTCAAGATCGACGGTGGCAAGGATCTGCCGACGCTCAAACTGGGCGATCCATCCCAATTGCGGGTCGGGGAATGGGTGATTGCAATCGGATCGCCGTTCGATTTGCAGAATACCGTCACGCACGGCATCGTCAGCGCGATGAATCGCGAGACCGGGGAGTTGTTGCCGTTCATCCAGACGGATGCGCCGGTAAATCCGGGAAATTCCGGCGGGCCGCTCATCAACATGCGCGGGGAGGTGGTCGGGATCAACTCCCAGATCTTCACCACGTCCGGTTCCTATGCCGGGATCTCCTTCGCCATCCCGATCGATGAGGCGCAACGGATCGCCAACATCCTGCGTACCAAGGGTAAGGTGGTGCGCGGCCGGATCGGCGTGCTGATCGGCGAGGTCGATCCCGATGTCGCCGCCGCCATCGGTCTGCCCCGGGCCGAGGGAGCGTCGGTCGCGCAGGTCGAACCGGATGGTCCGGCCCAGCGGGCCGGCGTCCAGGCGGGTGACGTGATCATCCGCTTCGCCGGAAAATCGGTCGAGGACTCGGCGAGTCTGCGCCGCATGGTGGCGGATACCGCGCCGGGTACCCACACGACCCTGACCGTATGGCGCAGCGGTGCCGCGAAGACGCTGACGGTCGTCGTCGGCGTGATGCCGCAGGAGTCGGGGCAATCCGGGGGGGCGCCTCCGGCGGGTCCCGCGCCGGCGCCGAAAAAGCCGGATGCGCTCGGACTGGTGGTTTCGGATCTGTCTCCCGATCAGCGCCAGAGTCTGCAGATCGCCGGCGGAGTCATCGTCGAATCGGCGTCCGGAGCGGCGGGCTCGGCGGGGATCCAGACCGGCGACGTCCTGATCAATATCGCGAATATGCCGATCCGCGACGTCCAGCAGTTCCGCAGCCTGGTTTCGAGGCTCCATTTCACCAAGCCGGTTCCCGTGCTGGTGCATCGCGGCGGACAGTCGAACTGGATTGTTCTGAGTCCATCCGGGAATTAACGGATAGAATCGTCGGGCCGCGCGCTTTCCGCGCGGTCGCGAACTCCTTGAACCGGCCGGCCCTCGAGGGCCGGCCGCGTCCTTTCCGAAATGCTGCATATCCGCAATTTCTCGATCATCGCCCATATCGACCATGGCAAATCCACCCTGGCCGATCGCCTCATCCTGCGCTGTGGCGGCTTGGCCGACCGGGAAATCCGGGAGCAGGTTCTCGACTCGATGGATCTCGAGCGCGAGCGGGGCATCACCATCAAAGCGCAGACGGCGGCGCTCACCTACGTCGCGCGCGATGGCCAGCGCTACAACCTCAACCTCATCGACACTCCCGGCCACGTCGATTTTTCTTATGAGGTGAGCCGCTCGCTTTCGGCGTGCGAAGGGGCGCTGCTGGTCGTCGATGCATCGCAAGGGGTCGAGGCGCAGACGGTCGCCAACTGCTATACCGCGATCGAACTCGGCGTCGAAGTCTTGCCCGTGCTCAACAAGATGGATCTACCGCAGGCCAATCCGGAGCAGGCGCGCGCGGAGATCGAGGACGTGATCGGGATCGACGCGTCCGATGCGGTGCTGGCCAGCGCCAAGACCGGTCTCGGTATCGAGGAAATCCTCGAGCGGGTCGTCGCGCGCGTGCCGCCCCCGCGCGGTGACGTGCAGGCGCCGTTGCAGGCACTGGTCATCGACTCCTGGTTTGACAACTATGTCGGCGTCGTGATGCTGGTCCGCGTGGTCAACGGCGTCCTGCGGCCCAAGGACAAGGTCCTGCTGATGGCTACCGGCGCCGTGCATCTTTGCGAGCAGGTCGGCGTGTTCACGCCCAAGTCGCAAGGCCGTCCTCAGTTGTCGGCCGGCGAGGTGGGGTTCGTCATCGCCGGCATCAAGGAACTGCGCGACGCCCGGGTGGGCGACACGGTGACTGCGGCGCAGCGGCCCGCCGCGGCGCCGCTGCCGGGGTTCAAGGAGGTAAAGCCGCAGGTCTTCGCCGGGTTGTTCCCGGTCGAGGCCAACCAGTACGAGGCTTTGCGCGACGCGCTCACGAAGTTGCAACTCAACGACTCCGCGTTGCAGTTCGAGCCGGAAGTCTCGCAGGCGCTGGGTTTCGGTTTCCGCTGCGGATTCCTCGGGCTGTTGCACATGGACATCGTGCAGGAGCGGCTCGAGCGCGAATACGACATGGATCTCATCACCACTGCGCCCTCGGTGGTCTACGAGGTCGTGTTGCGCGACGGCACGGTTCTGATGGTGGAGAACCCGTCGAAGATGCCGGATCCCGCCCGCATCGAGGAGATCCGTGAACCGATCGTCTCGGTCACGATCTTCGTCCCGCAGGAGTTCGTCGGCGTGGTGATCACCCTGTGTGTCGGCAAGCGAGGCGTGCAGAAGAACATGAGCTATCACGGTCGGCAAGTGCACCTGAGCTACGAACTGCCGCTGGCGGAGATCGTCCTCGATTTCTTCGACCGGCTGAAGTCGGTGTCGCGTGGCTATGCGTCGATGGATTACGAGTTTCTCGAGTATCGCGCCGCCGATGTCGTCAAGGTCGACATGCTCATCAACAGCGATCGGGTCGATGCCCTGTCGGTGATCGTGCACCGGTCCAACGCGATGCATCGCGGCCGCGAACTGGCGTCAAAGATGCGCGAGCTCATTCCCCGGCAGATGTTCGACGTCGCGATCCAGGCGGCGATCGGTGCCAACATCATCGCGCGGGAAAACGTCAAGGCGTTGCGCAAGAACGTGCTCGCCAAATGCTACGGCGGCGATATCACGCGCAAGAAGAAACTGCTGGAAAAGCAGAAGGCCGGCAAGAAGCGCATGAAACAGGTCGGGGCGGTCGAAATTCCGCAGGAGGCGTTCCTTGCCATCCTGCAGGTGGAGGACAAGTGATGGGCGTGATCACGGCAGTCATTCTCGCCGGACTCGGTCTGTACGCGGCGGCGATGGCGGTGGGCCGCCTGCCGACGGACTTTGCGCTGTTCCTGTTGCTTTGCACGGCCGTGAGCGGGGTCTATTACGTTGCCGAATTGGCGGTGTTCGAGGCTCGGCGGAGGGAGCGCGCGAAGCGGGAACTGGCGGAATTCGATCGCCGCAACGGCGAGGCCGGTGCGGTCGTCCCGGACGCGGTGGCGCGCGAACGGCGGGCGCTGGAAGAGCACCTGTCGGCGCGACCGTGGTGGGTAGAGTACACGGCCGGCTTCTTTCCGGTCATCGTCGCCGTGTTCCTGTTGCGCTCGTTTTTGTTCGAGCCCTTCCGTATTCCGTCGGGGTCGATGATCCCGACCCTGCGGATCGGCGATCTGATTTTGGTGAACAAGTATCAATACGGCATCCGCATGCCGGTATGGGACCGGACGATCATTCCGGTCGGGCATCCGCAGCGCGGCGACGTGATCGTCTTTCGGTTTCCGCTCGATCCGAGCCAGGATTTCATCAAACGGGTGGTCGGCCTACCCGGTGACGTGGTCGACTACCGCGATCACGTCCTCCGGATCAACGGCAAGGTCGTTCCCGAGGCGCCGATGGCCCCGTTTTTTGACGCATCGCGGCTGCAGACCTACCGGCAGTATGAGGAGACCCTGGGGACGGTTCGCCACCGCGTCATCTGGGGCGGCGGCGATGGCATCGCGGCGTATCCTGTACCACGGCACAACGACCCCGGCGCTTGCGTCTACAGTACCGATACCGACGGCGGGGTCCGCTGCACGGTTCCCCCCGATCACTATTTCGTGATGGGGGACAATCGGGATAATAGCGAGGACAGCCGGTTCTGGGGGTTCGTCCCGGATCGCAATCTGGTCGGGCATGCGGTTTTCATATGGATGAATTTCGGCGATGTCAAACGGATCGGTAGATTCCATTGATCATGGGCGCGTCCGCGCGGCGGTGGAGCGGGGCAGCGTTGCCGCGTCGCAGCGGGGGTTGAGCCTGGTCGGGCTGATTTTCATCGGCTTGATCGTCGTCATCCTGACCGTGATCGGGGCAAAGACCGTTCCTGCCGTCGTCGAGTATCTCGCGATCGAAAAGGACGTGCAGCGCGCAGCCGACTCCGGGCAGACCGTCGAAAGCATCCGGGCGGCGTTCGATCGCTACGCGACCATCGACGACGTCACCTCGATTCACGGCCGTGATCTCGACGTCACGAAGGACGGCGACCAAGTGATCGTTTCCTACGCGTACACCTACACCATCCCATTGTTGAGCAACGTGCGGCTGGTCATCGACTTCTCGGGGTCGAGCCGCGATCACGGGACGCACGGGTAAAGGACCGAATCCGGAACGCGTCATGGATCTCTCCGTATTGGAAGATCGCCTGCAATACCGGTTCCAGAACGGAGCCTTGCTGCAGCAGGCGGTCACGCATCGCTCCCACGGTCTGGTGCACAACGAACGGCTCGAATTTCTCGGCGACTCGGTGCTGAACTGCGTCATCGCGCAGATTCTGTTCCAGAAGTACGCGCGACTCGACGAAGGGGACCTTTCGCGGCTGCGCGCCAACCTGGTCAAGCAACAATCGCTGTCGGAGATTGCCGAGCGGCTTGGCCTGGGCGACTTTCTGCGCTTGGGCGAGGGGGAGATGAAAAGCGGCGGCTTTCGTCGCCCATCGATCCTTGCCGATACGGCGGAGGCGATTTTCGGCGCGGTGTTCGTCGACGGGGGGTTCGAGGGTTCCCGGGCGGTGATCAGCCGCCTGTTCGACCCGGTTCTGCGGACGGTCGATCCAAAGACGCTGGGCAAGGACAGCAAGACCTTGTTGCAGGAATATCTGCAGGGGAAGCGTCTGCCATTGCCCCTGTATGCGGTGGTGGCGACGCGCGGCGCCGCGCACAATCAGGAGTTCGAAGTCGAGTGCGCGATTCCCAAACTTGATATCAGCGTGCGCGGCAGCGGCCGCAGCCGTCGTGGCGCCGAGCAGGCCGCGGCGAAGCAGGCGTTGGATGCCGCGCTGGCGGCGGCGCAAGCGTTGCGGCGCGGCAAGCGCCGATCGGCCGATGCGTCGGCGGGACCGGCGCGCGGCGGGGCGGATGCGAGCGCGTCGACGGCGGAGGGTTCCACGGGTTCGCCCTCGGGTCCGACCGAACCGCCGGGCGACGCCGCTGCGGGTGTCGGCGATTCTCCACCGGTGACCTTGGGCCGTCGAGGAACACCGGAATGACCATTCCAAGGAAGGTCGCGATGAAATCCGCAGCGAATGGCGAGGCACCGACGTTTCGGACCGGCATGATCGCCATCGTCGGCCGGCCCAACGTCGGCAAGTCGACGCTGCTCAACGCCATCGTCGGGTCCCATGTCTCGATCACCTCGCGCAAGCCGCAGACGACGCGCAATCGCGTGCTCGGCGTCTTGACGCGCCCCGATGCCCAGTATGTGTTCGTCGACACCCCCGGCCTGCAACATCGGCACCGCAACCTGATGACGCGGCGCATGAACTCCGGCGTGGCATCGGCTTTGCATGGCGTCGACGCCGTGGTCATGGTCGTCGATGCCCATGGTTGGCAGGAGGGTGACGATGCGGTACTGCGGCTCCTGCCGAAACCGCGCCCGGCGCCCATCGCGGCCGACGAACCGGTTTCGACGCCGGATGCCGTCGCCGATGTGCGCGCTGACGGTTCCTCCGCGCCGGCGAGCCGCGTGATCCTGGCGCTCAGCAAGACCGATGCCTTGCGCGACAAAGGCCAACTGCTGCCGCGCATCGCCGACGCCGCGGCCCGATATCCGTTCGCCGCCATCATTCCGGTGAGTGCGGCGCGCGGCTGGCAGATCGACGATCTGCTCGCGGGTCTGCGCGGGCTGCTGCCCGAGGGCATGCCGCTATTCGAAGCGGATCAGATCACCGATCGTAGCGTGCGCTTCCTGGCCGCCGAACTGGTGCGCGAGCAAGTGTTCCGGCTGATGGGAGACGAACTGCCGTATGGCATGGCGGTCACGATCGAGCGGTGGGCGGAATCGCCGGGGCGGGCGGTGATCGATGCCTTGATCCTGGTCGAGCGTGAGTCGCAGCGGGCGATGGTCATCGGCGCCGGGGGCCGCAAGTTGCGCGAGATCGGCGTCAAGGCGCGTGCGGGAATCGAGCGCCTGCTGGAAAAGCCGGTCTTCCTGCAAACGCACGTTCGCGTCCAACCCGGCTGGAACCGGGACGCGCGGGCCCTGGATCAGCTGGGAATCGAGTCGTGAGCGGCGTGGCCGGTACTGCGGCGGCACCGTCGCGGCGCCGTACGCGGGGTTCCGATCACCGAACGGACCAGCAGCCCGCATTCGTGCTGCATTCCTACCCGTGGCGTGAAACCAGTCTCATCCTCGACGTGCTCACGCGAGATCATGGTCGCACCGCACTGGTTGCGCGCGGGGCCAAGCGTCCGACTTCGCAATTCCGCGGCTTGCTGACGCCGTTCTCGCCCTTGGCGGTATCGTGGACCGGACGGGCGGAGATCAAGACCCTGGTCCGCGTGGAATGGATCGGCGGTCTCGCACCGCTGCGCGGGGACGGGCTGCTCAATGCCTTCTACTGCAACGAATTGCTGGTGCGTCTGGTCGCGCGGGGCGATCCCCACGAACGCCTGTTCTTTTCCTATGCTCAGACGCTGGCGGAACTCTCATACGATGCGCCGCGGCGCGAGCGGGCCCTGCGCGGGTTCGAGATCGATCTGCTGCGCGAGATCGGCGTGGCGCCGTCGTTCGACCATGCATCGGACGGCATGGCGATCGATCCCGGATCCTGGTATCGGGTCGATCCGGAGCACGGCACCATCGTCGCGGAGCCGGAGGTCGGGTCTTTCGCGGCGCGCCATGGCGTCGCCGGTCACAGCGTGCGCGCGCTGGCCGAACGCGATCTGGCGGCGATCGCCGAATCGCATGACGCGCGTTCCCTGTTGCAGCGGTTGATCCGCTACCATTTGCGCGGAAAGCCCCTGAACACGCACCGGATCCTTTCCGATTTGCACCGGATGGAATGAACCGATGACGCATCTCAGTGTCAACCTCAATCGTGTCGCGCTGCTGCGCAACTCCCGCCCGCTCGACATTCCCAGCGTCGTCCACGCCGCGACCTTGGCGCTGGAAGCGGGGGCCGACGGCATCACGCTGCATCCCCGCCCCGACCAGCGCCACGTGCGCCCGGCCGACGTGCGCGACATCGCGGCGCTCTTGCGGCGTTGGCCGGCGGCGGAGTACAACCTGGAAGGCAATCCGCTGCATCAACTCATGGAGCATGTCGTGGCGGTGCGCCCGAACCAGTGCACCTTCGTTCCCGATGCCGCCGATGCGGCGACGTCGGACCATGGATGGGACCTCGAACGCGATGGCGAACGGCTGCGCCCGCTGATTGCCCAGGCCCACGACTGCGGCGCCCGGGTGAGCCTGTTCCTGGATCCGGTTCCGGGAGCGATGGCGCACGCCCGCGCGCTGGGCGCCGATCGCGTCGAACTCTATACGGAGCCCTACGCGCGCGCGCATGGCGGGCCGCAACAGGCGGAGTACCTCGGTCGCTATCGCGTCGCCGCCGAGGCGGCGTTGCGCGCCGGGCTGGAAGTCAATGCCGGGCATGATCTGAATCTGCGCAACCTCGCCGATTTCCTGCGCGCGGTTCCGGGGGTGCGCGAAGTGTCGATCGGACATGCGCTGATCGGCGACGCGCTCGAATTCGGCCTTGGGCAGACCGTGCGGATGTACCAGGCGGAGATCCGGCGCGCGTATGCCAAGGACGCGGCATGATCTTCGGCGTCGGTACCGATGCCATCGAGATCGCCCGCATCGAGGCGGCAGTAACCCGTCATGGCGAGCGTTTCGTCGCGCGCATCCTCGGTCCCCGTGAGCGTGCCGCCCATGCCTTGCGCGCCGCGCAGTCGCGCACCCGGGCCACGATGTATCTCGCGACGCGGTTCGCCGGAAAAGAGGCGATTGCCAAGGCGATCGGCCTGGGCATGAATGCGCCCATGCACTGGCACGCGGCGGAGATCGTCAACGCCGATTCGGGCAAGCCGGAGGTGGTGGCGGATGCGGGGCTGAGGACGTTTCTCGCCGAGCGGGGTTTGCGGCTGCACGTCTCCGTGTCGGATTCCGAGACGCTGGCCTTCGCGTATGCGGTGGCCGAGGAAATGGTGCCGTGCCCGCAATCGCGAGCGGGTGCGGGCGATTGCCATGGCGCGGCGGGGATCTAGGAGATGACGCAGCCCGGCCCGGTCGTCCTCGACATCCGCGGCACCCATCTTTCCGCGGCCGACCGCGAGCGCCTGCGCCATCCGCTGGTCGGGATGGTGATTCTCTTCACGCGCAACTTCGAATCGCTGTCGCAACTCGACGATCTCTGCGCCGAGATCCATGCCTTGCGCGATCCGCCCTTGCGGATCGCCGTCGACCACGAAGGCGGGCGGGTGCAGCGCTTCCGCCAGGGATTCACCGCGATTGCGCCGATGGCGGCGTTGGGCCGTATGTGGGACCACGATGTCCTCGGCGCGTGCCGCGCTGCGCGCGCCGCAGGCTACGTCCTCGGGGCCGAACTGCGCGCGCACGGCGTCGACCTCAGTTTCACGCCGGTTCTGGACCTCGACTGGGGACGCAGCGGCGTGATCGGCGACCGCGCCTTCCATGCCGACGCGCGGGTGGTGGCGATGTTGGCCGCGCACGTCAATCATGGTCTGGCGATGACCGGCATGGCCAACTGCGGCAAGCATTTCCCCGGGCACGGTTGGGCGCTGGCGGACTCGCATACCGACCTGCCG
Organism: Pseudomonadota bacterium; assembly: GCA_021825945.1. Taxonomy (GTDB): domain Bacteria; phylum Pseudomonadota; class Gammaproteobacteria; order Burkholderiales; family Burkholderiaceae_F; genus GJ-E10. The sequence continues at coordinate 83,927 of JAKAFN010000008.1, forward strand.
GTCGACGGACGCGATCTCGATGAAATCCTGCGCGCCGACGCGGCGCCCTATGGCTGGCTGGGGGTCGGCCTGGACGCGGTGATGCCGGCCCATGTCGTCTATCCCGCCGTCGATTCGTTTCCGGCGGGGTTTTCCCGGCGCTGGCTGCGCGACATCCTGCGCGGGCGGCTCGGGTTCACCGGCGCGGTGTTCAGCGACGATCTGTCGATGGAAGGGGCGCGGGTCGCCGGAGACGTGCCGCAGGCCGCGCAGGCGGCGCTGGCGGCGGGCTGCGATTTCGTCCTGGTGTGCAACGACGAAGGGGCGGCCGACCGCGTGCTGGACCGCCTGTGCTGGACGCGCGATGCCCAGTTCGATGCCCGCGCCGAACGGCTCATACCGCGCGACGGGGCGTTCGCGGCGCCGGAACTCCTCCATGGCGAGCGCTACCGCACCGCCTTGCGGGAATTGCACCGTGTCCTTTGACGCGAAAGCCGCGATCGAGCGCCTGCCCCACCTGCCCGGCGTCTACCGCATGCTCGACGGCGACGGCACGGTGCTCTATGTCGGCAAGGCGGTGGATCTGCGCAAGCGTGTCGGATCGTATTTCGGGCGTGTGCTGCCGCCGCGAACCGCGCTCATGGTTTCGAAGATCGAGGCGATCGAGACGACCGTCACGCACTCCGAGGCCGACGCGCTGCTGCTCGAGAACAACCTCATCAAGACGCTGGCACCGCGCTACAACGTCCTGTTCCGCGATGACAAGTCCTATCCCTATCTGAAATTCAGCGATCATCGGTTTCCGCGGATCAGCGTCTACCGCGGCGCGACCGATCGCCGCGCGCGCTATTTCGGCCCGTTCCCGAGCGCGTGGGCGGTGCGCGAGAGCATGCAGATCCTGCAGCGGGTGTTCCGCCTGCGGACTTGCGAGGATAGCGTCTACGCCCACCGCGGCCGCGCCTGCCTGCTGCATCAGATCCGGTTGTGCAGCGCGCCGTGCGTGGGCGCGATCGACGAAGCGACGTACGGCGCGTCGGTCGATGCCGCGCTGCGGCTGCTGCGCGGCGGCACCGCCGAGATCGTCGGGGAGCTCGAGTCCCGCATGCTGGCGGCATCGGAGGCGCTCGATTTCGAGACGGCCGCGCAATTGCGCGACCAGATCGCCGCGCTGCAGCGCGTGACCCACCAGCAATCGGTCGAAACGGCAGGGTCCGACGCCGATGTGGACATCATCGCGGTGGCCGTCGATCCGGGACATGCCTGCGTAAACCTGGCGATGGTGCGGGGCGGCCGCCACCTCGGCGACAAGGCATATTTTCCGGTCCAGGCCGGCGCCATCGGCGACGTCGAGGAAGACCGCGCGGCCGTGCTCGAAGCATTCTTGTCGCAACACTACCTCGATCATGCCTGTCCGCGGACGCTGATCATCGATGTTGCGCTCGACCCGGACATCCTGCGCCCGGTATTCTCCGGGCGCCCGGTGGAGCCCGAATGGATCGGCCCCGCCGACGCACGGCTGCGGGCACAGCGCCGGCGCTGGCTGGAAATGGCGCAGACCAATGCGCGGCTGGCCCTGGCACGCCGTCTCGCCGAACAAGGTTCGCAGCAGGCGCGCACGCGCGCCCTGATCGAGGCGCTGGGGCTCGACGTCGAGGATGCCGCGACGCTGCGCATCGAGTGTTTCGATGTCAGTCACACGGCCGGCGAGGCGACCCAGGCGTCTTGCGTCGTGTATGCCGACCACGCGATGCAAAACCGGGAATATCGGCGCTTCAACATCGAGGGGGTGACCGGCGGCGATGATTACGCGGCGATGCGCCAAGCGCTGACGCGCCGGTACACGCCGCTCGCACGGCGCGAAGGCGACGGCGCGGAACACGGGGGTGCGACGCAAGGGCGGATGCCCGGCCTGGTGCTCATCGACGGCGGCGCGGGGCAGGTGGAGGTGGCGCGGCAGGTGTTTGCCGAACTGGGGCTCGATGCGTCGCTCCTCGTCGGCGTTGCAAAGGGAGAGGCGCGCAAGACCGGGCTGGAGGAACTCGTCTTTGCCGATGGTCGTGCTCCGGTGCGTCTGGGACCCGCGTCGCAGGCGCTCCTGCTGATCGCCCAGATCCGCGACGAAGCGCACCGCTTCGCGATCACCGGCATGCGGGCGCGTCGCGCACGCATGCGCAACGCATCGCAGTTGGACGAACTCGAGGCGATCGGCCCCAAGCGTCGCCAACGCCTGCTGGCGCGGTTCGGCGGCATGCGCGGGTTGCAGGGGGCGTCGATCGAAGATCTGGCCCAGGTTCCGGGCATCTCGCGGGCGCTTGCGCAGCGCGTGCATGCGCAACTGCACGGCATCGAGTCGCCGCCGGCGCACGCCGACGTGGGACCGAAGTGAGGCCGCGCATGGTCACGATGTCCGATGTTCCTCCTCCCTCCACGCAGGCTCCCCCTCTCCCGTCTGCGGGAGAGGGCGGAGGGAATGAGGGTGCGCGCAGAGCCGCGACGCCGGCTCCCGTCCGCCCCCCTTTGGCATCCCTCGACGAACTCGACGACTTCGATACGGTGATCGACGCCCGATCCCCCGCCGAATTCGCCGATGACCATATTCCCGGCGCGATCAACTGCCCGGTTCTCGACGATGCGCAGCGCGCCGAGATCGGCACGATGTACTGCCAGGTTTCGCCATTTGCCGCGCGGCGGGTCGGTGCGGCGATGGCAGCGCGCAACATCGCCCGACACATCGAGCAATCGTTCGCCGACAAGCCCAAGAGCTGGCGGCCGCTGATCTACTGTTGGCGTGGCGGACAGCGCAGCGGTTCGATGACGACGGTGCTGCAGGCGGTGGGTTGGTCGGCGCGCCAGTTGCAAGGGGGCTACAAGGCATATCGCAAGCGCGTATTGACGGATCTCGCCGAACTTCCGCAGGGCTTGCGGTTCGTCGTCCTGCACGGCCCCACCGGTAGCGGCAAGACCGCTCTGCTCATGGCCATTGCCGCGGCCGGCGGGCAGACGCTCGATCTCGAGGCGATCGCCCGACATCGCGGCTCGGTGCTCGGGGCGATGGATGCGGCGCAGCCCGGCCAGCGGTCTTTCGAGTCGGCGATCTGGCAGGCGCTGCGGCGTTTCGATCCCGCGCGCCCGGTATTCGTCGAGTCGGAAAGCCGCCGCGTCGGCCGCCTGACCATCCCGGAGGCGCTCTTCGAGGTCTTGATCGGCGCGCGCTGCGTGCGGATCGCCGTTCCGGTGCCGGCGCGGGTTGCCCATCTGGTCGAGGAATATGCCGATCTCACCGGTCATGCCGGTGCGCTGCGGGAACGCCTGGAGTTCTTCGTTCCGCTATACGGTCGCAAGACGGTCGAACGGTGGCAGCATTGGACCGATGAGGCGGACTGGCCGGCGTTGGCAGAGGCATTGATCCGGACCCACTATGATCCGGCTTACAGCCGCGGCGGTACGCCCTTGTACCGCCGCGCGTTCGATGAGGATGCGTGGGAGGTGGCCTCCCTCGATCGGACCGAGCGGGAGCGGATCGCGCGGGCGATCCTCCAGCGATTCGAGGAAACGCATGCGTAGCGGTGCATCCAGTCTGCCGATGCTGCTCACTTGGGCGCGGATCGCGATGATTCCATTCGTGGTCGGCGTGTTCTATTTCCCGGACGCCTGGCTCGGGCTGCATGCGAAGAACGTCGCTGCCTGCGCCATCTTCACGATCGCGGCGATCACCGACGCGTTCGATGGCTATTTTGCTCGTCGCTACGGCCTCACCAGCCGGTTGGGCGCGTTCCTCGACCCCGTGGCCGACAAGCTGATTGTGAGCGCAGCGCTGGTGATCCTGGTTGGGCTGGGACGCGTCAACGGTCTGATTGCGCTCATCATCGTCGGGCGCGAGATCACCGTCTCCGCGCTGCGGGAATGGATGGCGCAGATCGGGGCTTCCCAGAGCGTCGCAGTGAACTGGATGGGAAAAGTCAAGACGATCGTCCAGATGGTCGCGATCCCGGTGCTGCTCTATCGCGACCCGCTGTTCGGGATCTCCGTGTTCGGGCTGGGTACCGTGCTGCTGTACGTCGCGGCCCTGCTGACGATCCAGTCCATGCTGATCTATCTTCGGATGGCGTGGCCCGTACTGGTGTCGCGCAGCAGTTCGTAGCGTTGCGGCGTCGAGATATACCCCCGCTCTCCCTTGCGGGAGAGGAGGGGGGGGAGGGTGCCGACGGGGCAACTTCGCCGTCATGACACTGTGGTGAAATCGATTTTTTCGGGATTCCCCCGATCGGACTGAGATCGGGAAGACGACTTTTCCTATGAAGAAAACCCTCTTGGTAATGACGTTCCTTTGCTGCGCCGCCAGCGCGGCACGCGCGCAAGAGGCGCCGGCGCACGCCAGCGCGCTGGTGCGGGCCGTCGCGGCGCAGCAGCGGGTCCTGACCCGGACGGTCACCGGGTTCGGCGCCGTCGCGTTCGCGCCGAGTGGAATCGTGAACGGCAATTTCGCCAAGGCGGGGCGGGTGGTGCGGGTTGCCGTCGCCGCCGGTCAGCGGGTCCGGCGGGGCGATGTCCTGATCGAGATCGCCGCCGACCCGTCGGCAGTGCTGGCCTATGCGCAGGCGCGCGACGCCGCACGTTACGCGCGGCAGGAGATGGCGCGCACGCGCTCGCTGTTCTCTCGACAACTCGCAACGCGCGCGCAGCTCGACGCGGCACGGCGAGCGCTCGCGGATGCCGAGCACGCGCTGGCGGCGCAGCGCGCAATGGGCGCCCAGATCGGGCGGGACCGGCTGGTGGCGCCGTTCGATGGCACCGTGGTGTCGGTGACGGCGGTCCCGGGTGACCGGTTTGCGGCCGGCGCCAACCTCGTGCAGGTGACGCGCGCCGACCGGCTGCAGGCGATGCTGGGTATCGAACCAGCCGATGGCCGCAATGTGCGCCCGGGTTCATCGGTTGCGCTCGCGTCGGTGTCGGATCCGCAGTCGACCGGCACCGGGACGGTGGCGTGGGTCGGTGGCGGCGTCGATCCGCAGACCGGCCTCGTCCTGGTGGCAGTGCGCGTCGAGGCGGGAACCCTGCTCGCCGGCGCTCGCGTGCGCGGCGATATCGCAGTGGCGCGCCGGCGCACGCTCGCCGTGCCCCGGCAGGCGGTGCTGCGCGACGGCGGCCAGGCATACCTGTTCCAGGTCGCGGGTGGTCGGGCTCACCGCGTTGCGGTGCAGACGGGGATCGAGGACGCCGGCTGGACCGAGATTCGGGGGCAACTGGCATCGGGTGAGCCGGTGGTCGTGCTCGGAAACTACGAGTTGCAGGACGGCATGGCGGTGCGCGAGGAGTCCCGATGACGGCGATGGCCTGGATTCAATCGCATCGCCGTTCCATCCTGTTCCTGCTGTCCCTGATTGCCATCGGAGGGCTGACGGCGGCATTCCATTTGCCGGTGTCGATGTTCCCGGCGGTGGATTTCCCGCGCGTGGTCGTACACCTCGACGCCGGCGATCGGCCCGCGGAGCAGATGGCCTTACAGGTCACCACCCCGGTGGAAGCGGCGATCCGCGGTGTCCCCGGTGTGCAGGACGTGCGTTCGACCACGAGCCGAGGTGGCGCCGACGTCGAGGCGCGATTCGGTTGGGGAACGGACATGCCGGCGGCGGCGTTGCAGGTCAATGCGGCGGTGGCGCAGATCCTGCCTGTGCTGCCTGTCGGAACGACCCTCGAGACCCACCGGATGACGCCGACGGTCTACCCGATCATCGCCTACAGTATGGTTTCCGACTCGGTCTCGCTCGCCCGATTGCGCGACATCGCGGAGTACGAGATTCGGCCGTTGCTGCTTGGCATCGATGGCGTGGCGCGCGTTCGAGTGCAAGGGGGAGCGGTCGCGGAATACCAGGTGATCGCGGATCCGGCGCGCCTGCAGGCGGTCGGTCTATCGATGGATGACGTGGCGCGGGCGCTTGCCGCCGCCAATGTCCTCGCGGCAGTCGGGCGCCTGGAGGATCACTACAAGCTCTATCTGGTGGTCAGCGACGACCGGTTCCGCCGGCGGGCGCAGATCGGCGACACGGTGCTCCGGTCCGATGCGCGCGGCGTCGTGCGCGTGCGGGACGTCGCGCGCGTGCGCCTGGGAGTGGCGCCGATGTGGCAACGGGTGACCGCCGACGGTCACGACGCCGTGCTGTTTTCGATCTACCAGCAGCCCGACGGCAACAGCGTACGGATCGCCGCCGATGTGCGGGCGCGTCTCGCCGCCTTCCGATCGGCGCTGCCTCCGGGCGTGCGCATCGCCAACTGGTATGACCAGAGCCGGCTGGTCGTCGCATCCGCCGCCAGCGTGCGCGATGCCATCCTCATCGGCATCATCCTGGCTGCGGCCGTCTTGTGGATCTTCCTGCGCAACGCCAAGGTGATGGTGATTGCCTTGCTCGTCGTACCGGCTGCGCTGGCGGCCACGGTCGTGCTGCTGCAGGTTCTGGGCATGAGCTTCAACATCATGACCCTGGGAGGCATGGCGGCGGCGGTGGGTCTGATCGTCGACGACGCGATCGTCATGGTCGAACACATCATGCGTCGCCAGCGCGAGAGCGATCTGCCGCATCACGAACGGGTCATGGGCGCCGCGCAGGAATTCCTTCGTCCCCTGGCCGGCTCGAGCGCGGCGACGCTGGTGATCTTCATGCCGCTCGCCTTTCTCAGCGGTGTCACCGGGGCTTTCTTCAAGGCGCTGTCGGCGACCATGGCCTCGGGCCTGCTGCTGTCGTTTTGCATCACCTGGCTTGCCGTGCCGATCCTGGCCGATCGCTGGTTGACGCAGGCCGATGCCGAGGCGGCGGAGCGCGAAGGGCGCCTGATGGCGTGGTTTCATCGTCGATACGAGACCCTGCTGATGAACGCATTGTTCCCACGCCCCTTGTGGCTTGCGGTCGGGATCGTGCCGTTGCTGCTGGGAGGATGGCTGGCGTACCACGCGATCGGCAGCGGGTTCATGCCGGCGATGGACGAGGGCGGCTTCACGCTCGACTATCGCAGCAAACCCGGAACATCCCTTACCGAAACCGATCGGCTGCTGCGGCAACTCGAGGCGATCGTTTCTTCCGATCCCAACGTCGCGTCGTATTCGCGGCGTACCGGAGCCCAACTCGGTGGCGATGTGACGGAGGCCAACGAGGGCGATCTCTTCGTGCGCCTCAAATCCGGTCCGCGCGCACCGATCGCCGCAGTGATGGAAGAGATCCGTCGCCGCATCGAAGGGCAGGTTCCCGGCCTGGAAATCGAGACGGCGCAGCTCATGGAGGACATGATCGGCGATCTCACCGCGGTGCCCCAGCCGATCGAGGTCAAGATCTTCTCCGACGAACCCGCAAAGCTCTTTGCCGCGGCGCGTACGGCGGCCGCGTTGCTCAGGCGGATTCCCGGCGTCGTCGAGATCAAGGACGGGATCAACCCGGCCGGCGATGCGATCGAGATTCACATCGATCGCCTACGGGCGGCGCGTGAAGGGATGGATCCGGACGGCGTGACGCGCGCCGTCGCCGCGCAAGTCCAGGGTACCGTGGTGACCCAGATCGAGCGACCGCCGAAGATGGTCGGTCTGCGACTCTGGACGTCGAAGCGCCTGCGCGACACCGATACCAAACTGGCCGATCTGCGGGTGCGCGCCCCGGACGGTCATTTGTTCCCGCTGCAGCGCGTCGCCCGGTTCGTCACGGTTCAGGGGCAACCCCAGATCGACCGCGAAAACCTGCGGCGCATGGTGGCGGTGACCGCGCGCCTGGAGGGCCGCGACATGGGATCGGCGGCGGCGGCGGTGCAGCGCGCGCTCGACGCGCCGGGGGTGCTGCCACCCGGCGTGGTGTACGAGATGGGGGGGATGTATCAGCAGCAGCAGATCGCGTTCCGTGGTCTGCTGATCGTACTGGGCGCCGCCGTGGCGCTCGTGTTTTTGCTGCTGCTCTTCCTCTATGAACGCTTCCGGGTCGCGCTCGCCATCCTGGCCACGCCGCTGCTCTGCATCTCGGCGGTGTTCGTCGGCCTGTGGACGGCCGGCCTGGAGCTCAACATCTCGGCGCTCATGGGCATGACCATGATCGTCGGCATCGCGACCGAAGTGGCGATCTTCTATTTTTCGGAGTTCCAATCGCTGACCGACACCGAAAGCGCCGGCATGGCAGTCCGACGACAGGCGCTGGTTCAGGCCGGCAAGAACCGCATGCGTCCGATCGCGATGACCACCGCAGCGGCGATCCTGACCCTGTTGCCCCTGGCGTTCGCCATCGGACAGGGATCGGCGATGCAGCAGCCGCTCGCCGTCGCCATCGTCTCCGGGCTCCTCGTGCAACTGCCGGTGACCCTGCTCGTCATGCCGGTGTTGTTCGACCGGATGCAAGGGCGGTCATCGCCCGACGGGCCTAGAACCGGTAGCCGACCTTGACGCCGTAGCTGTAGATCCCGCCCGTCGAATCGCCTTCGACGACCACGTCGGCGATGCCCAGGTTCATGTCGACCCCGGCAAACACCTTGGGCTGGGCGAAGTTCACCTGGGTCAGGTTGGTGACCCCCGAGGGCGCGACCCGGCTCCACACCTCGCCGACGCCGCAATACGGCGTGGCGAAGAGAAACCCCTTGGAGATCGATATGTCGGCGCTCACCGTCTCCAGGCCGAGCTGGCTCATGCCGTCGATCCGGGTCACCGCGCCGCGCAGCGCCACCGCCGGCATGTCGACGCCGCCCGGGAGGATCGCCCATTTCAGCGCGCCGCCGTAGAGGCGCACTTGCGAGGAGGGCACCTGCGAGTACATCACGCCCAGGTCGACGTTATCGGGCAACCCCTTGGACAGTCGCACCGAAGGAGCCGGCATCGTGCCGTACACCGAACTGCCGGTGATGGCCGGCTGGATCGCACCGGTGTTGGCCATGTGCGTCCCGGTCACGGCGACGCCGACGTCGAAGCCCGTGATACCCAGCGGATCGGCGGGTTCGTACGGCTTGTACGAAAACGCCGCGCCCATGTCGCGCGCAAGGTCGACGAACTGCCCCTGGTTGAGGTTCTGCAGGGTGTTGACGTCGAAGCTCGCCGCAGAGGATGCCGTCGCGAGACCGGCAAGCAGCGATCCGAGTACCGCGGACCGTGTCGTGGTCGCGGAAAGCGGGGCAGATGAGCGCAGGAGGGGCATAGGGAGTTCCGTATCGAGAAATCGGGAGTGCGTCTGGCGCGGATCGTAGCCGAAGCGGGTGCGGACGTGGTCCCGCCATTCGCTGTCTGGAACGTATTGCGGGGATTTCCCCGATCGCGTAGAATCCCGCCTCTTTCGGGGACGTAGCTCAGCTGGGAGAGCGTCGCGTTCGCAATGCGAAGGTCGGGAGTTCGATCCTCCTCGTCTCCACCAAAAATTCCCATAAAAACAACGCATTACATGTTGCAATGTAATGCGTTGTTTTGCTTTGTGGTGCGTTGTTTTGCTGTGCGGGTGTGGCAGATTTGTGGCAAAAAGCTATTTTCGCAAATCGCTTGATTCCGCTTCGGTTTGTCGCTGAAAATCGCGATATGCCATTCGATCCGCTCATCTACCTCACGCAGTCGGGATCGCGCCGCCTCCAGCGGGCGAATAACGTGATCAATGAGGAACAAGTGCGCCGCCAGTTGTTGCCGGTGTTGATTTTTGCGCTTGTTGCCGTGGCAACAATGTTCGTGGTCGCGGGTCTCGTCCACTTTGGCGTCATGAGGACCTCGATCGCAGTACACGCCCTGGAATGTGCTGTGGCCGCGGCGCTTGTTGCGATCCTTGGGCCTGGCTTGGTGATTGAGGGACGTGCTGCCTTCCGGCGGGGTTTGGTCGCCCGTTGGAGGGCTGTTTGCGATGCCGCTACCCGCCGTAGGGTGGAGGAGTTTAAGAGGGCTGCTCACACTGCTGCTGCTCACTTTTCCAGCCTCGCACGCGTTGTGCAAGCTGCCGCTCCGCGCATCGCTGGACGCCTCGCTGCCATATGTGGTTTCGCTGCTGACGGCGGCGTGAACCTTGTGCCCCGCCTCGCACCTCAGCCCACCCCCGCCTGCAGCTGATCGGCGCGGGTGGAGCCTCTTTTTTGATTTGACCTGAGAGCCCCCGCGCGCTGCGCGCAGGGGCGGTTTTCGTCCTGCACCAGACAAGTCGCGGGGGCGGTTCCTACCCGCCCCGGCGCGCAGCCCCGATCTGCTACCCCTGAGATTTCGAGAATAGGGGCCGCCTCCGCAGGAGGCAAAAATGGATCAACAGCATGATGGATGCCGACTCCTCACGGTCGAGCAGCTATCGCCAATCATTCGGAAGTCGGTAGCGTCGATTCGCAGTGATGTTGGGCGGAACCCTAAAACTCTTCCGCCGATCTGCCGATTGCCCGGCAACAAAAAACTGTTGTGGAGAGAGCAAGATGTCCTGGAGTGGATCGAGCGGCACGTCGTTCGCATCGACCGCATCGAGGCAGACGCTGGCGTGGCTGGCGACAGCCGCCGACCGTCAGCGATGCCATGGGAGATCCAGAAGAGACGTGGTCGGCCAACAAAAATCGAGACCATGCGCCGGGCGGCTGCGCAAGGGGGTGCAGCATGACGCACCCCTCCCTCTCCCTGGCAGAACTGCGCCGCGCCGGTCTGGGCGAGCCTGGCTTGGCGTGGCTCATCTTCCACGACGCCGATGATCCGACACGCGTGCGGCCGGCGATCAGGCGCGCCCTGCGCCAGCCGGACCCGGCGCACGCCATCCGTAGCATCCTGCAGGACGATCGCGCCCGGGCGAGCCATGAGCGTCCGCTGTTCCCCTCATCAGACGAGCTATATGACTCCCTCCTGCTGAGTTGCGCCGATTCCCCGTACGGCGAATCGGCGCTACCCCTGGTGTTGGAGGACGCGCTGCCGGCGCGTGGAGCAGATGGGAAAGAAGCACTGCGGCTATTTCAGATCATGCAAGTCTCGCGCACCTGCACGGCCAAGCAGTGGGCGGGCCGCAGGCGGATTCATGCTCGCTCGGGCCTCCTCCCGAGGCGGAAGGAGGCCACAGCCAAAACAACCCTCTGTTATCAAAATCGCCAAGACCAGTCCATTCTTCTGAGCAAAATTCGAGAGATCGTTGATCGCCTCACGGCGCAGGTGCAAGCTAACGGAGACGGGAAATGAGCGGGCGCGTGCTGCGGGACGAAATTTGGACGAGCGAGCGCGCCAACTCTTTGCGCGACCGCACTTTCCGGCTGTACATGTGTCTTCTTTCAGCGGCGGACGACTTTGGATTGGTTCGCCTCGAGTTCGGCGAAATCCGCCGAGCGGCGCCGCTCCAGTCATGGCCACAGGAGGAGGTCGAAAAAATGCTGGCGGAGTTGTGCGACTGCGGGCTCATTGTTCCATACCAAGCGGACGGCAAGAGGTACGGCGCGTTGTTCGCTTGGCAGGCGTTTATCAGGTCGTCGAAGCCTAAGTACCCCATGCCCCCGTTTGGCCTAGGGCACGTGCGGCGGCCACCCGGATTTAAAGACCGGACGGTGCGCGCAGCGGCGGCGGCGCTGCTTCCTCACCTGAACCTTGAAGATCCGGAAGGACGGGTGTCTCGAGGAACTCAGAGGGTATCCCTAGCGGATCCTCAGGGTACCCCCGGGGCCGCCCTGGGACGCGAAGGGTTATGGGTAAAGGGTAAAGGGAAAACTCCACCCCCAACCCCCTCTGCCTCTGGAGAGACGGAGAATGGGGGGGCTGGAGATTCAGGGGGAAGTCCGGAAGAACTGCGGCAAGCGCTGCTGGCGTACGCCAGGGACAAACGTCACGGCATCACCAATCCCGAAGCGTGGAGCGTCTGGGCGACGAAAAATAGGAAGGAGCTGCACGCCGACGTGTTGGCCAACTACCGCACCGCTCGCGCGCGGGCGGTGGCGAATGCAGTGCCGCCCCCGCCGCCGGTCCTGCGCGTCACCCCGCCTGACATCGCCAAGACAAGGATGAGAGAGATCATGCGGCAAACCGGCATCGGGCGCCAATCTGCGGAAACGGCCCAGGCTCCGAAGGCTGCGATCGACGGCGCGTCGCCATCTTCGTAGCCCCTGCGCGGAAAGCCGTGCCAAGATTCTGCTATGCGTCGCCGGGGCTGCGCCGAGCATCCGCGACGGCCACCCCGGTGCCCCCTTCCGGGGGTGCGCACACACGGCGTTTGTTCAGCACGGTGCCCAACAAAATAGAGGCTTCTTCGTCCAAAAACTGCCACTCGCGCGAGCTGATCGGATCCATGCAGAGCCATTGAATGGGGCACAGCAGCGGGTGGGTACACTCCCGAAATCAGCATTCGGAACGGCTGAGGCGCTGCAGGAGTTTGGCACGTGGTGCGGTGTGGATCAAGAGAAACGTTGCTGGCGAGGCGATGACAATCAGACGAAACTCACGGAAAAAGGTATGACTTCGCCTGAACTCACTGGCGGAGCTGGATTTACCTACGAAGACGCGGTCGTTGCGAAGTACCTCGCGGCCATGGCCACCGGCACGACGGCAGCGGCCCTCGATTCGAGGGTCGTGCAGCGGGTCGCCCAGCAGCAGGCCGACTTCGGCGAACCGCTCGACGACGTGATCGTCGATGCCGCCTCCTTGGCGGACGGAACGGTCATGCGGCTGGCGCTGCAGGTCAAACGCTCGCTCACGATCTCGAAAGCGGAGACCAACAGCGATTTCCGAGAAGTGATCCAGCGCAGCTGGCAGACGTTGCAGAAGCCCGACTTTCGCGAGCACGTTGACCGCGTCGGAGCGGTCACTGGGTCGGTGGCGGAAGAGACGTCTCGAGCTTTCGCGACTGTGTGCGAATGGGCTCGGGCTTCCGACACAAGTGCGGCTTTCATGCAACGGTTTGTCGACGACGGGAACGCCTCGGCCACTCACCGTGCTGTGGCCAACGCGGTTCGAATGGTCGCCCAGGACGTAGGCGCACCACTGTCCGACGATCAGCTGTACCGCCTGCTTTCGCATTTGGTGCTGATCCGGTTTGACTTCCTTAATGCAGGATCGGCGCACGAAGCGGAGGCTATTGTCAGCCTGCAACATGCGCTGGCGCCGCAGCAAGTGGAGCGTGCCGGTGACTTGTGGGATTTTCTGCGCCAGTTCGCCCGCGATGGCGCGGGCCGCAACGCCGTGCACACCCGCGCATCGCTGGTGCGCGCGCTGGCTGGCTGGCGCTTCATGGGGGCGCCTGCGTTCGCCGGCGACATGCAGACCCTGCGCGACAGCGCGCGCCACTGGCTCGACCAGCAGGCCGCCGACATCGGGGGGACGCACCTCACCCGCCAGGCACTACGCGACCAGCTCGGCGCTCAGATGGGGACCCACCGCCTGACGCTGATCAAAGGCCTGCCCGGTACCGGCAAGACGGTGCTACTGCGTGACCTGGTGCAAGAGCTGGCCGCCGATGGCACCACCTTGTTCCTCACCGCGAACCGGCTTTCTGGCCGCAGCTGGTCGGAGCATGCACGCGCGATGGGCTTGGCGACGGCATCGATCGAGCCGCTGCTCGTGGAGGTCGCGGCCACCGGTCATGCCACGATGCTCATCGATGGCCTTGACCGCATTGCGCCGGAACAGCGCGCGATAGTGACCGACTTGTTTGGCCAGCTTCTGACGAACCCTGCGCTCTCCGACTGGCGCGTGGTCGCCACCGCGCGCGACGCCGGCATTGAGCCTCTGCGCAACTGGGTGCCGCCTGCACTACTCGCCAGCAGCGGCGTGGGCTACGTCGATGTGGAGAACTTGACGGACGAAGAGGCCAGGTCGCTCGCGGATTCGATGCCGGCGCTGCGCCCGATCCTGACTGGCGGAAACGAGCGCGTGCGCACACTGGCACGCCGCCCGTTCTTTGCTGCGGTATTAGCACGGGGGTTCTCTCGGGCGGCTTACCCCTCCGGGTTCGCGCCTCAGTCGGAGGTGGACCTCGTGGAGGCCTGGTGGACGCGGGGCGGCTACGACGCCCACGCGCTCCAGGCCCTGGCGCGGCAGCGGGGCCTGATCGAGCTGGCTCAGCGCAGCGCGCCCGACCTGGGCCGCAATGTCCGTATTCGCGACCTATCGACGCCGACGCAGGACGTGCTCCCGGCGCTGGAGGAAGACGGCTTGGTGCAGCAGGTGCGCAAGGGGCATACAGCGCAGTTCAGTCACGACATCTTCTTTGAGTGGTCGTTCCTCCACCTGCTGCTGGATCAGGGTGACGATTGGATCTCGGCCCTGACCGCGGCCGGTGAACCGCCTGCCCTGGCACGGGTGGTGGAGTTGCTATCGCAGGCGACTTATCCGATCCCAAACAAATGGTCGCGCGAACTCCACGCGCTCGAGCGGGCTCAGGCGCGGCCACAGTGGTTGCGGGCCTGGCTCGTAGCGCCCGTTTTTAGCCCAGGCTTCGCTGAGCACGTCGACATATTCGACGCGACATTAGCGGCGAACGGCCATCGGCTCGTAGGAAAGCTCCTAGTGTGGATGCAGGCCGAAAAGACGACCCCCAACCCCCTGATTCTATCCGGAGTTCTTGGAGAGAACCTGGATTCCGCCGCACGCATCCGTATGGCGGACTCATTAGGCTGGCCGTCAGAACTCGCGGCTTGGAGCCGCCTGCTTATGTGGGCGATGGACCAGATCGACTCGATCCCGGACACTCATATGGGCGATCTCGTCACGCTGTTCGAAACCTGGCAGGTCGCCGTCGCGGACGTCCCCAACGCAGTGTCGCAGCGCATCGTGGCACAGTGCGCGACTTGGTTGAACGCGATCGAGGACGAGCATGTCGACCGCCGATTCACGTACAGCAGGCCGGCGTACGACACCGCACCGTGCTCGCGCGTCCCCACTCGGCTGGAGACCGAGCTGCGCGGGTTGGTGTTGTGCGCAGCTCGTGCTTACCCGGATGTAGTGGACGCCTACCTCACGAAGGTTGAGACAATTGAGCACTGCCCCGATCGCGCGTTCCTCGAGGTCACGGCTTACTCGCCCCTGCTGGCGCAGACGCATCCTGCGCAGCTCGCACGGGTCGCCCGGCGCTGGTTCATGATGGAGCTGCCCGACGAGACATCGGCACGGTGGCGTCGCGAAGAACGCGAAGAGGGTCGTCAGCGCAAGGAGGCCGAGACGATCCCGCCAGAGGACCGTTCGCGAGCGGACAAGCTTGCGCTCTCGAGCACGTCGATCGTGCACCACTCATTCTCCCACCGTGATTTGGACCGGCTGTCGATCGCCGGAGATCATCACGGGTTCTTCCCTGCCTCGCCTCTGCACGAGCCGTTCCACTCGCTGCTCGTGCGTAATCCGTCGACGGCGTTCGCGCTGATCCGCGATGTAACCAACCACGCCACCACGGCATGGCGTCAGTTGCACCGGCACTGGCATGGCAGCGCGACGCCAGTGCCGCTCGTGCTGGTCTTTCCGTGGGGACAACAGGTTTTCTGGGGGGACGATCGGCACTACGTCTGGTTCCGCGGGCACGGGGGGCCGCGGGTCGTAGAGTGCGCGCTGATGGCGCTGGAGCGCTGGGCCATCGCGCAGATCGATACCGGACGCCCGTTGAACGAAGTGCTGCAACAGGTACTGGAAGGGCACACGAGCATCGGCATCCTCGGGATTGCGGTGCACCTTGCCTTGCGATCCAAGCAAGTGTCGCCGGCAACATTGGCGCTGGTGCGTAGCCCCCGGCTGTGGCGGCTCGACCTGCAGCGCATGGTCCAGGAGCCCGGATTGCAAAGCGCCGCATTGATTGGCTTCAACAGGGGGGGCGCCGAAACGGTGCGCCGAAAATCGGTCGCCGATAGCAACCAGATGAGGTCGCGCCGCCTGGAACTTCGCAACTTGGTGCCGTACTTCGTCCTCGGTGGCGATGCGGCCCTGCAGGAAGCGTGCCGCGCAGCACTCGACGACTTCCCAAACAGGCTGGAATTCGCCTACCAAGAAGAGGCGAAGAACCCCGAACATGTGGCCGAATTGCGCCGCACGGCCGAACTATGGTCCGAACTGGGCCATATCGAGAATTACTCCACCGAGCCGGTTTCCGGGGGAGACGATATTGTCCGGATCTCGATGAGCAGTCCGCGACACGAGGCTCCCGAGGTGCAAGTGGCCCTGCGACGCCATGCGCAGGCAGAGCGCGAGATGGAGCTGTGGCTGTGGGTGGACAAGTGTTTTACGTCTCGGCACTGGTCGCCCGGCTTCTCGGTGGACGAGGCCGTCGGGCGTGCAAGGGAGCTGGCTGAGGCGGCCGCTGCAGGGCAGTCAATGTCTCTGGCACCCTACAGCGGGTTTACGGAAGGCGCGATTGCGGGAACGGCGGCGGCCGTGATTTGTTTTGCCGCCGGGAGCACGCATGAGGCTTGGGCCGATGCTGCCATTGAAAGCTTCCGCGTTGCGCAGGACGAGATGCCCGACAATGCTTTTTCCGGATCGGTGATCCCTTGGCACCCGAAGATCTTCGTGGCACATGCTTTGGCCGCGCGTATCAAGTCGGCCCGCGAACATCCTGGCGACCGCGAAGCGCTCTATCGCCTGATCGCGCACCCGCTCGATGCGGTCTCCTTCGCAGCATTAGCCGGTATCGCCAGCTGCTGGGAACGCGATGAGCGGTTCGCCTGGTGTGGCTTGAACCTTGGGTTGCGGTTGGCACAGCTCGAACGCAGGCGGGACATGTACCGGCTGGACGCCAAGGCCCAGCGGCAGGTGGACTCAGATCGTCGGGCCGCGGCGTTGGCAGCGGCCCTCGACGAGTACTGGGCGCAAGGCTCGCTTCCCGCTTGGGTGCGACCACGGCCATCGTGGGTGCCGACCGCTCAAAACAATCGAAATTCGCTTCATCTTGAAGGGGACGAGGAAGACGGGTGGCACCATACCGACGATCTGTGGCACGGCCAGTATGCCGCGAAGGTCTTACAGCAAGTCCCAGTGGCGACGGTCATGGCGAGCGCGGGCGGTACGCACCTTGTCGACGCTATGGAGGCGTTTGTCGGCTGGACGCTCGACACGATCAACCCGGCGTGGCGGACCCAGCAGCGCCGGGGCCGTGAGCGTGGCGATGGAAGCCTGTCCGAGTGGGAAGATCAGCTGGCTCGAATGGTGGCAAGCGTTGCTCCCCATCTTCCAGCTGACGAGATCTTGCAGAGGTTTCTCCGGCCGGTCATTGCGCAACCCGACGAGATCGCGATGCGGCTACTCGCGCCCTTCACAGTGTCGCTGGTCTGCGGCGCAGTCCTCGATGCGCCGGAGGTCCGCGATGACACCCTGAATCTGCTGCAGGCCGTGCTCGAACGAACGTTGGAGAACAATGACCTGCGCCGTTCGCCGTACAACGACGAGCGCATCGGCGGCTTCGACCTGCCGGAGTTGGTCAAGTCGCTGCTCTTCGTGGTCGTCGAGCACGCTCCCGATGCCACACGCTTCGCCAACGGCCTCTGGGATGATATTGGCCAGGTGATGCCGCTGGTTGACCGCATGGTGCGTGCCGCCGGCTGGCACCCCTACGTCGCGCGCCAGTTCGTCATGCTATGCGAACGTTCGGGTGCTGCCTACCCGGCCGACACGTTCGCCGACCAAATCCTAGCGCAGGTCGTCGATGGGCGCTTGCCTGCGGGCTGGAAGGGCTCCTTGGTGCCGGCTGCGATCGCGGCTCTGGTGCAGGCGCACGCCGACCGACTGCATCCGTTGCCCGCGCCTCTAGCCCGCAAACTGCTGCTGGTGCTTGACGCGCTGGTCGATCTTGGCGACCGCCGCAGCGCGGCCTTGCAACAGAGCGAATCCTTTCGAGGCGTGTGCCTTGCCGCGCCAGCCTGAGGCGCGCTACGCGAGTAGGGCGATCATCCATTGCCGGTGTCGGTCGACTGCTTCCAGCAGGGGATCGCTTCGGCATCGACGCGCAGCGAGATCGCACGAAGCCATGCTGTTACGTCTCGCGTTTTTTTGGAGATCCGCCCCGACCTATTCAAGGTGAGACGTATCGCGTTTGAGTAGGGGATCGCCGGTGAAGCGACGTTTACAGATGGTGGTTGCGGCGCCGGTGCATGGCGCCGCGATGCCGGGAGGGGAGATCAGAACGGATCGTCCGATGGCGGCAAGCCGGTGAGCCAGGGCTGTTTTGGATCAGAGGGTGGCGGCCGGTTTTGCGCATGGTGGCGCAGGATCTGGGCGAGGTAGAGGCTGCCGAACTGTAGGAGCAGTTCGGCGAGGAAGACTTCGCCGCGACATGCAAGTTTGCGCTGTTGGGGGCACTCGCGGATTTTTCGGTCGAACTCGGCCCGATTTGGCTCGTATACGCTGGCCGATCATTGACGCGGCCACGGCAGCAGGCAACTACCGAAGAATCCTCGGTAGTCCGTCTTGGTGGACTTGGCGTGATTCGGTAGTCGTCACCCCGTAAGCGTCTTCCTCAGTCATGTCCGTCAACGCCTGGTGTCCCGAGGTTCATCTTTTCTAGTGCCCCTTACATCGGAATGTGGCGCGCCGGTTTTCGGTTTCGCCGCGTCGTCCAGGTTGGCGCGGGCATTCAGTTCCAGGTTGACCAGCAGGCGCTCGATCACCTCTTGCCGTTCCACGCCCCACAGCAACGCGAGCGCGTCCAGGCGGGCAATCGCATCCGGTGACAGAAATATGTTGACTTGGCTTTTGACCCCTTGGGCGAGCCGATCCCGCCGCCGCTGTTGCGCCAGACGCACTTGCTCGCGGCGTCTTGCCTTGTGCGCCTCCTCGTTCTGCTGATTGTCATCCATAGTGGGATTGTGCACGGCTTCCGCAAGATGATGTAGAATACAATCATCGCGTCAACATGGAGAGGTCGCCATGCCTTCCATCCCGGATCCGGAAATCCCCGCACTCACAGCGCCCGCCGGGGCTTTGGTGAGCGGTCTTGCAGCTGCGGATCGCGGTGGAGTCGAAGCGGACACCGCATTTCGCTACCAATGCCGCTTTGCCCAGTTGCGGGCACGGTACGAGCGGGAACAAGGCGGCTGGGACTGGGCGGGGTTCGTGGATTGGCTCACCAATCGCCGCGGCGAGCTACGTGCCGCCAGCTTCCGGCAGTACCGGGCCGCCGTGATCTGGATGCTGCGGCGAGAAGGCACGCCCGGGGCTGACGTGCTGATTGATCGGCTATGTGTGCCACGGTTCGTGGCGCCCAACCGCACTCTTCCTGCCCGCACGTCATCGACAAAAGCGAAGTCCATTTCTTCCTCGGACTTTCATCACCTCGCTGTTTGGTTGCAGAACCACGGCGGGAGATGGGACGACTTGGCGGGAACTTGGCTGTACTGGTCGACGGTGACTGGACTGCGTCCGGTGGAATGGCGAAATGCAACCCTGCGCGCTAATCCCACGAGTTGGGCGCTCGTGGTGCAAAACGCCAAACACACCCAGGGTAGGGCGCACGGCGAGGATCGCACCATATACCTGCAGGTCGATGTGGAGGAGGCGCACGCGCTGCAGTGCTTCCTGGATGCCGTACAGCGCGACTATGAGAAAGCCTACCAAGGCTGCCGCTTAGCGCTGCACCGGGCGACCAAGGCGCTCTGGCCTCGGAAGACACGGTACCCCACGCTATACACCGGCCGGCACCAGTTTTCGGCGAATGCAAAGTTCAGCGGTTTGACGCCGGAGCAAATCGCAGCCCTGATGGGCCACGCCGTAACCAACACACACCAGACGCATTACGGCAAACGTCGCTGCGGACGAGGCGGATTGATGGCGATAGCCGACCCGGGTGATGTGTATCGGGTGTTGGAGCGCAGGCAAATCCGCAAGGGGTTGCAATCGGCCGCGCCGGCGCCGGTTATTGGTGAGTGACGACTTTTCTAAAGGAGAGTGGCATGAGTGTAGGAATCGACATTGGGCGCTCGGGTGTGAAAATCGTCTCCGGGGAAAAGAGGTTGCCCATTTTTCCTGCGGTGGCGTGCCTTGCACGTCCGATCGATGAGCCCGAAGAGGCTGTGCGTGCTGTGGCGCAGACGTGTGAATTCGGTGGACGAAAGTGGTTTTGGGGGGAGACCGCCGAAATCCATGGACAGGCTCAGCCGGGAAACGATCCGGGTTTTGAAATGACCGATGGCTATGCGGTGATCCTTCAGGCGGCTATTGGTCAGGCGCGCCTTGCTGGGATGGCCTTGGGTCGCGTAGCACTGGGAGTGCCGTCGGAAGCCGGCGCCATTGTGCGCGAGAGCGTCGCGCAGCGCATTTCGGCGATTCTTCCTGGGACTGCGGCACGGGTCGTCGCGCAGCCCGCCGGAGTACTGGCTACGGTCGCTGCGCAACGCCCGGAGGTCCTGCAGCAGACGGTGGCGATTATCGACGTCGGCCGGTACAGCACGGACGTCGCAATCAGTGTGCGGGGTCGGCCTGTGGCTGGATCGCTGTTCAGCCTGCCCGGCGTCCGCGGTGCGGTCGATGTGCTCACCGGCGCGCTGCGCCAGCGCTTGCCGGGGACGATTTCATTCGAGACGATCGAAGTGGCGCTGAGAGAATCGTTTGTCGTGCATCGCATGCAGCGGGTGAACGTTGCCAAAGAGGCTCGGCAAGCTCGCGAACATCTGACCGCCATTGTCGATCAGGCGGTCGCTCGAATCCAGACCTTGCAGCCCGACGTGGAGGCGTTGATTCTTGCGGGTGGTGGGGTGGATCTGCTGGACAGCGGCATTCTGCCGCCGCACATGCGTGCTCCAGGAGGACGCTATGCGGTGGCCGATGGACTGTCTCGCATCGCGGCCCGACTGTAATCGATGTCACGCACCAGGAACATCAGCGTCGGGGTGCCGCCAGAGCTGCATGCGATGTATGCAGGCCTTGGCTTGCCCGATAGGCGGAAACTCCTGGAAGATATTCGGGTACTGCTGAGAAACCGATTCCGGTCCGACTCACCGGATCATATCGAGGCAAATGTCCTAGCCGGTAAGGAACGCCGGGGTGCAAAATGCCAGCACGTTGCGGTGCAGGCTAGCGATCTTGATGTGTTCTATGCCGACTCTATGGCTACTTTGCCTGTGGATCTCCCTCCTGGTTGGTGAGGCGGCCATCTCGGAAATGACCGGCGCGCCTGAATAGCGGTACGGCAGGGGCTCATTACGAAAAGCAGATTCTGCAATCTGCTTTCTGAATTCTGAATTCAGGAAGGACTTTACCATCGCATTCCGCAATGTTCCTTCCACCCTTTCCGCAGGGCACGATTTGCGTTACTGCGAACATAGTAACGGAGGGAGGAGAACATGCGTATCCATTTCGTAGACACAACCTGTCGGAATTTCCGACAGGTTGCCATCTGCCGTATTGCGGCTTAGGGGGAACCCACGCGATAGGCCGGCAACTATCCGGAATTTCCGGTTAGTTGCCCGCGTAGGCGGAGAGACTGGTGGCAGGTTCAGGTCGCCGGTCAACAGCCACACTCCGTCGACCACGGATAGCACCGCAGATCCGATAAGCGCTTCCCCAGCGCCCGCGGCGTCCTGCCTCGAGGATTGGACGACGCCCGCCCTCCCGCAACCCGGGTTCGCGCACCTACGCTTGCCGGGACGGGCATCGACCGATCATTAATCACAAGGGGCATTCGCGCCGCCGTAGATCGAAAGGTTGCTTCGCGTCGTTGGCGGAAATTCAGTATTCCGAGCCATGTCTGAAAACACGTTCGTGTATTTCTGACGGCATGGAGCGTTTGCGCTGTCGTGACCGGGCACGATTTGCGTTACTGCGAGCACAGTAACGGGGGGAGGACATGGATACCAATTTCTCGGACGCAACCTGTGCAGATTTTGCACAGGTTGCCATGCTCGGTTCCCGCGCGGGTCCGGGATTATTGCTTGCGACTGGCAACAATTTCGAAACTGGAAACAGTTGGCAAAAGTGCGGGGTCGGCCCGGACCTGCCGTTGGCTTTCCGGCGACGATGTCCACCCACACAGCATTCCGCGAAACGATTTGCTTCCAGGGAATGCTATCGAGGAACACCCAAGCCGCCTTGGACGACACATGGTTCAAAGTTCATCACGACCCCTTACATAGATTGAAGAGCAAGATGTCCGAAGCCTGAGGTCATTGCCTGCGTTGCAATTTCGCCAACACAATGGTGCCATTGCCCTGATGGCTATTGACACCCTCCGAGTGAGTCCGATACATTGGATCCACTTCAACTGCTTGGCAAATATCTTCTCAACATCATGTTCGCGAACCGCTACAGCACGCTTCCGAAACCGACCGATGCAATTCGGTTGGCGGTGCTGTCTTGCGTGCGCGTGATGCGCGAGATTGAAACCGTAGTGCCGGGCAGAATGGAGGAGAGAACGTAGTTCTCCACCATTCACAGGATTCCAAAGCCCGGTCCGCCAAAAGCGCACCGGGCTTTTTGTTTGTCTTTGACGTGCGGAAGCGCAGGGAATTCCGATGTGCCGGGGGAACTCCTGCGCCCGGATTCCTGTCGGGATAGGCGCCGACACCAGGCGCCGGGCGAAGCGATGTGGGTTTTTGAAGGAGCGATCGAATGAGCAAGCGACCCGTGGTTTTCCTCGACATCGATGACGTGCTCTGCCTGAACACCGCGTACACCGGGTATGACGCGGAGGCCGCGCTGCGACCGGTAGGAGGGCAGCCAACTCGCAGGTCGACGCCACCGGACTTGTGGGACCGGCTTTTCGCGCTACGACCGCGAACGAACCTCCGGGCGCTGCACGAAGAGTTCAATCCTTGGTACGTGGTTTCGTCGTCGTGGCGAACGAGTTTTAGCCGAGGAGGAATGGAAACGGTGTTCCGGGAAACGGGGATCGCCTTCGTTGCCGAACACCTGCACGAAATCTGGCGGACCGCGGATCACAAGTTCTGCTTCAACGTTGCCGGTGCTCGACGAAACGAAATTCTGGAGTGGATTGCCCGCTGGCATGACGAGAAATCACCCTGGATCGCACTGGACGATTTCGAAAGCGGCGAAAGCCTCGTAGGACACAGCAACGCGGTGTTATGCGAACCCGGAGTCGGGTTCGCGACGGACAAACTGGAACAAGCTCGCGACCTGCTTCGCATGTCGGGAGAGTAACCATGGGAGCCATGAAATGTCGCAACTCATCAATAGGAGGGCAGTAAACCAAACGGGATTCGATGCGATCGGAAACCGCAGGCTCGACGCGGCTACGCAGATCCAGCACGGGCGCGCACTGCTCGTTCCGTTGCATCTGCTCGAACGCCTCGACGCGGAGGCCGAGCAGCGCGAAGAGGAAGCGGAGACAAGGCGGATCGAAAAGGCCGCTGCCGCGGCCGTAGCCATTGCCTCGAAATTGGCGAAAGAGGAGCCCGCTCAGGAAGACCTCGGGTTTCCGGTTGCGTTGCGGAACCATCGTCGCGTCACCATCTTCTCGCCGCAAAACGTCGCTGCCGCAAAAAGGCGCCTTGAGACGAATCTTCGGGAGAAGGCGGGGACGAAGGATCAACCGTCTCCCGCGATGAAGATCTTCGCGCGCGCGCAGGCCAACGACGGGATGCGGGCACTGCCGGATGCGCGCCGGGCCGCGCAGCGGGTGGCTGCGCTTGGGTCGCGGTTCGAGAATCTGGCGGAGCCCATCGAGTACCTCGCGACGATGCTCGCACTGGCCGCAAGGCAGCCGGCGAACGAGTTCCGGATTCCGCCGCTGTTGCTCGTCGGACCGCCCGGGATCGGCAAGACGTACTTCGCCCAGGCCCTTGCCGAGGCGATGGGGGAGGGGGTTCCGTGGCGCCGGTTCAGCGCCGGTCAGGCCCAGAGCGGATTCCAGTTGACGGGGACCGCCAACGGCTGGTCGACGGCGAGCCCCGGCATCGTGTTCGACATGCTCCTCGGTTCGCCCTGGGCAACGGGCGTTCTGGTCCTGGACGAGTTGGACAAGCTGGCAGGGGACCGGCAGTTTCCGGTGCTCCCGACGGTCCTGGACCTGCTGGCCGATACGACGGCATCGACCTTCGAGGATCTGTCGATCCACCTGAAGTTCGACGCTTCGCGGCTGGTGGTCGTGGGGACGGCAAACCACGGGGACGCGATCGACAGCGCCCTGCAGTCCCGGATGCAGCACTTCGAGGTGCAGGCCCCCAGTGTCGATCAGCGCCGGCGGATCGTCGAGGCCGAATGGGCGAGTCTGTGCAAGAGGGGGCGCAGCCGGCGGCAACTCGATGCCGATTCGGTCCAGGAGGCGGCGGAGCGGGTCGATCTCGATCTGCGGGTCCTGGGCCGCGCGCTGACGAGTGCGTTTGCGAAGTCGCTGTTGCGCAGGGAAGCCGGTACGGTCGCCCTCGAGTTGCCGAGGCGGGAATTGGCTCGGCGCGCTGCCGGGTTCTCGTGACCCAAGGAGAAGGCAGGTGAAGGTGCTTCTGGACGATGTGCAGGACGCGCCGCAAGGCTGGGTCCGGGTGCAGTGGCCCGAGGAAGCCTATCGCCTGCTGGAGACCGGCCAAGTCACGGAGATCAGCCTGGATCACGACCTGGGCACGATCTCCGCGGCACCGGCTACGACGTGGTGAAGTGGATCGAGGAGGCGGTGATCACCCGGGGGTTCCGCGCCCCCAGGATCACCGTCCACTCCGCCAACGTCGCCGCCCGGGCGCGGATGGAGGCCGGAATCTGGGCGATCGAGGCACTGATGGAAGCGCGGACCGCATCGCCGGACTAGCGATGGCAGAACGGTAGGGATCGGAGGGAATCATGTTTGATGAAATCCTGGGATTGGGAAGTCTGGTCGACCGGTTTCCTCGGATCTTCCGCGGCGAGGAGCCCCGGTGCGCATCGCACGTCACGCCGGGCTGGCGCACGCTGATTTTTGAAGCGTTCCGCGAGATCGATGCAACGCTCACCGATGCCAATGCCGCGGCGTTCGAGGTCCACCAGATCAAGGAGAAGTTCGGCACTCTTCGACTCTACTGCGGCGGTCTCGAGCGCACACCCGGCGTCCAGGTGACGGAACACCTCTGTGGAGAGCGGCTCCATGGCACGACCCACGGCGATCTGCTTGGTGACCGGGTGGCGCGCATCGTCGAAGCGGCCGAGAACCAGTCGGCCACGACCTGCGAGATGTGCGGCGCGCCGGCGACGAACGCCGTTCGGGACTACCGGGCGATGACCCGGTGCGAATCGCATCTCTCCTGGCCGTGGGATCGATGGGAAAACCACGAATTCCTGCTCGCGCAGCAAGCCACATTCCCGCTCGCGCGCTACCCGTTTGCCGCGGCTCTGGCCGCGGAACGAGGGGCCAAGGCGAAACGGCTTGACGGCCGGGCGCTCCAGTTCCTGTACGAGGACGCCCTACAGCGGGGGATGAACCCGAGGGAGTTGGGCCTCGCGGATCGGGACTTGGCATGGCTGCTCCGGGTGGAAGGGATGCCCAAACCATGGGAAATGGACGATCTGTGATGAACGGACAACAACGGATCTGGTTCACCTCGGACCTGCATTTCGGGCACCAGAACATCATCACGTATTGCGGCCGTCCGTGGAAGACGGCCCAGCGGATGGACGAGGCGCTGATCGAGAACTGGAACGCCCGCGTCGGACAGGGCGATCTGGTCTACGTCCTGGGCGACGTGTTCTGGTGCGAGGCGGAGCGGGCTGCGCAGATCCTGCGGCGGTTGAATGGGCACAAGAAGGTCGTCCTGGGGAACCACGACCAGTTGATCCGGAAGGATCCGGGAACCCGGATGCTCTTCGACGAAATCCTGCCCGATCTGCACGAGGTACATATCGATCGCATGCATATCGTCCTGTGCCACTACCCGCTGCTCTCCTGGAACCGCGCATTCGGTGGCGCGTTCATGCTGCACGGGCATAGCCACAACACGATTCCGTTCGATCCGCGCAACGGGCGCAGGATGGACGTCGGCGTCGATGCACAGGGCTACGCCCCAGTCTCCTGGCATGAGGTGAAAAGCCGGCTTGAAGCCGTGCCGGCGTTCGATCCCCGTGGGTACGAGCGGGACGGCGATGGTCGTGCATGACGAAATGCGGCAAGAGAACTGGTTTCGAGCCTTTTGACGATTCCTGGACCATGGACACCACTGCCAACATCTTCCTCGATACGGAATTCAGCGACCTGAAGAACCCCGACCTGATCAGCCTGGGCTTGGTGAGCGAACATGGTTGCAGCCTCTATCTGGAGATCGCGGACTTCGATCTGGCTCGGTGTTCGCAGTTCGTGCGGGCAACGGTATTGCCGCTCCTCTCCGGCATCATGGTTCCCCAGGCTGAGGCGGCAGGCCGTATCCGGGATTACCTGCGGCTGTTTGGGAGCCGGGTGCACCTATGGACGGATGCTCCGAATTACGATGCGTGGCTCCTCTCGGAACTCATCGCCGGCATCCGGCAGGAAATTCCAGAAATCCGGGTTTGTGTTCCCGAATTCCGTGGGGAAGTCGCCCGGCGCGTTTACGCACTCGCGATCGAAGACGCGTATCGAAATGGCTTGCGGCGGCATCATGGGCTCGACGACGCCAAGGCACTATGTGCGGGATGGTCTGCTGCAAAGCGGGTTTCCCCTCGGCAGATCCGCGAGGCGATCGAGGCGGCACGAAAATCGGCAAACACGGCGCGTGACGAGGGGCTATTGAACGGCGAATCATGAAAATCCACATCCTTTCCGATCTGCATACCGAGCTGACGGCCTTCGCGCCGCCGGCGACGGATGCCGACGTGGTCGTCCTGGCCGGCGATATCGGCGGCGGCCCGGGTGGCGTTGATTGGGCCGCGCAGCATGCCCGGCCTAGCGGAGTTTTCTTCGGAAAGGAGATCGTCTACGTAGCGGGAAATCACGAGTATTACGGCCAGTCCTGGAAATCGCTACCTGGCGTCTTGCGCGACCGAGAACGGGAAATCGGCCTGCCGACACTCCACCTCCTCGACTGCGACGAGGCGATCATCGGCGACGTGCGCTTTCTCGGATGCGAACTCTGGACGGATTTTCAGCTTTTCGGGAGCGACCAGCACGCCATGGCCGAGCAGATGGCGGCATGCGTGATGTCCCTCAACGACTTCAACCGGATTCGCAACGACGGGCATGGCAAGCTTCGGCCCGGGGCAGTACGCGAACGGCACCTCCGGCACCGTAGCTGGTTGGCGAGCAGGCTGCGGGAGCCCGCCGCCGGACGGTGGCGCAAAACGGTGGTCGTCACGCACCATCTGCCATCCATGCAATCGGTGGAAGGGCGCTGGCGATTGGATCTCGCGAGCGCTGGATTCGCCTCGAACCTTGACGACCTTGTCGCGCTGGTCGACGGCGTCTGGATTCACGGCCACACCCACGCCAGCTTCGACTATTCGATCGCTGATTGCCGGGTGGTATGCAATCCGCGCGGATATGTCGGCATGAGGGGCGCGGTGGAAAACGTCCGGTTCGACGAGCGGCTCGTTGTTGCGGTGTGATGGTGGCCGACCGGGAGGCTCGCTCGTCGTTTGGAAGTTCGCGTCTGTTGGGGGCATCCAGTTATTTCCGGTGAGGGGAACCGGGTACGGCGCGATTCGCTGGATCGAGCAGGGGGCGTGACGCGCGGTTTCGTTTCCCTGAAAATCCGGGTTCATACCGAGCAGCTGGTGCCCCGCGCCCGGAAGGAGGCGGGTATCCGGGTGAGCGAGTGTCTTATGGGAAGCAAAGAATGACGGGGATCGGCGCAATCCGCGAGAAGGAAGTTCTTGATCAAATCCGGGCGACCCTCCCCGAAGGGCACGAGGTGTTCGACAACGTCGATTGGTCCTCCGTCTATAACGATAGACAGTGGTTCGGAGAGATCGACGCTGTCGTGTTGGCGCCAACCAACCATCTGGTCCTGCTGGAGATCAAGGCGGGGCCGGTCGAGTTTTCGGAATCGGGTCTGCACAAGCGTTACGCCGACCAGGTCAAGGACGTCGGCCGCCAGACCAGCCATCAGTTCTCGGCGATCCGCAGTCGCCTGAAAGAGGCGGGTTTCTCGGGGGTGTATGTCGCCCAATTGCTGGTCTTGCCGGATGTGCGGGTGGCATCCGGCACCGTTTTCTACCCGCGCGAGCGCGTCGTCGACACGACCGAAATGAAGTGGTTGGCTGAACGGATCGTTTCCGCGATTCCGGTTGCCGACTCGGCGACGGTGGACCGTGAGCGGCTGCGGCGATTTCTTCTCAACCTGTTCGATCTGGCGTTCGATCCGACAGCGCGGATTGGGCTGATTTCCGGCGCGGTGACCAGGCTTTCCGAAGGTCTGGCAACCTGGGTGCCCAGGATCCGCAGTCCGTCAGGAACAGTTTGCGTCCAGGCTACCGCCGGTGCCGGAAAAACCCAGTTGGCGCTTCGCCTGCTGGGCGACGCGGCCGATGCGGATCTGAGAACCGGATATGTGTGCTTCAACTCCCCATTGGCGAGCCACATGCGTGCGCACTGCCCGCAAAGCACGGCCGTGGCGACTTTCCACGAGCTGGCAATCGCCGCCCTCCAGCGGAAAACCGGCGAGGAGCCGGATTTTGATGACGAGGACGTCTTTCAGAAGGCGGAGGACGCCGTGCTGCAAGGCGGGGCGACCCATGTGGAACCGCTGGATCTCCTCGTCGTGGACGAATCCCAGGATCTGAAGCCGGAATGGATCCAGGCCTTGGCCACCGGACTGGGGGAGGGCGGACGCCTCTATGTGCTCCGCGACCAGGATCAATCACTCTACGACCGGGCAGCGTTCGATTTCCCCGATGCAACCACAATCGCCTGCTGCGACAATTTCCGTAGCCCGCGCGCCGTGGTGCGAGCGATCAACGCCTTCGGGCTGACGCCGGACCCAGTTTTCGCCAAGGGGCCGATCGACGGGGAGGTCCCTGGATTTCATGAATACGACCCCATGGTGGACCCCGGCGGCATGAGGATGACCGATCGTGTCGTGCGCAACCTCATCGAGAAGGGATTCCTGCCGGAGCAGATCGCGGTAATCACGCTATGCGGGCAGAACC
The DNA here is from genome assembly GCA_021825945.1 of Pseudomonadota bacterium. Taxonomy (GTDB): domain Bacteria; phylum Pseudomonadota; class Gammaproteobacteria; order Burkholderiales; family Burkholderiaceae_F; genus GJ-E10. Next base: position 112,782 of record JAKAFN010000008.1, read on the forward strand.
GATCGCAGCTGCTCAAGCGGGACGCCGTCGCGGAGATTCCGCTGCGGAAGTTCCGCGGAACCTATGACGACGCGGCGGCACCGCAATGGACCGACGGCCAGATCCTCGCCGAAACGGTATTCCGCTTCAAAGGCCAAGCCGCCCCGGTGATCGTCCTCGCCGAAGTCGATTTCGAGGACCTCGATGATTGGGCAAGGCGCCGCCTCTTCGTCGGGTTCACCCGGGCGCAACTTCGGCTCGAATGCATTGCCTCGACCGCGGCGATGAAGGCGCTCGCCAAGCGCTTGAACGCCGCAGACGCGTCAGCGGAGTGAAATGGACGACGCGCCGCAATCGCGTCTGGGTGCGACACAATTTGTCGCACCAAGCTGGCATCATTCTCCGGAATCCAACGCCAAGGGAGTCTCATGCGCCCGCTCTCGAAGTCCAAGCTCATCGCTTTTCGTCAATGTCCGCGCCGGGTTTGGCTCGAAGTGCACCGGCCGGACCTAAAGGCGGATTCCGCCGCGACGCAGGCGAGCTACGAGATCGGGTACTCGGTCGGGGACATTGCGCGCCAGATCTATGACCGCGACGGCAAGGGCGAACTGATCGACATCGACGCCCTGGGCTTCCCCGGGGTGTTCAATGCCACTGCCGAAGCACTGACCCGGCGCAATCCCGTTTTCGAGGCGGCGTTCACCTCGGGCGATGCGCTGGCCCTTGCCGATATCCTGCTGCCGGCGGGGCAGCGGAAGTGGCGCATGGTCGAGGTCAAGGCATCGACCTCGGTCAAGGACTATTACCGCGAAGACCTGGCGATCCAGACGCACATCGCCACCAAGGCCGGCATTCCCCTGGAGTCCATGTCGCTCGCGCACATCGACAGTTCCTGGGTGTATCCCGGCGGAGGAAACTACGCCGGCCTGCTGGTGGAAGAGGATCTGACGGAGGAGACCAGGCAGCAGGTCGGAGCAGTCCAGCAGTGGATCGACGCAGCCCAGGCCATCGTGGCCCGTCCGGATGCACCAACGGTAAAAACCGGGAGGCAATGCGACATCCCGTACGCGTGCGGCTTCTATGATCACTGCGCAAGCCTGGAACCCACGGTGGAAATGCCGGTGTACTGGCTGCCCCGCGCCAGGGGAGCCTGGGCCGAACGGGGTATGGTCGACCTGCGGGACGTCCCCCTCAAGGAGCTCAACGAGACCCAGCGCCTCGTGCGCGACTGCACTATCTCAGGCGAGACGCACTTCGACGCCGAGGGCGCCCAATCGGACCTCGCCGGGTTGCCGTTTCCGGCCTACTTCCTGGATTTTGAAACGATCCAGTTCGCGGTGCCGATCTGGGCTGGCACGCGGCCATACCAACAGATCCCGTTTCAGTACAGCTTGCACCGGCTCGATGATCAGGGTCGGATCGAGCATCGGGAATTTCTCGATCTCTCCGGCCAGGATCCGTCGCGCGCCTTTGCCGAGCGGCTGATCGCCGACTGCGGGGATTCCGGTCCGGTATTCGTCTACAACCAAGCGTTCGAGAAAACGCGAATGGCGGAACTGGCAGAACGGTTTCCGGACCTGAAACCCGGCCTGGAAGCGATTCTCGCGCGTGTTGTCGACCTGTATCCAATCGCTCGGAACCGCTATTACCACCCGTCGCAGCGCGGCAGCTGGAGCATCAAGTCCGTATTGCCTGCCGTGGTGCCCGAACTGTCCTACGAAACGCTCGACGGAGTGCAAAACGGGGGCGACGCTCAGGAGGCATTTCTGGAATCGATTTCCCCGCAGACCCCGATTGAACGGAGGGAAACATTGCAGCGGCAGCTTCTCACCTATTGCGCGCTCGACACATACGCGATGGTACGGCTGTGGCAGGTGTTTTCCGCACGTACCGACTGGGCGCTGTGACATGGCAGGCGATCGCAAGGATGGCCTCGAAACTGCGATTCTCCTGCTGGAGATCCTCAAGCGTATCCCGAAGATGCGGAAGATCACGACGTCCGAACTGCAGAAGCAGTTGGCCGCTCATGGCTTGGAACGCGATGTCCGCACCATTCAACGGCACCTTGAAACACTCATCGATCGCTTCGACATCGAGCGCGATGATCGCGCAAAGCCGTACGGATATCGATGGAAGGAAAGAGCCGAGGGGATTGCCCTTCCATCGCTTTCACCGAAGGAATCCCTGCTGCTCAAGATGGCTAACGATCACCTGCGGTCCTTGTTGCCGCCCAAGCTGAGCAAATCCATGGAGGGGTTTTTCCAGCAGGCCGAGCGTAATCTGGGTCCGGGCACCGTGGCGAAGCGGGAACGCGCATGGCTGAACAAAATCCGCGTCGTCCCAGCAAACCAGCCGCTCCTGCCACCGGAAATTCTCCCGGCGATTCTTGATACGGTTGCCGACGCCCTGTTCGAAAACCGCCTGCTTGATGTCGTGTACAAGAATGCTGCCGGGAAGACTATCGAATCCAGGGTGATGCCACTCGGTCTCGCACAGCAAGGTCCGCGAATCTACCTTGTATGCCGATTCGACGGATACGACGATGACCGGATCCTCGCCTTGAATCGCGTTCAGGCGATCAAAGGAACCTCATTCACCTTCGACTACCCCAGGGACTTCGATCTGGCGCGCTACGTGGCGGATGGCGGGTTCGGCTATGGGAACAAGGAAAAAATCCGGCTCACCTTTCGGATCGACAAGGAGGCCGGTCTTCACATCACCGAATCGCCACTATCGAAAGACCAAACGGTCGTCGAACACAAAGACTGCTATGAGATCAGCGCGACGGTTGTCGATACGGCAATGCTGGAGTGGTGGCTGAACGGGTTCGGCAAGAATGTGTGGGACGTGAGGCGAGTTGCGATCGCCCCTGAGCATCCGTGAAGATGCAGTCGATTCGACGATCTCAAGAAGGCACCTTTTATCGAAACAACAACTAAAAGGGGACGCACGCAGGAAAAAAGAAAAGATCCTTCGGACTTTTTTGTGGGTACGGGACTGGCTTTGAGAGATGGCAGGCTGGGAATTTCGAAGGGTGAACGGTGGATCGCAATCCGTAAATCTCCATGCAATCAATACGATAGGACATGGCCGCGGATTTGCTCTGCCCGATTCCAGCCGCCCATCGCGACACCCGCCCCGTGATCGATGTCCTGTTCACCGACAGAAAAATCCGAAGGACCGAAAAAAGAGCAGAAGTCAATAAAAAAGAAAAGCCAGTGCTGTCCGACAGTTTTCAATTAGATGCCGCGCAACCTATTGATCACCAAAGAGAAATCGATGGTTCATGAATGTCCTCGATTTCGACCAGATTTCCAGTATTCGTTGTAGTGGAATTGACCTTCCCGCTGTGAAGTACTCCCTCTACGCGTAAGTCTCGCCATCGCAACGCTCATCACAGGAAGTTGGAGTGGCAACGTTCCTCATGGCGGCTTGGACCGTTGCATTGTCGGGGGCGCTATAGATCCGCTGCTGCGGCCACAGTTGACGAGCCATTCGGCCGGCCAGAGTGATTGCGGGCGGGGGGGTGTCCCGCCGCCCGGCATTGCGATATGCTGGGACGAAAACGTCATCCGATTTCGTGCGAAACATCGAGTGATCCAACCGGAGCCAACAATCACTATCAGCGAGCCGTCGATTCCCGGAACAACCGAAGATGCGGCAGCGCGCATATACGCGTTCACGGGCGAAATTGTCCGCGAGGCCCTGACCGTCCGGGCGCTCGTCGACACACTCAAGGGCGCCAAGAAGTTCATCGAGCAAGCCGCACGGGAGTACGCCGAGAGATTCCTTTTCGAACTGATTCAGAACGCCTACGACGCCCAGCCACCTGCGTCACGTGGGCGCGTACTCGTGGTCTTCGACGCGACCGAAGGGGAGTTTGGGTGTATCTACGTCGCCAACACTGGCCGACCGTTCGCAGACGCCAATTTCCGCGCCGTTTGCGAGATCGCGCAAAGTAGCAAGCAGCCGGGAGAGGGGATCGGCAACAAGGGGGTGGGCTTCAAGAGCGTCTTACAGGTAGCCGCCTGGCCGGAAATTTATTCGCGCGGCGGTCAAGGTGTCGGGTTCGACGGGTATTGCTTCCGCTTTGCCGATCCCGCAGCCATGCGGACCCTAACGGAGAGCGACGAGGAGGCTTCCGACCTTGGTGATCGAATTTCGCCGTATGGCCTGCCGATCTACATTGCTCCGGACTTTCACCCAGCCCGTTTGAGCGAATTCGCAGACGCGGGTTACGTTTCGGTCATTCGCCTTCCACTTAGAACGGCGCGAGCAGGTGACATCACTCGCAAGCAGATATCTGACGCCGTCTCAAGTCACGCTCCACTGCTTCTCTTCCTCGACCGACTTGCGGAGCTTCGGATTGAGGTCATCGAGCCATGCGAGGGACTTGTCGTTCATGAGCTGATTCGGGAGGAGTTCCCATCAGATATGGAAGTGCCTGGCGTTCGTTTTTGCGAGGTGCGCTTGGGCGACGCGGGCCGATTTCTGCTGCTGGCAAGGACCGTGCCCCACGGGGCTTTCATCGAAGCGATCGAGAAGTCGATTGCTGCGACCCTGGTCGACGAGTCCTGGCGCGACTGGGATGGAGACGCGGAGGTGGCGATCGCTCTGCGGATCGATGAAGTGGATGAGGCGGACTCAAGCCTGTATTGCTTCCTGCCGATGGACCATCGAGTACGTGGCCCGTTCGCAGGGCACCTCAACGCTCCGTTCGCGGTGACCCTGGCGCGGGACGGGCTGGTGCCAGGCGCGCCTCTCAACGAATACCTATTCGATGTAGCGGCCGACATCGTTGCTGCTTCGTGGACCGCTTTGCGCGAGCACGCCGGGGGCCGACGTCTTGTGCCCCGTCTTGCCGTCTGGTGCGGAGAACAGATCGCGCGCCTAGGGGCTGCATTCCAGCGACAGGGAAGCGACCTCGCTACTGCAGATTTCCTTCCCGTATTGGGTCCGAAGCTATGGTCATCCCTCGCGGCGGCCAATGTGTGGCGGCGATCGATGCACACCCTTACCCCGGAGATGATTGCCGAGACCAGCCTCGCCGCCGACGGCCAAGCGTCGATTCTGGAGCCCCTGCTCGGTGAGTCCACGCTTGATGCGATCGAATCCATGTCCATGGCGGTGACGCGGCGCTCGATGATCCCGGAAGCCGCACGCGTCGCCCTTTGGGCGGAGGCCGTCGCCAAGCGGATGGCGGCTACGGCTCATCGACGGCCCGCCATCTTCGACCCATTGGCGTGGATCGGACTGTACGACGACCTCGCCGCAGTCTTCGAGCGCGACGACGTTTCAAGCCTCCGCAGCCGCGAACTGCTCATCGACGATAACCTTCGAATCCACCGGACTTGGGGTGGCCCGGCCGAGGACAAGGCTCCCGCCATCTTCTTTCCTATGCGCGAGATCGCTGAAGGCGATGATGCAACCCGGGATGTGACGATTCCCGAGACCCTTGGCCGGCATCTCGCTTACGTGCACAGTGATATACCGTGGAAGTCGGTGAACTCCAAGACGAAGCGTATGGAGAACCGGCCAGGTCGGGAGTTCCTCGAACGCACCAACCTAGTCCAGATGCCTCGGACGCAGGCGCTGCTCGCACGCCTAGCATCTGTGCTCCAACATACGCGCGACAAGCAGGTTCACGCGGACGCCCTGCGTCTCGTTTTCAACCTGACGGCAAAGCGCCAATACACCCAATCGCCAGCCATTAGCGCCCTGCACATACTCGTACCGACGCGCTCTGGAGATTGGCTGCCAGCGGGAGAGACGCTGTTCTCGTCCTCATGGCCAGACACGCTCGGTAGCGTCGTCGAGCGGCTCATCAGTGAAGCCGCTGGGGCCTCGACCGATATCGACGGCCTCAGCGACCGACTCCTCGCTCCCCCAGTCGAGTTCAGTTTCCGAATCGAGTCCCCCCAGATGTGGGTTTCCTTCCTGCGGCGTGTCGGTGTGCGAGACGGTCTCCCGCCGATCGACGTCACACCTTCGATTGGCGATCAGCAGGGGCAATGGTGGACGCGGGATTTTGCCACAGCCGTCAATCTCCCGGAAGCCGACTACGTGCGCTGGGATCCAGCCCTGCGTAGGTCGGCCGCACGCCCCAATTTCCCGTATACCCTCTACCGGATCATTGGCCGCGTTCACGGCTCCCAGGATCGGGCGAGTACGAGCGCCTATCGCCCGCGGCCCGTGAGACCTACGGCCGTCTGCTGGTGTCTGGACTCGGCAGTTGGGATCAGGACGTGCTCTCGGTTCGCATCGCCCGGCCCCGAGCGCCCAATCAGGCAGATCCTGTATCGCTTCCGTCACCCGCTGCTGAGTTCCTGAGGCAGATTGCATGGCTGCCGGTAACCCGCCCGGGATCACCGACGGCCGAAGACTTTGCCCACCCCACTACCGCATGGCACTACCGCGACACTGACAACGAGGCCCGCCCGACATTCATGCCGCTCGTGGTCACAGCGGTGCGCCGCCAGATCGAGTCGTCTCCGACCGCTTTCGAACGCCTTCGCTCGCTGGGCCTAAACACGTGGAACGAACGCAGCGATTCAGTCTTGCGACTTCGCGCATTGGCTTTGGCGCACCAGACCTACGACGTGTCCGACAGTCTTGTGGCAAACCTGCGCAAGGCATACGAACGTACCTGGACCCTCGTGACGCGCGGGGACGGACCGGATCCCATCGGCTCACTTCGGCCCGAGGATCACGTCCTCGTAACTCAGCGTGGCCGCATCGGCGCTCACCCGCTGGCGAGTGCCTCGGTCCCATATGTACTCGTGGACGAGGATCGCTTGGTGGCTGCCATTCTCGACACGATCGAAGTGCCAGTCCTGCCCGTTGACCCTCGCGACGGCCGAGTCGTCGCAACAACGATCGAGAAGTGGACGGGATTGCAGCTTCGGACAGTGGGGGGGACGGACGTTCGCCTCTTCATTGACGGGGTGCCGATCGAGGATCACGGAGGGGACCCCTTGATCTGCCCTGGACGCGAGTGGCTCGTCGACCTCGTAGCGCTGACGCTCGAATTCAAGGCGTCGGCCTTCAACCGGCAGACGGATGCGAGGATTCGGAGCGCGACCGGACTGCTTCGAGCGATCAAGCTCCACGCGGGGGACGATATCAGCATCGAACTGCAAGGGCATCCCGTCGTGCTCCCCGCGCACCTGCGCCGTGTCTTTGCTGTCTTCGCGCCTGTCAACCCCGCAGTGGCCTACGAGGGAGAAACCGACGTTTTGAACTGGGACATCCTTGGCCTCCTTGCCCCAAAGATTGGTGAACTCATTGGCGCCGTGGAGACAGCGAACGCTCTGGAAACCGTTGTCACATCGCTTGGACGACGGCTAGGCTCAGCATCCTTGACAACTCCGTCAGATGCCGACTACTCGGCGGTGTTCGAGGAGTCGACTGATCGCGTTGCCGAGGTCCGGCGCGCCCAGCGAACCGGCGTCACGGGACTCGCGTTCGCGCTTCGGCCCATCGTGGCTGCGCTCCTCGGCGAGGATGTGCTCCTTGATCTGCTAAGGGTGACAGCCGAGGAGCCGGATCCGGATGCGATAGTCGCCTATCTATCAGGCTTCTCGGATCGGCTTCCGCCAGAGGCGTCCCCGGAGCATCTGGTTAACCGTGCCCTCGAAGGCACGCCGATCGCGACAATGCGCGATGAGTTGCAGATCGACTTCGCGGAATTTAACCGCGTCTTGATCGCGCTCGGCGGCGAGTACGCGCCAATACAAAACCCGCAGGGCTTGGTCACGGCAATGGCGTCCCACCTCGCTCGGCAACGCGATCTAATCATCGACCGCCTACGGGAACGCGCCGCCCCGGCATTCGACGCAGGAATTCTTCCCGCCGACTACGCGGACATGACGACCGAACTGGGGAGGGCGATTCTAAGGCGGACGACTCCGCCTGACGAGTGGAGTCGCCCCCTGGACCCTGACCCCGAGTGGTTGAATAAATGGGACCAGCCGCCGGAAACTGTCATGGCCCAGCGCGTGGACACCTGGATTGCGACGCTTCCAACGGGCGCGCCTGGGGTGAAAAGCGACCTCCCTCCGCTTGTTGATACCAGGGCCGAGAACACGCGCCGTCTCAATGCGTTCATCGAGCGCGCCGTGGCTCGGCTTCCCCTTTGGTCTATCAAACGTGGCGGAGTGCTGCCCCCGGCTTGGGTGACGGCAACCGAAACCGACGAGTTCTTACGGCAGGTTGCATCAGCAGGAATCCTCGACTTCCGTCTCCTCGATGAGGAGGCCATCATGGCGTGGTTGCTCCGTCTCGACCAATGGTCGCCGGAGCTTCCATCTTCGCTCGAACTCGCAGCGCTCGGACTTTCTCAGGAAGACCTCGCCGCACAGACCAAGGAGGCGGAGCGTGTTCGATGGGAGCGCGCGCAAGAAAGGCGATCGGTATCACTCGATGGTAGGCCAGTCTCCCTTGAGCCCGACCGCATCGACGAACTTGTCGAGGCGATCCGGACTGGAATCTCGGATGACCTGCTCAGCACGTCGGATCGGCCCGTCTCTCTTCGTGAGATCGAGGAACCCCGGAAGCGGAAGAGGCTCAATGACAGGGACGCCGATCGTCCGCCTAATGTGCGAGTGCCGAAGCGGCTGACGAGTGACCAAACCGCACTGATCGGCTTCATGGGCGAACTCGTTGCCTACGACTGGTTGAGCAAGCGCTATGGATCGGACTGCCTTTGGCGCTCGCTTTATCGCCGCTATGTGATCAAAGATGGCGATATCGGAAATGATAATCTCGGGTTTGATATCGAGGTGCTTCGCGTGCGTCGGGGTCCGCTGATGTTCGAGGTGAAGGCCACAACGACCGACGACATCGCGTTTGACCTCTCCGAGAGAGAGTTTAAAGTGGCCCAGGAAAACGCCAGCCATGATCGCTACAGGATCTTATTTGTCGGACGCGCTAACGACAGCGATAACCGCTGGGTCACCGTTCTACCGAACCCGCTTTCTCCACAGGGCCGGGGCCGATACCGGATTGTTGGCCGCGGCATCCGCTATGAGGTCCCGCTGAACAACACCGCGGCCACCGTTCGATAGATCGCATGATGTACGACGAATCTTGTGACGAGGCCGCTGAAGATCATGCAGCGTCTGCTCCATGTCCCACTTGCCGGCCGGTCACCCCAACTCCTCGCAGTTGAATGGCCGTTTTGCGGAAGTGAATCATGAGAACTGTAGTGCCGCACTGGGTCGACCAGGGATTCTCGTCGCTCCGATGCCAAAAGGTCCGGCTCGCCCCCGATGCAGCCTCTCGAGTGTCCGGACCCTCGGAATCGGAGGCGGCGGGCCCCGGCTATGACCGAGCGCTCGCTGTTACATTTGGATCTACTCCGATCCGGACGCTCGCATGGACATTGCGCGCGCTCGCGGATTGATAGGATTGCTGCGCGCAAACTCTCGTCGTCGATCGGGCGGATGAAGCCGCCTGCCAGCCGGACTGCGGCCTGCTCGAACGACATGATCTGCAGTCCGTGACGGCGATCCCGGCTCGCCGCCAGGCGGCGCTCCCGCATCGCGAGGCGGCCATGAACGACCAGGGTGGATCGACGCGAGATGGTCATGACAGATCTTCCTCCCTCCGGGGACGCCGCTGTGCGTCGGGGCGCGAGGCCAGCGGGAAAAGCGGGTGCCCCCGGGCGTTCGCGCCATGGCAGGTGCCGTCCTTTGCCGCCTGCACCGGATCGCTCCTTGACGAAGGCTTCGAATGCTACCCGGTGTCCGGGGCGTTGGGCGCCCCGACAGCGAGCGCGGTTCGCTGCAGAACATTCTTGCGCCGGGCGAGCGTATGCGACACATACTGTCGCTGTGGCCGCGCACAATTCCTCCGTCCCCACCACGGAGCCAATCATGCGCATACGCCGAGGCCGCAATGCCTTCGATTCGAAGAATATCGATCCCCTCGTTCAGCTCTGGATGCTGCGAGCCATGGTGTCGATGGAGGGGATCTATCGGATCGTGCGCGTCAGCATTTCGATCGACCTCGACCGGGTGCTTTCGGTTTTCGGAATCGACGACGATCCGCTCTGGGAGGATCTTCCGAGCAACCGGAAGGCGGATGCCATCTACGCCCTGCTGAAAGCCAGATGGATCAAGGCGGAACGGGACGCCGCGGGCTTGCAGGGCCCAGCCGCGATGGCTGCCAATCTCGAGCGCCTCGCGGAATTGCTCGGCTTGAGCCAAACCGACGTCCTCCTCCTGATGTTCGCGTGTCTGGCTTCAGGAAACGGGATTCTCGCCGACGTCGTCAATGCCCTCGGCAGCCTTTCGACGGCGGATGCAATCCACGCGCTATCGAAGATTCTCGGAATCACTCCCGACGCCGTGCACCGTGCGCTCAACCCGGACGGGGCGCTTGCGCGCAGCGGCTTGCTTCGGATTGCCGCGGGCGATGGACTCGATTTGAGCGACAAGCTGACCCTGCTCGGTGACCACTTCCATGAGGCGATACAGGAGCCCGACATCGACCCCGTCCGGCTGCTGCGCGGCGCGGTCCGGCAAAGCGACTCGTCGGCACTTACGCTGGACAACTACACGTATCTCGGTACCGATCTGCACACGCTGCGGACGTATTTGGGCCGTGTCCTGGAAGATCGCCGTCCGGGCGTGAATGTCTTGCTGTATGGGCCGCCAGGAACCGGAAAAACCCAACTGACCCGGGTTCTTGCGAAGTATTTTGGGTGCCCGCTCTTCGAAGTGGTCACGGAAGACGAGGATGGCGACCCCAGTAGCCCGTCCCGGCGCCTGCAGGCGTACAGCGCCGCGCAGCGTCTTTTGGCGATCAAGCAGTCACTCATCGTCTTCGACGAATGCAGCGATGTGTTCTGGGATGACGTCGATACGCTGACCGGCCGGGGCAGATCCCGCAGCGGCGGACAAAAGGGCTGGTTCCATCGCGCAATTGAGAGCAATACCGTCCCGACGTTCTGGCTGACCAACGAGCTGCGGGGGATGGACCGCGCACTGTTGCGCCGGTTCGACATCGTCCTCGAAATGCCGATTCCGCCGAAATCGGTCCGTCGGGCGATCGCAGCGATCCATTGCGGCAAGGTAATTTCGGAATTGACGATCGACGCGCTCGCAGGCAGCGAGCGGCTTGCTCCGGCGGTGCTCACCCGCGCTGCCGGCGTCGTCGAGGTGATCGCAGGCAGCACGGGCGCGCCCGACCTCGACGCCGCGATCGTCGGTTTGGTGAACCAGACCCTGCGTGTACAGGACCATGCCGAGATTCGGCAGCACGATCCCGATCGCCTTCCCGAGGTCTACGACCCATCGCTCGTCAATGCCGACATCGATCTGCGGGCGATGGCCGCGGGCGTCAAGCGGGCAGGCCGGGCACGGATCTGTCTTTACGGCGTTCCCGGAAGCGGGAAATCCGCATACGTTCGCTGGCTTGCCCAGTACCTCGATCGACCGCTGGTCGTTCGCCGGGCCTCGGATCTGCTCAGCAAATGGGTCGGCATGACCGAGCAAAATATCGCCCAAGCCTTCCGCGAGGCGGAGCGCGAAAACGCCGTCCTGCTGCTCGACGAGGTCGACAGCTTCCTGCAGGACCGTCGCGGAGCGGAAAAGTCCTGGGAGGTGACCCAGGTCAACGAGATGCTCACCCAGATCGAGTCCTACGGGGGCGTTTTCGTCGCGACGACGAACCTCCTTGAAGGACTGGATCCGGCATCCCTTCGCCGATTCGACCTCAAGGCCCGGTTCCAGTACCTGCGCTCCGATCAGGCGTGGGAACTTCTCCGGCGCCAGTGCCGCGGCCTCGGGATTCCGGAACCCGGAGAGGCCGAGCGCAGGCGCATCGACCCCATGCGGTTGCTCGCACCGGGCGACTTCGCTGCGGTGTCCCGCCGCCACGCATTCCATCCGCTTTCAGGAGCCAGGGAATTTCTCGATGCGCTGGCGGAGGAGTGCGCGCTGAAATCCGGTGGGCGTCAGGCGATCGGGTTTGCTGCGGGTTGACGGCGACTGTTGGCGCGGTGTGAAATTTGACCAGAAGCGATCTGATATTCCGAGATTCCGTTGATCACTGGTTTGAATGCCGCCACCCTTACGCGACAAATGGTTGGCGCCACTCTGCCTGATTAGCCGGGAATCGGCACCGCTAGTCACGAGTCGGTCGGCAGCAATAAATATAATGCTCATATCATCCGGCGGCGCATCGGAATATGACGCCATATCGTCCAAAATGCGATATGTTGCGTCGGCTCGCTGAGTCGCTAGCACGCAACTCTGCGGAAGCGAAATGGGGCTGTGCGTTACGGAATTCACTTTGACCGTTTGAGTCTGTCGTTCGGAAAGTAGGTTAACGATGCAATGGGGTCTGCTCGGCGCGGAGAACTTGGCCAGCCAAAGACGCACCCGCACGCTGGGGCTCGGCGCCGTGGTGCGGACGTTCAACGACCTCGCCGTTCCCGGCATGGGCGGCATCTGGTTCGGCAAGCAGTTGTTCCTGGCGGTCCTTGGTCTCGTCGTCGCCGAGCGAGTCCGCGCCGCCGGCCAACACATCCGCAACATCGACGTCGCCAATGCTGTCGAGGGTCTCGCGTGCTGGCTCGCCCTAGACGAAAACGGATGGAAGGCCGACGCGCGCGCGCTGGGCCGCCTCAAAATGCAGGGCAAGACGGACTTGTCATTCCGCGCCGTGAGCCAGCGCAATTTCTACGTCACGCAACCCATGCGCATGCGCACCGTGCAGCCGCTGTACGAGCTTGGCCTGGTAGACGGGACGAGCGAACGATTCAACGCTTTTCAATGCACGGATACGGCCAGAACCCTGATCGATGTTGCCTGTAAAGAATACATGCCAAAAAACCGTACAGTGCCCTCCAACATGCTTCACTGGATTCGGGGCGACGACAATTGCGTGAAGACAACGGCGTCGCGCGAGGCTCTTTCGCCGACGAAGCCATTATCGTCTGCTGCGCGTGAAATTCTGCGTGAGCGACTGATGGCCAACTCCGACCGTCGCCGCGCGCTGCTGCAATGGATGGACAGTCTGCTGAAAGCACCTCGGCAACGGATCGATATCGAGCAACGCCCCGGGTCGTTGGATGAGAACCATTGGCAGGACATTCGCAGTGGGACCCTCTTCTTTCGTACACGCGACGCCGCCATTCATGTGCTCGACGGCGTCGAGTCTCATATCGGCGGTCTCGGCGGCAGGCCGCGACTAGCGCTACAGGGAAAGTTGCCGGACGAAATCGTCACCCGTCTCACGACGCTGAAGAGGGTCGCCGAATCGTTTCTGAAAGCACGCCACGATCCCTCACCAGGCGAATCCGCCACGACGTTCTGCAAGGAATGCATCCAGCAGCACGCCGCCGTTCTGCAGCGCCTCGCTATGCGAGACGACCGCGTGCTGCGCTTCCGCGACGATGCCATCCGCCCAGGCCCGGCCTTTCGGGGCACGCCCGAACCGACCGTTGATGAGCATGGCGTCGATGAGCATGATTATGACGTGATCGCAGATCAGGGCGTACAGATCGTCGACAGCGAAAGCTCCGGGGTGACGTCGGGCATAGAATGGCCCGAGGGAATGTCCCCGCGCATCCCGAACTTTTTCCTGTTCAACGCCGATCTTTGGGGCCGATTAGACGAAATTCTCGGCGGCGGCACCCATGGCTGAGGCTTCGTCATTTCTTCCGCCGTCCCTGGCGCAGTTGTTCGAGGCGCCCGACGGCTATGTTGGGCGGTTCGGATGGGTTTGTGGCTATTCGGCCGATGCCGGATTTCTCAATGATGCCGCTGAACGCTTCACGCGCCAGACGCATCGCCAGCGCGCTTACGCCGGCAGAACCGCCTTGCTGCTCATGCTTGATCCCGGTCATTTGGCAATCACCTACCTCGACGCGCCGGCGGTGCTGCATGTGCCGATCCAGAACCGGGGCCGGCCGTTCCGGCTTATGCATGCCAAAGTCGCGTTGCTCGGATTTCGCCATGCGGTCGAGCCCTACAAATGGCGGTTGCGTCTCATTGTGTCCACCGGCAACTGGACGCGCGAAACGCTGGAAGACAGCCTTGATCTCGCCTGGACCATCGAGCTGTCTGATCACGATGACGGGCCCGACTTGACGCAACGACGCGCCGATTTCGCCGCGGCCTGGGATATTCTCAAATGGCTCCGCGGACAATATGACTGCCGGGCCTTGCGCGGTGCGGAGGCCGACGAGGTTCAGGGATGGATCGAAAGCGCGGTCAGGGAATCGAAAGGCACGCGAGCGCGCGTAATCGACAACCGCCGCGCCTCCCTGCTCGACCAGTTGCCCGCGATGATCGCGGCGAGTGGCCCGAAGGTTGCCCGCAATTATTTCGCCATGGGCTCGGGCTTCTACGAAGCACCCACGGGTGGTAACGCCGCGCCCCACGTGCCGCAACTGATCGCCGCGCGACTGCGAGCGGCCAGTCTACTGACGAATAAGTCTCAAATCGACCTCTTCATCAATCCGAACGCTTGCCAGGCCGTGGCCAGCGCAGCGGAGGCGATCCGTCAATTGGGCTGGTCGATCCGAAAGGCGGGTAAGCCGGGGTATTTTCGCGGATCCGAGCGCGCCCTGCACGCCAAATTTCTGTTTGGCGCGAATCGTCGCGACAATTCCCCTCGGTGCAACAGCGCCTGGATTTATTTCGGATCAGGCAATCTCACTGCCGCCGGCTTCACGCAGAGGATGTCGGCGAACGGCGGCAACCTCGAAGCCGGCGTCATCTTCGCGCCGCAAGACCTGATTTGGCATTCCAACAATGAGGCCGATGCAACCCGGCTTGTCACGAACCTACTGCCACTGCAGTGGGATGAAAAATATGGCGCCGGCGATATCGGCCTTTCCGCCGGTGAAGGCATGCCCGATCGCCCTGATCTGTTCGTCGCCGCTCCGATCGCCTGCTTCGATTGGCAGAGAAGCGTAGAAGGTGGCTGGCTCGTCGCGCCAATGACGACAGATGCGCCGTTCAACGTCCTCGATGACGCCGGCGTGTCCTGCCGCCGCGAAGCCGATGGCCGAATACGCTGGATGGGCGACCGACCGCGCCAGGTCAACGTCGCTTGGACGATGGACGGCGCAACGCACGCCGCATGGATCCCTGTCTTCGACGAATTCGGACGGCTCGCTGGCAGCGCCTTGCCACAGCTCGGCCTCGACGAGGCTTGGTCGCAGCTCGCGTGCTTTCCCATGCCTCCTGACGAAGACGAATTGCCGGGCGACGACGGATTCGCCGCGATCGATTCCACGCTGCTGCGGGCCGCCACTGGTGGCGCTCAGAATGGCGACTATCCGATCCGCCGGATGATGGAGCTAATCGAGAACATCGCCGCAATGCAGGCCGGCCTCCATCGCGCCGATTGGACGGCCTGGTGCGTTCGGCTCGAGCAGTCGCTCGCGCAGGCCGCTGGCAACGAAGCGCTGAAGCGCTTTTGCGAATTCGGCGTCAACCCGCTGTCGCCGCTCTGGCAGCCGCCCTTCCGCCCGGAATTTGCCGAAACCGCGAACTCGCCCGAGGGCCGCATATATGAGGCCGCCCTGACGAGGCTCGAAGAGACCTGGGGCGTCAAGCGCTTGGCGCCGCTCGGAGCGCTGCCATGAAGCAGACGTTCGGCGGCTGGGATGCGGTTGCTAGAAATCTCGAAGCGCGCGCCAAAGAAGACACCGCCTGGTTCAACGCAGGCCAGCGCGCCAGCCTGTGCCGTCTCGCCGAACGCATTCCCAAAAGCGGCATGATCCTCGCGGACGAGGTCGGCATGGGAAAGACGCGAATCGCCTCGGCGCTAGCGCGCGCCGTGACCGACTCGGGCGGCCGCGTCGCCATTCTCGTTCCGCCCGGCGTCGGCTTCCAATGGACCAAGGAGTTGCGCGACAGCGGCATCGCCGATCCGCCGCAAATCCTGCGTAGCTTGTGGAGCTATCTGGCCGCCTGGGATCCGGATGAGAAAACGCAACGTCCCTGGTTTGAGCAGCCGATCTTGCTGCTATCGCACGCCTTCGCCAATTGGCGGTTCGGAAACAACGCCAATCCCGATTTGGCTTGGCGTTGGAGCCTGCTTCCCTGCATCTATGCCGAATGGCGCAAACGGCGCACCGGACGCTATCCGAACCAATTTCATTGTAACGAATATCTCGATGACGATTGGGTGCTCAATGCCGCTCGCAACATTTGCACCAATGCGCCGCAAGACGAACGCAGCGAGGTTTTTCGGCGTCTAAAGGAAATCGAAGATGAGACGCCGTGGCCGCAAGCGGTTGATGCTGGAATGTATGGCCGCAATAGCGAGTTAAGGACACTGTTAGAGAGCGCTGTCGGACTCGGCTTCGGGAGCTTCGATCTTGTCATTATCGACGAAGCCCACAAAAGCCGTGGTGCCGACGCCATGCTATCGCGTCTTCTGGAAAAAATCATCTTAAAGTCCTACGACGTCCGTCGGCTGGCCATGACCGCAACGCCGATCGAGCTCGACGTGTCTCAATGGAAGCAGACGCTACAGCGCCTGGGGATTTCAGAAGCTTCGCTTAGATACATAAGTCAAGGCATCGAAGACTACGCCGGCAGCGTGCAACGCATCCGCCACAGTTGGCGCAGCAGCGAGGAGGCACGCGCCAGCTATCGGAGATCGGCACAAGCTTTCGAACGAAGCCTTGCGCCCTATTTACTACGTCGAGACAAGCGGGAAGACGAGACGGTCCAAAGATTCGCTCGGCATGCGATGCAGGACACCGATGCCTATCGCCTGGAAAAGGAGATCGTGATCCGTCTTGAGGATTTGACTCCGGCGTGGAGGCAGGTCGTTTGCGCCGCGGAATCCTTGTCGCTAGTCACGCATCAGGCCGACGATCCGGTGGCCAAACGGCTGCGCCTGACCATAGGCAATGGCCATGCCATCGCCAGCCTCATCGACCATCTGCAAAAGGATGGAGTCGCCGACGCCGAGCAAGAAGAAGCGCAAACGCCATCCGAGATAGATTCCGAGGCGGCTCTGCCGGAAAACGAGCGAGGAATGGACAAGCGGTACTCAAGGGCCGAATGGTGGCGGAACCTCATGGCCAAGGCCAGCGCCAGCCATGGGCTATACAACCACCCCGCGATTCTCAAAGCGGTCGAAGCCATCGAAGCCTATACGATGGCACAGGAAAAGGTCCTCGTCTTCGGTCGCTTCACCCGCCCCTTGAAGGCGATCACCGAACTGCTGAACGCGCGCGAGATGTTGCGTTGCCTGCAGGATGGCCGGCCGTGGCCTCAATCGGTCGTCCATGTCATGGCGGAACAGGAAGAAGACGAACGGCCCGCCGTGGAAGCCGCATACCGGCAGCTCAATTGCAAGTTCGGATTCGATCAGATCGATTCGATGTTGGGCCAACAATACCGCGCTCTCGAAGCGCGTCGCAAGAAGCTGAGCGAACATCTTCTGCCTTGGATATCCGAGGGGCTCGCGGACCATCACGGCGATGCGCGCGCCTTACTCGAAGCGGCGGGCGCATCGATTCAGGATGTCTCGAAAGCGGGCCTGACTCGAGCGATCGACGACCTGCTCGATGATCCGGAAAATCCGGATCCGGAGCAATGCGCCAAGGCCTTCATCGACTTGATGGCAGTGTTGCAGGATAATGACGTATCCGGCGCCGATGGCGACAACGATCTAGACCAGAAGCGAGCCGTTACGCTTTGGCCCGAGATCGCCCAACGCCTGGATGAGGAATATGGCTCTCAGCGCGGCACCTTCGCCCGCTTGATGTACGGCGAGACTAAGCCCGAAACCCGCCGCGCGTTGCAGCTCGGTTTCAATCGCGCCAGAAGCCTTCCGCGCGTGCTCGTCGCGCAGTCTATGGTCGGGCGCGAGGGTTTGAACTTGCATCAGGCCTGCCGTGTCGTGGTACTGCTGCATCCGGAATGGAATCCCGGCGTCGTAGAGCAGCAGATCGGGCGCGTCGATCGCGTCGGCAGCCACTGGGCCAAGCAACTCGGTCAGGCGATCGAGGCTGGCACTGTCGGCGACAGCCTACCGCGCATTGAGATCTGTCCGGTCATTTTCCAGGGCACCTACGACGAATATCACTGGAAGGTCTTGAACGAGCGCTGGGACGATCTGCGTGCCCAACTGCACGGTGTCATCGTGCCGCGTCGGCTGCGCAACGGCCTGACGGCGGAGGAAAGCGAGATCGCGCGCGAGCTCGACAAGAACGCGCCGAATTTTTCCCCGAGCAAATAAATTCCCGGCATGAGGCGGACGCGCCCTGCCACGAATTGCCGACCGCCGAAATGCCCCGGCCGGGGACGCGCGCTCGGAATGCGCCGAGTTTCACTGAATGCGGTGATTTCAGCAAAACTTGAAAGGTGCAATTTCGCTAAGGTCCGCTTGTCGGATTTCATTGACCATGCTAATTTCATGTGTCGTTGAAAATACCAATTACGATGAAATCCGCACCATCCCTGGATGTCGCTGAAATCGCGGAAAGGCTGCGCAATCTCCTCGCCGTCGTCCCGATCGCGAGCGGGGTGAACACGCGTGATGGCGACGTCGGATTTCGGGGGGAGGTCGATGCAGCGTTCGACCTGAACGTGTCCGGCAAGGCGTGGACCTTGCTGGCAGAGATCAACTCGTCCGGCCAGCCGCGCCATGTCCGGGATGCCGCCCTACGCCTGCGGCGTGCGCTCGAAACGGATCATGCTCGTACATACGGCATCATCGTTGCGCCATTCCTCTCCGCCCAGAGCCAGGAAATCCTCCGTTCCGAAGGTCTGGGATGGATGGACCTGGCTGGGAACAGCCGGATCAGCTTCGGCGGCATGCACATCGAGATCGAGAAAACGCAGCGCGACCCATTCACGACCAAACGGGCCCAGCAGTCTCTGTTTGCGCCGAAGTCTGCGCGGGTGTTGCGGGCCATGATGACCAATCCCGGGCCGTGGAAAGTGACCGAGTTGAGCGCGCGCGCAGGAGTCAGCCTGGGGCAGGTCAGCAACGTGCGCCGCCTGTTGCTGGACAAGGAATGGGCCGAGGTCGACCCTGCCGGTGGCTTGCGTCTGCGCCAACCCGGTGCCGTTCTGGACGCTTGGCGCGATGCCGTGCGGCCGCCCGAGGTCGCCATGCGCGCGTACACCACCCTGCACGGCTCGGAACTGGATTCGCAGATGCGGGAACTCTTCGGGCGCGCCCAGCTTGCGGGCGCACAGGTCCTGCTTGCGGGCCATTCCGTAGCCCGTCGGTTGGCACCGTTTGCACGGATATCCGGAGAGTTCTTCTATGCCGATGCAAACGGCATCGAACTGATCAAACACCATCTCCGTACTTCACCTGCCGACCGGGGCGAGAACATCACCGTCTTCCAAGTGCCGGACGACGGATTGTGGGCGGAAGCCCTCAACCGGCCGCAGGGTATGCACAGCGCCGGACTGGTTCAAACCTATCTGGATCTGTGGTCTACAGGGGAACGGGGGCGCGAGGCGGCAGAGCACTTCCGACGCGAACTGCTGGATCCATCTCTGGTGACCGCGACATGATGGATCCACAGTTCGCCAACGACTACGACGAGCGCGGTGCGCAGGCTGTCTACGCCGTGCTGCTCGAGATTGGCCAAGTGCTGGGTGCTTACCGGGATCGCTTCGTCATCATCGGCGGCGCGGTTCCCTGGCTCCATTTTCCGAATGCCGAGCCGCCGCATGTTGGCACGCTGGACGTCGACCTCAGCCTGGATGCCGAAGCGCTCGCCAACGAGGACTACACCAGTCTGGTAGCGGCGCTGGAGAAGGCGGGTTATCAGCGAAACGTCGAGGGACTCAAACCTTTCCAGTTGCGGCGGGAGGTACCGATCGATGGAGGGGATCCGGTGGCCGTCATCGTCGACCTTCTGATGCCGCGGGAGACCGTTCTCGCAAAGAACAAGCCTCCGCTGATCGCCAATTTCGCGGTCCAGAAGGCGGACGGCGCCGGGGTTGCCATGTCGCGATATGTCGAACAGCGCCTCGCAGGACGGATGCCGGACGGTCGGTCGAACGCCGTCGCGCTGCGCGTGGCGAGCATTCCGGCTTTCCTGGTGATGAAGGGGTACGCGCTGGTTGGCCGTGACAAGATGAAGGACGCGTACGACATTTACTTCGCCATTCGAGCGTATGAAGGCGGTCCTGCGGCTCTGGCGGATGCCTGCCGCCCGCTGCTCGACGATCCGGTCGCGCGCCGTGGCTTCGAGCACATCGCTGGAAAGTTCACTGCGGTCGATGCATTCGGACCCGAGACGGTCCGGATCTTTACGCGCGAATCCGCGGCGTTGGGGGATATGACCGAGGAGCAGATTCAGCGGGATGCATTCGGTCAGGTGAGGGCGTGGCTGGAGGCGCTAGGCTTCCGTAGTAGTTGATCGTGTCTTGTCAGCGAGACCACGACCGATGAACTCGATACCCCGTTCGGTAATGCCGAACTGACGGTCTTGGCGCGCTGTGCACCTTGTCAGCCTTTTTCCACCTATGCCCAGCGTTACGAGTCGGATGGCAAGGATGGCAAGTGGGATGCGTGGCAACGGCAGACGACTGCCTTGGGACGCGGCCAGAACAAATGCTGGCAGAACTTGAAATCCAGCTGGCGAAAGAAGATTGAGGAACGAGAGTCAATATGGCCAACGGTGAAACGACGAAAAATGGCAACGGCGGCAACCTCGGTTTCGAGGCAGAACTTTTTAAAGCTGCCGACAAACTGCGCGGCAACATGGAGCCCTCCGACTATAAGCACGTCGCGCTCGGGCTCATTTTCCTGAAGTACATCTCAGACGCCTTCGAGGCCAAGCACAAAGCCCTGTTGGCTGACGATGCGCAAGCGGCCGAGGACAAGGACGAGTACCTCGCGGACAACGTGTTCTGGGTGCCGAAGGAGGCGCGCTGGTCGCACCTGCAGGCCAACGCTAAGTTACCCACCATCGGCACGTTGATTGATGACGCGATGCGCGCCATCGAAAAGGACAACGAGTCGCTCAAGGGCGTGCTGCCCAAAGACTACGCTCGCCCCGCCCTGAACAAGGTGATGCTGGGCGAGTTGATCGACCTGATCTCCGGCATTGCGCTGAACGAGGAAGGCGACCGTTCGAAGGACATCCTCGGGCGCGTGTACGAGTACTTCCTCGGCCAGTTCGCCGGAGCGGAGGGGAAGCGTGGCGGCGAGTTCTATACCCCGCGCTCCGTGGTGCGCGTGCTGGTCGAAATGCTCGAACCCTACTCAGGGCGCGTGTACGACCCGTGCTGCGGCTCGGGCGGGATGTTCGTGCAGTCGGAGAAATTCGTGCAGGAGCACGGCGGGCGCATCGGCGACATCGCTATCTATGGGCAGGAGTCGAACTACACCACGTGGCGACTGGCCAAGATGAACCTGGCAGTGCGTGGCATCGACTCCGACATTCGCTGGAACAACGATGGCAGCTTCCACAAAGACGAGCTGCGCGATCTCAAGGCTGACTTCATCCTTGCCAATCCACCATTCAACATCTCAGACTGGGGTGGAGACCGGCTTCGTGAAGACGTCCGCTGGAAGTTCGGCGCGCCACCCGTGGGCAATGCCAATTACGCGTGGCTCCAGCACATCTACCACCACCTTGCGCCGAGCGGCACGGCGGGCGTGGTACTGGCCAACGGATCGATGAGCTCCAACCAGTCCGGCGAAGGCGACATCCGCAAGGCGATGCTCGAGGCCGACGCTGTGGATTGCATGGTGGCGCTACCTGGGCAGCTCTTCTACTCCACCCAGATTCCCGCCTGCCTGTGGCTCCTGGCCCGCAACAAGAAGGCCGCGAATGGGAAGACTGGCGGCCTGCGTGACCGGCGCGGCCAAGTGCTGTTCATCGACGCGCGCAAGCTGGGCGTGCTTGTGGATCGCACCCGACGCGAACTTACGGACGAGGAAGTCCACAAGATCGCCGACACCTACCACGCTTGGCGCGGGGAGAAGGATGCTGGGGAGTACGCCGACGTAGCCGGCTTCTGCAAGTCCGCCTCGCTGGACGACATTCGCAAGCACAGCCACGTCCTGACGCCAGGACGCTACGTGGGTGCGGCGGAACAAGAAGACGATGGCGAGCCCTTCGAAGACAAGATGCTAAGGCTTTCCGTGCTGTGGCGCGAGCACCGTGCAACAGCGGCCAAGCTGGATGCGGCAATTGAAGCCAACCTGAAGGAGCTTGGGTATGGCGAATGATTGGCGTCCATCCAATTGGGGCGATGAAGTCGCCCTCGAATATGGAAAGGCAATCCGTGGCTACAGCCAAACCCACGGCAAGTATCGTGTTTATGGCTCAAATGGCCCGATTGGCTGGACATTCGATGCGTTGACTCAAGGGCCGGGTGTCGTGCTCGGTCGAAAGGGAGCATATCGAGGCGTTGAGTTCTGTCGTGAGCCATTCTGGGTCATCGACACCGCGTATTACGTCGTTCCCAAGACCGATTTGGACATGCGTTGGCTTTACTACGCAGTGAAGCATTACAAACTTGGTGAAGTGGATGACGGCTCGCCGATCCCTTCAACAACTCGTGCTGCCGTCTACATGCTTGAACTAGATGTTCCTCCCAAGCATGAACAACTCGCCATAGCCCACATCCTAGGCACGCTGGACGACAAGATCGAACTCAACCGGCGTGCAAACGAAACGTTGGAAGCGATGGTCCGCGCTTTGTTCAAGGCGTGGTTCGTGGACTTCGAACCGGTGCGCGCCAAGCTGGAAGGCCGTTGGCAGCGCGGCCAATCCCTGCCAGGCCTGCCTGCTCACATCTACGACCTCTTTCCAGACCGGCTCGTCGAATCGGAGTTGGGAGAGGTCCCGGAGGGGTGGCGTCATTCGACGATTGGCGCAGAAGTGTCGGTCTGTGGCGGGTCTACACCCAGCACTAAGGATGCCGACTTTTGGGAGGGCGGACACCACTGCTGGGCAACGCCCAAAGATCTGTCGGCCTTGAAGTTTCCCGTTCTGCTGGATACGGATCGAAAGATCACGGATGCCGGCCTTGCGAAGATCAGTTCGGGTCTCTTGCCCGTCGGTACGGTGTTACTGTCTTCTCGTGGGCGATGTCCCGCTCCCTGTTGAACGGGGCGGGCGGTAACTCTGGGGAACGATCTTACGCGACCTTTCTCTGAGTGGCATCACTGGATTGAGAATGGGCTTGCAAGGCGTTGATGAGTTTTGGCATATCGCGGTAGCCGCGCAGGGCGCGGAAGCGCTGCGATGCGTCGCTGAGGGCGCTGGCGATCCAGCGCCGCAGCATCGAGCCGTCCCGCCACCGTTTCACGTTTCGGGTGTAGCGCGCGATCGAGCTGTTGAGGTTCTCGATCGGATTGGTCGTCCGCAGCGTCAGGTAGAGCGCGCCACCGATGCCGAGGTGTTGGACGGTCAGCGTCTCGTCGAGTCCCTCGCGCAGACTGGCGGCAGCGCTGGGATGGTCGCGCTCCAGTCGCGCGGCCAGGCGATCGAGCTGCCGGCGGGCGAGCTTGGGGTCGGTGCAATTCCAGGCCTCACGCATTGCCAGGTTGGTTCCGGCGTGCAACGCCTCGGGCAGGTGGTCCAGGACGTTGCGGCGCTTGTGTTCCTGGCAACGCTGGATGAGCGCGCTGCGGCCGAAGGTATCGAGAATTCCCCGGCGCAGTGCCTTGCCCCCGTCGATCACCCAAAGGCGGGGGCGGTCGGCGTCGAGCCCGCGCTCGATCAGGTCGGAGAGCATCGCGCGTACTACCTGGGTCTTTTCGGTGCTTCCCTCGCGCAGGCCCAGGATGTGCTTCTTCCCTTTGGCATCAATGCCCAACACCACCAGCACGACGCGCTCGGCGAAGTAGATGCCGTCGATCATCATGGCCGGGAAGTCGATTCCGGCAAGCGGACGGGCGAGCCACTGCTCGACCTGCTCGGCGCTCAACTCCACGAACCGGCGCGACACGGCGCTCTTGGACACGGCCGATTCCCCCTGCTTGGCCGGCAGCGCATCGAGCGTCCCCCGGTACCGGCGCGTCGTCACCCCGGCGGCGATCGCCTGCATCGTGGCCCGGTTCAGCGGATCGGCGTTCGCCGCCCAGGTAAAGGTCGGCAGCGCAAGTTCTCCATCCTCGATTCCGCGGGCCCGGGGCCTCTGTACGGCAATACGCCTGCCGCCCAGCACGACACTGCTGGGGGTGTGCCCACCACGGTAGGCGCGGCGTTGCGCATCCGGCCGTCCCTTGGCCCCGCAGAGCCGCTCCCGGTCCGCTTCCATCATCGCCGCCAGCGTCGCTTTGCCCGCTTCGACGCACAGCCCGAAAAACGCCTCCTGCACATCCCGCAGCACCCCAACCAGGGGAACCGACAACTGCACCTGGACTTCATTGGCAGCCTTGCCCGCCGCGACCTTCTTCGTGCGAAACTTCATCTCGGTGACTCCTTTCTAAGTTTGGCGACGCCTGCATATCACATGCAGGTCGAAAGGAGTTACCGCCTTCCCTCTACAGCTTCAGTTCAACAATTTCCGGGACATCGCCCTTCTCGTGCGCCAATCGGCTATTTGGCTATCGCCGAGGTTCCAACAGCTATCAACCAGGGCTTCATCGCGATGAAATGCGATGGTGTTCTTCCAAACGTGTTTGTTCTGCCTTGGTGTAGGGAAAG
>JAKAFN010000024.1 GCA_021825945.1 Pseudomonadota bacterium
GCGAGGGCAAGAGCGCGCAGATCGTCGTCGCCGACGCGCGGGCGCTGAAGGCGGATCACGACTATACGGTCACCTCATATTCCGCGCAGGGCCGCACCGTCGACAAAGTGCTGATCCACCACAACACCGAGCGCGGGGCGCACGGCGCGCGGGAAACGTATGTCGACGTGACCCGCGCGCGCGTGGATGCGGTGGTCTATACCCAGGACGCCGCACGCATGGAGCGCCAGATCGGCGTCCAGAATTCGAAAACGGCAGCGCACGACATTGTTGCCGCGCCGGCCGCCGAGCACAAACCGGAGCCGACGCCGCAGCCAGCCGCTGGGCGGGAGCGGGAGTATGGGATCGGGATCGAGCGCTGATTTTCCATTCCAACTGCGCGATAGGACTCACTCTCATAATCGCGCAACTCATTGATTGTGTTATATAAAAAGTTCGAATTGAAATTAGATTCGACAACGAATAGAAGTTTGATTCGACAACGAATCAGACTTCTATTCAAAGTCGGCGCGGGCGGGGTCGCGCCGGGGGCCGCGCGCAACAGCGACGCACGGGAAAGGTGGCGGGAATTTCGCCGCGATGGGAATGGATGTGTCGTCACTTTTGAGGCACGCCGCCATGTCCCGTCAATCCAAACCGTCCCACCGCGCCGCCGCGCTGCTGCTGCTCGCCGCCGCGCCCGCCGCTTTTGCCGATCCGGCGTCCACCACTGCGCCGCCGGCGGCATCCCAATCGCCATCGCCGCCATCGCCGTGGTCGCTCGACATAAATTTGGCGTCCTGGCACACCAGGGCATGGGCGCGACACACGCTGAGCCAGCGCAATCCAGGCGTCGGGATCGAACGCGATTTTTCGCCTGACTGGTCCGCCATGGCGGGTCTGTACAGCAATTCCTACAGGAAGCCGACCTGGTACGCGCTGGCGGCCTGGACGCCGCTGCACGCGGGCTTGCCGGCCGGACTCTCTCTGAGCGCGGGCATTGCGGCCGGCCTGGTCAGCGGCTACGCAAGGACGCAAGTGCGGAGCGAACCGCTCGCCGGTGGCGCCGTGCTGCGGCTCCGGGCGCGCAGCGGGCTGGGCCTGAATCTCCTTGCGGTGCCGAACAGCATGGGCGGGAGCGGTTTCATCGGCCTGCAGGTCGTGGCCCCGCTGTAGTTGCATCGCGCATCGCGCCGCCGATTTCGCTGCCGTGGGAATAGGTTTGAGCGCCAATCGCGCGCTCCCCAAACCAAAGAAAGGAACGACTTGTGAAAAAAGACATGCCATCAGTGATCGCCTTCGCCGCCGCCGCTGTAGCCGCACTCGGGCTTGGCGGGTGCGCGGGGTATGGGTACGGATACCAGCAGCCCGGCTGCTGTGGGAATCCGATGTTCGGCACTGGCGTCCCGCAGAGCAGCGCCCAGGCGTATGTCACGACCCAGGCCCAGCAAACCCAAATTGTGCTGCTCGGAACCATCTTGGCGATCCACAAAGCAGTGATCGCCCCTGCCAGCACCACGACTGGCGAGGTCGGCGGCGCGCTGGCCGGCGGTCTGGCAGGCGGCTTGCTCAGCCACAACCCGCTGATCGGACTGGCAGGGGCGGTGGCCGGCGCCGGGATCGGCAGCGTCGCGCAGACTGCGGCGAGCAAGCAAGCCGGGCAGGTCGTGACGGTCCAGCTCACTGGCGGGCAAGTGCTTGCGATCACCCAAGCAGCGGATCCCCGCTTGCGCGTGGGGCAGCGGGTGCAGGTCTTGCAGGGCGGCGGGGTGTCTCGGGTCATGCCACTTTGACCCGGTGCGCGACAAGCCTCGCCGTTCAAATTTCGCTTGAGTGGGGATAGAAACACGGAGGAACGGAGGAAACGACATGCTGCGAATCGTTTTTGCGTTTGGGCTTGTCCTTGAGCTACTGGCAGCCGCAGGCACCGCGCGCGTGGTTGGCGAGCAGGCACGCCTGCAGCAGCAGGTCGTTTCCTCCTTTCTGGCGCTGAAAGTTTTGCCGGCACCGCAACAACCTTGAAAGGGAAGCAAATGGACAAGTTCTTTTCTCATTACAACCGCGGGGTGCTCGCGGCAATCGTCGCCGTGCTGATGCTCCTCGTAATCCGCCTGCAGATCGACTGGCACAACCCCCCGCCGCCGCCCACACCGGCCGCTGCTGTGCGTGTGCCGCACCATGACGCTGGCGCGATTCGAGGCGATCAAAAGCAGTCGCAGGCCGCCGCCATTCCGGCGGGCGAGGCGCGGGATGCAGCCATTCGCGCCGCGACCAACGCGGCTCGCCGCGAGCAGATGGCGCTGCAGTCCGACCTGCAGCAGATTTTTGGCGGACGTTGAAAGGATTGGACGAAATGGAAACCAGAACCTATGCCGAAATCCGGCAACAGATCGCCGAACTGCAGAAGCAGGCGGACCACCTGCTCGCGCAGGAAAAGGCCCAGGCGCTCGCGCAGGTCCGAGACTTGGTTCAGCGCTACTCCCTTCCCCCGGAAGCGGTGTTCCCCGCCAAAACCAAGCGCGGGCGGCCGAGCCGCAAGCGGCCCGAGCAGCCGCAGCCCGGCTAGCCCGGCGGGGTTACCGGAACCGTTAGCAAACCGTTGCCGGAACGGTTTGCCGAAGGGTTTGCGTAACCCGTTGAAATCTCAACAAATCAAATAGCGCGCTGCGCGCGAAGGGGCGCGGGCGCCCGGCAAGCGGGCACCCGCGCCGTGGTGCCGGGAGCGTGTTTCCCTGTTCCTCATTCAGGCCGCTTTGCTCTTCAGAGCCGCCCAGTCGTCGGCGGAGCTTGGCGCGAAGCAAGCCGGCCGCGCCAGGCTCCGAGCCGTGAGCATAAACGGCGCCTCCCCGCGCTGCGCGCGGGGTCCCCTCCATTTATCCCTCCCGGCTCGCCCTTCGGGTTCGAGCCTGTCACGTCCAGCTTGCAACGCGCCACCCCTTCGGGGACCGCTCCGCCGCCGCCTTTGTGAGGCGGCTCCGAAGAGCAGGTCAAGCGACCAGAAAGGGGAAAACATGAACATGAAAACCACCGACACCACCAACGCCGCGGGGTCCCCCCGCACCCCGGAGGCTCACCAAAGAGCAGGTGGCAACGGCCACAGCCACAGCCACAGCTTCGAGCAAAACCGGATTTTATTTCTGAACATGATGGGCGCGGCAGCGGAGGCCGCGGAAATGCGGGAATGGCTTTTTTTCGGCGAAGGCATCACGGCGCCGACTTCGATCCGCTGCTCGGTGATGATCGCCATCCTCGCCGAGCGGGACAAAGCCGCATTTTTTCTCGCATGCCTCGGCGGTCTGGCGGCTGCCTGGTGAACACGTGCCGTGCCGTCTGATTCGCCCCCCTGGGAATTGACTGGAACTCGGCGCGAATTTTCGCGCCGCACAGAAAAAGGAACAATCGTGAAAAAATTTGCACTCGCTTTCTTCTTTTCCGCCGCGCTTCTCGGGCTCGCCGCGAACGCCTTTGGCGCGGCCTTTCCCGGCGATTCGACTGGATTTTCGGGGGATATCGGCGTGAGCCCGATCGCGGCGACAGTCGGCGGGGCGGCGCCATCGCCGTGCGTGTGGCAAGACGTAGCGGACGCCCGAACCCTCAATCAGCGGTACCAAAACCTGACCGGTCGTCCAATGTGGGTGGTCGTATCCGGGGATCAGTTTTCCCCGATTTTCATCGGATATGAGAACAGCCAGGAGGTCGCGCAGTCCCCCTACCAAAACGATCTTGGCTACGTCGTGGCGACCGGGCCGCTGTCGTTCGAGGTTGGGCCAGGAGATTTTTACTCGGTATCGCCGGCCGGCGGCGGCATGCCGGGGCCGCGCCCGCCGCGCGGCTTCGTCTCGTGGCTCGAGTGCCGCTGATTGGATCGCCTTCCCCAGCCCGGCGGAATCGCCGCCGGGCGTTTTGCGCTGCATTTTTGCCAATGATGATAAGAGAACTTATCATGATTGGCTGATCGCGTTATTGCGATGCGCAACCTCGAAACAAGAACAAAATCAAATGAAAAACACCAAGCTCAATATCGCCCTGTCGCTTTCCATGACCGCGGTACTCGCAGCCTGCGGTGGCGGTGGTGGTGGCGGCGGTGGTGGCGGCGGTGGTGGCGGCGGATCGTCAACGACGCCGACTACGTCAGTTTCCATTCGGACGAGCGGCATCCCCACCGGAACTCAGGTAGTGGTGCAGGGCGGATCGCAGACGATGGCGATCTCGGCCAACGGAACGACGGTGTTTCCGCAGCCGCTTTCCGATTTCGACACGATCTCGGTGGTGACGCCGCCGGCCGGCGGCTCCATTTGCCAGTTTCTCAACGGCGACACGGCGGGCGGATCGATTGCGGTCGCCGCGATCAGCGGGACAACCGTGGATTTGGAATGCTCAGTGTATCCGGCATTCAATCCGACGCTGCCCCAGCTCGGGCCCAGCAACGGCGGCTCTCCGAACGTGTTTTCCAGCCCTGTTGTTACACCGGTGTTCTTCAACAACGTGAGCGCGTCCTCGCAGTCGCAGGAGACCGGCTTCCTCTCGAACCTCGTGCAGAGCGGGTTGTGGCCGGTGCTGTCGCAGTACGGTGTCGGAACTCCGACGGTGCGATCCCCCGTTGTGCTCACGACGGGCGCGCCGTCTTCGTTCACGACGACCGATGCGGCGAACCTCGTCACCGCGGATGCCGCGACATGGGATGGCGGCACGCTTCTTCCGCAGTCGTTTTTCATGATCTACGTCCCCAACGGGACGAATATCGGCGTGAGCAATGCGGGGGCATATCACTCTGCGACGACGATCAACGGCACACTGGTTGGGTACGCGGTCATCCCGGTATCCGGCACGAACGACGAGTCGGCGCCCCAGCACGAATTGATGGAAGGCGTGGCCGATCCTGACGGGACGAGCGGCTATTCGACGTTCCCCGGCGCGATTGCTTGGGCCGCGCAGATCGGCCAGTTCGGTTCCCCATCTCCCGGAACGGAAATCGGGGACATGTGCGAGAACGACGTGACGACTTACCAGGGATTGTCGGGCGATCCGCTCAACGGCTACGTCCTCCAGCCGATATGGTCCAATGCCGCCGCTGCAGCACCGGCCAATCCCTGCGTCTGGAATACCACATCCACCGCGCAGATCGCAGGCGCGATTCCGACGCTTCCCTCGACCCTAACTGATTCAAATGGCACGAATTCAGTCCAAGGCGTCGTCGTCGCGCCAGGATCGAGCGTCACGATCCCTGTCCGTGTGTTCTCACAGAACGTCTCATCCGGCGTGCTCTCCATCTCGGCGGATCTGACCGGATACATTGGCACTAGCACCGCGACGTTCAACGGGTGGACATTCTCGTTCGACCGGCAATACGCGCTCAATGGCGATACCGTCAACCTGACGATCACCGCGCCAGCGAGCTACGCCGCCGGGCTCTACACGTTTAGCGTGACAGCGGTGTCTTCCCTCGGATCATTCTCCTGGCCTGGCGGAATATCGAGCTCGACGACATACTGATCGGCATAGGGCGCGGCTCAATGCCGCGTCCTATGTAGCCGGGCACGGGCTTTCTGCCAGATGTAGATAGTCCGCCCACTTCTGCATCAACTCGCGCCGCTTGTCCAGCAAGTCCCCGCGCCGGTAGGCGGCCTCGACCTGGTTCTGGATGGTGTGCGCCAGTGCCATCTCGACGACCTCGGCAGGGAAGCCTGTAGCTTCCGCCGCCCAGTCCCGGAACGCCGATCGGAAGCCGTGCACCGTCAGCCCCGTGCGCATGCCCCGCAGCAGTTCGAGCATCGCCATGTTGCTGATCGTCGGCTTGCGAGCGCCCCAAAACACCGCCTTGTTGTCTTCCATGCGCGGCATGGAGCGCAGCAGCACCACAGTCGCATCGGAGAGCGGTACGCGGTGTTCCCGATGCGCCTTCATACGTACCGCCGGGATCGTCCAGATCGCCATATCCAGATCGATTTCGCTCCACTGCGCCCCGATGACCTCGCCCGTGCGGCAGGCCGTCAAGATGGTGAACTGCAAGGCCCAGGCGCTCATGCTCGCCCGTTGCCGCAACTCAGCCATGAACGCGGGCACATCTTGCCATGGCATCGCCGCATGATGTTCGACCCGGCGGAGCTTGCTGATCGTCGGCAATAGGGCATCCAGATGCCCACGCCAGGCGGCCGGGTTCTCGCCCAAACGTAGTCCCCGCGCTTTGGCCGCCGACAACACCGCCTCAATGCGCTGGCGCACGCGCGTTGCCGTCTCGTGCTTGTCTGACCAGAGCGGGCGCAGCGCCGCGAGCACGTCCTCAGTTGTGACCTCGGCCACCGCCTTGTCGCCAAATACCGGAAACGCATACATGGCCAAGCTGTTGCGCCAGTCGTCAGCGTGTTTGGGGTTCTTCCATCCCGCCCGTAGCGACTCCCGCAAATCATCGGCGACCTGCGAAAACGTCATCTTGTGGACGCGATTGCAATTGGTTGAACGGGAACTGAGCAAAGGTTTGATATCTTCGCCGCGCCGCAGTCTGGCCCTCAGATCGGCGACCCGGGCAACGGCATCGACCAACGGGAGATCTGCGACAGGGCCAAGAGAAAATTCGTGTGCCCTACCCTGCGTCATGTAGCGGAAAACCCAGAGCGCGGAGCCACCGCGCACGCGCATGTATAGACCGACGGCCGCGCGGTGCAGTCCATCGGCCCGCGACAACCGGCGAACTTCCTGCGCATTCAAATTTTTCAAATTTCGTTTTGTGGACATGAGGGAACCGAACTCCGTTGCCCACAAAATTGTCATCAAAAATAGGTTGACTGTCAGCAACAAAATGAAAAAACATGAAACAACGACGCCTCCCATGTCGTTGAAATACGACGATTTTGATACGGCGAGAAACAAATGGAAACGCTACCAATGTTCCCGCCGCCTCCACCAATAATGAAACCCCAACCGTTCTCGGTTGGGGTTTTTCCTTGCCCGATCACGCCGGGTCCCGCGTGTTGTTGGGGGTTCTGGCGGAAGCCTGCGGACTGCACC
>JAKAFN010000025.1 GCA_021825945.1 Pseudomonadota bacterium
CGCGCCGTGCACGAAGCTGCGGTCGAGCTTGACAATGTGGGCCGGTACGCCAAGCAAGTTGCTGAAGGAGGAGTACCCGGTTCCGAAGTCGTCGATCGCGAACGTGACGCCGACTGCCGCAAGTCGGTTCAGTGCATCCTTGACCGCGGCGTCGCCATGCAGGTCCATCGACTCGGTGATCTCGAGTTCCAGCGCCCCGCGTGGCATCCCGGTGGTTTGTAGTGCGGCGATCACCGTGCCGACGAAATGCGACCGGCGCAACTGGGCGGTCGACACGTTTACCGCCACCCGCGGAATCGGCACGCCGGCGGTGCGCCAGCGGCGGTGCTGTTCGCACGCCTCGATCAGAACCCAGGTGCCGATCGCATCGATCAGCCCGACCGTTTCGGCAAACGGCAGAAACGCATCCGGTGCAAGCAGGCCCCGGACCGGATGCTGCCAGCGCAACAGCGCCTCGACCGCAAAAATTCCTCCGGTCTCCAGGTCGACCAGCGGTTGGAAGTGCAGGAGGAATCCTCCGTGGGCAAGCGCCCCGCGCAGGTCCGCTTCGAGCGTGGCGCGGTTCCGGGCTTCGGCTGCCATTCCTTCGTCGAAGTATGCGTACCGGTTGCGGCCATTTTCCTTCGCCCTGTACATCGCCGTGTCGGCCTTACGCAGCAATTCTTCGGGGGCGCTCCCCGCCGACGGGTACGCCGCGATGCCAACGCTCGCGCCGATGTAGACCGGCTTGCCGTCGATGTCGAACCGCTTGGAGAGCGCGGCAATCAGTTGCCTCGCCACGGATCCGGCATCGCGCACATCGGGAAGATCCGTCAGCACGATCACGAACTCGTCGCCGCCGTGTCGGGCTACGACGTCGCTCTCCCGGAGGTTCTTGCGGATGCGCTCGGCCGCCGCCCGAAGGATGCCGTCGCCGGCGGCATGACCGAGCGTGTCGTTGATCACCTTGAACCGATCGAGATCGAGGAGCAGCACCGCCCCCTGGGTCTTTCTGGCCGCGGCGGCCGCGAGCGCGGCGCGGAGAGTCGGCAGCAGCGCGCGCCGGTTGAGCAGCCCCGTCAGGGCGTCGAGGTGCGCCAGTTCCTTGATGTTGCGATTGTGCTCGACCATCCGGCAGGTCATTCGCAGGCGACCCACGAGATCGCCGACCAGATCCCGTTGCTCCTCCGTCAGGTGGGGCGCGCGGGGGAATCCCAGGAGGATGACGCCGCGGACCTTTCGGGTACCCGGAATCGGAAAGACGGCGGGAGCCGGATCGAATTTCCAGGATTCCAGGATTCCGGTCGCCGCATCCGGAACCGGCAGGACCCCCTGCCAGTGCAGCACCGGCGCCGGGGGCAGGCGGTCGGACCAGGCATTGTTCGACACGGTCTCCATCCGCTCGATTCGATCCGGCTTGTCCGACCGGATTCCGTAGACGAGCGCTCGCGCGGCGGACGGAACGTCATCCAGGACCACCACGATCGACCGGGCGCCGGTGACGCCGCGCAGCAGGCGAATGGCGCTTTGTGCGATGACGTCGAGGTCCATCGAGGCGAGGATTTCCTTGTCGATGTGCAGCAGCGCTGCATGCGCTGCGACACTCAGTCCGATCCGCCGGGAAGCCTGTTGAAACGGTTGGGTCGATTCTCTCGTCGCGTTGGCGGCGGGCGGGATGGCAGCCATGCCGTGGCGACTGATCCGGCGCAGGGCTTGATTCAGCCGCGCGGATCGGGCCGCCGCGCCGCCGTTTCGGCCGAGCGCCAGGGCAAACAGGACCAGGATTGCGCCATAGGCAACGATCATTCCGACATCGATCGCGGTGGAACCGCGGGCGCGCCAGCCCAGATAGGCGAACACCGCCAGGAGCGCCGTCAGTTCGAAGAGATCGAAAGCAATTTCCCGCGCCCGCGCCAGCGGAGCGACCGTGCCGGATCCGGATCGGCGATGGCGTCGCGCGGGCGCATCGGCGCGGGATGGGTTCTTCATGGATGCGGCGATCCTTGACCAAGGGGGGAAGTCGGGGAAATTTCGCTGAAATAGCTAAAACGATATAAATGAAACAGAAGAATCATACCGTATTCGCGCGATAAAATGCAATATCTATCATATTTGATATAATCTGCACCATGGTTCACGATGGAAGGCGTTCCGCATGACCGGCTTGCGCGACCTGCTGCGGTCGAAAGGTGCCGAGGAGGAGGTCTGCTCGACCCGCGAAGCGGCCGAGATCCTGGGCGTTTCGCTGCGCACCATCCAGGTCTGGGTGGACAACGGCATCCTCGATGCCTGGAAGACCGCGGGCGGGCATCGACGGGTCACCCTGCGCTCCGTCCGCCGGGTGATGGACGGGCAGTATCCGGACTCCGGTCCGCGAAGCGATGCCGAACCGGACGTGCTGCTGGCGTACCAGCCGATCCTGGACCCGGACGAGAAGACCTACGGGTACGAACTGCTCTATCGGAGCGGCGACGCGAAGCGCGCCCGGTTCCAGGATCCGGTCGCCGCGACCGCCAAGGTGATCCGCGTGGCGTTCGGCGAGTTGGGGGTGCTCTCCGCGATGGGCGATGCGGTGTGTTTCGTCAACGTCGATCCGGAGATGCTTTTCAGCGACGCGCTCCTGACGCTTCCACCCGACCGCATCGTGCTGGAAGTGCCAGCCGCCACCGAACCCACGAGCGAAGTCCTCGAACGTTGCCGCCGGTTGCGTGGGGAGGGCCGCAGGCTGCTGTTGGATAACTTCGTGCCCGGCTCCAGCGCCACCCGGCTTCTCCCGGAAATGGCCTTCGTCAAAGTGGATTGGCGCACCGCGCCCGCGTTGCCTCCGCTTGCGACCTGGCTACCGTCCGGCGCGAAACTCATCGCCAGCCGCATCGAGACGAAGGACGCCTACCGGCTGGCGCAGCAGGCGGGCGCGTCGTATTTCCAGGGACACTACTTTGCAAGACCCGACATCGTGCGCGGGACCACCGTGGCGCCGCATCGCGTGACGATTCTCGAAGTTCTGGCGATGACTCTTGCCGATGCCGATCTTGCGGATATCGAGCGCCGCATCAAGGCCGACCCGGCGATCTGCTTCAGCCTGCTGCGCCTGACCAACTCGGCCGCGTTTCGCAGCGCCCGCCGAATCGACAACATCCGGGAAGTGATCCTTCTGTTGGGCCGCAAGAACCTGCAGCGCTGGCTGCAGGTCCTGCTCTTCGCCCACGAAAGCGATCCCGCGCGCTTCCCCAGCCCGCTGCTGCTTGCCGCAGCCTTCCGCGCGCGCCTGCTCGAATACCTGGCGGTCCTGGTGCAGGGCGGCGGCAATTTCCCCGAGAAGGCCTTCATGGTGGGCATGCTCTCCTTCCTGGAGGCCCTGTTGCATGTCCCGCTGCCGGACGTGTTGCGCGGGCTGCACCTGTCCGAGGACGTGGAAGGCGCCCTGCTGTGCCGCGACGGCACGCTCGGCGGCCTGCTTGCGCTGGCCGAGGCGCTCGATCAAGGGGACTTCGACGATGCGCAGGCGAAGGCCCGGAGCGTCGGGATCGTCAACGAGCAACTGCGCAATGGCGTCATCGACTCGATGCATTTCCGCAGCACGCTGGCGCACGCGTGATTGGCTTCGGCCGCGCATGCGACACCCATAAAGCCGTATGGCGACATGCGTCGTCGGCCGCCATCCGGCGCACGGACTTGGAATGACGGCAACGGCGGCAACTGGGATGGTTACCGCGGCCGATTTGCCTGCCCCGCACCTTGCAGTACCATATGACCAACAAAATGACCAATTTGGGCGCGTATGAGTACCGTTACCCTGGCAGAAGCCAAAACACATCTGAGTCATCTGCTTGATCAAGTTGAAGCCGGTGAGGAGGTGGTCATCACGCGTCGGGGTCTGCCGATTGCCCGCATCACGCCGGTTGAGAAGCCCAAGCGGGCCGTCAAATCCCTCGCCGAGTTTCGTAGCGGCATGCCCCGCTGGCGCAAATCCAGCGTGGAGCTGTTGCGCGAGATGCGTGACGAGGGACTTTGATGGTCTACTTCGACACCAGCTTTCTGACCCCACTCGTCCTCGAAGAAACCACCAGCGCCAAAATCGAGGCCTTTTTCGCGAAGGTCCCCGCTGGGGAGTTATGCGTGAGCCACTGGACCCGCGTCGAATTTTGCAGCCTCATCGCGCGTGAAGTCCGGATGGGCGGTTTGGTGGAGTCTGACGCGCTACTGGCCATCGCCCAGTTCGACGAACTGGTGAGCGAATCATTCCAAGTCACGGTCCCCGGCGTCGCGGATTACGAACTCGCCAAGGAGTACGTCCAACACTTCGCCGCCAAGTTGCGTGTCGGCGATGCGCTGCACCTGGCGATCGCCCGTAACAACGGCGCAAAGACCCTTTACACCCTGGACGAGGGCCTCTTGCATGCGGCCAAGCTCATGAAGGTTCCATCCAGCCGAGGCATCAAAATCTAGCCCCAATCGACTGCGGTGCGCCAACACGACCCAATGCCGGGGCCTCGGGGGAAGGCCACGACACATGGCGAGATTCGGCTTCCGCATGGGCGCGATGCCGGTTTCGGGGGAACCGGCCGGCCAACCGCTCCGACCGTAGCTTGCTCCATCTTGTATATTTTCATAATATACGTACATGATCGATCTTGCCAAGATCACCGGGTTCGACTGGGACGATGGGAATGCCCGCAAGAACGACAAGCATGGCGTGTCGGCCGCGGAAGCGGAGCAAGTCTTTTTCAATGCGCCCCTAGTCGTTGTTGCGGACACGCGGCATAGCGAGCGAGAGGTGCGGCTGCACGCGTTGGGAAAAAGCGATGAAGGCCGACAATTGCACATCACATTCACGCTACGCGATGCGAATCGGAAAATCCGTGTGATCTCGGCGCGAGATATGCACCGAAAGGAACGGGCATTCTATGAGCAAGAAACGTAAAACAATCCCAAAATTCAAGAGCGAAGCCGAAGAACGTGCGTTCTGGGAAACGCATGATTCGACCGACTACGTCGATTGGTCCCAAGCGCAACGGGTCGCCTTGCCAAACCTGAAGCCGAGCACAAAGACGATTTCATTGCGACTGCCGCAACATTTGCTCGATTCGATTAAAGCTGCGGCCAACGCTCGTGACGTGCCGTATCAGTCGCTCATTAAAGTCTGGTTACAAGAAAAATTGCACAGCCACTAAGACCTGCTGGCTACAGACGGAAAAGGGTTTGATTTTCCGGAATTTTCCGCAGGGAGAAAAAGCGGAAAGAGTCGTGGTGCCCAGGAGAGGCACCAACTTTCCTTTAATACCAAGGCTAGTTAGCATTCGTGTGCCAAAAATGTGCCACGCCACGGCGGGGCGGGGCGCCGGAACTTACCGCCCCAGAGGGAGTTTTGCGGCATTTTACGCACCACGCGCCCGATCGACCTGCTCGATCGGGATCATGCCGCACGCGTTGAACGACAAGATCCCGGCGCGCATCATGCTGCGCACGGTCCGATCGCACAGCCCGAGCATTTCCGCCGCCTGTTTCTGCGTTACCTGCGTTGGTCGGGGATGCTGGGCGGCGTAGCGCTCCAAGGCAGCCACAATGATTTCCTCGGTTTGGCGGTTCGTCATGATCAATCATTGAGCGTGCATGCAATACACCAATGATCGCCGCTGCTGATTTCTGTGTCGCGCGCTTTTGAAAAAAACTTGCCGCTATTCGCGGAAAACTACTTGCTTCCGGAAATGAGATCCAGCAGTCCGTTTCGCGCCCTGCCAACAAAGTAGATACCCCATACAACAGCGCCAACCCCGCCGCAGGCCCCATCCGGGCCGCCTTGGGCTTGTGGCGGCCCCTCGAACCGGCCGGCCCCACACCCCGCGACGGCAGTTCGCCCTGAACCCCATAGCGCGAACCTTGCACCCCCCACCCCAACTTGACATGGTGGGGGTCGTTGGTTCGAGTCCAATCGCGCCTACCAATTTCCCGTTCGGAATCCGTTCCTTCCGGGGCAAATCAAACCGCCGTTCCGGCGGTTTTTTTGTGGGCGCGCGGAGCGCGGATGCAATCTTGCCCATCCCGTCCGTGTCTTCGCTGCCCCCGACGCCATGGAATACGGTGGGGGTTGGATCCCTCTTGCGCCGTGGAGTCCGGCGTTCAGCGTTGCACCGGTTGGTCCGACAGGATCTGCTCCCCAAACCACGATCGGATTTCCGTCACCCGCATCACGCTTTCCAGCGCAATCTGCTCCTGGAAGGCTGGCAGGGCGCAATAACTCAGTCGATGCAACGGGTCGCGGTTTTCGTACAGGTCCAACTCGAAGCAGGTTCCGAATCGACCACGGGATTGGACGGATTTTCCGCTGACGGTGTACAGGGATTGGCGGTGGTTTCCCAGGAAATCGTTGCCCAGGACGCCAATGCTTCCCAGCACGGCAAAGGATGTCATGACGGAGACGACCAGCGTGTCAAGCCAGGCCGATCCCGGTGTGAAGACACGCAACTCGAGGCGTTTTGTACGGTAGCGGCATCCGATCAGGTTGGGCTGCATGCCGAGACTGAGCAGAAGCGCCATCGGCACGCCAACGAGAAATGCCAGCACCTCGAATACGCGGCTCGGCTCGAAATTGTGCCCCTTGAAGATCACGCCGACGGCTGCGGCCGTACTGGCATACGTCAGTACCGTGTACCAACGGGGGGGCCTTGGCGCATTGAATGCACCGATATCGTCGAACCCGGTCATCAGGATCCGAATGTGAAGGCGTATGCCTCGAGGCCTGGCGCATCCGCGCGGATCTCCACCACGCCGTCGCGCAGCGCGCCCTGATCGATCAGTTCATAGAGGGTGTCGTGCGCGATCGTCACCGTGCCGCCCGGCGCGTCCTTTCCGGCCGAGCCCTTCGGCGGCGCGCCGTTCAGCCGGATCGAGGCC
>JAKAFN010000026.1 GCA_021825945.1 Pseudomonadota bacterium
ACGATTTCGAAGAACCGCCAAATGTACCAGCCGATTGGAATGGCGATGACGACGGTGGCGGAATATCGATCATCGAATTTGTGGTGGAACAGGAAGAAGGCTAATGGCGTTTCTGTCCGAGGCTTCGGTGGAACTGGCGCTGCTGGATAAGCTGCGTGCGTTCGATTACGGCATCGAGCGTGAGGAGGATATCGGCCCTGATGGACGCCGCCCCGAGCGCGAGAGTCACGATGAGGTCGTGCTCAAGAAGCGGTTCGAGAACGCCGTAGCTCGACTGAACCCTGTCCTGCCATTGGAGGCGCGGCAGGATGCCATTCGCAAGGTGATGCAGCCCGAACTGCCATCGCTGCTTGAAGAGAACCGGCGCATCCACCGGCTGTTGACCGAGGGCGTGGACGTCGAGTACTACGCCGACGACGGCACGCTGACCGCGGGCAAGGTCGCGCTCATCGATTTCGAGCAACCGGAGCGGAACGATTGGCTGGCGGTGAGCCAGTTCGTGGTGATCTACGGCCAGAACAATCGGCGGCCCGATGTGGTGGTTTTCGTGAACGGCTTGCCGCTGGGCGTGATCGAGCTGAAAGCACCAGGTAGTGCTGGAGCTCATCTATTGGGTGCGTTCAATCAACTGCAGACCTACAAGAAGCAGATTCCGGCGCTGTTCAACACCAATGCACTACTGGTGACATCGGACGGCATTGCAGCACGGGTTGGGTCGCTGTCCGCGGACCTTGAGCGCTTCATGCCTTGGCGCACCACTGACGGCACCGAGGTTGCCCCAAAAGGTGCGCCAGAACTCTCGACGTTGATCGAAGGTGTGTTCGAGCAGCGCCGCCTGCTGGCCTTACTGCGGGATTTCACGGTCTTTTGCGAAACCGAATCGGGCCTTGCCAAGATCATCGCGGGCTACCACCAGTTCCACGCGGTACGGCACGCGGTGGCATCCACGATTCGAGCTACGGCCTCCGTGCAAGGCGTGGCTGAAGACCCTGCCGACTACGGCTTGCCCAGTGTGAAGACGCAGAGCGCGGGCGACAAACGAGCGGGCGTGATCTGGCACACCCAGGGGTCAGGCAAAAGTCTGCTGATGGCGTTTTACGCCGGTCAGCTGGTCAAACACCCGGCAATGGCCAACCCAACGCTAGTGGTGCTGACCGACCGGAACGATCTTGACGACCAGCTCTTCTCAACCTTTTCGATGTGCCGCGACCTTATCCGGCAAACGCCGTTGCAGGCCGAGAGGCGCGAAGATCTGCAGAAGGTCTTGAGCCGGGCATCGGGCGGCGTGATTTTCACGACCTTGCAGAAGTTTGGCGAGATCGCGGTGCCGTTCACCGTGCGCCGTAATGTCGTAGTCATCGCAGATGAAGCGCACCGCAGTCAGTATGGCTTCAAGGCCAAGGTGGACGCGAGGACCGGCGAAATTTCCTATGGCTTCGCCAAGTACATGCGCGACGCCCTGCCGAACGCATCGTTCATTGGCTTTACAGGCACACCGATTGAAGCCGATGACGTGAACACTCCGGCCGTGTTCGGAAATTACATTGATGTCTATGACATCAGCCGTGCGGTCGAAGATGGTGCGACCGTCCCGATCTACTACGAGTCCCGGCTGGCACGCATCGAACTTAACGAGGACGAAAAGCCGAAGATCGACGCCGAGGTCAACGAATTGACTGAGGAGGATTCCGAGGCCGATCAGGAGCGCTTCAAGAAGAAATGGTCAACGGTCGAAGCCCTGGTCGGTAGCGACAAGCGCCTGGCGCTGGTGGCCAAGGACATGGTCGCCCACTTCGAAGATCGAGTGACAGCACTCGATGGCAAGGCAATGGTGGTGTGCATGAGCCGCCGCATTTGCGTGAAGCTCTACGACGAGATCGTCAAGCTACGCCCGGACTGGCACAGCGCCGATGACAACGCGGGCGCGGTCAAGATCGTGATGACAGGGGCGGCGAGCGACCCGCAGGAGTGGCAGCAGC
The DNA here is from genome assembly GCA_021825945.1 of Pseudomonadota bacterium. Taxonomy (GTDB): domain Bacteria; phylum Pseudomonadota; class Gammaproteobacteria; order Burkholderiales; family Burkholderiaceae_F; genus GJ-E10. The sequence continues at coordinate 1,980 of JAKAFN010000026.1, forward strand.
ACATCGGCAACAAGGCCCGGCGCGATCTGCTGGCCAAGCGTGCCCGCGACCCGAAAGACCCGCTCAAACTGGTGATCGTGCGGGATATGTGGCTGACGGGCTTTGACGCACCGTGCATGCACACGATGTACGTGGACAAGCCCATGCAAGGGCACGGTCTTATGCAGGCGATTGCGCGGGTGAACCGTGTGTTTCGCGACAAGCCAGCCGGGCTCATCGTGGACTACATCGGTATTGCCCAAAGCCTCAAGTCGGCTCTGCAGCAGTACTCGAAGAAAGACCAGGAGAACACCGGCGTCGACGAAGCACAAGCAGTCGCCGTGATGTTGGAGAAGTACGAGGTGGTGCGGGACATGTACCACGGCTTCGACTACGTCTCCGCGATGAGCGGCACGCCACAGGAGCGCCTTGCGATGATGGCGGGGGCCATCGAGTGGATTCTCGACCTGCAACAGAAGCTGGCAGCGAAAGAGAAGGCCGAGGAGGGCAAGAAGAACGCTCACCGTCGATACCAGGACGCCGTTCTGGCGCTGTCCAAGGCGTTCGCCTTGGCATCCGCCTCCGACGAAGCCCGCGAAATCCGGGAGGAAGTCGGCTTCTTTCAGGCGATCCGCGCAGCGCTGGTCAAGAGCGGCACCGGCTCCGGCGTGACCCAGTTGGAGCGCGAGTTAGCGATCCAGCAGATTGTCAGCCGAGCGGTGGTCTCGACTGAGATCGTGGACATTCTGGCCGCTGCGGGCATCAAGAGCCCGGACATTTCCATCCTCTCCGACGAATTCCTCGCCGAAGTTCAGCAAATGGAGAAGAAGAATCTTGCGCTGGAGGCCTTGCGCAAGCTGATCAACGACGGCATTCGCTCGCGCAGCAAAGCCAACGTGGTGCAGACCAAGGCGTTCTCGGAACGATTGGAAGACGCCGTGGCACGCTATCACGCCAACGCCATCACCACCGCTGAGGTGCTGCAGGAGCTGATCCAACTGGCCAAGGACATCTGCGCGGCCCGTCAGCGCGGCGAAGAGTCTGGATTGTCCGATGAAGAGATCGCCTTCTACGACGCGCTGGCCGAGAACGAAAGCGCCGTGCAGGTAATGGGCGACGACAAATTGCGAGTCATCGCCCATGAATTGTTGGTCAGCCTGCGCGAGAACGTGTCGGTTGATTGGGCGCATCGCGATTCAGCGCGCGCACGGATGCGCGTGCTGGTGAAACGCATTCTGCGCAAGTACGGATACCCGCCAGATCTGCAGGACGCTGCGGTGCAGACGGTACTGCAGCAGGCTGAGGCGTTGTCAGCGGAGTGGTCGGTTTCTCGCGGAGGGGCAGTGTGATGTCGAAAATGTTCCTAGAAAAAGCGATTTTCGTGAACAGAGCGCCCTTTGATGCGCCTCTTGAGCTGTCGTGCCAAGAGAATGGAATCGTTGTGCTTTCCGCAGTGAATGGGAGAGGGAAGACGACGATTTTGTCGCATGTCGTCGACTCGTTCTATGAGATGGCCAAGGGCCACTTCCCAAACGAATTTAGGGGAGTCGAGGGACAGTACTATCGAGTATCGTCGCAGATGTTCAGTGTGAAAAGCAACGAACCCTCATTCGTGTATCTGCGCTTCTCAGCAGCCGCTGGGCAGAAAATTGACTATGTGGATGTTCGCGGTGATGCGGCTGGAAATTGTACGCCTGAGCAGTACGACGCCGCGATCAGAGTCGATAACAAGATTCCTTTCGGAGAGTTTTCGGGACAGTTAGCTCAAAGTGGAAATGCCAAGTGGGTACGTGGCCTTACGCCCGTTTCTGCGAAGGAAATTTTCGAAAGAAACGTGCTGACTTATTTCCCTTCCTATCGTTACGAGCAACCTGGCTATCTCAATGATCCCTACAAGGTCAAACTCGAGTTCAAGAAGGAATCTGGGTTTTCCGGATACCTGCCAAATCCCTTAGAAGTGGCGACAGGACTTCAAGGGTTGATGAATTGGATCATGGATGTCGTGCTCGACATTCGCCAGGGAAAAGGTGACCCGAAGCAGAATCTTATCGACAATATCACCTACCACAATCTTTGTGGCGTTTTATCTGGGATCATTCACTCGAAGTTCGGCGTGGAGCCAGTTCAACCCCTCAATGGTTTGCCCGCGTTCCGTTTTGGCGTTGGTCCGCGAAACAGCGGTGCGGCGAGGATTTCGGTGCATATGAATGTCGAAAGCGCACCGCCTCTGTACCCGACGCTTTCAACGCTTTCGTCCGGAGAGTCGGGTCTCCTGTGTATTTTTGGCGAATTACTCAGGCAGGCGGATAAGATCGGCGAGAACATGATGTTCATGAATATTCAGGGCATCGTTTTGATCGACGAGATCGACAAGCATCTCCATGTCCGGCTTCGACGGGAAACCCTGCCGAGGCTGCTTAGCATGTTTCCGAACGTGCAGTTCATCACCACGTCTCATTCGCCGTTCCTCAATGTCGGCCTCAACGAAATTGCACCAGCTCGGACTGAGGTCCTGAGTTTACCGTTCGGCGTGCGAATCCGGCCATCGGACGATCCGCAGTACAAAGAGGTGTACGAACTGATGCTCAAAGAAGAGGGACGCTTCAAGGATCTCGCTGTTGCGCTTCAACGCGAGCTTGATGAGCATCGAGAGAATTCAAAACCCTTGTTCATCACGGAGGGCAAGGCGGACGTAGCACACCTTAAAAATGCAATGCAGGTGCTTGGGATTGACGGCCTTGACGCCGAGTTTTTCGATGGCGTCGAGGAACACGGTGGTTCCGATCGGCTAAGAAAATTGCTCGAGCATCGTTCCCGTTTGCCTGAAGGGAGAATCATCGTCGGCATCTTTGATCGCGATGAGCCGGGCATCGTGGCTGAGGTCGAGGAAGGTGGGAGCGTGTACAAGCAATACGGCAACAACGTGTACGCGATCTGTATTCCGGCCACTGGCGGGAATGAGAGATGCTCGATAGAGCACTATTATCCAGCGAATATCCTCAAGAAGGAGAACGGCGGTCGCCGTCTATTCACTGGAGACGAGTTCTACGAGAGCGGGAACAGCAAGGACGGCGCTCACTATGCCAGAACAAACCTGAAGAAAAAAATCGAGGCAAATGGCGTCATCGACGAAAAGGTCTACAAGAAAGATGACCTCGAAGGAAAGACCAACGTAGCGTTGACGAAATCTGATTTCGCGGCACTTGTCCAAGCCGAGGATTTCGTTGGTGAATTCCGCTTCGATACTTTCCAACCGATCTTCGATCGGCTCAGGGCGATTCCAGGGCTTACCGCAGCCGTTTCGCGAGATCCTCCGCACGGGGGTGGTAGTACCGCATCAGCATGCGCGGGTCCTTGTGGCCCGTGATCTTCGTCAGTTCATGCATGGGGAAGATCGACGCTAGGCGTGAGGTTGCTTCGTGCCGGAGATCATGGAATCGGAGGTCGGTCAGAAACCTTCCATTGGGCCGCTGGCCGGCAGCCTTGCACGCCATGACGTATGCCGTCCGAGCCCGTGTAAGCGCGCGCTCGAAGGCCCTGGTAACGGCGTCCTCCCGGATATTGAACACGCGGCCGTTGTCCGTGTCGGTCTGCGCATTTTTGAGCGTTTGCAGCACTTCCGCAGCGCGTGGCGATAGTGGCACGTCGCGCGCATCGCCGTTCTTCGTTTCGGGAAGGTGTGCGACGTACCGATGGAGGTTGATATGCTCCCAGCGGAGGCCGACGATTTCCCCGCGCCGCATTGCCGTCTCGACGGCAAGCGTGACGATCGACGGCAGGAGGGAGGATTCGCTCGCTGCGATGATGCGCTCGATTTCCCCCTCGTGCGTTTCCGGCTCGGAATCGGGGGCCGACGCGACGGCGACCCGTCGTGTCCGTGCGTTGTCCGCCCTGGGTTTGCGCACCAGTTCGACGGGGTTCGAAAGACTTTCCATGCCCCATTCCTTGCGGGCGATATTGAAGACGTGGGAGAGCACGGCAAGCCGCCGGAGGGCCGTAGCAGGCTGGTATTCCCGCAACCATTCGTCCCGCATCGTGGCGATGTCGGCGCTGCGAATCGTCGCCAAGCTGCGCCGCGCCAAGTCCGTATCCCGGAGCATCTTCAGCACGGAGGCCTCCCGTGCCGAGCCGCCTCTTTTCGAGGACGAGATCTCCTTTTCGTAGCGAATCAGCGCCTCGTAGAGCGTCGTTGCTTCGGCCTCGGCGCGGCTGACCCACGCGCCGCGGTCCATCTCCGCCTCGATCGCCCGCGCCCAGGCTTCGGCCTCGGTCTTGGAGTTGAAGGTCTTGCTTTGCGCTGGATATCCCTGCTTGCGGATCTGCGCTTCCCACTGGTATGGCCCGCGTTTTCGGATGGACGCCAATTTTCCCGCTCCCGTTTCGAGTGTGGCAAAATTGTGGCAAATAGTACATTAATTCACGTATCACATTGATAAATATATATTGTAATTCACGTTCGCAATGCGAAGGTCGGGAGTTCGATCCTCCTCGTCTCCACCA
>JAKAFN010000027.1 GCA_021825945.1 Pseudomonadota bacterium
GCCTCCTCTTTCCCGCGGGGCACCCCCGGACCGTTGTCTTCGACCCACAGCACGACGCGCTCCGGCTCCGCGCGCGCGCCGATGTCGATGACGCTACCGGGCGGCGTGAACTTCCCGGCGTTCTCGAACAGGTTGTCGAACACGCGCTCCATGAGCGCGGCATCCATTTCCAGCATCGGCAGATCGGCGGGCAGTTGCACGCGCACGACATGGGCCGCAAGCGCGTGCGCCATCGCACGCAAGGCGCGTTCGACCACCTCCTCGATGGCATTCCACTGCCGGTTGAGCGCCACCTGGCCGGCCTGGAGACGGGCCATGTCGAGCAGGTTTTCGACGAGCGAGCGCATGCGCTGGGTCTGTTCGCGCATGCGCTCGACGATCGCGTTCTGCTGCGCAGGCGCACCGCCCGACCATTGCAGGGAATCGGCGAGCCCGACGAGCGCGGCCAAGGGCGTGCGCAGGTCGTGCGAAATGGCGGAAAGGAGCGAATTGCGCAACCGTTCCGACTCCATCTGCAGGCTCACACGCTGCGCGACGTCGACGTAGTGGACGCGCTCGAGCGCGATGGCGGCAAGCCTCGCCACCGTATCGAGCAGCCGAATCTGCTCGGGCCCCTGCAGGCGGGCGGCTTCGCGCGGCACGACGACCAGCACGCCCCGCATGCGCATCGGGGCCTTGAGCGGCAGATAGAGCGCCGGAGTCGCGGGCAGCGTGTTCGTCCCCATGCCCGCCGCTTCGCCGTGATCCAGGGCCCACTGCGCAATGCCCGGTTCCAGCGGAACGGAATCGGCACGATCCGCGTCGTCGCGGGGGACCACGACCTTTTCGTGGTCGTCGGTGAGGAGCAGGACCGCATGCGCGTGCAGTTCGCGATCGAGGAAGCGCTCGCAGATCTCCGCGATCTGGTCCGGAAGCAGGGCGCCGGAAAGATCGCGTGCCATTTCATAGAGGCCGCGCACCCGTCCCTCGCGCCGGTTTGCGAGCCGCGCCTGATATTGCAGACCGGCGGTGAGCTGGCCTGCGATCAGACCCACCGCCAGCATGACGGCGAACGTGAGCAGGTACTGCACGTCCGACACGGCAAAGGAAAACTTCGGCGGCACATAAAAGAAGTCAAATTCGAGCACGCTCAGGAACGAGGCCAGCACGGCGGGTCCCCGGCCGAACCGCAGCGCGACGAGCACCACGGCGAGCAGGAACAGCATGACGATGTTGGGCAGCGTGAAGATGGACTGCAGCGGAGCCGAAACCAGGGCCGCGGCGGCGCACACGGCGACCGCGCCGGCATATGCGGGAAGCGACCCAGCCTCGAACACGAGCCGGCCTTCACGCGCCGGGGGTCGGTTCCCCGACGGGACGGGGTCGACCGCGCTCACGATCGTCACCTCGAGATCCGGGGCGCTTCCGGCGAGGCGATCCGCGAAAGAGCGGCGCCAGATGGGCAACCGGGCGCGGGCCACCCAGCTCGAAGGCAGCCACCTGGGTAGCGACCCGGAATGGCCGACGATCATCCGCGAGAGGTTGTGGTCCCGCGCATAGCGAACGGTCGCCGCGACCTCGTCGTGGTCGGCGAGCGTCGCCGTCTCCGCTCCCATCGATTGCGCCAGCTTGAGCGCCTTCATCACCGCCTGCCGCGCGGCGTCGCCGATCCGGGTGCGCTCCGGCGTTTCGACGTAGATCGCGTGCCAGGGAATCTCCAGCCGGCTCGCGATGCGGCCCGCGGTGCGGACCACCCGGTCGTCGTCCGCGCCCGCCGTGACGCAGGCAAGCACGGAGTCACGCGTCTGCCAGACCGGAGCGACCGCCCGGTCCCGCCGGTATTGCAGCATCTCCCCGTCGACGCGGTCGGCGGTGCGGCGCAGCGCCAGCTCCCGCAAGGCGATGAGATTTCCCTTGCGGAAGAAGTTCCGCACCGCGCTCTCGGCCTGCCGGCTGATGTATACCTTGCCGTCCTTGAGCCGCTGCAGGAGTTCATCGGGGGTGAGGTCGACGAGCACCACCTCGTCCGCCCGGTCGAACACCCGGTCCGGGACCGTTTCCCGGACACGGATCCCGGTGATCCCGCTCACCACGTCGTTGAGCGTTTCCAGATGCTGGACGTTGATCGTGGTGTAGACGTCGATGCCGGCGGCGAGCAGTTCCTCCACGTCCTGCCACCGCTTGGGATGGCGCGACCCTTCGACGTTGCTGTGGGCCAGCTCATCGATGAGGATCAGCGCCGGCTTGCGCTGCAGCGCCGCGTCGAGATCGAACTCGGCGAATGTCCGGTCGCGGTAGGCAATCTCGCGCAGGGAGATGCGCTCCAGCCCGACCGTCAGCGCCTCGGTTTCGCTGCGCCCATGGGTTTCGACCACGCCGATGACGACGTCCACCCCCTGGTCGCGCTGGCGGCGGGCCGCCGACAACATGGCATAGGTCTTCCCGACCCCGGCGGACGCGCCGAAAAACAGCTTCAGGCGGCCGCGCGCCGCGCGTTCGGCGTCGTTCTGGATCCGCGCGAGCAGCGCGTCGGGGTCTGGACGTTGATCGGCCATGAGTTTCGGTCACGGGTCCGGTGGGGCCGCGGCGTCAATGTACACCCCCGGCTGCGCCCACCTTCCCGATCCGGCAAAAAACTCCTTTCAAAACAACGGCGATCCCCTCAAAAAGCCCGGAACCCCCGCGACCCGGCAGCCGTAGTCGGCGGAAATCCGGGGATTTTCGTCGGAACTTTGATCGCCATTCCGGCTCAAACTAGCACTCTCGGATCGCGAGTGCTAGGATTTCTTTGCATGACCGAGTGTCCGAGGCTTGAGAGGGGATCCATGGAATCGAGTGAGTTCGCGCTGTCCTTTCCGGGAAATACCGCCGCGCTGGCGCTGTCGCCCAGCGGTTTGGGCAATTTCGATGCGTATGTAACCGCGGTCAACCGCATTCCGATGCTGCAGGCGGAGGAAGAAGTCCGGCTCGCGCGGGAATATCGCGATCGCGGCGACCTGGATGCGGCGGGGCAACTGGTCCTTTCGCATCTCCGCCTGGTGGTCGCAGTGGCGCGCAACTATCTCGGTTACGGCCTGCCCCATGCGGACCTCGTCCAGGAAGGCAACATCGGCCTGATGAAGGCGGTCAAGCGCTTCGATCCCGATCGCGGCGTGCGGCTCGTCTCCTTCGCCCTGCACTGGATCAAGGCGGAAATCCACGAATACGTGCTGCGCAACTGGCGCCTGGTCAAGGTGGCCACGACCAAGTCCCAGCGCAAGCTGTTCTTCAATCTGCGCAGCATGAAAAAGGAATCCGGAGCGTTGACCCGGGAAGAGGTCGCGGATGTGGCGCGCGAACTCCGGGTGAAGCCGGAAGAAGTGGTCGAAATGGAAACGCGCATGGCCGGCGGCGACGTCTCCCTGGAAAACCGGGGGGACGAGGAAGCCGACGTGGCGCCCGCCCCCATCGCCTACCTGTCGGATCCCGAATCGGAACCCACCCAGGTGCTGGAACGCCGGCGGACGGACGTGCTGCAGAGTGACGGGGTGCTCCGCGCCCTCGACGCCCTCGACGCCCGCAGCCGGCGGATCGTGCAGGCCCGCTGGCTCGACGAAAACGAGGATGGGAGCGTCGGCACCGCGACGTTACAAGACCTTGCAAATGAGTTTGGCGTATCCGCGGAACGAATTCGCCAAATCGAGTTCAAAGCATTACGGACGATGCGTGAGGAGCTTGCTGAGTACGCCTGACGTATCCCCCCGTGGATGGGTTTGTGTCTTTCCGCCTCTCTTCCTCCCCCTCTCCTCTGTGGAGGCGGAATTCTCGCCCCGCGCAAGCGGGGCGAACTTTTTTGGGGCGCGCGATGCCTTGCCGAGCCCCCGAAGAATCGCCGCGGGCCGGTCGCCCTTGCGGCGGCCCCGAACGATTTGCCGCGACCGGGGACTAATTTGCGGTGTCGGTGCGGGTGCCGCGGGCTGCGAATTGATTACGGCCGGTTTCGGATTCATATTCCATTCACCTGCTCGCCGCGTCTGCGCCTACACTGTGTCTCGTCGGACTTGTATTCCGAGTTGCAGGAGGCGATATGAGCAGTGCGCCAGCAGACCTGATATCTGCGTTCCAATCCGACTTCGCCCGTTCCCTGGACGAAGAGATGGGGTTGGAGGATTTCCTCCAGTATTGCCGGACGGACCACATGGCCTACGCGTCCGCCCACGAGTGCGTGCTGGAGGCCATCGGCAAGCCGCGACTGGTCAACACGGCGGACGACCCGCGCCTGTCGCGCATCTTCCAGAATCGATCCATCCAGGTGTGGGACACCTTTGCCGAGTTCCACGGCATGGAAGACACCCTGATGCAGCTCTATGCGTACTTCCTGCATGCCGCGCAGGGGCTCGAGGAACGCAAACAGGTGCTGTATCTCCTGGGGCCGGTCGGCGGGGGAAAGTCCTCGCTGGCCGAAAAAATCAAGAAGCTGGCCGAACAGTTCCCGATTTATGCCCTGAAGGACTCGAAGCACGGGCGGATCTCGCCGTTGCTCGAATCGCCGCTGTGCCTGTTCGATCGCGACAAGTTCGGCCCGATGCTCGAAGACCGCTACGGCATTCCGCGCCGCGCGCTGCCGGGGATCGCCAGTCCGTGGGCGCTCAAGCGCCTGCGCGAATACGGCGGCGACATTTCCCAGTTCCGCGTCGTGCGGGTGATCCCCTCCGTACTCAACCAGGTGGGCATCGTCAAGACCGAGCCGGGCGACGAAAACACCCAGGACATTTCGACGCTGGTCGGCAAGATCGACCTGCGCATGCTGGAACGCTATGCGCAGGACGACCCCGACGCATACAGCTATTCGGGTGCCCTGTGCCTGGGTTCGGCGCGCTGTGTCGAATTCGTCGAGATGTTCAAGGCGCCGCTCAAGGTCCTCAACCCGATCCTCACCGCAACCCAGGAAGGCAACTTCAAGGGTACCGAGGCGCTGCCCGCGATGCCGTTCAACGGCTTCATCATGGCGCACAGCAACGAGGCCGAGTGGCTGAAGTTCCGCAACAACCGGGACAACGAAGCGTTCATCGACCGCGTGTATCTCGTCAAGGTGCCGTACTGCCTCCGCGTCGACGAGGAGGTCCGCATCTACGACAAGATGCTGAAGTCTTCGACGCTGGCGGAGGCGCCCTGCGCGCCGCAGACGCTGCGCACCCTCGCCGAGTTCACAGTGCTGTCCCGCCTGGTCGTGCCGGAAAACTCATCGATCTATTCGAAGATGCGTTCCTACAACGGCGAGAATCTCAAGGATCTCGACCCGCGCGCCAAGAGCGTCAAGGAATACCGCGACGACGCCGGCGCGCCGGAAGGGTTCTCGGGGCTCTCGACCCGCTGGGCGTTCAAGACGATCTCGGCGGCGTTCAACCGCGATCCGAGCGAGATCGCCGCCGATCCGGTCAACCTGCTGGTCGTGCTCGAGGAGCGTCTCTCGAAGGAAGACCTGCCCGAAGAGTACAAGCGGCGCCTGCGTTCGCACATCAAGGAGTGGATCGTCCCGCGGTTTGCGGAGTTCCTGGAAAAGGAACTGCAGATGAGCTACCTCGACGCCTACTCCGAGTACGGGCAGAATCTCTTCG
>JAKAFN010000016.1 GCA_021825945.1 Pseudomonadota bacterium
CGAATCGCGGGAGAACGCAGGTTTCCGTCGCCATTTCGCGCGACGGGTTTTATGCTTTACTTCCGGACTCAACCAACCGCCTGCAGGGAGACTGCCGCCCCATGCAACTGCACCCGTTCCCCGAGCCCGATACGCCGGAGCTCGAACCGTACACGCTGTATGGCCGGCCGGAGATCGTGTCGCTGCTGCGGCGGATCACCGGCGATCGCACGCTGGTCACGGTGTATCCGGGGCGGGCCGGCGATTTTTCGGTGTCGATGATTCTGGAGACCGACCCGGACCGCGGCCGGCTGGTGCTGGACATGCCGGCGGGCCAGGAGGCGAGGCAACGGGTGTTGCAGGCCCGCGAACTGGTGTTCGTCGCATTTTTCGAGAACATCAAGGTGCAGTTCACGGCGGGCGATCCACGTGAGCGGGCGTTCGACGGCAAGCCGGCATTCGAAGTCGTCCTGCCGGAGCGGATGCTGCGCCTGCAGCGGCGGGAATCCTTCCGCGTGCGCACCCCTCGGCTCGCGCCGGCAAGTTGCTTGATTCCCCAGGCCGACGGCGCATCCCGGTACGAGTCGGTTCGGGTGGTCAATCTGAGCGTGGGCGGGCTGGCGGTGCTGGTGCATCCGCACTTGTTCGACCTGCCGCCCGGGGGGGTCGTCCGCAACTGTTTCCTCGACCTTCCCGGCGTCGGTCCGATCAACGTGGCGTTCCGCGTGGTGAATGTCTACGACATCGGCGGCGGCGAGGGCGAGTGGGGGCGCCGTTGCGGCTGCCAGTTCCTGGAACTGGATCCCCAGGCGCGGATGATGTTGCAGCGGTATGTGAACCGGGTCGAAGCGGAGCAGCGGAAGGTTGCGGTTGAGACGAAGCGGGAATAACGATTATCGCGAGGCCCGCATTTCATCGGTCCCGCCGTCGTGAGGCCCGCATCGCATCGGTCCCGTCATCGCGAGGCCCGCATCGCATCGGTCCCGTCATCGCGAGGCCCGCAGGGCCGTGGCGATCCAGGCCGCACGCGCTGGATTGCTTCGGGCTGCGCGCCGTCGCAATGACGGCTAAGGTCACGCCCGCTCCCGCCGGCGGGAGCGGGGTGCAACTCAGGACGGCAGGCTTTCCTCCGTGGAGTACAGCGCATTCCAGGCCAACTCATATTGCAGGCCCGACCCGACCCATGCCACGGTTCCGACGGCGAGCGCGGCGGTATAGATTGCGGCAATTCGCTCGCTGCGGCGATCCTGGCAGCGGATGCGTACCGCGGACAGCAGGTGGGCATGGCCGGTGACGTAGTGCCGTTCGATCATGCGCATGCCGGTTCCGACGGGAACCAGGCATTCGGGCAAGCCGGCCATGCCGCACTGGCCATCCTGGAGGCGATCCGAAGTGTTTTCGAACCACACGAAAAGGTCGTGCGCGTCTTCCGGTTCTTCTTCCTGGACCGGCTTTGGCGCGAGGTCCAGCATCGGGACGTCCCCGAAGTCGTGCAGTGGGCGGGTTGCCGCTTCCGCCATCTGCCGAATGAGTTCTGTTTTTGCCATGGTCGGTCCCCGTTGTGGCTTTCCGAGCATCTGGCCGCGCAATGCGGGCCATCCGTCTGATCATTTCGGCGGCAAATCCCAAACCTGTAGGGTGGGTTGCGGCCGGAGGGGCGATTGGAAGCGGGAAATTGACGGTGGATTCCCTGGCAATTCCCGGCTTCTGCGCCCAATGCGGAGCGCGCGCAACCCTAAAGAACGCCGAACTCCGGCCGATATTCAATCGTTCGCTCTGGGTTCATCCTCGAAATAATCGAGGCAGTTTCACGATGCGCGTTGCGCGCCGGCAAGGTCGGCGGGCACGGCGACTGCCTCGATGGCCGAAGAATCCGACAGCGGACAGGACCGCACCCTAGACCCATCCGCCAAACGCTTGGCGGATGCACGCAAGGAAGGGAACGTTCCCCGATCGCGAGATCTGGGAAACCTCTTCATCATCGGCGCGTCGGTCGGCGTGATGGCCCTGGCCGGCGGTTCGGTGGCGTCGGCGAGCCGCGCCCTGGTCGCCAGCGGGTTGCGCTTCGATGCGCAGAGCGCCACCGATCCGGCAGCAATGCTGGCGCGGCTCGGAACCTGCGTTTCCGCGGCAATGACCGGGACGGCCCCGATCTTCCTGGTTCTCGCGGTCGCGGCCGTGGCGGCGCCGCTGGCGATCGGCGGTGTGGTGTTCGTGCCGGGCGCGGCTGCGCCCAAGGTCGAGCGCCTGAGTCCCGCCGAAGGGTTCGGGCGCCTGTTTTCGCTGCAATCCCTGGTTGGACTGGTCAAGACCTCGCTGCTGGCGATCCTTCTCGCGATCGTCGGCGGCAGCTATGTGGCGACGCACCTCGACCGCTTCGCGTCCCTGGCCGGAGAGGGTCTCGCGCGGGCCGTCGCCGAATCCTTCCATCTGGCGCTCGCGGCGTCGGCGCTGATGGCGGTCGCACTCGCCGTCATCGCGGCAATCGACGTTCCGTACCAGATCATTTCCTTTCGCAACCGCTTGCGCATGACGGTCACCGAGATGCGCGACGAAGCGCGCGAGATGCAGGGCGACCCGCAGATCAAGGCGCGGGTGCGCCGCGCGCAGCGCGACATGGCCCGCCGCCGCATGATGGCCGCCGTCCCGAAGGCCGACGTGGTGGTTACCAACCCGGAGCACTTTTCCGTGGCGATCAAGTACCTGGAGGACCGGCATCGTGCCCCGGTGGTGGTCGCCAAGGGCATGGACGACGTGGCGATGCGCATCCGCGAGGTTGCGCGGGGGGCGGGCGTGCCGCAACTGGAAGCGCCGCCGCTGGCCCGGGCGCTCTATAAGCACGTCGAGATCGGCGAGGAGGTCCCGGCCGCGCTGTATACCGCGGTGGCGCAGGTGCTCGCGTACATCTTCCAGCTCAAGAGTTATGCCCAGGGGATCGGGCCGCGCCCGGTGGAACCGCACGACATCGCGGTGCCGGAGGGAATGGACCCGCTTCAACCGATGGCAAGCGCGTAACGGTCATGGCGACGTATACCGACCCGAATCACGAAACCCCGGCGTCATCGCGAGGCCCGCACCGCCATGGCCAGGAAACTCCGGCGTCATCGCGAGGCCCACAGGGCCATGGCCAGGAAACCCCGGCGTCATCGCGAGGCCCGCAGGGCCGTGGCGATCCAGAAGAACGCCTGGATTGCTTCCGGCGGCACCCTCGCAATGACGATCGTTGCCGTTTTCCCGTAGGGAAATGACATGGACGCCGTCCTGAAACATCCTTTGGTGCAAGCCGTCCCCTGGCGCTCGCTGGCCGTGCCGCTGGTGGTGTTCCTCATCCTCGCGATGATGATGCTGCCGCTGCCGCCGTTTGCGCTGGACATCCTGTTCACCTTCAACATCGCGCTGGCGCTGGTCATCCTGATGGTGGCGACCTACACCAAGAAGCCGCTCGATTTCGCGGCATTTCCCACCGTCCTCCTGCTCACGACGTTGATGCGACTGTCCCTCAACGTCGCATCGACGCGGGTGGTGCTGACGCGCGGGCATACCGGGGCGGGCGCGGCAGGCAAGGTCATCGAATCGTTCGGTCACTTCGTGATCGGCGGCAACTTCACGGTCGGGCTGATCGTGTTCGCGATCCTGGTGGTGATCAACTTCATGGTCGTCACCAAGGGCGCGGGACGGATCGCGGAAGTGGCCGCGCGCTTCACTTTGGACGCGATGCCCGGCAAGCAGATGGCGATCGATGCCGACATGAATTCGGGGCTGATCGACGACAAGGAGGCGCGCCGCCGCCGTTCCGAGGTCGCCCTCGAAGCCGACTTCTACGGCGCAATGGACGGCGCCAGCAAGTTCGTGCGCGGCGACGCGGTCGCCGGGATCCTCGTGCTGTTCATCAACATCATCGGCGGCCTGGCGATCGGTGTTCTGCAGCACGGCATGCCGATCATGTCGGCGGTCAACAATTATGTCCTGCTCACCATCGGTGACGGCCTGGTCGCCCAGATCCCGGCGCTGACGATCTCGATCGCGGCGGGTCTCATCGTCTCGCGCGTCGGCAAGGACGACAACGACATCGGCACCCAGATCCTCGACAGCGTGATGGCGACGCCACGCGCCCTGGGGATCACCGCGGCGATCCTCGCCATCCTCGGCAGCATTCCGGGGATGCCGTCGATGGTGTTTCTGATGCTTGCGGCGTTGTGCGGCTATGCGTCCTGGTTCCTGGTGCGGCGCGGCAAACAGACGGAAGAAAAGAAGGCCCACGAGCAGGCGGCGGCGGCCCCGGCCCCGGCCGCGGCGCAGGAAGCAAGCTGGGACGACATCGTTCCGGTGGACGTGGTGGGCCTGGAAGTCGGCTACCGCCTGATCTCGCTCGTCGACGCCAAGGCGGATGGCGAACTGCTGAAGCGAATCAAGGCGATCCGCAAGAAGTTTGCCCAGGAAGTCGGGTTCCTGCCGCCGTCGGTGCACATCCGCGACAACCTCGATCTCAAGCCGACCCAGTACCGGGTGCTGCTCAAGGGAGTGGTGGTCGGCGAGGGAGAGGCCTTCTCCGGGCAGTTCCTGGCGATCAACCCGGGGAACATCACGCAGGCACTGCCCGGCACCCCGACCCAGGATCCGGCGTTCGGTCTGCCGGCGATCTGGATCGACGCCGGTGCGAAGGATTCCGCGCAGGTCCTGGGCTATACGGTCGTCGACTGCGCGACGGTGATCGCGACCCACATCAATCACTTGCTGTTGACCAATGCCGGCCAGTTGCTGGGCCGGGCGGAGACGCAGGCGCTGCTCGATCATTTCGGACGCAATCATCCCAAGCTCGTGGACGACCTGGTGCCGAAACTGATCCCGCTCGCCACGCTGCAGAAAGTGCTTGCCAGCCTGCTCGACGAGGGCATTCACATCCGCGATCTGCGCACGATCATCGAAACCCTGGCCGACGGCGCCACCCGCAGCACCGATGCGGCGGAGTTGACGGCGACGGTGCGGACGGCACTGCGCGCGTCGATCGCCCAGGCGTGGTTCGGCTCGACGCGCGAACTGCCGGTGATTGCGCTGGATCAGGATCTGGAAAAGCTGCTCGTGCAATCCCTGGGTGCACCCGGCGAAGTGCCGGCGTTCGAACCCGGGCTGGTCGATGCCCTGCAGCGCAACGCGGCGGCCGTCGCGAAGCGGCAGGAAGAGATCGGCGTCACGCCGACGCTGCTGGTGCCGGACCGCTTGCGGCTCCCGTTGGCGCGGCTGCTCAAGCGCGCGGCGCCTCGGTTGCGGGTGTTGGGGCATGCGGAGGTTCCGGAGACGAGTGTGATCCGGGTGAACAACGTCCTCGGCGCGCGGGCGTGATGGGTTGGTGCGACGGATTGATCGGGAACGCGGTATAAGACGGAAGCGGCAAGGAGAACGCCATGGGATTCAGACGATATGTAGCGACGACCGCCCGCGAGGCTCTGCATCGGGTTCGCCTGGAGCTGGGGGCCGAAGCGGTCATCCTGTCCAACCGCCGCCTGGATTCCGGGCGCATCGAGATCATCGCCGCGGCCGAGGGACAGATGCGCAACCTGGTCGACGAGTTCGAGCCGGTCAACGTGGCGTCGGCCGCTTCGGCCACCTCGGCGAGCGTCGCCATGCGCGGCAAGCTTCCGTCGACGGCGCGCAAACCGGCCGTCAACGCGGCCGCGGCGAAGGCGGAGACGGCGCGACCCGGCCGTACGGCCATGCCGGAGTCGTTCCAGGAATTCATCCGCCGTCAGACCACCATTGCGCAGCCGCGCCTCGGCGGCGCGGCGATGTACGACGATGTCGCGCATGCCGACGAGGAACCGGCGCCCCCGGTTTCGCGCCCCGCCGCAGCGATCCGTCCCGTTGCCGTCGCGACGGAGGCGGTTGCCGGCGCGGCGCCGGCGGTGTTCCGTCGCCGCCCTTCGCGGGCGGAGCCCTTCCTGTCGCAAGCCGCGGAGCCCGCGCCGGTGACCCCGCGCCGGGCGGCATCCGCGCCTGCCGTGGCGCCCTCCGTGGCACTTTCCGCCACAACCGCAGCGACAACTGCGGCGGCCACTGCGGCACCGCCGCCCCCCGCCGCAGAGCCGGCCGTGGCCGCCGCGGTGCCGGACCTGTTCGTCGCCGTGCCATCGACCCCCGCGGACGGAATCGCGGCGGGGGCGCAGCCCTCCTCGCCGACGGGCGACACCCGCGTGATGGAGGAGTTGCGGTCGCTGCGTTCGGTGCTGTCGGACCGGATCTCCAACCTGGAAGTCAACCTTGCGTCGAAGGTCGCGGCGACCCGGCCGCTTGCCGCGACGACTGCGCCCGGGCAACTCGTGCTGGCCCGGCAGGTGATGATCCGTCTGTTGATGTCGGGATTTTCCCCGGAACTGGCGCGCCGCGTTGCCGAAAAAACGCCGGCGGGCCTCGAGGCTGCACAGGCCGACGCCTGGCTGCAGGCGGTGGTGGCACGCAATGTCCGCTGCCCTGTCGAAGACGAGAATCCGGTCTCCGGGACGGGCGCGATCGCGCTGGTCGGACCCACGGGAGTGGGGAAGACGACGACGATCGCCAAGCTGGCGGCCCGACATGCCGTGCGTCACGGAGCGTCGAGCCTCGGCCTGATCACGCTGGACTCCTACCGGATCGGCGCCCACGAACAATTGCGCAGTTACGGGCGCATCCTGGGCGTCCCGGTGTTCGCGGCGCACGACGCGCCGAGCCTGAAGGATCTGCTGGCATCCCTCCGCGGCAAGCGCACGGTGCTGATCGACACCTGCGGGATGTCCCAGCGGGACCAGCGACTGACGGAAATGCTGGGGCTGCTCGACGAAGTGCGATTCGGTGACCAGCCGATCCAGCGAGTGCTGTTGCTCAACGCGGCGTCGCACGCCGAGACGCTGGACGAGGTGTCGCGGGCATGGCGTTTGGGGAGCATGCAGGGCACCGTGTTGACCAAGATCGACGAGGCGGCGCGGATCGGCGGCGCGCTCGACTGCATGATGCGCTATCGCGCGCCGCTGCTGGGAATCACCAACGGCCAGCGGGTTCCGGAGGACTGGCATGCCGCCAACCCCGCGCTGCTCGCGCACATTGCGTTGAAGCCCTTCGGTTCGTCGTTTTCGCTCGATGGCGAGGAGGCCCAGGCATTCGCCGCGGGTGCGGCGGCGCAGGAACTGGCGGTACGGGCATCCTGATCCGCTCATGAGGCCATTCCACGCATCGGACCAAGCAAGCGGCCTGCGCCGGATGTTCGGGCGCCGTCCGGCGCGCTGGTCGCTCGTCGTCCAGCCTGCGGGCCGTACCGCGGGGCAGGCGAGCGCGATTGCCCGGCGGGCGCAGGAAATTTCCGAACGGATGGCGCCGTCCGGCCCGACGGCGACACTGATCATTGATGGCGCCCGCAGCCAGGTCGCCCACGCGTTCGGACGCAAGGCGCGTTACGACCTCGACCATGCGCTCGCGGGGGATTGCAATCTCGGCGACGCGGTCCTCGCCGTGCCGGGTACGTCCCTTTGGGTGCTGCCGGCGGCGCGGGCCATCGATCGCGCCTGTGGGGAGGAGGGGCAGGCGGCGCGGGTCACCCAGGCGATCGAGTCGGTGGGCGCGCGCGTCCAGCACATCGTTCTGACGCTGCCGCCGACGCGGTTGGCGTTCCTGCGGCGCATCCGCGAGCTTGCGGTCTTGCGGCAGGCGCTGATCCCGATGGATTCGAGCCCCGATGCGGGAACGGCGGCGCTCGCCGCGATTCGGCAGACCATGAGCGAGACGGAGATTGCCGCTTTCCACCTTCTTTTTTCGGGAATGGGCAAGGCGGCGGCCGGTAGGCTGTTGTCGGGAACGGCGGCGATCGCGCGCCGGCATTTTGGCGCGACGGTGTCGGCGGCCGAACCGGTGGAGGAACTGTGGCGGGCGGAGATGCCGGCGCAGCCCGCCGGGGAACGCCTACCGCTCGTGGAGACCGTACTTTGAAGAGCGACGCCTTCGTGTATACCGCACGCGGAACGTTGGAACGAGACCAGGACTATGCCAAGCAGTATGCGCCTTTGGTGCGACGGATCGCGCACCAGATGATTGCGAAGCTGCCGGCAAATGTCGAGGTCGACGACCTGATCCAGGCCGGCATGATCGGCCTCATGGATGCGGTCGGCCGCTATGAAGCATCGCAGGGGACGCAGTTCGAGGTGTATGCGGCGAGCCGGATCCGCGGCGCCATGCTCGACGAACTGCGCGCCGGCGACTGGATGCCGCGCTCTGCGCGCAAAAGCCAGCGCGAAATCGAAAACGCCATCCACCGCGTCGAACAGCGCCTCCGGCGCCCGGCGCAGGAGAGCGAGATCGCGCGGGAGCTCCATGTTTCGGTTGCCGAGTACCAGGAACTGCTGAGCGAAGCCCGCGGCGCGCAACTGATCTATTTCGATGATCTCGGCGGCGGCGACAACGACGAGGATTATCTCGAGCGTCATCTGCCGCAGACCGACAGCGAGCCGATGGAGATCCTGCGCGACAAGCGCTTTCGCACCGCGCTGGTCGACGCCATCGAGAACCTGCCGGAACGAGAGAAGTTGTTGATGAGCATGTACTACGAGCAGGACCTCAACCTTCGCGAAATCGGGGCCGTGATGGGCGTGACCGAGTCGCGGGTCTGCCAGTTGCACAGCCAGGCGGTGTCCCGCCTGCGGGCGAAGCTGAAAAACTGGTGAGCCGGAAAACCGGCCTTTTTCCTCGGAACACGAGCCGCCGGCGCAACCCACAATCGCAGCATCCAATGGTTTGGTCTCGGCGCTCCGGCGCCGAATTGCAAGGAGTCGCACATGGGCGTGATGGAGCGCTTTGAGGCCAAGAACCCGGCCCGGATCCAGGAATTCCTGACGTTCCGCCTCGGCGGGGAGGAATACGGGATCGACATCCTGAAGGTGCAGGAGATCCGGGGTTACGACACGGTGACACGCATCGCGGGCGCCCCGACCTTCATCAAGGGCGTGATCAATCTGCGCGGGGTCATCGTGCCGATCGTCGATCTGCGCATGAAGTTCAACCTCGGAGAGGCCCGGTACGACGCCTTCACCGTGGTCATCATTCTGAACATCAATGGCCGGGTGGTCGGTGCCGTCGTCGACTCCGTCAGCGACGTACTGGAGCTTTCCCCCGAGCAGATCAAGCCGGCGCCGGAATTCAGTTCCCTGCTGGATCAGGACTACATCACCGGACTGGGCAGCATTCGCTCGGGTGAGGACGAGCGCATGCTGATTCTGATCGATATCGATCGTTTGATGTCGAGCGCGGATATGGCGCTGATCAGTCAGGCGCACCAGGAAGCGGCCGTGGCGGCGTAAGCGCACGGCTCGCAACGCAAACGGCACCAGACCGGAAACCATTGCAAACGATTGACGTGCAACGGCAACGATCGTCATTGCGAGGGCGAAGCCCGAAGCAATCCAGACCGCCCTCTGGATCGCCACGGCCCTGTGGGCCTCGCGATGACGCCGATATTTCATCGTTCGGGGCGGCGGATCGCCATAACCGTTAGGGGGGTTCGATCATGTTGAACCGATTCGCAATTTCCAAGCGACTGCTTACTTCATTCCTGTTCCTGGCGCTGATCGGCGCGGCGATCGGCGCCACCGGTGCATGGGGAACCTGGCGAATGGAGCAGCGCGCCCAGGCGATGTACCAGGACGATCTCAGCGGCCTGAAACTCGCAGCGCGGGCCGAGGCGTCCGCGGCCTATTCGGCGCAGGCGCTGGAACAGGCGATCCTCACCACCAATGCCGACGCGCGGTCGACGCTGGTCGATCAGGCGCGCCAGTCCTACAAGGATGCGATCGCGAACCTCCGGAAAGCCGCGCCTTCGTTCGACAGTTCGGAGCAGGGGAAGGGCCTGGCCGCGCTGGCAGCCTCGATGCTCGAGCAATACGGCAAGGACTTCGCGACGGTCGCGGACGCCATCGCGGCCCGCTCGGCGGCCCCCGCTGCGGGTGCGGCTCCTGCGGGCGCGGCGCCGGTTGCCGCGATCACGATCAGCGATGACTTCAGCAATGTGCTGAGCACCGCGGAAACGACCCTGCATGCCATGGTGGAGTGGAAGGTCAGCAATTCGGCCGCGGACGCGGCCGCGACCACGCAGGTCTTCCACACCAGCGCTTGGATCATCGGCGCGCTCACGGCCGCCGGCGCGCTCGTGGCGGTCGCCCTGGGCGTGGTGCTTACGCGGTCGATCACGCGGCCGCTGGAAATGTCGATCCGCGTTGCCGATGCCGTGTCGAAGGGGGATCTGACCTGCGAGGTGGTCGCCGAAGGCAACGATGAACTCGCCCATCTGCAGCGCTCCCTCGATAGCATGGTGAGCGGCCTGCGCAAGGTCGTGACGAGCGTGCGCGCCGGGGTCGACTCGGTCGCGACCGCATCGGATCAGATCGCCAGCGGCAATTCCGACCTGTCCGCCCGCACCGAACAGCAGGCGAGCAGCCTGGAGCAGACCGCGGCGTCGATGGAGCAGTTGTCGAGCACGGTCAAGCAGAACACCGACTCGGCCCGCCAAGCCAACCAGTTGGCCGCGGCCGCGTCCGACGTCGCCGGACGCGGCGGCAAGGCGGTGGGCCAGGTCGTCGAAACGATGGGCGAAATCGAGGCGAGCAGCCGCAAGATCGCCGAGATCATCGGCGTCATCGACGGCATCGCATTCCAGACCAACATCCTCGCCTTGAATGCCGCGGTGGAAGCCGCGCGTGCCGGCGAGCAGGGCCGCGGCTTCGCCGTCGTGGCCGGCGAGGTGCGCAACCTTGCGCAGCGCAGCGCCCAGGCGGCGCGCGAGATCAAGTCGTTGATCGCCGATTCGGTCGCCAAGGTCGAGAGCGGTTCGCGCCAGGTCACCGATGCGGGCAAGACCATGCGCGACCTCGTCGATCAGGTGCGGCGCGTGACCGATCTGCTGGCGGAAATCGCTTCGGCGACGATGGAGCAGAACTCGGGAATCAGTCAGGTCAACACCGCGGTGACGCAGCTCGATCAGATGACGCAGCAAAATGCCGCCTTGGTCGAGGAGAGTGCGGCCGCGGCGGCCAGCCTCCGCGAACAGGCGGTGCAACTGGCGCAGTCGGTGGCGACGTTCAAGCTGGGTCAGAACGAGGCGACCCGGGTGATCGCCGCGGCCCAGGCGGCGGCGCGATCGACCGGGCCGGCGACCCCGCATCGGGCCCCCGCAGCCGCCGCTCCGGTCGCGGCGCCGGCTTCCGGCGGCACCGTCAAGCCCGCCGCGAAGGCCGAAGACGACTGGGAAGAGTTCTGATCCGGATCGCACCCCGACGCGCTTCAAGACAAAAGGACCCGTCCGGCTTCGGACGGGTCCTTTTGCTTATGTCGCGTGGTGCGATTTTCCCCGCTCCCGCATGCGGGAGCGGGCTGGGGTGAGGCGATGGAGCGAAGAAGTGATGTCCGGCGTGGATGCCGGAGGCCGGCTACCGCGTCGAGAATGCGCCGCTCGCGGTATATACCGCGGCATCGCCGTTGCGCGCGCCGTGCAGCGCGTTCAGCCGGACCCGGTTGAACGCCATGCGCGGCGTCAGCGTCGCGGCGTTGCGCTGATTCAGGGCGCGCGCGCGCGTCAGCAAGTTGCCGAGGGCGGCCGTCGTGCGGCGGTCGCCGCCGGCTTGCTGGGAGGACAGGGCGGCAAGAAGGCGTTCCTTGCGGGCCACGATGGATTCCAGGGCGGCCACATCTTCCGCAAGCAGAGCCCGATGCTCCTGCTCGAGACAGTCGATCAATTCGGTGATCGTCGATTCCACTGGGAGTTCCGCGTCAGGCGCCGGCGCCTTGGGGCCGGCCGGCCAAGGCCGCCGCCGTGGCGACCAGTTTCTCGGCCACCGCTCCGGCGTTCACCCGATAGCTGCCGTTGGCGATTGCAGACGTGATTTCGTTGACTTTGGCCGCGTTGAAGTCCGATTGCGCGAACTGCGCATCGAGCTGGCTCAAATGGACGGCCGAGGAGGAGGTCCCGCCGGGGGCCGGGGATCCGCCGCTCACGGCGGCATTGCCCGCCGTTCCGGTGGTCGAGCCGGCCGCGCTCGCGCGCCCGCCGGCGCGCCCGGCGCCGCCGACTCCCGTGCTTCCCGTGCCCTTCGGGCCTGACGGACTTCCGATGATCTTCATGATGTCATTCCTCCCGAGGCATGGATTCCACGGTTCCTTGTCAACCGGAATCGGCCTCGCGGCGGGAAACTTTAGCGGAAAACCGCAACCCTCGTCATTGCGAGGGCGAAGCCCGAAGCAATCCAGATCGCCCGCCGGATCGCCACGGCCCTATGGGCCTCGCGATGACGGGGTCGGGTGGTCTTGCGGACCTCGCAATGACGCCAATGTTTCATTTCATCAGAACCGCAGTTCGACGACCCGCCCCCGTTCCGCCGTGCCGGTGACGATCCGGCCCGACTCGGTTTTCACCTGAACCGGATCGCCGGGCCCGGCTGCGCCGAGGGCGATCCCGTCGGTGGTGATCGAAAACCCGGTTCCTCTGCCGACGATCGTGACGGCATCGCCTTGCCGGACTGCCGGAACAACCTGCAGCGCGCTCAGAGGGATGGCTTGTCCCGCGGCAATCGGCAGTTGCAGCATGTGGTCGAGCACCTGGGAAAACTGGGTGGCAACCCCGCCTTGGCTGCGCGTCAAATCCACTTCCGTCCGCTGCACTTCGGCTGCGGTGATCGGCGTGAGTACCGGAATCGGCTGCGTCGCAATCAGGGCCGGGCCAAAGTAATGGACGACGACGGGCACCGATACGGACCAGGCGCGTCCCGCTTCCATGCAGCGCAGGCCGACGAAACCGCGGCCCCAGAGCTGCGCGCCCGGATACAGAAAGGGTTCGACTTGATTGCACGGAGCCAGGCGCAGGTACGGATTGAGCGTCCCGACCTCGACCTGCGCGCGATACGCGGGCTGTTCGCGCGCCGCCTCCTGTGCGGCGAACGCCCGCACGATGGCGATCCGGTCCGATCCGTCCTGCCACGCGGGGGCGGCTCCGGCCGACATGGCGAGCGCGGCCGCGGCGGTCCCCAGGACTCCGGTGGCAGGGCGCCGGATGGCATCAAGGAGTCGGAATGCTCGTTTCATGCCGGTTAGCGTATGCGCCTTCCATCCTGCCGGATCCGGCAAGAAGGCGCGCGTGAACCCGGCTTATCCGCCGATCCCGCCACCTCGACAAGTCAATAATCGGCGCCAGGAAACAAAACTTTAGGGCCGAAACCCCGTTTTTGTGGGATCGGCAGATGGGAAGGGCAAGATGGCAGGGTTCGGTGGCACGTCGGCGGTCGATTTTCAGGCCCAGGCACTCGACCTGTACGCCAAGCGCGGACAGGTGCTGGCCGCGAACATCGCCAATGCGGACACGCCGGGATATCTGGCGCGGGATTTCAATTTTCAGCAAGCGCTGGCGGCGGCTACGGGTGGCGCGGCGGGGTCTGCGGCGGGTTCCGCCGTGGGTGGCGCCGCGGGCGCGGTGGCGATGGCGCGAACGAATTCGGCCCACCTGAACGCCGCGGGCACGCCGGCGGGTGGGGAGTCATCCGCCGCCATGCCGCCGCTGCTCTACCAGGTGCCCCTGCAGGCCTCGATGGACGGCAATACGGTGAACATCGATCAGCAGCGGGCGGAGTTCGCGCAGAACTCCGTGCGCTATGAGGCGACCGTCCGGTTTCTCAGCAGCAAGTTCCAGCAGATGACGACCGTCATCACCGGGTGACGGTGAGAAGGAGCGGAAATGTCTCTCTTCAGCGTATTCGATGTTTCGGCGTCCGCGGTGTCGGCGCAAAGCGAGCGGCTCAATGTCGTCGCAAGCAATCTCGCGAATGCCAATTCGGTCGCGGGACCCGACGGCCAGCCGTACAAGGCGCGGGAGGTCGTCTTCCAGACGCACATGTTCGGCGCTGACCCGGCGTCAGCAGGGGTGCAGGTCGCGGGCGTTGTGCAGAACAGCGCTCCCGGGCGCACGGTGCACGATCCGTCCAACCCAGCGGCGGACGCCAGCGGGAATGTGACGATGCCCAATGTCGACCCGGTGCAGGAGATGGTCAACATGATCTCTGCCTCGCGCAGCTACCAGAGCAACGTCGACGTGATGACCACCGCCAAGACCTTGCTCGACAAGGTCATTCAGATGGCCGGATAAGGAGCGATTTTCCATGACCACATCCAGCACCAGCGCGACCGCCGCCAATCCCTGGAGCGCGATCCTCGCCAATTCGACGGTCGCCCCGCCATCGACATCGACGTCCTCCGCCGGTTCGGGATCGGCGGCGGGCGGAACGTCGTCCTCGTCGTCCTCGTCTTCGACCGGGTCGTCCTCAGGCTCGCAGAACCTGCAGCAGACCTTCCTGCAACTGCTGGTCGCCCAGATGAACAATCAGGATCCGCTGAATCCGATGGACAGCACCCAGCTCACCTCGCAGTTGGCCCAGATCAGTACGGTGACCGGCATCAACAACCTCAACACCAACATCTCGCAGCTGCTCACGCAACTGCAGCAGAGCGCGACGATCCAGTCGGGGATGCTCACCGGACACAACGTGATGGTCGCCGGGTCGGGCCTGAACCTGGCCGCCAATTCGAGCGGGTCCGGGGCGAGCGCGATCGGCGGCATCAATCTCGGGTCGGCAGCGCAGAACGTCACGGTGACGATCAGCGATTCCTCGGGAAATGTCGTGCAGACGCTCAACCTCGGCTCGATGGGTGCCGGCTTCCAGGATTTCGCGTGGAACGGAAGCACGAGTTCGGGATCCACGGCTCCCGCCGGCAACTATCAGTTCAGCGTGACTGCCACGGGAAGCGGCGGCGCGTCGGTGACGGCCTCGCCCTACAACCTGCAGCCGGTCATCGGCGCCGTGCCGCAATCCAACGGCACGACCCAGTTGATGCTGGGAAACGGCAGCCAGGTTCCCTACACCTCGGTCATGCAGATCATGTAAGGACGGCGCGGCCGTCGAGGAAAACGCAGCAAGAGCAGTCGGAACATCCAGGAGAAATCGAACATGGGATACGGACAGGCACTCTCGGGTTTGGATGCATCGTCGCAGGCGCTCGACGTCATCGGCAACAACATCGCCAACTCCGCCACCGTCGGATTCAAGACCGCACGCGCCGAATTCGCCGATGTGTATGCCAATTCCCTTTGGGGATCCAGCAGCACGGCGGTCGGGATCGGCACGAGCGTCGCGGCGGTTGCGCCGATCTTCACGCAGGGGAACATCACCACGACCGGCAATCCGCTGGATATTGCGATCAATGGGCAGGGGTTCTTCCGCGAGGTCAATAACGGGGTCACCACCTACTCGCGCGACGGCCAGTTCTCGCTCAACGCCACCGGTGACATCGTCAACTCGACCGGCGCGCAGCTTACGGGCTATCCGGCCGGCGCGAACGGCACGATTTCGTCGACGCCGCCGCAGCCGCTGACATTGTCGACCGCGCCGGTACCGCCCTCGGCGAGCACCACGGCAAACTTCACGCTCAATCTGCCGGCGAATTCGACCCCGCCAACGGGGACGTTCAGCCCGACCAACCCGACGACCTACAACTCGTCGACCTCGATGTCGCTCTACGACTCGCTGGGCAACGCGCACACACTGACGATGTACTTCGTCGACAGCGCCACGCCGGGGACGTGGAACGTGTATGGCACGGTCGACGGCACGGCCCTGAGCAGCCAGTTGGGTTCGATGACGTTCAACTCGTCGGGCGCGCTGTCCGGCGTCAACAGCGGCACGGCAACCGGCAGCACCAACCCCGCGGGAACGATGAGCCTGTCGTTCACGCCCACCAATGGCGCCAATCCGGTCAACGTCGCGGTCTCGTTTCCATCGTCCACCCAGTACGGGGTGCCATTCGCGGTCAGTTCCAACATCCAGAACGGCTACACCACCGGGCAGCTCGCCGGCTTTTCGATCGGCAGCGATGGCACGATCATCGGCAACTACACCAACGGACAGACCGTCGCGCAGGGGCAGATCGCCTTGGCCAATTTCACCAATCCCCAAGGACTGGCCGCCCTCAGCAACAACCAGTTTGCGGAGACCTCGGCCTCGGGCGCACCGGTGGTGGGGGCGCCGGGATCGGGGTCGTTGGGGACGCTGCAGTCGGGCGCGCTCGAGCAGTCGACCGTCGATCTGACCACCGAACTCGTCAACATGATCAGCGCGCAGCGTGCCTATCAGGGCAATGCCGAAATGATCAAGACCGAGGACCAGGTGCAGCAGACGCTGATGACGCTGCGCTGATTCGTGACGCGATAGGGGTATTTCCATGGACCGTCTGATCTACACCGCGATGACCGGCGCGCAGTATCTGTTTTCGCGCCAGGCCATTCTGGCGAACAATCTCGCCAACGTCGACACCTCGGGGTTCCGCGCCGATTTCGTCGCCATGCGCGCGGTTCCGATTCAGGGACAGACTGCGCAGCCGGGAACCCGTGTGTTCGCAGTGGAGACGACGACCGGGTCGGACTTTACCCAAGGCCCGATCGAAACAACGGGAAACAGCCTTGATGCCGCGATCAAGGGGCCGGGATGGTTCGCCGTCCAGGCGCCCGACGGCACGGAAGCCTACACGCGCAACGGTGCCTTTCAGGTCGGATCGGACGGAACGCTGCAGTTGCCCGGAATCGGTCAGGTGCAAGGGGTGAACGGCCCGATCGCCATCCCGATCAATGCCGCCTCGGTGACGATTGCCCCGAACGGGACGGTGAGCGTACAGACCACCGTCGCGCCGGTGCCCATCGTCGTCGGACAGCTCAAGATGGTCAATCCGCCCGCAGGAAACCTGATCAAGGGGGCGGACGGCCTGTTTCGGACCCAGGATGGTCAGCCGGCGAGCGCGGATCCAACCGTCCATCTGGTGAGTGACGCAATCGAAGGCAGCAACGTCAACGTCATCGGAACGATGACCGGAATGATTGAGGCCTCGCGGCAGTACGAGATGCAGATGAATCTGCTGACCACGGCGGAACAGAACGATCAAAAGGCGGAAACCCTGGTGTCCGCCTAGGCGCCGGCATCGGCCTTGGAGAAGAGCAATGATCAGAAGCTTATGGATCGCCCAAACCGGAATGAACGCCCAGCAGATGCAGCTGGACGTGATTTCCAACAACCTCGCCAACGTCGACACGACCGGATTCAAATCGTCCCGCGTCGAGTTTCAGGACCTCCTGTACCAAAATCTGCGCCAGCCGGGTGCCAATTCGTCGCAGCAGACCTACCTGCCGACCGGACTGCAGGTCGGCACCGGCGTGCAGCCGGTGGCCACCGAGGCGATGTTCACGCAGGGAAACCTGCAGAATACCGGCAATCAGCTCGACGTCGCGATCAACGGCAACGGCTTCATCCAGGTCCAGCTCCCCGATGGAACCCTCGCGTACACGCGCGATGGGTCGCTGCACCTCAACAATGTGGGGCAGCTCGTCACCAGTTCGGGATATTTCGTGTCGCCGCCGATCACCATTCCGCCGAGCGCCACCTCAGTCACGATTGGTCAGGACGGCACCGTGAGCGTGACGCTTCCGGGAAGTTCCACGGCGCAGAAGGTGGGGGCGCTGCAGTTGACGCTGTTCATCAACCCGTCGGGCCTGCAGCCGTACGGACAGAATCTCTTCCAGCAGACGATGTCGTCGGGAACCCCGATTCTGACCACGCCGGGCCTCAACGGCGCAGGTCTCCTCCAGCAGGGATACCTGGAGTCGAGCAACGTCAATGTCGTGTCCGAGCTGGTGAAGATGATCCAGACCCAGCGCGCCTATGAGATGAATTCCAAGTCGGTATCGACTGCCGACTCGATGCTGGCCAAGCTCAGCACCTTGTAAGCAAGCAGGAACCGGATCATGCGTTCGCCAGCCTTCGTCGCAATCCTGTCTTCGGCGTTGCTGCTCGGCGCCTGTGCCGAGCCGCGCGCTCCGGTGTCGGAGCACGTGCCGATGACCGCCCGCGCGGCACCCTACGACCAGTATGTCGCGCCGACGGGGTCGATCTTCCGCACTGCGGGAAACGTCGATCTGTTCTCGGATCCGAAACCGCGCGCGGTGGGCGACATCCTGACCGTGCAGATCGCCGAGAATTTGAATGCTGCGCAGAGTGCCAACTCCGCGACCGACAAGAAAACCAGCTTCGCGTCGCAGGTGCCGGGGGTTTCGGTTGCCGGCATCGGGTTCCACGGCTGGAACGCAAGCGGCGCCGGCGACAACTCCTTCGCCGGAACCGGGCAGACGACGTCTACCGACAACTTCACCGGGACGATCACCGTCACGGTGACCGAAGTGCTTCCCAACGGCAATCTGGTGGTCGCCGGCGAAAAGCAGATCGGGATCCGCCGCAACTCGGAGAAGCTGAAGTTGACGGGGGTGGTCAACCCCGAATTCATCCAACCCGGGAACATCATCAATTCGACCCAGCTTGCCGATGTGCGCCTGGACTATCGCGGCGGCGGCAACATCGAACAGTCGCAGATCCAGGGCTGGTTCGGCCGATTCTTCAATTCGTGGTCGCCATTCTGATGAACGCCTTCCTGCCCAACAAATGGCGCCGAATTCTCGCGGCAGCCCTGGTCTGCGTCCTGGGCGTCCTGGGGGCGGTCCCGGCGCAGGCCGAGCACGTCCGCGACCTGGCGAGCGTGCGCGGCGTCCGAGGCAATGCGCTGATCGGTTATGGCTTGGTGGTCGGACTCGACAACAGCGGCGACCAGACGATGATGACGCCGTTTACGGTCCAGAGCTTGCAGAGCATGCTCCAGAACCTCGGCATCACCATCCCACCGTCCGCCACGGCCAGCATGATGCTGACGGACATCGCGGCGGTGATGGTGACGGCGACACTGCCGGCATTCGCGCAGCCGGGGCAGCGGATCGATGTCACGGTCTCCGCCCTGGGTACGGCGACCAGCCTGCGCGGCGGCACCCTGCTCATGACCCCGCTCAAGGGGGTCGACGGTACGGTCTATGCTGTGGCGCAGGGCAACGTCGTGATCGGCGGGGCGGGGGCGTCGCAGAACGGCTCCAAGGTCCAGATCAACCAGCTGGCGGCCGGCCGGATCCCAGAGGGCGCGACGGTCGAGCGCGGCGTCGCCAGCCCATTCCAGCGGGGCGGAATGCTGGCGCTCGAGCTGAACAGTACCGACTTTGGCACCGCCGCGGCGGTAGCCAACGCCATCAACGCCAAGCTGGGGGCAGGAACGGCGGCTGCGCAGGACGGACGCACGATCGACGTCAAGGCGCCGATGGATCCGAATTCGCGGGTGGATTTCATGGCCCGCGTCGAGTCGGTCGACGTGGCGCTGGCCGATCCGCCGGCGCGGGTCATCATCAATGCGCGCACGGGTTCGATCGTGATGAACCGGATGGTCACGCTGGAGCCGGCGGCGGTTGCGCACGGCAACCTCTCGGTCACCATTTCGACGACCCCGGTGGTGTCGCAGCCCGGGGCCCTGTCCGGAGGTCAGACCGTGGTGACCCAGCAGAGCAGCATCAAGGTCAAGCAGCAGGGCGGCAGCCTGATGCAGGTGCCGCAGACCGCGAATCTCTCCGACCTGGTCAATGCGCTGAACGCGCTCGGCGCGAATCCGGCGGACCTGGTCTCGATCCTGCAGGCGCTCAAGGCGGCAGGCGCCTTGAAGGCCGACATCGAGGTGATCTGATGGGTATCGGCATCGCACAGACGGGCGCGATGATCGGCGGACTTGCCGCCGACTCGCATTCCCTGGACAGTCTGAGCCGATTGGCGAGCAAGGACCCGGCGAAGGCGGTCACGCAGGTTTCCAAGCAGTTCGAGGCGCTGTTCCTGCAGTCGGTCCTGAAGAGCATGCGCGAAGCGACGATGAAGTCCGGGCTGCTCGATTCGCCCGAGCAGGATACCTACCAGCAGATGCTCGACACCCAGTTGGCGCAGACCATCGCCCAGAACCAGGGGACCGGGCTCGCACAGATGATCGCCCGCCAACTGCGCCAGGACATGCCCCAGACGGGCGGACCCGCGGCGGGGGGCGGTGCGCACCCGGCGTCGCGGTCCCCGGCGACATCCGGCGGTGCGCCGGCGATGCTGCAGGTCCTGCAGGCGGCCGGCGCGATTCAAGGTCCGGCGAAAAGTGCCGTAAATGGCGGAAAAGGGGGGCGGTGACGCCGGTTGCCATCGCCCTTTTTGAACGGAACGCGAAGCCATGAGCGGATTGCTCTCCATCGGGTCCAGCGCGATCAACGCGGCGTACGTCGCGTTGCAGACGACTGGCAACAACATCGCCAACGTGAATACCCCCGGGTATTCCCGCCAGATTGCGACGTTCGCCACCCAGGTCGAAACCGGGGTGGGGGCGATGTACATGGGAAGCGGCGTCGACGTCACCGGGGTCACCCGCATGTACAGCGACCTGCTCGGCCAGCAGACGAACGCGGCCCAGGCTCAGGCGGGACAGGCCGACACGGCGGCGCAGCTGCTGGGGCAGATCAACAGCATGTTCGCGGATCCGACCACCGGTTTGAGCGCGGCGATGGACAATTTCTTTTCGCAGGTGCAGGCGGTGAGCTCGAACCCGGGCAGTGCGGCGACGCGGCAGAGCATGCTGTCGGCTGCGCAGCAGATGGCCGGCCAGTTCAACGGCATGTATGCGCAACTGCAGCAGTTGAGCCAGAGCACCACCCAGCAGATCGCGCAGCAGATCACGACCGCGAATACGACGATCGCCGATATCGCGAACCTCAACAGCCAGATCGCGACGGCGCAGGCGGCGGGGGGGATGCCGAATTCCTTGCTCGATCAGCGCAACCAGGACATCCTGACCCTGAACAAGGCGGTCGGCGTGACCACGACCACCCAGGGCGGGGCGATCAACGTCTATCTGGCCAACGGCCAGCCGCTGGTGGTGGGGGCCAAGGCCTATCCGCTGGCGCAGGGGCAGGATCCGAACAACCCGCAGAACACCATTGTCGGGACGACCAGCGGCAGCACCATCGTTCCGCTCGAGGCCGGAAACACCGGCGGCGGAGCGATCGGCGCCTTGCTGCAGTTTCAGAACCAGACCATCCCGAGCGTGGAGAATCAGATCGGGCAGCTCGCGGTGGTGATGTCGGCGCAGATGAACGCGGTCCAGGCGCAGGGGCAGGACCTGAACGGCAATTCGGCGGTGAACAATCCGGGCCTGTTCAGCGCCAACCTGTTTTCGGCCATGCCGGCGATTCCGGTGGTGGCGGGGAGCGCCAACACGGGGACCGCCACGGTCTCGGCGAGCTACGGCAACGTCACCCAGCTGCAGCCGTCGGATTACCAGCTGAACGTGCAGGGCAGCGGGGCGAGTCGGAAGTATGTCGTCACCCAGCTCTCGGACGGGCAGCAGACGACCTATACGTCGATGCCGCAAACCATCAACGGCGTGACGATCAATCTCAGCGGCACGGCGAACAACGGTGATGTCTTCACCATCCAGCCGGTGCGGAACGGAGCGCAGAACCTGAACGTCGCCATCACCAATGGCAGCCAGATCGCCGCGGCAAGCCCGCTGAACGTGTCGACGAGCCTGGGTGCGGGCAGTTCGATCTCGGTGGGAAGCCTGAGCTTGCAGCCGCTGTCCACGGGGTCGAGTACGCCCTCCGCGACCGCGCCGACCTCCTATGGGCCCAATCCGAATCTGCAGGATCCGGTGACGATCAATTTTTCGAGCCCGACGCAGTACACCTATACCGATTCGGTGACCCACACGACCAGTGCGGCGCAGAGCTATACGCCGGGCCAGCCGATCAACGTCAACGGATGGTCGCTGACGCTCAACGGCACGCCGGTCGCCGGCGATGCCGTCACGGTCGCGCCGACCGGGTCGTCGAGCGGCGACAACCGCAATGCCCTGCTCATGGGCCAGACGCAGACCTTGACGCTGGCAACCGGGGCCACGCTCGACAACGCCTATGCGGCAACCGTGGGCAATGTCGGGTCGATGACCTCGACCGCGCAGACCACCCAGACCTCGGCCGACGCGCTGTTGCAGAGCGCATCGGCGGCGCAGGCGTCGGTGTCGGGCGTCAACTTGAACGAAGAGGCGGCCAATCTGCTCCAGTATCAGCAGCAGTATCAGGCCGCCGCGACGATCATCCAAACCGCGAACACCATTTTCAACACGGTCTTGCAGGTAGCCGCTTCGGCGTAACGGGGAACCCACCATGATCCGCATCGCCAGCTCCACGATTTATCAGAGCAGCACCCAGAGCATCATGGCCGATCAGGCGGCGGTGATGAACACCACCGCCCAGCTTTCGAGCGGAAAGCAGATCAACTCGCCGGCGGACAACCCGGTCGGCGCCGCCATCGCCTCCTCGCTGCAAAGCGACATTTCGCAACTCGGGCAGTACAAGAGCAATCAGACTCAGGCCAACAGCCTGCTGAACATGGGGTCTTCGGCGCTGACGCAGATGCTCAATGTGTTGCAGAGCATCCGCACCACGATGGTGCAGGCGGGAAACAGTACAAACACTCCCGCCCAATACACCGCGATGGCGGCCCAGGTGCAGCAGAATCTCAACGAACTGGTGTCGCTCGGCAATTCCGGCGATGGCCAGGGCGGCTACCTGTTCGGCGGCTCCGTCAACAACACGCCGCCGTTCTCCCAGAGCGGCAACGCCGTGTCCTACAACGGCGACAGCATCAACCAGCAGTTGCAGGTTTCCGTTGCCAACACCGTACAGAGCAAATATTCCGGGCAGAGCGTGTTCATGAACATCCCGACCGGAAGCGGCAGCACCCAGTCGGTGTTCCAGATGGTCGGCAACGCCATCAACGCCCTGCAGTCGTCGAATCCGGCGAGCCAATCGGGCTCGGTGCTGACCCAGGTGGACCAGGCGATCACCGCATTGGGAACGACCCAGGCGTCGATGGGCGCCGGCATGCAGGCGCTGACCGCATATGGCAACATCGGATCTTCCCAGACCCTGCAGGATCAGACCCAGTCCGGCAACATCGTCGACACCAACTATGCACAGGCTGCGTCTCAACTTTCGCAGCAGCAGACGCAGTTCCAGGCGGCGCTGCAGAGCTATTCGGCGATTTCCAAGCTTTCCCTGTTCAACTACATCTGATCCGACGCGGCCCCGAGGCGGGCCGCACCCCGAATTCCTGGGGTGAATTTGCGCCGGATCCGGTATTCTTATGGCAGTTTCGCGGGAACGTACCGCTTCGATGGATGGGACTTTGGCGCGGCGGACTCCATCATGACGTTTGATGCACGGTTGGACTCGGCCGCGGTCCTGTTCGACCAATCCGCCGGCGACGTCGGCGGCGCGGTGCCCGCGCCCCCCGCGCAGCCCTTGCCGGATCCCGACGTCGGAAACCTCGTGACGCCGCGAGGGACGCGGTCGTCGGCGCCGCCTTCCGCGCTGTTCGACGAGCTTCCGGACGCGGTTCTGCGGTTCGATCGGGCGCTCGCCGTGATCTACGTCAACTCCGCGGCGGTTCAGTCTTTCGGGGTGAGTCGGGCGGAACTCGTCGGATGTCGGCTGACCGAGGTCGAGCCGATGCAGGAGTTTGCCCCGCTGTGGGAGGGGAAGCTTGCCGCGGCATTCGATACGCTCGAAGGCCGGACGTTCAAATTCATCTACCCCTATCCCACCGGCGCGAAGAATTTCGAGGTGCGCCTTTACGTCGAGCCCGACGGGTACGGCGAGGCGGGGCACGTCACCGCGTTCGCCCGCGACATCACGGTCCCACGCAGCGCCATGCGCGCCAACCGGGCGGCCGATTCGCTGGTTTCCACCCTGATGTCGAGCGCGCGGATCGGCATGGCCGTGCTCGACCGCAATCTGCGCTACGTCCGCTGCAACGCGTATCTGACGCAGATGCTCGGCGTGGAGCAGCGGGACTTGCTCGGCCGGCGCCTCGACGAGGCATTCGACCTGAGCGGGCAGCCGGACGTCATGCGTTCCCTGATCCGCATGCGCGACAACGAACTGCGCAACTCGCACCAGGTCGAGTACCAGTTCTCCGGGGGCGATCTCTCGTGGGTGCGGGAGCGGCGGACGCCGCTGCTCAATGCCCGAAGCGAATTCAATGGCGTGTTCCTGACGGTCGAGCGGCTGGATCGGGAGCGGTTTGCGGAAACGTCGCTGGCGGCGCTGCGTCAGGCGCTCGAGCGGGCCGGCGAGATGGTGCTGGAAATCCGCCGCGACGGGTCGATCGTCGACGCGAACGAGACCGCCTTGTCATGGCTGGGATATTCGCGCGACCAGATCACGGGGATGCGGCTCGACGCGATCGACGCCAATCTGGGCTCGGCGCGGTTTGCCGAGGTGCTGGAGCGGCTGCATGCCCGCGGTTCCTACCACGGCGAAACGCAATATCGGACCCGCGCGGGGACGGAATTCGCCGTCGATGTCGTGCTGCAGCGCGTGGAGCACGGCGAGCGGGAGTTCATTTTCCTGCTGGTGCGGGACATCTCCGACCGCAAGCGCTTCGAATCGGTGCTGGCGGAAAACAACAACCGCCTGTCGAGCATCTTCAACGAGAGTCCGGTGGGGTTTCTGCTCCTCGACGACGAATTCCGCATCACGCGCGCCAACCGGAGCGCGTGCGCGTTGCTGGGCCGCAGCGAGGCGGAGCTGTTCGGCCTGGATCCCTCCCGCCTGTTCCATGCCGATGATGCCGAGGCGAGTCTGCGCGCGCGCACGGCCGTGGCGCGGGATGGGGGCCACGGAGCATCGGTCACCGAACCGGCCCGCCGGCTGACGGATCCGGCGGGCCAGACGCGGTGGGTGAACCTCGTCTGGCGGTCGATGGGCGGCGCGCAAGGCCCCCGGGAGATCCTGCTGGTACTCGAGAACTTCACCGATCGCAAGCACTACGAAGAGCGCCTGCAGCGCCTGCTTGCGGAAAGCCGGCTGATCTTCGACACCGCGCTGGTCGGCTTGTTGTTCGTGCGGGACGGAAACATTCTGCGCGCGAACGCGGCGATGGAGGAGTTGCTGGGCTGCGAGCCGGGAATGCTGGTCGGACAGATCCAGCTTTTTGCGCATCCCACCGACCGCCTGCTGCTCGCTGCGCTGGACGAACGGATTCCCGAGATCCGCGACCGCGGAACCTGTGAGTTCGAGCTGTATATGTGCCGACGTAGCGGCGATCCGATCTGGGTCGCCGTCCAGGGCCGCGCGGTCAACCCCGACCGCCCCGACCTGGGATACATCTTCGCCTTCGTCGACATCGATCAGCGCAAGCGCTCCGAGCGCGAGCTGCGCAACGCGCTCCATGAACTGCAGTTGATCTTCGACAATGCGCTGGTGGCGATCATCTACGTCGCCGACGACCTCATCATCAAAGCCAATGCGGCCGGTGAACGCCTGTTCGGCTTCCCCTCGGCGGATCTCGGCGAAGTGCAGTTCGGATCCCTCTTTGTCGACCCGGCGGCATGGCGGCGGGTGTTGTCCCAGATTTCGGCGGCTTCCCCCGTCGACGGGCATGGCGGGCGCGCGAGCTTCGAGTTGCCGATGCGGCGCGCGGACGGAAGCGTGTTCTGGTGCGCGGGCAATGCCGGTCCGATCGAATCCGGAGCGCCGGAGCGCGGCATGATCGTTGCGCTCACCGATGTCGACGCGCGCCATCGGTCGGAGGAGGAGCTGCGCCGGGTGCGCAATCATCTCGACCTCGTCATCGAGAGCCTGCCGGTCCTGGTTTCGGTGCGGGATGCGGCGACCGGCCGATTCGTCAGCATGAACCGGGCGGGGGAGGCGCTGACCGGCCTTTCGCGGCAGCAGGTGCTCGGTCGTTCCTGGCATGAAATCTATGGCCGGCAGTTCGCGGATCTGTACGCGGAACTGGACCGGCGCGCGGTAGCGGAGGGGTGCAGGATCGATCGCCCCCGGGATGTGATGTTGCGGGCGGATGGCCGTGCGCTGACGGTCAATC
>JAKAFN010000003.1 GCA_021825945.1 Pseudomonadota bacterium
GCCGCGGCGACGCAGGCGGACGCCGCGTCAGACGGCAATGACGCGGCGGACGGATCTGCCGCCGTCGACGACCCGGCGACGAGGCAACCATGAGCAACGAAACGAGGGATCGGATCGCCGATCCGGAGCAAGGCGGGCGGATCCGCCGCCGACAATCGGGTGGCAGGGCAACCATGAGCAATGAAAGCAAGGATCTGATCGTCGGCCTGGACATCGGCACCTCGAAGGTGGCGGTGGCCGTTGCGGAATTGTTGCCTGGTGGCCGCTTTCAGGTGATCGGCGTCGGTCAGTCGCAGTCCGAGGGACTGCGGCGCGGCGTCATCGTAAACATCGAAGCCACGGTGCAATCGATCCGGAGGGCCCTCGAAGAAGCCGAGTTGATGGCGGCTTGTCGCGTCGGCCAGGTCACCGCCGGGATCACGGGCGAGCACATCCGCAGCGTCAATTCGCGCGGCATGGTCGCGATCAAGGACCGTGAAGTGACCGACAGCGACGTCGATCGGGCATTGGAAACGGCACGTGCGGTGCAGATCGCCGCGGACCACCAGGTGCTGCACGTGTTGACGCAGGAGTACACGGTCGACGGCCAGGAGGACATTCGCGATCCGATCGGGATGAGCGGTGTCCGTCTGGAAGTCCGCGTGCACATCGTCACCGCTGCCGAAAGCGCCGCCCAGAACGTCGTCAAATGCGTGCGGCGTTGCGGGCTGGAAGTGCAGGAACTCATGTTGCAGCCCCTGGCGTCGTCGTTGTCGGTGCTGACCAACGATGAGCGCGAACTCGGTGTCGCGCTGCTCGATATCGGCGCAGGGACTACGGATATCACCGTTTTCACCGGTGGGGCGATCCGCCATACGGAAGTCATCCCCATCGCGGGCGACCAGATCACCAATGACATCGCGATGGCCCTGCGCACGCCGATTTCGGCGGCCGAGGAGATCAAGTTGCGCTACGGGATGGCCAAGGAGGCGCTTGCCGACGTGAGCGATCGGATCGAGATCATGGGGATCGGCGACCGGGACCCCCGCATGCTGTCGCGCCAGGCGCTGGCGGCGGTCATCGAGCCGCGTGTCGAGGAGTTGTTCACCTTGGCGCAACGCGCGCTGCGCACGTCGGGCCACGAGGAGGCGATCGCCGCGGGAATCGTGCTGACCGGTGGCACGGCGTTGTTGCCCGGCATTGCCGAACTGGCGGAAGACGTATTTCTGCGGCCGGCGCGAACGGGATTGCCGCTGTATGGCGGCCCGCTCGCCGATGTCGTGCGCAGCCCGCGCAATGCCGCCGTGATGGGTCTGCTTCACGAGGCCTGCGCACAGCAGCAGCGGGGGCAGCGGTTTGAGGTGCCGCATGGGACATTCCAGGGGATGTTCAAGCGGGTCAAGGCGTGGATCGTTGGGAACTTTTGAAAAGGGGAGAGGCTATGGCATTTGAAATTCTTGAGACCGAAACCGCTGGAACCGTGATCAAGGTGATCGGGGTGGGCGGCGCCGGCGGCAATGCCGTCGAACACATGATTCAGCGGGGCGTGCAAGGCGTGGACTTCATCTGCGCCAACACCGATCATCAGGCTCTTTCGCGCTCGAGCGCGAAGAACGTGATTCAGCTCGGCAAGACCGGCCTGGGTGCGGGCAGCCGGCCCGAGATGGGGCGCGCCGCCGCGGAGGAGGCGCGCGACCGCATCGCCGATGCGCTGCGCGGTGCGCACATGGTCTTCATCACTGCCGGGATGGGTGGCGGTACGGGTACCGGTGCCGCGCCCGTGGTTGCCGAAGTGGCGAAGGAACTGGGAATCCTGACCGTGGCGGTGGTGTCCAAGCCGTTCGAGTTCGAGGGGCCGAAGCGCGCCAAGGTGGCGGACGCGGGCCTCAGCGATCTGCAGGACAACGTCCATTCGATGATCGTCATCCTCAATAGCAAGCTCGAGGAGGTGTTGGGCGAGGATGCGGAGATGGCCGATTGTTTCCGCACGGCCGACGACGTCCTGCACAACGCCTGCGCCGGCATTGCCGAGATCATCAACACGCCGGGTCTCGTCAACGTCGATTTCGAAGATGTCAAGACGGTGATGAGCGAACACGGCAAGGCGATGATGGGGACGGCCATCGCGTCGGGCACCGACCGCGCCCGTGTCGCCGCCGAGCAGGCCGTTGCTTGTCCGCTCCTCGAAGGGGTGGATCTTTCCGGCGCGCGCGGCGTGCTCGTCAACATCACCGCCAGCGGCTCCTTGAAGATGAAGGAGACGAGCGTGGTGATGAATACCATCCGGGCGTTCGCCGCCGAGGACGCCACGGTGATCTTCGGCGCGGTGCGCGACGACGGCATGGGCGACGACCTGCGCGTCACCGTGGTGGCAACCGGCCTCGGCCGCGCCACCTCGGTGCCGGGTAAAGCGCCGGGCAAGCCGTCGCTCATGGTGCTGCCCCGCACCGGAACGGACAACGTTCCCTTGACGACGCCGGCGCCGATGGGCGCGCCGGCGTCGACGCCCTCCGCGACCACCAACTACGGCCAGTACGACATCCCGGCGGTATTCCGGACGCGCGTCGCCGCCGGCCCCTCGGCCGAGGAAACCGGCGGACCGGAGATGCGGTTCGAGATCCCGGCTTTCCTGCGCAAACAGGCGGACTGATCCGGCCTCCGCCTCCCCTCGATCCGGACCTCTCCCCCGGACGAAGGGAGGCGGGGTTGCGCGGCCTCCGCCGTTCCCCGGTCTTTTTGTCTCGTTGCGTTCTTGTGAGAAATGATGGAAACCCTGAAAACCAGCAGCGACGTGCTCTTTCTCTTGCTGGGCGCAATCCTGGTGCTCGCGATGCATGCCGGCTTTGCCTTTTTGGAGTTGGGCACGGTTCGCAAGAAAAATCAGGTCAACGCGTTGGTCAAGATCCTCGCGGACTTTGCCGTGTCGACGATCGCATACTTCTTCATCGGCTACACGATCGCCTATGGCGTGAATTTTTTCTCGGGCGCTGCCGCATTGGCGCAGAAAAGCGGGTATGAACTGACGCGGTTCTTTTTCCTTCTGACCTTCGCTGCTGCGATCCCGGCCATCATCTCCGGCGGCATCGCGGAGCGCGCCAAGTTTCGCCCGCAATTGGCGGCGACGTTCGCGTTGACCGGATTCGTCTATCCCTTCTTCGAAGGAATTTCGTGGAACGGCGCCTATGGAATCCAGTCATGGCTGCATGCGACCTTCGGCGCCGAGTTCCACGACTTCGCCGGTTCCGTCGTCGTCCATGCGATGGGGGGCTGGATCGCCCTACCGGCGGTGCTGCTGCTCGGCGCCCGCCACGGTCGCTACACCAAGGACGGTGCCGTGGCAGCCCATCCGCCGTCGTCGATCCCGTTTCTGGCGCTGGGGGCCTGGATCCTCACCGTAGGCTGGTTCGGGTTCAATGTGATGAGCGCGCAGACGCTCGGCAAGATTTCGGGGCTCGTCGCGGTCAATTCGCTGATGGCCATGGTCGGCGGCACCCTGGCGGCGCTGATCCTGGGGAAGAACGACCCTGGCTTCGTCCATAACGGGCCGCTGGCGGGATTGGTCGCGGTCTGCGCCGGTTCCGATCTGATGCATCCGATCGGCGCGCTGGTGGTCGGCGCCGTCGCTGCGGGGATCTTCGTGGGAATGTTCACGCTGACGCAGAATCGCTGGAAGATCGACGACGTGCTGGGTGTCTGGCCCTTGCACGGCCTTTGCGGCGCCTGGGGCGGCATCGCTGCCGGCATCTTCGGCGCCAAAGCGCTGGGGGGCCTGGGCGGCGTGTCGTTCCTGTCTCAACTGGTCATGACCTGCGCCGGCATCGCGGTCGCCCTCGCCGGCGGCGTGCTGGTGTATGGCACGTTGAAGGCCGTGCTCGGTCTGCGTCTGGATCGCGAAGAGGAGTTCAACGGCGCGGATCTCTCGATCCACCATATCACGGCTACGCCGGAGCGCGACCCGAACTGGTGATGTCGGCGTCGATCCAGGTGGCGACGATGCGGTTGAAGCGCGCCGCTTCGTCGACGAACAGGGCGTGTCCGGCGTGTTCGAACACGGCGATGCGACTGGTCGGACGGGTTCGTTGCAGGTGTTCGGCTTGCGCGCGCAAGCGGGGCGTCACCAGGTAGGCGAGGGGTCGGTCGAAGTTCTCCGTGATCCGGCGCCAATGGCTGCGCGGGATGGGGTAGGACAGGAGGGCGATGCTGTCGGCGAGCGGCATGCGCAGGGCATCGCGGACCAGGCGGTCGATCTCCGTCGGCGGTTGGGGGCGGTGGAACATACCGCGCACGAACGCATGCACGGTCGGCTCCCGGTGCTGTCGGAGATGCCGGAAAAATTGCCCATCGCCCACGGGCGCGGGCGGCTCGCCGATCGAATTGTCGACGAGCGCGAGTCCCGCGAGGCGGTCCGACCCGTGGCGGTAGACGTACTGCAGCGCGTCGAGCACTCCCAGCGACCAGCCGACCAGCACCACGCGCTCCTCTCGCGCCAGCAGGTCGGCGATGTCGTCGGCGCGCCGGTCGGCGGTGTAGCCGCCGCGCGGAACCTCCGATCGGCCCTGGCCGCGCGGGTCGAATGCGATGGTCCGCCAACGTGCGCCGAAGACGGTCAGTTGTCGCGACCAGATGCTCGCGGGCATGCACCAGCCGGGGACCAGGACGAGGGTCGGCGCCGACGGTCGCGCTTGCGCCGGACGTCGCTCCAGGATGTGCAGGCGCACGCCGTCCGAGGTGCGGAAGAACCGGGAGGTGGTTGCCGGATCACCGACTTCGGCCCCGGGCGCCGCCGCCCCGTTCCGCTGCGCCAAACCGGTGGCGGCCGCCGCCAGGGCCTGCAGACATTTGCGCCGATTCATGAGCGAGTCGTCCTTGCGAGGGCGCAGCCCGAAGCAATCCAGTGCGTCGCCGGGACCGCCGTGCCCCTGCGGGACTCGATGAGGGCCCCGGTGCCATGCGAGGCGCGGGATCGCCATGATGGTCAGTTTTTCCCCCTCGTCCGCACCGCCAGAATCAGCCCCGACCCGCCTTCCTGGCGCCAGTTGTATCCGAACGGAAAGGGCAGTGCCGGCAGCGCGCCGGCCTTGGTATACGCATCTTCCAGATCCGGCTGGACGTAGTTGTGAAACAACTTGACGGGCTCCTGGTAGTGCCCGAAGAGCGTCACCGCGTAGCCTGCCTTCTTGAGCATTCGGTACGGGATGCCGCTATCGTCCTGCACGATCACGCGGGACCGGGACAGTAGCTCCGCACGCAGCAATCGGAAGTGGGGTTCATGCAGCAGATAGGACGCCGATTTGATCAGCACCGTCGGGTTGCGGAACGTGCGTAGCCAGGGAAGGAACCCGGGGTGGCGGTGCCGCAGCGCGTGGTCGCCGACGTTGATCGCGAGATAGATCAGTGTCTGGTGATGCCCGTTGCGGGGATTGGTGAAGGCGATCCGTACGCCTCGCACCGGGTGCGGCGGGGGCGAGGCGCCCTTCCCGGAAAAGGGGTCGTACGGCCGGATGCTGTCGACGTGGAGGTTCAGTACCCCCATCATGGCCATCAGGATCGGCACCGTTCCATCGAGGGAGTCGGTCCGCAGCTTCTCCGCCATGTCCGGGGTGATGAAGAAGTTCAGGGCGACGAAGTCGTTGAGCGCGGCACGCAGGTCGTGAAACAGGGCCGCCCGCCCGCTGTCGTCGAGGCCGCCGAGTCGCGGAACCGTGCCGACCGGTTCCAGGCTGAAGAACACGTACGTGTCGGCATCCGGGAACAGGGCGTAGGCGTTGATCAGGTCGGGGCCGCTGAACGGATAGAGCAGGGTGCCGCGGGTCTGCGGAAGGTGGCGTGCTTCCCAGGCGTGCATGTGCGCAAGGCGGATGCGCAGCTGCCGGGCGCCTGCTCGCGCCGCGGCACGGTGCGCGCGCCAGGCCGGGCCGGCGACGATGTCCGCGACGACCGGATTCGTGTCGATCTTGCCTTTGGGCATGACGCCGGCGAGCAGTTGCGCCGTCGTCGTCAGCGGCAGATGTGCCGCGGCACGCGGCAAGGCCGCGGTTTGCGCGAGCGCGGGGGGACCGATCGGCGCCGTGGCGGCGAGCGTCGCCATCAGGATCCCGACGATCCCGGTGCGTGTCGGGAAAAGAGAGAAAGAAACGCTCCGTAACAAAGGCATATGCGGGTTCCTGGGAAAGCGGACGATAGAATTCTGCCCGAACATGGTTGCACAACATACATTACGCGCGGTTGCGCGCACCGTCGGCATCGGCCTGCATAGCGGGACGCGGGTCGAATTGGTCCTGCGCCCCGCCCCGCCGGACACCGGCATCGTCTTTCGCCGGACCGACTGCGATCCGGTGGTCGAAATCCCCGTATCCGCGATGGCGGTCGGCGATACGCGCATGGCATCGACCCTCGATCAGGGCGGCATTCGGATCGCCACGGTCGAGCACCTGATGTCCGCATTGGCCGGTCTCGCAATCGACAACTGCTATGTCGACGTCGATGCGGCGGAAATCCCGATCATGGATGGGAGTGCGGCGAGTTTCGTGTTCTTGATCCGCTCGGTGGGCATCCTCGAGCAGGCGGCGGCGCGTCGCTTCGTGCGTGTGCGCAAGCCGGTGGAGGTGCGGGAGGGGAGCGGCGACCAGGCGAAGTGGGCGCGATTGGAGCCGCATTTCGGCTATAAGCTCCGGTTTTCGATCGATTTCAACCACCCGGCGATCGATTCGACGACACAGGATGTCGAGGTCGACTTCGATCGCGACGACTACGTCGCCGCCGTGTCGCGCGCCCGCACGTTCGGCTTCGTCAACGAGGTCGAGGCCTTGCGGGCGGCGGGTCTGGCGCTCGGCGGCAGTTTCGAAAACGCGATCGTGATGGACGAATATCGGGTCCTCAATACCGACGGCCTGCGCAGCGGCGATGAGTTCGCCAAGCACAAGATCCTGGATGCGTTGGGGGATCTGTATCTGCTCGGGCGCCCTCTGATGGCGGCGTATCGCGCGCACCGCTCCGGCCACGCGCTCAACAACCAGTTGCTGCGGGCCTTGTTGGCGGATCCGGAAGCCTACGAGATCGTCGGCTTCGAGGACGCCAGGCAGGCCCCGCGCGCGTTTCGTCCGGGCGGACCGGCATCATAAGCGGCGGCCGGACGCCGACGGCTATTCCGAACGGTGAAACGCGAGCCGCGACGCCGAGATCTGCGACGCGTCGACTCCGTCATCGCGAGGCCCGCAGGGCCGCGGTGATCCAGGCGAGGCGCCGAATTGCTTCGGTGCCGACGACGGCTTCATCGTTTTTCCTGCGATTCCCGTTCGGCGAGCCGCCGTTCGACCGTCCAGCGTAGCCTGCGTACCGATTCCCGCAGGATTCCATCGCGGAGTGTGGGCGCTAACTTCTCGGAAAATATTAGTGCATTCTGGAGGTTGCGTCGGTGCTGCGCGCCGGATCGCGCATCTTCGTCGGGGCGGGGTGCCGCCGGTGCGGGTCGATTCCGCGGTTGAATCCCGAATCGAATTTCGCTAATGTCCAACCCTCGCTGTCGTAGGCTTGCA
Source organism: Pseudomonadota bacterium (assembly GCA_021825945.1). Classification (GTDB taxonomy): domain Bacteria; phylum Pseudomonadota; class Gammaproteobacteria; order Burkholderiales; family Burkholderiaceae_F; genus GJ-E10. Next base: position 7,515 of record JAKAFN010000003.1, read on the forward strand.
ATCAGACGCGGGCTGGCTTGCCGCAACTTCGTGGACTGCGCGTTCGAGCGCAGCCAGATCCGCAGGCTGCGTCCGCGCACGTCGCAGGCGCCGGCTCGAAACGGGTCGAAACCCGGGAGCAGTTCAGACAGGATGGGCGCGATGGCCTGGGCTGCCGCCTGTCCGGCGGCGAGCCGGGTGAGCAGCGATGCGGTGACCGCATGATCGGTGAGAATGCGGTCCAGGCGGCGGGAGGGAAGGTTCATCCGATGGGCTTGCCTGTTTCGGGGGGTTGGAACCGGATAGGTCGGTCCGTATAACGGAAGGCAATCGTAGCCGAGCACACCGTGCCCGGCGTGGGGAGGGGCTGTGCAAATTATTTTCGTGGATCGGCGTTTGTCACGTGCGCGGACGGTGCATCTCACCCGTACCGGGTTCTTCGCCGCGTTTGCCGGGTTCGGGTTCCTGGTTTTTGCCGCGACGGCCATGATCTTCGCGGTGACGGTGCGGCTGGCGGTCACGGGGCATATCCCCTATGTGCGGAACCTCGTGTCGTTCATGGCCCATGACCAGATCCGGCGCGACGAAATGACGGCGCAAACCAAGGTTTCGGCGATGGCGAAGATGGTCGGGACGATGCAGGCCCAGCTGCTCCGCCTCGATGCCTTGGGCGAGCGCGTTTCCAAGCTTGCCGGCATCAACCCGGAGACCTTTCGCTTCGGCGAGTTGCCGGGCGAGGGGGGGCCCCTCGATCCGAATGCGCGCCCGGTGAGCATCAGCGAACTGCAGCAGCAGGTCGCGAGCGTGGACAAGCAGGTCGAGCAGCGCGCCGACTATCTCCGCGTCGTCGAGTCGGAACTGGTGGCGAATCAGGCCAGCGATGCGCTCCTGCCTCAAGGAACCCCGGTGCGTACCGGCTATATCGGTTCGGGGTACGGCGAGCGCCTGGATCCGTTCACCGGCCGCTTGTCCTTGCATCCCGGCATCGACTTCGATGCACCGAAAGGCACGCCCATTCTGGCTGCGGCCGGCGGCGTGGTGGTCCGTGCCCAGCGCACCCCCGATTACGGCAACATGGTCGAGATCGACCATGGAAATGGGCTGTCGACCCTTTATGGCCATGCCAGCCGGCTCGACGTCAAGGTCGGCGATATCGTCCGCAAGGGGCAGGAGATCGCCGAGGTCGGCTCGACCGGATGGTCGACGGGACCGCATCTGCATTTCGAGGTGCGGGTCCATGAGGTGCCGCAGAACCCCACGCGCTATCTGGCCGCGTTGCAGCATGGCTTCCGGGGCAAGGGGCGCCGTTGGGTCCGCGCCAAAGTCGTGCGCCCGGCCGAAGCGGTCAGCCTCCAGTAGGTCTCGGACGGAACCGGGGGCGGCGGCCCGCCCTGCCCCTATAATCGCTCGTTTTCCTCCGTCCCGGACGCGGGGGCGACCGGTGAAGCCCTGCTCTCCGGGATGCGCTCCGCGCCACCGATCAGGCTGGCACGCGATGTTTTCGACATTCCTCACCAAGATCTTCGGGAGTCGCAACCAGCGGCTGCTGCGGGATTTCCAGAAATCCATCGCGCGCATCAATGCGCTCGAACCCACGCTCACGCCGCTGACCGACGAGCAACTCACCGCCAAGACGGGGGAATTCCGTGCGCGCCACGCCGCCGGAGAGTCGCTCGACGATCTGTTGCCGGAAGCATTCGCGGTCGTCCGGGAGGCGTCGCGGCGCGTCATGGGCATGCGGCACTTCGACGTTCAGCTCATCGGCGGCATGGTGCTGCATCAAGGCAAGATCGCCGAGATGCGTACCGGCGAGGGCAAGACGCTCACGGCTACCCTGGCGGTGTATCTCAACGCACTGACCGGCAAGGGCGTGCACGTGGTCACCGTCAACGACTACCTGGCGAGTCGCGACGCGGAATGGATGAGACCGCTTTATCGGTTTCTGGGGCTGCGCGTCGGGGTGATCCTGAGCCAGCAGGACGGCGGCGACAAGCGCAGCGCCTATGCTGCGGACATCACCTACGGCACCAACAACGAGTTCGGCTTCGACTACCTCCGCGACAACATGGAGTACCGGATCGAAGACCGTCGTCAGCGTGGCCTGAACTTCGCCATCGTCGACGAGGTGGACTCGATCCTCATCGACGAGGCGCGTACGCCGCTGATCATTTCCGGCCCGTCGGAGGACAATACCGAACTGTATCGGCACGTCAATGAGATCCCGCCGCTGCTGACGCGCCAGGAATCCGAGGACGGCGAGGGAGATTTCTGGGTGGATGAAAAAGGCCACCAGATCCATATTTCCGAAGGCGGCCACGAAAAGGTCGAGCGCATCCTGGTTCAGCGCGGCTTGCTCGGCGAGGGGGAGAGCCTCTACTCGCCGCACAACATCATGCTGATGCACCACCTCAATGCGGCCCTGCGGGCGCACCATCTCTTCCATCGCGACCAGCACTATGTGGTGCAGGATGGCGAGGTGATCATCGTCGATGAATTCACCGGGCGCTTGATGGCGGGCCGCCGTTGGTCGGAGGGCTTGCATCAGGCGGTCGAGGCCAAGGAGGGGGTGGCGGTCCAACAGGAGAACCAGACCCTCGCATCGATCACCTTCCAGAATTATTTCCGCATGTACGGCAAACTGGCGGGGATGACCGGAACGGCCGACACCGAAGCCTACGAGTTTCAGGAGATCTACGGCCTCGAAACCGTGGTCATCCCGACCCATCGCCCCGCGATTCGCGTCGACCGGCAGGACAAGATCTACCGCACGGCGCGCGAGAAATACAACGCCATCCTCGCCGACATTCGCGACTGCCATCAACGGGGCCAGCCGGTGCTGGTGGGCACGACTTCGATCGAGAATTCCGAACTGCTCGCCGGCTTGCTGCAGGCGGAAAAGCTGCCGCATCAGGTTCTCAACGCCAAACAGCACGAGCGCGAGGCCGACATCGTCGCGCAGGCGGGGCGCCCCGGGATGATCACCATCGCGACGAACATGGCCGGCCGCGGCACCGATATCGTGTTGGGCGGTAGCATCGAGAAGCAGGTCGAGGCGGTGAAGAACGATCCGTCGCTCGATCCCGCCGCCGTGCAGGAGCGTGTGGCGCGCCTGCGTGCGGAGTGGCAACAACTGCACGATCAAGTGGTCGCCGCAGGCGGCCTGATGATCATCGGTTCCGAGCGCCATGAGTCGCGTCGGATCGACAACCAGTTGCGCGGCCGTTCCGGTCGCCAGGGCGATCCGGGTGAATCGCGCTTCTATCTATCCATGGAAGATTCGCTGTTGCGCATCTTCGCGGGTGACCGCATGCGCATGATCATGGACAAGCTCAACATGCCCGATGGCGAAGCCATCGAGGCGGGCATGGTGACGCGATCGATCGAAACGGCGCAGCGCAAAGTCGAGGCGCGCAATTTCGATATCCGCAAGCAACTGCTGGAGTACGACGACGTATCGAACGAGCAGCGCAAGGAGATCTATCGCTTGCGTAACGAGATCCTCGAGGCGCAGGACGTGAGCGCGATGGTGGCGAACCTTCGCCACGGCTTCTTTACCGACCTGGTGCGCGGGTTCATTCCGCCGGACACCGTCGAGGAGCAGTGGGACGTCGCGGGCCTGGAGCGTACGCTGGCGGAAGACTGGCAGATAGCCCTGCCGATCGCCCGCTGGCTGGACGAGGAGGAGCAGATCGACGACGACGCCGTGATCGAACGGGCGCTCGCGGCGGTTGATGCGGCTTACGATGCCAAACTGGCGCAGGTGGATCGCGAGGCGTTTGCCGGGTTCGAGCGGTCGATCATGTTGAGCACCCTCGACCAGCAGTGGCGCGAACACCTTTCTGCGCTCGATCATTTGCGGCAGGGCATCCATCTCCGCGGGTATGCCCAGCAGCAGCCCAAGCAGGAATACAAGCGCGAGGCATTCGAGCTCTTCGGTGCGCTGATCGATCGTGTGCGGGCGGAGGTCGTGCGGGTGCTCATGCACGTGCAGATCCAGTCCGCCGAAGAGATCGAGCGCACGGAGGAGCAGATCGAACGCGAAGCCGAGTTGCGTGCCGGCCGGGCCCGGGCGCAGCATGCCGATTTCGCCGCGGCGATGGCGGCGATCGGGGGCGGCGATGCCGAGGCGGAGGCCGCGGCGCTGCTGTCGGCCGTGCCCGGCGGGGCCGACGAGGGTTCCGGACATCCGTTCCGCCGGGCCGCCGACAAGATCGGCCGCAATGACCCCTGCCCCTGCGGCAGCGGCAAGAAGTACAAGCAGTGCCACGGCAAACTCGCCTGACGGTCATGGCGATCCGCCGTTCCGAGGGATGAAACGGCAGCCGTCGCCGCGACGCCGCGACCGCCGACGTCGTCATCGTGAGCCGCAATCCCCCCATGTCGACATCGCCTCGGGCCTCGCCCTCGCAATGACGGCTGTTTCCCATTCATGACGGTGGTTTTCCGATAACCGATTTCTTGCCTGAAGCCCGCTGGAGATGCCCGTGTCCGTGAACCTTTCCCCCCCCGTGTCGGCCGACCTGCTTCCCGTTCCCGGAATCGATCTCGGTTGGGCCGAGGCCGGTATTCGCAAGGCCGGCCGCAAGGACCTGTTGTTGATCCGCATCGCCGCCGGTGCCGCGGTCGGCGCCGTATTCACGCAGAACCGATTCTGTGCCGCGCCGGTGTTGGTCTGCCGGGAGCATCTCGCGCGGGCGACGCCCCGCGCGCTGGTCGTCAACACGGGCTGCGCGAATGCCGGAACGGGCGATTCCGGTCTTGCCGACGCGCGGCGCAGTTGTGCGGCGGTGGCGTCCTTGCTCGGGTGTCGCGCGGACGAGGTACTGCCGTTTTCCACCGGCGTCATCATGGAACCGCTGCCGATGGATCGGCTCCTCGGCGGATTGCCGCATGCGGCGGAACGCTTGCAGGCCGACTCCTGGTTCGCCGCGGCCGAAGCGATCATGACCACCGATACCGTACCGAAGGCGGCATCGTTGCGGATCCCCATGGACGAAACCGTGATCACGGTCACCGGCATTGCCAAAGGCGCGGGCATGATCCATCCCGACATGGCGACGATGCTCGGCTACGTCGCGTGCGACGCGCCCATCGCGCCGGCCTTGATGCCGGGATTGGTTCGTCGTGTCGCCGACCGCTCGTTCAACCGGATCTGCGTCGACGGCGATACCTCGACCAACGACTCGTTCGTGTTGATCGCCACCGGCAAGGCGGCGTTGGCCCCGATCGATTCCGCAGGCGATCCGCGTCTGGCCGTGGTGGAGTCGGCCCTCGTGCGGGTGGCGCAGGCGCTGGCCCAGGCCATCGTGCGCGACGGCGAAGGCGCAACCAAGTTCATCACGGTGACGGTGACGGGCGCCGAGGCCGAGGCCGAAGCCTTGGCGGTGGCCAATTCGATCGCACGCTCGCCGCTGGTCAAGACCGCGTTTTTCGCTTCCGATCCCAATCTCGGTCGGATTCTGGCTGCCATCGGCAATGCCGGTATCGCCGACCTGGACTGCGACCGGGTCCAGCTCTTTCTGAACGATGTCGCCGTGGCGCGTGACGGTGGCAGACACCCCGATTACCGGGAGGAGGACGGCCGGCGGGTCATGCAGGCGGCGGAGATCCTGGTGCGCGTCGACCTCGGGCGTGGCGATGCCGCGACCACGGTGTGGACCTGCGACCTTTCACACGACTACGTGTCGATCAACGCCGATTATCGGAGTTGATCTGTCCCTTATTTTGTTGTGCGGCCCTTGTCGCGTCATTAATTAAGATCTGACCCCGATTTATTTCGTTGCCCGAGGCTTCGCCTTGCAGTAGAGTGCCGGGTGATTCCCCGGGAGGTGCCGGCGACCCGGTCGCGGTGTCGCGCAAGGTACAGGGGTATCGGACGGAGAAGGGCGAGGGACATGGAAACAATGCAACCGGGACGACCGCGGGCCGCGGCGGAGTTGGATCACGCGCGGGACGCCGCGGAGGCGCACGGGCTGTATGCCCGCGGGAACGAGCACGACGCCTGCGGCGTCGGCTTCGTCGCCAACATTCGCGGCGATCGCTCCCACAGCCTGGTGCAGCAGGCACTCGACATCCTGCGCAACCTCGATCATCGGGGTGCAGTCGGTGCCGACCCGCTGTTCGGTGACGGCGCAGGCATCCTCATCCAGATTCCGGACGCGTTCTATCGCGAGGAGCTGGCCGTTCAGGGCGTGACGCTGCCGCCGCCGGGCGAATACGGCGTCGGCATGATCTTTCTCCCCCGCGAGCGGGCCTCCCGCCTGGCCTGCGAACAGGAACTCGAGCGGACGGTGCGTGCCGAGGGGCAGGTGGTCCTCGGCTGGCGCGATGTTCCGGTAGATCGCGAGATGCCGATGTCGCCGCTGGTGCGCGAGCGCGAGCCGGTGATCCGCCAGATCTTCATCGGACGCGGCCCCGACGTCATGGTGCCCGACGCGCTGGAACGCAAGCTCTACATCATCCGCAAGGCCGCGAGCCACCGGATTCAGGAACTGCGTCTCCAGCACGGCAAGGAGTACTACGTCGTCTCCATGTCGACGCGCACCGTGGTCTACAAGGGCCTGCTGCTCGCCGACCAGGTTGGCAGCTACTACCGCGATCTCGCCGACCGACGCGTGGTGTCGGCGATCGCCATGGTGCACCAGCGCTTCTCCACCAATACGTTCCCGCAATGGGAGCTCGCACATCCGTACCGGATGGTCGCGCACAACGGGGAAATCAATACCGTCAAGGGCAACTTCAACTGGATGCGCGCACGCGAGGGGGTGATGGCCTCGCCGGTGCTGGGCGACGATCTGAAGAAGCTCTTCCCGCTCATCTACGAAGGACAGTCCGACACCGCTTGCTTCGACAACGCGCTCGAGCTGTTGGTCATGGCCGGCTATTCGTTGCCGCATGCCATGATGATGATGATCCCCGAGGCCTGGGAGCAGCATGCCTTGATGGATGAGGGCCGGCGCGGATTCTACGAATACCACGCGGCGATGATGGAGCCGTGGGATGGACCGGCCGCGGTTGCATTCACCGACGGCGTGCGGATCGGCGCGACCCTCGATCGGAACGGCCTGCGCCCGGCGCGCTATGTCGTCACCGATGACGGCATGGTGGTGATGGCGTCGGAGGCCGGGGTGCTGCCGATCCCCGAGTCGAAGATCGTCAAGAAGTGGCGCCTGCAGCCGGGCAAGATGCTGTTGATCGACACCGAGCACGGCCGCATCATCGACGATGCCGAGATCAAGAGCCAGCTCGCTGCCGCCAAGCCATACAAGGAATGGAATCGACGCGTCCGGATCAAGCTCGATGACCTGCCGGCCGCCGATGCGGGAAGCGCCGGCCCGGCAAGCGCGGCAAGCCTGCTCGACCGCCAGCAGGCGTTCGGCTACACCCAGGAAGACCTACGCATCATCCTCTCGCCCATGGGAGCCACGGGCGAAGAGCCGATCGGCTCGATGGGCAACGATGCGGCGCTCGCGGTGTTATCGAAGAAGAACCGCCAGATCTATGATTATTTCAAGCAGCTCTTCGCGCAGGTGACCAATCCGCCGATCGATCCGATCCGCGAGCAACTCGTGATGTCGTTGGTGAGCTTCGTCGGGCCGCGCCCCAACCTGCTCGACATCAACCACATCAATCCGCCGATGCGCCTGGAACTGGCCCAGCCCATCCTCGACGAGCAGGACATGGCCCGGATTCGCGCGGTTGCCGCCTACACGTCGGCGAAATTCCGCTGCCACGAGCTCGACGTCTGCTACCCGGTGGAATGGGGACACCAGGGCGTCGAGGCCCGCCTGGCGTCTCTCTGCGCCGAAGCGGTCGACGCGGTGCGCGACGGCTACAACATCCTGATCCTTTCCGATCGACGCGTCGACGCCGGGCGGGTGGCGATTCCGGCGTTGCTGGCGACGAGTGCCGTGCACCAGCATCTGGTGGCGGCGGGGTTGCGTACCGCCGCTGGCTTGGTGGTGGAGACCGGCAGCGCCCGGGAGGTCCACCACTTCGCCCTGCTGGCCGGTTTCGGTGCGGAGGCGGTTCATCCCTACTTGGCGCTGGCAACCTTGCGGGCGATGTTCTCGTCCGGTGCCGACGGCGGGGTCGATGCCGATCGGGCGGTCAAGAACTTCATCAAGGCGATCGGCAAGGGTCTACAGAAGGTCATGTCGAAGATGGGCATCTCGACGTATATGTCCTACTGCGGCGCTCAGATCTTCGAAGCCGTGGGCCTTTCGCGCGACCTCGTCGAGCGATATTTCCGCGGCACGCCCAGCGGCGTGGGCGGCATCGGCCTCTTCGACGTGATGGAAGAGGCGGTCCGCATGCACAAGGCCGCATTCGGCGCCGACCCGGTGCTTGCGACCATGCTCGATGCCGGCGGCGAATACGCGTTTCGGGTGCGCGGCGAGGAGCATATGTGGACGCCCGACGCCATCGCCAAGCTGCAGCATGCGACGCGGGGCGCAAACTACCAGACCTACAAGGAATACGCGCAGATCATCAACGACCAGTCGCGCCGCCACATGACCCTGCGCGGCCTGTTCGCATTCCGCGTCGACCCCAAGAAGGCGATCTCCCTCGACGAGGTCGAGCCCGCCAAGGAAATCGTCAAACGTTTTGCCACCGGGGCGATGTCGCTCGGAAGCATTTCGACCGAGGCCCATGCCACGCTGGCAGTGGCGATGAACCGCATTGGTGGCAAGAGCAACACCGGCGAGGGCGGGGAGGATGAGCGCCGCTATGCGCATGAACTGCGCGGTGCGCCCGACGGCGCAAGCGCGATTCGCGATGGCGACACGCTGGCATCGGTGCTGGGGAAGGATTTGATCGAAGCCGAAATTCCGCTGCGTGCGGGGGATTCGCTGCGCTCGCGCATCAAGCAAGTCGCGTCGGGCCGCTTCGGGGTGACGGCCGAGTACCTTGCGTCGGCCGACCAAATCCAGATCAAGATGGCGCAGGGCGCAAAGCCCGGCGAGGGCGGGCAGTTGCCCGGACACAAGGTGTCCGACTACATCGCCAAGCTGCGCTTTTCGGTCCCGGGGGTCGGACTCATTTCGCCGCCCCCCCATCACGACATCTATTCGATCGAGGACCTGGCGCAACTGATCCACGACCTGAAGAACGCCAACGCGCGGGCGTCGATCTCCGTCAAGCTCGTTTCCGAGGTTGGCGTCGGCACGGTGGCCGCAGGCGTGGCCAAGGCCAAGGCCGATCACGTCACGATTTCGGGCTACGACGGCGGCACGGGCGCGTCTCCCATCTCGTCGATCAAGCATGCCGGCGGGCCGTGGGAACTCGGCCTGGCCGAGACGCAACAGACGCTGGTGCTCAATCGCTTGCGTGGGCGCATTGCCGTGCAGGTCGACGGCCAGATGAAGACCGGCCGCGACGTCGTCATCGGCGCGCTGCTGGGCGCGGATGAATTCGGCTTCGCGACCGCGCCGCTGGTGGTCGAAGGCTGCATCATGATGCGCAAGTGCCACCTCAACACCTGCCCGGTCGGCGTGGCGACACAGGACCCGGTGTTGCGGCGTCGCTTCACCGGACAGCCGGACCACGTCGTCAACTATTTCTTCTTCGTCGCGGAAGAAGTGCGCGAGATCATGGCGCAGCTCGGTATCCGTCGCTTCGAGGATCTCATCGGTCGCACCGACTTGCTCGACACCCGCAAGGGCGTCGAACACTGGAAGGCCAAAGGCCTCGACTTCTCGCGCATCTTTTACCGCCCGGAACTGCCGGCGGGGGTGGCATGGCGCAAGAGCGAGGACCAGGACCACGGCCTGGCGGGGGCGATCGATCACAAGCTCATCGAGCATAGCCGGACGGCCCTCGAGCGCGGCGAACGGGTGAGCTTCATCCACCCGATCCGCAACATCAACCGTACGGTGGGCACGATGCTGTCCGCGGAGGTCGCGCGCCGATACGGACATGCCGGGCTTCCCGACGACACCATCCACATTCAGTTCCAAGGCACGGCGGGCCAGAGCTTCGGTGCGTTCCTGGCCCACGGCATCACGCTCGATCTGGTCGGCGATGCCAACGACTACACCGGAAAGGGATTGTCGGGCGGCCGCGTGATCGTGCGTTCCCCCAACGATTTCCGTGGTTACGGTCCCGAACACATCATCGTCGGCAACACGGTGCTCTATGGCGCAACCGGCGGTGAGGCGTATTTCAACGGCGTCGCCGGCGAACGCTTCGCGGTGCGCAATTCCGGCGCTGCGGCGGTGGTGGAGGGCACGGGCGACCACGGTTGCGAGTACATGACGCGCGGCACCGTCGTCGTGCTGGGTGCGACCGGGCGAAATTTCGCCGGTGGCATGTCGGGCGGTATCGCCTATGTCTACGACGAGGCTGGCGACTTCCCGGCTCGCTGCAACCTGGCGATGGTCGCGGTCGAACCGCTGATGTCGACGAAGGAGCAGGAGGAACGCGTCGATCGGGCGATCTGGCATGCCTGGGGGAACCACCCGCCGGCAGCCGACGAAGCCATCCTGCGCGAATTGATCGAGCGGCACTTCCGGCACACCGGCAGCTCCCGCGCCAAGGAGATCCTGGCCGACTGGGAGCGGGCGCGCGGACGCTTCGTCAAGGTTTTCCCGCACGAGTATCGGCGGGCGTTGAAGGAATTGGCGGGGGCGAGGGCGGAACGCAAGGCGGCGTGATCGGACGCCGTGGCGATGGGGCGGCTCTCCCCTCTCCCGCGTGCGGGAGAGGGCGGGATGAGGGTGTCAAATTAGGAACGAACGATGGGCAAGATCACCGGATTTCTGGAATTTCCCCGGCAGGAAGAGACGGCCGAACCGATCGCCGAGCGCAGGAAGCATTGGCATGAATTCGTGGCGCATCTGGAGCCGGAGCGTGCAGCCATCCAGGGCGCGCGTTGCATGGATTGCGGGATTCCCTTCTGCACCAATGGGTGCCCGGTCAACAACATCATTCCGGACTTCAACGATCTGGTGTACCGAAACCGTTGGCGCGATGCGATCGAGGTGCTGCACTCGACCAACAATTTCCCCGAGTTCACCGGCCGGATCTGCCCCGCTCCCTGCGAAGCGGCCTGTACGCTCAACATCAATGACGCCGCCGTCGGCATCAAATCGATCGAGCACGCGATCATCGATCGCGCCTGGGACGAGGGCTGGGTGGTGCCGCAGCCGCCTGCGCACAAGACGGGAAAGCGCGTCGCCGTCGTCGGCAGCGGGCCTGCGGGCATGGCCTGCGCCCAGCAGCTCGCGCGCGTCGGCCACGCCGTGACGGTGTTCGAGAAGAACGATCGCGTCGGCGGTCTGCTGCGCTACGGTATTCCGGACTTCAAGCTCGAGAAGCGCGTCGTCGATCGGCGCGTCGATCAGATGCAGGCCGAGGGCGTGGTCTTTCGCACCGGCGTGCTGGTCGGCGAAGCCGATCTCGGAACGGTTCTGCGGACCGGCAAGGAACAGGTCGGCGCGCAAATCCTGATCGACGAGTTCGATGCCGTGGTGCTGGCCGGCGGCGCGGAACAGCCGCGCGATCTGCCGGTGCCGGGGCGCAATCTGCGGGGCGTGCATTTTGCTTTGGAGTTCCTGACGGCGCAAAACCGCGTGGTCGCGGGCGAGACCGTACCCGACCAGATCCTCGCCAAGGGCCGCCACGTCGTCGTGATCGGCGGCGGCGACACCGGATCGGATTGCGTCGGCACCTCGAATCGGCAAGGGGCGAAATCGGTGACGCAGATCGAGTTGATGCCGAGGCCGCCGGAAGCAGAAGACAAGTCGCTCACCTGGCCGTATTGGCCGTTGCGCCTGCGCACGTCCTCCTCCCACGAGGAAGGGTGCGATCGCGATTGGGCGATCGTCACGAAGTCATTCCGCGGCGATGAACAGGGAAATGTCAAGGCGCTGGTCTGCGCGCGGGTCGAATGGCAAAAGGATTCGGTGACCGGCCAGTATCGGATGATCGAGGTGGCGGGATCGGAATTCGAATTGCGCGCCGACCTCGTCTTCCTGGCGATGGGCTTCGTCGCTCCGGTCGCGGCGCTGTTGGACGCATTCGGCGTCGACAAGGATGCGCGCGCCAACGCGCGCGCGGTCACGGAAGAGGGAGGGGCCGCGCCGCCGTACGCAACGTCGCGCGGGAAGGTCTTCGCGGCCGGCGACGTGCGGCGTGGGCAGTCCTTGGTAGTGTGGGCGATCCGCGAAGGCCGTCAGTGCGCGCGGGCGGTCGACGAGTTCCTGATGGGCACGTCAGATTTGCCGCGCTAGCGCTGGCATCTTGCCGACGCGGTTGCCCCGGCCTTCCCCCTCTCCCGCCTGCGGGAGAGAGTCGGAGGGAGGGGGCATGCGATGCAGCCACTTGGTTACCGGCACAGAAACCTTCGTGTGCGAGAATCCGCAGGATTTCCCTCGCGAAAGAACCGTGTTGCCTCCGTTTGAATCCGCCCCCGACCCCCGCGCGACGCAGCCCTTGGTTCGCATCGAGGACGTGACGTTCGGCTATGACGCGCGGGTCATCCTTTCGAACATTTCGCTCGACTTTCCGCGCCGACAGGTCGTCGCCATCATGGGGAGTTCCGGTTGCGGCAAGACCACGCTGCTGCGCTTGATCGGCGGCGTGCTCGCGCCGCGCGCGGGGCGGGTGTGGTTCGACGGCGCACGCGTGGACTCCGCCGACCGTGCGGGGCTCTATGCCATGCGCCGGCGCATGGGCATGCTGTTCCAGTTCGGCGCCTTGTTCACCGACCTCACCGTGTTCGACAACGTCGCGTTTCCATTGCGCGAAAACACCGATCTTCCGGAGTCGATGATCCGCGACATCGTACTGATGAAACTCAATGCGGTCGGGCTTCGCGGTACGGCTCCCTTGCGTATCTCCGAGGTCTCGGGCGGTATGGCGCGGCGCATCGCGCTCGCCCGCGCGATTGCGCTCGACCCCGAGATTCTGCTGTACGACGAGCCGTTCACCGGGCTCGATCCGATCGCGGTCGGCGTCACCGCCAACCTGATCCGACAACTGAATGACGCCACCGGCGCGACGTCCCTCATCGTCTCGCACGATGTCGACGAGTGCTTTCAGATCTGCGATACCGCGTACGTCCTGTCGGGCGGTCGGGTGATCGGGTATGGATCGCCGGCGGAACTGCGGGCGAGCGACGACCCGGAACTGCGGCAGTTCATCCGCGGCGAACCGGATGGTCCGGTGCGCTTCCACTACCCCGCGCCGCCGATCGACCAGGATTTCGGGGTGACTCGATGAGCGGGATCGACGTGCTGGCGCGGGTCGGCGCGCGCGCGCTCGCGGTACTCACCGGCCTGGGTCGCGGCGCGGCGTTTTTCGTCGAATTGTTGCGCCACTTGCCGGCGGCGTTCCGCCGTTTCGCGCTCACGCTGACGCAGGTCTACATGGTGGGAAACCACTCGTTGTCGATCATCGTCGCTTCGGGCGCAACGGTGGGCCTGGTCCTCGCGTTGCAGGGATACATCACGCTCAGCCGGTTCGGCGCATCGTCGTCGCTCGGTCTGTTGGTCGCGCTGTCCTTGCTGCGGGAATTGGGTCCGGTCCTGACCGCACTGCTCTTTGCCGGACGCGCCGGCACCTCCCTGACCGCCGAGATCGGTCTCATGAAGGCCGGTGAGCAACTTGCGGCGATGGAAATGATGGCGGTTGATCCGCGCGACCGGATCCTGGCGCCGCGGTTCGTTGCCGGTGTGGTTGCCGTCCCCTTGCTGGCTGCGGTGTTCTCGGCAATCGGAATCCTTGCGGCATACGGCGTCGGCGTTCTGATGATCGGGATCGATTCCGGGGCATTCTGGTCGCAGATGCAAAGCGGCGTGGACTGGATTCAGGATCTCGGCAACGGCATCGTCAAGAGTTGCGTGTTCGGCGTCGCGACCACGTTCATCGCGCTGCAGACCGGCTATGGATGCGAGGCGACGCCGGAAGGAGTGGCGCGCGCAACCACCCGAACGGTCGTCGTGTCATCGCTTACCGTGCTCGCCCTGGACTTCGTGCTCACGGCGCTGATGTTCACGGGGGATTGACGTGAAAGAATCGTCATTGCGAGGGCGACGCCCGAAGCGATCCGGTGCGTTGCCTGGATCGCCCGGCCTTGCGAGCCTCGCGATGACGAGCGGTGTTTCATCACTCGAGGGCGGCGTGCGTCGCCATGACTGTTAACGGAACGCATGGCGGTTTTCGCCGGGTCGCGCCTTCCGCGCGAGAATCTGGGGAAGTCAATGGGAAAGAAACAGACGGAAGCGCTTGTGGGCCTGTTCGTGCTGCTGGGGATGCTGGCGGTGGTGTTCCTCGCGCTCAAGGCGGCGAATCTCACCAGCTTTTCATTCGACGAGACCTATCCGGTCTATGCGCGATTCGACAACATCGGCGGGCTGAAGGTCCGCGCCCCGGTGAAGAGTTCCGGCGTGACCGTCGGTCGCGTCGCAGCGATCACCTTCGACGACAAGGGGTTCCAGGCCGTCGTGCAGATGGACCTCGACCGCCGGTACCGATTTCCCGACGACACCTCCGCGAAGATTCTGACCGCCGGGCTGCTGGGTGACCAGTACATCGGCCTGGATGCCGGCGGCGACGACAAGAACCTCAAGGCCGGCGACACCATCAAGATGGCCCAGTCGGCGATCGTGCTGGAAAATCTGATCGGCCAGTTCCTCTACAACAAGGCGGCGGAAGGGACGCAGAAGAGTAAATGAAACGGCGCCTCCTATCTCGCAAAGGCCGTCGCGCGGTGATCGCCGCAACCTCCCTGGGCGCCATGCTGGCCGCGGGGGGCTGTGCCACGGTGCCGCCAGGGGCGGGGAAGAATCCCGCGGATCCGTATGAACGGTTCAATCGCCAGATGTATGCGTTCAACGATTTCTTCGATCGCCAGGTCGGCAAACCGGTGGCCGAGGGATATATCGACGCGATTCCCAAGCCGGTACGGACCTGCATCGGCAACATCTTTGCCAATCTCGGCGAGATCGCCACGTTCGTCGACACGTCGCTCGAAGGCCGCCCGCATGACGCGGCCATTTCGTTCGGTCGCCTGGTCCTGAACACGACATTCGGTCTGGGCGGCTGTCTCGATCTGGGGCCGCGTTTCGGGCTGTATCGCAACAAGCAGGATTTCGGCCTGACGATGGGAAACTGGGGCGTGCCATCCGGCCCGTACATCGTGTTGCCGTTCCTGGGGCCGTCGACGGTGCGCGATACCGTCGGCATGGTGCCGGATTTCCTGCTCAGCCCGATCGATTACATATCGCCGGTCGCGGACCAGTATGCGCTCGGGGTGGCGTATTACGTCAATGCCCGTGCGGAGTTGCTCGACACGACCAACCTGCTCGAGCAGATTGCACTCGATCCGTATGCGTTCACCCGGGATAGCTATCTGCAGATGCGGACCAATCTGGTCTACCATGGCAACCCGCCGCCACCGAAGGACGATGAGGAGCCCGAAGACCCGGGTTCCGGCGGCCCCCATGATTTGAAAAACCACTGAGCGAGGGAATTGGTATGTCCTGGCGTCGTTTCCTGCATGTCGCGGCCGTGAGTGTCGCGCTGGCCTTGGGGCTGGGGGGCGCGGATGCGGTCCGCGCCGCAGCCGATTCGTTCGTCGTCGACCCCACCACCCCGGAGTCGCTCGTGCGCACCCTGTCCACCGGCGTACTCGACGATATCCGCAGCGATCGTGCGATTCGCGCCGGCGACGTCGGTCGTCTCCAGCAGTTGGTCGACGCGCGGATCCTGCCGTATGTCGACATGGAGCGGACGACGCGACTGGTCGTCGGCCGGGCATGGCGGCAGGCGACGCCGGCCCAGCGTACTGCGATCATGACCCAGTTCCGCCTGCTGTTGGTTCATACCTATGCCGGTGCGCTGTCGCGGGTCACCGACGAAACGGTGCACGTTCTTCCCGTGCGCGAGCAACCCTATCCCGATGACGCGATCATCCGCACCCAGATCATCTCGGCGACCTCCGCCAATCCGATCGATCTCGCCTATCGCCTCGGAAAGACCCGCAGCGGCTGGCAGATCTACGATCTCAACATCATGGGCGTCTGGCTGATCCAGACCTACAAGAACGAGTTCAACGAGATCATCCAGCAACGCGGAATCGATGGCCTGATCCGGATGCTGACCGAGAAGAATCAGCAACTGGCGGTGAAGAAGTCGTCCTGATATGCGCATTGACGCCGATGCCGTCACCAACCGCAACGCCGCTCGCGTCGTTGCCGCCGGTGTGGCCGCGATCCGGGCCGGCGATCCGGTGATGGATTTTTCGGCGGTGCGGCGCTGCGATTCCTCGGCGGTGGCGGTCGTGCTCGCCTGGGCCCGCGCCGCCCGCGCCGCCGGCCGGTCCTTGCGGCTGGAGGGGGTCCCGGACGATTTGCGCAGCCTCGCCCACCTCTACGGCCTGGACGCCGTCGTCGGCGGGTTTTTCGCCGATCCCGGTTCCCGCTGACCTCGCCGCCCGCCCTCGAGGCGCTGCGCCTGCGTCCGGAACCGCCGTTGCGGCCGGCGGTGCGATCCGTGGGAGAATACGCACTGCGGCGCTGCCCGTTTCCGGTGGTCGGCGTCTGCATTCCGCCCGCATTCCGTGATGTCTCCCGCCGCCATCGAAGTTCGTGCGCTACGCAAGCGTTATGCCGATCTCACGGCACTGGATGCGGTCGACCTGCGGGTGGAGCCCGGGGAGTTCTTTGGCCTGCTTGGACCGAATGGCGCCGGCAAGACGACGCTCATCTCGATCGTCGCCGGCCTGACGCGCGCCACGGAAGGCTGCGCCTGCGTCATGGGCCACGATGTGGTCCGGGACTACCGTGCCGCGCGCGCCAATCTGGGTGTCGTACCCCAGGAACTCGTGTTCGACCCGTTCTTCACGGTGCGTGAGACGCTGCGCATCCAGTCGGGATACTACGGTTTGCGCAACAACGACGCCTGGATCGACGAGGTCATGGAAAATCTTGACCTCACCCCCAAGGCGGACGTGAACATGCGTGCGCTGTCGGGGGGCATGAAGCGTCGCGTGCTGGTCGCGCAGGCGCTGGTCCATCGCCCGCCGGTGATCGTCCTCGATGAACCGACCGCCGGCGTCGACGTGGAGTTGCGCCAGGGACTGTGGCAGTTCATGGGGCGCCTGAACCGCGCCGGGCACACCATCGTGTTGACGACCCACTATCTGGAGGAGGCGCAGCAAATGTGCGGGCGGATTGCGATGCTCAAGGCGGGGCGGATCGTCGCACTCGACTCGACGCCCAATCTCCTCGCGGGCCATGCCGACCTGGAAGAGGTGTTTCTGCGCCTGACGTCGCGGACCACCGGGGCCACATCGGATTTTCCCGGGAGGGTCGCATGAGCCGCGAAGCCATGGATCGTCCCGTCGTCGGTGCCACGCAGGGCGCGGGCTGGGTGGTGTTCCAGACGATTTTCTACAAGGAAGTATTGCGTTTCTGGAAAGTTTCCTTCCAGACGGTCGCAGCGCCCGTGCTGACCTCGGTGCTCTACCTGCTGGTGTTCGGCCATGCCCTCGATGTGCGCGCCGAGCCGTTTCCGGGGGTGCGCTACAAATCGTTCCTCGTCCCCGGCCTGGTGATGATGTCCGTGTTGCAGAACGCCTTCGCCAACACTTCCTCGTCGCTGATCCAGTCGAAGATCATGGGCAACCTGGTGTTCCTGCTGTTGCCGCCGATCTCGGCGCTGCAGTTTTTCGCCGCCTATGTCCTGGCGGCGGTCGTGCGCGGCGCCGTCGTCGGGTTGGGCGTGCTCCTCGTCACGTTGGTATTGGCGCCCGTTTCCTTCCATGCGCCGATCTGGATTTTCGCCTTCGGCTTTCTGGGGGCGGCGCTGCTCGGCGTGCTGGGCCTGATTGCCGGTATTCTCTCGGACAAATTCGACCAGTTGGCCGCGTTTCAAAACTTCATCATCCTGCCGGCGACCTTTCTCTCCGGCGTCTTCTATTCCGTGCACAGCCTTCCCGCGTTCTGGCAGACATTTTCCCGGCTCAATCCGTTTTTCTACATGATCGACGGATTCCGTTTCGGCTTTTTCGCGCAGTCGGATACTTCGCCCTGGATCAGCCTCGCCGTGGTGGCGTCGGCGTTCCTCGCGGCCTCCGGACTGGTCGTGACGATGCTGCGACGGGGAACCAAGTTGCGCGGCTAGACCCGACCGACCGTCCATCGTCTCATCATGCAAAAGCTACGAATCCAGGGGGGGCGCCGGTTGCACGGCGCCGTGCGCGTTGCCGGGGCAAAAAACGCCGCGTTGCCGATCATGGCCGCGTCCCTGCTCACCGCCGATCCGTTGCAGCTCGAAAACGTGCCGCAGCTTGCCGACACCGCGACCATGGCCCGCCTGCTGGGGGCGATGGGGGTCGCGGTGGAAACGACCCGAGGCGGGGGGGCGACGCTGCGGGCGGGCGAGATCCGCTCGGTCGAAGCGCCGTACGATACCGTCAAGACCATGCGTGCCGCGATCCTGGTGCTGGGGCCGCTGCTGGCCCGCGAGGGTGCGGCCCGCGTCAGCCTGCCGGGGGGCTGCGCCATCGGCGCGCGCCCCGTCGACCAGCATTTGAAAGGACTCCAGGCGCTCGGTGCCGACCTGCATCTCGACCAGGGGTACATCGTCGCGAGCCGGTCGGGCCGGCTGCGCGGCGCCCACATCGTCACCGACATGGTCACGGTCACGGGAACGGAAAACCTGATGATGGCGGCCGCGCTCGCCGATGGCACGACGGTGATCGAAAATGCCGCGCGGGAGCCCGAGATCGCGGATCTGGCGGCCTGCCTGAACGCGATGGGGGCGAAGATCGCCGGCGCGGGAACCGACCGCATCGAGATCGAGGGCGTCGATCGCCTGCACGGCGCGCGCCATCGCGTCATGCCGGACCGCATCGAGAGCGCGACCTTCCTCGCCGCGGTGGCGGCGACCGGCGGCGAGGTCCGGCTGGAGGCGGCGGCGCCGGCAACGCTCGATGCGGTGCTGGAAAAGCTGCGCGAAGCCGGGGCGCAGGTGGAAACCGGCGCGGACTGGATTCGCCTGCGCATGGACGAGCGGCCGACCGCGGTCAGCCTGCGCACCGCACCCCATCCCGCCTTCCCGACCGACGCCCAGGCGCAGTTCATGGCGCTCAACTGCATCGCCCGCGGCGTGGCGCGGATCAGCGAAAACATCTTCGAGAACCGATTCATGCACGTGCTCGAATTGCAGCGCCTGGGAGCGCGCATCGATATCGATGGCCATACCGCGGTCGTGCACGGCGTGGAGGCGCTCTCGGGCGCGACGATCATGGCAACCGACCTGCGCGCCTCGGCGAGCCTGGTGATCGCCGGCCTGGTGGCACAAGGCGAGACGATCGTCGATCGCATATACCATCTCGATCGTGGCTACGAGGCAATGGAGACGCGGCTCGCGGCGCTCGGTGCGCAGATCGAACGGATACGATGAGGCATTTTTTCCGGAAAGCCCCTCTCCCGCCGGGCGGGAGCGTACCGGGGGCAAAATCTCCTCCCTCGCAGTGCGGGGGAGGGCCAGGGTGAGGGTTTTGTTGCCATGCTGACGATCGCGGTTCCCAAGGGACGAATCTTCGAAGAAGCGCTGCCGCTGCTCGCGCGCGCCGGCATCGTGCCCGACGAGTCTCCCTCGGCCACCCGCAAGCTCATCATCGGCACGTCGATGCCGGACCTGCGGATCGTCGTCGTGCGGGCCTCCGACGTGCCGACCTATGTGCAATACGGCGCCGCGGATCTCGGCGTCACGGGTGCCGATACCCTGATGGAGCACGGCGGCGCCGGGCTCTATCAACCGGTGGACCTCGCCATCGGGCAGTGCCGCCTGTGCGTCGCGGCACCGGCCGGATTCGACTATCGCGATGCCGTGCGGCGGGGTGCACGGCTGCGCGTGGCGACGAAGTACGTCGAGACCGCGCGCGGATTTTTCGCGCGCAAGGGGGTGCACGTCGACCTCATCAAGCTCTACGGGTCGATGGAACTGGCTCCCCTGGCCGGACTGGCCGATGCCATCGTCGATCTGGTGTCGAGCGGCGCGACCCTCAAGGCCAACGGTCTCGTCGAAGTGGAAGAGATCGTGGCCATCAGCTCGCGGCTCGTCGTCAACCAGACGTCGTTCAAGACGCGCCGGGAGCGCCTTGCGCCGTTGGTGGCGACGATTCGCGACGCGGTCGCGCAGGCGCAATCCATGAACGGAGTGACGCACGCATGAAGATTCGGACCCTCGATGCCACCGCCGTCGATTTCGACGTGCGGCTGACGGAGTTGCTTGCTTTGGGTGACGAGCCCGATCGCCGGATCGCGGCGCGCGTCGACGAAATCCTGGCGGCGGTGCGACGGCAGGGTGATGCGGCGCTGGTCGAGTACACGCGCCGCTTCGACCGCGTCGAGGCATCCGCGGCGGCCGAGCTCGAGATCGGCGTCGACGCGATGCAGGCGGCGTTGGCGGCGCTGGCGCCGGAGGATCGCGCCGCGCTGGAAACCGCCGCCGCCCGGATCCGTCGCTTTCACGAAGAGGGGCGGGCACGCGATTGGCACATCACGGATCCCGACGGCACGACGCTGGGCATCCGGGTGACGCCGCTCGACCGGGTGGGGATCTACGTGCCGGGGGGCAAGGCGGCCTATCCGTCCTCGGTGTTGATGAACGCCATTCCGGCACAGGTCGCCGGGGTGCGCGAGATCGTGATGGTCGCGCCCGCGCCGGACGGCGCGCGCAACGCGCTCGTATTGGCAGCGGCCGCGCTGTCCGGCGTGACCCGCGCGTTCGCCATCGGCGGCGCGCAGGCCATCGGCGCACTGGCCTACGGCACCGCCACCGTGCCCGCCGTCGACAAGATCGTCGGTCCCGGCAACGCCTACGTCGCCGAGGCGAAGCGGCGGGTGTTCGGTACCGTCGGCATCGATATGATCGCCGGCCCCAGCGAGATCCTGATTCTCTGCGACGGCAGCACCGATCCGGATTGGATCGCAATGGACCTCTTTTCGCAGGCCGAGCACGACGAGCTGGCGCAGTCCATCCTGCTCACGCCGGACGCGGCGTTCCGCGACGCGGTGGCGACATCGATCGAACGGCTGCTGCCGACCATGCCGCGCCGCGCGATCATCGAAACCTCGCTGGCCGACCGGGGAGCGCTGATCCGGGTGCGTGACATGGAGCAGGCCTGCGAGATCGCCAACCGCATCGCGCCCGAGCATCTGGAAATCTCGACCGCGAACCCGCGCCATTGGGCGGAGCGCATCCGCCACGCCGGGGCGATATTCCTGGGCCGCTATGCGAGCGAGTCTCTTGGCGATTACTGCGCGGGGCCCAATCACGTCCTGCCGACGTCGCGCACCGCGCGGTTTTCCTCGCTCCTCGGGGTATCGGATTTCCAGAAGCGCAGCAGCCTGATCGAGGTTTCCGCGGCGGGGGCGCAGAGCCTGGGTGCGGTGGCGTCGCGCCTCGCCCATGGCGAAGGTCTGGGCGCGCACGCGCGCAGTGCCGAACTGCGCATGATGGCGTCGAAGTAGCGTCGTGGATGGATCGAAAAATGCATGATGCCGGTTCCCCGCAGCTGTTTTCGCGCTCCTCGGGGGAGGGGGAAAACGCCGTGCAGGAGGCGGAGGTTCGCCCGTCCGCCGAGGATCTGATCCGGACCGATGTTCGTGCGCTGCGCGCGTATGCGGTTGCGCCGGCCGACGGTCTGGTCAAGCTCGATCTGATGGAAAACCCATACACGCTGCCGCCGGATCTCGCGCGGGCGCTGGGCGAACGTCTTGGACACGTCGCGCTCAATCGCTACCCGCCCGGCGAGCCGGCGCGGTTCAAGCAGCGCCTGGCGGAACGCATCGGGCTGCCGGCCGGGCAGGCGCTGCTGCTGGGCAACGGTTCGGACGAACTCATCCACCTGATGATCCATGCCTGCGCCCGTCCCGGCGCGGCGGTGTTGTCCCCGTGGCCGAGCTTCTCCATGTATCGCATGACGGCGGAACTCGATCGCTGCCGCTTCGTGGGCGTGGACCTGCGTGACGATTTCGGCCTCGATCTTCCCGCCATGCTGGCGGCGCTGCGCGAACATCGGCCCGCGCTGGTGTTCCTCTCCTACCCCAACAATCCGACCGGCAATCGTTTCGACGATGGGGCGGTGCGTGCCATCCTGGAGCACGCTCCCGGGCTGGTCGTTCTCGACGAGGCCTACCTGCCGTTCGCCGGTCGATCCTGGATCGGGGAATTGCCGCGGGTTCGGAATCTGCTCGTCCTGCGCACGTTCTCCAAATTGGGATTGGCCGGCTTGCGGCTGGGCTATCTGTGTGGCGCACCGGAATGGCTGGCCGAGTTCGACAAGCTGCGCCCGCCGTTCAACGTCGATTCGCTCACGCTCGCCGCGGCGGATTTTCTGCTCGATCATCTCGACGTATTCGACGCCCAGGCGGCGATCATTCGCGCCGACCGTGCGAGGATGATCGCCGCGCTGCGCGCCATCGACGGCCTACAGGTATTCGACTCCGCCGCCAATTTCATCCTGCTGCGCGTGCCCGATGGCGACCGCGGCGCGGGGGAGCGGTTCGCGCATCTGCTGCGACAGGGTATCCTTGTCAAAAATATGAGCGCCTTTCATCCCATGTTGCGGGGCTGTCTGCGGGTGACGGTGGGGACGCCGGAAGAAAACGCGGCGTTTCTCGAGGCGATGAAGCAGTCGGTAGAGTGAGGATGGTGACGATGCAACGATCCGCGGAAATCGTCCGCGAGACCAAGGAAACCAGGATCCGCGTCCGCGTCGATCTCGACGGCACCGGCGCCTGTTCGGCTTCGACCGGAATCGGATTCTTCGACCACATGCTCGATCAGATCGCCCGTCATGGCGCAATCGACCTGCAGGTCGAGGCCCAAGGCGATCTCCACATCGATGGCCACCACACGGTCGAGGATGTCGGCATCGCCCTCGGGCGCGCCGTCGCTGCGGCCGCCGGCGACAAGCAGGGAATCCGTCGCTTCGGCCATGCCTACGTGCCGCTCGACGAGGCCCTCACTCGCGCGGTGATCGACTATTCCGGCCGTCCCGGTCTGGTGTGGAACGTACCATTCACCAGCCCGAAGATCGGCGAATTCGACGTCGAACTGGCACGCGAATTCTTCCAGGGCTTCGTCAATCACGCGCAGATCACCTTGCACATGGACAATCTGCGCGGCGCCAACGCCCACCACCAGTGCGAATCGGCCTTCAAGGCGTTCGGTCGCGCGCTGCGCGCCGCGCTGGAGCGCGATCCGCGCGCCGCGGGCGCCGTGCCGAGCACCAAAGGGACGCTCTGAACATGATCGGAGCCGTTTCGGCGCGTCGATCGCGTGCATCATCGCGTTCCCCCGATCGCTTCGCTGCGCGGTTCGCAATGGATGGCGACGCCGCCCGGGGTTCCGCCGCATGATCGCCATCGTCGATTTCGGCATGGGAAACCTGCGTTCCGTGGCGCAGGCCTTCGCGCGTGTCGCGCCCGATGCGCCGGTCGTCGTGACGGCCGAACCGGCGCGGATCGACGCCGCCGACCGGATCATCTTGCCCGGGCAAGGGGCTATGCCCGATGCCATGCGCAGCCTCGCAGCGTCCGGCCTCGAGGCGGCAGTCTTGCGCGCCGCGCGCAGCAAGCCGGTGCTCGGCGTGTGCATCGGCGAGCAGATGCTGTTCGACTGGTCCGAGGAGGGCGACACCGCAGGTCTCGGCCTGCTGCGCGGGCGGGTCGTCCGGTTCGCCGACGCGACCGATGCCCAGGGATTGCGCCGCAAGATTCCTCACATGGGCTGGAATCAGGTGCGACAGTCCGGGTCGCATCCGCTCTGGGCCGGCATTGCGGATGGCGCCTGGTTCTACTTCGTCCATAGCTATCACGTGGTCCCGAGCGATGCCGCAGTTGTCGCCGGACAAACGGATTATTGCGGGACCTTTACCAGCGCAGTAGCACAAGATAATATTTTCGCAACGCAGTTCCACCCCGAAAAAAGCGCCGCCGCCGGTTTGCAGCTCTACGCCAACTTCGTATCCTGGAACCCATGAACCGTTGATTCCGATGCCGGCGGCGACTTGCCGATGCGTCCTTCGTGCCGCATCCGACGCATCCATTCGGCACCGCGACGCGATTTCCGACGTTTTCTCAGCCTTCCTCATCCTGCCGCCATGCTCCTGATTCCCGCCATCGACCTCAAGGACGGCCGTTGCGTCCGCCTGCGCCAAGGCGACATGAACGACGAGACCGTATTTTCCGAAGACCCCGTTGCCATGGCCCGCAAATGGGTCGACATGGGGGCGCAACGGATGCATATCGTCGACCTCAACGGTGCACGGTCCGGCAAGCCCGTGAATGAAGGCGTCATCCGCGAGATCGTCGCCGAAGTCGGACCGGACGTGCAGATCCAGTTGGGCGGCGGCTTGCGCGACCTCGACATCATCGAGCGCTATATCGATGACGGCGTCTCCTACGTCGTCATCGGTACCGCGGCAGTCAAGAACCCCGGCTTCCTGCATGACGCCTGCAGCGCGTTCGGCGGTCACGTGATCGTCGCGCTCGACGCGCGCGACGGCAAGGTGGCGACCGACGGCTGGAGCAAACTCACCGGTCACGACGTCATCGACTTGGCGATGAAGTTCGAAGAGTACGGTGTCGATGCGATCCTCTATACCGACATCGGCCGCGACGGCATGATGACCGGGGTCAATATCGATGCCACCGTCGCGCTGGCGCGCGCGGTGCGCATTCCGGTGCTGGCGAGCGGCGGCGTTTCGGACATTTCGGACCTCGACCGGCTTCTCGCGGTCGAAGACGAAGGCATCGGGGGGGTGATCCTCGGTCGCGCCCTCTATGAAGGAAAGTTCGACCTCCAGGCCGCAATGGCACGGGTCGCCTGACGTGCTCGCCAAGCGGATCATCCCCTGTCTCGACGTGACAGGTGGCCGGGTCGTCAAGGGAATCAATTTTCTCGGACTGCGCGATGCCGGCGATCCGGTGGAAATCGCCGCGCGCTATGACGGCGAGGGCGCCGACGAACTGACGTTTCTCGACATCACCGCCAGTTCCGATCAGCGTGACACCATCTACGAGGTCATCGAAGCGGTCGCCCGGCGCGTATTCATTCCCCTGACGGTGGGAGGCGGCGTGCGCCAGGTCGAGGATGTGCGCCGGCTGCTCAACGCCGGTGCGGACAAAGTGTCGATCAATACCGCGGGCGTCCTCGATCCGGACCTGTTTGCGCGAACGTCGGCGCATTTCGGGTCACAGTGCATCGTCGCGGCGATCGATGCGCGGCGGCGCGATCGGGATGACCCCGCGCAAGGCTGGGAGGTGTATACCCATGGCGGCAGGAAGACGACCGGCAAGGATGCGGTCGAATGGGCGCGCCAGGCGGTGGCCCTTGGCGCCGGGGAGATCCTCCTCACCAGCATGGATCGGGATGGCACGCGCAGCGGGTTCGATCTGGCCTTGACCGCCGCCGTCGCCGATGCCGTGCCGGTTCCGGTCATCGCCTCGGGGGGCGTGGGCTCGTTGCAGGACCTTGCCGACGGAATCCTGATCGGCCACGCCGACGGGGTGCTCGCCGCGTCGATCTTCCATTACGGTGAGTACACCATCCCGGACGCCAAGCGATTCCTGGCCGATCGCGGCATTCCGATGCGGCAGGACGCATGAGCACCGATCCCGCAAAGGTCGGTGGTGACGGGGATGATGCCTGGCTCGATGTCGTCCGGTTCGATGCCGCCGGTCTGGTGCCGGTGATCGCCCAGGATGCCGCGAGCGGGCGGATTCTGATGTTCGCTTGGGCGGACCGGGCGGCGTTGGCGGAGACCCGGGCCGGCGGGCATGCGGTCTACTACTCGCGTTCACGCCGCCGCCTGTGGCGCAAGGGCGAGGAATCGGGGCACCGCCAGATCGTTCGCGAAGTCCGGCTCGATTGCGATGGCGACGCCGTGCTCTACGTGGTGGAACAGGTCGGCGGGATCGCCTGCCATACCGGGCGCGCAAGCTGCTTTTACCGTCGCCTGGACGACGGCGTCTGGCGGGAGGTCGATCCGGTTCTGGCGGATCCGGAGATGATTTATGGCGCCGATTCCGTTCCGGCTTCGGCGGAGGGCGCCGCAGCCGCCTCCCCCCGTCGAGCGCAGGACTCGTAGTACGCTGACCATCGCGAAGCCCGCGGGGCCGTGGCGATCCAGGACGCCAGGATTGCTTCGGGCTTCGCCCTCACGACGACGATCGTTGCCGTGCCCCGCTAGAGAAAAGGGAACATGAACGAAGAACGCAACACGCTCTCGGAATTGGCCGATGTCATCGACGCGCGGCGCGGCGGCGACCCCGAACGCTCGTACGTCGCGCGGCTGCTGGCGAAGGCGCCCGACGCGATCCTGAAAAAAATCGGCGAGGAAGCCACGGAAACCGTGATGGCGGCCAAGGACGGCGATCCCGCGCGGATCGTTTCGGAAACCGCCGATTTGTGGTTTCATTGTCTCGTGATGCTGTCGCATTACGGCCTGCGGCCGGAACAGATCCTTGCCGAACTGGCGCGCCGGGCCGGAACCTCCGGCCTGGAAGAAAAGGCGGCGCGCAAAGCGCGGGAACGCGAGGCCGGGCCGGACGGCGCGGCGACTCGATCGGGGGAGGGACGGTGAGCGAGGAATCCTGCATTTTCTGCCGCATCGTGCGGGGAGAGATCCCTTGCCGCAAAGCCTATGAGGACGACGCGGTGATCGCATTTCACGACATTCACCCCGCCGCCCCCGTGCATTTGCTCCTCGTTCCCAAGCGGCATATCGAATCACTGCAGACCGTCGAATCCGGCGATGGCGAACTCTTGGGTAAAATGCTCGTTCTGGCCCCGCATCTGGCTCGCGAGCACGGTGCGGGCGACGGGTTTCGGATAACCATAAACAACGGACCCGGCGGAGGGCAGGAGGTATTTCACCTCCATATGCACCTGCTCGGCGGCCCGCGCCCTTGGAAACGGGGCCTCTGAGGCTTCTCTGGAGACACGCGATGGGTTCACTTTCGATTTGGCATTGGATGATCGTCCTGGTGGTGATCATCCTGGTGTTCGGGACGAGCAAGCTCAAGAACGTCGGCCGTGACCTCGGCTCCGCCGTCAAGGGCTTCAAGGAGGGGCTGCAGGAAGGGACGTCCGACGCGGCGTCGGCGGCACCGCCGCAGCAGCCGGCGCAGAAGGTCGAGAATGCGTCGCAGCCCCCCGGCCAGACGATCGACGTGACGGCGCGCGAAAAAACCGGCGCGTGACGGACGACTTCTCCCCGTCCGCCCGCGTCGGCGGCGGGAACGGGGCGGGGGTGAGCGGACGCGCAGGCGCGGCCCCCGCGATCCGATTCCTCCCGCGAGCGCGGCAGCGGGGAAAAATCCCCGGGTTCCGGGCCGACGACTGCCCACGGTTGCGCACACGGTTGCATCCCCATGCTGGATTTTAGTTTCGGAGAGCTTTTCGTCATCGGCGGTGTGGCGCTGGTCGCGCTGGGCCCGGAGCGGTTGCCGCGCGTCGCGCGCACCTTCGGCCAGTGGATCGGCAAGGCGCAGTCGTACATCTCCGATGTCCGTTCGGAGATCGATCGCGAGATTCATCTCTCCGAATTACGGCAACTGGGTGAGGAAGCGCGCCAAAACGCGCGCAACATCCAGGACTCGATCCGCGGCGCGGTGACCGATGCGCAGACCGAGATTCACAATGCCGCATCGCAGGCCATGGCGCCCGTCACCGGCCGCAATGCCGGCTGGATCGGCGGTGGCCCGCCGCCTCCCCCGCCGATGCATTTCTCCCGTCGCTATCGGCCGCGGCCGACCATCGATGATGTCGCGCGCGAACTCGAACGATTGAAGCGGCAGGTTGCGCTTCCCGATGTTGCGCCCGGCGGGCGCAATACCAAATTTGCGCCGCGCGCCCGGGTCAACCGGGTGCGCATCCGCCGCTAGCGGCCGCACGGAAACTGGAACGGCCGAAGGATCATGGCGGAACCCGAAAATACCCCACCCGAAGAGGGATTTCTCTCCCACCTGATCGAATTGCGCGCTCGCCTGGTGCGCGCGGCCGGGGGCGTGCTGGTCGCGTTCATCGCGCTGTCGCCGTTCATGAAGCGCATCTTCGACTACGTGTCGCAGCCGATGATGAAGGCGCTGCCCGAAGGGTCCAAGCTGCTCGCCACCGGGGTGATCGCGCCGTTCATGGTGCCGCTCAAAGTCACCCTGTTCGCGGCATTCCTGATCGCTTCACCGTGGGTGCTCTATCAGGCGTGGGCGTTTGTCGCGCCGGGGCTCTACCAGCACGAAAAGCGCCTCGCCGGACCGGTGATCGTATCGAGCGTGCTGATGTTCTTCGGTGGCATGGCGTACTGCTATTACGTCGTGTTCGGCGTGGTGTTCCACTTCATTTCCCATTTCGCGCCGCAATCCGTCAACGTCTCGCCGGACATCGAGCAGTACTTCGATTTCGTCATGCGCATGTTCATCGCATTCGGCCTCGCGTTCGAGGTGCCGATCGCCGTGATGTTGCTGGTGCGCATGGGCGTGACGACCGTGGCCAAGTTGCGCCAGGTTCGCCCGTACATGGTCGTCGGCGCCTTCGTCATCGCCGCCATTTTCACGCCGCCCGACGTGATGTCGCAGATGCTGCTCGCGTTGCCGCTGTGGGCGCTGTTCGAACTCGGCGTGGTGCTGGCGGCGTTCTTCGGAACGCCGAAGGAGCAGCCCTCGGCGTCGACCGAGTTGACGACGAAGGGGTAAGTGCGCAGCACCGGTCCGACTGCGGGTTGGTATGCAACGACCGTCCTTGCGAGGGCCAAGCCCCAGGCAATCCAGCCGTTTCTGGATCGCCGCGGCCCTGCGGGCCTCGCGATGACGGGGTCGGCGGGTTGCCGGCTTCGCGATGAGGGCCGGCGTTTCCATTTCGTGGCGGCGCCCGTCGCCGGAATCGGCGCCCGTTCTCCGGAGGGGCGCTGCTACTGCCCTGCCTTCTGTACCGGCCGCTCCCCCGCGCGCACGTGCAGGGTGAGCATGCGCGCGCCGCGCAGGATCCGCACGGTCGATACGCTGCCGGGCGACAGTTCGGCGATTTGCACGAGCAGCGAGCGCCGGTCGGTGACCGGTTTGCCGTTGAGCGCCAGCACGATGTCCCCGGGCCGCAGCCCGGCAAGATTGGCCGGCCCCCGGCGCAGCACGCCGTAGACGAACACCCCGGCGTTCCGGTGCAGGCGCAGGGATTTCGCCAGCTCGGGGGTGATGTCGAAGGGTTCGATGCCGAAGTAGCCGCGGCGGACATAGCCATTGTGGATGATCTGGTTCATCACCTGGGTGATGATCGTCGTCGGGATGGCGAACCCCAGCCCGACGGACCCCCCGCTTTGCGAGTAGATCAGCGTATTGACCCCGACCAGGCGGCCGTGCGTGTCGACGAGCGCACCGCCCGAATTTCCCTGGTTGATCGCTGCGTCGGTCTGGATGAAGCTCTCGAGCGTGCCGACGTTCTTCATCCGCCGGCCGAGGGCCGACACGATTCCCATGGTGACCGTCTGCCCGACGCCGAAGGGGTTGCCGATCGCCAGCACCACGTCGCCGACCCGCAGGTTCTCCGAACGGCCGAACTCCATCACCGGCAGGTGCGGGGCGGCGATCTTGAGCACGGCAAGGTCCGTGTCCGGGTCGGTGCCCACGATCCGGGCGGGCAGGGAACGACCGTCGTTGAGTGCCACCGAGATCTTCTGCGCTGCCGCAACGACGTGATTGTTGGTGAGGATGTAGCCGTCGTCGGTGACGATCACGCCCGATCCCAGCTTGCTGTACTGCTGGGGTGGCGGCACGACGCTGTCGCCGAAGAACCGGCGCGCGATTTCCTCGTCCGGGGTGGTGTCGATCTTCTCGGTGGTGTAGATGCTGACCACCGACGGCATGGCCCGTGCCGCCGCGTCCGCGTAGGATCCGACCGCCTGCGCGCGCTCCTCGGCCGCGTTGCGCGGAATCTGCCGGATCACGGCCTTGCCGATCGGGGTCGGGTTGGTCGGGACCGGCGCGCGGGGCGCGCGCACCGGCGGGCGGCTTGGCGCCACGCCGACGGCCTCCAGCCACTGCGGTTTCATGGTGGAGACGACGAACAGAAGCGCCAACCCGACCGTCGTCGTTTGGGCGAACAGCAGCCAGATGCGTTGCAGCATACGCATATTGTAAAATGGAAGGCTGCCCCAGCCATGGCCCCGGCAAAACGATTTCGTTCCGTCGGCGGCCTGCCGCAGGCCGTCCCGTTGCCGGTGCGTCGGGCACGCGCGTTGTTTTGTAAACGATCAGGAAGGCGATTCGAACATGATCTTGTATTCCGGTACGACGTGCCCGTTTTCGCAGCGTTGCCGCCTCGTGCTCTTTGAAAAGGGCATGGACTTCGAAATCAAGGACGTCGACCTGTTCAACAAGCCCGAAGAGATTGCGCAGATGAATCCCTACGGGCAGGTTCCGATCCTCGTCGATCGGGACCTCGTCCTGTACGAATCGAACATCATCAACGAGTACATCGACGAGCGCTTCCCGCACCCGCAGCTGATGCCGGCCGACCCGGTGATGCGGGCGCGCGCGCGCCTGTTCCTGTTCAACTTCGAGCGGGAACTGTTCGTGCACGTCCAGGCGCTGGAAAACACCAACGTCCCGAAGGCGCTCGAGCGCGCGCGCCTGACGATCCGTGACCGGCTGGGCCAGCTGGCGCCGATCCTGCTGAAGAACAAGTACATGCTCGGTGACGACTTTTCGATGCTGGACGTGGCGATCGCGCCTCTGCTGTGGCGCCTGGACCACTACGAAATCGAACTGCCGAAGAGCGCGGCGCCCCTGATGAAATACGCGGAGCGGATTTTCAGCCGGCCGGCGTACATCGAGGCGCTGACGCCGAGCGAAAAGGTGATGCGCCGCTGATGCGCGCCCAATCCACCAAGCCATACCTCGTCCGCGCCATCTACGAGTGGTGCAACGACTGCGGCTATACGCCGCACTTGGCCGTGCAGGTCGGCGAGGCCGTGAAGGTCCCGCCGCAGTTCGTCCAGGACGGCCAGATCGTGCTCAACATCTCGCCGATGGCGACCAATCGCCTGCAGATCGACAACGACGCCGTGACCTTCCAGGCGCGGTTTGGCGGCAAGGCGCAGGAGATCTACGTCCCGATCGATTTCATCCTCGCGATTTTCGCGCGCGAAAACGGCGAGGGGATGGCATTCGAGGTCCCCGAGGCAATCGATCCCTCGGAGGCCGCCGCGCCGGCGGACGCCGGGGATGTCGCGCCGGTCGCATCGCCTCCGCCGCCGGTTCTCGCCGCGGTGCCGGCCGCCCCCGAGGGAGCGAAGGTTCAGCCGTTTCCCGCGCGCAGCGCTCCGGCCCAGGACGATTTCCCTCCGGAGCCGCCTGCCGGCCCGGCGGGGCCGACCGGCCCGGGCGATCGGCCGCGGCTGACCCGAGTGAAATGAGGTAGTCCGAACGGGTGCATGACCGGACCTTGCACTTCTGCGCGATAGACTGCGCGGCGAAACGGAAAGCGTGTGCCGGCATAGCTCAGTTGGTAGAGCAGCGGTTTTGTAAACCGAAGGTCGCGGGTTCGATCCCTGCTGCCGGCACCAGAAAAAACAATAAAATCAATGCGTTGCAATAATGCCCTGACCCTGGCCCGTCGGGCTTTTTTCGTTTTTCAGGGGATGCGTTCCCCCACAATTCCCCCAAGCACATCCTTGTAACGCCTTGTCACTCATCGGGGCGCCTCGCTGTCCACGCTGCCGGCGCGATGCCCGTAGCCAGGAGTTCGGGATAGTTCAGAGCAAGCGAACCGTTGTAAACTGCACAGAATTCTGCAATTCAAATGCCAGGAGCGGATCATGGGTTTCACCGTCAACGACATCGTGCCCTTCACCCAGGCCCGCGCCAACTTGTCGGATCTGGCCGAGCAGGTAAAGGCTGGCGCCGAGAAGATCATCACCAAGAACGGCGAGAGTTACGTCGCGCTGATTGATTCCGACCGCCTCGACTATTACCACCGCCTGGAACGCGAGCGCATCCACCTGCTGCTGATCGACGATGCGCGCCGCGGTCTGGCAGACGTCGTGGCGGGGCGCACGCAAGAGGCGGACGCCGCCGTTTCCGCCCTGCAGAAGCTCCGCGCCGCGGCGGGCAAATCGCCCGGCCGGGCTGCAAAGCGTGGTTGAACCGACATATCGGGTCGAACTGACCGCAAGTTTCCTGGAACGGCTCGAATCCATCGAAGCCTTTTTGCATCAAGTTGAGGCGCCGCACGCCTACGACGCTCTGCTTGCGGCGCTGCGGGACACGGTGATCCCGAACCTGCGGCGCTTCCCTCGCATGGGCCGGCGTTACTTGGACCAACCACCTCAGTCCGCCGAAGCGATCGGCCAACTCGGCCAGCTACCCGCCGATGCGGCCGATGGATTGCGTGTACTTGGCAGTGGTGACTACTTGATCCTGTACGCCGAGGAGAGCGAGAGATCCACCGTGTACCTACTCTCGATTCAGCACCACAGGCAACTGAGTTTCGATTTCGCGAAGTTGTGGCCGGGAATGGGGCAATAAGGCTTGTCGCGGCCAGTCATGTCGTGGTTCCGGTCGCACCGGATCTCTTTTCTTTGCAGGGCCTCAAAAACCTCGGTCCGACCCTGCGCCAGTGGCGTGAAACCTGGTCGCAGGCGCTTCCTGCGCGATCGGGGCGCACCAGGCGAACGTGCAGCAGTGCTACGGGGACTTCGAAGCGCTCGTAAGGGAGATCGCTCGCCGCACCGGCGTGGGGGAGCGAGGGGATCGAACATACGCATGAGCGCCGCGGGAACCTCTCCTCCCCCGGATTCCCCTAAAATCGCGGCGCAGTCCAACATTCTTGCCCCCGAGGAGATACCCCCGTGAATACGCGCCGTCGCATGTCCTTGTGTCTTACCGCCTTCGCGTTCGCAGCCCTGACCGGGTGCGCCGCCACGCCGACGCAGGAGAGCACCGGCCAGATGCTCGACGACTCGGTCGTCACCACCAAGGTCAAGGCGGCGATCTTCAACGAAACGTCGTTGAAGTCCCTCGACATCAGCGTCACGACGTTCCGGGGCGTGGTGCACTTGACCGGTACGGTGGATTCGAAGCGCAGCGTCGCCATCGCGGGCCAGGTTGCCCAAGGGGTGGCCGGTGTGAAGGCCGTCGACAACGAGCTGCGGGTCAAGTAGCCGCGCAACGGCGGAACCCCCTCGCATCGGGGATTCCGCCGTGGTCGGGTTGCGCAGTTGAGTCGCTACGACGAAAGAAATCGCTGTGCCGAGACGCTGTTCTTTGACTGCTGGCGCCAGCACCGTAAGCGAATGAGGGATTCCGGATCTTCAACGTCTACGGCCCGCGCATGCATCCCAACGACGGCCGTGTCGTATCGAGATTCATCGCGATGTCGCGGGCAACACTCCCCCGGGGCCCCATGCCGGTTCCTTATTGAGCCGGCATGAACCAAGTTGAATCAGGCCGCATACCGAAGCACACGCCTATCATGCCGCGCATCGCGCGACAACGATCTCATGTCGGTTGCTTCGATTTCATCTATGTGCGGACAGCCCATCGAATTTCAAGTGCACGAATGCCGGACAAATAGTCGACGCACTTGCCGGTGGCAACAGCCGCGCCGCTACGTTGCCCTTGAGCGCCTCCTATATCTCGCGATTTCCCGTCTTTATAGACCCCCAAATTCTCCAAACCCATCTGGGAGGCGGGTATTCTGGCGCAGGGCGGCACCTAACCCCGGCACATTCTCCCCAACACACGAAAATTTAAGCCCAGTATGCGCTAACTCCCGGTTCAATACTGCCGGGATGAGGTCTCGGGTATAACGCGGGCTGCCGTAATCGCCTCCCCTCCAGAACGTGAGGTGGTTAGACAAATAGCGGGTCAACTGAAATGGCGATACCGGGGCAGCAGAGATCGACGCGATCAACTCTCGAAGCAGGGAATTAATGTCCTGGAGACCACCACCCATCGCAACGGTGTTGCCGCTTTGCAATACGCCGCCAAACATGATGTGGTGATCAGAAGGTGACTCGATGAAATAACTCGCCGAACAGAACCAATCCTCCATCCAGGCCGGTACACCGGCATCGTGATTAAACGTATAGTTGTCTCCACCGACAGGCCTCGTATGCTTGATCGTCACATCATCGATCATGGCCACCTTCCCAAGCTTGCTCAGACGAGGCCATAGCGCGTCAAGGCCATACCCGCTCAGGTTCTCCGAAAATGTGTTTGACACACGCGCCAAGAATCCCACGGAAAATACGGGCGCCATGATTTCCACGAAGTTTGCAAATCGAACGGAAAACTGCTTGTGCTGCAACGTTGCCACATGCGTAAAGTACGAATCGTGGGTCAGCGCAGGTTGCGCAAGATCGAGTTTGAACTGCTTGCAAATCGAGAACATCCGGGACACTTGGTCCGGGGGGCACAGGAGATCGTCATCCGGAAACCAAACGTATTCGTATTGTTGAATGGTATCCCAATGGGCCGCCAGCGTCCGGGAAAGACCGGGCCACTTCGGTCCTTTTTGATAATGAACGAAGACCGCGCCGTCGGCGGGAGGTACGTCGTCGCCAAAATAGGATAGGGCGTAATCAAATTCCTGCGCGCCGATATTTTCCACCGCATGCAGATGCAGAGACTTTGGTCCTGCGCGAAACAAGGCCAAGTACGGCTTCACGATCGGAACCTCCAAGGATGTACAGCCTGCACTATTGAACGGTGGCGCGTGAGTCAGCCTGCCGAAGGATATCCCTTATCAGCACTATGGCAGCACCAACGACTTGATCCATGTTGTAGTACCGGTACTGAGCGAGACGTCCGATGAAATATACATCCTGTTCACGCTGCGCAAGGGCCTCGTACCGCTTGTATAGCAACTCGTTTTTTGGGTTGGGAACGGGGTAATAGGGATCGCCGTCGCTGCACGGATACTCTTTGACGATCGACGTCCCGCTATGCACCTGGCCGGTCAGGTGCTTGAATTCGGTAATCCGGGTAAACAACTCGTGTTCGCTCGGATAGTTGACGGTTCCGACTTCCTGGAATCGTTCCAGCTCCCGGAAGTGCTGATGCTCGAAACGGAGGGATCGGTATGGGAGACGCCCGAAGCAGCAGCCGAAATATTCATCAAGCGCGCCGGTATAGATGGTTGTCCGGCGGTCGACCATACCGTGCACTTCCGAATAGCAAACCCCGGTTCGTACCTCAATATTCGAATGATCGAGCATCCGCTCGAACATCTTCGTATATCCATGTAGCGGCATTGCTTGGTATCGGTCGGTGAAATAGCGGTCGTCGTCGTTGGTGCGCGTCGGAATCCGCGCCGCCACGCCAGCGCTCAACTCAGACAAGTCCAGATTCCACTGTTTTTTCGTGTACCCGCGAAAGAACTTCTCGCATAGATCGCTGCCGACCGAGGATAGGACCACGTCCTCGCTCGTGCGAATCTCTGCGCGTGGTTCGCGAACCCGCTCCAGATATTCCGCGACCCCCTTCTCGTCGAGATTCAAGCCATAGACGGAATTGATCGTCGTCCGGTTGATCGGTATGGGAAACGTTTTCCCCGAAATCGCAGCAAGAACCCGATGTTCATACGAACGCCATTCGGTGAACTGCGACAGGTACTCGAAGACCGAGGAGCTGTTGGTGTGAAATATATGCGGTCCGTACTCGTGTACCAGGACTCCATGCTCATCTAGGCGGTCGAAGGCGTTTCCAGCGATGTGCTCGCGCTTGTCGATGACGAGCACCTTCCGTCCTGCCGCCGCGAGCTGCTGCGCGCAGACGGATCCGGCAAATCCCGCCCCTACGACCAGATAGTCCACCGCTTGTCCTCCGTCGGACTGTCCGACGGCGCGATCTCCGAGCTTCCATGCCAATACCCACCAGAGATTTCCGACGCGGCCGCCGTCCTTGCCGCCTTTTCGGCGCGGTATATGGGTCTCGAGACTGCCGTCCGGCTAAAGTGAGCCAGAAATGTCCGCATCCCCAGCCTCGGGTTAAGTTTTGACCAAGACCTGGAGTCCGTGAAGAACACGGCCTCCTTGTATAAGTATAACGTCCTGGACATCTTCCACCTTCCATTTTTCGGGTTTTCGGGACTCCCAAACCACCAGGCTCAGTCTCCAGTGTCACCCGCGATCTCGATGTTGCGGATGACGGCATCCTGCACCAAGTCGTTGGTTTCTCCGCGTAGCGCTCGGCCGTTCGATCCCGCTCGGGATATGCCCCAGGTAGGCGGGAACGCGCAACGCCTTCTTGTTCATACCGGCACCGCCTCGGCGATCACACGGTTACGGAATTTCTCGGGCAACGCCCGAGGCGTCAACACGTCGACGGATACCCCAAGCAGGTCTTCCAACTCGACCTGAATGGCCGCCACGTCCATCAACGTCGCCTCGGCCGTCAGATCGATGATGAGGTCCAGGTCGCTGTCTTCCGTGGCGTCGCCATGGACGACGGAACCGAACACGCGGGCATTCAAGGCGCGATGCGGAGCAACGATGCGCCGGATCTCGGCCCGGTGCGCCCCCCAAGACTTGCGACGGTTTCATCACGCCTCCCACAACAAAATCCGGATTCGGCATCCCATGACAAACCGGGAAAAGCAACGACGAAATCCGGTTTTGGGTTCGCGTTACAGACCGCCGGTCATCACCCCCGGAAACACAGCCAAACCCGGATACCCAATCTCAGCGGGGTTGCACGGTGCTAGTTGCATGGTCGTTGTCGGCCACCGCCAAGGGCGGGAAACATACCCAACTCCGCGAGTTCCGGTAGAACGAGCACATCGTCGCGTCGAGCGCGGCGTTCGCCATCTGGAAATTGATTTCGGGAATGGTGATCGCGAAGGGGCGCAGGGGGAAGCAGTAATCGAGATAGGTTTTGGCTCCCGCTGGCGAGATCGAGTAGCACAACGATCCGAACGCGGCACGCAGACGCAGCAGCGTGGGATGAACCGGCGCCTTGAGGTACGACAGCTTGTTCGCCCGCATTTCGTCTTGACGGAACTGCATCAGAAATGGGCTTAAGCTCGTTTCCGGCGCCGCCACAAGGATCGAATCAAAATTCCAGCCCCAAAGCACGATATCCCAATCATCACCCAGGCGCTGCAGCAATTTTTCCTGTTCCGCGGCGAAGTCGTCATGGAGGAAGGCGTCATCCTCGCAGATCGTGATCGGAACGTTTTTCTCGGCGGCGTAAACCCATAGCTGGTGATTTGAAAGTGCGTTGCCGAT
Source organism: Pseudomonadota bacterium (assembly GCA_021825945.1). Classification (GTDB taxonomy): domain Bacteria; phylum Pseudomonadota; class Gammaproteobacteria; order Burkholderiales; family Burkholderiaceae_F; genus GJ-E10. Next base: position 44,740 of record JAKAFN010000003.1, read on the forward strand.
GGCGCCGGCTGTATACGTAGGGGAGCCCTCAACCAACCCAGCTTCGCGCAAATCGTCAAGCGACCGTGAGTTCCCGTCGACGGCATCGACACGAACGATCCGCTTGTGCTTGGCGTTGTTCCGCCTGAATTGTTCATGGCGCTCCGGCGTACGTTGCAAAGAAATCACGAAGGTTTCCATGGCGTCAAGATCCTGTTCCGGTTTACATGGCCGTTGGGACGACGCCCAGGATGGCAAGGTTCGATTTTCGCAGCACAACGGCTCCGCGATCGATTCTCCCATGGATGGGAAGGATTGCTGCGTCTGTCGCCGGTATGCCGTTTTTCCCCAGCAAAGCGTCCACCGCGGCACGCAGTTGCGCTGTCTTGGGGATCCGTGAAGCGGGTTCCGCCCGTTGGGCGGCATCGGTCCCGGCCGCGGGCCATGCGACATAGTACCGAGGCATGTCCTTGATGTCGGGGCCACCCCGGATCGCCGAGAGGATGATCCGCTCGACCTCCGCCTGGTTCGCCGGAAATCGCGCCTCGACGAAGCGCGGGCCGTCCAGCGGAGTGGATGAAAACGGGGTCCCCCTTGCTTTGGCAAGCGCGGCCGCCGTCAATTCATTGGCGTGCTCGATTTCAAACTGGCCAACGCTATAGACCACATATGCCGGGCGTGCGGCGAAGGCGGTATGGACGCCGTAGAGCAGCGCGCCCAGTTGCACGCAACCGATGACGGCGAGGTCGCGGGCAAGGTGTGCGCGGGATTTCCGGGGAGATGCGGCGACCAGCGTGCACAGGGGGCCGGCGCCTACGTCGACCGCGGCCATCACCAGCAGAATCGAATAGATTCCTTCGATCTGCGCAAACGGTGGCGGGTACCAGACGAACACCACGAGCACCACCGTGGAACCGACGATGAGCGCGCTGAGCGCAAGATGGGTCAAGAAATAGCGGAGACGGTAGGGCATCCTGATCATTTTACGGAGGATGGCACGCCGGTCCATGCAAAAAAGCCAGCTTCCCAGCCGGGAACCCCGGTAGAAAGGCTGGCCTCTGGCGCAGTCTGCTGGTACGGACGCCGCGGCGTCCGTACCAGCAGACTGGAAAAGCCTATGGATTATTGGCAGTTCGTCGGCGCGTAGATTGCCGGAAGGTTGCCCAGAGTCAGACCGGTGAAGCTCTGGTTGTTAGCCGTCGTGTCGGTGGCAGACGTGCACGCCCAGTCGATGGATCCGGTGCTGGTCGACGAAAGGGCGGTTCCGAGCGGGGAATTCGGAATGAGGTTCAGCGTCTTGCCCTGGATTTGGTTCGGCACGGCGTTTCCGGTCCCAAAGGTAACCAAGATGTCGCCATTGCCCGGATCGATGGAAACGCTCCCCACGTACTTTGAAGTCGGAGGGATCGAGTTGAAACCCACGGCTGCTGCGCTCAGGCCGGTCATTCCGCCCGATTCGAACGCCTCGGAAACCGTCGTTTTTGCGGCATCCGCGAGACTGAGACCTTCCGTTACCTTCGCGCGGATAGTGTAGTTCTGGTACTGCGGAATCGCGATGGCCGCTAGGATGCCGATGATCGCGACGACGATCATCAGTTCGATCAGCGTGAAACCGCGCTGGATTTGGGTTTTCATGGGTGGACTCCTTGCTGTGTATCCGGCTCTCTACCGGGGTTCCGAGACTTGATTGAGCAAGGAGCGTACCAAGGACTATGTATGCAATTTACCGTGAAAAGGCCCAGTTTTCCGGAGGTTGGACATCCCGGGGTGACGGAAATTGTCAGTTGATGGCAGAATTTGTCTGGCGAAATGCGGCAGATCGCTCACTGGCAATTGGTCGGCGCGTACCGGTTCGGCAGTGGGGCGGCCGGCGTTTCCGTTGGGAGGTTTTGCTGGGTTGCCGTCACCGTCGAGGAGCTTGCGCACGCCCAGTCCACGGTACCGGTTTCTCCGGCCGCAAGAACGGCACCGTTGATCGACGGGGTCAGTGTCAATTGCTTGCCGTTCAGCTGGGGTACCAGTGCGGAATAGGTGATCGTCACAGTGCCGGGATGGCCGGGGTCGGAGGCAAAGTCCCCAATCCGTACGCTGGAAACGTATTTGCTTTGCATGCCGGTCCCTCCATTTTGGGCGTTCCAACTCGCCGCAGCGGCGCTCAGACCCGTCAGGCCCTCCGACACGAACGATTCGGCAACCGCCTGCTGCGCCGGCGCAGCGACGCTCAGGCCCTCCATCGCCTCCGATCGGGTCGTATAGGTCTGGTATTGCGGAATCGCAATGGCGGCCAGGATGCCGATGATCGCCACGACGATCATCAGTTCGATCAGGGTGAATCCAAGTTGAGAGGGAAGTCTGGGTTTCATGGCAGCGCTGGGAACCATGTCAAAATGAATCGAGAAGGGGTGCGTGCATTTCTTTTTGGAGGCCACGCGCATTCTCGTTTGCAATTTCCGTACCAAGAATTTGGGATGTATTGCGAGGGATCGTACCCATGAATCGGGGATGGTTCAAGCGTTTGATGTCTGGTTCTGGGCATGACCAGGGGCGCCTTTTTGGGGAGCACGAAGTTCGCACGGAACCCCTTCCTTCGGACCGGCTTGCGGAGGAAATGCGCCAAGTCCAAATGGATCTCATGGCGGGGCGTAACGAGGCTGCCCTGGCGCGTGTCGAGGTCTTGGCGCGTAGCAACCCCGAGGACCCGGAGGTGCTGGCCCATTGGGGCATCAGCCGCTATTTGACCGGCGACACTGCGGGGGCAATCGAACCCTTGATGGCGGCGGTTCGGCTCGATCCGGAAAACGCGCGCGCCCATTACTTTCTGTCTGCGGCGCTTGCGGCGGAGAATCGCCTGGAGGATGCGCTGACCGCGGTACGAAATGCCCTGGCTTATGCGCCGCGCACCCAGAGCTATCTGGTATTGGCCGGGAACCTCAGCGGGCGGCTGGGGGCGGCGGAGGACGCCGCGCGCTATTTGAACGAGGCTTGGGATCTCGATCATGACGCCTTGGCGCCGCTACAGCAACTGGAGATTCTCGCTCAGCAGACCCTGAAAACAAGCACGGTCTACGAGCACAATCCGAAGATTGCCGATGCTCGCCGGAGGGTGATCAACCGCTTGCTGGCAGCGTATCGGAAGAAAGGATTGGGCGGCGAGCAACTCACCGGACTGATCGCACTGCTGTCGGGCTCGCGGGAGCGGTTTTCGGTGGCGGTGGAACTCGCCGTGACCGCGATGTCGTTTGAGCCGATGCGGCGTGATCTGGCGCAGCAGGTTTTTCTCACATTATGGGCGGCAGGGGAGCGCGAGCGGGCACTGCGGTTCGCCGAAACCTGCTACGAGCGGGAGCCGGATGCGGGCGCATATCGCGAGCCGATGTGGAGTGCATGGCTGGCCACCGGGCACGAGCAATGGATTGCAGCCTGGCGCATGTGGACCGAGGACCTCTATGAATCCAAGCCCCACGTCTACCCGCAGACGGCGCCGCTATGGGATGGCGAGCCGGTGGGGAAGCGCAAGATCCTCGTGCTGCAGGACCAGGGAATCGGTGACACGATCCTCGGTTTCCGTTTCCTGCCCCTGCTGGCGGCGCGGGGCATCCGGTTCGATTGGTGGGTCAATGTTCCGTTGGCGGACTTGGCCGCGCAGGTGCCTGGCTACGAGAACTTGATCCGTGTTCCCCATCTGCCCGACCCCCTGGATTACGACTGCGCGTTCGTCGTTCCGCCGTTCGGCCTTATTGCGGCGCTGCATTTGCGCCGCGAGGAGATGAAAAATCCCCCGGTGGTCCGTCCGCCCACCGACCGCGCGCCCGAATTGCGCGCCCGCGTGCGCGCGCTCCCCGGAGTGCGCATCGGTCTTGTATATGGCGGCAACCCGCAGCGCCGCGACGACTGGCTGCGCAGCCTTCCCTGGGAATTCGTCGAAATGCTGGGGCGCATCGAGGGGGTGAGCTGGGTCAACCTGATGGTCGACGACCGGCCGGACAAGGCGCGCGCGATCGAGCGCTTGAAGATGCTCGACGTCATGCCCGAGGTGCGCGACTTCGCCGATACCGCCTGCGTGGTCGAAGAACTGGATGCCGTCGTGGCGGTCGATTGTTCGGTGGCGCACCTTGCGGGGAACCTTGCCAAGCCGCTTTGGGTCCTGGCGCCAACGATCTGCGATTGGCGCTGGCAGATCGGCGACGACATCCAGCCCTGGTGGCCGACGGCACGCCTCTTGCGTTCGGAGGCGCCGGGGCAATGGAAACGGCCGCAGGCGGAGATCGAGCCGCAATTGCGGGCGTTCGTGCGGGATCGGTCGTCGGATTGAAGGTTCCGGCGAGGGCGCGCTGGTCGCCCCCAGCGGAGCGGTCCGCGAGTTCGGGATTACGCGGTCGCCGCGAGCTTCATCGCCAGTTCGGATCCGATCCGCTTGGCGAACTCCTGTGGGTAGCCGCTCTCGATGAGCGCCCACTGCAGGTTGTTGACGAGCGAGGACTTGCCGTAGAACCCCAGGTTCGCGCGGCGCTGGTAGCCGAGCGCGTTGCCGGCCAGGATCTCGAATTCCGCAACGACGCGCTTTTCATCCTCGATGCGTTCCCGCGGCAGACGGTTGGCGAACTGGCGTGCCAAGTCCTTGCCTTGCGCGGCAATCGCGGCACGGGAGGTGAGGTCGGACAGGAATCCCATGAAAGACGCTCCGGACGGTCAGGACGCGAGATGCTAGCAGCCCTGTCGGACTTTTCGGGGAACCCCGCGAAATCGGTTCGCCTGGTCATGCTCCGTCATCCCGAGGCCCGCACACCGGCCTACCCCGCCGCCGCGAACTCGCACACCGGCCCATCCTGTCATTGCGAGGCCCGCAACCCACGAATTTCCGTCATCGCGAGGCCCGCAGGGCCGTGGCGATCCAGGCGACGCACTGGATTGCTTCGGGCTGCGCCCTCGCAATGACGCGGTCGCGACGTCGTGGCGCTGCGGAGCCTAGGAGGCTCCTACCGGGGGCGGCGGTGCGGCGGCGTCTGCCGGCGCGTACCTTCCATGGTGGATCCCGCTTCGCGTCGACATTTCATGCCGGTCGTCTTACGATACAACGGTGCGCGTGTCTTGTTTTATTCGAACGAGGGAAGCCCGCGCGAACCGATTCATGTTCACGTCGTGAAGAATGGAATCGATGCAAAATTCTGGTTGAACCCGGTGCGCTTGGCGTACAACGATGGGTTCGACGCCAGAACATTGCGGGAGTTGCAGGAGTTCGTCGAAGCCAATGCGGCGAAAATCGAGTGGGTGTGGCATGGATACTTCGGTTCAGGCGGTCCGCGTTTCGTTCGATGACGGCAACATGTCCGTTGCCTTGTCCGACGGGCGCATGCTCGCCGTTCCGCTGGCGTGGTTCCCGAGGTTGCAGCGTGCTCGGCCCGAGCAGCGCCAGCGGTACACGATCAGCACGCGCGGCCTGCACTGGGAAGACCTCGATGAGGATGTCTCCATTGCCGGGCTGCTTGCCGGCCGGGGCGACATGACGGGAACGCCGCCACAGGCGGCGTGACCCGGATCCGCGTCAGGACGCGAGCCCGCCCACCCCGTCACCGCGAGGCCCGCAACTGGCCAACCCCGTCATCGCGAGGCCCGCAACTCACGAATTTCCGTCATCGCGAGGCCCGCAGGGCCGTGGCGATCCAGGCGACGCACTGGATTGCTTCGGGCTCCGCCCTCGCAATGACGATGGATTCACCGCGAGACTGGGGGGTGACTTGGGCGGGCTTGGCGTTGAGTGACTTGACTCGCAATGACGATGGATCCATCGCAAGGCCCGCAGGGCGTGACGATCCGGGTCTCTCCGTTTCGCAACCTCGTCGATGGGCAGGTGCCGAATCGGGTGCGCTCAGGCCGGTTCGCGCGCCAGCGCCTCCGGCAATCGGTCGACGCCGTCCCACGCCAGCGCGTAGGAGTGGCTGCGGGGGCCGCTGTCCGCGCCGCCCCAGATCACGACGGGTCGTTCGCTATTGCGTTTTCCAACGGTTTCCCGCCACGCCGCGAGTCCGCGTTCCCAGTCGCCGGCGAAGGTCGCCCCCGATTTGATTTCGATGCCGAGCAGGCGCGGGCCGTCGTCGAGAACCAGGTCGACCTCGCGTCCGTTGGAGTCGCGCCAGAAGTAGGGGGGGCGCAGATTGCCATGGTTCCATCGGTGCTTGACGATGTCCAGGACGACGCCGTTTTCGAACAGCGGCCCGCGCAGCGGGTGCATGGCCAGTTGGGACGGGTTGGCGATCCCCAGCAGCCACGCCGCAAGTCCGGTGTCGCAGAAGTAGAGCTTCGGCGTGCGCACCAGGCGCTTGCCGAAGTTGCGGTGGTATGGTGCCACGCGCAGTACGAGATAACTCGCCTCCAGCACGTCGAGCCAGCTCCGCGCGGTCGGTTGGGATACGCCCGCGTCGGCGGCCAGGCTCGCCAGGTTGATCAACTGCCCGATGCGCGAGGCGCACAGCGAGACGAAGCGCCGGAAGCGTCCCAGATCGTGCAGGTTGACGATCATGCGTACGTCGCGCTCGACATAGGTTTCGACGTAGGACGAAAAAAAATCCCGCGGGTCGGCGCGGCGCACGAGGCATCCGGGATAGCTGCCGCGCCAGAGCACCTCGTCGAGGTCGGCGGGGCCGGGGCGCGCGCTGTGCATCTCCCGGATCGTCAAGGGGAGCAGGCGTGCGATGCCGACGCGCCCGGCAAGCGATTGGGTGATCGCCTGCAGCAGGGAAAAGTTGTTCGAGCCGGTGAGGACAAAACGGCGGGCGGGGGCCAGATCGATGCGTTCCTGCAGGTAGGAGAGCAGCGCGGGAACGCGCTGGATCTCGTCCAGGATGGCTCCGTCGGGCAGCCGGCCGAGGAACGTCCGCGGGTCGGTGGCCGCGAACTCCCGCGTGTCGGGGTTCTCCAGGGAGATGTACGGCAGGCGGGGGAACGCCGCCCGCGCCAGCGTCGTTTTGCCGGACTGGCGGGGGCCGGTGAGCAGGACCGCCGGAAAGCTCGCGGCCAGGCGGAGCAGTTGCGGCTGCAGGTCGCGTGGGATCATGCTATTTCAAAGTTGTACTTTGAATCATCCTAGCCCGCTTCCTCGACGAACGCAACGCGCACCCGCCCCCTCATCCGAAAGGTCCTACCGGGATGCGGGAACGTGCGGCGCGCACGACGGTGCGGACTGGACTATCTTTCCCCATTGGGAGGCAATGCGTCGCCATGCTCGGCATCATCGGCAGCGGCGCCAACGGTGGCAGGTGCTGGCGATGGATTGGGATGCATCGGGTTTTCCGGCGGGATCTTCGACGTTTGATGCCGGGTTGGCGGAATGGCGTGCGCGTCAGGCTGGGCAGGGTTCGGATCCGGAAGGTGGCGGGGCCGGCGACGCAGACGATCGGCGTGCCGTGACTCCGGGGGCGATCCGTGCCCGCTGCGGGTTGCGCTTCCCGGGAATGCTGTATGCCGCCGTGGCGTCGGTCGCGGGGGCGGTGCCGTCCGAACCCGATCTCGCCGCGGCACGGCACCATGCGGGCATCGTCCAGGTGCTGTCGATCGCCGCAATGCCGTCGGATGCCCCGGGCACCCTCGATGCGCCGCCGGCAATCGCCGTCGTGGCGCGCGGCGCGGTGCTGGCCCGCAAGGGTCTGGCCGGCCTGTTCGGAGTCGCCTCGGCCGGTGCCGCGGCGCCGGCCGAGGAACCCGCGGAGCGTTGCGCCGGGCAATGGCGGAACGGCCACTTGCGCCTGTGGCTGCCGACCTGGGATGTGGCGTTCTATCGCGCGGCCGCGGCACAACTCGCCGGCCTGCCGGAACGCCGGGTCGAGGTGTGCACGGCGGGGACCGGCTCGGAAGCCGGCATCGCCTCCGGTATCGTCGCGGCGCTCGCCCTTGCGCGGTCGCTGTCCCCGGCACCGATACAGGTCGCCCGCTACCGTCTTTCCGTCGCGTGAGCGGGCCGCAAGCCTGACGGAACGGCGGCACGCCTATTGCGCGGTTCCCGTGATGATTCCGCCCCCCAGGCAGACCTCGCCGTCGTAGAGCACGGCGGATTGCCCCGGCGTGACGGCCCACTGGGGCGTATCGAACGCCAGGCGGAAGGCTCCGTCCTCGGCCGGTCGCAGGGCGCAGGGCGCGTCCGCCTGCCGATATCGCGTCTTGGCCGTCAACCGCAATGCTTCCTCGCCCGGTGGAATCCGTGGCGGTTCGCCGGCGATCCAGGATGCCTCGGTCGCGGTGAGCGTATCCGCGAGCAGCCACGGATGGTCGTGGCCCTGGACGACGTACAGGGTGTTGGCGGCGAGATCCTTGCGCGCGACGAACCAGGCGTCGCCGCTGCCGTCACGCCGGCCGCCGATGCCCAGGCCCTTGCGTTGCCCCAGGGTGTAGAACGAAAGGCCCATGTGCTCGCCCACGGTTCGGCCGTCGGGCGTGCGGATCGGGCCGGGTTTCGTCGGCAGGTACCGATTGAGAAACTCGCGGAACGGCCGCTCGCCGATGAAGCAGATCCCGGTCGAGTCGCGTTTGGCGGCATTGGGCAGGCCGATCCGTTGCGCGATCGCCCGCACCGCGCTCTTGTGCAGTTCGCCCACCGGGAACACCGCGCTGGCGAGCTGCTCTTGCGTCAGCCGGTGCAGGAAATAGCTCTGGTCCTTGCCCGGGTCGACCCCGCGCAGCAGCGCCACGCGCCCGTCCGTTGCCCGGACCCGCGCGTAGTGCCCGGTGGCGATGCGCCGTGCGCCCAGCCGCCGGGCGTGGTCGAGAAACGCCTTGAACTTGATCTCGGAGTTGCACAGCACGTCCGGATTGGGCGTCCGGCCGGCGGCGTATTCGCGCAGGAACTCGGCGAACACCCGTTCCTTGTACTCCGTCGCGAAGTTGACCGCCTCGAGTTCGATGCCGAGCACGTCGGCGACGGAGGCCGCGTCGATCCAGTCCTGGCGGGAGGAGCAGTACTCGCTGTCGTCGTCGTCCTCCCAGTTCTTCATGAACAGGCCCGTGACGGCATACCCCTGCTCCTTGAGCAGGTATGCGGAAACGGCGGAGTCGACCCCCCCGGAGAGGCCGACGACGATGGGTTCCTGGCTCGGGTTCTGGCCCATAAAATGCTAAATTCTACGGTTCTTCATCGCCTTCCCGGCATTTGGCGTTTCCCCTCTCCTCGGGGGAGCGAGCGGAAACGTTGCGGGGCGGGCGCTACGCTCATGGCGAAAAACGGATAGGAATAACCCATGCTCATAGGTGTGCCGACCGAAACGAGACCCGGCGAAACGCGTGTCGCCGCCACCGCCGAAACGGTCAAGCGCCTGGTCGCGCAGAAACACGCCGTGGTCGTCCAGGCGGGTGCGGGCCTCGCTGCCGGCCAGACCGACGAAGCATACGCCGCCGCCGGCGCGACCATCGGGTCCGCGGCCGACGCGCTCCGGGCCGAGGTCGTGCTCACGGTGCGCCGGCCGGGCGCGACCGAACTCGCCGCAATGAAGTCGGGCGCCGTGCTGGCCGGCATGCTCGAACCGTTCGATGCCGATGGAATCGCGGCGATGAACGCGGCGGGGCTCACGGCCTTCGCGCTCGAAGCCGCGCCGCGCACGACGCGTGCGCAGAGCATGGACGTGCTGTCGTCGCAGGCCAACATCGCCGGCTACAAGGCGGTGCTGCTGGCCGCCAACACCTACGGTCGGCTGATGCCGATGCTGATGACCGCGGCCGGGACGATCAAGGCGGCGCGCGTCGTGATCCTGGGCGCCGGCGTGGCCGGCCTGCAGGCGATCGCCACCGCCAAGCGGCTGGGCGCGGTGATCGAGGCGTCCGACGTGCGGCCGGCGGTCAAGGAACAGATCGAGTCGCTGGGCGCGAAGTTCATCGACGTGCCCTTCGAGACCGACGAAGAGCGCGACGCCGCCAAGGGGACGGGCGGCTACGCGCGGCCCATGCCGCAGAGCTGGCTGGACCGACAGAAGGCCGAGGTGGCCAAGCGCATCGCGCAGGCCGACATCGTCATCACCACCGCGCTCATCCCGGGCCGCAAGGCGCCGGTCCTGGTGACCGAGGACATGGTGCGCTCGATGAAGCCCGGCTCGGTGGTGCTCGACATGGCGGCCGAGCAGGGCGGCAACTGCGCGGTGACCGAACCGGGAACGACGGTCATCCGCCACCACGTCCACATCATCGGGCTGGGCAATCTACCGGCGCTGGTGCCCGCGGACAGTTCCGCGCTCTATGCCCGCAACCTGCTCGATTTCTTCAAGCTCGTCATCGACAAGGACGGGAAGTTTTTCATCAACCAGGAAGACGACATCGTGCGCGCGTGCCTGCTCTGCCACGGTGGGGAAATCCTCCGCAAATAGGTTTGCACAGTTTCCACGCGAGCTGCCGGATGTCCGCCCCCGCCGGCGAGGAGTGGGGTACCGACGAGCCGGCGGGGGCGGACATCCGGCAGCGGCACCAGAGAACGAACGGGACAAATATGGAAGTCGTCAATCACACGGTCATCAATCTCATCATCTTCGTGCTTTCCGTCTACGTGGGGTACCACGTCGTCTGGAACGTCACGCCGGCGCTGCACACGCCGCTCATGTCGGTGACCAACGCCATTTCGGCGATCATCCTCGTCGGCGCGATGCTCGCCGCTTCGCTCACCGCCACGCCGCTGGGCCGGGGCATGGGCATCGCCGCGGTGACGCTGGCGTCGGTCAACGTCTTCGGCGGTTTTCTGGTGACCCGACGCATGCTCGAAATGTTCCGCAAGAAGGAGCCCAAGCCGGGTTCCGCGGACTCCGCGAAAAAGCAATGAGGCGGGGGCCGCGATGCATCTGAGCATGAACGTCGTCGTTCTCCTGTACCTCGTCGCCTCGGTGTTCTTCATCCAGGCGCTCAAGGGTTTGTCCCATCCTTCGACCGCGCGCCGCGGCAACGTGTTCGGCATGACCGGCATGGCGATCGCGGCGGTGACCACGGTCGCCGTCGTGCTCCAGTTCCACCCTGGCGCGGCGGGTGCCGGCATTGCGCGGATCCTCGTCGGGCTGGTGCTGGGCGGCGGCATCGGCGCCTACATCGCGCGTACCGTGCAGATGACCAAGATGCCGGAGATGGTCGCCTTCATGCACTCGATGATCGGCCTGGCGGCGGTGTGCATCGCCGTGGCCGTGAAGGCGGAGCCGTGGGCGTTCGGCGACACCCCCTATGGCGGTGCGATCCCCCTGGGCAACAGCATCGAACTGTTCATCGGCGCGTTCATCGGCGCCATCACCTTTTCGGGCAGCGTGATCGCCTTCGGCAAACTCTCCGGGCGCTACAAGCTCCGGGTGTTCCGCGGCGCGCCCGTGGTCTTCGCGGGTCAGCATGTCCTCAACCTCGTGCTGGCGGGCGTGATGATCGGCATGGGCATCGGCTTCGTGGCCACCCAGCAGTGGTGGCCGTTCCTGCTGATGCTGGCGATCGCCTTCGTCCTGGGCGTGCTCATCATCATTCCGATCGGCGGCGCCGACATGCCGGTGGTGGTGTCGATGCTCAACAGCTATTCCGGCTGGGCGGCGGCGGGGATCGGCTTTTCGCTCAACAATCCCATGCTCATCATCGCCGGCAGCCTGGTGGGGTCGAGCGGCGCGATCCTCTCGTACATCATGTGCCGGGCGATGAACCGCTCGTTCTTCAATGTCATTCTGGGCGGGTTCGGGGCCGAGCCCGCAGCGGCCGTGGCCGCCGGCGAGCAGGTCCAGCGGCCGGTGAAGTCGGGCTCGCCCGACGATGCGGCGTTCCTGCTGGCCAATGCCGAGTCGGTGATCGTCGTGCCCGGGTACGGCCTGGCGGTGGCGCGGGCCCAGCATCCGCTCAAGGAACTGACCGACAAGCTCATCGCCAAGGGCGTGCGCGTGCGCTACGCCATCCATCCCGTCGCCGGTCGCATGCCCGGCCACATGAACGTATTGCTCGCCGAGGCCGAGATCCCCTACGATCTGGTCTTCGAGATGGAGGAGATCAATCCGGACTTCAGCGACACCGACGTGGTCCTCGTGCTGGGCGCCAACGACGTCGTGAATCCCGCGGCCAAGGATCCGGGCTCGCCGATCGCCGGCATGCCGATCCTCGAGGCATACAAGGCGCGTCAGGTGATCGTCAACAAGCGCAGCATGGCCTCCGGCTACGCAGGTCTGGACAACGAGCTTTTTTACATGGACAAGACCATGATGGTGTTCGGCGATGCCAAGAAGGTGGTCGAAGACATGGTGAAGGCGATCGAGTGAACGGGGGGCTCCCGCCATCCGTTTTTGCCGGAATGCCGCGGCGGTTCGATCCCCGCCCGGTGGGCCTGGATCAGGCCCGCTCCCTCCTGACCGAATCGCTGGCCCTGTTCCGGAAGGCTCCGGGCCGCCTGACGGGGCTTTTCCTGCTGGTGTTCTTCCCCATCCAGTTGCTGCCCGCGCTGCCGTACTTCGGCATGCCGCTGCGCGAGGCGCTGGCCGCGATCGGATACGCGGGAATTTTCGTCGCGCTTGAAGCCGTGCGTGTCGGGCGGAAGGCCGCGCTGCCGAACCTGGCCGTGCCTTGGCGCCTGCCCGCCGACAAGATCCTGCTGCTGGTGGCGAGCGGTCTGGTTCCCCTGCTGGCCGTACTGTTCGTCTGGTGGGCCGACTGGGGCGGCGACGCGCTCGACGCCTACCTGAGCGGCGCCACGCCGGACGTCGCGCTGCCGGCGCGCCAGGAGGTCGAATTCGTCGTCGTGTCCAACCTGCTCGGCATGCCTTTGCTCTTCGTGCAGCCGCTTGCCGTGCTCCACTCCTGGTCGGCCTCGCGGACCCTGGCGGCATCCCTGCTGGCATGGGCGGCAAACTGGCGCTGGGTGGGCATGCTGGCGCTCGGCATGATTCCCGTGGCGATCGGCCTTGACTCGCTCGAACCGCAAACCGTACTGGACCTTTTCCTGACGTTGGCGTTGGCGGCGGCGGTGGAACTGGGCGTGTGCGTGTTCACGCTGACGCTGTTGCAACGTTCCTTGCGCATGGGCGCAGAGCAATCCCTGCTCCCGCCTGCGGGAGAGGGGTAGGGTGAGAGTGATGACAAGAAACCATCGGTTCGTGTTGGTACTGGCCGCATTGCTCCTCGCGGGCTGCAACCATTCCGGAGGCGATGACGGCCACGGCTCCTGGCTGTCGCATTTCTCCCTCGGAACCGGCGTGCTGCGCGTGCAGACGGGAGGAGTGGAGTACGGCGACGCCGCGGAACAGGTCAAGGGATCCGACCGGCTGGCGAATCAATGGCGGCCGATTCCCGACATCCGGTCCGTCGTCGTGCAAGGTCCGATGGACGTCATCCTGCGCCAGGACGGCAACGAGGGCGTGACGGTGCACGCCGACGACAACATCGCGCCACTCATCACCACCGACGTCGGCGCCGACGGCACCCTGCGCATCGGCATTCGCCCCCACACGGCGTTCCGCATGGCGCACCCCATTGGCATCACGCTGTTCGCGCCGCGTCTGCAGTCGATCGTCATGCGTACGGGGGGCATCAACTGCGCGGAGTTCGAGGGCGACCACCTGCATGTCGAGTTGGGCGGTGCGGGATCCGCGCGTTTCGACGAAATCCGCGCCAAGGAACTGTCGGTGCGGCTCGCCGGGACGGGTGGCATTTCGGTCGCGGGGGCGGCGCCCGAACAGAATTTCGAAATCGACGGCAGCGGCGGCGTCGACGCCAGCGACCTGGCTGGGCAGAACGTGACGGTGCGGATCGCCGGCCGCGGCGGCGCGACCCTCTGGGCGATCGAGACGCTGAAGGCCGATATCACCGGTACCGGGAACGTGCGCTACCGCGGCATGGCCACCGTGACCCGGACCGGCACCGGTTCCGGGACCGTGCGCCGGCAGCAGCAGTAAGGGGCGCAACGCGTGGGACACCGCCTTTCCGCCATCGTGACCCGTACCGGCGACGACGGCTCCACCGGCCTCGGTGATGGCTCGCGCATCGGCAAGGATGCGCCGCGCATCGACGCAATCGGCGAGATCGACGAACTCAACGCCCATGTCGGCCTGCTGTTGGCGACGCTGGGGGATTCGGCGGTGGATGCGGCGTCGTGGCGCGACGATCTGGTGGAGATCCAGCACGCACTGCTCGATGTCGGTGCCGACCTCGCCGTTCCGGCGGAGGCCCGTTTTCCCCCGAGCCGGCTCGAACGGCTGGACGCGCGGATCGCGCAGGTCAACGCGACCTTGCCGCCGCTCCGCGAGTTCATCCTGCCGGGCGGCACACGGGCGGCCGCGCAGGCGCACGTCTGCCGCACCGTATGCCGCCGCGCCGAACGGGCGATCGTGCGGCTGGCGCGGACGGAATCCGTCGGCGAGCCGGTCCGCTGCTATGTCAACCGGCTCTCCGACTGGTTCTTCGTGCTCGCCCGTGCGATCCAGCGCGGAACGGCCGGTGCGGAGTCGCAGTGGGAGCCGGGGATGCAGGGATAATGCGGGTTTGACCGATCATTGACCGGAATTCAGGAATGCGATTCACCACCGACGATCTGCGCATCAAGGAGATCAAGGAACTCACACCGCCCGCGACGCTAATCGCGGAACTTTCCTGTTCGGAGCGGGGTTCGGCGACCGTGCACGACGCCCGCGGCGCCGTCCACGACATCCTGCATGGCAAGGATGACCGCCTGATCGTCATCATCGGCCCGTGTTCGATCCACGACCCCAAGGCGGCGCTCGACTACGCCCGGCGCCTCGTCGCGGAGCGTGCGCGCTACGCCGCCGACCTCGAGGTGGTGATGCGCGTCTATTTCGAGAAGCCGCGCACCACGGTGGGATGGAAGGGGCTGATCAACGATCCGGACCTCAACGGCAGCTTCCGCATCAACGAGGGGCTGCGCACGGCGCGCGAGCTGTTGCGGGCCATCAACGACCTCGGCTTGCCCGCCGGCTGCGAATATCTGGACATGATCACGCCGCAGTACCTGGCCGATCTGGTGAGCTGGGGCGCGATCGGTGCGCGCACGACGGAATCGCAGATCCACCGCGAACTCGCATCCGGCCTGTCCTGCCCGGTGGGATTCAAGAACGGCACCGACGGCAACGTCCGCATCGCCGTCGAGGCGATCAAGGCGGCACAGCAGCCGCACCATTTTCTCTCGGTCACCAAGGCCGGGCACTCGGCGATCGTCTCCACCCGCGGCAACGAGGACTGCCACATCATCCTGCGCGGCGGCGCCCAGCCCAATTACGACGCCGCCAGCGTCGACGCGGCGTGCCAGGCGCTGGCCCAGGCCGGTCTGGCGCAGCGCCTGATGGTCGACGCCAGCCACGCCAACAGCCGCAAGGATCCGCTGCGCCAGATCGACGTCTGCACCGACATCGCCGGGCAGATCGCTCGCGGCGAAGAGCGCGTCGTCGGCGTGATGGTGGAGAGCAACCTCGTCGGCGGCCGGCAGGACCTCGTTCCCGGCAAGCCCCTCACCTACGGGCAGTCGATCACCGACGGATGTCTGGATTGGGAGCAGAGCGTGGCCTGCCTGGAGACCCTGGCCCAAGGGGTGCGAGCGCGGCGCAGCGCGAGCGAGAACGCCGGCAAGGAATGACGACGAGGCGCCGCCATTTCGTCGTCGCGAGGCCCGCAGGGCCGTGGCGATCCAGGGGTTTCTGGATTGCTTCGGGCTACGCCCTCGCAATGACGGATGTGCTCGGGCGACGCCGGCACGAAGCACGACCCTACCGCGTCCCGCGGATCTCCTCGTAGAACGCCTCCGCGTCCGGCTTGCGGCCGAGGAATCCCTCCGCCAGTTCCTCCGGCGGCCGGCTGCCGCCGGGCTCCAGGATCCACTGCCGGTAGCGATGCCCCACCGCGGGGTCGAGCAGGTTGCCGCGGAACGCCGACAGCATGTCGAGCGCCAGCACCTCCGACCACATGTAGCTGTAGTAGCCCGCCTCGTAGCCGCCCATCAGATGCCCGAATGACGCGGGCATCATCGTTCCGGCAACGTGCCCCAGCGGCGTGGCACCCTCCAGTTCCTTCCAGGTCGCCAGCGCCGGCTTGACCGACCCGGTATGCAGCGCCATGTCGTAGGCGGCATAGAGCCATTGCCGCGCATAGCGGAGGCCGGAGCCGAAGCGGCGCGCCTCATCCAGCCGCGCCACCTGTTCCGGCGTCAATTGCGGACATTTCGGGCACACCTGCGCGAAGCGCGCGAGCGGCTGCGCGCGCCGCCCCCACTCCTCGAACATCTGCGACGGCGCTTCGACGAAGTCCAGGCGCACGTTGGTTCCCGATTGGTCGGCGTAGCGCGCCCGCGACAGCACGCCGTGCAGGATGTGGCCGAACTCGTGCAGCAGCGTTTCCAGTTCGACGTGCGTCAGCCCGTTGGGATCGAGATTGCAGACCAGCGCCTTGATCGGCGTCTGGCCGCCGAGCACGGAGCCGCTGCGGACGCTGAATGCCGCGGCATGCTTGAACTTTCCGTCGCGGGGGAAGAGGTCGAGGTAGATCCCGGCGATGGGGGAGGTGCCACCGGCAAGCGGGCCGTCGGCGTCCTGCGCCGCGTCCACGACGTCGTAGTAGCGCACGTCCGGGCTCCACGCCGGGAGGTCGGGGCGTGCGACGAAGCGGATGCCATAGAGGGTCTCGGCCAGGTGCATGACGTAGCGCACCGAAGCCTCGGTCGGGAAGAATGCGCGCAGGGACTCCTGGTCGATGTCGAACCGCTTCTTTTCGATTCGGTTCTGCAGGTAGGCGACGTCCCATCGCTCCACGCGCACGGAGTCCGCCGGCAGGCCCAGCGCGGCGGCTTTTTCCTGCCGCAGATCGGCGAGTTCGCGCAACTCGACCGCTTCGACCGCGGACTTCACCGAGTACAGGAAGGTTTCCACCGCTTGTGGCGTTCCCGCCATCTTGCGCCGCAGGGAAAAGGTCGCGTAGTCGGGGTGGCCGTACAGTTGCGCCAGTTCATGCCGCAAGGCAAGCGCCTGATCCATCAGCCCGAGGTTGGGCACGCCGGCCCGGTTCTGATAGGCGGTCCACACCCGCCGCCGCGCCTCTTCGCTCTGCGCCAGGCGCAGGAATGGTTCGTAGACCGGGAAGTCCAGGCTGATGAGATAGTCGCCCCGCGCGTCGCGTCGCAGCGAGCGCAGCAAGGAGTCGGGGAGGCCCGCGGTTTCCTCCGGCGCCACGGGGACGGTGGTCGTCACGTCGTTGACGTTTGCGCCGAATTGCAACTCGAGGGTGATGAGTTCGTCCTGGATCTGCTTGGCCCGCGCCCGCTTTTCGGGCGGCAGCGTCACGCCGGTGTCCTCGAATGCCTCGATCAGCTGTTCACGGTAACTGCGATCCTGCTCATCCTTGGGCTCGAACGCCGCCACCCGCGCATGGATCTTCTCGCTCTGGAACAGTTCGGTGCCGAAGGGGGCGAGCTTGTCGAGGCAGGACTGCGCCGCGTCGCGCGTGGCCTTGTCGGGCGCGGCATTCTGCAGCACCGAGAGCGGATCGTCGAAGCTCCCGGCATGGATCGACAGCGCGTTGAACTCTTCGAGGATGCCATCGGGCCCGCTGCGGGCCTCCATCGCCGCCATCATCGCGCGCCGCTCCGCCAGGGTGGCATCGCAGCGGGAGCGGATCTGCTGCGCATCGATCACGGGAAAGCCGGGGGGAAGCGAAGGGTTCATTGCCGCGTGGTAAGGAGAAGCCGGGGAATGGCCGCCGCGGTTGCCGCGGCGGGGAACGGAACTCCGCGGGAAGAAGATCGCACGGAGGGCATGAAGCGGTTGCCGGCTACGCCGTGCCGCCGACGGTGAGTCCTTCGATCCGCAATGTCGGCTGGCCGACGCCGACCGGAACGCTCTGCCCATCCTTGCCGCAGGTACCGATGCCGCCGTCCATTCGCATGTCGTTGCCGATCATGGTTACGCGGGTGAGGGCATCGGGGCCGTTGCCGATCAGCGTCGCGCCTTTGAGCGGCGCGCCCAGCCGGCCGTTTTCGATGAGGTAGGCCTCGGCCATCGAAAAGACGAACTTGCCGTTGGTGATGTCGACCTGGCCCCCACCGAAGTTGCGCGCATAGATGCCGCGCGACACCGAGCGGATGATCTCCTCCGGATCCCGGTCGCCGGCCAGCATGCAGGTGTTGGTCATGCGCGGCAGGGGCAGCGCGGCAAACGACTCGCGCCGCCCGTTGCCGGTGACCGGGGTCTTCATCAGGCGCGCGTTGAGCGAATCCTGCATGTATCCGCGCAGCACGCCGTCTTCGATCAGGACGGTGCGTTGCGTCGGGTTGCCCTCGTCGTCGATGCTGAGCGAACCGCGTCGCTCCGGAATCGTACCGTCGTCGATCACGGTCACGCCCTTGGCCGCGACGCGCTCGCCGATGCGACCGGAGAATGCGCTCGACCCTTTCCGGTTGAAGTCGCCCTCGAGCCCGTGTCCGATCGCTTCGTGCAGCAGGATGCCGGGCCAACCCGGACCGAGCACCACGCTCATCACTCCCGCCGGTGCCGGTTTGGCCTGCAGGTTGACGAGCGCCATGTCGACGGCTTCCTTCGCATACCGGTGCAGCGAATCGGTGTCGAACGTCGTCAGGTCGACGCGGCCGCCGCCTCCGGAAAACCCTTGTTCGCGGCGGCCGTGCTCCTCCGCGATCACCGTCACGGAAACGCGCACCAGCGGGCGCACGTCGGCGGCGATGCGACCGTCCGACGATGCCACCAGCACCACGTCGTATTCCGAGGCGATGTTGGCCATCACCTGCTTGACGCGCGGATCGCAGGCACGGGCGTAGCGTTCGACCTGTTCGAGCATGCGGATCTTGTCGGTCGCCGTGGCCGAGGCGACCGGGTCGATCGCGCCGTATAGCGCGCGCTGGCGCCGGGTCTTGAGGTGTTTGGCCGGCACCGTGCGCGATGTCCCGCTGCGTGCGATGGACCGCACGGTCTTCGCGGCGCCCAGCAGCGCGTCGAGCGAGATGTCGTCCGAGTAGGAGAACGCTGTGCGGTCTCCCGATACCGCGCGCACGCCCACCCCCTGATCGATACCGAAGCTGCCGGATTTGACGATGCCTTCTTCCAGCGCATATGACTCCGATCGCGTGTACTGGAAGTACAGGTCGGCGTAATCGGCGCGATGCTCGAAGATGGTGGCGAGCGTGCGCTGCAGATGCGTTTCGTCCAGACCGTAGGGGGCGAGGAGCAGGCTGCGGGCGATGGCGAGGCGTTCTACGGCGGGTTCGATCGGTTTCATGGCGTTCTCGGTTTCCCCCTCTCCCGCTTGCGGACGGGAGCGGCGTGCGGATCTTGAATTTACACCAGGACGCGGTGATCGAGCGCGGGCAGGCTTGCGCGAACGTCCTGGATGCGGGAAGGGTCGATTTCCCCCAGCACCACCCCCGGCCCGTCTTCGCGGACGGCGACGACGTCCCCCCAAGGATCGACCAGCATCGAATGGCCGAAGGTCGTGCGGCCGTTCTCGTGGCGTCCGCTCTGGGCCGGTGCAAGGACGTAGCACAGGTTCTCGACCGCGCGCGCGCGCAGCAGCAGTTCCCAGTGCGCCCGCCCGGTCGTCGCCGTGAAGGCCGAGGGGATGACGATGGCGTCGACCGTGCCCAGGCCGCGAAAGAGTTCGGGGAAACGCAAGTCGTAGCACACCGCGCAGGCGATGCGCAGCGACATGCCGTCGGCGGTGCACTCGAAGGCGACCGGGGTGCGACCCGGCGCGATGCTGCGCGCTTCGTCGTAGGACTCGGTGCCGCGATGGAATGAGAAAAGGTGGATCTTGTCGTAGCGCGCGACCCGCCGCCCCTGCGGATCGTAGACCGGCAGGCTGTTGAACACCCGGTCGGGCTCCGGTGCCGCCAGCGGGATCGACCCCCCGATCAGCCAGATGCCGTGCCGCGCCGCCTGTTCGGCAAGGAAATCCTGGATCGGCCCGGTTCCGTCGGGCTCCCGCAGCGCGAGTTTGTCGGTATCGCGCAGTCCCATGAGACAGAAGTATTCGGGCAACGCCACGAGTCGCGCGCCTTGGCGCACCGCCTCGGCGATCTGCTCGGCCGCCGCGCGCAGGTTGTCATCGCGGCGCGGCGTGGAGGTCATCTGGATGGCCGCGACCCGCAAGCGGGGCGCGAGCACACGGCTCGGCGAAGGGGTGGTCATCGATGGATCGGTTGCACGTTCGGGTGGGACCACGGGCCGGTCACCTGATATGCGTTGGTGAATGCTTCCGAGAGCGGTTTGCGGAGCAGATAGTTCGCGATGAATGCGCCCAGGCCCACGGCCGGATTGATCAGGGCGGCGTACGCCAGCGATGCCGTGCCGGCGTTGATCTCCGGGATCACCACGACGGTCAGGTCCTGCGTTTCGGCGCGCAGGTCCGTACTGCCGCGCACGCGCACGGCGGCATTCAGGCCCTTCATGATGAAATCGTCGGTGGTGAGCGTACCGTCGGTGATGGTCGCGGTACCGGTGAGGGAGTCGAACGCGAATCCTTCGGCGAACAGGTCGCGGAAATCGCCGGTGAGCCGGTGGCCGAGCGACTGCAGCGACAGCACGCCGAGCAACCGTGCCGCCCCCATGTCGGCGTGGAGGAACTGGCCGTGGCCGGTTTCGTTGTGCAGGGTTCCCGTGAGCGTCGGATAGTCGATGGCGAATGGTGATCCGACCCAGGAGAGATGCCCTTTCAGGGTGCCCTTGCCGCCGCGCACGAGGCCCGGGAATCCGAAACGGCCGAGCATCTGTCCGGCATCGGTGTAGAAGATCACGAGATCGATGTCCATCTTCCGGCGTGTGCCCGGTTTGCCGCCCGTCGTTGCCGACGGGGCCGTGGCAACGCGCTGCCACTGGCCGTTGGCCGTGATCCGGCCGTCGCGATTGATCAGGACGAAGCGTTCCAGGATCCAGGTGTTGCGGTTGTCGGTGTCCATGTTCTTGGCCGTCAGTTCCAGGCGGCCCAGCGGGTGGCTGCCGAGCTGAAACCGGTCGGCGATGATGTCGAGCGCCGGAAAATCCCGCGGCGCGGTATCGAGCAATTTGGAAACCTGTTCCTGCTGGCCTGCCGCAATGGTGAGCCGGGTCAGGCGTGCGGTGAGGCGGCCTTCCGCCGCATCATGTCCGCTGCTCAGCCAGTGCAGGGAGCCTGCCGCCTGATCGCTGACGAGATCCGCCGCCCACCCTACGCTGTCGTCGCGACGGGCGTTGAGGGTGACGTCGGCCAGGGTGCGTCCGGCGAAGCGGAGTTGCTTGACCCGCAGGTGGATGGTGTCGAGCCACGCGAGATCCTGTGCCGAGGGCGCGGCGGCGGACTTCGCTTTCGCGCCGGCCGCCTCCGGGGCCGCCTCCGGGCCGGCGGCGGCCGGCGGCGGCGCGACGAGGGCGCGCCAGCGGTCGACGTCGAGTCGATCCTGGTCGATCCGCAGGGCCACACCGGTGCGCGGCAATACGGCCGGGGTGCCGATGCCGATGGCGCCGCGGTCGATCTGCGTGGCCATGCCGGTTCCGGGCGCGGCGCCCGCCGTCGGCGCATGGACCGCATGGAGTGCCGCATCTACCACGGTTCCGAGGCGGACCCGCAGGAAATCCTGGCGGGGGGCATGCTTGGCGACGTTCGTCGCCGTTGCCGCCGGGACCGGGGTCGACTCGATGTGCAGGGGCAGGGACGCGGCGGCATCCTTGCCCAGCGGCGCGGGCAGGTTCATCTTCAGGCCGACGAGGTCGGAGTCGATCTGGTACGCCAGTCGCCCGTGGCGCACCGTCACCGTGGCGGCATACCGGATTTGGCCTTCGGTATGGTCGACGATGCGGCGCAGGAACGAAGTCGGCACCTGGGGGCGCACCCCCCGCGGCGTCGCCGTGCCGGTGCCGTGGACGACCAGGGTGCCGTCGGGCTGCGTATCTCCGGCGATGGTTGCGGTGCCGCCGAGGAATCCGGTGTGTATTCCGGTCAGGCGGACGGTCCGCGCGGTGAAGGCCATGTGTCCGGTGAGCGCCGTGAAGGGCGCCAATCCGGGCACCAGCGTGAGGGCATCGCCCTGGAAGTCGACGCCACCGGTGACCTGCGTCCCTTTCGGATCGGCGAGCGGGATGTCGAGATGCACATCGATGTGCGTGGGCCCGCTGCCGCGGCTGGTCGCGAGCCACCCGCCGGTGCGCGCATCGACGGGGCTCGCGCCGACATAGCGCAGCAGATCGTGGAGATCGCCGGCGCCTCGGCCATCGACGAGCAGATGTGCCCCGGGGTGTTCCATCGGGGCTACCCGCGCCGTCACGGCCGTGAGGGGATACCCCGACGCCTGCGCGTGCGCCGCTTGCACCGTGAGGCGGTTACGGTCGAAACGCAGCTCGGCGTCGATGCCGGAGATCGCCGGCCAGTGGACGCGGACCGGTGCGCCCGCGAATACGGGGTCGATGTCGATGCGGCCGCCCGCGATCTGGAGGGACGCCTGGAAGTCGCCGGTCTGCGGATCGGCAAACGGAAATTTCCGCGGATCCCCCTGCAGATGGAAGCTGCCGCCGGTTACCAGGCCGTCGCGCAGCGCCCCCGTCAGCCAACGACGGCTCGCGCCGCGCAGCATCATCGGCAGGTACTGCGCGATCGCCGCCACCCGAGCGCGGCGGATCCGGCCCCGCAGATCGAGCGGCATCGCCGGATCCTGGGCGCGATAGTGCGCCGACGCATCGAATGCGAGGTCGTCGTTTTCCGCGCTCAGCGCGTCGAGGTCGACCTGCAGCCCCTGTCCTTGCGGCGCAGTCGGCGTATTGCGCCAGCGCAGGGTCGTCGTCAAACGGTCGAAGCGGACGTGCGGCGTCACGAGTATGTTGTCGGCGTGCAACATGACGGCGGTGGAGTCGATATGCAGCGTCCCGTGCTCGGTCGAACCGGCTTCGCGGCCGGCGTCGATATCCCCCGAGAGGTTGTCGAAGGCATAGCGGCGCGGCGGTTCGCCGACTTGGGGCGGCTCGCCCCGCGCCCCCGTAGCGGGAGTCGAGATGGGGTGGGGACCGACCACATCGGCCATCGCGCCACCCAGACTGAGTCCCAGTTGGGAAAATTGCGTCCGGACGTGGAATGCGCTGGCCGCCGTCACCGGCTCATCCCAATCCGCCTCCAGGTTTTCCAGGGCCCCGCGCGCCGCCGCATGGCGAACCGCGGCCTGCCAGTTCTGCGGCAGGGGGATGAGCGTGGCGAGGCGGCTCAGATCTCCCAGCGCCAGGCGGTTCGCCCGCAGCCGCACCCGCTGCCGGGCGCCATCGGCCTGGGGGTGGCGGAATTGCCGGTTGATGTAGACGAGGTCGGTGGGTGGCAGCGTGACGCTTTCCCCGGCGAGATGCAGGCCCGAAATCCGGATCTCCCGGACATCGGCGTCGCGCGTCCGCCGCCGGCTGGCCGTCAGCGTGCCCGTGACCCGGTCCAGGCGCAGCGGTTGCAGGTCCGGCCGCAGTTGCGCATCGACGCCCGCCAAGGCGAAGTCGGCGCGGATGTGCTGTGTGGCCGTGCCGACGAAGTCGAACCACACGCGCAGCGCACCGCGGGCTTGATCGAGGCGGACCGAAGGCGGGATCGCATGCAACAGGTGGCCCCAGCCTGCGAGATCGGCGAAATCGAACTGGGCGTACACGCGGCCTTCCCAGTCCTGCAGCGGGGCATTGCGCGCCAGGAATGGCGGATGGACCTGTCCCCGCACGTCGAGTACCCCCGCCAGATGGGCCGGGGGCCGCACCTGCAGGGCGAACCGGTGGGAGAACAGGCCCCGTTCGAGCAGGAAATTGACGTCCGTGAATTGCAGCGGCGGGGCGCCGACATCGGTATAGCGGACGCGGGCGTCGACCACGCCGATGCGTCGCTGAGCCAGCAGCCAATCCAGGCCGTCACTCTGGGGGTGCGCTTGCTCCAGGTCGACCGGGATGCCGCCGATACGCCAGTGGTGATCGGCAAGCCGTTCCACCGCCACGTCCGGCGCGACGACGGTGAGCGCATGCATCCGTGGTTGCAGGGCCAGCAGACTCATCCAGGATACGACGGCATCGACTTTCGGCAGCGACAGCGCGGTCTGTCCATCCGGGCCCTGGATGCGGACGTCCCGTAGCATCAGCCGCGGGTACAACCCCTCCCAGGAGGCATCGATTCCGCCGATCGTCACCGGCGCGTGCAGCGCCGCGGTCGCGCCGGCTTCGATGTCGCCACGCCAGTCGCCGATGTGTGGCAGCAGGTAGTACCGTGTCGCCAGTACGGCGCCGCCAAAGCCGAACCATCCGGCGAGCAGTGCGATGCCCGCGGCGCGCAGGAGGAGTTGCGTGGCGCGCAGACCGCGCCAGCCCCATCGCAGGAAGATCGACCGTTTGGCGTCGAGCGATGCGTCCTCGGCGAGCTCCTCTGCGGAACGGGCGGCCGAATGCAGGGCTTCGCTCGCGGAGCGTGCCAAGGACTCGGTTTCGGTCGGCGCGCGGGGAGGGCCCGGCGGTGGTGGTGTGGCGGTGGACATCGTCGTTTTTTGGGCGGTTTCAACACTAACATAGCTACCGTGAACCCTTCATTGCTGCCGATCTACGATGGCGTCCCTCGCGCATACGGCGCCAGTCGTTTCCTGCGCCGCAGCCTACTGCGCGAGGGCTTCGCGTCGGCTGCGCAGCCGGACGGCGGCCGGCCGACCGCAGCGGAAACGGAATGGCTCGGGGATGCGGCACGCGAGCCCTGGACGGCCGAGCGGATGGCGCGGACTTGGCCCGAGACGGTGCCGCGGGATGGCGATGCCGTAGCGGGGGTTGCGCTGGGCCTGCGTCGTCTGCGTCGACGCATGTTGTGCGGGCTGCTCGTGCGCGACGTGGCCGGGCTTGCATCGCTCGAGGAAGTCATGCGGACGATGACGGCATTTTCGGAATTCGCCGTGCGAACGGCGCTGGCCACGATCCTGTCCGATCTCGCTCGGCGCTATCCGGTGCCACGGACCGAGCAGGGCCGGCCGCAGGATCTGCTCGTCGTCGGCATGGGTAAGGCCGGGGCCTGGGAGCTGAACGTCTCCTCAGATCTCGATCTGGTGTTCGTCTATGGTGAGGGCGGCCCTGCGGCGCAGGAGTTTTTCGATCGTGCCGGGCGCCGGCTCATCGCCATGCTGGCCGACGCCGACCAGGACGGGTTCGTGTTCCGCACCGACCTGCGACTGCGGCCGCACGGCGACGCCGGGCCGCTCACGGTATCGCTGGCGATGCTCGAGGAGTATTTCCAGCGCGATGGCCGCGAGTGGGAGCGGTTCGCATGGTCCAAGGCACGTGTCCTCTCGGCGCCCGTGCTCGCCGCGGAGGCGGATTTCCGGGACCAACTGGCGGCGCTGGACGCCGTCGTCACGCCGTTCGTCTATCGCCGCTACTTCGACTTCGGCGCGATCGGTGCGATCCGCGACTTGCACGCCCGCATTCGCGCGCAGGCGCGTCGCAAGCGCATCGGCGCCGACGGCGTCGATGCGCCGGGCCGCGGCGAATACGATGTCAAGCTCGGCCGAGGCGGCATCCGGGAAATCGAATTCATCGCGCAGGCCTGGGGGATCATGCGCGGCGGGCGCGATGTTCGGTTGCGGGAACGCGCCACGTTGGCGATGCTGGCCACGCTCGCCGCGACCGGACGGTTGCCGCGCGAGGACGCGGATGCCTTGTCCGATGCGTATGGTTTCCTGCGCCGCCTCGAGCATGCCGTGCAGTATCGCGATGACGCACAGACCCATCGCATTCCGGCCGATCCGGCCGAACGCGAAGCGGTCGCGAAGCTTTTCGGGGCGCCGTCGGTGGCAGAACTGCTGGCGCGCTATCACGCGGCGCGCGAGCGCGTCGAGCGCGCGTTCGATGCCATGTTCCCGCCCGCGGAAGCGGAAGCCGGTGGCGCGGCGCACGGCGGCGCCGACGAGACGGACGCGCTGCCGGAGCCGATGCGGCGGTTTCTCGCATCGACCCGGGTGGCCGCACTGCCGGAGGCGTTGCGCGGCCGGGCGGGCGCCTTGGCCGCGGTCGCGGCAGCGGAGATCGCCGGGATCGCGCGCGAAATGCGGGACGAGCGGGGCGCGCCCGATGCGACCGTCGACGACGCGGAGGCGATCGCCGTGCGCTGGGTCCGTCTGATGGAAATCATCGGCCGCCGGGCGACCTACTTCGCGCTGCTGGCGGAATACCCGCGGGCCCATGCTCGCGTGCTGCGCGTGCTTGCCGCCGGCGGTTGGGCCGCCGAATACCTGTTTCGCCATCCGATCCTGCTCGATGAACTGATCGATCCGCGCGCCGAGGAGTTTTCGGCCGAGGTCGACGTCGCCGCATACTGGGCGGCTTGGGCGCGCGACCTCGACGCAGCGCTGCGCGCGGCGGCTCCGGATGTCGAGCGGCAAATGAACCTGCTGCGCGATACGCACCATGCCGCGGTATTCCGTCTGTTGCTGGCGGATCTTTCCGGACATCTGACCGTGGAGCGGCTTGCCGATCACCTGTCGGCGGCGGCCGATGGGGTGCTGCAGATCGCACTCGACGCCGCGTGGCGCAGTATGGCGCCGCCGACCGCCGCGGTGCCGCCGTTGCCGCGCCTTTGCGTCGTCGCCTATGGCAAGCTGGGCGGGCGCGAGCTGGGCTACGCCTCGGATCTCGATCTGATCTTCGTCGTCGACGACACCGGGCAGGGCGAGACGGACGCCGCGCGCTGCGCCCAGCTCGTGCGGCGCTTTCTGTCCTGGCTGACCACCGTCACTTCGAGCGGCAATCTTTTCGAGATCGACCTGCGCCTGCGGCCCAACGGCAGCGCCGGCGTGCTGGTCACTCCGCTGGCCGCGTTCGAGGGGTACCAGATCAATGCCGATGGTCACGGTGCATGGTTTTGGGAGCATCAGGCGCTCACCCGCGCGCGCCCCTGCGCCGGCGATGCCGCAGTGGGCGCGCGGATCGAAGCGATCCGCCGTGGCGTGCTGCAACGGCAGCGCGATCCGGACCTGGTCCAGGCCGAGGTGGTGGCGATGCGCCGCCGGATGCTCGAAGGACACGTCCACCGCGATGCGCGCTTCGATTGCAAGTTCGACCGCGGTGGCATGGTCGATGTCGAATTCGCCGTTCAGGCGCTGGTGCTGCTGCATGCCCATCGGCACGCGGAGCTGCTGGAGAATCGGGGCAACATCGGCCTGCTGGCCATCGCTGCCGAGCTCGGCTTGCTCGATGCCGAAACGGCCGAGGCGGCTGCCGACGCCTACCGTCGATACCGGCGTCTCCAGCACGCCTTGCGGCTGGCGGGGGCGGCCGATGCCCGGGTCGACCGCGACCGGGTGCGAGGCGAGATCGCCGCGGTATTGCGACTGTGGCGCCGGGTATTGGGGACGGAGGAGCCGCACGGTAAAATGACCGATTGAGTTCTTTTTTCCGAAGGAAACCCCCCATGTCGATGTCCGACCGCGACGGCTGGATCTGGTACGACGGCAAGCTCGTGCCCTGGCGGGACGCAAACACACACGTGCTCACCCACTCCCTGCACTACGGGCTGAGCGTGTTCGAAGGCTTGCGTGCCTATCGCACGGATCGCGGAACGGCAATCTTCCGGCTGCGCGAACACACCGAGCGCCTGTTCAATTCGGCACGCATCTTCCTGATGCAGATTCCGTATTCCTTCGACGAGGTCATGGAGGCGCATCGCGAGGTGGTGCGGCACAACCGGCTCGAAAGCGGCTACATCCGCCCGATCGCGTTCTACGGTTCGGAGAAGATGGGCATCAGCCCGAAGGGCGCCGCCGTCCATGTGGCGATCGCCGCCTGGCCTTGGGGCGCGTATCTCGGCGAGGAGGCCTTGCAGAAGGGGATTCGCGTCAAGACCTCGTCCTACGCGCGCCACCACATCAACGTGTCGATGGTGCGCTCGAAGACCGGGGGGCATTACGTCAACTCGATCCTCGCCAACATGGAGGCGCAGCGCGACGGCTACGACGAGGCGCTGCTGCTCGACACCGCGGGTTTCGTCGCCGAGGGCGCGGGAGAGAATCTGTTCCTGGTCCGCGACGGCCGGCTCATCGAACCGCAACTGGTGTCCGGCCTGACGGGCATCACGCGCGCTTCGGTGATCGAACTGGCGCGGGACCTCGGGCTGGAGGTGGCTGCGCAGCCGATGACCCGCGACGATGTATACCTTGCCGACGAGGCGTTCTTCACCGGCACCGCCGCGGAGATCACGCCCATCCGGGAACTGGACGGGCGCGTCATCGGCGCCGGCGTGCGCGGTCCGGTGACCGAACGCATCCAGAAACGCTTTTTCGACGTCATCCACGGCCGCGACGAGCGGTACCGTCATTGGCTGACGGCAGTGTGAGGAATCCATGACCGCGACCGCCCGTGCCGAATTGCCCGTCGTCGAGCTGCGTGCCGACGAGTTGCCTGCATATTGTCCCAACCCGGCGATGCCGCTGTGGAATCACCATCCGCGCGTCTATCTTCCGCTGGAAGAGCGCGGAGAGGCGATGTGTCCCTACTGCGGCACCCGTTATCGATTGAAGCCCGGCGAGCACCTTCGCCATGGGCATTGAGAACCGCGCCCGATCGGCGCATGACGAGGCACCATGCCCATGCAGCGCTTTGCGAAATCCATCCTGTTTGCCTCGGTCGAAGAGTGCGAACAGGCGTTTTACGAGGCGTTGGAGCGCGGCGACCTCGACGCACTGATGGAACTCTGGTTGCAGGATGACGACGTGTGCTGCGTCCATCCGGGCGGCGTGCGGATCGTCGGGTACAGTGCGGTGCGTGCATCCTGGTCGTCGCTGCTCGGCTCCGGCGGCATCGCCATTCGTGCGACCGGCCGGCGGATTTTCGAATCGTCGACGATGGCGGTGACCAACGTCATCGAGGAACTCGTCGTTCCACAAGGTGGAACGACGCAGGTCGTGCATGTTCTGGCATCCAATTCCTTCGTGAAGCTCCCCACGGGATGGAAGATGGTGATGCACTTCGCCGCACCGGTGCCCGAAGGCCACGCAGTGGAGGTCGAGGCGCATTCGGGGACGGTGCACTGACTCGCGATTCCTCCATGGTCGGAGGGCCGGGTAGGGGGCATACCATCGACGGAAACGACGCCGCCGCCTGTCGCGCGCCCTGGTGGCTTCCGGAAGGCCACACCCAGACCATCATCCCGGCCCGGTGGATCGCGACTCCCGATGTCGCCTATCGCCGCGAGCGATGGGATACGCCGGACGGCGATTTTCTCGACATCGACTTTGCGTGGGATGGCGCCGCCGCCGACGCGCCGGTGCTCGTGCTGTTCCACGGTCTCGAAGGCGACTCGTCGTCGCACTATGCGCGCGTGCTGATGGACGGTTGCCGCAGACGCGGCTGGCGCGGGATCGTCGTGCATTTCCGCGGCTGCGGCGGCGAGGACAATCGACACCCCCGGGCCTACCACTCGGGCGACAGCGCCGAGATCGCCTGGGTGCTGGATCGCGTCGCCGGTACCTGGCGCGCAGCGCCCCGCTTCGCAGTCGGCATTTCGCTGGGCGGCAACGCCCTGGCGAAATGGTGCGGGGAGCAAGGGGCGGCTGCGGCCCCGGTGGTGCGGGCCTGCGCCGCGATCAGCGCGCCCTTCGACCTGGCCGCGGGCGGCGCCGCGCTCGAGCGGGGATTCAACCGCGTATATACCCGCATGTTCCTGCGTACGCTGATTCCCAAGGCGCTGCGCAAGGTCCGACGGTTCCCCGGGCTTGCCGATGTGCCGCGAATCCGCCGCTGCCGGACCATCCGGGAGTTCGACGACGCGTTCACGGCCCCCGTCCATGGGTTCCGCGGCGTCGAGGACTACTGGCATCGATCCTCGGCCAAGCCCTGGCTGCGCCACGTCGCCGTGCCGCTCCTGGCCCTGAACGCCGCCAACGACCCCTTCGTACCGGCGATCAGCCTGCCGCGCCCGGCGGACGTCGCGCCCTGCGTGACCATCGATCAGCCGGCGCAGGGCGGCCACGTCGGTTTTTACGCGGTGGCGCCGGATCCCTGGCATCTTCGTACGCGCACGTTCGCGTTCTTGCAGGCGTATCGGTGACATCGCGCCGGCAGGCGGTCGACGACACGGCGCAATCAATCCCCCTCACCCCCGCCCGCTCCCGCACGCGGGAGCGGGGGCACCGCTTCTGCCGCGCGGGCGCCTAGCTTCCGTCCCCATCCCCGCCTCCGCCCTGGGACTTCTTCGCCCCCCCTGCGTCCTGCTGCATTCGCGCGGTGAGTTCGTGCAGCCGGGCATCGACTTCCGTCATCGTATAGAAGTCGGCATCGGCGATCTTGTGCGCAAGCCGCAGTTGCTCGACGGCGGCGGAGGTCGAACCAAGCAGCACGTACATTTCGGCCGTCGCCTGGTGCGATCGCGTCTTTTCGTTCAGTGCCGAATAGCTCTTGGCGAGATACCCGTAGTAGTCGGGATCGCTGTGTGGGATCGCGAGCTGGTTCTGCATGTATGCGATCGCCTGTTTGTCGTGGTGTGCCCGCTGCAATAGGTCCACGTACTCCAGTGCGACCGCCTGCGACAGCGGATAGCGGTTCGTGTCGGCCTTGGCCAGGGCGAGGGCGGCCTCCCGCTGAGCGGGGGTCTTCGCCGCCTGGTAGCTCGCTTCCGCGACCATGTCGTCGAGCACCGAGGAATCGCTCTTGGTCGATTTGCGTGCCGCGAGCGCGGCGGCAAGCGCCGGCTCGGGACGGTTGAGGTCCAGGTAGGCGGCGGCCAGGCCGTAGTACGAGGCCGTGTCGGTCAGTTCGGTATGGTTCCGTATGGCGTCGGTGAATCCGGTGACCCGATCCTGCAATGCCGTGGTCGACTCGTCCTGCAGGACGCGCAGCCGGGCTCGGATCAACTGGAAATCCAGGCTGTCGGCATGTTGGTGGGTGCCCGCCTGCCGCACCCGCCCCATCATGTCGGCGATCCGCTCGGCGGTCAGCGGGTGGGTCTGCAGGTACTGGGGGGCCATGCTGTCGTACGCCCGGGTACTCTGCTGCATCCGCTCAAAGAACGACACCATGCCTTGCGGATCGAATCCCGCGGCGGTGAGGATCTGGAATCCGACGCGGTCGGCTTCCCGTTCATCCCCGCGCGAGTATGCCAGGCTGCGTTGCGCCGCGGTCGCCTGACCGACCGCCATCGCCGCCTGCGGGCCGTATTCGGTGCGGGCCGCGAGCAGCGCGAGCAGCAGCGAGCCGATGGTGATCAATGCGTTGTCCCGCCGCTGGGCGAGCTGCCGCGCGAGGTGACGCTGCTGGACGTGACCGATTTCGTGGGCGAGCACCGCTGCGAGTTCCGACTCGCTTTGCGCGGTGAGGATCAGCCCGGTATGCACGCCGATGAATCCCCCCGGCAGGGAAAATGCGTTGATCGTGCTGTCGCGCAGAACGAAGAACTCGAAGTTGATGTCGCGCGCCGCACTGACCGCAACCAGCTGGTAGCCGAGGCGATTGATGTAGTCCGTGGTTTCCGGATCGTCGAGATAGGACGGGTCGCTGCGCAGCACCCGCATGATCTGCTCGCCGTACATCCGCTCCTCGAGCGGAGTCAGATACTCCGCGCCCGCTTGGCCGAGCGTCGGCAACTCCTGCGCCCACGCGATCGGCTCGATCGCGATGGTCGCCGAGAGCAGTGCCGCAATCGTGGGCACGGCAAGGCGGCGTGCCGCGCGGGCTGCGGGGCGGAGGCGGCGCATTCGGGAGGGGGGGGGCGGCAGGTGCTTCATCCGCGCAAGGCCCCGGGCGGGGCGACTATGGACTCCCCGCTATGATAGTCCCGCCGCGGGGGACTCCGGCGGGCTCAGGTCGCCTGCGGCGGCACGGTTTCCTGGAAACTCGGTCGTGCCGCCAGTTTTTCGTAATGCAGCGCCAGATTGGGATGCGCCGCCCGCCAGTCGATGTCGGGGAAGCGGAAATCGAGATATCCCAGCATCACGCCCAGCGCGATGTCCCCCAGGCTGAAGTGCTGGTCGTTGCACCAACTCTTCTCGCCCAGCCACTCCGACGCGGCCTGCAGGCCGCTTTGCACTTTGCCGATCTGGCGATCGATCCAGTCCTGGGAGCGTTGCGCCGCCGGACGCTGGCTGTGCTCGACGCGTACCAGCACCGCGGCGTCGATGACGCCGTCGGCCAGCGCCTCCCAGGTCTTGACCGCGACGCGCTGGCGGCCGGTATTCGGGATCAGGTGGCCGACCGGCGTGAGCGTGTCGAGGTACTCGACGATGACTCGCGAGTCGAATACCGCATCGCCGTCATCCATGATGAGGCACGGAACTTTTCCCAATGGATTGGCGCGACCGATCGGCGAGTCCGGCGCCCAGACGTCGACCATGTCGACTTCGCATTCGATGCGCTTCTCGGCCATGACGACGCGAACCTTCCGCGCGTACGGGCTGGTGGGCGAGGCGAGCAGTCGGATGTTTTTCAGCATGCGGGGTGAGGATTCCGCTTGCGGAACCCGGTTCTGTATAGGGGTTGATTCGGACCGTCGATTTCTTGTTTGATCAACGATTCCCGTTCACCGTGTTGAGTATATCTTGGACGGATATCGGGGCAGGTCGCCGTTCGGTCGCGGAGGGGGTTTGCTAAAATCCAACACTTGCCCGCGTCTTGCGTCCCTTTCCTTTCGGAATTCTTCCCTTGTCTGAATCCGATTCCCTGCCGTCCGCGCTTCCCTTGTCGCCGTTGACTGCGGTTTCCCCGCTCGACGGCCGGTACGCCGCGGGTGCGGCGGCGCTGCGCGACGTGTTTTCCGAATATGCCTTCATGCGGGCCCGCGTGCGCGTGGAAGTCGAGTGGCTGATCGGCCTGACCACGCTCGGCATGCCGCAACTTCCTCCCTTCGATGCCGAGACGACGCGGGCTTTGCGCGGCCTCGCCGCGGGGTTCACCGTCGACGATTGTGCCGAGATCAAGGCGATCGAGGCGGAGACCAATCACGACGTCAAGGCGGTCGAATACTGGATCCGGCGGCGGGGCGCGCATCTTCCGGCGCTGCGGGACGCAGCGGAGTTCATTCATTTCGCATGCACCTCCGAGGACATCAACAACGTTTCCCATGCGCTGATGCTGGGCGCGGGACGCGAACTGCTGCTGGCGGATCTGCGGGCCATCCATGCCCAGGTGCGGGAGAAGGCGCACGCCCATGCCGCGGTCCCGATGCTATCGCGGACCCATGGGCAGACCGCAACCCCGACCACGGTAGGAAAAGAATTCGCCAACTTCGCCACCCGCCTGGCCGACGCCATCGAGGCGATCGCGGCGGTGGAGCCGCGCGGCAAGATGAACGGCGCGGTGGGCAATTTCAACGCACATCGCATTGCGGCACCGGAGATCGATTGGGAGGGATTCGCCCGCGGCGTGGTCGAGGGTTTGGGGCTGCGCTTCAATACCCATACCATTCAGATCGAACCGCACGACTGGATGGCGCGGCTGTTCGACGCGATGGCGCGCGCCAATACCGTGTTGATCGACATGGACCGCGACCTCTGGGGATACATCTCCGTGGGATATTTCCGCCAGAAGCTTCGTCCGGGCGAAGTGGGTTCCTCGACGATGCCGCACAAGGTCAATCCGATCGATTTCGAGAATTCCGAAGGCAATCTCGGCATCGCCAACGCCCTGCTGCGTCACCTCGCCGAGAAGCTGCCGGTGTCGCGCTGGCAGCGCGATCTCACCGACTCGACCGTTCTGCGCAACCTCGGGGTCGTCTTCGGCTATTGCCGGATCGCCTATCGCGCCTGCCTGCGCGGCCTGGGCAAACTGGAAGTGAATGAAGCCGCGCTTGCATCGGATCTCGATCGGGCCTGGGAAGTGCTCGCCGAGCCGGTGCAGACGGTGATGCGGCGCTATGGCGTTCCCGAAGCCTATGAAAAGCTCAAGGCCCTCACCCGCGGCCAAGCGATCGATGCCGCGCGGATGCAGGCGTTCGTGCGCGAACTGCCGATCCCGGACGACGCCAAGACGGCGCTGCTGGCCCTGACGCCGGCGACGTATCTCGGCAAGGCGGAAGAACTGGCCCGGCGCTGCTGATTCCGCGCCGCGCCGCCACCCGCACCCTTGCGGGCTCCCACAAGCGGCAGAAGGGGGAACGGCGGCGCATCCCGCCGTCCGGACATCCTCTGCCGCGCACACTCCTGGTTTGGCAGATCTCCGATCTCGCCTACCCCGGCAATGGCCGAGGGGCCACGTCGGCTAGGCGGCCCGCTCTTCTTTTGCCGGGCGCACCAGATCCGAGCGTTGCACGCCCAGATACTTCGCGATCGCGGCGGCGACGAATACCGACGAATAGACGCCGAACAGGATCCCCAGCGTCAGCGCCAGCGCGAAGTTGTGCAGCGCCGGGCCGCCGAAGATCAGCATCGTCACGGTCATGGTG
This sequence comes from Pseudomonadota bacterium, assembly GCA_021825945.1. Classification (GTDB taxonomy): domain Bacteria; phylum Pseudomonadota; class Gammaproteobacteria; order Burkholderiales; family Burkholderiaceae_F; genus GJ-E10. Next base: position 79,018 of record JAKAFN010000003.1, read on the forward strand.
AGCGTGGCACCGTGCGTGATGACGGTGCGCGACATCGTCGCCGTGATCGCCGAGTCGATGACTTCGGTGACGCTCGCCTTGCGCATGGTGCGGAAGTGTTCCCGCACCCGGTCGAAAATGATCACCGACTCGTTGACCGAATAGCCCAGCACTGCCAGCACCGCCGCCAGCACCGGCAGCGAGAACTCCAGGCGGAAGATCGAGAACACCCCGACCACCAACACGACGTCGTGCAGGTTGGCGACGATCGCCGCGATCGAAAACTTCTTCTCGAAGCGGAAGGCCAGGTAGATCATGATTCCAAGCACCACCATCGCCAGCGCGATGCTGCCGTTTTCCGCCAGTTCCGACCCCACCTGCGGGCCGACGAATTCGACCCGCCGCAGTTCGGTGCATTGGCCGGAGAGGCTTTTTTGCGCCTCGCTCAGCGCCGACGACAGCGCCGCCGTGCGTTGCGCGGCCGGCAGCGCGATGAACTTCGCATATTGCTCGTGCAGTGCGGTGCAGGCGCCGGCTTCGCCCGTCGACGGCACCGCGGTGAGCGCGGCGAAGACCCGCTCGGCCTGCTGGCCGGAGGTGAAGCCCTTGTGGGCGGGCAGCCGGATGAGCACGTCCTCGGACGAGCCAAAGCTTTGCACCTCGAAATCGCCGGTCTCGACCTTGGCGATTTCGCGACGCACCTGCTCGAGGTTCACCGGTGCGCGGTAGAACACCTCCATCTCGGTGCCGCCGGTGAATTCGATCGACAGATTGAGGCCGCGGAAGATGAGGAAGCCCACGGCGACGAGAAAGCTGGCGAGCGAGATGCCGTTCAGGATCGGCGCATAGCGCAGGAACGGAATCGTTCGCCGGATACGGAAGAACTCCATGGCGGGCCTATGTCAGTGTTCGAATTGCCTACTTCTTCGTCGTCGTTCCCGCGTCCGGCCGCCAGACCTGTCCGATGGCGAGCGATTGCAGGCGCCGGCGCGAGCCGTAGATCAGGTTGATCATTCCGCGCGAGATGAACACCGCGGAGAAAATCGAGGTGAGGATGCCCAGGACGTGCACCACGGCGAAGCCGCGCACCGGCCCCGAACCGAGCATGAACAGGAACACGCCGGCGATGAGGGTGGTGACGTTGGAGTCGACGATGGTGGCAAACGCCCGATCGTAGCCCTGCGCGATCGCATGCTGCGGCGCGGCACCCTTGCGCAGTTCCTCGCGGACGCGCTCGTTGATGAGCACGTTCGAGTCGATCGCCATGCCGAGCGTGAACGCGATGGCGGCGATCCCCGGCAGAGTCAGGGTCGCCTGCAGCAGCGAAAGCAGCGCGATGAGCAGCATCAGGTTGATCGCCAGGGATGCCGCCGAAACCAGCCCGAAGACCATGTAGTAGGCGACCATGAAGAGCGAAACGATGGCGAATCCGACCTCGGTCGAGTGCAGGCCGGAGGCGATGTTCGCCGCCCCCAGGCTCGGACCGATCAGCCGTTCCTCGACGATGTCCATCGGCGCGGCGAGCGAGCCTGCGCGCAGCAGCAGGGCGAGATCGTTGGCCATTTCGGGCGTTCCCACTCCCGTGATCTGGAAGCGTGATCCGAATTCGGACTGGATCGTCGCCACCGTCAGGACCTCGCCGCGGCCCTTCTCGAACAGGATCACGGCCATCGGCTTGTGCAGATTGGCGCGTGTGATTTCGCGCATCAGTTGCCCGGCTGCGTTGTTGAGTGTCACGGCGACGGCGGGCCGCTGCTGGTCGTCGAACGTCGCCTGCGCACCCTCCAGTTGTTCGCCGGAGAAGATCACGTCCTTCTTGACCACCACCGGGGCATCGTTGCCGACGGTGAAGCGCTCGGAACCGAACGGTGGCGGCACGGAGCCGCTGACGGCGGCGACGCCCTCCGGGCTGACGTCGACCAGATGGGCTTCGAGCGTCGCGGTGCGACCGATGATGCTCTTGGCCCGCGCGGTGTCCTGCACGCCGGGCAGTTCCACCACGATTCGGTCCGCTCCCTGCTGCTGGATGATCGGTTCGGAGACGCCCAGTTCGTTGATCCGGTTCTTCAGCGTGGTGATGTTCTGCTTGAGCGCGTTGTCGCGCACCTGGGCTCGGGCGGCCGGTGTCAGCGTGACGATCGCGGTGGGCTCCAGCGCCGAGCTGCCGGCACGGGCGACGAGGTCGCGGTTGGCGTCCTCGATCGCCGAGATCGCCTTGTCGCGGGTCGCCGCGTCCCGGAACGCGATTTCCAGCGTGCCGCCCGTCATGCGCATTCCGGCGTTGCGGATGTCCTTGTTGCGCAACGTGGTGCGCAGATCATTGCGGATGCCCTCCATCCGGTGGGCCACCGCCGCATCGAGGTCGACCTGCATGAGGAAATGCACGCCGCCGCGCAAGTCGAGGCCGAGGTACATCGGCAGCGCATGGATCTGCTGCAGCCAACCCGGAGTGCGCGGGATCAGGTTGGGCGCGACCACGTAGGTCGGATCGCCGGCGTCGGTATTGAGTGCCTTGTCGAGCAGTTCGCGTGCGCGGTTCTGGGTGTCGGTGTCGGCAAAGCGTACGCGGATCGTCGGGTTCTGCCCGACGATGTCGAGCGTGATACCGCGCTGCGCGACCTTGTCCCGCGCCAGGATCTGCTGCACCGTGCTGAGCAGGGTCGTATCGGCATGGACCGTAGCCTTGACCGAGGCGATCTGCACCGCCGGCGCGTCGCCGAAGAAATTGGGGATCGTGTAGAGCACCCCGAACGCCAGTGCAGCGGCGATGAGCAGATACTTCCAGAGCGGGTAGCGGTTCATGGTTGCCGGTGGGACGGTTGCAAAGGCCGCGGGAGATGCAGGAAGGGGGCCGCAGCCCCCCTTCGCAGCCGATCGCCCCGGGTTTCGGTCGTCAGATGGATGGCCGTGGAAGCCACGATATCCCGCTTGTGCACGGCGCGAGTCAGACCAGGGATTTCATGGTTCCCTTGGGCAGGAGCGTCTGTACGGAACTGCGCAGCACGGTGATCGTGACCGGTTTGTCGCCGACCGATCCCACCTGCAGGGTCATGTACTGCGGGGTCAAGTCGGTGATGCGGCCGATCAGCCCGCCCGAGGTGACCACTTCGTCGCCTTTGGCCAGCGCCTCGTTCATGGCCTTCTGCTCGCGCTGTTTCTTCGCCTGGGGGCGGATCAGCAGGGCGTACATGACGAGCATCATGGCGGTCAGGACGACCATCGGCATCCAGCTCGGCTGTTGCGCGGCGGGGGGTGTGGCCTGGGCGTAGGCGTCGGTGATGAACGGCAGCATGACGGACTCCGTCGGGAGTGGGATCGGCAAAGCGAACGATTATAGGGGGTTCCCTCCTGTCCGCGCGCGGGAGCGGTCGGATGGACGGTCCCGAGGGAGTAAACGTTTTGAAACAAATCGACCCGCAAACTCGGCGTCCTCCCACGTAGACTCGCTCCGCCCATCGCCTGACCCGAGGCGACAACCCCGATCCGGACCTGCCATGCGCCGCAGAGATTTTTTGAGTACCCTGTTTTCGGCCCTCTTCGCGTTCGCGGCCGGTTTCCGTCGCCTGCCGGCGGCCCATGCGCGCGGCGAGGACGGACCGGGTGGGCACATCCGGATCGTCGAGGGGTGGGTGCTGAAGGAAGAGGATCTCTGATGCGGTACGACCTCAACGTCGCCGACGTCAGGGAGGCGTCGCGCGGCGAGTTCGACGTCTGCATCGTCGGCGCGGGCGCGGCGGGCATCACCCTGACCAATGAATTGACGCGGCACGGCTACCGCATCGCGCTTTGTGAGGGCGGCAGCGATCATTTTTCCGAGGCCTCTCAGGATTGCTACAAGGGCAAGGTCATCGGCGATCCGTATCTGACGCTCGACGGCTCGCGGCTCCGTTTCCTGGGCGGCAGCACCAACCATTGGGGCGGTTGGTGCCGGCCGTTCACCGAACTCGATTTTCGGCGCGACTATCTGGGCCCGGAGTACAAATGGCCCATCGAATATCGGGAATTGCATTCCTACCTGGGCAAGGCTTGCAACATCCTCGAGGTTCGCAACGATTTCGGCGATATCGGGCCGCAGGACGAGGTCGTCCGCGTGTTCCAGTTCCAGTTCTCCCCGCCGGTCCGATTCCGCGGCAAATATGAGAAGGAGCTCACGGAGTCCCGGCACGCGATGCTGTTCCTCGACGCCAATCTGATCGACATCGCCGGAGATCGTGACAACGGCGGCAGCCGGATCACCTCGGCCCGGTTCCGCAGTTATACCGGCAAGGAAATGACGATCCGCGCCCGGCGGTTCGTCTTTGCGATGGGCGGAATCGAAAATTCGCGCTTCCTCCTGTGGTTCGCGCAACGTCACGGGAACCGGTTCTACGACAGCGGCGCGCCGATCGGGAAGTACTGGATGGAGCATCCGCACTTCACACTGGGCAAGGCGATCGTCGGCTTCGAGACCGGGAAACGGCGGTTCTACCACCTGAGCGACCGCGAGCAGATCCGGCTGCGCATCCTCGGTTGCGGCTTGCGCCTGGATCTGCAGCCGGAAGGCGGAACCGACGAAATGATGAAGGAGTTGAGCTGCGCCGCGCCCAAGCTGGGGAAGAAGGTCGCCGCGCTGGCGGAGAAGAACCTGGTTTGCGGCGTTCGGTTCCGCGCGGCCTGGGAGCAGGCGCCGGTGATCTCCAATGCCGTCGAACTGGGGCGCTCGCACGATCATTTCGGCATCCCACGGGTCGATCTGCACTGGAAGAAGCACGCGATCGATCGGCGCACCCTCAACGAAACCGTCCGCGTGTTCAACGAGTGGCTGTTGCGCGGCGACCTGGGGCGGATCCAGTTGCGTGACTGGATGGTCCACGACTGGAACTATCCGCCGCAGGGCGAGATCGCCGGTAACCACCACATGGGCGGCACCCGGATGGCCGAGTCGGCGCGTTACGGCGTCGTCGATCGCAACTGCAAGGTGTTCGGTTCGGAAAACCTCTATATCGCCGGTTCGTCGATCTACACCACCTCGGGCTTCGGCAATCCGACGCTGCCTCTCGTGCAGTTCGCCTTGCGGCTGGCCGATCACATGAGACAGACCGAAGCGCCGCTCGCAGGCTGACCGCTCGTGCGCAGCTGCCGCTCGTCCCGCGCAAACTCCCGGAACCGCCCCGCCTCGATCGCCGCCCGTGCCCGCGTCATCAGGTCCAGGTAGTAATGCAGGTTATGAATGGTGTTGAGCCGTGCCCCCAGGATCTCGTTGCTGCGCTGGAGGTGGTGCAGGTACGCCCGGGAGAAACCGCGGCAGGTCGCGCAACCGCAGTCGGGGTCGAGGGGGCGCGTGTCGTCGCGGTGTACGGCATTGCGGATCTTGATGTCGCCGTGGCGCGTGAAGAGCCAACCGTTGCGTGCGTTGCGCGTCGGCAGCACGCAATCGAACATGTCGATGCCTTCGGCGATCGCCGCCAAGAGATCTTCGGGCGTGCCGACGCCCATCAGGTAGCGGGGGCGGTCCTGCGGCAGCCGGGGCGCCGTGTGCGCCAGGATGCGCAGCATATCCTCTTTCGGTTCGCCCACCGACAGCCCGCCGATGGCGTAGCCGTCGAAACCCAGGTCCACGAGCCCTTCGCGCGATTCGTCGCGCAGTTCGCCGTACATCCCGCCTTGCACGATGCCGAAGAGCGCATTGCGGTTGCCCAGGCGGTCGAATTCGTCGCGGCTGCGCCGCGCCCAGCGCAGCGAGAGTCGCATCGACGCCGCCGCTTCCGCCGCCGTCGCCGGCCGCCCCTCCTGTCCCGGCTTCTCGATCCAATAGGGCGTGCATTCGTCGAAAATCATCGCGACGTCGGAATCGAGCGCGGTCTGGATGCGCATCGATTCCTCCGGCGTGAGGAAGAGCGCGGCACCGTCGATCGGCGAGCGGAAGCGCACGCCTTCCTCCGTCACCTTGCGCAACGCGCCCAGGGAAAACACCTGGAAGCCGCCGGAATCGGTGAGGATGGGCCGCTCCCAGCCCATGAAACGGTGCAGGCCGCCGTGCTTGCCCACGACCTCCGTGCCGGGTCGCAGCCAGAGGTGGAAGGTGTTGCCCAGGACGATCTGCGCGCCGAGGTCGACCAGTTCGGCCGGCATCATGGCTTTCACCGTACCGTAGGTCCCCACCGGCATGAAGGCCGGCGTTTCCACGACGCCGTGGGCCAGCGTCAGGCGCGCTCGGCGTGCGGCGCCGTCGCGGCGCAGAACGTCGAACGGTACGGTCACGACCGATCCTCGCGGTCGAGCAGCATCGCGTCACCGTAGCTGAAGAAGCGGTATCCGGCCCGGACCGCATGGTCGTAGGCCCGTCGCACCGGTTCCATGCCACCGAACGCGCTGACGAGCATGAGCAGGGTCGATCCCGGGAGGTGGAAGTTCGTCAGCAGGCGGTCGACGGCCTGGAAGCGGAACCCCGGCAGAATGAAAAGATCGGTCTCGCCGGCCCCCGCCACCACCTGCCCCGCCTGTGCGCCGTCCTTCGCCACGCTCGATTCGAGCGCGCGCACGCTGGTCGTTCCCACTGCCACGATGCGCCCGCCGCGCGCCCGCGTTGCGGCGATCGCCTCCGCGGTCGCGGGGGAGACGACGTAGCGCTCCTTGTGCATCCGGTGTTGCGCCACGTCTTCGACCCGCACCGGCTGGAAGGTGCCGGCACCGACATGGAGGGTGATGAACGCGGTCTGCACTCCGCGCTCCCGCAGCCCGGCGAGCAGCGCCTCGTCGAAATGCAATCCCGCGGTGGGCGCCGCCACGGCGCCCGGGGCCTGGGCATAGACCGTCTGGTAGCGCGCTTCGTCCTCGTCCTCCGGGCGGTGGCGGATGTACGGGGGGAGCGGGATCTGTCCGGCTTGCTCCAGCACTTGGTCGAGCGGAGCGGAGAACTCCAGTTCGAACAGATCGCCTTCTCGTCCGAGGATCATCGCGTCGAACCGTGCCGTTCCATCCGCGGCGCCGAAACGCAGGCGCAGCCCGGGTTTGGGGGCATGGCTGGCGCGCAACAAGGCCAGAGCCCGCCGTGTCCCGGCGGGACCGCCGTAGGCACCCACCGGCCGTTCGATCAAGGCTTCGATCTTGCCGCCGCTTTCGCGTTGGCCGAACAGCCGCGCCTTGATCACGCGCGTGTCGTTGCAGACGAGCAGGTCGCCGGGAGCAAAGGCGTCCACCAGGTCTGCGATGCGCAGGTCGTCGAGCGCGATCCCCGATCCCGAGCGGCGCAGGCGCAGCAGGCGCGCATCGGCCCGCCGGGCGGTGGGGTGCTGGGCGATCTGCTCCGGCGGCAGGATGAAGTCGAAGTCCGAGCGTCGGACCGGACGTTCGCTCATAAGTCCTTGAGTTCGGGGCTGTGCGGATAGCTCGCTCGCAGCACCCGCTCGGCGTCTTTCTGCAACTGCGTCATGCCCAGACGCTTGTACGAACGTACCACGATGCCCAGCGCGCGATCGAGCGACGGCGCGCCGTCGTAGGTGCGGATCGCCATTTCGGCCCGCGCGACGGCGCTGAGGTACGCGCCGCGCCGGTAATAGTAGTCGGCCACGTGCACCTCGTGATCCGCCAGCGCGTTGCGCAGGAAGATCATGCGTTGCAGGGAGTCGTGGTAATAGCGGCTGCCCGGATAGCGGGTGACGACTTCCTTGAACGCTTCAAACGACTGGCGGATGGCCTCGGGGTCGCGTTCGCTGATCTGATAATGCAACGTCCGGCCGACCAGCCACGGCGGCCGGATGAAGTTGATGAGGCCGCGCAGGTAATAGACGTATGCCGTCTTCGGGCTGTCCGGGTAGAGCCGCAGGAATCGGTCCGTCGCCATCAGCGCATCGGTCGGATCGCCCGACTTGAAGTAGCAGTATGCGATCTCGATCTGCGCCTGCTGGGCATAGGCGCCGAACGGGTAGCGGATCTCGAGTTTCTCGAACAGGCCGCGGGCCTTGTCCCAGGCGCCGTTGTTGAGTTCGCCGCGCGCCTCGTTGTAGAGCTTGTCCGGCCCCCACTTCGAGGTAGGATCCTTCTCGAGGCTGGTCAGACCGCATCCGGCCAGCAGCATCGCGGCCGCCATGACCGGCAGCAGCCGTCGCACTTCGGACGCAAGACGAATAGCGGGTTTCATGGCCAAGTCGGATGGCAAAACGCAAGAGTGTATCAACGAAGACGCAACCGGGTGTCCCGCACCGCCCCCCTCTCCCGCAGGCGGGCGAGGATCCCGGTGCGCTCGCCGGGACGACGGACGACGACGAGTTCTCCTACCTCGTCGAACCTGGCGATGCCGGCCGGCGACTCGACAAATTCCTCGCCCTGCGCCGGCCCGACGTATCGCGCAGCCGGGTGCAGCGCTGGATCGAGGCGGGGGCGGTAACCCGCAACGGCGCGCCTGCCCGCGCGCGCGACGTCGTACTAGCCGGAGACGCGATCGCGATCGCGCCGGTCGTCGACCCCGAGGACACCGCCTATGCCCCCGAACCCATGCCGATCCCGGTGGTCTGGGAGGACGACACGATCCTGGTGCTCGACAAGCCCGCGGGCCTGGTCGTCCATCCGGGCGCCGGCAACTGGAGCGGCACCCTCCTCAACGGACTGCTCGCCTACGATCCGGCGCTGGCGCGCGTGCCGCGCGCCGGTATCGTGCACCGGCTCGACGCCGGCACCTCGGGTCTGATGGTGGTGGCGCGCACCATCGCCGCCCAAACCGATCTGGTGCGGCAGTTGCAGGACCGCACCGTACTGCGCGAGTACTGGGCGCTGGTCGCCGGCGAGCCCCCGCCGTCGGGAACCATCGACGCCGCCCTCGCGCGCGACCCTCGCAATCCCTTGCGGTTCCGGGAGAGCGAATCGGCCCACGCGCGGCCGGCGCGCACCCGGTTCCATCGAATCCGGACCTGGGCGCTCGGGTCTGCCGGCCCCCGCGTTTCCTGGGTTTCCTGTCGTCTCGAAACCGGCCGCACGCACCAGATCCGGGTCCACATGGAGTCGATCGGACATCCCTTGCTCGGCGACCCGGTCTACCGCCGTCACCTTCCGGCAACGCTCAACGGGCAGTCTTGGCTCGGTCATCAGGCGCTGCATGCCTGTCGGCTCGCGCTGGTCCACCCCCGGCGGCATGAGACGATGGAATGGTTCGCGGCCCCGCCGCCGGACCTGCGGGACCTGATGCGAACGCTGGGCGCGACGGACGAAGAACTCGCCGCGGCGCCGGCGGCAATCAACCCCCTCTCCCGCGCCGGCGGGAGAGGGCGGGGGTGAGGGCGCAGGCAGCAAGCCGATGACGAACCCGGAACCATGGATCACCCCCGACTGGCCGGCCCCGCCGGGCGTGCACGCACTCGTCACCACCCGTGCCGGCGGCGTCTCGCGGCCGCCGTTCGCGGCGGCGGACGGCAGCGGCGGCAGGAATCTCGGATTCTCCGAACCCGACCCGGCCGCGCCGGCCAACCGCGCCGCTCTGGCGGGCCGACTGCCGAGCGAGCCGTGCTGGCTGCGCCAGGTGCACGGTGTCCGCGTCGTCGATGCGGATCACGTCCCGCCGGGCGCGCTCCCCGAAGGCGATGCTTCGGTGAGCGCGCGTCCCGGTGTCGTCTGCTGCGTGCTGACGGCCGACTGCCTGCCGGTGCTGCTGGCCGATTCCCGTGGCCGCGCGGTCGCCGCCATCCACGCCGGATGGCGGGGCCTGGCGGCGGGCGTGATCCGGAACACGGTGCGCGCCCTGCGCACCGCGGCGGCCGACCCTGGCGGCCGGGTGCTCGCCTGGCTGGGCCCGGCGATCGGGCCGCAGCGCTTCGAGGTCGGCCCCGAAGTGCGGACGGCGATGCGGACGCTCCTGCCCGATGCCGATCGCGCGTTCGCGCCCGGGCAGGGAGATCGCCTCCTGGCCGACCTCTACGCGCTGGCGCGGCAGGCGCTGGCGCGGGAAGACATTGCGGACGAAGACATCCGGGGAGGCGGGCTCTGCACCGTGAGCGATGCGCGCTTCTATAGCTACCGCCGCGACCGCGTCACCGGGCGCCAGGCGGCGCTGATCTGGATCGAGGGCGAACGCGATCGCATCGGCGCCGACGGTTATCATCCCCGTCGACGAACGTGAGCGACGCCACCACCAACCTTCCGCCCGACCGCTTTCGCGAACTGCGCGAGGCGTACCTGCAGCGCCTGGAGGCGCTCTGGCGGGATCTGTTCGAACACCCCGAACGCATCACGGCGCCCATCGCCGACAACCGCTTTGCCGACCCCGCCTGGCAGGAGAACCCGCTGGCGTCGTTCGTGGCGCGTGCCCACCTGATCCATGCCGAGGCGATGCGCGAACTGGCGGCGGCGATCGAAACCGAACCCAAGTTCAAGAGCCGTTTGCAGTTCTGGGTGTCGCAATGGGCCGATGCCACCGCGCCGTCGAATTTTTTGGCGTGGAATCCGAAGGCGCAGCGGCGGGCCGTCGAAACCGGCGGCGCAAGCCTGTTGCAAGGCACGCAGAACCTGCTCGCCGATCTCGCCCGCGGCCGGATCTCGCAGGTCGATGAATCGGCGTTCGAGGTCGGCCGCAACGTCGCCACCACCGAAGGCGCGGTGGTGTATGAAAACGAGGTCATCCAGCTCATCCAGTACCGACCGCGTACCGCGCGCGTGCGCAGCCGCCCGTTGCTGGTCGTGCCGCCCTGCATCAACAAGTATTACATCCTCGACCTGCAACCGGAGAACTCCCTGTTGCGCTATTGCGTCGAGCAAGGCAACGCCGTGTTCGTCGTGTCCTGGCGCAATCCGCAGGCCGAGCACGGGCACTGGACCTGGGACGACTACGTCGAGCACGGACCGATCGCGGCGATCGGCGTGGTGCGGGAGATCGCCAAGGCCGATACCATCAATGTGCTCGGCTACTGCATCGGCGGCACGCTGCTCGCGACGGCGCTGGCGGTACTCGCCGCGCGCGGCCAATCGCCGGCGGAGAGTCTGACGCTGCTCACGCCGCTGCTCGATTTCGCCGAACCCGGCATGCTCGGCGTATTCATCGACGAAGCGCACGTCGCGATGCGCGAAGCGACGATCGGCAATGATGCGGGCGGCGGCCTGCTGCCCGGGCGCGATCTGGCCAACGCGTTCTCGGCGCTGCGTCCCAACGATCTGATCTGGAACTACGTCGTCAACAACTACCTCGAGGGGCGACCGCCGCCGGCCTTCGATCTGCTCTACTGGAACGCCGACGGCACCAATCTTCCGGGCCCGATGTTCACCTGGTATCTGCGTAATACCTACCTGGAAAACAACCTCGTCCGTCCCGGCCGGGTCTCGTGCTGCGGGGAGGCCGTCGACCTGGGGCGTATCCGGGCTCCGACCTACGCGTTCGGCGCCCGCGAGGATCACATCGTGCCCTGGCGTGCGGCCTACGCCGCCGTGCGTACCCTCACCGGCGCTGCCGAGCGCCGGTTCGCGCTCGGCGCGAGCGGCCACATCGCCGGGACGATCAACCCGGTATCGAAGAACCGGCGCAGTTACTGGATCGCGCCCGAGTCGGCAGCGGCGGCTCGCAAGCGTCCGGTGGCATCGGGGCGCACGTCGCGGCACATGCCGCAAGCCGATGCCTGGTTCGCCGCCGCCCAGGAGCGCCCCGGCAGCTGGTGGGCGGATTGGGATCGCTGGCTCGCGCGCTTCGCCGGCGACGAGAAGGCGGCTCCCCGGCGCCTCGGCAACCGCAAGTACCCGCCCGTCGAACCGGCGCCCGGCCGGTATGTGAAGGAAAAAGCGTCATGACCGAAATCGTCATTCTCTCCGCCGTCCGCACCCCCATCGGCAAGTTCGGCGGCAGTCTGTCGCGCCACGCCGCCGCCGATCTGGGGGCGATCGTCGTGCGCGAAGCGCTCGCCCGCGCGCGGATCGCGCCGGAAGCGGTCGACGAGGTCATCCTCGGCCAAGTGCTCACCGCCGGCGCCGGGCAGAACCCCGCGCGGCAGGCCGCGCTGCGCGCCGGCCTGCCGGTGGAGGTGCCGGCGATGACGGTCAACCAGGTTTGCGGCAGCGGCCTGCGCGCCGTGATGCTCGCGGCACAGGCCGTCGCCGCCGGCGCCGCGCGCGTGGTCGTCGCCGGCGGTCAGGAGAGCATGAGCCGGGCGCCGCACCTGCTCGCCGGCGCGCGCGACGGATTCCGCATGGGCGACGCCACGCTCCTCGACAGCATGGTCCGCGATGGGCTCTGGGATGCGTTCGAGGATGTGCACATGGGCATCACGGCCGAGAACATCGCCCGGGAACACGGCATCTCGCGCGCGATGCAGGACGACTTCGCCGCCGCTTCGCAGCGCAAGGCCGAAGCGGCGCAGCAGGCCGGCCGCTTCCGCGACGAGATCGTCGCGGTGCCCCTGCCGCAGAAGAAGGGCGAGCCGGTGTCGTTTGCCGACGACGAGACCATTCGCCCCGGCACGACGGCCGAAACCCTCGCGGCCTTGCGCCCGGCGTTCGATCGCGACGGCACCGTCACCGCGGGCAATGCGTCGAGCATCAACGACGGCGCCGCCGCCGTGGTCGTCACCACGGCCGAGCACGCCCGCGAACTCGGCGCGCCGGTGCTCGCTCGCATCGCCGGCTTCGCCGCCGCCGGCGTGGCGCCGCGCGTGATGGGCATGGGCCCCGTTCCCGCCGCGCGCCGCGTACTGACGCAGACCGGCTGGCGTGCGCAGGACATCGACCTGCTCGAGATCAACGAAGCCTTTGCCGCCCAGGCCTGCGCGGTGAACCGCGAAATGGACTGGGATCCCGCGCGCGTCAACGTCAACGGCGGCGCGATCGCGCTCGGTCACCCCATCGGCGCCTCCGGTTGCCGCATCCTCGTCACCTTGCTGCACGAAATGGCGCGCCGGGATGGGGAGAAACGCGGCACGCAACGTGGCGCACGACGCGGCCTCGCCGCCCTCTGCATCGGCGGCGGCATGGGGGTTGCGATGGCGGTCGAGCGGGGATGAACGTTCCCGAGAACGTGAGCGTGATGATTTTTCCCCGCTCCCCCGGAGCGGAGAGCGGGTGATGAGGCGGAACAAAATGAATTACCAACCATAGAAACCATCCATGAACAAGATCGCATACGTCACCGGCGGCTGCGGCGGCATCGGTACCGCCATCTGCCGCAAGCTCCATGACCTCGGCCACACCGTGATCGCCGGCTGCGGCCCCAACGCCGACGGCGAGGGCTGGCTCGCCGCCCAGCGCGCAGACGGCTACCGATTCACGCTGTCGCACGCCGACATCACCGATTGGGACGCCGCCAAGGCGGCCTTCGATCGCGTCCATGACGAGTTCGACCGCGTCGACATCCTCGTCAACAACGCCGGCATCACCCGCGATGCGGTGTTCCGCAAGATGACGCTCGCCGAATGGCGGGCGGTCATCGACACCAATCTGACCGGACTGTTCATCGTTACCAAGCAGGTGATCGACGGCATGGCCGAACGCGGCTGGGGGCGGATCGTCAACATTTCGTCGATCAACGGCCAGAAGGGCCAGTTCGGCCAGACCAACTATTCCGCCGCCAAGGCCGGCGTGCATGGCTTCACCATGGCGCTGGCGCAGGAGATGGCCGGCAAGGGCGTGACCGTCAACACCGTCGCCCCCGGCTACATCGCCACCGAAATGGTCATGGCCATCCGCGAGGACGTGCGCGAAAAACTGGTGCAGGCCATTCCTGTCAAGCGCCTGGGTCGGCCCGAGGAGATCGCCGCAATCGTCGCCTGGCTCGCCGGCGACGACGCCGCGTTCGCCACCGGGGCGATCTTTCCGGTCAACGGCGGCATGCACATGCAGTGACGTGACCGATCCCGGCGTCCGGGGGAGCGGCGGGTCGGAGAGCCCGCGGACGCCGAAAACCGGTTTCCGGGTCAAGAATTTCCCTTCCCCCGGTTGGGGTAGACTGCCAGGATGAGTGCGACGCGCATCATCAAGAAGTACCCGAATCGCCGCCTGTACGACACCCAGACCAGCAGCTACATCACGCTGGTCGACGTCAAGCAGCTCGTGCTCGACCAAGTGGAATTCCAAGTGGTCGACGCCAAGACCGCGGAAGACCTCACGCGCTGCATCCTGCTGCAGATCATCCTCGAAGAGGAGCAGGAGGGCGCGCCGATGTTCACCTCGCCCGTGCTCTGCCAGATCATCCGTTTCTACGGCAACACCATGCAGGGGATGATGGGCTCCTACCTCGAGAAGAACGTCCAGGCGTTCATCGAGATTCAGCAGAAGCTCCAGGAACAGAGCCGCGCCTTCTACGACAACAACCGCATCGGGCCGGAAGCGTGGACCCAGTTCCTGCACCTGCAGGCGCCGATGATCCAGTCGATGATGTCGAGCTACATCGAGCAGAGCAAGAACCTCTTCGTGCAGATGCAGGAGAACATGCAGAGCCAGGCCCGCTCGATGTTCTCGGTGTTCCCCTTTGCGGCCTCGGTCAAGCCGGACCCCAAGCCCGAATCCAAGCCGGACCCCAAGGTCCAGCCCGAGCCGGAAAAGAAGCGCGGCTGATCCCGCCGTTGCCCCAAGGTGGGCCCGGCTCCGACGGCATTTCCGCGCATCCCGGCGCGGGATCCGCCGCGGTCCTTCTCGCCAGCAATTGCGAATTGCGCGTTGCGACGACGCGAGGCTGGGGGGAATGGGAGCGCGGCGCGAACCGATTGCCGGACATCCAGGCGGCACGGATCCACGTCATCGGCAACGATATCGTCGGCTTGCCCGACGACACCCATGAATCGATGCGGGAGACCCTGGATCTGGCGATCGAGGCGAACTGCGAATTCGCGAACTTCCATTTGGCAAGCGTTTCGAGCAGTTCATCGGCGGCGAGATCCGCGCGGCGCCCGTTCGGCGCCGACGTGCGCGTGCTGCGATTCGGGTCTCGGGTTCGGGACGACGTGCGGGGAGAGGGGATATCGATCTCCCGATATCGAAGCGGGGGAACAACCGGCCGTCGCTCGGGATTCTCCATACAGCCCCCCCGGGACATGGGATGGGAAGACGCCGTACCGACTTCTGAATCGGTTTTCCCGCATCATTGCGGGTTTCGAGCCGTCGCCCCGCGCAGCACGCCGCCCGGGGCAGTTCGTTCGAATGCTGGCAATCGCGGGAATTTTCGGTTATCTTCGCCGCCGCGCGGTGACACCCGTCGAGGATCTACGATGAATTCACAAGGCAAGGGGGCCGGAGACGTGACCGCGGGCGCACCGGAAAATCCATCCCGGGATGATCGCCTCCTCGGAATGCGCGGCGAGTCCGCCCCGCAATGGACCGTCTCGGTGGTGAGCCATGGCCAAGCGGCCTTGTGCTCCCGGCTTCTGGGCGATCTCGCCCGCCTGGCTCCTTCCTCACTGGCCAAGGTGATCGTCACGGTCAACGTGCCCGAGTCCGAGCCGCGCCCCGGCGCCTTGCCGTTCGCCGTAGAGTTCGTCCGCAACGCGCGGCCCAAGGGCTTCGGCGCCAACCACAACCAAGCGTTCGCCCGCAGCGACACCCCGTACTTCGCGGTGCTCAATCCGGACCTGCGCATGCCGCAGGACCCGTTCCCGGAACTCCGGCTCCGCCTCGCCGACGCCGCCGTGGGTGTGGTCTCCCCTTTGGTGTTGGAAGCCGACGGCACCGTCGCCGACCATGCGCGGCGCCTGCTGACCCCCGGCGATTTGCTGCGCCGGCGCCTCCCGGCCGGTGCCCGGAACCTGCACAGCGCCGCCCGCCCGGACTGGCTGGCCGGCGTCTTCCTGGCGTTCCGCGCCGAAACCTACCGGGCGCTCGGCGGGTTCGACGAGCGCTTCCACCTGTATTGCGAGGATGCCGACCTCTGTGTGCGGGCACAACTCGCCGGGCTGCGCATCGAGGTCGCCGAGGCGGCGCGTGTGGTGCACCTCGCCCAGCGCGCCTCCCGCCGCCGGCCGAAGTACCTGTTCTGGCATCTGCGCAGTCTGGCGAAGTTCTGGCGTTCGCCGACGTATCGGAACTATCGGAATCTGTTGGCGGCGCCGCGCGATCCGGCGCGCAAGCTGCCGGAAGATGTCCCGAACGCCGCGCGCGTGCGATGAACCGGGTTTGCGACCGCGCGCGCCATTACGCGCTATGATCCCGGGCTTTCTTCCGCGTTTTTCCTGGAATCTTGTCCTCGTTCTCCCGCGCCCTCCTCGACCTCACGGAAAGCCTGCGGGCCTGGCGGCTATGGTCCCTGCTTGGTTGGCTGGAGATCCGCCAACGCTATTCGCGATCCAAGCTCGGCCCCCTGTGGCTGACGGTCAGCATGGGGGTGATGGTTGCCACGCTGGGCATCGTCTACGGCACGCTCTTCGGGCAAAAGCTCGCCGACTACCTGCCGATGATCGCGGTCGGCCTGGTGGTCTGGAACCTGTTCTCGTCGATCGTCAACGAGGGCAGTCAGGCATACATGGCCAGCGCCAACTACATCCGCCAGGTGCGGACGCCGCGCCTGATCTACATGCTGCAGGTTGCCTGGCGAAACCTCGTGATCTTCGCGCACAACTTCGTCATCATCGCCATCGTGCTGGTGATCTTCGGCGTGAAATCCTGGGTGCCGCTGCCGCTGGCCGTGCCCGGCTTGGTGCTGCTGGTGCTGAACGCGTTGTGGGTGGGGGCGCTTGCCGGCCTGATTTCGGCGCGCTTTCGCGACCTGCCGCAGATCGTCAACGCCCTGTTGCAGGTCGCCTTCTATGTGACGCCGATCCTGTTCAGCGGCGAGATGCTGCGCGGCAAGCACCACTGGATCGTGGCATTCAATCCGCTTGCCTACTGGGTCGATGCCGTCCGTCAGCCGCTGATGGGCGTGATGCCGTCGGGCGTGACGTGGGCGATCTGCATCGGCACGGCGCTGATCGGCTGGACGCTGACGCTGGCGTTCACCGGCCGGTATCACAAGCGCATCCCGTATTGGGTCTGACACCGAACGCCACCAGGATCCCCGCGATGTCCGCCCGCGTCACGCTGACCCATGTCCACCTGGACATGCCCATCTTCGACATCTCGGCCCAGTCGCTGAAGAAGCGCGTGCTGCGCATGGGCCGCCGCAATCGCATCGCCGAGGACAATACCGGCGTCATCATCGTCAAGGCGATCGACGACCTCAGCCTGACGCTGGAAAGCGGCGACCGCCTGGGCCTCATCGGCCACAACGGTGCCGGCAAGAGCACCTTGCTGCGGGTCATGGCGGGGATCTACCCGCCGACGGCCGGCACCGTCGACGTGCAGGGGAAGACGGTGCCGCTCCTGGACATCGCGCTGGGCATGGACGACCAGTCGACCGGGCGACAGAACATCCGCCTGCGCGGCCTGCTGCTCGGCATGACCGACGCCGAGATCCGCCGCAAGACCGACGAAATCGCCGATTTCACGGAACTGGGCGACTACCTCGACCTGCCCCTGCGGACGTATTCCAGCGGCATGCGGGTGCGGCTCGCGTTTGCCATCTCCACCGCGGTCGAAGCGGACATCCTGTTGCTCGACGAGGTGCTGGGGGTGGGGGATGCGAGTTTCCAGGAGAAGGCGAACCGAAGGCTTACGGAACTGCATGCGCGGTCGGAGATCGTCGTGTTGGCGATCCACTCGCAAGATGCGATACGCGCCACATGCAATAAGGTGCTCTGGATGGAGCGCGGGCGCGTCCGGATGATTGGCGAAACCGAACCGGTTCTAAGTGCATATCGAAAGATATCGCCTCGGACTCACCACATTAGGTAAAAGAATGTCAAGCAGGAAAATAGACGAAAACGGCAGGCACGATATAGAACACCCATTGAGCCTTCCGTGGACTGGCGAACGTTTCGTCCCGCAAGCCGGCGGAAATGTGGCCCTGGAGCACTTGCATCGCTATGCGTTCGCTCGCGAGCTGGCCAGCGGCAAGGATGTTCTCGATATTGCATGCGGCGAAGGGTACGGAAGTGCCATGCTAGCCCGAGTTGCCCGGCACGTTGTCGGGGTCGATATATCGCGCGAAACGATCGAGCATGCTTCCGCCAAATACCGCAGAGACAATCTCGAGTTTCGTATCGGATCTTGTGCAGAAATTCCATTAGGAGATGACAGCCTCGATTTGGTTGTCACCTTCGAAACGATCGAACACCACGACCAACACGAAGCCATGATGGCGGAGATAAAGCGGGTTCTGCGGCCGAATGGCGTGCTCATCATATCGAGCCCGGATAAATATGAATACTCTGTGGCGCCGAACTACGGCAATCCTTTCCATGTCAGAGAGCCGTACCGTCATGAGTTCGAGAGATTGATGGCGGCTCATTTCGCGCACGTTGCGATATACGGGCAGCGCGTTGTTTATGGCTCGGGAATCTTCAGAGAAAACGCGCCGGAAACGATTGTTACATATGCCGCGGACAGCGAGGAAAAACAAGCAATCCCCGGAATGCGACGGCCCATTTATCTCGTTGCCGTTGCGTCGGATGCTGTCCTGCCACCCACAATCAGCAGCTTTTTCGATGAAGACATCTCGAAGAGCGAGTTCGCTCAAGCGTGGTCGTTGGCGGTCACCGAACGTGACGGGCAGATCGTGGGCCTCAAGCAGGCGGTCACCGAACGTGACGGGCAGATCGTGGGCCTCAAGCAGGCGGTCACCGAACGTGACGGGCAGATCCGACGCATTTTGACATCGCGGTCCTGGCGAATTACGAAACCTTTGCGCGTCGCGGGCAGGATAATGCGTGGTGAATGGGCGACCGTAATGAAGTTCCTGCGGCCCCACGTGCGCCGGAGCAGCCGTTTTTTCTACCATCGCTTACCACTACCGCGCGTCTGGAAGAATCGAGTCGCATCTCTTATCTACCAGACGACAGGAGCGTTGTTTAGTGGGACGGTGCACTACGAGGTATGGAAACGCAATCGGAGCGAGCCGAAACCGGGCAGTGTCGCCCTGGGGACCGTTAATCAGGCGACAGTGGATGAGACGATTCGGTCGCTGTATTTCGATAAGGCGACGGAGCCCGTGGTTTCGATCATTATTCCGACCTACGGAAACCTAGGACAGACGGTGTCCTGTCTGCAGTCGATCGCTGCCCATCGGCCTTCGACCGCTGTCGAAATAATCGTCACCGAAGACGCTTCTGGGGATACAGAAATCCTGCGCCTCAGGGATGTTCTGGGCCTGAGGTTTCGGCAAAACGACAATAACCTGGGTTTTTTGCGGTCGTGCAACGACACAGCCAAGGTGGCGCGTGGCCGTTACTTGTATTTCCTGAATAATGATACGGAGGTCACCTCGGGTTGGCTTGATGCCATGATTGACGTGTTCGTGGCCAAGTCCGATTGCGGCATGGTCGGTTCGAAACTCATTTATCCGGATGGCAAATTGCAGGAGGCCGGTGGCATCGTGTGGCAGGACGGCAGTGCCTGGAATTATGGAAAGTTCGATGACCCCAACAAGAGTGTGTACAACTACCTGCGCGAGGCCGATTACTGTTCGGGGGCATCGCTGCTCATCAAGCGTGACCTGTTTTTCGAGCTCGGTTGTTTCGATGAGCGCTACGCTCCGGCGTATTGCGAGGATACGGATCTCGCATTCAAAGTGCGTGAAGCGGGGTACAAGGTCTACTACCAGCCGAAGTCGGTGGTTGTCCATCACGAAGGCGTGTCTTGTGGCACGGACACCAGCGCGGGCATCAAGTCATACCAGGTAATTAACCAGAAGAAGTTCCATGAACGCTGGGCAGAGACGCTGCAACGGGAACACTACCCCAACGGTACTGACATACTGCGGGCGCGCGACCGTGCGCGGAATCGGCGTGTCGTGCTCGTTATCGACCATTATGTTCCGCAGCCCGACCGGGACGCCGGATCGCGCTCGATGTTTCAGTGGATGAAGCTTCTGGTGGAGGAGGGGCTGGTTGTGAAGTTCTGGCCGGCAAATCTCTGGTACGACCCTGTTTATACGCCCCGCTTGCAGCAAATGGGAATCGAAGTCTTGTGCGGTCCGGAATATGCGAGGGGATTCAAGGCATGGATCGCCGAAAACGGAAGGTTTTTGAATTACGTATTGCTAAGCCGCCCGCACGTGAGCATTGAGTTTATTGAGCCGCTGCGAAAGCACACATCAGCGAGACTGCTTTATTATGGGCATGATGTGCATCACCTGAGAATCCGCGAGGAGAGAAAAGTCAACCCGGCGCGAACCGGGCTTCCCAGGGAGGAGAAATACTGGAAGGCTCTTGAGCACAGCGCCTGGAAGGCAGTCGATGTCATTTATTATCCGTCCGCGAGCGAGACGGAGTATGTACGAAACTGGCTCGCCGCCAATGAAGGCCGGGCCCTCGCGCGCACTCTACCGGTCTTTGCTTTCGACATGTTCCGCGAAGACGTGCAGAGGGGGCTATCGCAGCGCGATGGTATCCTTTTTGTCGCCGGTTTCGGACATCCGCCGAACGTGGATGGCGCGGTGTGGCTTGTAACAACGGTGATGCCGTTGATCTGGGAGCAGCTACCTCAGATAGGTGTCCGTCTCGTCGGTTCCAACCCGACGGCCGAGGTTCAATCGTTGGCCTCGCCACTAGTGACCGTGACCGGCGTTGTAACGGATGATGAACTCGCGCGGTACTACGAAAGCGCCCGGGTAGCGGTTGCACCATTGCGCTACGGCGCCGGCATCAAGGGAAAGGTGGTGGAAGCGATGCGTTTTGGGGTGCCTGTTGTGACGACGAGCATAGGCGCACAGGGGCTCGACAGTGCCGTGCTCGGTGTGGCGGATCGCGCAGAGGATTTGGCCGAGCAAGTACTGCGATTGTTGCGTGACGATAGGCTCTGGGTCCGCCGAGCCGAGGCTGCGCGGGATTTTGTGAAAAAACAGTATTCAGTGCAAGCAATGAGAGCGGCCATCGCAGACGGGTTCGGCCTCGACGCCGAGTCAGCGGCCAAAGTTCGGGTCAAACCGGCAATGGCGAGCGCTTTGTAAATGCGCGTGCTGATCGTCAAGCGCGGTGCGCTGGGAGACGTTGTGCGGACGTCATATTTTGCCCGAGCGCTCAAGCAAAAATTCTCTGGGAAGGTACATATAACTTGGTGGACGGCACGGTCCGCCGAACCACTGCTTCGCTTCAACCCGTTTGTCGATAAAATTGTGACGTCGTTCGATGATCTGGCCAGTGCGCGGTATGACCGTATCTACTCGTTGGATGACGAGCGGGAGACTCTGGAGGGCGTGGCGGCGCTGGATTCAGCGCGGATTACCGGCGCATATCTGGACGGCGACCGACCCACCTACACGAGCGACTCGGCCGCATGGTTCGACATGGGGCTGCTTTCTCGTTTCGGCAAGGAGCGTGCCGATCAGTTCAAAAAGGAGAATCGGCGCGGTCACGCCGAGATTTTCTGTGAAATCTTTGGGGTGGATCATGTCGAACCGGCTTTTTATGGCGACCCCCATGAAGAGCGATGGGCTCGCGGATGGCTTGGGGAGGGACACTTTGCCGTGGCAATCAATCCATTCGCTGGCGGACGTTGGCCATCCAAAGAGTTGCGCGAATCAGCGTTGCACGAGCTTATTGCGACTCTGCTGACGCAGCGCTCGCCAAATGGAAAACCCGTCCGCGTTCTGTTGCTGGGTGCCGGAGCAGACAGGGCCCGCAATCTGGCGTTCGCGGCGCAATTTGCCTCTAAGCCCATCGGGGTCGCCAACACCGATGCATCGCCACTTCGCCTGGCAGCGGTCATCGGTTGCGCGGATATGCTTATTTCCAACGACCGGGGTTACTTCTATCAGTATCTGTTTGTGGATCAGGGTCGTCACGTGCCGATCGAGATTGCCTGCACTGTTGCGCCACCTCGAAGAGCTTGTCGAGCAGCGGTAGCGCCGGCTCCCATCGCGCGAGTTCCTTGCGCGCGTGCAGCGTCGCATGGCGCAGCCGAGGTACGTCGATTGGGCTGGAGCTCGCGGCGGCGAGCAGCGCGGAATACAGGGCCTCGGTCATCGGGCCGATAAAGGCATGGCGTTGCAACATCTCTACCGTATGGTGGCTGTGTCGCAGATCCGTAGTCAGGAAGTCGTGTTCGTAGATACTGGCCGCCGCGGCATCGAGGGGAAGGTCGAGCGTGGCGGCCATGCGTTGCAGCTCGCGCGATGGATCCTGAAGCATCCGGTCGTAGTCGACCACTATCGCCGCATATCCTTGGAATAGGACTTCCGCCGCCGATACCATGTGCAGCAACCACAGCAGGGCAATCTTCTCTTCATCGAACCCATCGCGGCGAACGAGCGATTGCACGATGCTGATGGGGTTGCGGATTACCACCACATAGCGGGTTTCCGCAGCACAGCCCGCGAAGACCGTTTGCCAGAACGGCAGGAGCATCGTCATGCGGGGATTTTTCATGCCGATGATCGAATTCCGTGCGAGTTTTTCCGTCAGCAGGTCGACGGCGCGCTCGACGAAGCCGCGTTCCTGCAGGCGCGGCAGGAAATCCGGATTCCAGATCGTCAAGCGGTGCCAGTCGGTTTCCAGTTCCTGCAGGATTTCGCAGTTCAGCTCATGGATGTCCAGGTCTTCCCAGAAGCCGCGATCGTTTATCCCTGGCGTCGCCGGCATCATCCGGTCGCCGAGGTGAACCCCGAGCGCCTGGAGCCCGCGCGTGACGGCACTCGTTCCCGAGCGGTGCATTCCGAGCACCGGGACGATCCGCCGAGGAGGCTGCGCTGGCGCGACGGCGTCTTCGGTGGGGCGAAATGGGGGGGTGTGCATATCGTCGTTCTTTCTTTCTGTCGCGGCTGTGGGC
Source organism: Pseudomonadota bacterium (assembly GCA_021825945.1). GTDB lineage: Bacteria > Pseudomonadota > Gammaproteobacteria > Burkholderiales > Burkholderiaceae_F > GJ-E10. The sequence continues at coordinate 101,728 of JAKAFN010000003.1, forward strand.
CTACATCAGCGACGGCGCCGACAAGACGCCGAGAGCCGATGGCGACCCGATTAACGAGCAGCCTATTTTCGAGTTCACCACTACGCGCGAGGCGATCCACCCGACGCGGTTTCTCAAGGACTACCGCGGCCACCTGCAGGCGGACGACTATAACGGATATCACGCGACGTTCCGTACGGGACGCGTGGAGCACTACCTTTGCTGGGCCCATGTCCCGCAGGCGATACTTCAAGCAGCCCGGCGCTTCGCCGTTTGCGCACGAAGCGCTCTCCTTCATCGCCGCTATCTATCCATTGGCGAGCGGATCGATCTCGCCGGCGCAGGTTGCGCCAAAGGATGTCCTGCTCGGTCGGCTCCTGCGTCTGAGGCAGGCAGCATTGCTTGTACTCGCGTCCGGCAGGGCAGGGATCGTTGCGTCCGCGCTTCATGGCGGGAATTCTATGGCGCCCGGGCGGCGCCGATCGGGTCCTTCCGCAGATCCGTCAGGATTTTGCGGATCCCCGCATGCAATATCGCCCAAAGCGGCACGGCCTCGATTCCGGACTCCATGGGGAAGCGGTGTTCGCCGGGGTAAACGACGTATAGCGCGTCGAGCTTCAGGTCCTGGATCGCGATCCGCATCGATCGCGTAACGGTGGGGATGGCCGTGCGCTTGAATTCGACGCCCACGCGTCGCGATCCCCGGATCAGCAGCAAATCGAGTTCCGCGCCTTGGTGGGTGGGCCAGCAATACGCCTCGTCCGGCTTCGCCGAACGCAATACCTGTTCGAGGGCGAAGCCTTCCCAGCTCGCACCGCAGCGCGGGTGCGCAAGGAGTTCCGGGAGCGTCGTCACGCCCATCAGCGCGTGCAGCAGGCCGGAATCCCGAAAATAGATTTTCGGCGCCTTGACTTGTCGCTTGCCGAGGTTCTCGTGCCAGGGCTGGAGTCGTCGCGCCATCAGCGTCCGGGTGAGCGTATCGAGATACCGTCGTACGATCGGTTCGGATACGCCAAGGGAACGTGCGGGATCCGCCGCCGACCAGATCTGGCCATGGACGTGCGCGAGCATCCGCCAGAAACGCATCATGGCCGGCGCGGCGACATCGACCCCGAATTGCGGAAAGTCGACTTCCACGTGACTGACAATCGCGTTGCGCAGCCAGGCCATGCTGTCTTCGTCCGTGGCGGCGAGATAGGCGCGCGGGAAACCGCCGCGCAGCCATAGGCGCGTGGCGGTTTCGTCCTAGTACCCACCGCCTGCCAGCGTCACCTCGGCCAGGTCGAATCCGCCGATTTCGATGGTTTCGGCGCGGCCCAGCAGCGATTCGCCGGCTTGGCGCAGCAGCGCGGGCGAAGCGCTTCCCAGCAGAGGAGATATTGCCCCGGGGTGTCGGAGCGGTCGAGCAGTACCCGCAGCGCCGGAAACAGGTTCGGCCGCCGCTGCACCTCGTCGATGACGACGAGGCCGTCGAGGCGGGAGAGCGTGTCGAGGGGGTGTTCGAGACGCCCTTCGTCGAGCGGGTTTTCCAGGTCGAAGTAGTTCGGCGATGCGCGGTGGATGATGGTTTGCGCCAGCGTCGTTTTGCCGCACTGGCGCGGCCCCGTAAGGATGACGGCGCGTGACCGGGCGAGCGCATTTCGCACGGAGCGTTCGAGGTCGCGGCGAGGGAGCCTGGGCGGATCATACGTGGTCCTGCCCGCTTGCCGTGGCCTGAGCCGCGCAACGGCCGGGAATTGGCTCCGGCGTGCAAGAACGACCTCGGTTTTTTGGCGTGGGATCCTTGCAATTGCGGCACATCGTGCCGTATTGGCACGGTTCGTTCGCGCCTGCCGGGCGCACTACCGGAAATGGACGTTCGACGCCGTCGGGGCGTCCGCGTCGGGCGCCAGCATCGCGCGGATGTCCGGCGCCGTGGCCGGGACGATCCCGCGCTCGGTCACCAGCGCCGTGACCAGGCGCGCCGGGGTGACGTCGAAGCCGTAGTTGGCGGCGGGGGCGCCCTCGGGCGTCAGCAGCACGCGGCGCAGCGCGCCGTCGGCGTCGCGCCCGGTGATGTGCGTGACCTCGTCGGCGCCGCGTTCCTCGATCGGGATCTCCCGGAGCCCGTCGGCGATCGTCCAGTCGATGGTCGGCGAGGGCAGGGCGACGTAGAACGGGACGCCGTTGTCGCGGGCGGCCAGGGCTTTGAGATAGGTGCCGATCTTGTTGCAGACGTCGCCGTGCGCGGTGACGCGGTCGCAGCCTACGATCGCCAGGTCGACCCGCCCGTGCTGCATCAGGTGGCCTCCGGCGTTATCCGCGATCACGGTGAAGTCCACGCCGTGTTGCTGCAGTTCCCAGGCGGTGAGGCTCGCCCCCTGGTTGCGGGGCCGCGTCTCGTCGACCCAGACGTGCAGCGGAATGCCGGCGTCGTGCGCCGCGTAGATCGGGGCCAGCGCCGTGCCCTGGTCGACCGTGGCAAGCCAGCCGGCATTGCAGTGGGTGAGCACCTGTACCGCGCGGCCGGTGCGCCGGCCGACGGCGTCGATCAGAGTCTTGCCGTGGGCGCCGATCGCGCGATTGATTGCCACGTCTTCGTCGGCGATCGCCGCGGCTTCGCGCCAGGCGGCGACGGCGCGCTCGGACGCGGGTAAGGGCGCCAGCAGGCGCTCCATCCGCGCGACCGCCCAGCGCAGATTGATCGCGGTGGGCCGGGCGGACGCGAGCGCACGGCCGGCGGCGGCGATCGCATCGTCCGACGGGTCGGCGTTCGCGGCCAGCGCGACGCCGTAGGCGCCGGCAGCGCCGATCAGCGGCGCGCCGCGCACCTGCATCGTGCGGATCGCTGTGTCGACGGCTTGCCAGGTGTCGAGCGCGACCGTCCGGAATTCGTGGGGCAGACGGGTCTGGTCGATGATCCAGACCTGCCGCCGCGTGTCGTCCGGCCAGATGGTCCGGTAGTCGTTGCCGCGTACCCGCATGATGGTCAGATTACCCGGTCGTTGCCGCCGTCGATCGGCACCTGAGCGCCGGTCGTCTTTGCGAACCGCGGGCCGCACATCTCGGCGACCAGTTCGGCGACGTCGCGGCTGGTGATCTCGACGTGCAGGACGTTGTTGCGCTTGTATTCGTCGGCGGATAGCCCGTAGTGCCGGGCGCGCTCGCCGAGTACGGCGTCGGTCCAGATGCCGGTGTCGAACACCGCGTTCGGATGCACCGTGTTCACGCGGATGCCGTCGTCGCCCCATTCGAGGGCGGCGACGCGTGCGAGCTGGGTCAGCGCGGCCTTGGATGCCGAGTAGGCCGCGGCACCGGGGCCCGGCGCCGGGACGTTCTTGGAGCCGACGATCACCACCCGTCCGTTGCGCGGCGCCCGCTTCAGCAGCGGGTGCGCTTCGCGCAGCAGGGCGAGGTTGGCGTCGAGATTGACCGACAGCACGTTGCGCCATTCGCCGTCGGCCAAGTCCGCGATCCTGCGGCCGCCGGGAAAGATGCCGGCATTGCACACCAGCATGTCGACGCCGCCATATGCGGCGGCGGCCCGCGCCAGGGCGCCGCGCAACCCGGCGATGTCGGTGACGTCGCAGGCGATGCCGAGGTAATCGGGCCGCCGATGCAGCGCTTCGATCGCCGGATCGCGGTCGAGGCCGACGACCGCGGCGCCGCGCGCGAGCAGCGCCGCGACGCAGGCCGCGCCGATCCCCGACGCCGCGCCGGTCACCAGGGCGATCTCGCCGGCGAAGGGGGCGGGCTTCCCGGCCTTGCGGAGCTTGGCCTGTTCGAGGTCCCAGTATTCGACGTCGAAGAGATCGCGCTCGGGCAGCGCGCGGTAGCCGCCCAGCGCGGTGGCCCGCAGGATGACGTCGATGGTGTGTTCGTAGATCTCGCCGACGATCGTCGCGTCCTTGGCCGAGCGCCCCGCCGCGAGCAGGCCGAGTGCCGGGTCGAGGACTACGCGCGGCGCCGGGTCGAGCATCGTCTTGCGCTCTTTGGCCTGCGGTTCGTGACGCGCGAAATACGCGCGATAGGCCTCGACGTAGTCCGCGACGTCGCGGCCGATCATCGGCACGCGCTTGGTCCGGATCACGTGGTCGGGGGTGGCCGGGCCTCGCCCGGCAAGTTCGGCCACGTCGGGGCATTGCGCGAAGGCCCGCGCGCGTGCGTCGTCCCGCCGCATCAGCAGCATGGGGAATCCGGCGGCCTGCGAGATCGCCTGCCGCAGCGTGGCTTGTTCCAGGGCGGACGCGGTCGCCGGTTCGGCTTTCGGGGGCACCTCCGTCGGCGACGCCGGAAGAGGGACGTCCCAGGCGTGGTGCCGCGCGAGATAGCGTTCGGCGTCACCGACGAGTTCGATCATCCGCTCGTAGGATTCCCGCGCCGAGCCACCGAACGAGAAGAGCCCGTGGTTGCAGAGCGCCATGCCGATCGTTCGCGGACCGGCCTCGGCGGCGAAGCGCTGCGCCGCCAGGCGCGCCAGATCGAAGCCGGGCATGACGTAGGGCACGATCACCACCCGGTCGCCGTAGCATTCGCGGATCCGCGCTTCGCCGTCGGTGGTGTTGCTGATGGCAATGAACGCGTCGGCGTGGGTGTGGTCGACGAACGGATAGGGCAGGATCGCGTGCAGGATCGCCTCGACCGACGGGGCGGGCGCGGTCGCGCGCGTCATCCGCGTGGCGAGTTCGTTGACCATTTCCGGATCCGAGAGCGCAGGCAGCTTCGCCAAGCGTCGCAGCGGCTCCATGCGCACGGGCGAGAACCCCGCCGCCTCGATCGTCTCGAGATCCCAGCCGCTGCCCTTGACGTACAGGATCTCCTCCGCGTCGCCGAGCAGGTTGGTTTCCGTGCGCTTGACGGAGGTGTTTCCCCCGCCGTGCAGCACCAGCGTCTTGTCGGCGCCCAACAGGCGCGAGGTGTAGACGCGCAGCGCGAGATCGTCCCCGATGTCGGGGCAGGCGGCGTCGTTCCAGCGGTTTTCCATCGTCGATCGCCTTCGCTCAGTGGCCTTCGAAGGCGCACAGGGAGAATGCCTTGTGGCCGGCTTTCTCCAGCCGTGCGGCGCCGCCGAGGTCGGGCAGGTCGATGACGAAACAACATTCGACGATCCGGCCGCCGAGGTCCTCGATCAGCTTGATCGACGCCAGCGCGGTGCCGCCGGTGGCGATGAGGTCGTCGGCGAGCAGGATCCGCTCCCCCGGGGCGACCGCGTCGATGTGGATCTCGACGCGGTCGGTGCCGTATTCCAGTTCGTAGTCGCGCCCGACGGTTGCGGCGGGGAGCTTCCCCTTCTTGCGGATCGGCACGAAGCCGGTGCCGAGCTGGCAAGCGAGGGCGGCTCCGATGATGAAGCCGCGCGACTCGATGCCGGCGACCTTGTCGATCTGCCGGTCCGCGTAGCGGTTCGCCAGCTCTTGGATCGTCACGCGAAAGCCCACCGGGTCCTTGAGCAGGGTCGTGATGTCGCGGAACATCACGCCGGGCTTGGGGTAATGGGGAACGGTACGGATGTGGGATTTGATCGGCATGGGCGTTCAAGAAAAAAACGTGGCGCTTCGTCGGCGGTTCGCAAGGCTACTCTTTTCAGCTCGCGTCGTGTCCCGCCCCGGTCATCGCGGGGCCCGCAGTACCGTGGCGATCCAGCGGACATACTGGATGGATTGCTTCGGGCGGGCTCTGCGCCTTCGTCGGGACGATAATCCCCTCACACCGGCGTCCGGAGCCGTTCCCGCGGACGCGCGCAGGCTGCTAAGATTCCTGTCGGCGGGCCCCCTCGCATCGCGGTGCTGTCAACCTGGTCAGGTCGGGAACGAAGCAGCCATAGCAGATTTCCGCGAGTGCCGAGGATCAGGCTCGCCTTCGATTTTCGCGGGAGGGATGTCCTCGTATGTCGTATCAGGCGCTCGCTCGCAAGTGGCGGCCGCGCGAGTTTTCCGCCCTCGTCGGGCAGGATCACGTCGTGCGCGCGCTCACCCATGCGCTGGAGACGGGGCGCCTGCATCACGCCTACCTGTTCACGGGCACGCGCGGCGTCGGCAAGACGACGATCGCGCGGATTCTCGCCAAGGCGTTGAATTGCGTCGGTCCGGATGGGCAGGGCGGGGTGACGGCGGCGCCTTGCAACGTCTGTGCGGCCTGCACGGCGATCGACGCCGGCCGCTTCGTCGATTACATCGAGATGGACGCAGCCAGCAACCGCGGCGTCGAGGAGATGACGCAACTGCTCGAGCGGGCGGCCTATGCGCCGACCAATGCGCGCTACAAGATCTACACCATCGACGAAGTGCACATGCTGACCAACCACGCCTTCAACGCCATGTTGAAGACGCTGGAGGAGCCGCCCGAGTACGTCAAGTTCATCCTGGCGACCACCGATCCGCAGAAGATCCCCGTCACGGTCCTGAGCCGATGCCTGCAGTTCAGCCTCAAACAAGTGCCGCCCGCGGCGATCGTCGAGCGCCTGCAGCACGTGCTGGGCAACGAAGGCCTGGGCGCGACGGATCCGGCACCCTTGCGCGCGCTGGCCCATGCGGCACGCGGCAGCATGCGCGATGCGTTGTCGCTGCTCGATCAGGCAATCGCCTACGCCGGCGGGGTGCCGACGGCGGACACCGTGCGCCAGATGCTGGGCGCGATCGATTCCTCGATCCTGGTGCGGTTGCTCGATGCGGTCGCCGACGGCCAGACCGAGCAGGTCCTGCGCCTTGCCGACGAAATGGCGGAGCGGGGGTTGTCGTTTTCGCAGGCCCTGCGCGATCTGGCGGCGTTCCTGCATCGGATCGCGCTGACCCAGGCGGTCGGATCGGTGGCGGAGGACGAGCCCGATGCGGCGGAACTGGCGCGGCTCGCCGGGCAACTGGCGAAGGAGCAGGTGCAGCTCTACTACCAGATCACGCTGCACGGCCGCAACGATCTCGCCATGGCGCCGGACGAGTACGCCGGGTTCACGATGACCTTGCTGCGGATGATGGTGTTCGCGCCCGAAGTGGCGCCTGCCGCGGCGGGAAGATCGGCCGCGCTGCGGGCGAGCGGCCCCCTGCGTACGACGACCGCCGGCGCGCGCGCGGACCGCGGCGGCCCCCCGACCCGATCCCCGGAGGGGAGAGGGGGAAACGGGCGGGCGGACCGGGGGGAGGGCGCGGAACAGAATCCCGTCGGGAGCGATGGTTCCTGGCCCGAACTCGCCGCCTCGCTGCCATTGACCGGCTTGGCGCGGGAAATGGCCTTGCGCAGCGAACTGGTTTCGCGCGAAGGCGATCATCTCCACCTGCGCGTCCCGGTCAAGGCGCTGGCCGACGGAGGCAACGTCGAGCGGGTGCGCAAGGCGCTGTCCGAGCGGCTCGGCCGTGCGGTGCGTCTGACCATCGAGACCGGTGCGACCAATGGATCGACTGCGCAGGCGCGCAGCGACCAGGCGCGCGCCGCGGCGTTGCAGGAAGCGCGGGCGTCGATCGAGCGCGATCCGGTCGTGCGGGAATTGCAGCAGCGCTTCGGCGCGACGGTGGATCCGTCGTCGATTCGGCCGATTTCGGGGTGAGGGTGCCGAACAGCGATCCGCCGGGGGCGATTGCGCCGGGCTGGAACTCGCAGACGCCGATCGAGCGCGATCCGGTCGTGCGAGAATTGCCGGAGGGGTTCGGTGTTACGGCGTCGGGGTTCCGCGTAGGTTTGTTTGCCCGTACCCCCTCACCTCCGCCCTCTCCGGCGTGCGGGAGAGGGGACTTTGCGATGGAAACCATATGATCAAAAATCAGTTGGCTGGCCTCATGCAGCAGGCGCAGAAGATGCAGGACGGCATGAAGCGCATGAACGAGGAACTGGCGGAGGTCGAGGTCGAGGGACAGGCCGGCGCCGGGCTCGTCAAGGTCACGCTCACGTGCAAGCATCAGGCACGCCGGGTGGTCATCGACCCCAGTCTCGTCGGCGACGACAAGGACATGCTGGAAGACCTCGTCTGCGCGGCCTTCAACGATGCCGCGCGCCGGGTGGAAGAGACGGTGCAGAGCCGGATGGCCGCCGTCACCGCCGGCATGCCGATGCCGCCGGGATTCAAGATGCCGTTCTTTTGATCGTGGGCGCATACGCTGATGTGCTGATCGGGGTCGTTCGCCTGTGAAGCTGGGTCGCACGCTCGAAGGATTGATCGAGTCGCTAAAGCGACTTCCCGGCATCGGCCCGCGCTCCGCGCAGCGCATCGCGTTTCACCTACTGCAGCAGGACCGTGACGGCGCGCTGTTGCTCGGCCGCGCGCTGCTCGACGCCGTAGAAAAAGTGGGGCGCTGCGCGCGTTGCAACACGCTCACCGAGCAGGAGATCTGCGAGACCTGCGCCGACCCGCAGCGGGATCCCGGGTTGCTGTGCGTGGTGGAGTCGCCGGCGGATCAACTCGTGATCGAGCAGTCCCTGGCATACCGGGGGCTCTATTTCGTGCTGTTCGGCCGGCTTTCCCCGCTGGATGGCGTCGGGCCCCGGGAGATCGAACTCGACCGGCTGGTCGCGCGCGCGGCCGATGGCGTGGTGCGCGAGGTGGTCGTCGCCACGTCGTTCACGCCGGAGGGGGACGCGACCGCGCATTTCATCGCCGAGGCGGTTCGCAGCCGCGATCCCGACGTCAAGGTGAGCCGGCTGGCGCGCGGCGTGCCGGCGGGCGCGGAACTGGAATACACCGACGTGAACACGATCGCGCAAGCGATGCTGGACCGTCGGGCACAGTAAGTTTTCCGCCGTTTCCCTGCCCCCTCTCCCGCACGCGGGAGAGGGGGCAGGCAGCGGATGCCGCTTCGCGCTCGGCGCGTGTCCGCTCCCGCACGCGGGAACGGAGACACGTCCGCGGTGGTAGCGATATCCGGCTGGCATAATCCGCCTTTGCGGCCACTTGCCGCGCCCATCCGTTACGAGTCCTCCGCCATGTTCTCCCGCTCCTTTACTCTCGATCGTGCCGACCCCGAACTCTGGGATGCGATTCAGGCCGAAAACCGCCGGCAGGAAGATCACATCGAATTGATCGCCTCCGAGAACTACACCAGCCCTGCCGTCATGCAGGCGCAGGGTTCGCAGCTCACCAACAAGTATGCCGAGGGCTATCCGGGCCGGCGCTACTACGGCGGCTGTGAATACGTCGACATCGCCGAGCGGCTGGCGATCGACCGGGTCAAGCAGCTCTTCGGCGCGCAGGCGGCCAACGTGCAGCCCAACTCCGGGTCGCAGGCCAATCAGGCGGCGTTCCTCGCCACGCTCAAGCCGGGCGACACGGTATTGGGCATGTCACTGGCGATGGGCGGCCACCTCACCCACGGTTCGCCGGTGAACATGAGCGGCAAGTGGTTCCACGTCGTCAGCTATGGCCTCGACGCGAAAGAAGAGATCGACTACGAAGAGGTCGAGCGCCTGGCGCGCGAGCACAATCCGCGTCTGATCCTGGCGGGTGCCTCGGCGTATTCGCTGCGCATCGATTTCGAGCGTTTCGCGCGCATCGCGCGCGAGGTCGACGCCGTGTTCATGGTCGACATGGCGCATTACGCCGGCCTGATCGCGGCAGGCGTTTACCCCAACCCGGTGCCGCATGCCGACATCGTCACCTCGACCACCCACAAGAGCCTGCGCGGGCCCCGCGGCGGCTTCATCCTGATGCGCGAGGAGTACGAGAAAGCGATCAACTCGGCGGTGTTCCCCGGCCTGCAGGGCGGGCCGCTGATGCATGTCATCGCCGGCAAGGCGGTGGCGTTCCGCGAGGCGCTGACGCCGGATTTCAAGACGTACCAGGAGCAGGTCCTGCGTAACGCCCAGGCGATGGCGCAGACGCTGACCGAGCGCGGGCTGCGCATCGTTTCCGGCCGCACCGAGAGCCATGTGATGCTGGTGGACCTGCGTGCCAAGGGCATCACGGGCAAGGCCGCCGAAGCCGCCCTCGGGAGCGCGCACATCACGGTGAACAAGAACGCGATTCCCAACGACCCGGAAAAGCCCATGGTCACCAGCGGCATCCGCATCGGCGCGCCGGCGATGACCACGCGCGGCTTCGGGACGGCGGAAGCGGTGCGCACCGCCAACCTGATCGCCGACGTGCTCGACCGGCCGGACGACGAGCGGAACATCGCCGCCGTGCGGGACCAGGTCGCCGAGCTGACGCGGCGCTTCCCGGTGTACGGGCAGTAACTCGTTCCCGGTTGATCGGATGGCCGCGGGGGGGCGTTGTCGCCCGCGCCCGGCGCGATATCGGGCGTCGGGAAGCGGGCGGCATCGGGCCCTCGTACTGCGGTATTCGGAACGATACCCATGAAGTGTCCGTTTTGCGCCCATCCCGACACGCAAGTGGTCGACTCGCGCGCCGCCGATGAGGGTGCCGCGATCCGCCGTCGCCGGCGTTGTCTGGCCTGTGAAAAACGCTTCACCACCTACGAGCGTGTCGAACTCGTCCTTCCGACCATCGTCAAGCGCGGCGGCAGTCGCGCCGACTACGACCGTGCCAAGCTGCGCGCCTCGATGCTGCTGGCGCTGCGCAAGCGCCCGGTCGCGCGCGAGGCGGTGGAGGATGCGATCGACCGGATCGAGGAACGCCTCTTGGGCACCGGGCAGCGAGAGATCCGCAGCGAAAAGCTGGGCGAACTGGTGATGCGGGAACTGCGTCGCCTCGACAAGGTGGCGTACATTCGGTTCGCATCGGTCTATCGAAGCTTCGAGGACGTCGAGGCGTTCACCGAGGTGGTCAAGGAAGTCCGTCCGCGGCGACGCGGCGCCTAGGCGGGGAGAGCGCGTGTATTCGGAAACCGACGATCGGCTCATGCGGCGCGCACTCGAACTCGGCCTGCGTGCCCGTGGACGCGTGACGCCCAACCCGCATGTCGGCTGCGTGATCGCCCGGGGCGACGAGATCCTGGGAGAAGGGTGCACGCAGCCGCCGGGATGCAATCATGCCGAAGTCGAGGCCATCCAGGACGCGCGTCGCCGTGGTAACGATGTGCGTGGTGCGACGGCCTACGTCACCCTGGAGCCGTGTTCTCATTTCGGCCGCACGCCACCCTGCGCGATGGCCCTCATCGATGCCGGTGTCGGGTGCGTCGTGGCCGCCGTGGAGGATCCCAATCCCCGTGTGGCGGGTCGCGGCCTTGCCATGTTGCGCGAGGCCGGGGTCGACGTGCGCTGCGGCCTGCTGCGACAGGACGCGGTCGATGCCAACGCCGGATTCTTTTCGCGCATGAACCGAGGCCGGCCTTGGGTGCGGGTCAAGGTCGCGGCAAGCCTGGACGGACGCACCGCCCTCGAAAATGGGGAATCCAAGTGGATCACCGGCGAGGCGGCGCGGGCCGACGGCCATGTCTGGCGCGCACGTGCTTGCGCGATCCTGACCGGAATCGGAACGGTGCGCGCCGACAATCCTCTGCTCACCGCGCGCGGGGAAGCGGTGTCGCGTCAGCCCTTGAAAGTCGTCGCCGACAGCGCCTGCACGATCGATTCCGGCGCGCGCCTGTTCGACGGGAACCCGGTGCTGATCGCCTGTGCTCGCGGGGATGCCGCCAAGGAGGCCGCGCTGGCCCGCAAGAACGTCGAGGTGTTCGTCTGCCCCGGCCCCGACGGGCGGGTCGATCTCGGCGCGCTGCTCGCCGAACTGGGGCGGCGGGGCGTGAACGAGTTGCACGTCGAAGCCGGTCCCGCGCTTTCCGGGGAACTGGTGCGCGGCGGATGGGCGGACGAACTGTTGATGTATCTGGCGCCGATGCTGATCGGCCCCGGCCAACCGATGTGCCGGTTGCCGAGGCTGGAGACCCTGTCGCTGGCGCGAACGCTGCGGATTCGCGAGGCGGTGATGATCGGCAGCGACCTGCGGATCCTGGCGCGGGTGCAATAATGGCCGCGATGGCGATGGTTACAAACCAATTTGCGCGGTGCGTGCCGTTTCCCGACACATCGTCACGGCGAGGGCGAAGCCGGAGGCGATCGGGTGCGCCGGCCGGATCGTCACGGCCTGCGGGCCTCGCGATGACGCAATGACGGCCGGCGTTTCATTCCGGAGCGGCGCACATCGCGATGACGGTCGGGTCGAATCGGCAGTGGCGTGCGTGAGGTAGGTGGCAAATATGTTTACGGGTCTTGTCCAATCGATGGGCCGCATCGTCTCGGTGCAGCCGCTGTCTTCCGCGCCCGATGCCGGCGTCCGCATCGAAGTCGACGCGGCGGGGCTCGCGCCGCGTCCGATCGCCCTGGGCGACAGCATCGCCGTGAACGGCGTCTGCCTCACGGTGGTCGATCGGCGGGGCGACATCTTCGCGGCCGACGTGTCGCGCGAAACCTTGTCGAAGACTGCCGGACTCGACGCGTCGGGCGCGGTGAACCTGGAAACCGCGTTGGCGCTGGGCGACAAACTGGGCGGCCACCTCATGGCCGGCCACGTCGATGGCGTGGGGGAGGTCATCCGCATGGCGCCGGCGGGCGAATCCACGGAGGTCGTCGTCGGCGTTCCGGCGGGTCTCGCGATCTACATGGCGCCCAAAGGCTCGGTGGCCGTCAACGGCGTGAGCCTCACCATCAATCGTGTGACGGACCGCGACGGCGCCTGCGAAATTTCGATCAATTTGATCCCGCACACCATCGCGGCGACGACCTTCGCGCTCCTGGTGCCGGGTGCCAGGGTTAATATCGAGGCGGATCTGCTCGCCCGCTACGTCGTGCGAGCGCGGGATTGCGATCCGATTCGTTGAATTTTGCCGTTGTCCGTCTCCCCGGCGGGAAACGGGAAGGGGTGGGGGCGGGTGTTGAACGATCATCGAGGCACGGAAGAGGCGGGTTTCCCTACGCGGCACGCAGCGGCATCGACCGACGGCGCGGCGATTTCGTCGACCTGGGAGATCGTCGAGGAGATTCGTAACGGGCGCATCGTCGTGCTGGTCGACGATGAGGACCGGGAGAACGAAGGCGACCTGATTTTCGCGTCCGATTTCGTCACCCCGGAAAAAATCAATTTTCTCGCCAAGTACGGACGCGGCCTGGTCTGCATGGCGATCACGGGCGAGCAGGCGGAGCGGCTGCGATTGGCGCCCATGGCCGGCGACAACCGCAGCGTGCACGGCACCGCCTTCACCGTCGCGATCGAGGCGGCCCACGGTGTGAGCACCGGCATTTCGGCGGCGGATCGTGCCCACACGATCCGCGTCGCGTCGCGGCCGGACGCGCGCCCGGAACAGATCGTCTCGCCCGGCCACGTTTTCCCGCTGGTGAGCAAGCCCGGCGGCGTGCTGGTGCGGGCCGGCCATACCGAAGCCTGTTGCGATCTGGCGCGCCTCGCCGGCCTGACCCCCTCGGCGGTGCTGTGTGAGATCATGAACGAAGACGGCAGCATGGCGCGGTTGCCGGACCTGCGGCGCTTCGCCGCGCAACACGGCCTGAAGCTCGGCACCATTGCGGACCTGATCCACTATCGCGCGGCCCACGAGAGCATGATCGAGCGGCTGGCGCAGCGTCCGGTGCAGACCTGCGCCGGCGCGTTCGACATGGTCGTCTACCGCGACAAGCCGACCGGCTCGCTGCACATCGCGCTCGTGCGTGGAAACCCGGACGCCGACACCGACATCCTGGTGCGCGTGCACGAACCCCTGTCGGTGCTCGATACCCTGGGGATCGGCGGCGCCGAACACTCGTGGCCGCTGGCCCAGGCGCTGGCGGCGATCGCCCGCGCCGATTGCGGTGTGGCCGTGCTGCTCAATTGCGGCGAGTCCGCCGCGGACCTGCAGGAGCGCCTGCTGCACGGCGGCGCTCCCGACGGCACCGAATCCCGTGGGGATCGCCATGACCTGCGCACCTACGGCGTGGGCGCACAGATCCTGCTCGATTTGGGCGTGCGGCGCATGAAGCTGCTCGCCAAACCGCGCAAGATGCCTTCGATGGCCGGCTTTGGCCTCATCACAACCGGATACTTGGAGAGCGAATCGCCATGACAGTAGATACGATTGCCCCGGACCTGGACGGTACGCAACTGCGCATCGGCATCGTTTGGTCGCGGTTCAACACCTGGGCGGGCGAGTCGCTGCTTGCGTCCTGCCTGCGCGAACTCGCCGACCTGGGCGTGGACGAGGACGATGTCACCATCATTTCGGTGCCCGGGGCGCTGGAGATCCCGATCGCGCTCGCGGCCCTGGCCGCCCGGGATCAGTTCGATGCGCTGATCGCCCTGGGCTGCGTGATCCGCGGTGACACCTATCATTTCGAGATCGTCGCCGAGCAGTCGGCGGCCGGCGTCGCGCAGGTCGCCCTGGCGCAGGGTTTGCCGGTGGCCAATGGCATCCTCACCACCAACGACGAGGACCAGGCGCGCGAACGCGTCGTGGAGAAGGGGTCGGACGCCGCCCGCACGGCGGTGGAAATGGCCAACCTGCTCTTGGCGCTGGACGACGATGGCGACGATGGCGACGAGGAATCCGATGCCTGATCCGGGGGCGTCGACCGTCCGTACCGGCAAGCCGCGCGGCGCCGCGAATGCCGGCGCGCGGCATCATGCGCGCGCGCTGGCGGTGCAGGGCCTGTACGGCTGGTTGCTCAACGGCGGCGACGCCGCCGCGATCGGGACGCGCCTGCTCACCGAGGAGCAGATCGCCAAGATCGACGTGCCCTATTTCCGGGAGATCCTCGGCGGGACGGTGGCGGCGGCGGAGGAGCTGCGCGGCGAGTTGGCCGGATTGATCGACCGTCCGATCGCGGAACTGAGTCCGGTCGAGCACGCCGTGCTGCTGCTCGGGGCGTACGAACTCAAGTATCGGTTGGAAGTGCCGTATCGCGTGGCGATCAACGAGGCGATCGAGGTGGCCAAGCGCTATGGCGGCACCGATGGTCACCGGTATGTGAACGGCGTTCTCGACAAGCTGGCGGCGCGCGTGCGGAGCGGGGAGATGATGACCGCTCCCTGATCGGCGCCGGCGGGCCGGACGCCGCGGAAGGATCCCCCGCTCCCGCGCGCGGGGGAGGCCGGGAGTGAGGGTGCGGAACGTCACGCAACCGTTTCGACGCATCCGGACTCTTTCCCGGCGGGGAAGAGGATGAAAATGGGCATGTCTCTCGACGAATTCGGATTGATCGCCCGCTACTTCACCCGCCCGGTTCCCGAGCGCCAGGGCGTGGGGGATGATTGCGCGCTGCTCGACGTCGGCGCGACGACCCTTGCGCTCACCACCGACATGCTGGTCGAAGGCGTGCACTTTTTCCCGGGTGCCGAACCCGAAGCGCTCGGCCACAAGTGCCTGGCGGTCAACCTCTCCGATCTCGCGGCCGCCGGTGCGCGTCCGCGCAGTTTTTTGCTTGCCCTGGCGCTGCCCGTTGCCGACCCGGCATGGCTGGACGCGTTTTCGCGCGGCCTGTTCGCTCTGGCGCAGGAGCACGACTGCCATCTCGTCGGCGGCGACACGGTGCGCACCGCGACGCGCGGTGGGGCCATGACGGTGGCGATCACCGCGATCGGCGAGGTCGATCGGGAAACGGTCCGCGGCCGCTCGGGCGCTCGCCCGGGGGACGACGTCTGGGTTTCGGGGTGGCTGGGCGAGTCCGCGCTCGCGCTGGCCGTCCGGCGCGGCGAATTGCCCGCGGAGGCGCTCGGCGCCGAGGCGGAGACCTGTTTCCGGCGGATGGACCGGCCGCAGCCGCGCGTCGCCCTGGGCCGGGCTCTGGCCGGCCTGGCGACGGCGGCGGCAGACGTCTCCGACGGGCTGATCGGAGATTTGGGCCACATCCTCGAGCGGTCCGGGGTCGGCGCGGAGGTGATCTGGGAGGACGTGCCGCGCGCGCCCGCATTCGCGGGCTTGGGCACGGTTCGACAGCAGCATTGCATCCTGGCCGGCGGCGACGACTATGAACTTGTGTTCACGGCTGCACCGGAACATCGCGATGCCGTGCTCGCCGCGGGGGCGCGCACCGGCGTGCCGGTTTCCCATATCGGCCGGATCGACCTGGAACAGGGTTTGCGCTTGCGCAACGCCGCGGGCGATCGGATCGGGGATACACTCAAGGCGTTCAATCAGTTTCCGACTTGATTGGGCGGAACAGGAGGCGCCATGAGCACGTCCCGCGGAGAAGAACGGAAATCCCCCTCGCCCTCCCGTCCGATGCTTTCCCACCCCGCGCATTGGATCGCCACCGGCCTCGGAAGCGGGTTGCTGCGTCCCGGTCCCGGAACCTGGGGCACGGCGCTGGCGTGGGCGATCTTCGTCGTGATCGCGCCCCACGGCGCCCCCGATCTGGCAACCGGGCTGCTGGTGGTTGCAGTGGCCCTGATGCTCGGCAGCTGGGCGGCGCAGCACACCGGCGAAATGCTCGGCGAGGTCGATTCGGGGACGATCGTCGTCGATGAGATGGTCGCGTTTTGGCTGATCCTCGTGCTGCTGCCGGCAGGGGATCGTCCCTGGGGACTGCAGGCGGTGGCGTTCGTGCTCTTCCGGATCTTCGATATCACCAAGCCGCCGCCGATTCGCAACATCGATCGACATTGGAAGAGCGGTGTCGGCGTGATGGCCGATGACCTCGTCGCGGCGCTGTATACGCTGCTGGTCATCGCGATCGGCCTGCGCCTGTTGCGGTGATGGACCCCGGTGCGCAACTGTTGGTGCTTGCCCGCGACCTCGGCGCCCGGCTTGCCGCGGAAGGTTTGGTTCTGACCACCGCGGAATCCTGCACGGCGGGGGGCGTGTCGTATGCGGTGACCCAGGTGCCCGGATCGAGCGCGTGGTTCGATCGCGGGTTCGTCGTCTATTCCAACGAAGCCAAGCAGCGCATGCTGGGCGTGGCGCAGGCCTACTTGCGCGACTACGGCGCGGTGAGCGAGCCGGTGGCGCGGGCGATGGCGCTGGGAGCGTTGGCGCAGAGCCATGCCCACGCGGCCGTCGCGGTGACCGGCATCGCCGGGCCCGAGGGCGGCAGCCCGGAAAAGCCGGTCGGAACGGTGTGCTTCGCGTGGGCGTTGCGGCGCGACCCGGCGCTCCCTCCCTGGGCGCGAACGGCGACGCGGCGTTTCGATGGGGACCGGGCGGCGGTGCGGACGCAGTCGATCGCGGAGGCGATGGCCGGCCTCATCGATTGTCTTCGTAGCGGCTGTCTCGGGACCGGTTGATCTCGTCGCGCGTCTGCCGGGCGGCCTGCGCCGCGGCGTCCGCGTAGTCGTCGCCGGAACTCGCATACAGGATGGCGCGCGAGGAGTTGATCAGCAGGCCGAATCCATCGATGTCACAGCCTGCCCGCACGGTGGCGGGAATGTCGCCGCCCTGGGCGCCTATGCCGGGGACGAGCAGCGGCAGTGCCGGCGCGAGTTCCCGCACGCGCGCCAGTTCCCGGGGGAACGTCGCCCCGACGACCAGGCCGATCTGCTCCGGCCGATGCCATGCGCCGGCGGCCAGCCGCGCGAGACGCTCGAAGAGGTGTTCGCCGCCGACGTCGAGCATCTGCAGATCATTGCCGCCCGGATTGCTCGTTCGGCAGAGCAGGAAGGCCGCGCGCCCCGCATAGGCCAGGAACGGTTCGATCGTGTCGCGGCCCATGAACGGCGAGAGCGTCACGGCGTCTGCGCCATAGCGTTCGAAGGCTTCGCGCGCGTACTGTTCGGCGGTCGAGCCGATGTCGCCGCGCTTGGCATCGAGGACGACGGGAATGTCCGGGTGCCGCGCACGCAGATGAGCCAGGAGATCTTCGAGTTGGTCTTCGGCGCGGTGCGAGGCGAAGTAGGCGATCTGCGGTTTGAACGCGCAGGCATAGGGCGCGGTCGCATCCGCGATGGCACAGCAGAACCGGAGGATCGCATCCTTGCTGCCGCGCAGCGAGGGCGCGAAGCGTTGCGGGTCGGGATCGAGACCGACGCAGAGCAGGGAATCCGCGTCGCGCCAGCGCGCGGCGAGGAGCTTGGAAAAGTCTCGGTTTGACGCCAACGCAGTGCTCTCCTCAACGCAAGTTGTCATCGTGAGGCCCGCAGGGCCGTGGCGCGATCCAGTAGGCGTTCACGCCCTCTCCCGCGTGCGGAGCGGGCGGGGGTGAGGGTAGCAGGGTTCAGAGGCTTCGTTCCTTGGCATCGACGTGCATCCGGATCAGTCGTAGCAACTCCTCTTCCTGATACGGTTTGCCGAGGTACTCGTCGGCGCCCAGTTCGAACGCCATGCGGCGGTGTTTTTCCGCTGTGCGCGAGGTGATCATGATGACGGGAATGTCATGGGTCGCCGCGTTGGCGCGGATCGCGCGGGTGAGGTCGTAGCCGTCCATGCGCGGCATTTCGATGTCGGCCAGGATGCAGTCCGGCCGTTGCGTTTCCATCGTGCGCAGCGCGTCGATGCCGTCTTTGGCGAGGATCGTATGGTAGCCGTTGCGTTCCAACAGGCGTTGGGTGACGCGCCGCACGGTGAGCGAGTCGTCGACGATGAGGATGTGCGCGGTGTGGGTGCGGTTGGTGCGCGGGGGCGCGGGCGACTCATCACGGGCGCCGTCGTCCGGCGCCGCGGAACCCAAATCGAAATCCGCCCCCATCTCCGGCGGCTCGGGCGCTCGCGCGATCAATTGCACGGGGTTGCAGATCAGCACGACCTGTCCGTCCCCCAGCACCGTTGCGCCGAGCACGCCCGCCAGCCGCGCGACCTGCGGCCCGACATTCTTCACCACCACTTCGCATGGTGCGGAAAACGCGTCGGCGCTGATGGCCAGCCGGTCATCGCCCAAGCGCAGCAGCGCCAGCGCGTACGTATCGGCGTCGGGCGGGCTCGGGTCGCGCCCCACGAGTTGTGCGAGCGGTCGCAGTACCACGTCGCCGATGCCCTCGAATGCGATGGCGCCGCGCTGGATCGCGGGCAGCAAGTCCTCGGCGGCGACGTGCTGGTCCCGATCCACCATCGCGGCGGGGATGGCGAAGCGCTGATCGCCGACGCGGGCGAGCACCACCTGCATCACCGACAGACTCATCGGCAGGTACAGGGTGAACCGGGTGCCGCGGCCCGTCTCCGAAGACACGGCAATGCGTCCCCCCAGGCCGGCAACCTGCGCCCGCACCGCGTCCATGCCGACCCCGCGTCCTGCCAGCTCCGTCACTTCGTCGGCCGTACTGAATCCGGGCGCAAAGATGAGTTCGGTCAGCTCGCGTTCGTCGGGGATGCGGCCGGCGGGGATTCGGCCGGACGATTCCCCGCGCGCGCGGATGCGTTCCCAATCCAGTCCGCGACCGTCGTCGGCGAAGACGACCACGATTTCGTTGCTCTCCTGGTGCACGGAAACCCGTAGCTCGCCGGTGTCGGGCTTCCCCGCCGCCGCCCGGTCCGCCGGGGATTCCAGGCCATGGACGATCGCATTGCGAACGAGATGTTCGAACGGGCCGGCCATGTGTTCGAGAACGCTGCGGTCGACCTCGGTGTTTTCGCCGGCGAGATCGAGTCGCACGCGCTTGCCCAGTTCCCGTGCCGATTGCCGCGCCACGCGGAAGAGGCGGTCGGCGACGTTGGCGAAGGGCACCATGCGCATGTGCAGGAGGTTCTGCTGCAGATCGCGCGTGAGGCGGGACTGGGCGGAGATGTCGTTGTCGGCCATCTGTAGCGCTCGCGACATACCGCTTTGCACCAGCGCGACGTCCTCGACCGACTCGGCGAGCTGGCGGGTCAACTCCTGCAGGCGCGAATAGCGGTCGAATTCGAGCGGATCGAAATTTTCGGCATTTCGGGTTTCATTCGATTGCGCCTGGATCTGCGCATCCGCCTGGACTTCGATCTCGCGCAGTTGCGTGCGCAGACGCAGGATGTTGTCGGCGAGGTCGCCCAATGCGCCGCGCAGTTGGCCCAGTTCGGTTTCGAGCTTGGTGCGGGTGATCGAGATTTCGCCGGCATGATCGACCAGACGGTCGAGGATGTCGGCACGCACGCGCAAGTGCGCGGCCGGCGCTTTTTCTTCCTTGGGGGCGACGGCCAACGCGGCGCTCACGGCCGTGCCCGCCGTCGCGGGCATTGCCGGGGTCGTCACCTCCGTCGCCGCGGTATCGGGTGCAGGCGGGGACGTGCGCTGCAAGGATTCGAACAGCGCGGCGGCATGATCGAAGCGGCCGTGCAGGTCTTCGGCCAGCACTCCCGGCGCTTCGCCGGTGCCGATCGCCGATTCGATCCGGGCTTCCATCGCATGGACGACTTCGCCCAGGCGCATCGCGCCGGCCATGCGCGCGCTTCCCTTGAGCGTGTGCAGGGCGCGCATCAGTTCGCGGGCCGTCTCCGCCGGGCCGCTGTCGCCCAGGATGCCGGTGCTTTGCGCGAGGCGTCGCAGCGCCGCCGAGATGACCGGGAACAGGTCCTGCGCTTCGACGAGGAAGATCGGGACGAGATCGACGTCGATCTCGTCGAGCGCCGGCGGGGTCGTGGGCTCCGGCGGCACCGTCGGAATCTCCGGCGCCGCCTCCGCGGCCGGCGCCGACGTCGGTTCGGGCGGGGGGGCCGCCGCAGCGGCGAGTGGGGCGACGGGCGGCGACTCGGGTTGCGGCGGCGCCGGCATCTCGCGCACGATCGCCAGCAGGGTTTGCAGCGCGGCCGCACCCGCAGGGTCCGGGTCCGGGTAGACCCCCCCCGCGAACTGGTGCAGCATCGCCTTCATCTGTGCGATGCCGTCGGACAGCGTCTCGAATTGCGCGTCGGCGGGGCGAAACGGGGCGATGCCGGTGGTCGCTCGCGCGAAGGCCCACTGCAGCAGCGCGTCGATCGGCTCCGCCAGTGCGCACACGGGTTCGACCCCGACCGTGCCGGCAATCCCCGCAAGGGTGTGCGCCCGGCGCACGAGGGGCTCGAAATCCGCCGCGTCGGCGGCGGGATGGACACGCCACCGGGCGATGCCGTCCTCGAGCGCGCGGACGCACTCGTCGGATTCTTGCAGGAAGATCGCATACAGGCCGCGGCTGACGGTGACCGGACCGATCCGCAGGGTGTCGTCGGTCGGCGCGGTCCCGATGGCGGGCGGGGATTCGGGGGCGGGCGCGATGGCGTCGTTCGCCGGCGCCTCCGGCAATTCCTCCGCGGGAGCGGGCGCAAGGCGTGACGGGTGCGCCGCGTCGGGCGACTCGAAGGGGCCGCCGCTGCGTACGGCGTCGGCGGCGGCGATCCAGGACGACAGCGAGGACGACAGCGAGGCCGCGCCGTCATCGCTGCGTGCTTGCGGGTCGCGCTGCAACGCGGCGATCCATGCGCTCATCCGGGCGGCGCTGGCCGCAGCCAGATCGATCAGGGCGGGCGTCGCCGGTTGCTCCTGGGATAGCGCGACGTTGAAGCATTGTTCGAGCGCCCAAGCGAATTCGCCGAAGTCGTGCAGCCCGACCATGCGGCTGGAACCCTTGAGCGTATGGAAGGCGCGTCGCGTCATCGTGAGCGCATCCCGATCGCCGGGATCGTCACGCAGCCGTTCGATCTGTTCCCCGATGGATTGGAGCTGTTCTTCGGCTTCCGCAAGGAAGACCTCGAAGAGCTCCAGGTCGACCGCCGCCGCACTCTCCGGCAGCGGCGCGCTCGGCGCATGCACGGGGGGTTCCCGGCTGGCCGCCAGCCATTCCGCGCTCGATTGCTCTTCGCCGGCCGACTCATGGTCGGCGGCACCCGGTCCGACATCGATTCCATCCGCGACCGCCGGAGCCGGCGCTCCCGCGTCGGCAGGCACCGCTGCGGCTGGCGCGGCCGCCGCGTCATCCTCTTCTTCGGCCGGCGCGGCGGAGGCTTCCCGTGGGGTTGCGATGTCTGCGTGCAGCGTGCCGGTTTGCGGGTCGAAGCGGAACATGGCGCGCGGTGCGGCCGGATCCTGCGCCAGCATGTCGACGAAAAACCCGATCGCGCCCAGATTCTGGGCGATGCGCGCGAATTCCTGCCGGCCGGTGTCGACCGCAGGATCACGAAAGCGGCGCACCGCCGCGGTGATGTCGTGTAGCGCTGCCACCGCGTCTTCATGGCCGAGTACGCCAAAGACTCCGGCGATCTGGTCGAACGACGCGTCGAGGTCGACGAGCGAGTCGCGCTGCGCGGGATTGCGGAAGAATGTGTCGAGGCGCAGTTCCGCCTCGCGCAGCATGGCGCGTATTTCGGCGATGACCGTCTCGAGCGATGCGTGCTCCTGCGCCTTCTGCGCGAGATCGTTCAGCCAGGGCTCGGCCGGTTCCACGGGCAGCCCTTGGGCGGCATGTTCGATGCGGCGGATCATCGCTGCGGCCCGCCGTTCGAACTGCGGATCGCTGTGCGGATAGGTGTCGACGCCGAGCTCCAGGAGCAGCAGCGCGGTGGCGATTTCCATCGCGACCGCTTCGCGCGCCACGGTGTCGAGCGAATCCCGGTGCGCCGCCGCGTTTTGCATGCTTTCGATCAGGTTCGCGGCGGCGTCGGCGCCGAGGCGGTGTGCGGCCTGGGCCGCCCGCGCGAACGGGTCGGCGGTTTCATTGCCGGAGCGAAGTGGTGCGGTGGAGCCGGTTTGACCCCAAGACGCTTTGCACGCTCCGATCGCGCCTTTCAACTCGTGCAGCGTTTCGGTATCGATGGTGGTGAGGGTCGCGCGCTCGAAGTCATCGGGCATCAGCGTATCGAGATCGAAGAGCGCGCGGATCTCCTGGATCCGCGCGACCCGGCGGTCGGCCCGAGCGGCGTGGAAGATCGCGTCGGTCATCAGCCGGTCGGCGATCGCGAAATTGCCTTCGAGTTGGCGCAGGATCTGCTGGTTGATGCGGGCGAACAGGCGCTTGCAGTCCTCATCCGCTGCCAGCCCCGAGACTTCCAGCGCGTCGAACAGCCCGCGCACGATCCACCAGAAGGTCCGCGACGAGCGTCGCTGCGGCATGCCCTCGATGTCCGCGACGGCATCGCGCATCTGCGATCGTGCCAGAGTGTTTTCCGGGTCGCGCAAGAAACGCAGCAGTCCTTCCTCATAACGTACCCTGCGCACCCGCAACTCGTCGGTGCTGAGCGGGCGTACGCGGATCCGTTCGCCGGGCGGATTGCGGCCGAGGTCCGGGAAGAGCAGGTCGGCGGGGTGAATCCGCGGCGCGCCCAGCAGCACGAGGATTTCCCGGTAGTACGGATAGAGGCGGATCGGCGGCTCGTCGCGGCCGCGGGTCAGACCGTCGAGATAGTTGCGGACGGCAGCAAACGTCGCTTCGAGCGACCGCACCGCCGAGGGCAGGCATTCTCGCGGATTCGCCTCCCATAGCGCGATCAGGCGCTCAGACGCTTCGACGACCTGTGTGACGCCGCGCAGATCGAGCATCTGCAGGGCGCCGTTGACCTGGTGCAGGTGTTCGCGCGCGGCCCGCAACGGAGCGGGATCGGTCTTGGCGACCAGGAATGCCCGGACCTGTTGTGCGGCCTCGGCGAGCGATCCGCGGATTTCGCCGCGCACCCACTCGAGCGGCGTGGCATCGACGGCGGCCGGCGATGCCGAGGTCGACGGGCGGCTGGTTTCGGTCATGGCGGCCTGCATGGGGTCACGCGACACGGAAGCGCGCGACCGAGGATTTGAGGTCGCGCGCGAGATTCGTCAGTTGCCCGACCGAGTCGGCAGTGTGCCGGGTGCCGTCGGTCGTCTGTTCGGTGATGGCGAGAATGTGCGCGATCACCTGGGAGATGTCGTCGGCCGATTTCGCCTGATCCGCGGTGGCGTGGGCGATGCGTTCGATGAGTTCGGTGAGTTGCCGCGACACCCGTCCGATATCGGCCAGCGTGGCGCCGGCGGCGTCGGAAAGCCGCGTTCCCTCGACCACACCCTGGGTGCTTTTCTCCATCGCCATGATGGCATCCTGGGTGTCTCCCTGGATTGCCCGGATCAGCGCGCCGATCTGTTTCGCCGCTTCCGCGGAGCGGTCGGCGAGCCGCTGGACTTCCTCGGCGACGACCGAGAACCCGCGTCCGGCTTCGCCGGCCGAGGCGGCCTGGATCGCCGCGTTGAGCGCGAGGACGTTGGTCTGCTCGGTGATGTCCGAAATGAGTTCGACGATCTCGCCGATCTCCTGCGAGGATTCGCCCAGCCGCTTGATGCGTTTGGATGTTTCCTGGATCTGTTCGCGGATCTCGTTCATGCTCGAAATCTGGTTGTACACCGCGCGCTGGCCGCGTTCGGCGGCGTCGAGCGAGGCCCGCGCCACGTCCGCCGAATCGCCGGCGCTGGTCGATACCTCGGCAATCCGCTGGGTCATGTCCAACACCCGTTCGCCGGTTTCCCGGATCTCGTTGCGTTGCATCTCGGCGGCGGCAAGCAGGCGCGTCGCGATGTCCCGCGATTCCGCCGACGCGGTGCTCACCTGTTCGGCGGTCGCGTTGATCCGGCCGACGAGGTCCCGCAGCTCTTCCACGGTGTAGTTGACCGAGTCGGCGATCGCACCGGTGATTTCCTCCGTCACGGTCGCGGTTACGGTGAGGTCGCCGTCGGCGACATCCTGCAACTCGTTCATCAGGCGCAGGATGGCGGCCTGGTTGCGCTCGTTCTGCGCCTTCGCCTCGGCTTCCAGCCGTTTCGCATCGAGCCGCCCGGCCTCCGATTCTTCGGCGCGGCGGCGGAGGTCGCGCAGCAGGACGCGCACGATCCACGCCGCGATCGCCAGCGCTGCCACGGTCAGCAGGGCCGCCGGCCCGTAATACCGCCCGTTGCGCTGTTCCTGCGCGACGATGCGCTTGCCGAGATCGACCGCTTCCAGGCGCAACGGTTCGGCTTCGCCGACGATCAGGATCTGGGCGTTGCGTGCCTGCTGTACGGCATCGGGAAAACGCGGCGCCGGGGTCGGCAAGCCGTCGTTCTGGGCATTGCGCACGGCGACGCCATAGTCGACCAGGATCGGACGATTGACGATGATCGCGCTCGCTGCGCCATAGGTGGTTTGCCAGCGGTCGATCAGGGTCTTCAGGAACAGCGCTGCCTTGCCGGTGGCGGGATCCATGTCATTGGCCGGGTCGCCGGCCCGCAGCAGGCGCAGATCGGTGTTGACCTGGTCGCGACTTTCGGTGAGTTCGTCGATCGCATCGGGCTCGCCCGCCACGGCCAGCGGCGCGTCCTTCGCGAGGCGCTGCGTGTACATGAGCACGTCGCCGAGGAGGGCGATTTGCCGGGCTCCCGAGGCGGCGGTGCGCACGCCCATCCATACGAATCCGGCGGCGATCAGGATGCAGAGCGGCCCGGCGACGGCGAGCGCCTGCACCGTGCGCCGCGCGGTCGCGCGCCGTTCCGCGGGTGGTGCGGCGGGACGTCCTTCCTCCGGCCGCGCGGTGTTCGTGGACGTATCGACGATGGTTGCATCGACCGCCGTGGGCGGATCGATGCGTCGCGTTGCGGCGATGTCTTCCGTGCGGCCTTTCCTGCCTCGGAGAAAACCGAAATCGAGCGCCACGATGTTCCCCTCGTATCAAATACCGATGTTGACGAACGCGTCCCAATCCATCAGCCGTTGCAGATCGATCTCGACCAGACGCGCCCCGTCGGCGTCGCGCCAGGCCGCGATTTCCCACGGACGGGCGCCATCGTTCAGGTCTTCCCGGCCGGTCAGGTCGTCGCGGCCGCGCAACCCGAAGGCGCGGGTCGCCAGCAGCCCGACGTTGTATCGCAGGCCGGGGTGGAGAACGACGAGCTGGCCGGCCTGGTCGGGGGGCAGCGGCGTGCCGCCGCCGAGATGTCGCAGGTCGATCACGCCGATCAGGCGCCCGCGCACGTTGGTGAGGCCGCGGAACCAGGGCTGTGTCCAGGGCACCGGCGTGACCGCCGGAACGGCCACGATCTCCCCCGCGCCGAGCACGTCGAGGAGGAAGGCGTCGGCGCCGATGCGGATCGCAAGTTTCCGGTTCTCTTCCGCGCGGGACGGGAATTCCCCGTCTTTCGCAGCGGCGGAAGAGGGCGGGGGCGAGGAGGGATGCATCCGCGACACGGCGTCCGCTCCGCTCACCCCAGGGCCGCGATCTTGCCGAGCAGTTCCTCGGCCTTCACCGGCTTGGTCACGTAGTCGCGCGCGCCCTGCCGCAAGCCCCAGATCCGGTCGGTCTGTTGGTTCTTGGTCGTGCACATGATGATCGGGATGTTCTGCGTCGCCGGATCCTTCGCGAGATTGCGTGTGAACTGGAATCCGTTGAGGCCGGGCATCACCACGTCCATCAGGATCAGGTCCGGCAGGAAGGTCGCGATGCGGGCCATCGCGTCCTCGGCGTTTTCCGCCGTGGCGACCGCATAGCCGTGCTTGGTGAGCAGCTCGTTGAGGAAATATCGTTCGGTGGGCGAGTCGTCCACGACAAGGATTTTCTGGATCGTCATGTTCGAGGTTCCTGCAATGGCGGGCACGGGTTGCGGGGGCGGGGCGGACTGGATGCGGAGCGGGGATCAGCCATCCGCCGCCGGCCCGGGGGGCATCGCGTGCCGGCCTACGACCGCCAGCAGGCTTTCCTTGGTGAATGGCTTGGTCAGGTATTCCACCGATCCGACCATGCGCCCGCGCGCCCGGTCGAACAGCCCATCCTTCGACGAGAGCATGACCACGGGCGTATCGTGATAGCGCGGGCTGCGCTTGATGAGCGCGCAGGTCTGATACCCGTCCAGTCGCGGCATGAGAATGTCGCAAAAAACGATGTCGGGATCATGGTCGTGGATCTTCGATAGCGCCTCGAACCCGTTCTGCGCCAGGATGACTTGGCATCCGGCTTGCGTAAGAAAGATCTCGGCGCTGCGGCGGATGGTGTTCGAGTCGTCGATCACCATCACCTTCCGGCCGCGGATGTCGACAGGTTCCATGTCGCAGGCGGGTGGCGGGACCGCTCAGATCTCGATCATCTCGAAATCTTCCTTGCGCGCTCCGCATTCGGGGCAGACCCAGTTCGGCGGGATCTCCTCCCAGGGCGTCCCTGCGGCGATCCCCTCGTCGGGGAGGCCGGCAGCCTCGTCGTAGATCCATCCACAAATCAGACACATCCAGGTGCGTGTTACGACGGTCGTGGTCATACTTCGGTTCGGTCCAAAAAAATTGCGGTCGGATATCCGGCCGGGAGCGGGTGGAGTTTCGCTACCATACCCGTACTGGAATGGCGATCATAGCCCGAGGAAGCGCCCGAATTGGGGCCAACAATGGGTATTCTGAACACATGATGCAGGCGATGGCGGGGCCTGTCGCGGTTGCGGGGGTGCCGGAATGAGATCGACGATCTTTTCCGGGCGGAGTTCTTTCATATGGGAAGAACGTCTAATTAGGAGGAAATGAGAACGATGTTTTCGGCACCGGCGACGCAAGGCCATTCCGACGCGAACGCGGACCTGTTCGCCCGCGCGCAGCGCAGCATCCCGGGGGGCGTCAACTCCCCGGTTCGGGCGTTCCGCTCGGTGGGAGGGACCCCCCGGTTCATCCGCAGAGGGGAAGGTGCATATTTTTGGGATGCCGCCGGACGCCGTTACGTCGATCTGATTTGTTCCTGGGGGCCGATGATCGCCGGCCACGGCCACCCCGCCGTGCTCGATGCAATCGCCCGCGCGGCGCGTGACGGCCTGTCGTTCGGTGCCCCGACCGAGGCGGAAGTGGCGTTCGCCGAGCGCATCATCCGGATGGTTCCGGCGATGGAGCAGGTGCGGCTGGTTTCCTCGGGCACGGAAGCGACGATGAGCGCGATCCGTCTGGCTCGCGGGTTCACCGGCCGCCACAAGCTGATCAAGTTCGAGGGTTGTTATCACGGCCATGCCGACAGCTTGCTGGTCAAGGCGGGTTCGGGGGCGCTGACCTTCGGCAATCCGAGTTCTTCCGGAGTGCCGCCGGAGACGGCGCAGCACACGCTGGTGCTCGACTACAACGACAGCCAACAGCTCGAGGACGCGTTCGCACGCCTGGGTTCGGAGATCGCTTGCGTGATCGTCGAGCCGGTGGCCGGCAACATGAATCTGATCCCGGGTACGCCCGAGTTTCTGCAGACCCTGCGCCGTCTCTGCACCCAGCATGGCGCGGTGCTGATTTTCGACGAGGTGATGAGCGGTTTCCGTGTGGCGCTCGGCGGCGCCCAGGCACGGTATGCCATTGCGCCGGATCTCACGACCCTGGGCAAGGTGATCGGCGGCGGCATGCCGATCGGTGCGTTCGGCGGGCGGCGCGACATCATGGCGAAGCTCGCGCCGCTGGGCGCGGTCTATCAGGCCGGTACGCTATCGGGGAATCCGGTGGCGGTGGCTTGCGGCGAAGCCACGCTGGACGTGATCGAGCAACCGGGCGTATTCGATGCGCTCGTTGCGCGCACCGCTGCGCTGGCCGACGGGCTGGCGCAGGCGGCACGCGAGGCGGGGCAGGACTTCTGCGCCCGGAGCGTGGGCACGATGTTCGGCTTGTATGCGAGCGCGACGGTGCCGGGAAATTTCGCGCAGGTCATGGCTTGCGACAAGGATCGCTTCAACCGCTTCTTCCACGCCATGCTCGATCGGGGCGTCTATTTCGCGCCGTCGGCATACGAGGCGGGTTTCACGTCGATCCGACATGACGACGCGGTCATTGCCGAGGTGCTGGCCGCGGCGCGGGACGCATTCGCGGCGATTTGACGCGCCGGCCGGCCTCTCCCGCCTGCGGGAGAGGGGGCTCAGCCCAGTTGCTGCGTGAAGTGGAAGAGCTGTTCCGTCCGCGCACCGGAGCGGCAGAACGCGAGCACCGGCGTGGCGGCGGTCTTCAGATGCTGCGCCATCGCCTCGACCTGTTCCCGCGTGTAGCGCATCGGCACCACCGGCAGGTAGACGTAGGCGATGCCGTGCTCCCGCGCGGCGTCCTCCAGCTCCTTGCTCGTCGGCTGATTCGGGCCGCCTTCGCCGTCCGGGCGGTTGTTGATCAGCGTCTTGAAGCCGTGGGCGGCGATCGCCGGCAGGTCGTCGGGGTGGATCTGCGCCGCCGTGGCGACGGTTTGGGTCAACCATTTATAGTGCAATGTCATGGGGAGGATTTTACCGGTCGGCCGCGCCCCGCTGCCTTCCCCCGATGGCGTATTCGGCCGGGAGCCGGTCGGCGCACAAAGCCACTCCCGCCTTGTGGGGATTTCCGGCTTGGGGGCCGGACTTGAAAACGGACGTTCGCCCCATATAATTAGCACTCCCGGTGGTTGAGTGCTAGCGCCTTTCCGGCGTGAACGTCGACTCCGGGCTGCGAACAACGTCATTTCGGACTTTTGAACGGCTTGCGGCATTGGCGCCGCGGGCGGGTCCGGGAACCTTGTCAGGAGAAACCATGAAAATTCGTCCTCTGCACGATCGCGTGATCGTCAAGCGCCTGGATAACGAACGGAAGACGGCGTCCGGCATCGTGATCCCCGACAACGCGGCGGAAAAGCCCGACCAAGGCGAAGTGCTCGCCGTCGGGCCGGGCAAGCTCGATGACACCGGCAAGCGCGTGCCGGTGGATGTCAAAGTCGGCGACCGCGTGTTGTTCGGCAAGTACGCCGGTCAGACCGTCAAGGTCGAAGGCGACGAGCTCCTCGTGATGCGCGAGGAAGACATCATGGGCGTGATTGCTTAATTCATATTCGGAGTCATTCATGGCAGCCAAACAAGTCTATTTCGGCGAAGACGCCCGCCACCGCATGGTGCGCGGCATCAATGTCCTGGCCAACGCGGTCAAGGTCACCCTGGGCCCGAAGGGTCGCAACGTCGTGCTCGAGCGCAGCTTCGGCGCTCCGACGGTCACCAAGGACGGCGTCTCCGTCGCCAAGGAAATCGAGCTCAAGGACAAGTTCGAGAACATGGGCGCGCAGCTGGTCAAGGAAGTCGCGTCCAAGACATCCGACAACGCCGGTGACGGCACCACCACCGCGACCGTCCTGGCCCAGGCCATCGTCGTCGAGGGCATGAAGTACGTTGCCGCCGGCATGAACCCGATGGACCTCAAGCGCGGCATCGACAAGGCCGTCACTGCCGCCATCGAGGAACTGAAGAAGGTCAGCAAGCCCTGCACGACCAGCAAGGAAATCGCCCAGGTGGGCGCCATTTCCGCCAATGCCGACGCCGATATCGGCCAGATCATTGCCGACGCGATGGACAAGGTGGGCAAGGAAGGCGTGATTACCGTCGAGGACGGCAAGTCGCTCAACAACGAGCTCGACGTCGTCGAGGGTATGCAGTTCGATCGCGGCTATCTCTCGCCCTACTTCATCAACAATGCCGACAAGCAGATCGCCGTGCTCGACAACCCCTTCGTGCTGCTGCACGACAAGAAGGTGTCGAACATCCGTGACCTGCTTCCGGTGCTCGAGCAAGTGGCCAAGGCCGGCCGTCCGCTGCTGATCATCGCCGAGGACATCGAAGGCGAAGCGCTCGCCACCCTGGTGGTCAACAACATCCGCGGTATTCTCAAGACCTGCGCGGTCAAGGCGCCGGGCTTCGGCGATCGCCGCAAGGCCATGCTCGAAGACATCGCCATCCTCACGGGCGGTACGGTCATCGCCGAGGAAACCGGCATGACCCTCGAGAAGGCCACGCTGAAGGATCTGGGCCAGGCCAAGCGCATCGAGATCGGCAAGGAAGACACGACGATCATCGACGGCAGCGGCGATGCCAAGAACATCGAGGCCCGCGTCAAGGCGATCCGTGCCCAGATCGAAGAAGCCACCAGCGACTACGACCGTGAGAAGCTCCAGGAGCGTGTCGCCAAGCTGGCCGGCGGCGTGGCGGTGATCCGCGTCGGCGCCGCGACCGAAGTCGAAATGAAGGAAAAGAAGGCTCGCGTCGAAGACGCGCTGCACGCGACTCGCGCTGCGGTGGAAGAGGGCGTGGTGGCGGGCGGCGGCGTCGCGCTGGTGCGTGCCAAGCAGGCCATCACCAACCTCCATGGCGACAACCCCGACCAGACCGCCGGCGTCAAGATCGTGCTGCGCGCGATCGAAGAGCCGCTGCGGCAGATCGTGGCCAATGCCGGCGAGGAGCCCAGCGTCGTCGTCAACAAGGTCGCGGAAGGCAAGGGGAACTTCGGCTTCAACGCCCAGACCCATGCCTACGGCGACCTCGTCGAAATGGGCGTGCTCGATCCGACCAAGGTCACGCGCACTGCGCTGCTCAATGCGGCGTCGGTCGCCGGCCTGGTCCTGACCACCGATGCGGCGGTCGCCGAGCTGGTCGAGGACAAGCCCAAGGGCGGTCCGGCCGGCGACATGGGCGGCATGGGCGGCATGGGCGGTATGGACATGGGGATGTAAGCGGGACGGAACTCCCCATCCCGGCGTCAAAACGCGGCCTTCGGGCCGCGTTTTTTTGCGCTCGGGGGCGTGGGATGCGCCGATGCGGGCTTGGGTCTGTGCGTCATCCGAGCCGGCCGGCCGAACGATTCCGCGCCTCGATGCGAGTTGGCACCGAGATTGTGCAAAGCAATCGACTTGTCACAAAACGCAACAATGCGGGATGGCGGGGATTCGCGGAAAACTTGGCAAGATTTTGGTAGATGCGGCTTCTGCATTGATCTACGTCAATTGGAAATTCGAATCGATCTCATTTGTCCTGTTCATCCCGTATTATTTGCGCAACAAATCCCAAAAATTGGGCCCCATTCCCGTGCGAATTCGCCGCCGTTTGGCGACAATTGCGGGGAAGCATTTTGGGCCGCGTGCCGGGTTGTCTGACTAGGCAAGTTTTCAGGCAGAGTTCCAGGCAGAGTTCGGGGCGCGGAAGAACCAGTTGCTGATGCCGGTCCATTCGGGCTGTCTGAGGATGATCGGACCGGCAAACTTTCTGAGGAGAAAAAACGCATGAAAGCAATGGTGAAAGTTTCGGTCGCTGCGGTTGCGCTGGCCTTCGGTGCCGCTGCGTACGCCGACGGCGTCACGATGTACGGCAATATCGATATCGGCGTGATGAGCGCCAGCAAGTCGTGCACGACCATGACGACGGGCGGCGCCTGCACCGGCACCGGTTCCGTGGTCGGCCTGCAAGGTTCGCAGATGCAGGCCAACGACTTCGGCCTGAAGGGCAGCGAGAGCCTGGGCAACGGCCTGACCGCCGGTTTCGATCTGGAAGGCGGCTTCAACCTTGCCAACGGCTCGCTGGGCGTTGCCGGCGGGAACAGCACCACCGTCTACCCGAGCGCGGGCGCCACGAGCCTCGGCTCGTATGCCGGCAGCATCTTCTCGCGTACCGCCGACGTCAGCCTGAGCGGCGACTGGGGTACGGTCGCCGCGGGGAACCAGGTGGATCCGGCGCTGATCGCTTCGGCCTCGACCGAGCCGCGCGGCCTGACCTACTCCCTGAGCCTGTTGGACGCCTGGGTTCTGACCTCGGCCGAAAGCAATAGCACGGGTTCGAACCTCGCCAACACCCTGGCCACCGGCAGCGTGTTCGACAACAACTCGTTGAGCTACACCTACAGCGCCAACGGCCTCTATGTCGGTGCCCTGTACGGCTTCGGCGGCATCGCGGGTTCGTCGTCCGCGGCGCAGCAGACCTCCATCGGCGCGTCGTATACCTACGACAACTTCGCCGTGTCGGGCAGCTTCGCGAAGAACAAGCAGGTCGGGCTGAACGCTGGTTCCGCCGTCGACGGTTCGCAGATTGCCGACTTCGGTCTGGGCTACACCTACGGCGCGTGGGCGATCCGTGCGCAGTACGGCGAGTTCAAGGACTACGGTCTTGCGAACACCGCCGGCACCGGTGGTGGCCTCGTGGACGACTTCAAGGTCTGGGGCATCGGCGTGGACTACAACACCAACGCCGCCAACAAGCTGAACCTGTCGTTCTACGACGGCAAGAACAGCAGCGCCCCCACCGACAACAAGACCCAGGAAATCGCCTTGATGGACAACTACTCGCTGTCCAAGCGCACCACGGTCTATGGCCAGGTCGCGTCGCTGAAGCTGGATGCCAACGCCGGCCTGATCGGCTCGGCGATGGGTGGCCTGTTCACCCCGGTCGGCGCCGTCGGCGTCTCGTCCGTGAACGGCAGCTCGTCCGAGCGCACGACCTACATCGGCGTCGGCATGACCCACTCGTTCTAAATCCGGCCTCGCCGGCAATCCGGGGTCTCGCACCCCGGTCGAAAAGCCCCGCCTCGGCGGGGCTTTTTGCATCCATCTGTAACCCGTAACCCGCCCGCTCCCGCCGCCACGGGAGCGGGCGGGGATGGTCGCATCCCGGAGCGCAAGCCGCTTTGCGATTCGCCGGCCCTGGCTTGTGCGGCGCTCGGATCGGGTCCGGTTGCGGGAAGAACGGCGCCCTTGTTCTTCCCGCATGCCAAGGCCGGGATTTGGCGATAGACTAGACGTCATGAATCTGACGAACCAGTTCCTGATCGCCATGCCCGGCATGGAGGATCCCAACTTCGACCACACGGTCATCTACGTGTGCGAGCACAGCGAGCGCGGTGCAATGGGGGTCGTGATCAACCGGCCCACCGATCTCACGCTGGAGCGGCTGTTCGACAAGATCGACCTTCACCTCGAAATCGCTCCGTGGCGCGACGAACCCGTGCTCTACGGCGGCCCGGTGCAGACCGAGCGCGGCTTCGTGCTGCACGCGCCGGCCGGCGAATACGATTCGACGCTGGCCGTCGCCGAAGGCATCGGCCTCACCACCTCCAAGGACGTTCTCGA
Source organism: Pseudomonadota bacterium (assembly GCA_021825945.1). Lineage (GTDB taxonomy): Bacteria > Pseudomonadota > Gammaproteobacteria > Burkholderiales > Burkholderiaceae_F > GJ-E10. The sequence goes on from JAKAFN010000003.1 coordinate 135,180, forward strand.
AGCGGTCGCCGAAGGCACGGGTCCCGAGCGGATGCTCGTCACCCTGGGCTATTCCGGTTGGGGCGCCGGCCAGCTCGAAAAGGAGCTGGCCAATAACGGCTGGCTAACGGTCGCGGCGGACCCGCACGTCATTTTCGACACCCCGCCCCAGGAACGCTTCGATGCCGCGCTCAAACTGCTCGGCGTCGATCCGATGTATCTGGCCGGGCAAGCCGGCCACGCCTGACCGGGAGCATGGGTCCATCCCATTGCGAGGACGGCGCGGGAACCTTCCGGTACTGCGAGGGGGCGGCGCCGCCGTCATTGCGAGAGCGCAGCCCGAAGCAAGCCAGGTCGTTTTCCGGGTCGCCACGGCCCTGCGGGCCTCGCGATGACGAAGGCAGTGATGGGTCTTGCGATGGCGAGCGCCCGGAGGCTGCGTGCCGGCCGGCAAGGATCGGCATCCTCCTGGCCTTCGACTACGGATTGCGCCGCATCGGCGTTGCGCTCGGCAATGGCCTGACCGGCGGCGCCCGACCGCTGTGCATCCTCGAGCGCATTCCGGTTGCGGTATCCTGGGATGCGATCGCCGGTCTGATCGCCGAATGGCAGCCCGACCTCCTGGTCGTGGGCATCCCCCGCCATCCCGACGGGACGCATCATGAAATGACCGAACGCTGCGCGCGGTTCGCCCGCCAACTCGAAGGGCGCTTCCGATTGCCGGTGACGCGGGTCGATGAGCGGTACACTTCCGCCGTGCTGGAGGGGGGCGGACCGCGGGACGACGAAGCCGCGGCGCTGATCCTGCAGCAATGGTTTGACGAGTACCCTTACCCCCGCCCTCTTTCGCAAGCGGGAGAGGGGGAGGCATAGGAACATGCTGGATCTCGACGCCGAATCGATCTATTTTGAATTGCTGCGCCGGGTGCGCGAGCGCATCGGGGATGTGTCCTTGCTGCTCGTCGGCGTGCACACCGGCGGCGTCTGGTTGGCGGAGCGCTTGCGTACCGATCTCGGCATCGACGCCCAGATCGGCCTGCTCGACGTTTCGTTCTACCGTGACGATTTTCACAGCGCCGGCCTCAGCCATGGCGTGCAGCCGTCGCAAATTCCGTTCGATGTCAATGGTGCGACCATTCTGCTCGTTGACGACGTACTCAATACGGGGCGCACGGTGCGCGCCGCGATGAATGAACTGTTCGACTATGGTCGGCCCGCGCGCATCGAGCTTGCGGTGCTCATCGATCGCGGTGGGCGCGAACTGCCCATTTCCACGCCGCTCGTCGGCCGCACCCTGGAGGTGCCGGCGGATGTGAGCGTCGTGCTGTCGCGCGACGCCAACAATCGCTTGCACCTGACGCTGGAGCAGCGCGAGGCGGAGGAGGTCGAGTCCGCTCCCAGGGAAGGTGCGTAATCGCGTGGACCCCATCCTGCGCAATCCGCAGCTTGACGCCGACGGCGACCTGCATCACCTGCTTTCCATCGAAGAACTCCCCCGGGAGATCATCGAACGCATCCTGGCCACCGCCGATGGGTTCATCGGTGTCGGAACGCGCGAGGTGAAGAGCGTGCCGCTGCTGCGCGGCCGCTCGGTGTTCAACCTGTTCTTCGAGAATTCCACCCGCACGCGCACGACCTTCGAGATCGCCGCCAAGCGCCTGAGCGCGGACGTCTACAACCTCAACATCGCGGCATCGAGCACCTCGAAGGGCGAATCCCTGCTCGACACCATCGACAACCTCACCGCGATGCAGGCCGACATCTTCGTCGTGCGCCATTCGCAGGGAGGGGCGCCCTATCTCATCGCGCGCCACCTCGCACCCCACGTGCACGTCGTCAACGCGGGCGACGGGCGCCATGCCCACCCGACCCAGGCGCTGCTCGACCTCTACACCATCCGTCACTACAAGGGGCGGTTCGAGGACCTCACCGTCGCGATCGTCGGGGACGTACTCCACTCGCGCGTGGCGCGCTCCGACATCCACGGCCTGCTGGCCATGGGTGTGCGCGAGTTGCGTGTCGTGGGGCCGCTCACCTTGCTGCCGGCCGGGCTGGAGGGCCTGGGGGTGCAGGTGCATACACGCCTCGAGGACGGAATCCGCGGCGCCGACGTCATCATCATGCTGCGCCTGCAGAACGAGCGCATGCGCGGCGCACTGCTGCCCAGCGCCCAGGAGTATTTCCGCAACTACGGCCTCACGCCGCACACCTTGCGGCATGCCGAGCCGGATTGCATCGTCATGCACCCGGGGCCGATGAATCGCGGCATCGAGATCGATTCCGCCGTCGCGGACGGCCCGCACAGTGTCATCCTGCCGCAGGTCAGTTTCGGGATCGCGGTGCGGATGGCGGTTCTGTCGATGGTCGTCTCCTCGCAACGAAAAGCATCATGACCTCGTCGATCACGATCGGACACGGTCGCGTCGTCGATCCCGCCAGCGGGTTCGACGCCGTCGCCGACGTCCACCTTGCGGAGGGCCGCGTCGCCGCCATCGGCGCCGCGCCGCAAGGATTTACGCCCCAGCGGTGGATCGATGCCACGGGCTGCGTCGTCGTTCCGGGTCTCGTCGATCTCTGCGCCCGCATGCGCGAACCCGGGGCCGAGGGCGCGCTGCGCGGTGAAATGCGCGCGGCGCTCGCCGGCGGCGTCACCGGCGTGGTATGCCCTCCCGATACCGATCCGCCGCTCGACGAACCGGGCCTCGTCCGCATGTTGCGCCAGCGCTCGCGCGAAGCGGCCGGCGCGCGTCTGTACCCGCTGGGCGCGCTCACGGCCGGACTCGACGGCGAGACGCTGGCCGAAGTGCATACCTTGGCCGAGGTGGGCTGCGTGGCGTTCGCCCAGACCGGCGCGCTGCCGGAAAACCACGGCACGCTGCTGCAGGCGTTGCGGTATGCCCGGACCTTCGATCTGGCGGTCTGGCTTGCCCCGGTGGACGCAACCCTCCTGGGCGACGGAATCGCGGGCGAGGGCGCATTCGCCGCGCGCCTGGGCTTGCCGGGTGTCTGTGTCGCCGCCGAAACGGTCGCCCTGCATACCATCTTCGAATTGCAGCGCATGAGCGGCGCACGCGTCCACATCTGCCGGCTGTCGTCCGCGCAGGGGGTGGAACTCGTGCGCGCGGCCAAGCGCGAAGGCCTGCCCGTGACCGCGGACGTGTCGGTTCATCACGTGCATTGCATCGACCGCGACATCGGCTATTTCGACACGCGCTTCCGCCTGGATCCGCCGCTGCGCTCGGCCGAGGACCAGGAGGCGATTCGCGGCGGCCTGGCCGATGGCACGATCGACGCGATCTGTTCCGATCATGCGCCGGTGTCGGTCGACAGCAAGCTGCTGCCGTTCGGCGAAGCGGCCCCCGGCGCCACCGGCCTGGAGACGTTGCTGCCGCTGGTGCTGCGCTGGGCGCGATCCGAACGCCTGCCGCTGCAGCGGGCCTTGGCGGTGGTGACCTGCGCCCCGGCGCGCATTTTGCGGGAGGACACCGGGGTCCTGGAGGCCGGCCGCAAGGCCGACATCGTCGTGTTCGATCCCGACGCCGAATGGACGGTAGGCGCCGACACTTTGCTGAGCAGCGGCAAGAATTCGCCGTTTTCGGGGCAGACCCTGCGGGGCCGCGTGCGATATACGGTGGTGGGCGGAGACGTGCGGTTCGAGCGGGGGGCGACGACCCCCTCTCCCACTTGAGCGGGAGAGGGCGGGGGTGAGGGTGGTGGTGCCATTGCGGTTGCGCGTTCCGTTGGCGGCGATCGTTCTCGTCCTGCATCTCCTATGGGGCATGTTGGCCGTGTTCCTGGTGTTCCCCGTGTTGCCGGCGCGCGCCCGCGACGCGATGGTCCGGCTCTGGTCCCGCATGCTGCTCGTCCTGGTCGGTGTGCGCGTGCAGCCGCGCGGAGCCCCGCCCTCATACGGTGATGCGCCATCCGGGGCACTGCTCGTCCTGAATCACGTTTCCTGGCTCGACGTGTTCGTCGTGACCGCGCTGTGCCCGGCGCGCTTCGTCGCCAAGGCGGACATCGCCCGCTGGCCGGTGCTGGGTCATTTCGCCCGCGCGGTCGGCACGCTGTTCGTCGAGCGCGGGCGGCGACACGCGGTGGCCGAAGTCAATCGCGCGGTGGCGGCGCGGTTGACGGCCGGCCAACACATCGGAATTTTTCCGGAAGGGACGACGACCGACGGCTCGCAGCTGCTGCGCTTCCATGCCAATTTGTTGCAGGCGGCGATCGATGCCGGTGCGTCCATCGTGCCGGTCGCGCTGCGCTATCACCAGAACGGCGCGCCGTCGGATGCCGCGGCCTATGTCGGCGAGATGAACCTCGCGCAGTCGATCTGGCGCATCCTGCGGGCTCCGTGCCTGGGGGCGGAACTCCACTGGCTGCCGGCGCTCGCGACCCGGGAGCAGGATCGGCGGGCGCTGGCCCATGCCGCCCATGCCGCGATCGGCGAGGCCTTGGCGCTCACTCTCCCGCGTTCGGCTGTCGAACCTGCGGGCACGGAACCTGAATCACCTCCCGAGACGGCCAGCGCAACGCCGTGAGCTGACGGCCCCATAAGCAGCCGGTATCGATTCCGATCGCATCGTCGCGGGTCAGCATCAGACCGAGCGTGGACCAGTGGCCGAATACCACCGTGGTGCCGCGACTGCGCCGCGCGGGATGATCGAACCAGGCGATCCGCCCCTCCGGGGCACGGTCCGGCGACGCTTTCGTCTTGAAGTCCATCGCACCATCCGGCGTCAGGAAGCGCAGGCGTGTGAGGGCGTTCAGCACGCAGCGCGACCGGTCGGCGCCGGTGAGGGTATCGACCCAGCGCGCCGGTTGATTGCCGTACATGGTTGCCAGGAACGTCCGATAGTCGGGGGAACGCAGCTGGGCTTCGACTTCGTGCGCCAAGGCCAGCGTTTGCCCGGCGTCCCATTGCGGCAGCAGGCCGGCATGGACGAAGAGCGCACCTTCTTCGGCGTGGGCCAGCGGGCGGGCACGTAGCCAATCCAGCAGTTCCGGCGCGTCCGGCGCGTCGAGGATGTCCTGCAGGGTGTCGTCGTGATGTAGCGGGCGGATGCCCGCCGCCACGGCGAGCAGGTGCAGATCATGGTTGCCGAGCAGGGCCACCGCACGCTCGCCGAGATCGCGGACGCGTCGCAGTGTGCCGAGGGAGTCCGGACCGCGGTTGACGAGGTCGCCGACGAAAACCAAGCGGGCGCCATCGGGAATGCGGGGAAGCAGAAGTTCGAGACTGCCGCGGCAGCCCTGCAGATCGCCGATGGCGTAGAGCGTCATGGCAGGGCCGGAGCGGAGGTGAGGCTCGCCGCCGGCGCCAACAGGGCCTCGATGTCCTCGGCGGTCAGGGCCCGCGCCAGACCCGCTTCGTCGCCGAACATCGCCTCGGCGAGTTGGGCCTTGCGCGCCTGCAGGGCACGCATCCGCTCTTCGATCGTGCCGGCGCAGAGCAGTCGGTAGATGAATACCGGCTTGTCCTGCCCGATGCGGTGTGCGCGGTCGCTCGCCTGCGCCTCCACCGCCGGATTCCACCACGGATCGTAGTGGATGACCGTATCGGCGCTGGTGAGGTTGAGCCCGGTTCCGCCGGCTTTGAGGCTCAGCAGGAAGAGCGGCACGTCACCGCGCTGGAAACGGTCGACCTGGGCGGCACGGTCGCGCGTTTCGCCGGTGAGCAGCGCGTAGTCCTGCCCCCGTTCGTGCAGCGCATGCTCGATGAGATCGAGCATCGAGGTGAACTGGGAGAAGATCAGTACCCGCCGTCCTTCGGCGAGCAGATTGTCGAGCATCTCGAGCAGCGATTCGAGCTTGGCCGATTCGCTCGCCGCGCCGGCCGCGCCGAGACCGGTGAGCCGAGGGTCGCAGCAGACCTGCCGCAGCTTGAGCAGGGCGTCGAGGACGAGAATCTGGCTGCGTTCGATCCCCTGTTCCGCCAGGGCGCTCCGGACCCGCTCGTGCATGCTCGCCCGCACCGCTTCGTACAGATCGCGCTGGGCGCCTTGCAGCTCGATGTAGCGCTCGATTTCGGTGCGGGGCGGCAGTTCGGGGGCGACCTCGTCCTTGCGCCGACGCAGCACGAACGGCCGGATGCGGGTCGCCAGATGCGCGCGCCGGTCTTCGTCGCCGCGTTTCTCGATCGGGTTGCGATACAGGCGGGTGAAGCTCGCCTGGTCGCCGAGCAAGCCGGGCGTGAGCCAGTCGAACTGGGCCCAGAGTTCGCCCAGATGGTTTTCCAGCGGCGTGCCGGTGATCGCCAGCCGGTGGGTGACCTGGAGGTTGCGGATCGCGCCGGCGGCCTGCGTGCGCGGATTCTTGACCGCTTGCGCCTCATCGACGATGAGGATGTGGAAACGGTGTTCGCACAGGAGATCGGCGTCCCGCGCCAGCAGCGCGAAGCTGGTGACGACGAGATCGGATTCCTCGATCCGTGAGAATTCGCGGTGGCGATCGGTGCCATGCAACGGCAGGCAACGCAGTTCGGGCGCGAAGCGTGCCGCTTCCGCCATCCAGTTGTGCACGAGGGAGGTGGGGGCGATGACCAGGGCGGGGGCGGTCAAGCGGCCCCCTTCCTTTTCTGCGCAGATGTGGGCGATCGTCTGCAGCGTCTTGCCCAGACCCATGTCGTCGGCGAGCAGGCCGCCCAGTTCATACTGCCGCAGGAACTGCAGCCAGTTCAGGCCCGCCTGCTGGTAGGGGCGGAGCTGTGCGCGCAGCATGGCGGGAACCGGCGCGGCCTGGAGCGCGGAAAAATTGGCCAAGCGATGGGCGAAATCCTGCAGATCGGGCGGGCCCGACCAGGTCAGCACGCCGCGGTCGCTGAGGGTCGCCACCCGCGCCAGGTCCATGCGGGCAACCGGGATCATCCGTGCCGCGCGCCGCTGGCGCCAACCGAGCCGGCCGGCGGCCGAATCCTTCCCGGCGGTGCGGTGTTGTCCGTGACGGTCGCCGATTTCGATCAAGGTGTCGAGTAGGGGGGCGACACGTTGACGCGGCAGGCGCACCACGTGTCGCCCGTCGATCCGGACTTGCAGCGTATCGCTCGCGGGATCGTCGAGCGCCGACTCGAGCAACGGCAGCAAGGGAAATCGCCGGTCACCGACCCGAATGCCGAGTTCGAGATCGAACCAGTCACGACTCTTCTGGTTGTGGATGTTCACGTCCAGTTCGTCCGCCGACACCCGTTGCCAGGGGAAATCGTCGCCGATCTTGACATCCCATCCTTGCTTGCGCCAAGCCGCGATCGGGCCGTCGATCAGGCGCGCCGCATCTTCGTCGTCGATCTCAAAGGCGGAATCCACGGTGCGGCGCTTGGGCGGCGGCGTGGGGTGCGACCACGGTCGCGCGCCATATGCCTGCAGTTGGGTGATGACGCGCTCGACCTGGCGCACATCCGGAGCGATGTCGACGGTCTCACCATCGATCACCATGCGGCTGGGGGCGCGTTGTAGTGGTACGCGGATCCCGTCGATGCGCAGCGATACGAACACCGCCGCCGGCGGCGGTGGCGCGCCGGGAAGGTCATCCTCGCGGCGCCGCAGGCGCGCGGCGCCGAGACGGACGCAGACGGTACCCGCGCCGTGCGCGATCCGCGGCGCCGGCTCGTCGGAGGACGCCGATTCCATCGGCTCGGAGTCCGCCGGTCCGGCCCAGGGGCGCGCGAACCCGGGCGTGTCGGCGGCGGCGACGGCGCTGCGCAGTTGCGGCTGCCAATGCAGGAGCGCTGCGGCGGCGTGCTCGCACAGGTGGCCGATCGCACAGGAACAGTGGGATTCGATTTCCACCGGAGCCCCGGCGTTCTTGCGCGACAGCCGGACCCCGACCTGATAGCGGTGGTGTTCGGCGTCGAGCAGCTGGGCACGTAACTCCATGGCATTGCTCGACACCGCATCGAATTCGATGGCCGTCACCGTATCGACCCGTGCAAGGGCGTCACCCGCTTGCAGGGCGCCGACATGAAAAAAGCGCACAAGATCCTGCGGCGTGGGCAGGAAGGGAGCGATGTCGGTACTTCGAGCAGCGCGCATGCCAGGAAAAAAAACAGAGGAAAACTGTTCATTATGCCGGGAATCCGCCGGCCATGCATGACAATGCGTTGTCGAGCACCCTCACCTTCGCCCGCTCCCGCATGCGGGAGCGGGGATTTCTTCATCACGGTGGCTGGTGCGCGTTCTCACGCGCGTTCCCCGGTTGCAGGAGCGGGGTCGCACCGTTGCAGCAGTCGTGCCCGCAGCTGCGGGTCGGCCAGTGCGGACGCGAGCGAGCGATGCCGTGCGCCGGCGAGCGTCTCCGGGCACGCCTCCTGCGGCATCGCGGCCCCGTCCTTGCCCAGCAGCACGCGCAGCGGCACGCCGGCGGCCAGCGCGGCCCGCAGGTCGTCGCACTTGTCGCCGAATAGCGCGGAACGCGACAGATCCAGGTTCAGGTCGCGCGCGGCCGCGCGCAGCATGCCCGGTGCCGGCTTGCGACAATCGCAATCGCGGCGCAACGCGCCGTTGCCGGCATCGGGGTGGTGTGGGCAGTGATACACGCCCGCCAACGGCGCGCCCGCCTCGGCGAATCGCGCGCGCATCCATCGTGCGAGTGCGTGAAAGTCGTCCTCGGTGTAGTAGCCGCGGGCGATCCCGGACTGATTGGTGACGACCACCAGCGCGTACCCCATACGGGCCAGATCCGCCGCCGCGTCGAGCACGCCGGGGACGAAGGAGAAGTCTTCTCGCCGGGATACATAGCCATGGTCGATGTTGATGACGCCGTCCCGGTCGAGAAATACGGCGGCGCGGAGTCGGCCTCGGTCATTTGGCGCGACCGGGGCGGGGGGCGTGGTTGCAGGCATGTTCCGGCGTTCGGGCGGGTTAGGGTTCCGCGACATCGTCAGTGCGCAGGTGCAGCCCGAGGCAATCGGACCGGGTCAGCCGGTCTTGCAGGCTTTCCCGCGGAGCCCGGCCGCCGGCTAGGAATTCTTCAGCAGCCATCGGACGTAGGCCGCCACGCCCTGTTCGACGGTCATCATCGGCGCTTCGAATCCGGCTGCGCGCAGCCGCGTCGTGTCCGCCTGGGTGTACGCCTGATACCTTCCCTGCAGCGCTTCGGGGAATGCGATGTACTCGATCGTTCCCTGGGCCGCCGCCTGTGCCAGGGTGACAGGGCCCTGGCCGTTGGCTTCCCGCAGCGCGTTGATCACCGCGAGCGCGACGTCGTTGAAACTCTGGGCGCGGCCGGTGCCGAGATTGAACACGCCGCTCACCGGGTGATCGAGGAAATGCAGATTGGCCGCAACGACATCGTCGATGTGGATGAAATCGCGCCGCTGCTCGCCGTTGGCGAACCCGTGACTGCCTTCGAAGAGTTTTACCTTGCCCTCGCGCCGGAACTGGTGGAAATGGTGGAAGGCCACCGACGCCATGCGCTCCTTGTGGCGTTCGCGCGGACCGTAGACGTTGAAGTACCGCAGACCCGTGATCGGCGGCAGTCCGCGCGGATCCGCTTCCCGCCGCCGGCGCACGACGTTGTCGAACAGCAGTTTCGAGTATCCGTAGACGTTGAGCGGACGCTCCGCGCCCCGCACCTCCTCGAATGCCGGCCCCAAGCCGTAGACCGCCGCTGACGACGCGTAGATGAGGGGGGTGCCTTTGTCCACGCACCAGTCGAGCAGATCGACCGAGTAGCGGAAATTGTTCTCCATCATGTAGCGGCCGTCGCGCTCCATCGTGTCGGAGCAGGCGCCCTCATGGAATACCGCGGTGGCTCGGGGCAGGGCGTCCTGGCGCAGGCGCTCGATGAAGTCCGCTTTGTCGAGGTAGTCGGCGATCTCGAATGCCGCCAGATTGCGGAACTTGTCGGCGCGCGTGTTGAGATTGTCGACCGCCAGGATGTCGGTTTCGCCGCGCTCGTTGAGCGCACGCAGGATGTTGGCGCCGATGAATCCGGCCGCACCGGTGACGATGATCATGGTTTCGATTCCTGAGTGACGGATTCGGTTTCGAACAGCTCTTCGTAGCCCGCCGTCGCGGTGCCCAACTTGCCGACGACGATGCCGCCGGCCCGGTTTGCGGTGCGCATGGCTTCCGGCAAGCCGCGGCCCAGCGCCAGCATCGCGCCGAGCACGGCGATCACGGTGTCACCCGCGCCGCTCACGTCGAATACTTCGCGCGCGTGCGCCGGCACGCTCTCGACGCCGTCTTCCGTAAAGAGCGTCATGCCCTCTTCGCTGCGCGTGAGCAGCAGCGCCTGGAGGCCGAGGTCGCGGCGCAGGCGCTGCGCCCGCTCGGCGAGGTCCGCCTCGTCGCGCCAGCGGCCGATCACTTCGCGCAGTTCGGCGCGATTGGGGGTGATCACGGTGGCCGCGGCATACCGCGCGTAGTCGTCGCCTTTGGGGTCGACGAGCACCGGTCGCCCGGCGGCGCGGGCCAGTTCGATCATGCGTTGGATATGCGTGAGCCCGCCCTTTCCGTAGTCGGAGAGGATCACCAGGTCGTAGTCCGGCAGCAGGCGCGCGTAGTCGCCGAGATGAGCCTCGAGTACTTCGGTTTCGGGCTGGCTTTCGAAATCCAGCCGGGCGAGCTGTTGCCGGCGTACCACGATGCGCAGCTTCACCGTCGTGGCCAAGGTCTTGTCGATGCGCAGATGGTCGCGTACCGCGTCGCGCTGCAGCAGCGTTGCGATCGCGCGGCCGGCTTCATCGTCGCCCACGACGCTCAGCAGGCCGGCCTGGGCGCCGATGGCCGTGATGTTGCGCGCGACGTTGGCCGCGCCGCCCAAGCGCTCTTCGGCTTGCCCGACGCGCACCACCGGCACGGGCGCTTCCGGCGAGATGCGTTCGGCATCGCCGAACCAGTACCGGTCGAGCATCACGTCGCCCACCACCAGGATGCGGGCACGGCGTATTTCGTGTCGTTGCATTGCGTTTTTCTCCGTGCCCGCAAGCGGAGGAGGCACGGGCGCGGGAGTCGCCCTGCCCCTCTCCCGTCTGCGGGAGCGGGCGGGGTTGAGGGTGGTGAAGAATGTTAGCGTATCGACCCCGCGATCTCTTCGACAAACCGCCGCACGTGCATGCGCCAGTCCGGCAACTGCAGCCCGAAGGCGTCCTGGATCCGCGTGTTGTCCAGGCGGGAATTCAACGGCCGGGCGGCGGGCGCGGGAAACGCGCTCGCCGCAACGGGGTGGATGGCCTCTGCCGCGACGCGCAGCGGCACGCCGCAGGCGCGGGCGGTTTCGAGCAGGACCGCCGCATAGCCATGCCATGTGGTTTCGCCGGACGGAACGAGGTGGTATGTACCGGAGGGGAATCGCCCGGCATCGCGATGGATCGCCAGCGCCGCGACGTCCGCCAACAGTTCGGCGCTCGTCGGAACCCCCCAGGTGTCGGCGACGACCTTCAGCGAATCGAGCGTTGTGGCCCGCTCCAGGATCGTGCGCGCGAAATTCTTTCCCCGTGCGGCGTAGACCCAGCTCGTGCGGAAGATCGCGTGGCGGCAGCCGCTGGCGCGGATGGCCGTCTCGCCGGCCAGCTTGGTGCGGCCGTAGGTGTTGAGCGGCGCCGTGGCATCGTCTTCGCGATAGGGCGCGCTCCCCTTGCCGTCGAAGACATAGTCCGTCGAGTAATGCACCAGCAGTGCTCCCGACTCGGCGGCGGCCTGCGCCATTTCGCCCACCGCGTCGCCGTTGATCCGTTGCGCGCGTTCGGGCTCGGATTCGGCGCGATCGACGGCGGTATAGGCGGCGGCGTTGACGATCACGTCCGGTGCCTCCCGCTCCAGGATCGGCCGCAGCGGTTTTTCGAGATCGCCATCAACGCGGCTGAGCGCGGTCAGGGTACCCAAGGGAGCGAGCGCGCGTTGCAATTCCCAGCCGACCTGGCCGTTGGCGCCGAAGAGCAGGATTTTCATGGGGAGCGGGTGTGGGAACCGGTCATGCACGCGAATGCGCGCATCCGCTAGTATTACGCATTTTCCGATGAGCGCTCCCGCATTCGAATCCAAGATCGTCCCGCGCGCGGCCTTGGCGGCGCGCGTGGCGGCGTTACCGCGGCCCGTCGTCCTCACCAACGGCGTGTTCGACATCCTGCATCGGGGGCATGTGACCTATCTGGCCCGCGCCCGTGCCCTCGGGGCGAGCCTCGTCGTCGCGGTCAATTCCGACGGTTCGGTGCGCAGCCTGGGCAAGGGACCCGATCGGCCGCTCAACGGGGAGGCCGATCGCGCCGCGGTGCTCGCAGCGCTGGAGGCGGTGGACCTGGTGACGATCTTCGGCGAATCGGTGCCGCTGCCGGTGCTGGAGGTCGTGCGGCCGGAGATCTACGTCAAAGGCGGCGATTACGATATCGACGCGACACCGGAGGCGCGCCTTGCGCGCACCTGGGGGGCGCGGACCGTCGCCATTGCCTTCGAGCACGAGCGCTCGACGACGTCCTTGTTGCAGAAGATCCGGGCGGCGCCCTCGCAATGACGACTTGCTTGTGCAAATGAGGACATTTACATCATGATTTTCGTCACCGGCGGCGCCGGTTTCATCGGCTCCAACTTCGTCGTCGATTGGTTGCATCGGGAGGGGGCGGCGATCGACGAGCCCGTGCTGGTGCTGGATGCGCTCACGTACGCCGGCAACCTTGCCAACCTCGCATCCGTGCGCGCCCATCCCGGCCTGCAGTTCGCGCGGCAGGACATCTGCGACAGCGCGGCCGTGCTCGCGCTGTTGCGGCGACACCGGCCGCGTGCCGTGGTGCATTTCGCGGCGGAAAGTCACGTCGACCGGTCGATCCTCGGACCCGGCGAATTCGTGCGCACCAACATCGAGGGAACGTTTTCCCTACTCGAAGCGGCGCGCGCCTACCACGGCGAACGGACCGGCTCGGAGCGGGATGCCTTTCGTTTCCTGCATGTCTCCACCGACGAGGTCTACGGTTCCCTGGAGGAGCACGAGCCGGCGTTCACCGAGACCACGCGCTACGCGCCCAACAGCCCGTACGCCGCGTCGAAGGCGGCATCCGACCATCTGGTGCGGGCGTACTTCCATACCTACGGCCTGCCGGTGGTCACGACCAATTGCAGCAACAACTATGGGCCGTTCCAGTTTCCGGAAAAGCTCATTCCGCTGATGATCGCCAATGCCCTGCAGGGCAGGTCCCTGCCGGTATACGGCGATGGACAGAACGTGCGCGACTGGCTCTACGTCGGCGACCACTGCCGCGGGATCCGCCGGGTGCTGGAAGCGGGGCGTCCGGGCGAGACCTACAACATCGGCGGACGCAACGAGGTGCGCAACATCGATGTGGTGCGGCGGATCTGCGCGATGCTCGACGAGTTGCGGCCCGACGGTGGCGGCTCGTACGCGCGGCACATCACGTACATCAAGGATCGTCCGGGCCATGACCGGCGTTATGCGATCGATTGCACGAAGATCGAGCGTGAGCTGGGGTGGAAGCCCGCGGAATCGTTCGAGACCGGCCTGCGCAAGACGATCGCGTGGTATCTGGACCATGCCGATTGGGTTGCCGAGGTCACATCGGGAAAGTATCGTGCATGGGTGGCGTTGCAGTACGGCGACGCGGCCTCGGCGTTCCAGGGCTAGGGGGACGGACATATCCATGCAACGGTCGGAGCGTCCATGAATCCGTTTCCACGCCGCAAAGGCATCCTCCTCGCCGGCGGTTCCGGCACCCGGCTCTATCCGGTGACGCAGGCCGTGTCCAAACAACTGTTGCCGGTGTACGACAAGCCGATGGTCTACTACCCGCTGAGCACGCTGATGCTCGCCGGGATCCGGGACATCCTCGTCATTTCGACGCCAGCCGATACGCCGCGGTTCGAGCAGTTGTTGGGCGACGGCGCGCGCTGGGGGTTGAACCTGTCGTACCAGGTGCAGCCGAGCCCGGACGGCTTGGCCCAGGCCTTCGTCCTCGGCCGCCGATTCGTGGGTACGGACGACACCGCGCTGGTGCTTGGCGACAACATCTTCTATGGCCATGACCTCGCCGCGCAATTGCAGCGCGCCAACGCGCGGACCCGCGGTGCCACGGTCTTCGCCTATCACGTGACGGATCCCGAGCGCTACGGCGTGGTGGCGTTCGACGCGCAGTTCCGCGCCCTGTCGATCGAGGAGAAGCCGACGCAGCCGCGCTCGAACTACGCGGTGACGGGCCTGTACTTCTACGACAACCAGGTCCTGGACATTGCGGCGGCGCTCGCGCCGTCGTCGCGAGGCGAACTCGAGATCACCGACGTCAACCGCGCCTATCTCGAACGAGGCGATCTGCAGGTGGAGATCATGGGCCGCGGCATGGCCTGGCTCGACACCGGTACGCATGAGTCGCTGCTCGATGCGGCGCAGTTCATCCAGACGATCGAGACGCGGCAGGGGCTCAAGATCGCCTGTCCCGAGGAGATCGCCTTCCGCCAGGGCTGGATCGGCGCGCAGGACCTGGAGCGGCTGGCCGCGCCGATGGCGAAGAACGGCTACGGGCAGTATCTGCAGCGGATCTTGCGCGAACCGATCCGCTGACCAACCATCGACGTGCCCGTCTTCCGCGTGCGGGAGAGGGTAGGAGTGAGTGAGGGTGCATGCAAGGAATACCGACGGATTTGCCGGAAGTCCTCCTGATCGAACCGAAAGTCTTCGGCGATGAACGCGGCTTCTTTCTGGAAAGCTGGAACGCGCAACGGTTTCGCGAGGCCACCGGCGTCGATGCGAATTTCGTGCAGGACAACCATTCGCGCTCGGTGCGCAACGTCCTGCGCGGCATCCACTACCAGCTCGTCAAGCCGCAGGGAAAGCTCGTGCGTGTGGTGCAGGGCGCCGTCTTCGACGTGGCGGTCGATCTGCGCCGCACCTCGCCGCGGTTCGGGAAATGGGTCGGAGTCGAACTGAGCGCCGCCAACCATCGGCAATTGTGGATCCCGCCGGGTTTCGGTCACGGTTTCCTGGTGACCAGCGAGTCCGCCGACTTCCTATACAAGACCACCGAATACTGGATGCCGGAGCACGAGCGTTCCCTGATCTGGAACGATCCGATGGTCGGCATCCAATGGCCATTGCACGGTGCGGCGCCGGTCCTCGCCGCGAAGGACGCCGCCGCGCCGACGCTGGCGCGGGCGGACGTGTTCAACGACTGAGATTCCCCGGGCCCATGCGCAAGAAAAAGGCCATTCCCGCCGTCGGCTTCGTGTCCCTCGGCTGTCCCAAGGCGCTCGTCGATTCCGAGCGCATCCTCACCCGCTTGCGCGCGGAGGGGTATCGCATCGAGGGATCCTATGAGCAAGCCGACCTCGTCGTCGTCAATACCTGCGGATTCATCGACAGCGCGGTGCAGGAGTCGCTCGATGCGATCGGAGAGGCGATCACCGAAAATGGCAAGGTGATCGTCACCGGGTGTCTCGGCGGACGGTCCGACGCGGAGGGGGGCAATCTCGTGCGCAGCCTGCACCCCAAGGTACTGGCGGTAACCGGGCCGCACGAAACCGACGCGGTGTTGCAGGCCGTGCATGAGTACTTGCCGCAGCCCCACGATCCGCGCGTCGATCTCGTACCGCCGGCCGGCCTCAAGCTCACCCCCCGCCACTATGCGTACCTGAAGATTTCCGAGGGCTGCAATCACCGCTGCAGCTTCTGCATCATTCCGTCCCTGCGCGGCGACCTGGTTTCGCGCCCGATCGGCGAGGTGCTGCGCGAAGCCGAGGCGCTGGTTCGTCAGGGCGTGCGCGAATTGCTGGTGATTTCGCAGGATACGAGCGCCTACGGCGTCGACCTGCGCTATCGGACCGGGTTCGTCGACGGTCGTCCGGTGCGCACGCGGATGACCGAACTGGTGCGGGAACTGGCGGGACTCGGCGCATGGGTGCGCCTACATTACGTGTATCCCTATCCCCACGTCGACGAGGTGATCCCATTGATGGCGGAAGGCAAGGTGCTGCCGTACCTCGACGTCCCGTTCCAGCACGCCCATCCGCGCGTGCTCAAGGCGATGAAGCGGCCGGCGGCGGGCGAGGCGAATCTCGAACGGATTCGCGGCTGGCGGGCGATCTGCCCCGACCTCACGATTCGCAGCACCTTCATCGCCGGATTTCCCGGCGAAACCGAGGCGGAGTTCGAGTCGATGCTCGAATTTCTGCGTGAGGCCCAGCTCGATCGCGTCGGCTGTTTCGCGTACTCCCCCGTGGAAGGCGCCGCCGCGAACGAACTGCCGGGGGCGATCCCGGAAGAAGTCCGCGAGGAGCGTCGCGCCCGCCTGATGGAAGTGCAGGAGGATATTTCGCGGGCCCGTCTGGCGCGCAAGGTCGGAACCACCCTGCGCGTTCTGGTCGACGACGTGTCGGAAGAAGGCGCGGTGGCGCGTTCGAGCGCCGATGCGCCCGAAATCGACGGCATCGTCTATGTTGCGCCCGACCCGCGGCTGCGCGCGGGGGAGTTCACGGACGTCGTCGTGGAGTCCGCCGACGTGCACGACTTGTTCGGGCGGTGTCGGTAACGGCCGGTTCGCGTCGAACTCGAACGAAACCGTCGTCATTGCGAGGGCGAGGCCCGAAGCAATCCAGGACGTCCTCGAGAGGGATCGCCACGGCCCTGCGGGCCTCGTGATGACGGAGTTGGGCGGGTTGCCGCCTCCGTGGTGTCGCTACGGCCACCGATCCGCGAAGAGATTGAGAATCCCGTCCAGCCCCGCATGTTGGATCGCCACGTCCGCTTGGCTCCGCACCAGCGGTTTGGCGCGATAGGCCACCGACAGCCCCGCGAGGCGCATCATCTGCAGATCGTTGGCACCGTCGCCGACGGCGATCGCCTGTCGGGTGTCGCAGCCGATCTCGGCGCAGAGGCGTTGCAGGGCGGCCACCTTGCCGGCGGCGTCGACGATCGCGCCGCCGTTTTCCGGCGGCCCCGATACTCGCCCGGTCAAGCGCCCGTCGCGGATCTCGATGTGGTTGGCGCACGCGACGTCAAATTCCAGTGCGCGCTGGACATGGCCGGTAAATTGCACGAATCCGCCCGACACCAGCAGCGTCTTCCAGCCGTTGGCGCGCGCGGCGGCGATCAGTTCCGGCGCTCCCGGTGAGAAGCGCAGGCGGTCGGCGATCACGCGGTCGATCAGCGTCGCATCGGCGCCGGCGAGCAGGGCCGCGCGGCGCCGCAGGCTTTCGGCGAAGTCGGGGATTTCGCCGCGCATCGCGGCCTCGGTGATCGCGGCGACCTCGGCGCCCTTGCCGGCGTAGCGGGCGATCTCATCCATGCATTCGATGGTGATGACGGTCGAATCCATGTCCATCGCCAGTACGCGGATGTCGGCTTGCGTGCGCGTGCCGTCGACGAACGTGGCGTCACAGCCCTGGTCCTGTGCGAGCGCCGCGACGGCGGCGCGGGTGCCGTCGTCGTCGGCCACTTCGGAAAATCGTGCCGCCCCGGGTTTGCGACGGATGGATCGGGCGGGGCAGGCGCGCTGCAGCGCGTCGACGGTGATGTCGCTGAGATGGGGGGACTGGAGAACGAGGTCCATTCATCGCTTTCGTTTTGGTTCGGGGGGCGGCGGAGGGGAGGCCGCGGTCAGTGCCTGAAAAACCGATCGCAGTTGTTGCAACCGTTCTTCGATCTTCTCGGCCGCTGGTTCGATGCGCAGCCGGTCCTGTCCGGCGAAGCGCACGCGGCGGTCGCGCTGCACCAGCGCGATGATGTTTGCCGGGTCGATCGCGGGTTGCGGTACGAATTGCAGCACGATCGCACCGGGTGCGGCGTCGATACGCTGGATCCCCAGGCGCTCGGCATCGAGGCGCAATCGGTGGGTGTCGAGCAGCGCGCGTGCAGGCGGCGGCAGTCTGCCGTAGCGGTCGACGATCTCCTCCTGTATCGCGGTGAGCGTATCGGCGTCGGGCGTCGATGCCAGCTTCTTATAGAACGACAGGCGCTGATGCACATCGGGGACGTAGTCGCCGGGCAGCAGGGCCGGCACATGCAAATTGATCTCCGCCGTCACGGCGAGCGGCCGCAGCAGATCCGGTTCCTTGCCCGAGCGCAGCGCCCGCACGGCGGCGTTGAGCATCTGCGAATAGAGGTCGAAGCCGATCTCCTGGACATTGCCCGATTGAGAATCGCCCAGAACCTCGCCGGCGCCGCGAATCTCCATGTCGTGCATCGCGAGGTAGAAACCGCTTCCCAGTTCCTCGAGATTCTGGATCGCTTCCAGGCGCTTCTCGGCATTCTTGGTGATCGCGCCTTCCTCGATCAGCAGGTATGCGTAGGCTTGATGGTGCGATCGCCCGACGCGGCCGCGCAACTGGTGCAACTGCGCAAGGCCGAAGCGGTCCGCGCGATGGATGACGATGGTGTTGGCCGTCGGGACGTCGATGCCGGTTTCGATGATCGTCGTGCACAGCAGCAGGTTGAACCGCTGCTGATAGAAGTCGCGCATCACATGTTCGAGATCGCGCTCGGGCATCTGGCCGTGGGCGACCCCGATGCGCGCTTCCGGCAGCAGTTCCGCCAGACGCGCGCGCTGGTTTTCGATCGTCTCGACCTCGTTGTGCAGGAAGTAGATCTGGCCGCCGCGCTTGAGCTCGCGCAGGCAGGCTTCGCGGATCAGCCCTGGGCTGTTCTGACGCACGAAGGTCTTGACCGCGAGGCGGCGCTGCGGCGCGGTGGCGATGACCGAGAACTCGCGGATTCCCTCGAGCGACATCGCCAGCGTGCGCGGGATCGGCGTGGCGGTGAGCGTCAACACGTCGACCTCCGCACGCAGGGTCTTGAGTCGTTCCTTCTGCCGCACGCCGAAGCGGTGCTCTTCATCGATGATCACCAAGCCGAGATTGGCGAAGCGCATTTCCGCGGAGAGCAACTTGTGCGTGCCGATGGCGATGTCGATGGTGCCGTTGCGCAAGCCTTCGGTCGCCAGCGTGGTTTCCTTCGACGAGCGGAAGCGCGACAGTTCGCTGATTCGCACCGGCCAGTTGGCGAAGCGGTCGCGGAACGTCTGGGCATGCTGCTCGGCGAGCAGGGTCGTCGGGCACAGCACGGCGACCTGCTTTCCGCCCGATACGGCGGCAAAGGCCGCGCGAAGCGCGACTTCGGTCTTGCCGAAGCCGACATCGCCGCAGACCAGTCGATCCATCGGGCTGCCCGCCCGCATGTCCTGCAGCACGGCATCGATCGCCGCCTGCTGGTCGGGCGTCTCCTCGAAGCCGAAGCCTTCGGCGAAGCGCTGCGTGTCGGATTCCGAAAACGCGAAGGCGTGCCCTTTGCGTGCCGCGCGCAAGGCGTAGAGGTTGAGCAGTTCGGCGGCGGTGTCGTGGATCTGCTGCGCCGCCTTGCGCCGAGCGCGCTCCCAGTCGCCCGAGCCCAGTGTGTGCAGCGGTGCGCTGTCCGGATCGGCGCCGCTGTAGCGGCTGATGCAATGCAGTTGCGCCACCGGGACGTAGAGCTTGGCGCCCTTGGCGTATTCGAGGTGCAGGAATTCCGCCGGCCCCTCGCCCAGGTCCATCGATTCGAGGCCGAGATAGCGGCCGATGCCATGTTCCGAGTGCACGACCGGGTCGCCGATGCGTAGTTCGGCGAGATCGCGCACCATGGCCTCGACATTGGAGGCACGCTCGCGCCCCCGCCCGCGTTGGCGGTTCGGGTTGCTGGCGTAGAGCTCCGCTTCGGTGACGATGGCAAAGGGGGGCTCGATTCCCGGAACGCAGAACCCCTGGTGCAAGGACGAGACCGTGAGCGTCGTCGAGGGCTCGCGGTCGCCGTGGAACGGCGCGAAGAATTCCGCCACGCTCGCGGCATCACCGACGGAGAAATCGTGATCGCGGAATAGTTGTGCGACCGTTTCGCGCCGCCCGGGCGAGTCGGCGGAGATCAGGACGCGGCCCGGAAACGCCTTGCACCAGGTGCGCAGGCGATGCAGGGGGTCTGCGGCCTTGCGGTCGATGGTGAGATCAGGGAGCGTGGTGAACACGCCCGCAACTCGGCCCGCTCCATCCGGAGCGGGGAGCGGCGGATTCGCCGCACGGTGCGCGTCGTCTTCCGCCGCGGGCGCGACGGCGATTTGCGCATATGGCTTGAGTGCGAGGAAGAAATCGTCCGTCGCGAGGTACAAGCGATCGGGGGCGAGGCAGGGCCGCTGCATGTCATGCGAAAGGAACCGGTGCCGTTCCGATGTTTCGGCGCGGAATTGCCGGCAAGCCGCGGCGACGTCGCCGTGCAGGGCGATTCGCGCGGTGGCGGGCAGATAGTCGAACAAGGTCGCGCAGCGTTCGAAGAACAATGGCAGGTAGTATTCGATGCCCGCCGAGGCGATGCCGTTGCCGACGTCGCGGTACACCGGCGAGCGGCTCGGGTCGCCCTCGAAGGTTTCGCGCCAGCGCCCCCGAAATGCCGTGCGTGCGGCTTCGTCGAAGGGGAACTCGCGCCCCGGCAGCAGCCGGATTTCGGCTACCGGATAGAGGCTGCGTTGGGTGTCGGGATCGAATGCGCGAATCGAATCGATGAGCGTGTCGGCGAGATCGATCCGGTACGGCACCGCCGAGCCGGTCGGATAGAGGTCGATCAAGCCGCCGCGCACTGCGAACTCGCCGGGCGCGACCACCTGCGAGACGGATTGGTATCCGGCGAGCACCATCTGATCGCGCAGCTTGTCGGCATCGAGATCCTCCCCTTGGCGGAAGAAGAAGCTGCGGCCGGCGAGGAATTCCGGCGGGGCGAGGCGCGCCAACGCCGTGGTCGCTGCGGTTACGAGGACGTCGATGCCCTCGCCGTGGGAGAGACGGTACAAGGTCTGCAGCCGTTCGGACACCAGGTCGGGGTGCGGCGAAATCGTGTCATAGGGCAGCGTTTCCCAGTCGGGGAAGGCGCAAACGGACAAGGTCGGCGCGAAGACGCGCAACTCCTCGGCAAGCCGCTGCGCGTCGAGCGCATCGGCGCAGACGAGCGCGGTGGATCGGCCTTCCGATTTCCCTTCGGTCGCGAACCGCGCCAGCAGCAGGGCATCGCCGGATCCCGGCGGTCGGGGGATGGCGTACCGCTGGCCCGTTCGCAGCGTCGTCCATTGCGGCGGAATCGGCGGGACGGCGCCGGACTCTGGAGAATGTTGCATCGCCGGTATTATAGGAACCGGAGACAAAATAAAAGGCTGGGCGCCCGGCGGAGACCCTGACCACTGCCCTTTCCCGATTGCGGGAGGGAGGGGGTCGGGCGAGGGGCGCGTTTTATTAACGCGAAATGGCAACGATCGTCATTGCGAGGGCGAAGCCTGAAGCGATCCAGACTACCCTCTGGATCGCCCTGCGGGCCTCGCGATGACGAAGGTGGCCGGTTACGGGTTTCGTGACGACGTCAACGCCTCCTCATTCGGGGCGCGGCGGATCGCCATGACCGTCAGAAGGGCTGCATTGAATCAGATCGTCGGTTTGATCCCCGCCGCCGGCACGGGCGTGCGTATGCGCGCGGATCGCCCCAAGCAATATCTTTCCCTCGGACCGCGGACGCTGCTCGAATGGTCCGTGGCCGCGCTTGCCGCGGATGCGCGGGTTCAGGGCATCCTCGTCGTGGTGGCGCCGGGGGATACGCATGCGCAGGGGCTCGACCTGCCGCAACATTGCGAAGTGCTGGCCGAGGGGGGGGCGACGCGCGCCGAAACGGTCCGCAACGGCGTGCATGCGCTTGCCGATGCGGTACCCAATCCCGAGCGGACCTGGGTACTGGTGCATGATGCCGCACGTCCGTGCCTGGGCATGGGCGACCTTGCCGCGCTGATCGACGGCGCGCTCGATGAGGATGGCGGCTTGTTGGCGGCACCGCTCGCCGATACCGTCAAGCGGGAGCAAGAGGGGCGCGTGGCCGAGACGGTGGATCGCACGGGACTCTGGCGCGCGCTCACGCCGCAGATGTTCCGGCTCGACGTGCTGCGCCGGGCGCTCGACGGTGTGGCCGGAAGCGTCACCGGCGGCAGCGGCGCAACCGCGCGCGGCTTCGCCGCGATCACCGACGAGTCGGCGGCGGTGGAAGCGCTGGGCCTGCGCCCGCGCCTGATCGCCGGTTCCGCCGGAAACATGAAAGTGACGGAACAGGGCGACCTCGCGCTCGCGGAGGCGATCCTCAAACAACAGGGGCGGTGGTGATGCGGATCCGGGTGGGGCAAGGTTTCGACGTGCATGCGCTGGTGGCGGGGCGCAAGCTGATCCTGGCGGGGGTCACCATCGAATATCCGTTGGGCCTGGCGGGCCACTCGGATGCCGACGTGCTGACCCATGCGGTCATCGACGCGTTGCTCGGGGCAGCCGGATTGGGCGACATCGGGGCGATGTTCCCGGATACCGACGAGCGCTATCGCGGCGCCGACAGCATGCGCCTGCTCGATGCAGCCTGGGCGCGGGTGCGGGCGGAGGGATGGCGCCTTGGGAATCTCGATTGCACGGTGGTCGCGCAGCAGCCCAAGATCGCTCCCTACGTCGACGCGATGCGCACCGTGCTGGCGACGGCGCTGGGCGTGGAGAAGGGCGCCGTCAGTGTCAAGGGAAAGACCACCGAGAAGCTGGGCTTCACCGGCCGCGGCGAAGGCATCGCGGCGATGGTCTCGGCGTTGCTGACGGCGGATTGACCGAGCGCATGCTGCAAGCGATCGACCTGCAGTGCATCCGTGGCGACCGCCATCTGTTCGAGGGCCTGTCCTTCGATCTGCGGCCGGGCGAGGGCTTGCACATCGCCGGCGAGAACGGCGCGGGCAAGACCACGCTGTTGCGGGTGCTGTGCGGCCTGCTGCAGCCGACCGAGGGCGAGGTGCGCTGGGACGGCAAGTCGATCCTGCGCGCGCGGGAGGAATTCGGTGCCGACCTTGCCTTCGTCGGTCACTTGAATGGCGTGAAGGACGACCTGACCGCGCTGGAGAACATCCGCCTGGAGGCGGCGATCCGGGGGAGGGCGGGCCGGACCGGCGAGGCCGGCCCGCATGTCGATGACGCCGAGGAGGCGCTCGCCTGCATGGGCCTTGGCGCGTTCGGCGACGTGCTGGCGCGGCACTTGTCGCAAGGACAGAAGCGACGCGTGGCGCTGGCCCGGCTCTGCGGCGCGGCGTCGGCGCGGATCTGGATTCTCGACGAACCGTTCAACGCGCTCGATGCGGCGGCGGTGGCGGTCCTGAACGATCTCATCGCGGCGCAGCTTGCACGCGGCGGCATCGTGGTCCTGACCGCGCATCTTCCGGTAGGTCTTTCGGAGCACATCCGTCGGCTGGAGTTGCGCGCGCCGGATCCGGACGATGGGGATGCGGAGGTCTTGGCATGATCGCATCGCTGGCTGCGGTGATTCGGCGCGACCTGTTGCTCGCGCTGCGTCAGCGTGGTGACGTGCTCAACGTGTTGCTCTTTTTCTTCGTGGTCGTGACCATGGTGCCGCTGGGTGTCGGCCCGGATGTCAATATCCTGCGCATGATCGGGCCGGGGACGGTCTGGGTGGCGGCGTTGCTGGCGTCCATCGTGTCATTGGCGCGGCTCTTCGCGCAGGACTACGCCGACGGATCGTTGGAGCAGATGCTGCTTTCGGGTCAGCCGGCCGCCGTGTTCGTGGTGGGCAAGATCGCCGCGCATTGGCTGGTCACCGGTGCCCCGATCACCATCGCGGCGGCGCCGATCGCGCTGATGTTCGATCTCGGCGGCGCTCCGACCGCCATGCTGGTGGCGAGCCTCGCGCTGGGGACGCCGACCCTGAGTCTGCTGGGCGCAGTCGGCGCTGCGCTCACCCTGGGCCTGCGTGGCGGCGGGGTGCTCGTGACCCTGCTGGTCCTGCCGCTCACCGTGCCGGTACTGATCTTCGGCGCGGGGGCGGTGGAGTCGGTGGCCAGCGGCGTGCCGGCGGCGGCGAATCTGCTGTTGCTGGGCGGTATTTCCTTGGGCGCGGCCGCGCTTGCGCCGTGGGCGATCGTCGCGGCGTTACGGATTTCTTTGGAATAATCGCGGATATGGCTTCCTTGTTTCGTTTCGCGGCTCCCCCGGAGTTCTATCGCCTTGCCGGTCAGGCGGTCCCGGTGTTCGGGACGCTCGCCGCCGTTTTGACGGGGATCGGACTCTATCTGGGCTTCTTCGTCGCGCCGACCGATGCCCAGCAGGGCGAGGTGTACCGCATCATGTTCATCCACGTGCCCGCGGCGTGGATGGCGATGTTCGTGTATCTGGTGATGGCGTTCTGGGCGGGGGTCGGGCTGGTCTTCAATACGCGACTGTCCTCCGTCATGGCCAGCGCGTTGGCGCCCACCGGAGCACTCATGGCATTTCTGTCGTTATGGACGGGGGCGCTGTGGGGCCGGCCGACCTGGGGAACCTATTGGGATTGGGATGCGCGCATGACGTCCACCCTGATCCTGCTGTTCCTGTACATGGGATTCATGGCGCTGCACAGCGCGATCGACGACGTCCGTCGCGCCGACCGGGCCGCAGGTGTGCTTGCGCTGGTCGGGGTGGTGAATGTGCCCATCATCTACTTTTCGGTGCAGTGGTGGAACACGCTGCACCAGGGCGCATCGATCACTCTGGGGAAGGCGCCGACGATTGCCGCGCCGATGCTCTGGTCGATGCTGGTGATGGCGCTCGCATTCTGGATGTACAGCATCGCGGTGGCGCTCACGCGCGCGCGTGCGCTGGTGCTCGAGCGCGAACGCGGCGCCGAGTGGGTGCGGCAGGTCTCGGCAGGAAGGACCTCGGCATGAAATGGGCCAGTATGCAGGCGTTTTTCGCCATGGGCGGCTATGCGCGCTTCGTGTGGGGCTCATACGGCGTCGTCGCGGTGGCGCTGCTGATCGAAGTGTTCAACGTGCGGGCGCGGCTTGCGCGGGCGCGCAAGCGTGGGGCTGCGGCGCGGCGGAAGTAGGGACTCCATCCGAACTCTGCCGTCGTCACGCCGCGGTCCATCACCGTGATGGCTCGCAACCCTCCGATCGTCATCGCGGAGGTCCCCGCGGCCCGTCACCTCGTCATCGCGAGGCCCGCAGGGCCGTGGCGACCCGGCCCGTGCGTCCGGGATGCACCCTTGCAACGGCGCTGCGGTCCGGGGCGTTTCGGGCCGTGCCCCCGAAAACGACGAGGGTTGCCCGTTCCCGATCCTCATTTGCGATCGGGAACCGATCAATTCGCCGCCGTGCTCGACCCCGTCAGTTTGTCTTGCTCGAGCTTGCGCGTCTGATCCAGGTACCAGTTCTTGACCCGCAGGCTCGATAGATAGCTGGCGAGCACGCGCCGATCCGGTTCCGGCATGGCGGCGTAGGAGGGCATCCGGTACTTGGGTTTGAGTCGCGTCTTCAGGATCGCCTGGGGATTGGGCGCCGACAGATAGTCATACAGCCACTGTTCGCTGCGCAGCGAACCGATCCCGTCGAGCATCGGCGCCGGCACGAACTGGAACATGTTGTGCGTGGTCCACAGACTGTGGCAGTCCTTGCACGAGTACCGGTCGATCAATTCGCTGGCGCGCACGGCGACCGCGTGCGTGGCCGTGCTGTAGTAAGGGATTTCCTCATCGCGCTTGGTTGGCGGGTGCGCCAGTTTCCAGGCGACCCCGGCAGCGACGAACAGCGCCATACCGCCCCACAGGGCTTTTTCTCCAGATCGCACGCGAGCCCCGTCCCTTACGCCCGGCGCTTCTGCGCTTCGGCGGCCGCTTTGATCGCCAGGTGCCGCTCGCGACTTTCCATCTGCTTCTTCATGACCTCCCGCGACTTCGCATATTCCTCGGGGGTCATCTTGTCCTGGTCCTCTTCGTCGAAGATCACGTACTTGATGTCTTCGTCGAACTGTTCGTTCTTGAAGCCCCAACGCATCCAGAAAATGGCGGCAATGATGATCAGGCCGCCCGCGACCAGCCATACATAGATCGTCCAGCCGTCAGGCAGGTTTTGAAAAAACTGGGCAATTCCGCTCATGGCTATCCTCCGGCCGCATCCGGCTCCCGGAACGGGAATCGTGCGGGAAACGAACCCCCAAACGAACCCCCAATGGTATCCCAAACTGCGTCCGCCCACCGGCGACATGGGCCGTCATCGCAGGGCCGTCGCCCATCCCCCTCGTCATGATGCGCTCCGACCCGACACGCGTCATCGCGAGGCACGCGGGGCCGTGGCGATCCGGCAGATGATCTCGACCCCTCGTTCCCGAGAAATCCGTTCGCGGACTGCCGAGCCGTCTTGTTTATAGCGATTCTCATCGCCGCCGGAATTTGTTGCATTGGCGATACGACACCGATTTCTC
Organism: Pseudomonadota bacterium; assembly: GCA_021825945.1. Classification (GTDB taxonomy): domain Bacteria; phylum Pseudomonadota; class Gammaproteobacteria; order Burkholderiales; family Burkholderiaceae_F; genus GJ-E10. The sequence continues at coordinate 161,351 of JAKAFN010000003.1, forward strand.
TGGAAAAAAACTTTGCGCCCCGGTTTTTTCTCCGCCACAATCCGCCGATTATCAGAAGAAAGCCCATGTCGCCGTGTCGGGTGCATCATCCCCGTGGCGGTACGGCGCAAGCGAGGAGGAGAACCCAAACACGGTATCAGCGGCGCATGCCCGCGCGGATGCGTACGTGCTTTGCGCTTGACAGCGGGAGACCGCTCTTCCTATGATCGCGCCTGCTTTTCCGCAGTGAAAATGAAAAAAGGAAAAATTCCGCACTGTGGAGGTCTGATCACATAGGGAGATGCACGACGCGGCAACCGGTTCTGCGAGTTCGTTCGGTCAATTGTGGTTTCTGGCTTTCGGTTCGGCGGTTCCATGGCGCTTCTGGCGCCGGTCCGGAAGGGAATTTTTGAAGTACTAGCCTCTAGGGGGGAGCATGGAAGAAAGGTCGATAACGAGTAAAGCCTTCTGGTCCATCATCGTTGGCGGAATGCTGACGGGCATGGGCAACGGCAGCGTGTTCGGCGCGGCGATGATGTGTATGCTGGGACGCGGCGGTTTTGGAAACTGGGGTGGCATCGGCGGGATGGCCTACGATCCGTCGACGTTCACCGGATTCATCGATTGGGCCATGCTCGTATTCGGTTTTGCCTTCGTCGGAATTCTGGTCGTCGGCCTGACGAAGCACGACATGCTCGAGCGCGCCAATAAGCGCAACGAAGCGCACGCGGGCGCGCACTGAGCGGCAGCGGCTTTGTTTCACGACCATCCATCCACGGATTTCGAATCAACGAGGTAACCAACCATGGCAACCATTGCCGGATTGCTGGGAATCCTGCTTGCGTTCTCGAGCATGCTGCTTTCCTACTACATCCTGACGCCGAAGAACCACCAGGAACAGAAGCGCGGTTGAAATTTTCGAGACATGACCTCGAGTAACGAAGGGGAATACCATGTTTAAGTATCTATTTGCACGCAATGAAGACATTCCAAACGGAGCGGCGGCCATCTATTGGGGCTTTTCCGCCATCCTTTGGTTCGTCATCGGGACCGGCCTCGGATCGTTCAACGCCGCCAAGCTCGGTTTCCCGGATTTCGTCACCGGCAACATGTACTTCTCGTTTGGCCATATGCGCCAGGTGCACGTCCATGCGGTGATTTTTGGCTGGATCTCGATGGCCTTCGGCATGGCGATGATGTACATCACGCCTGCCCTGGGCAACACCAAGCTGTGGTCCGAGAAGTTGGGGCTTTGGAACGCGCTTTCCTGGAACATCGGCCTTTCGCTGGGTCTGACGGTCCTGTGGTCGGGGATCACCTCCGGCCGGGAGTATTCGGACTTCCCGTGGTTCATCGACCTGTACATCGCGTTCGGCATGGTGCTGCCGCTGTGTATCAACGTCTGGATGACGGTCATTCAGCGCCGTACGCAGGGGATCTACACGACGAACTGGTTCTTCGCTGCCGCCGTGTTCATGGTCACCATCGTGTTCCTGGTCGGTAACACGCCGGAGTTCTTCCACTTGACCGGTTTGACCGAGGGTTACATGACCTGGTGGTTCGCGCACAACGTGCTCGGCCTCTGGATCACCCCGGTTGCCGCCGCGATTGCGTACTACACGGTTCCGAAGGTCACCGGCAACCCGCTGTATTCGCACCGCATCGGCCACCTGCACTTCTGGTCGGTCGTGGTGTTCTACTCGACCCCCGCCGCGCATCACCTGATGTCCGCTCCGCTGCCGGAATGGCTCAAGTCCTTCGCGTCGGTGGAAGGCGTGCTGATCCTGGTGCCCGCGATCGCGTTCGTGTCCAACCTCATGCTCACCATGCAGGGCAAGTGGCACATGTTCGTGGAAAACCTGGAAATCCGCTTCACGATCACGGGCGTGCTGATGGCCATCCCGCTGAACATGCAAGGCGGCTTCCAGCAGACTCGCGCGATCAACTGGTACATCCACGGCACGGGCTGGATCGTCGCGCATGCGCACCTCGCGCTGCTCGGCTTCTCGACCTTCCTGGAAGTCGCCGCGGTCTACTTCGGTCTGCAGAACATCATGCGCCGCAAGCTGTACTCGCTGACCCTGGGCAACGTGCACTACTGGATGCTGCTCATCGGCTTTACGACGTACTGGGTTTCGATGACCATTGCCGGCCTGATCCAGGGCGCGGGCAAGATCTACGAAGTGCCGTACATCGACGTGGTGATCGCCGAGCACCCGTACATGATCGCTCGCTGGATCGGTGGCACCATGGTGTTCACCGGAAACGTCCTGTGGCTGATCAACATGTGGCTGACTGCGCGTGAGGGTACGGTGATTCCGGCCGGCCGCATGCCGCAAGAGCTTGCCTACGAGCGATAAGACACCCAGACAGACGAAGGGGGAGAGCCAATATGGCGTTTCGTGAGTATAAGATTGGTGCGCGAATGTTCGGCGTCGCGCTGTCCAGCTCCATGTTCATCACCCTGGTCATGCCCACGATGGACATGCGCCAGGCGATTGCGACGGACATGGCGATTCATAAGCAGTTGTCCGCCGGGTGGGAGACCGGCTTCAATCTGCAGGATCCGTTCATGCAGGGCGATAACAAGCCGCTGACGGTCACGGTTCATGCCGATCCGAAGACCGGAGCCCCGATCAATCCGCCGATGACGGTGTATGTCTATCGTCCCGGCGTTCGCATGCCGAACGGGGTCGATCATCCTGTGACCTTGGGGGAAAACGGCGGCATGCTGTCGGTGCAGCTGGGACACGTCAAGGAAGCGAATGCCGCGCAAGGCGCGGTATTCGGGATCGGACACGGCGACGTGAACGGTCAGCAGTTCGCGTACATCGAGGACCTCACCGCCACCAAGGGCTGGAGTCCCGAGGACGTGCTGAGCAAGGCCAAGGACGAGGATATTGCCCATATCGGTGCGGGCAAGACCCTGTTCGTTCGCGAGCAGTGCTGGTGGTGCCATACCCTGCTCCCGGAAGAGACGCAGGACTGGCAATACTTCGGTGCGCCGCCGGCCCTGGGCGACTTCAATGGTGAGTCGCCGACGGCCTTCGGTTCGGACCGCAAGGCGCCTGACCTGTTGCACGTCGCGGCGCGCAACAGCTCGCGCGAATGGCTGATGATGCACTTCTTCAACCCGCGTCTGGTCCAGCCGCACTCCATCATGCCCCGCTACGACTATCTGTGGGGTAAGGTGGACGCCAACGGCAACAAGATCGACTTCGACGCGTGGCGGAAGGCGTATCTGGACTACCACGAGGGCCGCAGCCCGCTGCCGCCGGACGTTCCGATGTACGCGAAGGATTCCGACATCCGTTCGCTCATCGACTTCGTCCTGAGCTTGAAGTAACCGGTCGTCCGGACACATATAACAGGGAGAATCAGTATGGCTAGTTTTCTCGTTTCGATGAGCGACGACGGCCTGAATGCCAAAGCCAAGGCGCTCTGGGAGCGTGAGGCGCTCGGCGGCCTGACGGAAGACAACAACCGCGTGCCGAAGCCCATCGTCGCGCTGCTGGTGTTGACCATCTTGACGGCGTTCGCGATCACCTTCCCCCTCTGGGGGCAGCGCCCGAATGCAGCGATCTACGCGGGCTATGTCGCCGCGATGGATACGCCGCAGATTCAGGCGATGAAGGACGACAAGGCCGCCATGGCCGCGATCGTCCAGATGACCAAGAACGACGACGGCGGCAAGTGGCAGGCGTTGCGCGATCGCCATCCGCTGACCATGGACGATCTGCGTGCGATCGCGCCGCAGATCAAGGCATTGGAAGCGGCCGGGGATAACCTGCAGGAGTACAACGTCGTCGGCGACCACGTGACGATGGCGAACTTCGAGGGGAACCTCATCACCGACAACCATGGCGTCACGCGACACCTGCATATCCAGCCGTGGTGGGACAAGGGCTATTTCATCGATCTGTTCTTCATCGCGTTCTTCTTCACCGGGACGACGATCGCGATCAAGCGCCTGCCGCCGAGCTCTTGGCAGCCGCGCCACCTCGGGCACTGATCGCCGGTGTCCGCGTCGAAAAACATGAGGAGGAAATTGAAATGATCGATATCGACAACCCCCCGCTCGTGCTGTTCTGCATCGTCATGATTGTCCTGATTGCGCCGCAGTTCTACGCGCTGGTCATCGACAAGTGGGACAAGAACACCCCGCAGATCAAGCCGTAACGCGACATCCGGTAAGCAGAGAGAAAGGACGAAAGGTATGCTGTTCGAACCTGATACCACGACGGGCCAGGTGTTCGCGATGTACGGAGTGTGGTTCGCGTTCATCCTCGCAATTCTCGCGATTCTGTTCGGCAAGAATCGCGGGTAACCCGCACCGATTTCCGGCAGGCCGGCGCCGATACGGGCCACCTGCCGGGTCAGAACGCAAAACGTAAGAAAATTTTGAAATAGGGGGAGTCAATGCGACTTGGTAAACGCTGGACTCGGTTTGCGCCGATGTCTCTGGTGATCGCCGGCGCCTTGCTGACTGCGGGCGTGGCCTATGCCGATGAACCGCCGGTCACGGCCGACATCGCCGCAGGAAGCAAGCTTTTTCACAACGGCAAGCCGGGCGTCTCGCCATGCCAGAGCTGCCACGGACCGCACGGCATGGGGATCGACGCCATGCAGACGCCGCGGAATCAAAACCTCGGCTACGCGTACACCGTCAAGCAGTTGGTGAACTTCCGGTCCGGCGCGCGCAAGGACCTGACCCTCGGGGTCATGGGCGTGTTCGCGCAGCAACTGACGGACCAGGACATCCGGAACGTCGCCGCCTATCTGAACTCGATCCCGGACGACTGGAAGGATTTGTCGGACCTGGATGCGCTCAAGGCAAGCGGGACGCCGGTCGGAGTGGCGTATAAGGGGATGGAAATCGTGCGCTACGGCAAGGCAAGCCGCGGTATCACCGCGTGCCAGACCTGCCATCAGTATGACGGTCGTGGCGCCGGCCCCGTTTACCCGCGGATCGCCGAGCAGAAATACGTGTATCTCGTCAATATGCTGCATCACTGGCGTGCCAAGGAGCGCACCAACGACCCGCTGGGACAGATGGAGGCGGTGGCAAGTCACCTGACGGATGACGACATCAACAACCTTGCGGCGTTCCTGTCGCATGCACGGCTTACCGCGATCGGGGACACCTTCGTGCCCGATAACGATACCGTGATGGCGAATCTCGACCTGAAACACTAAGCGGGTCCGGGTAGTCGTGTTGCGGTAGAATGAAAGGCCGCGCCAACCGGCGCGGCCTTTTTATTTGTTTCGATTCGGGAACTTCCCGGTTTTCGGAAGTTCGTATCCGAGTCGCCGTTGCAGGCAGGTTCGTTAGGCTGGAATACCATGTGGAAGAAGTGGAAAAGGCTCCGAACCGGAGAAAAAGTTCTCTTCGGCATCGTGATTTTCCTCGGGTTCGTCGTCGTCCAGAACTTCGCATCACTCGAGTGGATCGGCTACCACTCTCCCAAGCCGATGTATCCGATCCTGACCCATTTCGACTTCTCTGCGGACGGGAAAAAAGGGTCGGTTCTATTTCGCACCCACTGGTGTACGGAGTGTCACCGGGCGATCGGCAATGGTACGAGCTCGGTGCTCGACCTCGACGGCGAGGGCTCGCGGCGCTCGGAGAAATGGATCGAAGCATTTCTTGCTGATCCGGCGAAAAACTACGGAGCGCCCACCTTCGATCATGGACCGACCCAGGATGCTGCTTGGGTTGCGAAGCTGCCGGCGCAGGAGCGGCACGATCTCGCGGTATTTCTTTCCGAGTTGACTGCGGACCGCGGTGCGCCGGACGCCAAAATGCCGCCACAAGGAAAATCCAGTTTCATCGACGATATGCTGCGCGTCTGGGCGCCCGAAAGCTGGCGCATCGGATTCAGCGATATCCGAAACAAGGATGAGGAGCAACGGAATAATGGGCAATGATCTGACCCGACAGGAACGGGAGGATTTCACCTGGTACACGCTATTGTTCGTGTTCGCGTGTATCGTCTACAGCATCATCGGATTTAGTTGGGGCGCGTTCATGGGTGGCATGAAGTCGTTTCGTGATTTCGTCGACTACTCCGCCTACGGTCAGAAGATCGTCCTCGCGCATACCCACGTCAACCTTCTCGGCTGGGTCGAGATGGCGATCTTCGGCGCCTTGTACTACGTCGTTCCCAAGCTGACCAACGGCCGCATCTACAGCGTGAAATTGGTCAAGGTGCACTTCTGGATGCATAACATCGGATTGGTCGGCTTGGTGGTGTTCTTCACGTTGGCCGGAATGGCCCCGCTGATCACGGCGGTCAACGACCCGGACGTGTCGTCGAAGGTCTATCACCGCATGATGGCGCTGACGGGACCATTCGGCACGCTGGTGCTGCTTGCCAATATCATCTGGGGTTACAACCTCCTGCGCACCGCGATGGGGTGGCGGGAACGGATGGCGAAGTAGAAATCGCCGCCGCCCACCCCAGGGGTTTCCCGCATGGCCCAAAAGACGTCCCACGCCCTCGATTTCACGATCGAAGGAATGCGTAGCCAGCAGTTCAGCGAGGCGGTGTTCGCGTTTCTGCTGGTCGGCATCATTACCTTCACCGTCATCATCGCGATTTTCTGGTTCAGCAAGAATCGGCCCGAAAAGCCGAAACTGGGCGAGAAGATCATGTTCCTGGCGATCATCGTCGGCGTCCTGCTTGCGGTGGTGTTCGGCGCCCTGCAGATGCTCGGCGGTATCCTTTTCTGAGCCGTAAGGAGGTGCCCATGGAACCGATGGATTGCGTGCAGGCCGTACCGGAACCGGCAGTCGGCACAGCCGTGCCGGGGCGTAACCTGGTAGCCGTGGGATGGTCGCGATTTGCGCTCGGTGTCGTCGCCGCTGCCGCCATTGCCTTGTCGGCCTGCAGTAATGACGGGAGTTACGGCGGAATCTTTCGGGGGCTCGCGGTGGGCACCCATGCGCCGGCCGTGCACACGAAGACGCTCGCGGACGTCGGCGGCGACCTCTCCAAGGTGACCACGTACCGAGAGCCCGATCCCCGGATGTATCAGTACTCGGTGGCCAAGGCGCTGACGATGCACAGGCCCATCCTGCTGGTCTTCGCGACGCCGGGGCACTGCACGGAATGTGACGAGCAGCTACAGGTTGCCAAAGCGCTGCTCGACAAGTACGGCAATCAGGTCGTCTTCATCCACATGGATCAATACATGAACCCGCAGGCGTACAAAGCATTCCGGGTGATGGGAGATCCGTGGACGTTCGCGATCGACAAGAACGGTATCGTCCGCGAAACCGAGGCCGGTAAGATGCTGTATGGCGAGATGCAGGACGCCATCAAGAAAATCCTGCCCGACGCCGGTTCGGGGAAGATGGGCTAGCGCGCGACCCCAGAAAACCCCGGAGCGGAACCGTGGCCCCGGTTCCCGCCCGGGAACGGGGCCGGAATTCCAGAGCAAAACCCGTCACCCCGAGTGCCGCTCGCGCGAGCGGGCGGAAGATGGTAAGGAAAAGAGACCGACGACATCGTGGCAAAACTCGTGAAATTCGACCTCCAGCCGGACGAAAAGGGTCTCCTTTGGGACATTCTGCTCTACGTCCCCACTGTATTTTTTCTGTTGTATTTCGGCGGCATCGAGTGGTTTCGCCATGAGCACAACATCAGCTACGTCCTGGTTTTTCTTGGCACCTTTTTCTTTCTGGCCGGCGTCAATCGGATGTTGCGAATACGGATGATGGCGCTGCCGTCGTCGCCGGTACACATCGAGGTCGACGGCGACGAGGAGATGGTCGTGGTCGAATTGCGCAGCGGGGCCCGCATCGATCTGGTCAAGACGATCAAGCTCTATGGCGACTACGCCGGCAAATCGTTCGGGTTGACGGGACTCGACCGGCAGGGAAACCGCATGCAGTACGTCTTTGCGCGGGGCCAGTTCGAGGATGACGCCCAGTACCGCGCGGCGCAGGACGCGATCAAACGCCTCGAGAAGCCCGCCGCGCAAGCTTGATCGCGTACCACCGGCCCACCTCCTTGTGACGCGGGGAACTTCCTCTGCCGCGGAGGCGGGAGAGGGCGGGCGTGAGGGTGGGAAACAGATCTTTCCGCGCGCTGTCGGGCACGCGCCGCCTCATCGCTTCCCCCTCCGCCGTTTCGCCACGTCCCACGCCATGAATCCGATCAGCGTCGCAATGCTGGCGCAGAGCCCGATTTGCACGAACAACTCGGTGCGCGGGCTCACCAATCCGCCGACGAACATGTGCGCGACGAACGACATGAGGATCATCGAGCTCGTCGCAACGAAGCAGTAGATCAACAGTTCCTTGATCGGCATGACGCACCTATTGCTTCGTCGACGAATCGACCGCAGCTCCGCCCCGGGGTTTCGCTGCCTTCAGGGATGCCGCCGTGTGCGCCTCGTCGGGCGCTTCGGTCGGCGCGGCCGGACGCGGCGCGCTGGGGGTTCCCACCGGCGCTTGCGCTGCCACCAGCCGCAGCACCACACCGCCCTCCTGCAGCGCCACGGTGGTGCTGTTTGCGCCCCCCAGCATGGCGAAGTCCTGCGCCAAGGGTCGGTTCTGCGGTGTTCGCGGATCAAAGATCACAAAGTCGAGCCCGTGAAGATTGGCCGCAAAGCTGCGGAGATCCCGCGAGGCGGGCGGTAGCGGCAGTGTGCTGCAACCGCAGGCGATCATCGTGCGGCCGGGCCATTGGCTGGCGACCTTCACGCTTGCCCTGGCGCGGTCGGCCTCGGTCATGATTCCCGGGCGGCGCTCCGATTCCCGCTTCGCCTGCTCGGCTTGCACGGCATCGCTCAGGGCCGAGATCAACTGATCATGCGGCGACAGGGTCTGTAGGCCGAGCCGCTCGTTGGAGTAGTGTCCCCGGTCGATTACCAGGAATGCGGTGGACAGTACGAGCAGCGCCGCGAACGCCATGCCGCGCTGCGATGCGAAGCCGCCGGCCGGGCTCTGCGCATGGCCGACATGGACGCGCAGCAGCCGGGGAAAGCCCCAATAGAGGATGAGCACGAACGCGAACAGCGTGAAGGTCGAATCCCCGGTCGTCAATCCGATGGCGGTGGCCAGTACCAGCGTTGCCGCGAATCGGTCGTCGCGCAGCCATCGGCGCATGCCGACCACGACGACGGCGAGTGCGGTCGCCACCAGGGCGCCGAGCAGCCACGGTGTTGCCCCCATCGAGAGGTTCTCCCGTGGGAAGGCGAAACCGCCGGCCCCCAGTGCATGCACGGGGTTGCCGAACCAGTGTTGTAGCGGCCATCCCCATGCGAGCGCAATGCCCAGCAGCATCGCGACGAGGAGGCCGAGCAGCACGTGGGTGCGCTCCCGTCCGGGAATCACCCCCCGCGCTTGCGGCTCCGGTGGCGGATTGCGCAGCCAGGACCACAACAGCACCAGCGGATAGGCCAGCCCGGCCGGATGCAGGGTGATCGCCGCGATGCTGAACAGCAGTTGCGCAAAGAAAAATCCGCCGAATCGCAGACGGTGAGTGCGATAGGACTCGTCCGCCCAGGCGCCGGCCAGGAAGGTGACGAGGAGGTAGGGCCCGACGGCGACGTGATCGATCGCATCGATGGCCACCGGCGACAGCAACAGCAAGCCGGAGGCCAGCAGCGGTGCTTCGGTGTCTCCCTGCGCGCGCCGCCGCAGGAACAGCAACAGCACCGCCGCCACGAGGTACAGCAGGGTGGCGAGCTTGGCTGCGATCAGACTACCGGAGAACAGGATCCCCGCCGGCAGCAGGAACAGTGCCCGGAAGTCGGGAACCGAGAGCGTGACGACGGGCGCTGCGACATGATCCGACGCCGACCAGAGCACGAGGAGCGCCCGTGCGGTGGCCTCGTCCAGGCCATAGGGGGTGCGATCGAGCAGGGCGACGACGCCCAGGCCCCAGAGGACCAGGATCGCGACCGCCCAGAAGCCATTGGGAATGCGGGGTTTCATGCCGGGAATCGGGCCATGGAGAAAACGCATATGGTAGCGCGGGGGCGGCGGCGCCCGCGCCCGCGGCGGCAGGAGGTCGCGATGACAGGCCACTGATCCGGGCGGGAGTTTGATGCGCCGGCCCGCGCGAGGGGCCGAGCGAGCCGGGGTGCCTTGCCGGTCCCGATTTTCGGAACGTTGTCGCACAACTGCAACAATTAGCGCTCTTTAAGTTGCTATTGGAAAAGGTTCTCTCTTAGGATTGGGGAGCGCGATGGACGCGAGGAGAGAGCGTCCATTCCGTTTGCAACATCGGCACGAAACGCGTTGCGGTCGTAAGGGGGTGGGACCGCAGCCGGAGCACGACTTCAAGCAACAAATCACCCTTCCATCCACCAGGAGGAGCTTCATGACTCTGATTCGCTACGCCCGTTGGCTGGCGGCCGGTCTCCTTGCCGGCGCGGCCTACCTCGGGCTGACCGCGCCTGCGCAGGCGATTCCGCTATTCGCGCGCCAGACGGGGCACAACTGTGCCGCTTGTCACATCAGCTATCCCGAGCTGACCGCTTATGGCCGCGAGTTCAAACTCAACGGTTACACCTTCGGTGAAGCCCAGCCGATCCCGCTGGCATTCGCCATGATGGGCGAGTACGACACGATGCCGGGCGTCAAGTCCGGCGCCGGCGCGTCCTCGGCCGGGTTGAACCACGCCCAGTTCGTTCAGTACAGCGTGTTCTTCGGCGGCCGGATCACCGACAACCTCGGCGTGTTCGGCCAGATGTCGGGTAGCGGTGCCGGAATGCCGGGTACCAACAGTTTCACTCCGACGGTCGACAACACGGAAGCCCGGTATGTTCACCGCTTCACCAACTCCGGTTCGCTGGAGCCGGAGGCGGTCCTCGGCGTGTACGTCAACAACGACTACACGATGCAGGACGTCTGGAACACGGTCCCCGCATGGCGGTTCCCGTGGTTCCCATATAGCAACTACCCATCTCCGCTCGTCGGGCCGGGAATTCCTGGAACGTTCCTCGACAACTTCAGCGCACCGGGAGCAACCGTTGGTATCGGTACGTACCTCTGGTGGCATAAGACCATCTATGCCGAATTTGCGTTGCGCCGCAACGCCAATGGCGCGTTGAGCGAGTTCAATTGGGGCAACGGTGCCAATCCGGGTGGTCTGATCAATAACGCCGCCACGACGACCGCCACAGGTACCCAGGGTAGCGGTGAAGCGGTTGACAACTATGCGCCGTACTACCGGCTCGCGTACAGCCATGACTGGGGCTACAACTCCTTCGAGGCCGGCTTGTTCGGCACCGATGCGCGGACCTGCAATATCACGGTTGACGGAAACAACAACGCCGTTGGTAGCTCGACCTGCTCGACCGGAGCGACCCCCACCGCGTTCAACTACTACCGTGATATCGGCGTCGACAGCCAGTACCAGTACAACAAAGGCGAGCCTTGGGTGTACTCGGCTTCGGGCTCGTACATCATCGAGCACAGCAATCAGATTGCGAACGGCTTCGGTGACAGCACGCTCAAGGAGTTCAACGTCCGCGGTACGGCATATTACAACCGGCAGTACGGCCTCACCGTGGGCTGGACGGATTTCACCGGCCAGAGCAGCGGCGGTGCCTATACGTTCAACGATGCGACCGGCGCCCCTGTGGCTAGCAGCGGGAATCCGGCGACCACCTACTGGACGCTGGAGGCGAACTACCTGCCGATGCAGGATCTGCGGTTCAGCCTGATGTATCAAGCGTTCACCAAGCTTGACGGGTACACGTCGGGAATCCCGGGTTATGCAGGCAACACCAACCCGTCCGACTTCAACCGTCTGACCGGCGCAATCTGGTGGGTGTTCTAACCGTGGCCCGCGCAGGAGAACCAAACATGGAGACGAAGATGACGCGGAACTTGCCGCGAGTGGCCAGCCTCCTCACCGGGATCGCGCTGGCGGTGACCTCGACGTTCGCCGTGGTGGCGAACGCCAGTGAACTGGATGATGCCAACACCAAGGCATTGGCCCAGGAGCTCGCGCCGGCGCGCGCGCAGCACCTGGCCGTGACGTGGTGTTCTTCCTGCCACGGTCCCGGCGGGCGGTCGGTCAACCCGATCTTCCCGAACCTGGCCGGCCAGCAGAAGGACTACATCGTCAACCAGCTGATCAACTTCCACAACCTCAACCAGTGGGAGACGTGGCAGGCCAAGAACGTGACCCACGAGGGCTATGTCGAGATGTGGTTCAAGGACATCACCGGCTGGCGCAAGCCCTACACGGGGTACGTGCACTCGAACGACTACAAGTCTGAGCGCACCCCGCGTAACGAGGAAAAGGCCTGGGACTTCATGAAGGGCGTGGCCCGCGATCTGGATCAACCGACCATGAACGCGCTGGCCGAGTTCTTCTCGAAGCAAACCCCGGCTGCTCCGGCCACCGGTGAAGTCAACGGCAACATCACCCACGGCCAATCGCTGTTCCTCAACGGCGACCCCGCCAAGGGCCTGCTGCCGTGCCAGATGTGTCACGGCCCGAGCGCTGGCGGACAGGGGTCGATCCCCCGCCTGGCCAGCCAGCATGCCGACTACGTCTATCAGCAGCTGCTCGCGATCCGTTCCGGCCAGCGGCAGATCGATCAGATGGCGGCCTTGGTTGCCAACCTGAGCAATCAGGACTTCAAGGATGTGGCGGCCTACGTCCAGTCCCTGAAGTAATTGCAGGAAATTCTCTCGTGCCGCAACCCGGCGCGGGAGAATCCCGTGAAAAAAGGGAGCCTACCGGCTCCCTTTTTTTTGAAATGAGATGACTGGATCGTTTCGGGCTGCGCCTTCGCAATGACGGCGACTCGGGACGCTTCTGACGGCGCCTTCGCCGCGACGACGAAGAGAACATCGCGCGCCCGACCGATCCTTGCGGGATCGGGGAAGGATCCTACCGGGCCAAGCGCAGCGTGGTGCTACCGGCTACCGGAGGTGAAGCTTCGGAAAAATGTAGTACCACGTGACGAGACCCGCGACGATGTTGAAGATGAGCGCATAGATACCCATCTCGATCCAGAACTTCACCCAATTGAATTCGCCGGAATTCTTCCGTTTGTTCGTCGAACGGATGATCTTGATGTCCGCACGCGTTCCCGATTCGGGATTCCCCGAAGGGGTAGTACTTCTCTTGGCGGCCTGCTTTGTGGGGTGCACAATGCCTCCCAATGATTGATACGGGTCAGGATTGGTGCGTCTGTCGTGAAATTTTACCCTGGCATGATGCGGTAAGGTTGTTGCGGCGCAGTATCCTGACCGCAAGATGGGAAATGACCGAGGAACGAACATGTCGAACGACACCAACAACAGCGCGGCGCCGCCGCTTTCACCAGGTCCGGATGTAGAACGTCGCACCGCGGTCGTGGCCACTGCCATCGTCGGCGGGGCCGGGGTCGCGGCACTTGCGGTGCCCTATGTCGCGTCCTGGGGGCCGACCGACGGCGCCAAAGCGGCGGGTGCGCCCGTCGATGTCGACGTTTCCGGCATTCCGCCCGGCACCATGCGCATCGTCAAGTGGCGTGGCAAGCCGGTCTGGATCCTGCATCGAACGCCGGAGATGATCCGCGTGCTCCATGAGGACACGGCCGCGCTCGCCGATCCGGACTCGAAGCGCCAGAACTATCCGACGCCGGCATACGTGATGAAAGATCCGGCGCTGCGCTCGATTCGGCCGGACTTCCTGGTCGTGATCGGCATCTGCACGCATCTGGGTTGCTCGCCGAATGGGCCGTTCGCCGCCGGCGTGAAGGCGCCGTTGGGACCGTGGCCGGGGTTTCTTTGCCCTTGCCATGGATCCACCTTCGACCTGGCGGGGCGGGTGTTCAAGAACAAACCTGCGGCGGACAACCTCGCGGTGCCCCCCTATCGGTTCCTCGACGAGCACACGATCCGCATCGGCGAAGCGCCGGTGCATGCCTAGCCAGGGAGCATCGACACCATGGGTCTGCACACCCCCCGCTACAAAGGCCTGCTCGGCTGGGTCGACGCGCGCATGCCGTCGATCATGGACATCTTCGAAGCGCACATCGCCAACTACTATGCGCCGAAGAACTTCAACTTCTGGTACTTCTTCGGCTCGATTGCCGCTGTCGTCCTGGTCATCCAGCTCGTCAGCGGCGCGTTTCTGGCGATGCATTACAAGCCGGACTCGCGCTTGGCGTTCTGGTCGGTCGAACTCATCATGCGCGAGGTGCAGGGCGGCTGGTTGATCCGCTATATGCACTCGGTCGGCGCGTCGTTCTTCTTCATCGTCATCTACTTTCACATTTTCCGCGCGATGCTCTATGGCAGCTATCGAACGCCGCGCGAAATCGTGTGGATCGCCGGCTGCGTGCTGTTCCTGGCCCTGATGGCCGAGTCCTTCTTCGGCTACCTGCTGCCCTGGGGGCAGATGAGCTTCTGGGGCGCGCAGGTGATCATCAATCTGTTCAGTTCCATCCCGGTGATCGGGCCGGACCTCTCGACCTGGATCCGGGGCGACTTCGTCATCGGCGACGCGACGCTCAACCGGTTCTTCGCGCTTCACACGATGGTCATGCCCACGGTGATGATCGGGCTCATCGTGGCGCACGTCATGGCGCTGCACGATGTTGGCTCGAACAACCCGGACGGCATCGAGATCAAGGAGCACCGCGGCGACGACGGCAAACCGCTCGATGGCATACCCTTCCACCCCTACTACACGGTGCACGACATCTACGGCATCGCGTTCTTCTTCATCATCTATTTCGCGGTGGTGTTCTTCGCGCCGGAAATGGGCGGGGTTTTCTTGGAGGGCAACAACTTCATTCCCGCCGATCCGATGCAGACGCCGCTGCACATCGCTCCGTTGTGGTACTTCACGCCGTTCTACACGATTCTGCGTGCTACCACTGCCGATTTCCTGCCTTGGCTGGGTGGCGCCGTGCTGGCCTTGGGCGCGCTCACCTACTTCACGGTTCGCGGCTGGCGCGTTCGCCTGTTCGTTGCGGCGATGACGGCGCTGGCGTTCTCGTTCGCCACCGTCCACAAAGTGCAGCTCGACGCCAAGCTCTGGGGGGTGATCCTGATGGCCGTGTCGGTGACGATCCTCTTCGCGTTGCCCTGGCTCGACCATTCACCGGTGAAGTCGATGCGCTACCGCCCGACCTGGCATCGCGTGCTGCTCTTCGTGTTCATCGCCGCCTTCTTCGTGCTGGGGTATTTCGGTATGGAGGAGCCGAACCCCATGCGCAACATCATCTCGCAGTTCTGTATGGCGATCTACTTCGGTTTCTTTGCGCTGATGCCCTGGTGGAGCCGGATGGGGACGTTCAAACCGGTTCCGGACCGCGTACGGTTCACCGCCCACTGATTCCGGAGGAACGACGATATGACTCGCATGCGTAGTGTCCGGTCGGCGGCGCTTCCCGCAATGTTTTTCGGACTTCTGGCGCTCGGCGCCAACGTTCCGGCTGCCGAAGTGCACCTCGACCGCTGGCCCAGCGAACGCGCAAACGATCCGGCTGCCCTGCAGCACGGCGCGCGATTGTTCGTGACGAACTGCCTCAACTGCCACAGCGCCCGGCTGATGCGTTGGAACAAGCTCGAGGAGATCGGCCTCGATGCCACGCAGATCAAGGGTCAGCTCATTTACGGCGACCAGCGCATCGGCGACATGATGACGATCGCAATGCGTTCCGCCGACGCTACGAAGTGGTTCGGCAAGGCTCCGCCGGATCTCTCCACGATCATCCGCGCCAACAGCACGGTCGAACACAACGGCACGGACTACGTCTACACCCTGCTGCGCAGCTTCTATCGCGACCAATCCACGTCCACCGGCTGGAACAACGCGGTGTTTCATAACATCGCGATGCCCAACGTGTTCTGGCAGATGCAGGGGCCGCGGACCGCCACCATCGTGCGCGTGGAACGCAACGAACATGCCGGAGAAAACCCCGCCAAACTCAAGCCGGGTCAGACGGCGATGCCCTGGGTGCGCGTGCGCAGCGTCTATGACGCGCAAGGGGATGTCCAGTCCACGGAAACCGGCCTGTCGACCGGGAGCGAGACCAAGTCGGCGCGATTCCAAGCCTTGGATCCGGTGCGCGCGGAGGCGACGGACAACGACATCGCCGACATCGTTGCCTTTCTCAACTGGATGTCGGAGCCCAAAAAAATGGAACGGTTCCACGTCGGCTTCTGGGCGATGGGCTACCTTGTTGTTTTTTTCCTGATTGCGCGCTGGCTCAATAACGTGTTTTGGCGTGACGTGAAGTAAGAATTGTTGCGGTACAGCATCGCCGCCGTGCGGCGACGCGGTGGTATTCGCGTGGCGGGAGGGGCGCCTCGGAAGCCAGCGGTCATTGCGAGGGCGGAGCCCGAAGCAATCCAGCAACCCAGCCTGTTGCCCGGGTCGTTGCCGAGCTCGCGATTCCCGCGGAGAAAGCCGGCGGTTCCCGGGCCTCTTCGATCGTTGTTTTGCTGCAATGCGCCATACGCCGCAGGGCTTGGCGCCCCCTTGTTGCGTCTGCGTCACACCCCAACGGGACTACTCCGGCCCAAGAAATCCGTGCATAATCCGCCACGCCTTCACCGAATGTGTAACGAAACGAGTCTCAGGTAGATAAAAAATCGGAGGCTTTGACATAGATCAGAGCCCCATAGAACTCGAAGCCCGTTGCGCATGTGGTGTACCACACGCCGTTGAAGGCAAATTTCACCGGGCACGCTCGAACCCGAACCGATGTCTTCTGGCCAGGAAGGCGGCGGAGGCGGCTCGACAACGGTGACAATTTATCCGGAGGAACGCAAAGTCAAATGAAGACGCGGAATCTACGCGATTGGATCAATCGCGGCGGGATGGGCTACGCCTTTTTTGCGCGGGGTGTTGCAGGACTGGGGCGTTCCCTCGCCGCGCTCGGGGTGGTTCTGGGACTGGGCTTGATCGCCAACACTGCGTTTGCCGGCGACAAGGTGGAGCAGCCGATCGAGTTCCCGCACGACATTCATGCGGGCAAGATGGGCATCAATTGCATGTACTGCCACACCTATGCCCGGCGCAGCCGGGTGTCGGGGATTCCTCCGCTGCGCAAGTGCATCAATTGCCACACCTACATCCCGTCGGTGCGCAACAAGCCGCGGATCAAGAAGCTCTTCCAGTACTGGGAGGAGAAGAAGCCGATTCCATTCATGAAGGTCCACGATCTTCCGGACTTCGTGCGCTTCCCGCACATGCGCCATATCCAGCGGTTCTACTTTGAACTGCACCGCCCGGTGAAAGAGGTCTGCAGCTATTGCCACGGCGACGTCGAGAACATGACGGTGGACCAGAAGGTCAAGCCGCTGAGCATGGGCTGGTGCATTTCCTGCCATCAGAAAAATCATCCGCTGCCCAAGGATCCCAAGATTCTCAAGGGCATGCGCATGATCTATCCGCGGATGGAGATGTCCACGCATCCCGAGCAAGTCGTCGAAGCGACGTCCGGGCATGGCCCCAACGATTGCTGGCAGTGCCACAAGTGACCGGAGGAACCGTCATGGAAAACGGAAAACATAACCCCGCAGCGGCGGCGCCCGAAGGCGACGCACCGCTGCTCCCGCTGCAGCGGCGGGACTTCTTGAAGGTGCTGGGCTGGGGCGGTGCGACTGCGTCCCTCGGCGCCTGCGGCTTCACCGACGTCGAGTCGGGCAAGAGCCACGTCTACTCGTACGTCAATCCGCAGGATTTCAACATCCCCGGTGACGCCGTCTACTACGCTTCGACCTGCACGCAGTGCAGTGGTCGTTGCGGGATCCAGGGCCGGATTCGCGACGGGCGGGTACTCAAGCTCGAAGGCAACCCCGAGTCGGCCGTCTCCGGCGGCAAGCTCTGCGGACTGGGCCAGGCGGGTGTGCAGCACCACTACAACCCGGACCGCTTGCACACCCCCATGCTGCGCAAGGGCGGCACGCTGCAGACGGTGACCCTGACCGAGGCGATCGCCGCGTTGCGCGAGCATGCCGCCTCGACCCAGGACGGCCGTTTCGGCTTCCTGACCGGACCGGTGAGCGGGCACCTCAAGGTGCTGGTCGACAACACGGTGGAAGCGTTCGGCGGCAACGGCGCCGCCTACGTCTACGATGCCCTGGCGACCACCACCAACCGCAGCGCCTCCAAGCAGGTGCTGGGGACCGAGGTGCCGCGCTATGCCCTCGACCAGGCGACGCTCATCGTCTCCTTCGGTTCGGATTTCCTCGACACGGGCGTCTCGCCGGTCTACTACTCCGGCCGCTGGTCGCATTTCCGCCGCGCCAACGAAGGCAAGCCACGCGGCACGCTGGTGCAGATCGAGCCGCGGATGACGCTCACCGGCGCCAACGCCGACCGCTGGATTCCCATTCGCCCGGGCACCGAAGGGGTGCTGGCGCTGGGATTCGCCAACGCGCTGCTCGCGGGGATGAAGGACAAGTCCAAGGTTCCTGCGCAGATCGTCACCGTTGCGGCAGCGTACGACAAGGCGCGGGTGCTCAACGAGACCGGCATCCAGGGCGAGTGGTTCGATCGCGTCGTCAAGCTGATGCAGAACCGCAATCCGGCGGTGGTGCTGTCGGGCCCGTCGGCGGAAGGCCACGCCCACGGCTACGCCAACGCGCAAGCGATCCTCGCGCTGAACTGGGTGCTGGGCGCGATGGGAAACACCGTGCTCATGCCATCGGAGCAACCTTTTCCGCAACTCGCGCCCAACGGCGGCAGCACCGCGGCCCTGCGTTCCTTCACCCAGGATCTCGCGGCTGGCAAGTTCGACACCGTTTTCGTCTACGACGCCAACCCGGTGTTCACGGCGCCGGCGTTCCTGAAGTTCAAGGATGCCTTTGCCAAGGCCGGTTTCAAGGTCGTCTTCACGCAGTATCTCGATGAAACCGCCCGGCAGGCCGATCTCGTGTTGCCGATCGATTCCGCGATGGAAGACTGGGGCACGCACGTGCCGCTGGTCCAGCCGGAAGGCGAACTGCAGTTCACGATACAGCAGCCGTTGATGAACCGGCTCTATCCGGATGGCACGCGGTCGATCGGCGATTACCTGCTGGAAGCGCTCAAGCAGCGCCGCGCCGAGGACTACAAGGGCTTCCCGGACTACTACGCCTACATCCATACGGCAGTGATCGCCAATCGCAAGGCGTTCCAGGACTACAAGATGGCCTATGCGCAGTTGCCCGACAGCGACTGGCATTTCTGGACCAACGCGTTGAGCCACGGCGTGCTGCATCTGCCGGATGCGAAGGCCGAGAAGGCGCCGACCGAACCGGCCGCCCTGGAAATCGACCTTGCATCGGCGAACGGCGCGCAGGACGGCGGCTATCCGTTCCATCTCGCGCCGATGTCCGGCCGGTTCCGCGACGGCCGCCACGCCAGCCTGCCGTGGATCCAGGAAACCGCCGACTCGCTCACCACCATCGTATGGGGCTCCTGGGCGGAAGTGCATCCGAGCACGGCCACCCGCCTGGGACTCTCCGATGGCGACGTCATCGAGATCGCCTCGGCCAACGGTTCGGTCCGCGTGCCGGTGTACCGCTTCCCGGGCGTTCATCCCGACGTCATCGGCGTGCCGCTGGGGCAGGGGCACGAGAGCTTCGGTCGCTATGCCAGCGGCCGCGGCGTGAATCCCTTCCAGATGCTCGATCCGGTGTTCGATGCGAAGACCGGCGAGATGGCGATGTTCGCGACCCGCGTCAAGGTCACCAAGACCGGCGACAGCGCGCGCATCGTCAAGGATGAAGGTTGGAAGTCGGGGGATCTGACGACCCGCGGCCATATCGAAACGGTCAAGACGCTGCCGGCGTCGATCGCCAAGCTCGATTCGGAGGTGTAAGCCATGAGCTGGGAAATAATGACGGATGACTGGGCGAAGTTTCGGACCGAGCACCCCCGCGTCGGTTCGAACCCCGACCTGAAGTGGGCGATGGCGATCGATCTCGACGCCTGCACGGGCTGCAATGCCTGCGTCGTAGCCTGTTACGCCGAGAACAACCTCCCCGTCGTCGGCGAGGACAAGTTCTATGCCGGCCAGCAGATGCACTGGATGCGCATCGAGCGCTACTGGGAACCCGGCGACGAAACCGTGCCGGAGCGCGGCGCACAGTATCTGCCGATGCTGTGCCAGCAGTGTGAGGCAGCGCCGTGCGAGACGGTGTGTCCGGTGGGCGCGACCAACCACACCAACGACGGCCTGAATTCGCAGGTCTACAACCGTTGCGTTGGTTCGCGCTACTGCTCGGCCAACTGCCCGTACAAGGTGCGGTACTTCAATTGGTACAACTACCCCGAGCAGGAACACGCCTGGCCGGATCCGCTGCCCATGCAGCTCAATCCCGATCTCACCGTGCGGACCAAGGGCGTGATGGAGAAGTGCACGTTCTGCGTGCAGCGTCTCGTGGACTGCAAGGACCGGGTGGGCGGGGAAGGGCGCGAGATCCGCGATGGCGACGTGCAGACCGCCTGCCAGCAGTCGTGCCCGACGAACGCGATCAGCTTCGGCAACCTGTCCGATCCCTATTCCCGTGTCGCCACGCAATGGCGGCTGCAGCGGGTCGAGATGGACAAGGACCGGCAGCTCAAGGATCTTGACCCCAACTCGCATCCGGGGCTGCGCGGCTATCGCGTCCTCGAGGATCTCCGGCCGTACCCTTCGGTGATGTACCTCGAGCGCGTCCGTGATGAAGAGGCTTGACCCAGGGAAGCTTGACCCAAGGGATGCGCGATCCGTCGAGGATTGACAAAAAACGATTGACCCAAGGAAACCTGATCCGGCGTATGCCATACAACGGAACCATGGAGTCGGAAACCAATGAGTAACGTCATTCAAAAAGAGCAGGACATTCGCGATGACATCGGCTGGGCGAAGATCAATCGCGACGTCCTGGCGAGTCTGGAGCGGCCGCGTGCGACCTACTGGCTGCTCTTCGCATTCGCCTTCGGGCTGTTCCTGATCGGCCTCTCCTGCGAGGCCTACCAGTACAACCGCGGCATGGGGGTGTCGGGGATGAACAACCCCGACGTCTGGAGCCTGTACATTGCCACGTTCATCTTCTGGATCGGCATGGGGCACTCGGGAACGCTGCTCTCGGCGCTGCTGCACATCATCCATGCCGATTGGCGCAAGCCGGTGTACCGGTACGCCGAGGCGATGACGACGTTCTCGCTGATCACGGCGGCCTGTTTCGTGTTCATGCACCTGGGGCGTCTGTGGGAGGTGTACTACGCGCTACCCTATCCCAACGAACGGTGGACCTGGCCGAATTTCCAGTCGCCGCTGGCATGGGACTGCATGGCGATCCTGACCTACCTGACCTCTTCGGTCCTGTTCCTGGTCGTGGGCTCGATTCCCGACATGGCAATCTGCCGCGATGCGGCCACCGGCTGGCGCAAGACTTTCTACGGCTGGGCGGCGCTGGGCTGGAAGGGTACCGATCGCCAGTGGCGCAACTTCCGCGTCACCTACCTGGCGATGGCCTGCTTCCTGATGCCGCTGGCGGTGTCGGTGCACTCCATCGTATCCAGCGACTTCGCAATGTCGCAGCAGCCGGGCTGGCACATCACCTCGTTCCCGCCCTACTTCGTGGCCGGCGCGCTGTATTCCGGCTGCGCGGTGATCATCACGCTGTTCATCATGCTGCGCCATGTATTCCGGTTCGAGGAGTACATGACCATCCCCATCCTCGAAAAGCTCTCGCGCCTGACATTCGCAATCTCGATGGTCTGGACGTACCTCAATCTGTGCGAGTACTCGACGGTGTGGTACGGCAACGACCCGGTGTCCAAGGAGACGCTGATCATGCGCGCCACCGGCCCGTACGCGGGATGGTGGTGGGCCATGAACATCCTGGGCTCCGTGCTTCCGCTGGTCCTGATCAGCAAGAAGGTCCGCACGAGCATTCCGATCATGCTGGTGCTGTCGCTGGTGTTCAATTTTGCGATGTGGGATGAGCGCTGGATGATCGTCACGCCGACCTTCTCGCATGGCTACTACCCCTGGACCTGGGACCACAAGTTCTTCCCGTCCATGATTCAGTGGGGGATCCTGCTGGGAAGCTTCGGTCTCTTCGGCATGCTGTTCATGCTGTTCGTCAAGATCTTCCCGAGCGTCTCGATGTATGAAGTCAAGGAAATGGTTCACGCCACGCGGCATGAGAAGCTGCACGCGCATGAGAGGGAAGCATGATCACCAAACGCATAATGGGTCTTTTCTCCGATTTCGACGGAGCATCGGCCGCGCTGCTCGAGCTGCGCAATGCCAACATGCCGTACCTGAACTGGGACGACGTCACGATCAAGTCGCCGATCGAGCACCCTGAGGTCGAAAAGGTGCTGGGTCCACGTCCCGAACCGGTGCGCTGGTACAGCCTCTTCGGCGCACTGGGTGGAGCGAGTCTGGCGTTTCTCGGCTATTCGACCGCGCAGGGGAACTTCTTTGCGCAGTTGAAGGGCGGCAAGCCCATCATTCCGCTGCCTCCCGATTTCATCCTCACGTATGAGGGCCTGATCATGGGCGGGGTCTACATCACCGTGCTGGGCTTTCTCATTTCGGCGGGCCTTCCGCGAAAGATGGAAGGAGAGCTCTACCACGTGAAGGTGTCCGAGGATCAGGTCGCGGTAATGGTGAAGTCGGATCAGTACTGCATCGAGGAAGTGCGCAAGATCTTCGAGAAGCACAACGTGCTGTCGGTACAAGAAGAGGTTCTGAAATGATGTCGCAACGTTTCCATCCCCAAGCCGCTGCGCTCGCGCCGCGTTCCCGCAAGCAGGGAATGCGGCGGGCGGTCGCTGTGGTTGCCGCCGCGCTCGGCATTGCCGCGATCACGCTGCCGGCCACGTCGTTCGCGTGGCCCTGGTCGCGCGACATGGGTCATTACATCGCGATCAAACCGCAGCAGGATCCGATGGCGTTTCCGACCCGCTCGGTGCCGGTGCCGTCGACCCCGACCGTGGAAATGCAGGACCGCGACGAAGCGACCGCATTGAAGGACCCGATTCCGCGCACGGCGGAGTCCGCCGAGAAGGGGCATCAGCTGTTTCTGATCTATTGCCAGCCCTGTCATGGCACCTCGGGAACGGGGAACGGCACCGTCGGAGAAAAGCTGCTCGTGCGTCCGTTCGATCTCACCAGCAAGGCTGCGTACGATATCCCGGACGGGTTCATCTTCGGCTACCTGACCTACGGCGGCGCGATCATGCCGGTGTACGGAAACGATCTGTCGCCGACCGAGCGCTGGCATGTGATCAACTATCTGCGTACCGTGCTCGAGAAGCAGTGGCATCCCAAACCGACGGAGACCGCATCCAAATGAGCCAAATGATTCCGTTCACGAGCTGGTCGGTCCTCACCGCCGACTTCCTCATCCTGCTGCACCTGACGATGGGCGGCGTGACGCTGACGGCCATTCTGACGCTGATCGGTGCGAAGTGGCGATATTCCATCCGGAACATCGCTACGGCGCTCTTCGGTTTGTATCCGTTGGTATTCGCGATCCTGATCATTCTGATGCTGTTTCGCCATGGGGTCTTTCCGTGGATGAACGGTCCGCTGAAGAACGGATTCCCGAGCGGCTACTTCTATTGGCTTGCGGTTGCTCCCTGGCCGCGCCCGCTCAACGGCTGGCATAACGAGTATTTCCTGATGGCGCGGGAGATCGGCGGCTTCGTGCTGATGGGCTGGCTGTGGCGCCGTTTCCTGCGTCTGCAGGAAGTCAGCGAGCGGTCGCAGGAGGACTGGGATCGATTCAAGACCACGGCGAGCTGGATTCCCTTCGTCCACGTCCTCTATGGCACGATGCTGGGCTGGGACTGGGAAATGACGATGGTGCCACGCTGGGAGAGCTCGATCTACGGCATGGCGCACTTCATCAGCAATTTCGGCATGACCCTGGCCGTGATCGTCGTGATGTGTTACATCCTGGATCGCAAGAAGCACCTGTTCGTCCGGGGCGTTTCCAACAGTGTCTTCAACTATCTGGCGCAGATGATGCTGGGATTCACGATTCTGTGGACCTACACGTTCTACGCGGGTTATGCGATTTACTGGTACGGCAACATTCCGGACGAGCGCAACCGCTATGACTGGATGGCGACCGGTGATTACGACTGGTTTTTCTGGACGGTGATCGTCTTCCGGTTCATCATCCCGTTCAGCATGCTGGTGTTGACCTATGTTCGGCATAGCCCGGTGTCGATCTATCGCGTCGGGATCGTCATGATCATCGGGACGTGGCTGGAACGCTATATGTGGGTGGCGGCTTCGGTTCCGACGGATGCCTTCCATCGCGCCGTGATGCCGTTTACCCGGCCGTTCGATTGGGTGGTGACGATCCTGTCGTTCGGGATCGCCTGGTTCCTGCTCCGCCGCAGCCTGATTCGCAACGGTGTGATGAAGGTCGATGCGCCAGGCGCGGCGGTCAGCGCGGCATAGGAGCGCGATGGGCTCGTGACGTGTTCCGCCTCCCGGGCGCCCGGGGGGCGGAACGAAAAACCGAGCGTTCCGGTCCAATTTCCATGCCGGAGGAAACGCACGGTGGATGTAAGGAGCTTCGGGATGGTTGCCGCGTTTCCCGGGCCAAGACCACGAAAGCGGCAATGGGCGTGTCGGCATCTAGCCGGGGCGGTTTGTTTTCAACGAGACAGGAAGGCGAAACGAACATGATCGAACTCACCTTGGGCGCGTTGCTGCTGGCCGGAATGATCTATTTCGTGGCGAAGAAATAAGGCCGCTCTCGCAGCCAAGAAAAACGGGCGGAAACGGCACATGCCGTCTCCGCCCGTTTTTCTATTGCGAAGCCCGACGCAATGATCCACCCCCTATTGCCGCGCGCTCTGCACCGTCTTGGCAATGTTGTAGAAGTAGATGACGAAGCCGATGGCCATGGTCGTCGCTGCGCAGGCGATCACCGGGCCGTAGAATCGTTGCACGGCGGGGATCTGATCCGGAGCGCTGTGGAGCAGACTGCCTTCCCAGAATCCGAAGGCGAGCAGCGCGACATAGAAGGAGTAGGCGCCGGTAGCCGTCCACCAGAACGTCAGATTGACGAGGCGCTGCGAGTAGATGGGACGGTTCACGAATTGCGGCAGCAGGTGATAGGTAGCGCCCATCGCCAGCATGACGACGCCGCCGACCAGATTCATGTGCGCATGCGCCAGCGGGTCGATCATGTGCCCCGGGCCACCATAGGGGCTGCCGATGGAATCGAGCCAGTGCCGGATCGGGGGCATCACCTGCAGCATGCCGTGGATGGTACCGATGGCGAAGGATGCCGCCGAAAGAAGGAGAAACTTGGTAAGGGGATTGCGCTGCGAGGACACCGACGGAAGCTCCGATTGGACGGGGGAATAGAAAAAAGGCCCGTATCCGGGCCTTTTTTCCTTGCGAACATGCTGATCCGCGAGATTACTGACCGCTGTTCTTGCGCTGGGCCGCGAGGTCGATCCCATAGCCCGCTGCGGTCGTGGAAATGATCATGCCAACTACGAAAATTCCGATTGGCACCAACAGTTCGATCGGCATCTGTACCCCCCTTTGCGTATTTCCACGAATAGGATAGCAGGCTGCTGCAAAACTGTCGCGCGGATTCGGCAAAAAACCGCTCGCCGGCTTTCAACAGCCTCGAGGCGTCGTTACGGACGCTTGGAGAAGCCGCTGCACCAGCCGTGGTGCGGCACGACCTTGTTGAACAGGTCGCAACGGGCCTTGTCAGCGCCCGGCTTCGTGAAGTGCAGGCAACGGCCGCAGAACTGCTCGGTCGTGTGCTTCGGATACTTCGCCTGGTTGGCCCGGGTCGTGTCGAGCACGAAGCCCATGGCGATGGCCATCGGGTCGGACTCGGTCAGGTCGGGCACTTCGGCCATGGCAACGCGCGGCAGGACCGCGGCAGCTCCGGCGAGGGGAACAAGTTTGAGAATAAATTCGCGACGGTTGGTCATTCCAGGTCTCCTATGAGATAAACAATGGGTGCTTTTTGCCCAATGTGACTGACCGCTCGGTGGCGGCTTGCTGGCTTAACGGGTGAGTTCTCCAATACGACGACACGCGTTCACGACATATTGCGCCGTCTTCTTGCGATGTCCCTCTGCGCCAAACCGAAAAGATTATAACCACGGGGATTGAGGGAATAACCATCTTCGTAGAAAAACAACGCAATTTCGCGCTTGCTCTTGGTGTTCGCGACATCAATTCTCATTTGAGAATTGATCGCAATAAGAGTAGGGATCCGAATAGGATGGGTTGATGAGTCATGTATACCGTAAGCGGCCATCGTCCGAGGAAGGCCGGAACGCGGCCCAGACCGCGGGGCGCATCGGCGAAATGCAAGGCTCGAGGAACGGTGAACCCGCCACGCCGCCACATCGCGCCGGCGGCCATGCCGAGCAGCACCACACCGATCCACGGTAGAACGGGGACGAAGTCTTCGGTCGCGGGCTTGTGGGCCGCGAAGCCGATCCAGCTCCAGGCATTGGTATCGAAGACTGCGAAGTGCACGGATCGTCCGATGGCAAGGGCGGCGGCGCCGGTACCCGCAAGGATGGCGATGCCCCATGCACCACGGATGGGCGGCATGCGGCATGTCGCCGCGACGACGAGCAACTCGGCGGCGGCGACGAAGTGGAGGATGCCGAACCAAATGAATCGGGAACCGAACAGGGGGCGCGTCGCAATCGAGACGACCGCGGCACAGGCGACGATCTGTACCCAGCGCCGCCAGAAACGCCGGTCGGCATGGGGGAGGATCGGTCCTTGCGCATCGGCGGCGATCCCGCCGCGCAGGACCATCGACACGCCCACGAGAAGGAGAAACTGCGTCACGATCGCCGACCGCCAGGCGATCCAGCGCGGATCGGCAAGCATTTCGACGTGCAGCCAGCCGAAATGGTTGAGGTCGTAACAGAAGTGGAATGCAATCATTTGCACGATCGCGACCCCGCGCGCCATATCGACGACGACGAGGCGCGGCGGACGAGGTGGAAGGAACGGCGACTGCACGGCGAAAAGTGTACGCGACCGCGGGTGTCGGGCGCCCGCGGGGATCCGATGCGCGAACGACTCCGGCGATCCGGCGGGTGGACTGGATTGCTTCGGGCTTCGCCCTCGCAATGACGATCGTCGCCGTTCGTCCCCACCATGGGCCGATCGTCGTTGTTTCGACGATCATCGCCACTTCGTCCGGACAGAGGCTGCGAAGACGATAGACCCCATCCGGTATACTGCGGATTTCCAAGCGACGCGCGGCATGACCAAGTACGTGTTCGTCACCGGCGGCGTGGTTTCTTCCCTGGGCAAGGGAATTGCCGCCGCATCTCTCGGCGCGATCCTCGAATCGCGCGGCCTCAAAGTCACCCTGGTAAAGCTCGATCCCTACATCAACGTCGATCCGGGAACGATGAGCCCGTTCCAGCACGGCGAAGTCTTCGTCACCGACGACGGGGCCGAAACGGACCTCGACCTCGGGCACTACGAGCGTTTC
Organism: Pseudomonadota bacterium; assembly: GCA_021825945.1. Taxonomy (GTDB): domain Bacteria; phylum Pseudomonadota; class Gammaproteobacteria; order Burkholderiales; family Burkholderiaceae_F; genus GJ-E10. Next base: position 188,748 of record JAKAFN010000003.1, read on the forward strand.
GTTTCCGCGCGGATGCGCCGGGTGAACAACTTCACCACCGGGCAGATCTACGATACGGTGATCCGCAAGGAGCGCCGCGGCGAGTATCTCGGCAAGACGGTGCAGGTGATTCCGCACATCACCAACGAGATCCAGGAATTCATCGAACGCGGCGCGCGCGGTGGCGATCACCGCAGCGGCGACCAGGTCGATGTCGCGATCATCGAGGTCGGTGGCACGGTGGGCGATATCGAGTCCCTGCCGTTCCTGGAGGCGGCGCGCCAGATGAGCCTGCGCCTCGGCTCGGGCGGCGCCTGTTTCGTACACCTCACGCTCGTGCCCTTCATCCCGGCGGCGGGCGAGCTCAAGACCAAACCCACCCAGCACAGCGTGCAGAAGTTGCGCGAGATCGGCATCTCGCCGGATGTGCTGTTGTGTCGCGCCGATCGCCCGATCCCCGACGATGAGCGGTCGAAGATCTCGCTGTTTTCGAACATTCCGCTCGACGCCGTGATCTCGGTCTGGGATGCCGATTCGATCTACAAGATCCCGGCCATGCTGCATCGCCAGGGGCTCGACGAGATCGTCTGCTTCCGCCTCGGACTGGTCGCTCCGCCTGCCGACTTGGCGGCTTGGTCGCGCATGGTCGACGCGCTCGAGCACCCGGAGGGCGAGGTGCGCATCGGCATGATCGGCAAGTACGTCGAGTTGTCGGATTCGTATAAATCGCTCAACGAGGCATTGATCCACGCCGGCATCCACACCCGAACCCGGGTGCGGATCGAATACGTCGACTCCGAGTTGATCGAACAACAGGGGCTGCCGGATCTGTCGCATCTCGATGCGATCCTCGTTCCCGGCGGTTTCGGGCGGCGCGGCGCCGAAGGAAAGATCCAGGCGATCCGCCATGCCCGCGAGCAGGGCGTTCCCTATCTCGGCATCTGTTTCGGCATGCAGTTGGCGACGATCGAGTTCGCGCGCAACGTTTGCGGGCTTGCGGGAGCCAACAGCACCGAATTCGAACCCGACGCGGCGCATCCGATCGTGGGACTCATCACCGAATGGATGGACCGATCCGGGCGCGTCGAGCAGCGCAGCGAACGCTCGGATCTGGGCGGCACCATGCGCCTGGGCGCCCAGCGCTGCCCGGTCGAGCACGGGACGCTCGCATATCGGATCTATGGTCCGGAGGTCAACGAGCGACATCGCCATCGGTACGAGGTCAACAACCGGTACGTTGCGCAGATGGAAGCGCACGGCCTGCGGATCTCCGCGCGCACCCCCACCGAGCATCTGCCGGAAATCATGGAGCTGCCGGCCCATCCGTTTTTCCTCGGCGTGCAATTCCATCCGGAATTCACCTCGACGCCGCGCAACGGACACCCCTTGTTCACCGCGTTCGTGCAGGCCGCGGCGGCGTATCGCGATCGGCGCAAGCACGGAGCGGGCCGCGACGACCGCGCGGGCGACTGGAACGTGACCACGACATGAAACTCTGCGGATTCGAGGTCGGCATCGACCGACCGTTTTTCGTGATCGCCGGCCCCTGCGTCGTCGAGTCCGAGGACATGGCGCTGCGGATCGCCGCACACCTGCGGACGGTGTGCGAGGAACTGGGCATCCCATGGATCTTCAAGGCGAGCTACGACAAGGCCAATCGCAGTTCGGGGACGTCGTTCCGGGGTCTCGGCATGGACGAGGGCCTGCGCATTCTCGGCAAGGTGCGCAGCGAGATCGGCGTGCCGGTGATCACCGATGTGCATGTCGAAGATGAGATCGACGCGGTCGCCGCCGTCGTCGATGTCCTCCAGACACCGGCGTTCCTGTGTCGGCAGACCGATTTCATCCAGGCTTGTGCACGAAGCGGCCGGCCGGTGAACATCAAGAAGGGGCAGTTCCTGGCACCCGGGGACATGGGAAACGTCGCAGACAAGGCGCGCGCCGCGGCACGGGATTCCGGCTTGAGCGAAGACCGCTTCCTGGTGTGCGAGCGCGGGGCCTCGTTCGGGTACAACAACCTGGTGAGCGATATGCGCTCCCTGGCGATCATGCGGACCACGGGCTGTCCGGTCGTCTTCGATGCCACGCACTCGGTGCAACTGCCCGGCGGACAGGGTCACTCCAGCGGGGGGCAGCGCGAGTTCGTTCCGGTCCTCGCGCGCGCGGCGGTCGCCGCCGGCGTTTCGGGGGTGTTCCTCGAAACCCATCCGGATCCGCAGAACGCCAAGTCCGACGGCCCCAACGCGGTGCCGCTCGCGCGGGTACGCGATCTGCTCGCGATCCTGCGGCGGATCGACGAGGCGGTCAAGGCACAGCCGCTGCTGGAAAACGATTTTTCATAGCGTTTCGAATGGATTGTTTCTCCTTCCCGAGCGGGGGAGAATTTCACGAAGAAAGAGAGAAAGGCACGTATGAGTTCCATCGTAGACATCGTCGGACGGGAAATCCTGGACTCCCGGGGAAACCCCACGGTCGAGTGCGATGTTTTGCTGGAGAGCGGCGTGATGGGCCGCGCAGCGGTCCCCAGCGGCGCATCGACGGGGTCGCGGGAGGCGGTCGAACTGCGGGACGGCGACAAGTCGCGCTACCAGGGCAAAGGGGTGCAGACGGCGGTCGAAAACCTCAATACCGAAATTTCCGAGGCGGTCATGGGCCTCGAGGCGTCGGAACAGGCGTTTCTCGATCGGGTCTTGATCGACCTCGATGGCACGGAGAATAAGTCGCGTCTGGGCGCCAATGCCATGTTGGCCGTCTCGCTGGCGGTGGCCAAGGCGGCGGCCGAGGAGTCGGGCCTGCCGCTCTACCGCTATCTGGGTGGCGTGGGCGCGATGCACATGCCGGTGCCGATGATGAACATCGTCAACGGCGGCGCGCATGCGAACAACAACATCGACATGCAGGAATTCATGATCGTGCCCCTGGGGGCGCCGAGCTTCTCCGAAGCCTTGCGCTATGGGGCCGAGGTGTTCCACGCGCTCAGAAAGATTCTGAGCGATCGTGGCATGAGCACGGCGGTGGGCGACGAAGGCGGGTTCGCGCCGAGCGTGAAGAACCACGAGGAAGCGATTCAGCTCATCCTGGCGGCGATCGATGCCGCGGGCTTCGAAGCGGGTACCCAGGTGGCGCTCGCCATGGATTGCGCGGCGTCGGAGTTCTATCGCGACGGGCGCTATCACCTGGGTGCCGAGGGGTTGACGCTGACCGCGCAGCAGTTTACCGATGTGCTGGGCGAGTGGTGCGACCGCTACCCCATCGTCTCGGTCGAAGACGGCATGGCCGAAGACGATTGGGACGGCTGGGAGCATCTGACGCAGAAGCTGGGCGGCAAGATCCAACTGGTGGGCGATGACATCTTCGTCACCAATACCCGGATCCTGCGGGAAGGGATTCGACGCGGCATCGGCAACTCGATCCTCATCAAGGTCAACCAGATCGGTACGCTGACGGAAACGATGGCCGCGATCGAAATGGCCAAGACGGCGGGGTATACCGCCGTCATCAGCCATCGGTCGGGCGAAACCGAGGATTCGACCATCGCCGACATCGCCGTTGCCACCAACGCGCTGCAGATCAAGACCGGGTCGCTGTCGCGTTCCGACCGCATTGCGAAATACAACCAGTTGCTGCGGATCGAAGAGGATCTGGGCGAGGTCGCGCGGTTCCCGGGCCGGGCGGCGTTCTACAACGTGCTGGTTTGATCGTAGGGCGAGCGTGAAGCGGCTCGCAATCGTACTGGCCGCTTTGTCGCTCGCCATCCAGTGGCCGCTCTGGTTCGGCCACGGTGGCTGGATACGGGTGTGGACCCTGCAGCGGACCCTGCAGGAGCTGGATCGGAAAAATGCCGACCTACAGGCTCGGAATGCGGCCCTGTCGGCGGAGATTTCCAGTCTGCACGGCGGTTCGGAGGCGATCGAGGAGCGCGCGCGCCACGATCTGCACATGATCAAGCCGGGCGAGACCTTCTTTCAGTTTGCGTCGTCCGCGAACGAGGCGGCAAGCCGCTCTGCGTCCGATACCGCGTCGGGCGCGCGGGGCGCGAATTCCCACCCGTAGCGGGAACGGCAATGATCGTCATTGCGGGGGCGACGCCCGAAGCAATCCAGGCTGCCCGCCGGATCGCCACGGCCCTGCGGGCCTCGCGGTGAGGGGTCGTCTGAGTTTTTGTGTGTGGAGCGGGTTGAGACTTTTCCACGGCGGCGGGCGCCGCCGCCGTCAACCGATCCGCTGCAACTGCGACCGGAACATCTCGGCGTACTCCACGTACGCCGTCGCGCTCGCCTCCAGGTCGGCGATCTCCTCGGGTCGCAGCTCGCGCAGCACGCGCCCCGGCGCACCGATCACCAGGCTATCGTCGGGAACGCGCTTTCCTTCCGTGAGGAGGGCGGCGGCGCCGACCAGACAGTGGCGGCCGACGACGCTGCCGTTGAGCAATACCGCCTGGATGCCGACGAGCGACCCGTCGCCGACCGTGCAGCCATGCAACATCACCATGTGGCCGATGGTCACGCGGTTTCCCAGCACGACCGGATACCCCATCTCGGTATGCAGCACGCTGCCGTCCTGGATGTTGGTTTCCTCGCCGACGACCACCGGTTCGCGGTCGCCGCGCAAGATCACGCCGGGCCAGATGCTGGCGTATGCGCCGATGACCACGTCGCCGATGACGACGGCGCTTTCATGGACGTACGCGGTTGGGTGGATCTGCGGGATCCGATCGCCGAGACGGTAGATAGCCATAGCGTCTATGATAGCGGGGTGACACAATTCTTTACGATTCACCCGCAGAATCCGCAGCGCCGCCTGCTGCGTACCGCCGCGCAGACGCTCGCGCAGGGCGGGATCGTGGCTGCGCCCACCGACTCCTGTTACGCACTGATCTGTCAGCTCGACGACAAGGCGGCAGTCGACCGGATCCGGCGCCTGCGCGGCATCGACGAGCGCCACCATTTGAGCCTGCTGTGCCGCGATCTCGCCGAGATCGCGACCTATGCGAAGGTGGACAACGCCGCCTACCGCTTGCTGCGCCTGGCAACCCCCGGCCCCTACACCTTCATCCTGGAAGCGACGCGCGAGGTGCCGCGGCGGCTGTCCCATCCATCGCGCAAGACGATCGGCATCCGCGTCCCGGACCATCCGGTGATGCGCGATCTTCTGGAGGAGCTGGGCCAGCCGGTGATGGGCACGACCCTGCAGCTGGCCGGCGACGACCTGCCGCTGAACGACGGCGACGCCATCGCGCAGCGCCTGCGGGGGCAGATCGAGCTGGCGCTGGATGCCGGGAACTGCGGCGTCCAGCCGACGACCATCATCGATCTCACCGGCGGCGAGCCGCAGGTGGTGCGGGAAGGGCGGGGGGATCTGGAACGATTGGGCTTGGGCTGACCGGCGCGCGCCTGCGCGACTTGGGATGCTTGCCTCGGTTCGTCGCCGTGCTTCCCGTAGAATGGCGTGATGTTCGCTGATCGAGTCCTCTCCGGAATGCGCCCCACGGGCGCCCTGCACATCGGGCATTACCATGGCGCGCTCAAGAATTGGGTGCGCATGCAGGACGAGAATCCCTGCTTTTTCTTTGCCGCCGACTGGCACGCGCTCACCACCCATTACGACACTCCGGAAGTGATCGAGGAGAGCGTCTGGGAAATGCTGATCGACTGGTTCGCCGCCGGGATCGATCCCGCCAAGGCGACCGTGTTCATCCAGTCGCGCGTTCCCGAGCATGCCGAATTGTTCCTGTTGCTGGCCATGTCGACCCCGCTCGGCTGGCTGGAGCGCGTCCCGACCTACAAGGACCAGATGGAGCGGCTGCGCGATCGCGATCTTTCCACCTACGGCTTCCTCGGCTACCCCCTGATGCAGGCGGCCGACATTCTGATCTACCGGGCCAACCTCGTTCCGGTCGGCGAGGACCAGATTCCCCACATCGAAATGACGCGGGAAGTCGCGCGCCGTTTCAACCATCTTTTCGGGCGCGAACCCGGCTTTGAGGAAAAAGCGGCCGCCGCCGTCAAAAAGCTGGGCGGCAAGCGCGGCAAGCTCTATCTGGAATTGCGCGCACGCTATCAGGAACAGGGCGACGACGAGGCGCTGGAGCGCGGTCGCGCACTCCTGGCGGAGTCACAAAGCTTGTCGCATGGCGACCGTGAGCGACTCTTCGGTTACCTCGAGGGGGCGCGCCGCGTGATCCTGATCGAGCCCGACCACGCGCTGACCGAGTCGCCGCGCCTTCCCGGGCTCGATGGCCAGAAGATGAGCAAGAGCTACGGCAATACCATCTCGATGCGTGAAGACCCCAAGGTGCTCACCGACAAGGTTCGCAAGATGATGACCGATCCGGCGCGCGTGCGCCGCACCGATCCCGGCGAGCCCGAGCGTTGCCCGGTCTGGGATCTGCACCGGATCTACTCCGTGTCGGACGTACAGGATTGGGTGGGGAAGGGCTGCCGTAGCGCGGGGATCGGCTGTCTTGATTGCAAGCAGCCGGTGATCGACGCCATGCTCGTCGAGCAGGAGCCGTGGCGCCAGCGTGCGCAACCCTATCTGGATGACCCGTCGCTGCTGCGATCGATCGTCGCCGATGGTTGCGACCGGGCGCGGGCGGCGGCACAGGAAACGATGCGGGACGTTCGCGAGGCGATGGGGCTCGGTTATAGTTAGGATCCTCGCGTCTCGCAGGCGGGCGGACATCCGGTCCGCGCGTTCCTCCGCGCCCGAACTCGCCATGCGCGAGCTGCGCGGCCCGGACATCCGCCCGCAACCGTGCCGCCCGAACGCCAGAAACCTATGACTGCTATCACCGGAAGCTTGGTCGCCATCGTCACGCCGATGCGGGAAGACGGATCCCTCGACTGGGATTCCTACCGCAGGCTGATCGACTGGCATATCGAGGAAGGCACCAACGCGATCGTCGCCGTCGGCACCACCGGCGAATCCGCGACCGTCGATCCCGAAGAGCATGTGGAATTGATCCGTATCGCCGTCGAGACGGCGGCAGGACGCGTCAAGGTCATCGCCGGCACCGGCGCCAACTCCACCCAGGAAGCCATCGAACTCACCCGCGAGGCCCGGCGCGTCGGCGCGGATGCCTCGCTGCAGGTCGTTCCCTACTACAACCGTCCGACGCAGGAGGGCTTGTATCGCCATTTCCGCGCCGTCGCGGAGGCCGTCGACCTGCCGGTGATCCTCTACAACGTGCCGTCGCGCACCGGAACCGACCTCTCCGTCGACACCACCATGCGTCTCGCGCAGGTGCCGGGCATCGTGGGCATCAAGGATGCCAGCGGCGATCTGGCGCGGGTCGTGGAGATGCGGCGGGTGCTGCAGCATCGCGTCGTGCGGAATGGAAACCGCGAATTCGCGCTCTATAGCGGCAATGACGATACCGGCCTCGCCTATCTGCTCTTGGGCGGCGATGGCGTGATCTCCGTCACCGCCAACGTGGTGCCGCGCCCGATGGCGGAAATGTGCGCAGCGGCGCTGCGCGGCGACGTCGCGACCGCGCGGGCGATCAACGAGCATCTGATGCCGCTGCACGTACGCTTGTTCGTCGAACCGAATCCGGTGCCGGCGAAATGGGCTCTGGCGCGCATGGGGCGGATCCCCGGCGGCATCCGCTTGCCGCTGGTGCCGCTGTCGGCGCCGGGGCAGGAGATCGTGGCGCAGGCGATGCGGGATGCCGGGATCGGCAGCGCAGCGTGATGGGAGTGCGACCGGAGATCCCCGCTTCGGTGTGCGGAAACGGTTAGGGTGAGCGTGTCAATCATGAATCGAAACGGCAACAGGAAAAGGACCATCGTGCTCCCAAGGCGAAGCCTGCAACGTACCCTCCGTGCGGCGCGACCGCTCGCTGCGGCGGTATCCCTCACGATGCTGGGCGCGTGTTCGACGCCGTCCTGGTTCCACTTCGGTTCGCAGGACCAGAACGACGGCACCTACGACTACCATCATGCGAAGCCCGACCTCGAACCGCTGGAAGTCCCCCCCGATCTGAGCCCGATCGCGGCGGATGCGCGCTATTCGGTTCCGGCCGCGGCCCGCTCGGCGGCGAATCGGGGCCAGACGGCGGCGGCTACTGCGCCGGCGGCGGCAGTTACGTCCGCAGCGGCGCCGGTCAAGATGAACGCGCGCATCGTCCAGGATGGACGCGATCAGTGGCTCGATGTCGATGCGCCGCCCGCTGACGTGTATGCCGCCATCAAGGAACTCTGGACCACGATGGGTTACAAGATCGCGGTCGACCAGCCCGCCGTCGGCATGATCGAAACCGATTGGTCGGAATCGCGCCCGATGCTCCATGAGGACATCTTGCGCGACAGCCTCCACAAGGTGTTCGGCGCCTACGACTCGAACGGGACACGCCAGAAGTACCGCGCGCTGGTGCAGGCCGTCGGCAAGCATACGGAAGTCACCGTCTCTGAACATGCGATGGAGGAAGTTTTTACGTCCCCGTTCAAAGATCAGACGGCATGGCAATACAGACACCCCGATCCGCAACTGGCCGCCGCAATGCTTCAGCGGATCGCGCTGAAATTCGCGGTCGCCCAGGCGCCGGCCGCAGTTGCCGCCACGGCGACACCGGCGGCTGCGCCGGCCGTTCCTACGGTGCACGTGGAGTCCGATGTTCATACGGTGATCGTCGATGGGGTGGCGACCCTGCAGGTCCAGGAATCGATCGACGATGTCTGGCAGCGCGTGGCGGCCGCGATCGATCGCGTCGACTTCACGGTGACGGGGCGCGACCCGGCGCACTGGACCTACCACATCCGATACCTGGATCCGAGCTATGAGGCGGCCCAGCGCGCCAAACGGAACTGGTGGAGTCGGGTGTTCAATTCGGATGCCCAGATCCCCGCGCAACGTTTTCAGATCGTCTTGCATTCCGACGGGTCGATCACGACCATCCTGGTGCAGGACCCCGATGGCAAGCCGGATGGGAGTCTGGCGGCGCAGCACGTGCTGGGCCGTTTGCGCGACGCGATGTAGGCGGGTTCGCGAGCGGATGGATCGGCGTTCCGCGGCTTGCGGGAACCGAGGTGGCCGCCCGAAGGGGGACACGAAAAAAGGCCGGGAATTCCCGGCCTTTTTTCGTCGCGCGCAGTGTCGCGCTTACTGCTTCGTTTCGTTGGCGGCCGGGGCGGCGGCACCGTTGGCGGGGGCAGCCGGGGCCGGGGCGGCGGCGCCGTTGGCGGGGGCAGCCGGAGCCGGGGCGGCGGTGCCGTTGGCGGGGGCAGCCGGGGCCGCGGCCGGAGCCGCCGCGGGAGCCGGCGCTTGCGCGGGCGCGGCGGGTTGTTCCGCTTTTTCGCATGCGGCCAAAGCGACGATGCTCAGCGTGGCGGCGATGAGGAGTTTTTTCATGGTGTGTTCCTTTTGTTCGATAGGGGGAATGCGATTTCCGCGATTTTCCACTGCCCGGCGGGCGTGCGCGCTCCCGGCGACGCGGGACGGGTATCGGCACCACCGGACGCGGATCTTCCGCGGCGCAGCAATTGTAGGGGATTCCTAGGGGAATTCCTGTGTTTTGCCGCAAGACCCCTAGGGAAATAAATGCAACCAACCGTTGCGATACCACGCATACAGCAGCGTCTCCAAGGACTGTTGCTGCGTTGCAATAGCGTGGTTTTGGGGCTTCGTCGGTCGGACGTCGCGTCCGGGGCGCGCAGGAGCGATTCGGGACGGCGCGTCGGACTCGGTGCGCGATTCCGGCGGTAGTCGCCCTTGTTCGGCCAGCACACGCAGGCGCCGTCGGTCCGATGCAGAAAGCGCGGGCACCGCTTCCTGCAGTTCACCGTTGATCGCGAAATCGGGGCCGGAATAGAGCATGCGGGTACGCAGATCGGCGGCGACCCCATCGCGGCGGATGCGCCGGGAAAAGCGCGACGGTGCCATCGGTGATCGCGGCGGATCGAAAAATACCTGGGGTTTGGGTTCGGTGCAGTGCTCGAGCAGGGTCTGGCGCAACTGCCGTGTGGTGGGCATGGCGTTGCGCAGGGCGACGCGTGCGGCCCGCACCAGTTCCTCCGGCAGGCGCGCGGGGCGGGCGGCGCGCCGTCGCAAGGTATCGGGCAGGTGTCCGGCCAGCGGCGCCGCGCGGCCTTGCCGTTCCGCCCAGGCATCCGCCAACTCCTGGCACGTCGGGACGCGAAACCCGATGGAGATCGTGATGCTCTCGCCCTGTGCGACGCCGTCGTGGGCGACTCCGGGCGGCAGGTAGAGCAGGTCCCCGGGTTCGAGCACCCACTCCTGTTCGGCATGAAAGTTCGCCAGCAGGCGCAGCGGCACCCCGTCGCGCAGTTGCGGATCGAAATGCTCGGCGATCCGCCAGCGCCGGCGGCCTTGCGCCTGGAACAGGAACACATCGTATTGGTCGACATGCGGGCCCACGCCGCCGCCGTCACCGGCATAGCTGATCATCACGTCGTCGAAGCGTGCCCGCGGCAGAAAGCGGAAGCGCGCCGCGAGACTCGCCACCGCGGGAAGATGGAGATCGACGCCTTGTACGAGCAAGGTCCAGTCCGTGCGTCGGGATCCGGGGATCGCGCGGGCGGAAAATGGTCCGCGGCGCAGGCGCCAGCGGTCGGCTCCGCGCTCGACGAGGCGCGATTCCACATCCTCGTCCTGCGCCAGTGCGAAGAGATCGTCGCGGGTGATCGGACTGGCGAACCCGGGAATCGCCTGCCGGACGAGCAGCGGCTTGCGGTGCCAGGTTCGGCGCAGGAATTCTGCGACGGCAACCGGACCGAGACGGGCAAGCGGCGGCGGCAGGGGGTCGAAACAGGGTTTCCGGTCAGGCATGCCCCGCTCCCGTTGCGCCGCCTCGTCCTGGATCGCGGTCCCCACCCCGACCCTCTCCCGCGAGCGGGAGAGGGAGTATGCGGCTCGGATCGCCTCTCCCTCGCCCGCGGAGGTGGGCGAGCGCGGTGGCAGCGCCACGGTGTTTCGGCCGGTTCACGACGGATCTCCCGCACCCGCTTCCGCACGCAGCGTGTAGAGCAGATCCAGCGCCGCCCGCGGCGTCAGGCGGTCGGGATCGATTTCCCGCAGTCGTGCGCGCAGGGGATCCGGTGTCGCCGCGCGCTCCGGTTCGGGCGTTCGGGTCGTTGGCACGGTCGTGGCGGCAAACAAATCCGGTTGCCGTGCATCGAACGCCGCCGTGGCCGCGGCGTTCGTCTCCAGTCGGGCGAGCAGATCGCGAGCGTGATCGATCACGGCCGGGGGCACGCCGGCCAGGGCGGCGACGGCGAGCCCGTGGCTCTGGCTGGCGGGACCCTCCCGTACCTGGTGCAGGAAAACCAGCTTGCCCCGCGTTTGCGTCGCCGCGACGTGTACGTTCGCCACACCGGGCAATTGCGCGGCGAGGGCGGTGATTTCGAAGTAATGGGTGGCGAACAGCGTCAGGCAATCGTTGTTCCGGACCAGCGCGCGCGCGATCGCGCCCGCCAGCGCCATGCCGTCGAACGTCGAGGTGCCGCGGCCGATCTCGTCCATGAGCACGAGACTGTGACGACCGGCGTGGTGCAGAATGGCCGCGGCTTCGGTCATCTCGACGAGGAAGGTCGACGCGCCGCGCGCGAGATCGTCCGCTGCGCCGATGCGGGTGAAGATCCGGTCCACCGGCCCGATCTCCGCCCGCGTCGCGGGAACATAGCTGCCGCAGTGCGCCAGCAGGGCGATGAGAGCCACCGACCGCATGTAGGTGGATTTTCCGCCCATGTTCGGGCCGGTGATGATGAGCATGCGCCGCGTGTCGTCGAGGCGGCAGTCGTTGGGAGTATAGGTCTCGAGGGTCCGCTCGACGACGGCATGGCGCGCGCCTTCGACGTCCATGCCGCGCTGCGAACGCAGCGTCGGTCGCACCCATCCTGCCGCGCGGGCATGGACGGCGAGCGCGCTGAGCATGTCCATCGTCGCCACGGCATCCGCGGTGCGCAGCAGCGACCCGATCTCCGGTTCGAGATCTCGCAGCAGCGCGTCGAACAGTTCCCGTTCCCGTGCGCGCGCGCGCTCCTGCGCGGAGAGTGCGCGGTCCTCGAAGGACTTGAGCTCCGGCGTGATGTAGCGCTCGGCGTTCTTCAGGGTCTGGCGGCGGCGGTAATCCTCGGGAACCTTGTCCGCTTGGCCGTTGGTGACCTCGATGTAGTAGCCGTGCACGCGGTTGTATTCCACCCGCAGATTGGAAATCCCAGTGCGCACGCGTTCGCGCGCTTCGAGGTCGACGAGAAAGGCGCCGGCGTTGTCGCGCAGCGCACGCAGTTCGTCGAGTTCCGCGTCGAAGCCCGTGCGCATGACGTCGCCGTCGCGCGGGCTGTATGCCGGCTCCTCCGCCAGCGCTTCGCCGAGACGCCGTACCAGGGTTTCCGGCAGCGTGAGCGGGCCCGTAATCGCGCTGCCCGGCGAATCGGGCGTGTCGAGTGCATCGGCGAGCGCCGCCGCCCGGCCGAGGGCCGGTGCACAGGACCGCAGGGCGGCGAGCTCCTTGGGGCGTACCGATCGCAGCGCGATGCGGCTGGCGATGCGATCGAGATCGGGCACCGCGGCGAGCGCCTCCAGCATGGGCTGCGCGGCGTCGGCACGCAGCAGGGCGGCGATCGTTTCCTGGCGCGCCTGCACGACGCGGGAATCACGCAGCGGATGGTGCAGGCAATGGCGCAGTCGCCGGCTTCCCATCCCGGTCGCGCAGCGGTCGAGCGTGGAAAAAAGCGTCGGCGCCGCCGGGTCGCGAATCGCCTCGGTGATCTCCAGGTTGCGCCGCGTCACCGGATCGATGCCGATGTAGTCGGAATGCGATTCCACCCGCACGGTGACGATATGGGCCAGGCGCTCCCCGGCCTGTCGCCCTTGGGTATGCCGGGCGTAATCGAGAAGGCCCGCACAGGCGGCCAAGGCCAACGGTCGCCGATCGAGGTCGAAGGCCTGGAGGCTGGCCACGCCGAGCGCCTCGCGCAACCGTGCATCGCCGCGGGCGGCGTCGAAGTGCCAGTCCGGCGCGCTGCGCACCGGGCACGCGGCGCGGATCCGCGCCGCGTGCCCTTCCGCCGCAATGATTTCGGCCGGCGCGATGCGCGCCAGTTCGGAGTCGAGTTCCGAGGCCGTCGTTTCGAGTACGCGCAGATCCCCGTTGGCCAGCACCAGCCAGGCGACCGCCACTGCCGCGTCGCCGCCGGCGACCCGGCCTGCGGCGCCGGGGTTCGGCGCCGGGCCGAAGGCGATCCCCGCCAGTGCCGCGTCGCGCTTGTTCGGCAGCAGATCCTGGTCGGTCAGCGTTCCCGGGGTGACCACCCGGACGACCTTGCGCTCCACCGGGCCGCGGGCCGTCGCCGGATCTCCCACCTGTTCGCAGATTGCGACCGACTCGCCCAGTTGCACCAGTCGGGCGAGGTATTGATCGACGCTCACGGCCGGGACGCCGGCCATCTTCACCGGTGCGCCGCCCGACTGGCCGCGCGCGGTCAGCGTCAGGCCGAGCAGTCGCGCGGCCTTTTCCGCGTCGCCGTAGAATAGTTCATAGAAGTCTCCCATCCGGTAAAAGACGAGTTCTTCGGGGTATTGCGCCTTGATCCGGTGATACTGCTGCATCACCGGGGTATGTTGTTTCGTGTCCAATGTGTTGATCGTGAATTCGACTGCGGTTGGCAACCCTCATCCGTCCGGGGCTGGCCGGTGTGGATTTCAGGCCGGGACGACGTTTCACAATGGCTTCCGCGACGGGAGCGCCGTGGGGGGGAATGCGGTGCACGACCGACGTGCCACAAACCACCAAGCACAGTAAAATACCCCGTTTTGTTTTACTTAGGTCAAAGTCCGGTCGCGCTCGGGCGGTAGGATCGCCCGGCCGTTGTTTTTTTTGGGGCCGTTGGGGCCCTGCATTGCTGGAACATATGTCGTCCATATCATCGATGCCGGCCGCAGAGGCCTCTTCTCCGACGGAAATCTCGCCGGATTTTTCATCCGAAACCGGTTCTCATCCTCTCGCCCCGATTCCCGTCGGCGAGCCGTTGCCGCATCGCAAGGTCATGCGCCGTTGGCTCATCCCGTTGGCGGAGCGTACGACGGCGTACGCCATCGTGTTGCTGGGGTTCGACTATCTCGTACTGTTTTCCCTGCTTGGCGGAACGGTGCTCGCACATTCCTGGCCGGTCAAACTGCTGTTCGGCATGATCGCCGGATTCTGGATCGGCCGGCTGTTCATCATCGGGCACGATGCCTGCCATCAAAGCCTGACGCCGCATCGCCGGCTCAACAAGGTGCTGGGGCGCATCGCATTCCTGCCGTCGATCACGCCGTACAGTTTGTGGGATATCGGGCACAACGTCGTGCATCACGGTTACACCAACCTCAAGGGCTTCGACTTCGTCTGGGCGCCGCTTACGCGCGAGGAGTTCGAGGCGCTCTCGCCCCTGCGGCGCGCGCTCGACCGGATCTATCGCAGCGGCTGGGCTCCGGGCCTGTATTACCTGTTCGAGATCTGGTGGTTGCGCATGTTTTTCCCGAGCAAGACGTACATGGGTACGCGCCGGCCGATCTTCTTCTGGGACAACGTGCTGGTCAGCGCGTTCGGGCTGGCTTGGGCCGCCGTCCTGGCCTGGGCCGCGCGGGCAACCGGTCAGGCTATCACCCCCGTGCTGGTGTTCGGCTGGGCCGTGCCGTTCTTTTTCTGGAATTCGATGATCGGGTTCGTGGTGTATGTCCACCATACCCATGTCAAGGTCAGCTGGTACGACGACCGCACCGCCTGGGCGCGTGCGCAGCCGTTCATTTCCACGACCGTGCATCTGACCTTTCCGCTGCGGTTCGGTGCGGTGCTGCATCACATCATGGAACACACCGCGCACCATCTGGACATGAGCATTCCGCTCTATCGGCTGAAGAATGCCCAGAAGATGCTCGAAGATCTGCTGCCCCAGCGCATCGTCATCCAGCCATTTTCCTGGCGCTGGTATTTCGAGACGGCGCGCAATTGCAAGCTCTATGACTTCTCGCGCCGCTGCTGGACCACCTACTCCGGCAAGGCGACGAGCGAACCTGCGGCGGCGTAACCGTCGCCTCGCGGTGGCGTTTGGTGATTCCGGTCTGCGGTTGCGGCCGGGTCACCTGCGCCGCTGTGCGCTCCACAGCACCGCCGCCAATCCGAGCAGACACAACAGCGACCACGCCGGAATCGTCAGGCCCAGGAACCGCCACGTAACCTCCGTGCAGTCTGCATAGCCCTGGAAAATGCGCGGCAAGGCTCGCCCCAAGGGTAGGTTGGCGACGAGGTACTGCAGGCTCGGACCGCAGGAGGCGAATTGGGGCGGGTGCGTTTGCAGCCAGACGTGCCACACCCCGACGCCGGCACCCGCCACCGCGAAGACGATTCCGACCCACGCTGCGATCCGCGTGGCAACGCGGGGTCCGGACCGTGGCGGCGCGGCCGGCGGCAGCAGTGCCGCTACCAGGGCGGCCGCTGCAACGACGACGTAGGCGTAGCGCTGGAGGATGCACAGCGGGCAGGGTTCGAGCCCCTTCACTTCCTGCAGGTAGATCGCGAATCCGATCAGGGCCGCGGCCGCGACGGCAACGGCACCGTACCGGATTCGAGGTCCCATCGGGCAGCCCGAAGCGCATTTCATGGGGCAAGCCATCCGTCGTTCAGAGCCGTGGCGCCGTTTCGGCGCCGCTCACCAGTTGCAGCAATTGCGGGGCGATCTTGGGATTGCCGCAGACGACGTTGCCGCTCTCGAGGTACCCGACACCGCCTTGGTCGTCGGTGACCAAGCCGCCCGCCTCGATCACGAGCAGGATTCCCGCCGCGATATCCCACGGTGACAGCCGGAATTCCCAGAAGCCGTCATAGCGGCCGGCGGCGACGCACGCAAGGTCGAGCGCCGCCGAACCCGGGCGGCGGATTCCCGCGGTGGCGGCGGTGACGCGGCGGAAGATCTCCAGATAGCGGTCGAGGAATTCCAGGTCACGAAAGGGAAAACCGGTCCCGATCAGGGCTTCGGCCATCTGGCTGCGCTTGGATACGCGGATGCGACGGTCATTGAGGAACGCGCCGCGCCCTCGGGTCGCCGTGTAGAGGTCGTTGCGCGCGGGATCGTAGATCACCGCTTGGGTGATCTGTCCGTCCTGCATGCAGGCGATCGATACCGCGTATTGCGGAAACCCGTGGATGAAGTTGGTCGTCCCGTCGAGGGGATCGATGATCCAGGTGTAGTCGGCCTTGGCGCCGGGCGCGTGGCTGCGCCCCGACTCTTCGGCGAGGAAACCGTGGTCGGGATAGGCCTGCGAAATGGTCTCGATGATCGCCTGTTCCGCAGCGCGGTCGACCTCCGTGACAAAATCGGCATGGCCTTTCGCGCTGACCTTCAGCAGGTCGACGTCCAGGCTGGCGCGGTTGATGATGGCGCCGGCCTTGCGGGCGGCTTTGATGGCGGTATTCAGTAGCGGATGCATGGGGAGGGGGCACGGCCGTGCGGCGCGTGCGGTCGATGGACGCAAGTCGTGATTTTACGGGTGTTCGGTGGCGGGTTTCTCGCAATTTCGATTTGTATTGGTTGCACCCGCGCATGCGGGCAATATCGGCGCTTGCGCCAGGGCGATCCGTACCATGGGATTTTCTCGGCTCGTGGTGGTGCAACCGCGGACCGCAGGGTTTCGCGAAGACCCCGAAGCGTTGGCGTTCGCGACCTCGGCGGCGGACGTGCTGGTCGGAGCGCGGCGCTGCGACGCACTCGCGGAGGCGCTCGACGGGGTGCAGCGGGCATACGCCATGAGCGGCTATGCCCGCGGCTTCGGGCCGGAGCCGATCGAGGTCCGCGAGGCGGCGCAGGAAGCTGCACAGGCGGCGTGCCGGGATGGGGCGGAGATCGCCTTCGTGTTCGGTACCGAGCGTACGGGTCTGACCAACGAGGACGTGCAGCGCTGTCACGCGGTCTGTGCGATTCCGGCCGATCCGCTGCGCGCATCGCTCAATCTCGCGCAGGCGGCGCAGATCGCCGCCTACGAATGCCGCCGCGAATTATTGCTCCGGACGGGGGCACCGCTTGCGCCGCTGCCGCGTTGCGATGCGTCGCAGCCCGCGCCGCGCGAGGAGGAGCCGGCGGCGGGTATCGAGCAGACCGAGGCGATGTTCGGGCATCTCGAACGAGCGTTGATCGCGGTCGGCTATCTCGATCCGGCACAGCCGAAAAACCTGATGGCACGGATGCGGCGCCTGCTGCTGCGGGCGCGCCCGACCCGCACCGAGGTGGACATCCTGCGGGGAATCGCCGCGGCGATGGAGCGGCCGAAGGCCGAACGGGCGGGGACGAAGCGGCGTTGACCCCTTCCGCACGGATGGGGCGTTCCGTGCTCGGTCCCCGTGCCGGAAGCGACCGGCTATTCCTGCGTCAGCAAGTGCAATACGCCATCCACGACCTGCAGGCTGCCGCCCCGCGCCGGCTCGGCGTCCTCGTCCCAGTCCGGGAGCACCCAGCGTACGGCGTCGCGGCCGTCGAGCGGGAAGGCGTGGCGGCCGGCCAGGTGCGTGTGGCCGTGGATCATCTGCATGGCGCCGGCATTGCGCAGGGCCTGGGCGATCGCTTCCGGCGTTACGTCCATGATCTCTGCGGCGAGGCGTCGTTTTTCCTGCTCGCTCTGGGCACGGGCCTGGCCGATGAGCGCGCGGCGCTCGGCGAGCGGGCGAGCCAGAAACGCAGCCTGGAAACGGGGGTCGCGGGTCTGTATCCGGAATTGCTGGTAGGCGGTGTCGCGCGTGCAGTAGGCATCGCCGTGCGAGAGCAGCGTGGACATTCCGCCGATCCGCACGACCACCGGATCGGGTAGCAGGCGCGCGCCGGATGCTTCGGCGAAGCGCGCGCCGAGCAGCACGTCGCGATTGCCGTGCATCACCGAAACCGCAATGCCGCGATCGGCGAGCCGCCGCAGGGCGGCGACGACCGTGCGTGCAACGTCGTCATCGGGCGTTTCCCCGTCCAGACTGTCGTCGCCGGGCCAGTATTCGAACAGATCGCCGAGGATGACGAGTTCCGCATGCCGGATCGCGGTCTCGTCGAAGAATGCGAGCGCGCGCGCGAGGGTGCGGGGCCGTTGCGCGCAGAGATGCAGGTCCGATACGAACACCGGGTCGCGCAGCGCGGGTGTTGCCGAAACGTCGTGGGTCATGGAGTCGAATCTCTTCCCCTCTCCCCCGAGGGGGGAGAGGGCGGGGTGATGGGCGCCAAAGAAACTCGTTACGCCACCACTTCCGCGCGCTCGATGACCACGTCTTCCGACGGGACGTTTTCGTGGAATCCGCTGCGTCCGGTTCGTACGGCCTTGATCCGGTCGACGATGTCGGTGCCCTCGACGACCTTGCCGAACACGCAATATCCCCAGCCCTGCGCGGTAGGCGCCGTGTGGTTGAGGAAATCGTTGTCGGCGACGTTGATGAAGAACTGGGCGGTTGCGGAGTGCGGGTCCGAGGTGCGGGCCATCGCGATCGTGTACTTGTCGTTGCGCAGGCCGTTGGCGGCTTCGTTGTCGATCGGTGCGCCGGTGGGCTTTTGCCGCATACCGGGTTCGAACCCGCCGCCCTGGATCATGAATCCGTCGATCACGCGATGGAACACGGTGTTGTCATAGTGGCCGGACCGGGCGTATTCGAGGAAGTTTTCGGTGGTGCGGGGTGCGCGTTCCGCATCGAGTTCGATGCCGATTGCGCCGTGGTTGGTGTGCAAGATGACTTTGGACATGGGGATATGCTCCGATTGGCGGGGGAAAGGGTCAGGGGTTGCCGAGATGCGCGTTTTCGATCACCACCGGCGTCGACGGCAGGTTCTGGAACGCACCGTCTTGCGACGTGGTCGGGACCGCGGCGATTCGGTCGACCACCCGCAGGCCCGAAATCACGCGGCCGAACACGGTGTAGCCGTAGCCGTCCTGTCCGGGGTAGTCGAGAAAGCCATTGTCGACGATATTGATGAAGAACTGCGCGGTCGCCGAGTTCGGATCGCTGGTACGCGCCATGGCGATGGTGCCGCGCAGGTTCTTGAGGCCGTTGTTGCTCTCGATCGGGATCGGATCGCGGGTCGGCTTTTCCGTCAGGTCCTTCGTGTAGCCCCCGCCCTGAATCATGAAACCGGGAATCACGCGATGGAAGATCGTGCCGCGGTAGAACCCGTCACGGACGTAGTGCACGAAATTCGCCACGGTCCGGGGCGCGCGTTGCGGGTCGAGCGCGAGCACGATCTTGCCGACGTTGGTGTCGAGCGTGACGATCACCGGTTTTGCCGGCTCCGCCGCGGCCGCGGGGCGGAGGGGCAGCGCTGCGCAGGCGACGACGGCAAGGAGGGTGATGGCGTTACGGACTCGTTTCACGGGCGGTTCTCCTGAAGTGCCCTCCCGTTTTCGGGATAGGGCGGGTGGGTTGCTGCGGGGTACGGCGCTCAGCGCGCTTTCGTCAACTCGGCCGACAGGCTGCGCGCCATCGCGAGCTTCTTTCGGAGCGCGCCGTCGGCGGGCGCAAGCTTGACGCCACTCGCATACGAGGCGACCGCCATGGCGATGTACAGATCTCCCAGGTTCTCGCGTGCGGTCACGTAGTTCGGCTGTGCGCCGATCGCGCGACGGAGGTCCTGTTCCGCCAGTTCGAGATGGCCCTGGGCGGCGTGGATCACCGCCAGATCGTTGTAGGGCTCGGGCAATTCGGGAAAGTCCCGAATGAGCGATTCGAACGCCGCGGCGGCTTCCGGCAGGCGGTTGAGGTCTTCGAGAATCACCGCGCGCTGGAAGCGCACGGAAAGATTCCGGTGGTGGGTGGCGAGAAATACGTCGGCGAGTTTCAACGCCCCGGTTCGATCGCCCTTGCGCAAGGCGCCGGCAATGGCATTCATCGCGGTGGCGGTCGGGTTGTCGTTCCGCGGCGGTTTGGCGGCGAGCGTGGGAGCGATCGTGGGGGCGGCCTGGGCATTCGCCGATTGCGCATGCGCGGCGGGCGCCGTGACGGCCGCTGCGGCGATCAGCGTCGCGGCGACCCGGATGAAAACGCGGGCTTCGGAAAAGCGAGGGATGGGTGACAAGGCGAAATCCGGTGCAAGGATCGAAGGAAACGAGGGCGCTGATATACTGGAAATCGTCATTCTAAGGAATCTCCGAAACGCGGGTTCGTGACGGGTACCCCGTCCTCCTGCCGGACGGACGGCGTGCCTGCCCGTTTGACCCCGAAGGCGTTTCCCGTCGTGCGCCCACCTCGTTGCCGCATGGGCGGGGCCGCACGGCGATCCCCTGCCGACCTCCATGACGATCCGAATCTACAGTACCCTTTCCCGCCGCGTCGAAGATCTCGTTCCCCTCGAGCCGGGGCATGTGCGCATGTACGTCTGCGGCATGACCACCTACGACCTCTGCCACCTCGGACATGCCCGCCTCATGGTGGCGTTCGACGTCGTGCAGCGATGGCTGCGCAGCCGCGGCCTGCGCGTGACCTACGTGCGCAACATCACCGATGTCGACGACAAGATCATCCGCCGCGCCCAGGAGCGCGGGGAGTCGATTTCCGCAGTGACGGAGCGCAATATCCGCGCGATGCACGAAGATCTCGATGCGCTGGGCATCCAGCGGCCCGATATCGAACCCCGCGCCACCGAATACATCCCGGAGATGATCGACCTCATCGGCACGCTCGAGCGCAAGGGGCTGGCCTATCTGGCCGAGGACGGCGACGTCGATTTCGCCGTTCGCAAGTTTCCCGGTTACGGCAAGCTTTCCGGCCGCTCGCTCGACGAGTTGCGCGCCGGCGAGCGCATCGAGGTGCGTCAGGCCAAGCACGATCCGCTCGATTTCGCGCTCTGGAAGCATGCCAAGGACGACGAACCGCACTGGCCTTCGCCTTGGGGGCCGGGTCGGCCGGGCTGGCATATCGAATGTTCTGCGATGTCGGCCGCGACGATTGGGCACACGTTCGACATTCATGGCGGCGGCCCGGATCTGATCTTCCCCCACCACGAAAACGAGATCGCGCAAAGCGAAGGCGCGTTCGGCGAGCGGCTGGCCAATCTCTGGATGCACTGCGGCGCGCTGCGTGTGGGCGAGGAAAAGATGTCCAAATCCTTGGGCAATTTCCTGACCATCCGCGATGCGCTTGCCCGGTACCAGCCGGAAGTTCTGCGGTTTTTCCTGGTCCGGACGCACTATCGGGGGCAGATCTCCTTCACCCCGGATCTGCTCGCCGACGCGCGCGCCGGGCTGGCGCGGCTCTACACCGCATTGCGGGGTTTCCCGCGCACCCCGGTCGCCGTCGACTGGCAGGCGTTGCCTGCGCAGCGGTTTGCGGCGGCGATGGACGACGATTTCAACACCGCGGCGGCGGTGGCGGAGCTCTTTGATCTGGCCGGCGAGGTCAATCGCGGCAAGTCGCCGGCCGTGGCGGCGCAGTTGCGCGCGCTGGGCGGCGCGCTCGGCTTGCTGCAGGACGACGCCGACGCGTTCCTGCAATCGGCGCCGGGTGGAACGGATCCGGGCGGCGACGGCGTGGAGGGGGACCGGATCGCGGAACGGATCGCGGCGCGCGCAGCCGCCAAGAAGGCGCGCGATTTTGCGACCGCCGACCGCATCCGAGCCGAACTTGCGGCCGATGGCATCGTGCTGGAAGACGGACCGGGCGGCACGACATGGCGGCGGAGCTAGGAATTCCTCCTTCCCCACGTGGCATCCCCGCCCCGGAATATTGGACAGCCGCCAAGCGCCGTCTGCGCGTGGCGGATCCGACCCTGGGTGTGATCATCGCCCGCCACCCCCGCGTGGCGCTGGCGAGCCGAGGCGACGGATTTCTCACGCTTGCGCGTTCGATCGTCGGACAACAGATTTCGGTGAAGGCCGCCGATTCGGTATGGCAGCGGCTTTGCCTGCGATGCCCGGAACTGCGTGCGGCGGATGCGGCGGCAACGCTGTTGCGCCGCCGTGCGCCGACCTTGCGGGCCTGCGGCCTGTCGGAACGCAAGGTCGAATATCTGCGCGATCTGGCCCGTCATTTCTCGGACGGCCGTATCGACGTCGCCGAGATGGCCGCCTGGGACGACGAGGCGGTCATTCGTCGCCTGACGGAAATCCGCGGCATCGGCCGCTGGACAGCCGAGATGTTTTTGATCTTTAATCTTTTGCGCCCCGACGTGCTGCCGCTGGACGACGTCGGCCTGCTCAAGGCGGTCGGGGTGCACTACTTTCCCGGGGAGACGGCCGCCGATCTCCTGCGCGGTTCCGGACGGGAAAAGGTTGCGCAGTTGGGCCGACGCTGGGTTCCCTATCGCAGCGTCGCGACCTGGTACCTTTGGCGCAGCCTGGACCCGGTTCCGGTCGAATATTGAAAGACGACACCATGCCGCCCGCCAAGACCGCATTTCTGGATTTCGAACAACCGATCGCCGACCTCGAATCGAAGATCGAGGAGTTGCGATTCGTCCAGGACGATTCCGCCGTCGATATTTCCGACGAAATCGCCCGCCTGCAGGAAAAAAGTCGGGGATTGCTGCAGGAGATCTACGCCAAGCTCACGCCCTGGCAGATTTCGCAGCTCGCGCGCCACCCGCAGCGCCCCTATACCCTCGATTACGTCAACCGGATCTTCACCGATTTCCATGAGCTGCACGGCGATCGCGCATTTGCCGACGATCTCTCCATCGTCGGGGGTTTGGCCCGATTCAATGGCCAGCCGGTGATGGTGATCGGCCAGCAGAAGGGGCGCGACACGAAGGAGCGCGCGATGCGCAACTTCGGCATGCCCAAGCCCGAGGGATACCGCAAGGCACTGCGGCTGATGAAGATGGCGGAGAAATTTCGCCTGCCGCTGTTCACGTTCGTCGACACGCCGGGCGCATATCCCGGTATCGACGCCGAGGAGCGCGGCCAGTCCGAGGCGATCGGCCACAATCTGTTCGTGCTGTCGCAGCTCCAGGTGCCGATCATCTCGACGATCATCGGCGAGGGTGGTTCCGGCGGTGCGCTGGCGATCGCGGTGGCGGACATGGTGCTCATGCTGCAATACTCGACCTATTCGGTGATCTCCCCGGAGGGCTGCGCGTCGATCCTGTGGAAGAGCGCCGAGCGCGCATCCGATGCGGCCGAGGCGCTGGGCTTGACCGCCAATCGCCTCAAGGCGCTCGGCCTGATCGACCGCATCGTCGCCGAGCCGGTGGGCGCGGCGCATCGCGATCCCGACGAGATGGCCGCCCTGCTCAAACGTGCCTTGGCCGATGCGCTGCGCCAGTTCCAGGGCGTCAAGACCAAGGATCTGCTCGCGGCCCGGCATGCCCGTCTGATGAGCTATGGCAAGTTCAAGGAAGCCCCCAGCGAAGCATGAGGCAGGCTCGGCGCTTCTTCCGGAGCGTGCGGAAGACCGCGTTCTGCTGAGCGCATTGCAGCGCGCGGTGGAACATGCGGTTTCCCCACCTCGCTCGATTGCGCTCGGACGTTCGTGCAGCGGGGTGGGTTCCCCGTCTCCCGCGGCGGCGGGAGAAGGCGGGGAGGAGGGTGTGCGCGTCGGGCTCGTCATCGCCTATAGCGGTGGCCCCGACTCCACCGCGCTGCTCGATCTCGCCTGCCGCCTGCGCGATCGTGGCCATGTCGCGTTTTCGTCCCTGCTCGCGGTCCATGTACATCACGGTCTTCAGGATTGCGCGCACGAGTGGGCGGAGCATTGCGCCGCCCAGTGCGCGGCGCGCGGCGTCGAATGCGTCGTGCGCCGGGTTACGGTGGCAGGGCGGGAGCGGGGCATCGAAGCCGGCGCCCGCGACGCCCGGTATCGCGTGCTGTTCGACATGGCACGAAACCGGGGCGCGGCATTCGTGCTCACCGGGCATCACGCGGATGACCGCCTGGAAACCTTCCTGCTGCAATGGCTGCGCGGGGCCGGTCCGGCCGGCTTGGCGGGAATCGCCGCGGCGCGCGGCGCGGAGTACGGGGAGGAAGGATGTGACGCGGTGCAGGTGCTGCGGCCTTTCCTGGACATGCCGCGCGAGGCCCTGGCGCACTACGTCACGCGGCACGGGCTGGCAACGATCGACGATCCCAGCAACGCCGACACGCGGTTCGCGCGCAATGCGATCCGCGTGAACGTGCTGCCGCAACTGGCCGCGATCCGCGGCGGCGTTCGCAAATCGGCGGCGCGCTCGATCGAGCTGATCGCGGAGGCGGCGGAGTTGATGCAGGAACTCGGCGTCGAGTTGCTGCAATGGTGCACGGATGGTGCGCCCGTCGACATGCTTCGCGTCGATCGGCTTGCCACGTTGGCGCCCACGCGCCAGGCCTTGGTGCTGCGCGCCTGGCTGGCGCGCGCCGGCGTGGAGGCGCCGCCGCGCGCGCGGTTGCGGGAGGCGCTGGCGCAAGCGCTCGAAGGTGCGCCGGACGGCCGCATGCGGATCCGCTTCGGCCGACAGGAGTTGCGCCGACATCGCGGCCTGCTCTGCCTGCGCGTGCCCGGCGCGGCCGCGCGAGGGCGCGAGCGCCTGGTGTGGCGCGGCGAACCGGAGCTTCCCGTGCCGTCCTGGGGTGGCGTGTTCCGGTTTCTGCCGACGGACGCCGCCGGGTTCGACCCCGGGTTTGATCCCGACTGGTTGCGCGCCCGACCGCTCGATGTGCGCAGCCGCAGCGGCGGTGAGCGGCTCAAGCCGCATCCCGCCCGCCCGTCGAAACATCTCAAGCATTGGTATCAGGAACGCGGCGTACCGGAATTCGACCGCGCTGCGCTTCCCCTGGTCTGGCGGGACGACCGGCTGGTCTACGCCGCCGGACTCGGTGCCGACGTGCGCTTCGTCGAACCCGGCCCGGGGCGGATCCGAATCGAATGGACCGGCGCGGAGGACCTGCTGACGTCGGTTTCCGGAGCGCGCGACGGTCGAGGGTCCTGAGACGTCATCGCGAGGCCCGCAGGGCCGTGGCGATCCAGAGGCTGGTGTGGATCGTTTCGGGCTGCACCCACGCAATGACGACGGCTCGTCGTGCAGTTCTCCGCGCAGTTCTCCGTATAATTGCCAGCTTTCCCTCGCGTTTTCCCGAATTTTCATGGCGCTCATCGTCCACAAATACGGCGGAACCTCGGTTGGCACCACGGAGCGCATCAAGAACGTCGCCCGCCGCATCGCCAAGTGGAGCCGTGCCGGTCATCAGATCGTCGTCGTGGTTTCCGCGATGAGCGGCGAGACCAATCGCCTGATCGGTCTGGCAAAGGAACTCCAGGCCGAGCCCGACCCCCGCGAACTCGACGTCATCGCCTCGACCGGCGAGCAGGTCACGATCGGCCTGCTGGCAATGGCCCTCAAGAGTATCGGGATTCGCGCCCGCAGTTACACCGGCGCCCAGGTCCGCGTGCTCACCGACAGCGCATTCACCAAGGCGCGCATCGTCGCCATCGACGAGGCGCGGATTCGCGCCGACCTCGATGCCGGGCAGGTCGTCGTCGTGGCGGGCTTCCAGGGCCAGGACGAACACGGCAACATCACCACCTTGGGCCGTGGGGGGTCGGATACCTCTGCGGTGGCACTGGCCGCGGCGCTGCGTGCCGACGAATGCCTGATCTACACCGACGTGGACGGGGTCTACACTACCGATCCGCGTATCGTGCCCGAGGCGCAGCGCCTGCGCACGGTCACATTCGAGGAAATGCTGGAGATGGCGAGCCTCGGCTCGAAGGTCCTGCAGATCCGGTCGGTGGAGTTCGCCGGGAAATACCGTGTGCGGCTGCGCGTGCTCTCCAGCCTCACCGACGCCGACATGCCGCTCGAAGAGGAAGCGGATTCGGGAACATTGATCACGTTCGAGGAAGATACCCAGATGGAACAGGCCGCCATTTCCGGAATCGCGTTCACGCGCGACGAGGCCAAGATCACGCTCACCGGCGTTCCCGACCGCCCCGGCATCGCGTATCAGATCCTCGGCCCGGTTGCCGATGCCAACGTCGACGTCGACATGATCATCCAGAACACCGGTGCCGACGGCCTGACCGATTTCTCGTTCACGGTCCACCGCAACGAATACGCCAAGGCCATGGACCTGCTGAACGGCCCGCTCAAGGCGCATATCGGTGCGCGGGCGGTGCTCGGCGACACGCGCATCTGCAAGGTGTCGGTGGTCGGAATCGGCATGCGCTCGCACGTGGGCATCGCCAGCCTGATGTTCCGCACGCTGTCGGAAGAGGGCATCAACATCCAGATGATCTCGACGAGCGAAATCAAGATCTCCTGCGTCATCGAGGACAAGTACATGGAGCTTGCCGTGCGCGCTCTGCACAAGGCGTTCGGGCTGGAGCAGAGCGTAGGCGCATGATCTTCGCGGGTGCGCAGCCGTGTCGACGATGCGGCACTCCCGTTTGACCCGATATCGAGCAGGCTCTACACTGCCGGGCTCGCGCGAGAGACCCTTCTCGCAAGATCCGCGGAAGATTCGGAGACGTGGCCGAGAGGTCGAAGGCACTCCCCTGCTAAGGGAGCATGCGGGCAAAAACTCGCATCGAGGGTTCGAATCCCTCCGTCTCCGCCAGAATTGAGCCAAACAACGCCAGAAAAGGCCCGGCCCCGCCAAGGAACCGGGCTTTTTCTCTTTGTGGGCGTACCATGATCCGCCAAAGCCCGCCGGCGGCCACCAACGCCAACCCGGCGCAGAACATGGTATGAACATGGCATCGCAGGAGACCGATGGCTCGCCGGTACTCTGGATTCCGCGCACCAATTTCGTGGAGGTGGTGCAGGCCGTGCGGATGGGCGGCCGTGTGGGAACCGCGTATCGGGTGGCCGGGCGAATCGCGGCGGTATTCGACGATGCGCAGGATGTGGGCTACTCGACAGCCATGGTGCGGGGGGCTTGGCGCGCGTGCTGCGGTCCCGCAGGCTGAAAAAGCCCATGGCCCGCCCGTCCGCGCCGGCCGAATTTTGACCAGGACCTGGAGGCGGTGAAGGACACGGTCTCAGTTCGACGCTGTTCGGCACATGCAATAGATGAACTTCTGAATGGTTCCAAATGGAGTGTGGTGATCCTCGCGCCGCTGCTCGACGAGCGTAAATGGGGCGCCAAACTCCGCATACAGTCCTTCAGCGCTATAGCGCATGACCGGCAGGCCGCTGCATTTCTCTGGACCATCCTCGGCAAACGTCGCAACGATAACGTGACCGCCAGGCTTGACCGCATGAAGAACCGCGCGAACGTATGCCTCACGATCCTCGCGTGTGGTCAGAAAGTGAAATACCGCCCGGTCATGCCATACGTCGTAGGCTGACCGAGGCAGATCGACCTGCGTGATATCCCCGGCGATCCAAGTCACCTTGGCGGCGCGATCACCGAGGCGCGTCTTGGACAAATCTAAGGCCGCCGCAGAAAGGTCCAGCACGGTGATGTCCGAGTAACCAGAATCCAGGAGATCATCGACGAGCGTCGACGCACCGCCGCCCACGTCGATGATGCCCGCGTGCTTCGCAATGCCGGTTTGGCCGATGAGTTCGAGTGATTGACGAGCGTGCTCCTGGAACCAACTAACTCCGGTGGTAGCCTTCGCCGAATAGACCTGATCCCAATGCGCTCTTGTTTTCATGGCATCTCCTGAATTCATGTTCTTCGCACTTGGCCGGTCCACATCGCCGATCATCCAATCAACCGGATCGACCAGACGCGAGCCGCGCAGGGATTTTCGCTACGGGGATTCTCGCCCGATCTCGGCGGAGATGCCGAGATCGGCCCGATTCGCACCGAATGTACCGTTGCATCTTGGATTGGCCCGTCGGAACCGGTAGGCTGTGCCCAGGAACCTGGATACACCGGAAACGTCCATGCTGAAATCGTCCGAGCGGATCGTCGAGTCCGTGCTGTTCGGCAGCCGTTGGCTGCTCGCTCCCTTCTTCGTCGGCCTGATCGCCGCCATCGGCCTGCTGCTGTTCAAGTTCGGCAAGGTGCTGTTCGGCTTGATCGCGCATGCCACCATGCTGGGGAGCAACGACATCGTCGTGGGCGTGTTGAATCTGGTCGACGTCACGTTGATGGCGAATCTTCTGATCATCGTCATCCTTGCGGGCTATGAGAGCTCCGTATCGCGACTCGATGAGGCCGCGCATGACGAGCGATTGGGATGGATGGGCCAGGTCGGATTCTCGGATCTGAAGCTCAAGGTGCTCGGTTCGATCATCGCGATCTCCGCGGTCGAACTCCTGCGCATTTTTCTGACGCTCGGTAGCGCCGACGTCGTGCTGCTCAAGTGGCGTTTGCTCATCCACCTGACCATCGTCATTTCCGGTTTGCTGTTTGCCGCAATGGAACGACTGGGAAACCGCGCAGAGCACTAAGACGCGGCGGCGCCCGCGCAGGCCCCCTGCGCCCCGGGGTTTTACTTGACATGGCAACCTTTCGACGGAATCATAGGCGAAACGAAACGATCCCGTTTCCGATGTGCCATTACGGGCAATCGCGGTTTGCCCTTGCACCCCATGACCGAACCGACTGCAAGCGAGCCTTGCCAGAAGAAATGTTCCGGCGGACGCCCCTGCCGCGAAGATGCCGAAGCGCGGCATCTGCGCATGCTCGACGTCGCGCAGGAGATTTTTCTCACCCAGGGCTATGCCGAGACGACCTTGGACCGCATCGCCTGCGAGGCGGGGGTCGCGAAAAAGACGCTCTATGAGCATTTCGGCGACAAGGCGGGACTGTTCGCCGCCGTGATGCAACGCCTGCGCCGGGAGTGGACCGCCGTTCTGCACGACATCGCCATCGAGCCGGCCGATCTGCAAGGGGCCTTGCAGCGCGTCGCGGAACACCTGCTCGAGGTCGGAACCCGCAGCGACATGCTGGCGCTGCACCGTCTGTTGCTGGTCGAGGCGCGCCGGTTTCCGGAGTTGATCAACGGCGCCTGCGGCGAGGATGGTGCACGCGCCGACATGGCACCGCTGGCGGAGTTTTTCCGGCGTGTCGTTCGCGACGGATTGCTCGATCTGGACGATGTCGACCTCGCGGCGGAGCAGTTCGTCTATCTGGTGCTGGGCGGCGTGCGGGCGCGCATGCTGCGCGGTGTCTGCCCCCGACCCGATGCGGGCGCTCGCGCCCGCATCGCTCGGCAGGCGGTGCGGATTTTCTTGCAGGGTAGCGTCCACAGGGCGGCTCCCGATTCGAGGATGCGTTGATGGCGTCGATGACGTTGGACGGCAAGGTCGCGGAGCGGCGGCGGAGCGGGGTGCGTCGAACCCTGGCAGGAGTGGCGGTTGCCGCCGCATTTTCCGGTCTGGCCGGCTGTGCCGTCGGTCCGGACTATCACCGGCCGGCGGTGGCGGTTCCCGATCACTTCAAGGAGGGCGTCGAATGGCAGCGCGCCCGGCCGGGAACGAACCTGGCACTACGTGACGATTGGTGGCGGAGCTATCGTGATCCGGTGCTCGACGACCTCGTCGCGCGGGCGCTGAAGGCCAATCAGTCGATTGCGGCGGCGGCGGCTTCATATCGGGTGGCGCAGGCGACCGTCCGCGCCAGTGTCGCGGCGTTCTATCCGACCATCGGTGCCAGCGCCGGGCAGGTCCGCGGCGGCTTCGGACCGGGATCCCCCCTCATCGGGATCCTGAGCGGTCCCAGCGGCACTGCGGGGGGAGGGAATCCGTTCGGCGGTGGCGGTGGGGGTGCCGCGTTCTATAACCTCGCATCGGTGATGCTGACCGCGAGTTGGGAGCCCGATCTTTGGGGGGCGGTGCGTCGGACCGTCGAAGCGGCGCGGGCCAGCGCCCAGGCCAGCGATGCCCAGCTTGCCGGCGTGCGCCTGTCGATCGCGGCAAGCGTGGCGTCGGACTATTTTGCGCTGCGCCAAGCCGACGCCGACATCGCGGTGCTGCAAGGCGAGCGCGACACCGATGCGCAGATCGTGCGGATGACGCAGGCCGCGGTCCGTGTCGGTGCCGCATCGCAGGACACGCTGCGCGCCACGCAGGACACGCTGGATGCCGCCGTCGCCGCGTTGCAGACCGCGCGGTTGGCGCGCGAGCAGGATGAACATGCCATCGCGGTGTTGCTGGGGCTGGCGCCGGCAGCTTTTTCCCTGGCCCCCGACTCCGCATATCCTTTCGCCGTGCCGGTGATCCCGCCGGTGCTTCCGGGTTCGTTGCTCGAGCGGCGCTATGACGTCGTCAGCGCGGAACGCTCCGCCGCGGCGGCCAATGCGCGGATCGGGGTCGCCAAGGCCGCGTACTTTCCGAACCTCACGCTGACGGCCGACGGCGGTTTCGAAAGCGGTTCCTTCGCGCACATCCTGTCGATCGCCAACCGGGTCTGGACGATCGGGCCGAGTCTTGCCGTGACCTTGTTCAACGGCGGGGCGCGCGATGCCGCGGTGGACTCGGCGCGTGCCGGTTACGACCAGGCGGTGGCGAGCTACCGCAATACCGTGGTCACGGCGTTCCAGAGCGTCGAGGATTCGCTCTCGTCGATGCGGCACCTCGGTGTTCAGGCGTCCGCCCAGGCGCGCATCCTGCGCCGCAACGAGCGGCTCTACGCCAGTGCGCGCGCGCAACGGCGGGTCGGCGCGACCAGCGAGCAGGATCTGCTCGCCGCGCGGGTAACCCTGTTGCAGGCGCGGCAGAACCGCATCGACGCGCGCGCCGCCTGGTGCGAAAGCAGTGTCACGCTGATCAAGAACTTGGGCGGAGGGTGGCAGGCGGATGCGGCGGGCGCATCGCTGACGCCGGTCGTCGCCGCAACGCAATCCGGGAGTCATCCATGAAATGGTTCGTTTCGTTGGTCGTAGCCTTGGGGCTGGTCGCAGGTTGCAGCAAACACGCGCCTCCTCCCGTGCGCCCGCCGCAGAAGGTCTATACCGTGCGGGTCGCCCGACAGGGTGCCGCGCTCGAGCGGCAATTCGTCGGACGGGTGTCCGCGTATCAGAGCGCGAATGTCGTCGCGCGGGTGTCCGGCGTATTGCTCGATCGGGTATATCGGGAAGGTCGGACGGTTCGCCGCGGGCAGTTGCTGTTCCGGATCGACCCGGCGTACTACAAGGCGCAGCTCGACAACGACCTCGCGGTGCTTGCCGAAGACCGTGCGACGCTGGCCAACGCCGAGGTCACGGCGCAGCGCGACCACGCGCTGCTGCCGATCGGCTCGGTGTCGCAGCAGACCGTCGACAATGCCGATGCGGCGGCGCGCAGCGCGGCAGCCAAGGTCCAGGCCGACGAGGCGCTGGTCGAGGCGGCACGCGTGAATCTGGGATACGCGGACGTCCGCGCGCCGATCTCCGGGATCGCCGGACAGCAGCAGGTGACCACCGGGGCCATCGTCGGCAGCGGAACCAGCGACACCGGCGCCGGCAGCACACTGCTGACGACCATCGAACAGATCGATCGGGTGTATGTGAACTTCACCATCAGCGCCGCGGATCTGGTCGCCCTGCGCCATGCGCAGGAGCGCGGCGATCTGGCGCTCGACGGACAGGGAAAGGCCAAGGTGGCGATCGTGCTGCCGGATGAATCGCCCTATCCGCAGGTCGGCAAGCTCGATTTTTCGGGGGTGCGGGTCAATGCCGCCACCGGCGCCGTCGACATGCGCGCGATCGTCCGCAATCCGGCGCAGATGCTGCTGCCCGGCATGTATGTGCGGCTGCGCGTCGATCTCGGCCGTCAGGACGGCGTGTTCCTGGTGCCGCAGCGGGCGTTGTTGCGCGATCCGTCCGGGGCATATGTGCTGGTGGTCGATGCCGAAGGGAATGTGCGGCGCAAGACGGTCGTCGTCGGCGACAGCATGGGCAGCAACTGGGTGATCCGGCGGGGTCTGGCCGATGGCGACCGGGTGATCGTGTCGGGAGTGATGTGGGTCCGCCCCGGGCAGCATGTCGTTGCGAGCGCGTGGCAGCCCAAGGCGCGAGACGCCTCGGCTACCAAACACTAGTCCTCCGAGACCTGCAGGAGTCCAGCGGTGCCTAGCTTCTTTATTCAGCGTCCCATCTTCGCCTGGGTGATCGCGATCCTGATCATCCTGTTCGGTGCCATCTCCCTGCGGACGATGGGCGTCGATTCCTACCCCAACATCGCGCCGCCGCAGGTGACGGTCACGGCCAACTATCCCGGCGCGAGCGCTGCGACCATGGAAGCGACGGTCACCCAGGTCATCGAGCAGCAGCTCACCGGGATCGACAACCTGCTGTACTTCAGTTCGACTTCGGGCTCCAACGGCCAGACGGTCATCACGCTGACCTTCGCCACCGGAACCAACCCCGACATTGCCCAGGTTCAGGTGCAGAACAAGGTCAACCTGGCCGCGCCGCTGCTGCCGGCCCAGGTCATCCAGGAGGGCATCGCGGTCGCAAAGGCGACGCCCGACATCCTGATGTTCATCGGCTTGCAGTCCAATAACCCGCAGATCGACGACAAGCGGCTCGCCGACATCATGGCCTCGGAGATCCAGCCGGAGATCGCGCGCGTCAACGGCGTCGGCAACACCTTCCTGCTGGGTTCGGAATACGCCGTGCGGATCTGGCTCGATCCGGACAAGCTGCAGGCATACGGACTGTCGACCACCCAGGTACTCAATGCGGTCAATGCGCAGGATGGGCAATTCGCCGCCGGCGCCATCGGCTCCGACCCGGCAGTCAAGGGCCAGGAGTTCACGGCGACGGTTTCCGGGGATGCGCTGTTCTCGTCGCTCGACCAGTTTCGCAACGTCATCCTGCGGGCCGATCGCAACGGAACGATGGTTCGGCTTCGCGATGTCGCGCGCATTTCGTTCGGTGCCCAGAGCTACGGCACGGCGACGAGCTTCGACGGCAAGGCGGCGGGCGGCATGGGCGTATTCCTGTCGCCGGGCGCGAACGCGTTGTCGGTGGCATCGGCGGTGAAGGCCGAGATGGCGACCCTCGCGCGCAGCCTGCCGCAGGGGGTGAAGTGGTCGGTTCCCTATGACACGACGCCGTTCATCACGGCGTCGATGAAGGAAGTCCTGCTCACGCTCGCCGAGGCGATCGTGTTGGTCTTCTTCGTGATGCTGGTGTTTCTACAGAACCTGCGCGCAACGCTCATCCCGACCCTGGTGATTCCCGTTGCGCTGCTCGGTACGTTCATCGGGCTGTCACTGCTGCACTATTCGATCAATCAGCTTACCCTGTTCGGCATGGTCCTGGCCATCGGCATTGTCGTCGACGATGCGATCGTCGTGATCGAAAACGTCGAGCGCATCATGACGGCCGAGCGTCTCGATCCCAAAGAGGCGACGCGCAAGGCGATGCGACAGATCACCGGGGCGATCATCGCAATCACGCTGGTGCTGACGGCGGTGTTCGTGCCGTCGGCGCTGCAGCCGGGCGCCACCGGGATCATCTATGCGCAGTTTGCCCTGACGATCGCGATTTCGATGGCGTTCTCGGCGTTCCTGGCCCTGTCGTTCACGCCGGCGCTGTGCGGTGCGCTACTCAAGCCCGAGCACCATGAGGGACGCAATGTCGTGTTCCGCTGGTTCGACCGCGTCTATAACGGTGCGGCGCATGCATATGAAGGACACGTCGGCCGTGCGGTTCGGCATGCCCCGCGCTGGATGGTGCTGTTCGCGATGGTGACGGTGCTGGCGGGCTTCTTGTATACCCGGATGCCGACGAGCTTCGTGCCGGACGAAGATCAGGGATTCGTGCTCGTCCTCGTCAACCTGCCGCCCGGAGGGACGCTACAGCGGACCGATCAGGTCATGGCGGAGTTGCGCCATGCGCTGATGCACAGTCCGGTCGCGAAGGATATCGCGGGCGTATTCCAGCCGGAGGGCTATAGCTTCGTCGGTTCGAGCGAAAACGTCGGTATGGCCTTCATCAAGCTCAAGGACTGGGATGCGCGTGCCGAGACGGCGATGCAGTTGATCCCGCGGATCAACGGAATCCTGATGACGATTCCAGACGCCCGCATGTTCGCGGTCAATCTGCCGACGATCCGCGGGCTGAGCCGGTTCGGTGGAATCGATCTGTATCTGCTGGCGCGCACCGGGCAGTCGCACCAGCAGCTCAACGGCGCTGCGCAAACCCTGGTTGCCGATGCTGCCAAAAACCCGATGCTCTACCAGGTTCGCGAGAATGCCCTGCCGCCCGCGCCGCAGCTCGACATCACGCTCGACCGCCAGCAGGCGGCGTCGATGGGCTTGTCGCTCGCCGATGTCTACGCCACCATCGAGACCGAGATGGCGCCGTTCTACGTCAACCAGATGGCATATGGCGGCCGGATCAAGCGGGTATTCATCCAGGACGACGCAAAGTATCGGATGGGGCTCGATGCGCTGCGGCACCTCTACACTCCGGCGGGCGGCGCGACCGCGACCACGACCCTGGGCGGAGCAGGCGGCACGGCGCCGGTCGATCCCTCCGCGGCCAACGCGTCGATCAGCCCGTACAACATGATTCCGCTATCCAGCGTGATCAAGACCGACTGGGATGTCGGCCCGATTCTGCTGCAGCGCTACAACGGGTATCCCGCGGTCGAGGTCGTCGGAAACCCCGGCCCCGGCTACACCACCGGCCAGGCGATGCGCGGGGTGCAGGACATCGTCGACAAGGCGTTGCCGCCGGGCTACGGCGCCGACTGGACCGGCCAGTCGTATCAGGAATTGCTGACCGGTAGCTCGGCGCCGACCTTGCTGGCGCTGTCGATTCTGGTCGTGTTCCTGTGTCTGGCGGCGCTGTATGAGAGCTGGTCGATCCCCGTGGCGGTGTTGCTGGTGGTGCCGCTGGGGCTGCTGGGCATGCTCACGTTTTGTCTGCTGCAGAATTTTCCGAACGACATCTATTTCAAGATCGGCCTCGTGACGGTGATCGGTCTCGCCGCCAAGAATGCCATTCTGATCGTCGAATTCGCATTGCAGCGCCAGGCGGAGGCGGCATCGCTCGTCGATGCGGTCGTTCATGCGGCGCGGATGCGTCTGCGTCCGATCCTGATGACCTCGTTCGCATTCATTCTCGGCGTGCTGCCGCTGGTGCTGTCGACCGGCGCGGGCGCGGTGGCGCGGCACGAAATCGGCACCGGCGTGATCGGCGGGATGTTGTTCGCGACCCTGTTCGGACTGCTGCTGATTCCGGTGTTCTATGTGACCGTGCGCCGGCTGGTGGGTGACCGGACTTGAAGTTGGTGCATACGGCCGATTGGCAGATCGGCAAGCGCTATGGACAGTTCGACGTCGACGAGGCGGCGCTGCTCACGGAGGCCCGTTTCGGTGCCGTCGCCCGCATCGCCGACCTGGCCGGCCGCGAAGACGCGGATCTGGTGCTGGTTGCGGGAGACGTGTTCGATGCCCAAGGTGTCTCCGATCGCACGGTGCTTCGGCTCTTTCAGGGCATGGAGGCCTTTCGGGGTCCCTGGGTTCTGATCCCCGGGAACCACGATGCGGGGCTGGCCGAGTCGGTGTGGACGCGCGCGCACCGCCTCGGGGCGATCCCGCCCAACGTGCAGGTTTGCCTGTGTCCGGAGCCGCTGGTGTTCGAGGCCTGCGCCGTCGCGATCCTTCCCGCACCGTTGACGCAGCGACATACATATCGCGATTGCACGGCGTGGTTCGATGATGCGGTGACGCCGCCGGGACTCTCGCGCATCGGCATCGCGCACGGCAGCGTGCAGGGGATTCTTTCGCCGGAGATCGATTCCGCCAACCCGATTGCGGCTGGCCGAGCGGCGTCGGCACGGCTCGACTACTTGGCGCTGGGCGATTGGCATGGCACGCGGCAGATCGACGCGCGCACCTGGTACAGCGGAACTCCCGAGACCGATCGCTTCCGCAACAATGATTCCGGACAGGCGCTGGTGGTCGAGATCGCCCATCCCGGCGCGCCGCCGCAGGTGCGGCCGGTGGCGACCGGAAGATACCGCTGGCGGACGTTGGAGCGCGAATTGCGGGTTGCCGGTGATCTCGACGGCCTGACCCGGGAGTTCGATGCGCTGGGACCCGACGACGTCGTCGCGCTCGCCGTGCGCGGGCAGGTCGATCTCGCCGGCCGGCTGGCGCTGGATCGGGTTTTGGCCGCGGCGCGCGCCCGAGCGCACAGCCTGATCGCGGATCTGGACGCGCTGCGCCTGCTACCCACCGCCGAGGACATCCAGGCCTTGCATGCGGAGGGGTATCTCGGTGAGGTCATCGACGCGCTGCGCGCCGAAGCGCGCGAAGCCGATGGCGAGCGCGCCCGGGACGGGCTGGTGCTGCTTGCGGGCCTGGTCGACGAGATCCGTGCGCCGGCGGGAGCGACGCGGTGAGGATCCTGCGCCTGCGCATCGAGCAACTGCGGAAATTCCGTGCGCCGATCGAGATCGGTGAGTTCGACGATGGGCTCAACCTGTTCGTCGGGCCGAATGAAGCCGGCAAGAGCACGATCGCCGCGGCGATCCGCGCGGCGTTTTTCGAGCGCCATCGCTCGGGCAGCGTCGAGGCGTTGCGGCCTTGGGGGGATTCCGCCGCATCACCGTCGATCGAAATCGACTTCACCATCGGCGGCCGTACTGCACGGCTGCGCAAGCGGTTTCTGCATCAGAGACGTTGCGAACTCGAGATCGACGGCCGCAAGCTCGATGGTGCGGATGCGGAGGACCATCTCGCGGCGATGTTGGGGTTCGGGTTTCCCGGCCGGGGGGAGAGCAATGCGAAACATTGGGGGATTCCCGGACTGCTCTGGATCGAGCAGGGGATGGCGCAGGAGATCGGTGAGCCGGTGGTCAATGCTGCGGATCACCTGAATCGCGCGCTTGGCGAGGCTTTGGGCGCGGTTGCCGGCGGCATCGGCGATGTCGTGCGCGAGCGGGTGGCCGCGGAACGCAACGCCTTGCTCACCGCCGCCCGCGGCGAGCCGCGGGGCGACTACGCGCAGGCGTTGGCCCGGGCGGATGCGCTGCGGCGCGAAGTCGAAACGCTCGAGGAGACCCTGGTTTCGTATCGCGGCAAGGTGGATCGGGTCGCGGCGCTACGCGCCGAGTACGACCACGAGGCGGCCGAACAGCCCTGGGTGGCCATGCGCGCCCAGGAGCACAAGGCGATCGCCGACCTCGAGGCCGTGGAGCGCATCCAGCGCGAATTGCGCACCGCGGACGATGGCGCGCAACAACTCGAGAAGCGGCATGTGCTGCTGCGGGAGCGCCTGGACACGTTTGCGCAGGAGGAGCGGGATTGCGCGGCGCGCGCGGCGGCGTGCGATGCCGCGCGCGCCGCGCTGCAGTCCGCGCAGGCGGCGGTCGCGTCCTGGCAAGCGCGGCGCGAGCAGGCGCAGGATCAAGTCGATGCGGCGACTGCGGCGCTGGCGCTCGCGCGCCAGGAGGACCAACGGCGTGCCCTGACGGGCCGCATCGAGGAGCTGCGCGCGCAGCGTGCCCGGGGCGAGGAGGCGCTGCGCGCAGCCGAAGCCGAGCATACGGCGGTGCTCGCCGCGCGACGGCAGGCCGCGGAGACCGAGTTGCGCGACGCGGATTGGCGATTGCTGCGCGATCGGCATGCGCAACTGCGCGAACTCGAGATCCGGTTGACCGCGGCGGCGACGCGCGTGCGCTACGACATCACGGCCGACCGGAGCATCCGCGTCGGCGAAATCGAGTGCGGCGGGGCGGGAGAGGTGCTGATCGTCGTGCCGACCGTGCTGACGGTGCCGGGCGTGGGACGTATCGTGGTCGTACCCGGTGGAGCCGACCTTGCGGAACTGCGTTCCGAGCTCGATGCGCTTCGGGTGCGTCAGAGCGCGGCGTTGCGCGCGCTCGGCATCGCATCATGGGAGGACGCGGAGGCCCGTCATCGGCAATACCACGGGCATCTGGCGGAATGCACGACGCGGGAGGCGACCTTGCGTGCGCTGGCGCCAAACGGAATCGACGTGTTGCGCGCGGCCTTGGCGGAATCGGCGATCCGCCTCCGGCAGGAGGAATCGATTCTTGCGGCGTTCCCGCCTCCTGTCGATGCGGCCGCGGACCATCCCTCGATCGCCCAAGCGGAATCGGCCGAAGCGCACGCGCGCGCCGAGCGCGATGCCGTGGCCGCGCAGTGGAACCAGGCGCGGCTCGCTGCGGCCAACGCCCAGGCCGCACTCGACGCGGCGGAACGGGAACACCGGAATTTGCAGTCGCGGCTCGATGCGCCGGATCGCGCCGCGCGCTTGCGCAAAGCGCAGGACGAATGGCAGGACGTCAACACCGAACGCGCGGCGCTGGCCCGCAAGATCGAAACGCTGCGGCAGACGATCGATGCGGCACGGCCGGAATTCCTCGCGCAGGATGCCGCGCGCTACCGCGCCAGCGCCGAAGCGGCGGAACGCGCGCAGAGCGAGCGTCGGTTCCAGATCGGTATGCTGGAATCCGAACTGGCGACCCTGGGCGCGCAGGGCCTGGACGAGCGTCATGGCGATCTCGTGGGCGAGCATGCGCGGGCCGCCCGGCATGCCGCCGGATTGCGCCGTCGCGCCGCCGCGCTCGACCACCTGCTGGAAATGCTGGATGCCCGGCGCGCTGCGGTCGCGCAACGATTGCGTGCGCCGTTGCAGCGCCATCTCGATCGCACCGTGCAGATGCTGTTTCCGCAGGCCGCGCTCGAACTGGGCGAGGATTTTGCGCCGCGCCTGCTGGTTCGGCCCGGGATGGTGCCGGGGGCGGGTTCGGCCGAGTTTTCGTCGTTGAGTTTCGGTGCCCGCGAACAGATGGGGGTGATCAGCCGGCTGGCGTACGCCGACCTACTCAAGGAAGCGGGACGCCCGACCTTGATCCTGCTCGACGACGCGCTGGTGCACAGCGATGCGGCGCGCCTGGAGCGGATGAAGCGGGTGCTGTTCGATGCCGCAACGCGGCACCAGATCCTGCTGTTCTCCTGTCACCCGGAGAACTGGCGGGATCTCGGTGTGCGGCCGAGATTGGTGGACGACCTTGCCGCGAGCACGGCAACCCCCGTTCCTGCACGGGGGGCAGGAGAAATTCTCTGACGGTTCATCGCAAGCGCCGCAAGCGCCCACTCCGTCATCGCGAGACCCGCAGGGCCGTGGCGATCCTGCGGGTCGTCTGGAGGACGCTTACTTCGCGCGTCGACGGGCCGCGGCCTTCGGATCGACGGCGTCCTTGAATCCTGCGCCGGCCAGGAACTTCGGCACCTTACGTGCGGGGATCTTGACCGCTTCGCCGGTGGCCGGATTGCGGCCCTTGCGTGCGCCACGGGACGTCTGCTTGAACGTGCCGAACCCGACGATGCCGACCGTGCCGCCCTTCTTGACCACGCCGACGATCGTGTCGGTGACGGTCTTCAGGATCCGCTCCGCCTGGGCGCGGGACAGATCATGTTCCTGGGCGATTTTTTCAGCGAGTTCGAGACGATTCATGACGGGCATCCTTTCGATGAAAACGCGGAGTGTACGCGAAGCGATTCGACATCAAATCATTGGGCGGCGGTCCGCGATTTGCCGCCATGCGCCGTTGCTCCGGCCGATCCCTTGTCGAAATACCGCAGCAGATCGGAATTCGGCGATAGCATGAGCGTGGGCGTCGAGTCGGCGAGCGAGCCCTGGTAGGTTCGCAACGCCCGATAGAACTTGTAGAACGCCGGATCCTTGCCGTAGGCCTGGGCGTAGATGCGTGTCGCCTGGGCATCCCCCTCGCCGTGGATGGTCAGCGCCTGCTTCTGCGCTTCGGACAGAATCACCGTGCGTTCGCGGTCGGCTTTGGCCTCGATCTCCTGCTGCCACTGAATCCCTTGCGCGCGCAGCTCCTTTGCCATCCGGTTGCGTTCCGACTTCATGCGGTCGTAGATCGCCTGACTGGTTTCCGGGGGGAGGTCGGCCCGGCGCAAGCGCACGTCGGTCACCGTCACGCCGAGCGCGAGGGAGCGTGCCGCCGACTCCGTCAGGATCGCCATCGTCGCCTTCACCCGCTCGGGGGTGAGAAGGGATGTCAGCGGCACCTGGCCAAGGGAGCGCCGGGTCGCGGAACTGATGATCTGCGAGAGCTGCGCCTGGCCTTGCGTGATGGTCTGCACCGATTGGTAGTAGAGCAGCGGATCGGTGATCCGGTAGCGCGCATACACCTGCACCAGCAGGCGCTTCTGGTCGCCGAGGATGACTTGTTCGAGCGGCGGCTCGAGGTGGAGCAGGCGTGCGTCGTAGTACACGACCGAGTCGATCAGCGGCATTTTCCAGTGCAGGCCGGGGCTATGCACCGCGCGCACCGGCTTGCCCAGACGCACCACGAGCGCCTCCTCGGTCTGGTTCACCGTATACAGCGAAAGGAAGGCCAGCACGCCGATACCGGCGGTCGCCCACAACACCGCGCGATGGAACGGAATCGACGTCATTGCCCGCCTCCGGAACCGGAGGCCGAACCGGCGCCCGAACCGTTGCCCGCCGTCGGCGCATTTTGGCCCGCACCGGTACCGGGAAGCCGACTGGGCGCCACCGGCATGTATGGAACGACGCTCCCCAGCCCCTTGCCGGAGGTGTCGACGATGACTTTTCCCGACTTCTTCAACAGTTGATCCATGCTGTCCAGATACATGCGCCAGGCCGTCACGTCCTTGGCCTGCCGGTAGGCGTTGTATACCGCGAGGAAGCGCTGCGCCTCCCCCTGGGCCATATTCACCACCTGGGCCTGGTAGGCCTCGGCATCCTGCACGATGCGCACCGCCTGCCCGCGCGCCTGCGGCAGGATCGAGTTGGCGTACGCCTCGGCGTTGTTGCGCGAGCGGACCTGGTCGGCCTTGGCGCGCTGCACGTCGTTGAAGGCATCGATGACTGCGCTGGGCGGGTCGACGCGTTGGAGTTGTACCTGCAGGATGAGGATGCCGGCATGATAGCCGTCGAGGATCTGTTGGGTGAGGTCCTGCGCCTTCTGCGCGATCTCCATGCGCTTGTCCGACAGCGCCGCCTGGATGGGGTACTGGCTGATGGTCTGGTGCATGGCGCTTTGCGCCGCCAAGCTCACCGTCTGCACCGGATCCTGGATGTTGAAGAGATAGTCTTTCGCGCTTTTGATTCGCCAGAAGATGGTGTAGTTGGCGAGCACCACGTTCTCGTCGCCGGTGAGCATCTGGTACGCGACGTCCGTCTGCGAGAGTCCCACGGCCGGCGCCCCGCCGATCGACGGCAGGGGGATGATGATCGTCGGTGTGCCGGCCGGGGCCTTGTTCATCACCCCCAGGATCAATTGGTGCACCTGGGTGACGGCCGGCTCGAGCACCGTTTCGACCGGGAAGGGAAGGTGGTAATGCAGGCCCGGTCCCGTGGTTTCGACCCACTTTCCGAAGCGCAGGACGACGCCCTGCTGGTTCGGATTGACGCGATAGACGCCGGAGACGACCCACGCGGCGATGAGGATGCCGACCACGAGATGCCGCCCTTTGCCGGCCCAGCCGAGGGATTGCAGGACGGATTGGACCGCGGCGGAGACGCCGCGGAACACGAGAACGACCCGGGGCGTCGGCGTCTCGATATCGGGCGGCGTCGCTTCTGGGGTTTCGGAGTCGGGGGCGCTTGCTTGCATCAGGATCGTTCCGGGTTCAAGGGGTTACGGGCGAACCGCCTTCCAGACAAAAAACAGGATCATGCCAAGAAATAGCAGCACGGGGATCGCGATCCCGGCCATGATGGCCAGATCCATCCGGGAGAGTTTTTTGGGGAGGGTGGTGGCGGACGCCGGTTGCGGATCCGGCGCCGGGCCGTCGTCCCGCCGTTCCTCCGGCAACGGAGCCGTGGCGCGGAAGGGGTGGGCCCCGGCGTTTTTTTTCGCACGTTCCCCCTCGCCCTCGCCCGCTTGCGGGAGCGGGAGCGGGGGCGGGGGCGGGGGCGGGGGCGGGGGCGGGGGCGGATCGTCCGCCGGCATCGCCGACGTCACCTCGGGACTTCCGGTCTCCGCCGCCGGCGGCGGAGGGGGCATATCGCCTTCCCGGTTTGCGGGAGCGGCGGGAATCGCTTCGGCTTTCCCGCTCCCCCGGGCGGGGGGAGCAGGCGAGGGTTCGGGACGATCGCCCGGTTCGCGTCGCAGTCGGCGCGCCTGCCCGAGGACGTAGAGCACGCCCAGCACCGGCGCTGCGACCACCAAGCCCCAGGATGTGGTGTTGAGCGTCGCCGCATAGGCGGGGTCCGAAACCGCGGTGCGCCCGGCGATCCAGCCCAGCAGTCCGCCGCCCGCCCGGATCAGGAACGGGTAGGCGTCGAGCAGTCGCGAGATGAGGACACTCGACACGAGCAACACGGGAATGCTGCCGACCAGACCCAGCACCAGGAACCACACATGACCTTCCGCGGCGGCGGCGACCGCGAGGACGTTGTCCAGGCTCATCACCAGGTCGGCGCTCACGATGATGGCGATGGCTTTGCCGAGTCCGGCCGCCGCACTGCGGGCTTTCATCGATTGCCGGGCATCATCGTCCTCGTTGAGCAGCGAAATGCCGATCCATAGCAGCGCCAGCGCGCCGGCGAGTTTCAGGTAGGGGACCCGCAGCACGACGGTGGCGAGGAGGGTGAGGATGACGCGGAAGAAGATCGCCGCAAAGGTGCCGAGGACCATCGCCCGACGGCGGACATCCGACGGCAGGTGGGCGCAGGCCATCGCGATGACCAGTGCGTTGTCGCCGCTCAGCAGCAGATCGATCAAGGTGATCTGCAGGATGGGAGCGATGTAGTCGAAGCTCGATAAAAAGTCCACGCTGCCTGTCCGACGAACGTTGCCGCTTCGCGGATGTCCGCGGGATCGATCCCGCCCAAACCCCGGATGGTAACAGCCTGGTAACGGCCTACAATCCGCCCCCATGTCCGCCGGCTTCATCCACCTCCGCGTCCACTCCGAATTTTCCATCGTCGACGGTCTGACCCGCATCGACGATCTCGTTCGTGCCGCCGCAGCGGATGGGCAGGGCGCCGTCGCCCTGACGGACAGCGCGAACCTGTTCGGCGCGGTCCGGTTCTACAGCGCGGCGCGCAAGGCCGGCGTCAAGCCCATCCTGGGGTGCGACGCCTGGGTCGAAAACCCCGCCGACCGCGACCAGCCGCACCGCCTGCTGCTGCTGGTGCAGGACCGCGAGGGCTATCTTCGGTTGTGCCGCCTCATTTCCCGCGCCTGGCTTGAAAATCAGCATCTGAACCGCGCGATGATGCGGCCCGAATGGTTCGAAAGCGAGGGGACCGACGGCCTGATCGCGCTCTCCGGCGCCGCGGCGGGCGAAGTCGGGGCGGCGCTGTGTTCCGGACAGGCCGAGGTGGCGGCGGCGGCGGCGCAACGCCTGGCGGCCCGGTTCCCCGGGCGGTTCTATCTGGAGGTGCAGCGCGCCGGCCGGCCCTATGATGAACCGTGCTGCCGCGCCACGGCGGCGCTGGCCGTGCGGATGGGGCTGCCGCTGGTCGCCACCCACCCGGTGCAGTTTCTCCGCGCCGAGGATTTTCGTGCCCATGAGGCGCGGGTGTGCATCGCCGAGGGCCGGACCCTTGCGGATCCCCGGCGCCCGCGCAACTTCACGGCGGAGCAGGTGTTCCTGTCGGCGGCGCAAATGCACGAACGTTTTGCCGATCTGCCCACGGCGATCGACAACGCGGTCGAGATCGCGCGCCGCTGCAATCTGCAACTCCAATTGGGAAAGCCGAGGCTGCCCGATTACCCGACGCCGCCCGGCGTGTCGCTCGATCAGCATTGCCGCGACCTTTCCCAGGCGGGTCTGATGCGCCGCCTCGAGGCGCTGTATCCCGATGCGGCGCTGCGCGACGTCAAGCGGCCGGAGTACGAAGCGCGACTGGAGATGGAACTCACGACCATCGCCAAGATGGGGTTCTCCGGCTACTTCCTCATCGTCGCCGACTTCATCAACTGGGCGAAGGGCAATGGCGTTCCGGTCGGTCCCGGCCGCGGTTCGGGCGCCGGCTCCCTCGTCGCCTACGCGCTGGGCATCACCGATCTCGACCCCTTGCGCTACGACCTGCTCTTCGAGCGGTTTCTCAATCCCGAGCGGGTGTCGATGCCCGACTTCGACATCGACTTCTGCCAGGACGGGCGCGATCGGGTCATCGACTACGTCAAGCGCAAGTACGGTGCCGACGCCGTGTCGCAGATCGCCACGTTCGGTACCCTCGGAGCCAAGGCAGTGGTACGGGATGCCGGCCGCGTACTCGACATGCCCTACACCAAGTGCGACTTCCTCTCCAAGCTGATCCCGCACAATCCGGCGGATCCCTGGACGCTCGAACGTGCGCTGCGCGAGGAACCGGCATTCGCCGAGGCCGTCGGCGGCGACGAGGAAGCCGGTGAAATCGTCGAACTCGCCCGGCCGCTGGAGGGGTTGGTGCGTAACGTCGGCATGCACGCGGGCGGGGTGCTCATCGCGCCCGGCCGGCTCACCGACTTTTGTCCGCTGTATTGCGCGCAGGGCACCGAGGCGGTAGTGAGCCAGTTCGACAAGGACGACGTCGAGAAGGCAGGCCTGGTCAAGTTCGACTTCCTGGGACTGACCACGCTCACCATCCTGGCGCTCGCCGTGCGGTACGTGCGCGAACTCGATCCGGAAAGCACGTTTTCCCTCGAAACGATTCCGCTCGACGATCCGGCGGTTTTCGAGTTGTTCCGCGTCGGGAACACCACCGCGATCTTCCAGTTTGAATCGCGTGGCATGCGCGACCTGCTCAAGCGCGCCAAGCCCGACCGTTTCGACGACCTCATCGCCTTGAATGCGCTGTTCCGGCCGGGGCCGATGGACCTGATCCCGGAGTTCTGTGACCGCAAGCACGGCAAGCGTGCGCATTACCTGGATCCGCGGCTGGAACCGATCCTGGGGTCGACCTACGGCATCATGGTGTATCAGGAGCAGGTGATGCAGATCGCGCAGGCGATCGGCGGCTACTCGCTGGGCGCCGCCGACCTGCTGCGCCGCGCAATGGGGAAGAAGAAGCCCGAGGAGATGGCCGAGCACCGGACGATCTTCGTCGAGGGCGCGGCGAAGAACGGGGTGCCGGAGAAGGCCGCCACGGAACTCTTCGATCTCATGGAGAAGTTTGCCGGGTACGGTTTCAACAAGTCGCACGCCGCAGCCTATTCCTACGTCGCATACCAGACGGCCTACTGCAAGGTG
This sequence comes from Pseudomonadota bacterium, assembly GCA_021825945.1. Taxonomy (GTDB): domain Bacteria; phylum Pseudomonadota; class Gammaproteobacteria; order Burkholderiales; family Burkholderiaceae_F; genus GJ-E10. The sequence goes on from JAKAFN010000003.1 coordinate 233,697, forward strand.
CATCATCCGGCCGCGTTCTTCGCCGCCAACTTGTCGACGGTGATGGACGACACCGACAAGGTGCAGGATCTCGTCGCCGATGCCCGCGCCGGCGGCCTGACGATTCTCCCTCCCGACGTCAATCTTGGTGCATACCGGTTCGTTCCGGTGGATACCGCGACCATCCGCTATGGTCTTGGCGCGATCAAAGGGACGGGGCAGGCGGCGATCGAGTCGATCGTTGCCTTGCGGACGGCCGGCGCGTTCACGAGTCTCGCCGATTTCTGCGCGCGCATCGACAAGCAGCGGGTCAACCGCAGGGTCATCGAGGCGCTGATCCGCGCGGGCGCGTTCGACGACCTCGACGACGATCGTGCCCGTCTGCTCGCCGTTTTGGGCCCGACCCTGGAAGCGGCCGAGCACGCGCTGGCGCACGCCGGGCAGGAGAGCCTTTTCGGAGATGCCGCGCCCGGGGCCGCAGGCGATGCCGCGATGACCATCGACGTTCCGTATACGCCATGGAGCGAGCGCGAGCGCCTCGCCAACGAGCGCGGCGCACTGGGGTTCTGCTTCAGCGGCCACCTCTTCACCGAATTCGAGGAGGAGGCGCGGCGCATTGCACCCACCCGCCTCGCCGACATCAAGCAGGCACGCGAAAGCGTGCGAATCGCCGGTATCGTCGTCTCGGTGCGCAGTCAGAATACGCGCCGCGGGCGCATGTGCGTGCTGTTGCTCGACGATGCCAGCGCGCAGTTGGAGGTGACGGTGTTCTCCGAATTGTTCGATCGCCGGCGCGCGGTGTGCAAGGAAGACCAGCTCGTGTTCGTCATCGGCCGGGCGCGCTACGACGAATTCTCGCAACGCCTCGCCCTGAGTGCCGATGACGTGCTCGATCTCGCGGGCGCGCGTGCCCAGGCGCAGGCGACCCTGGTCGCACCGATTGGTGCGCAGGTCGATGTCCCGGCGCTCGAGCGCGTGCTGGGGGCGTATCGCGCGGTGGACGGGAACGCAGAGCCGGACGCCGGAGCCGCCGGCTGCCGGGTCGTGCTGCCCTATGGCAATGGCCGGGCGTCCGCGGACCTTCATCTGCCGGATGCATGGCGCGTGCGTGGCGATCCGCGCCTGATCGAGGATTTGCAAAGCCAGGCGGGGGTGGCGGGGCGGTTCGCCTACTGATCGGGTTTCGTGCTTCCCGGTCCGTACAATTCCGGGGTCTCGGGGAGGGAAATGAACGACAAGATGTACAACATGAACGGAGCCGGGGGCAACGCATGGCGCGACGGATTGGTTGCGGCCTGCCTGTTCTGGACGCCGGCGACGAATCTGGTGGTGCATCACGGCAGCGGTATCGGGTTCTTCCTCCTCCTCGCCATCTCCCTATACACGGCGTACCAGCGGCGCAATGACGCCACGTACTTCGCGCCGCTGCGCCGCTACCGCATATTCACCGTCGCGATGGCGGCCCTGCTGGTCGTGGTGCTGGCACAGGAAGTGGTGCAGCACGCATGGCGACCGCGCGAATTCGACGCGCCGTCGCGGTTCGTGCTGGCGCTGCCGATTTTCCTGCTGCTCTGCGATGTCCGGGTTCGCCATCTGAAGGCGATCGGATGGGGGTGTGCCGCGGGCGCCGTGGGAGCGGCGGTGTGGGCCGTCATCGACCGGCCGGCTGCGGGGTGGACCGATATGGTCCGCCTGGGAAACTACTACACCAACCAGATCCCCTTCGGCGACACGGCGTTGCTGCTGGCGTTTCTATCCGCGTCTACGCTGGGCTGGGATGATGGGCGCGGAAGAACGCTTGCGTGGATTGCGAAAGGAGCCGCGCTGGTCACCGGAATCGATCTGTCGTATCTCTCCGGGTCACGCGGCGGCTGGATCGCCATTCCGCTTCTCGTTGCGCTGCTGGCGTTCGAATACCGGTGGTTTTCCGATTGGAAGCGCCTGGCTTCCGCCGTGCTGATCGTGATCGTGGCGGTGACTGCGGCCCTCTCGACGGAGCGGGTGCAGTCGCGGATCGCGGCGGCCCGGTCCGATGTGGCGCTGTTTCAGCACGGCAGCAAGGACACCTCGATCGGGCTGCGATTGCAACTCTGGCGGGCATCCATCCGGTTGTTCCGGGCGCATCCGGTCTGGGGGGTTGGGAAAGGCAGGCTGACCGGTGCCTTTGGCGCCTTGGCCAAGCGGGGCGAAGTGGATCCGGCCATCGTGAACGCGCGGGCGCACAGCGATTTCTTCTCTGCGCTCGCCGAGGCCGGGGTCGTTGGCGCCGCCGGATTGCTGTTTTTCTATGCCGGCACCGCCGCGGCGTTCTGGCGGAACCGGCGGTCGGATGACCGGGTGATCCGCACGGCGTCCTGCGCCGGGCTCAGCGCGACCCTGAGCACCGTGATCTTCGGTTTGACCATCGATGTCCTGGTGCCGATCATGGAGGTCACGTTGTTGGCACTGATGTATGCAAGTCTCCTCGCCATGATCGAGGCGCGGAGGCGGGAATTGGCGGGGTCCGTGGCCGATGGGCCGTCGTTCCGGGATGACACCGGATGCTGTTCTTCTGGTAGGGCGAATCTCGTTTAGCCTCGGGAAATCGGGTCGACCCCCGGATCGAGCAACTGGACCAGCGCGGCGACATGGGTGTCGACGTCGGGTACGTAGCGCAGGCTGTCCAATGGACGGGCGATGCGCCCGCCCCCGCCGCGGACCCGATCCACGGCGATGTGGACCGCGCGCGCGAAATCGCCCGCCTTCTTTCGGTTGAACACGATCATCGCATCGTCCGCCACCGCCTCCGCCGATCCGACGTTGTCGGCGATGAGCAGCGGCGTGCCGCAGAGAACCGATTCGACGCCGACCAGGCCGAAGGGCTCGTATATCGAGGCGACGATGGTGAAATCCACGGCGGCAAAAAACCGTTCGATGTTTTTTTGATAGCCGAGGTAGCGGATGGTCTCGCACTCCTGCGGAATCGGCCGGCCGGCGACGGCCAGGCAGACCGGCAGCCGAGTTTCGGCGAAGAACGGTTCGAGCAGATCGTAGCCTTTACGTTTGTGGCCGGTCGAGGAAAACCCGAAGACCACGCGGTCCTCCGGGAGGCCGAGTTGCCGGCGCGCCGCAAGTCGTTCCGCCGGGTCGAGCGGGTGGAACCGTGCCGTGTCGACGGGCGGGTACAGGATGCGGATCTTCGCTTCGGGAATGCCGTAGAAGCGCCGAAGTTCCTCGGCCATCGATCGCGAGTGGGCGATGATCGTGTGCGCGTTGGCGTAGGTCTTCTGCTCCAGCGCGACCTGCCAGAGGTCGCGCTGGCGGGCGCGTTGCCCCATGTGTTCCAGGAATCCCGGATGGGTTCCGCCGCACAGCGCGACGTCGGCGTACGGCGAGTGACTGATGGCAAAAAGGCAGCGCGGCCGGTGGCGACGCAGGCGGCGTCCCAGCATCCAGTTGAACGCGAGATTGCGCAGCGGGCGCGGCGCCCAGCGCATCTCGAGCAACTGGGCATCGACCCAGGCGAATTCTTCCAGTTCGCGGTCGATCTCCCGCGAGAACAGCGTCGGCCGGATTCCCATCCGGTGCAGGCCGGCGATCACATCGCGGGTGTAGCGTTCTGCGCCGCCGGAATTCTTGAGTGCCTGGGCCGTGATGGCGATTTCGGGCATGACCATCCGCGAATTCTACGGGACGGATATTTCGGTACCATCCCGGCATCGTAGGGCATCGGCGAACGGTTTTCCGGCTTCCGGACATGGGGCAATCGAATAACGGCGGGGCGGCGAGCCGCCCCTTGGTGTCCATCCTGCTGGTGGCCTACAACCAGGAGCGATTCGTCGCCGATGCCGTGCGCGGCGCGCTGGCGCAAACCTGGGAACCGACCGAGATCCTGATCTCGGACGATGCATCGACGGACGGGACCTATGCGGCAATCGAATCCGCGGTGCGCGGCTACGGGGGCCCGCATCAGGTCACCGTCCGCCGCAACGAAATCAACGAGGGGATCAGCGCGCATCTGTCGCGGCTTGCGGCGATGGCGTGCGGGGAGCTGTTGTTCGTCGCGGCCGGTGACGACATTTCCGTTCCCGAACGCTGTGAACGGGTCGTTCGATTCTGGCTTGCACACGGGAAGCAAAACGATCTGATCGCCACCGACCTCATCGACATGGATGACGCCGGCGTCCTGCATGGGCGGATCGCGCCCGACGACCTGGGCGCCTATCGCAGCTTGCCCGAGTGGGCCGCGAAGCGCCCATATGTCGTCGGGGCGGCGCATGCGTGGTCGCGCCGATTGTTCGACCGCTTCGGGTCCATGATGGCGGGCGCGGCGGCGGAAGACCAGATCATGACCTTTCGGGCGATCGTCTCCGGAGGGGCGCTCAGCCTGCGCGAGCCGCTGGTGCGGTATCGCCGGGGGGGGCTGTCGGGCAAACGGACGCCGGCGTCGGTGGGCGAAATGCTGGCCCGGTTTCAGCGCGGAAACCGGTTTTCGTTGGCGGAAATGGCGCAGCTGCAGCGCGATGCCGAGACCGCGGGACTCGGCGGGGCGATGCGGGCGGCGCTGGCGACACAGCAGGCGCGGGAGCGGTTCATTCGCGCGATGTTCGATGCGCGGGGTATGGGCGCGCGCTTGGCGCTTGCCATGGGCCGGCACGAGGTAAAGCCGGCGCTGCGTTTGCGGATGCTGTTGCTTGCCGGATGTCCGCAGGTGTATGCGCCGGTGTTGCAGCTCAAACGGATGCTGCGAAAGCGGTAGTCGGATTCCCCCTGGTCGGTAGGGGCGCACCTCACGGCGCTTTTGCCAGCGACCGGAGCGGCTGCTTCATACGGAGCGCAATCCGGCGTCCGATCCGGATCCCCGGCTTTTCGATCGATACATGGGCGATCAGCGCGGAGCCGATGAGTACGACCGCGGCCAGAAGCACGATCCCCCAATACTCCGCGACCGAGCCGAGCGCAAGCGCGCGGATTCCGTGGGGGCGGAGAAAGGCGTAGAGAACCAGTCCTTGCAGCAGGTAAATCCCGTAGCTGACCTCGCCGAGCCGTTTGGATGCACGCCAGTTCAGAAGGCCAAAAACCGTGCATCCGGCGCTGCACAAGAAAAAGACCGCGGCCAGCAGCAAAATCGGGATGGGGGAATATGCGCTTGGCATCCTGACCAGGATTCCGAGCAGAACCAGAATGATGATCGATGCAATCCGGTTCGCATGCCGTCGTGAATCGATCTCCATGCCTGCTGCGCGGAGGGAGGCGCAGAGGATTCCCGTGAAAAACGCCGCATAGCCAGCGGAGTTGATGGTGGGGTGATGAAACAGCATCAGGACCGATACGGCGAATCCCGCCCCACCGTACAAGAGATGCATGTTTGGGCGGGCGAAGAAAATTGTCGAAACCGGCAGGACGAGAAGGTAAAAAAGCCACTCGTAGTGCAGCGTCCAGGTCACGCCGGCGATGATCATCCAGGCGTCCTGGTAGCCGTTTATCGAGCCGGGCCCGTAGTATCCGAGCAGGGATAGGCGAAGCCACTCATGCACAAGCGCCGATGGCGGCTCGTTCACGTGAAATCCGGTCGTGCGCAGGACGATGGCCAGCATCGCGAGCGTCACGAGGTAGTACATGGGCCCGATGCGGAATATGCGGCCGATGTACAGGCTGCGCCAATCGAGTTTTCCTTGCGCTTCGACCGCCTTTCCCCAAAACAGGTATCCGGTGATCATGAAGAACAGGACGACGGATGCCTGCCCGAGTTCCGTATAAAAGGCGGAGGGCGGTACGGTCCATACGCCGTCGATCAGAAATCGGTGATAAATGACGGCGTGGTGAAAAAATACGCCGAGGGCAAGAAATCCCCGCAGCCCGTCGATCGTCGAGGTTCGGTCGGCCTGGGTATGCCAGGATGCATCGGCCGCACGGAAAAGCGGACTTCCGGCAACGGCAAGCAGGAGCATGGATACGGCAAGGTAACCGATGGGGGTGTATACGCTCATGGTGGCTTGGCCGAAAAATCCGTCAAGGCGATCGCGGATCTGCGAGGCCGCCCCGCTTGACCAGGCCGATCTTGCGGCGCCGCCGAAACGGCATCATCGGCGGAGGGGAGTTCGCGCCTGCATCGCCCGGAGCTTTGCGTACTTCAAGAAACTGCCGCTGCAGCCGATCAGGATATGAATCAGGCCCGGAACCCCGTCGAGAAAGCCCAGTCGCAGCACGTAGAACTTCACGAACCGTAGCGCCGGCGATAGCAGCAACTGCGCCGCGCCGGCCCGCTTGCCGCGCGCATGTGCGGCTTCTGCGGCCAGGGTCGTGTAGCGATTCTGCTTTTCCAGATAGTGCTCCAGGGTCTCGGCCGAGTCGTGGATCAGATCGCCGTGCAGTCGTCCGACCGCGCCGTCGGCCAGCACCTTTTCGTGGACCGCGTCGTCCGACCACCGCGCATGGCGTCGGTCGAACAGCCGCAGGCTCCAGTCGGGATAGCCTTCGCCGTGGCGCAGATCGCGCCCCAGAAATCGGTTGCAGCGGGGGAACATGTAGGCGGTGCATTCCGGCGCCGCGAGGGCTGTGAGGATGGCGTCCCGCAGGCGCTCGCTCACCCGCTCGTCGGCGTCGACGCAGAGCACCCAGTCGTGGGCCGCCTGCCCGACTGCAAACTGTTTCTGCGGCCCGAATCCGCGCCAGTGGGTTGCGATCACGCGGGCGCCGCGGCGCTGCGCGATCGCCACGGTGTCGTCGGCGCTGCCGCTATCGACGACCAGGATCTCCTCGCAGAACGAGACCGCGTCGAGGCACGCTTCCAGTCGGGATGCGGCGTTGCGGGTGATGAGCACGGCGGATATCGGCGGCACCGGGAACCCTCACCCCAGCCCCGCTCCGGCTCGCGGGAGCGGGAGATCGGATTGGTCTGCCGCGCCGGAATCGAGGTTCGCCGGGGTCCGGCCCTCCGGAGGGCGCGGCGCTTCGAGCACGAGGTGCCGGCTGGGGTTGTCGTCCCAGGCGCGGAGGTCTTCGAGCGGGAATCCCTTGGCGCCGTGGAACATCCGCTTCATCCGGCTTTGCATGCTGGGTACGGGCACGGCGGGAAGTTCGCCGGACGGGACGATGGCGGACCGCTGTAGATAATCCCGCCGGAATTCCCGCCACGTGATGCCCCACTTCATCAGGAATTCCCGGTGCCCGCGGTTGCGGCGCACGCGGCCGGTGCTGCGGCAGGCGAAGTGATAGACGAGGCTGCCGCCGACGATGTGGAAACTGCGGCACCCGGCGATCCAGAGTTTCATCAGGAAATCGTCGTCGCTGCTCATGCCCGGGCCGAACTCGATGCTGTAGCCGCCGACCAGGTGCCAGAGTTCCCGCCGTATCAGGGTCGGCTGGCTGGCGGCGCCGCTGCGGTCGGATTCGCGCAGGGATGCGGCATAGGCCAGCAATCCCGCTTCGTCGAACGATTCCGGTCCCCTGCCAAAATCGCGGCACAGGACGTTGCCGTTCGTGCCTTGGTTGGGTTCGATGAGCAGCGACGAAAGAAAGCACAGCGGCGTCGCGAGCCGTGATGTCGCAGCCAGCAGGGCGGTGTCCCAGCCGGGCGTGCAGACCATGTCGTCGTTGAGATAGAGCAGCCAATCGCGGCGGGCCAGACAGCCCAATTGATTGAGCGCGAAGCAGATGCCGATGTTGCCGGTGCTGTGGGTATGGCGCAGCCCCTGGCTGCGCACCCATTCGAGTGTTCCGTCCGAGCCGTCGTTGACGTGGATGAGGATTTCGTGGTCGAAGGCCGAGTGCCGGCGGATGCTTGCGATGCACAGTTGCAGGAACGGCAGATTGTTCCAGGTAGGAATGAGGATGGTGAACATGGAGGGTGTCGGAGTCCGTCCCCGGCCGGGCGCCGGCGTCGTGGGATCAGTGCAGTCGGAGCCGCGTGTAGGGGATGCCGGTCATGACGATCCTCATGCGGCGGCTGCGGATGGTGAATTTCATTTCCATGGCTTTCCTGTCCGCACCGATCGCGCGGGTCTCTTCCTGATGCGTCCGGACATCGTCTTCGACCTCCGGAATTCTTCCTCGGCTTTGGCCGGCTTTTCGGGAACGCCGGCGTCCTTGAGGCGTTCCACGTACGTACGGGATCGTCTCGGAACGGGGGACAACCGTGGCGGACATTTTGGCACATCGCCCGGAAGTGGGTGCCCCGGAGATTCTGCGGCGTCCCGGTTTCCTGCGTGCTACGGGGAACGGGAGTTTCCGGCCGTTTCCATCGCCCGGCCGCGCCGCCGGAACAGCCGGTTCGGAAACAGGAAGGCCGCCACGTATGCGGCAATGACGCCGAGAAACAGCAGGAAACTGATCCGGGCCGAAACTCCGGACCGCCAGAGCACGATGCCAATCAGGCCCAGCAGCGCGTTGCCGCCCAGGAGGATCGCCAGCGTTTGTCGTTCGGTGAATCCGCGTCGCAGCAGAAGGTGGTGGATGTGTCCGCGGTCGGGAACGGTCGGGTTGCGTCGGCGCAGCGCGCGGCGGACGGTGACGGTGAACGTGTCCAACAGGATGACGCCGAGGATCCACGGCATGACGATGGGCGGAACGCGGGTCGCCGGCCGTTGCGTCAGGGCCACGGAGAACCAGGCGACGAAGAAACCGAGAACCAGGCTGCCGGTGTCGCCGAGAAACGTTCGGTGCCGGGCATTGCGCCACGGATGCGGCAGGTTGAACGCCAGGAATCCGGCAATGGCCCCCAACAGCACCGTGAGGAGTTTGACGGCGTCGAGATCGCCGAGGGACGCGGCGAGAACGGCGAAGAATGCGAGCGTGGAAAACGCCAGCCCTCCTGCCAGGCCGTCGAGCCCGTCGAGCATGTTGAGGCCGTTGATCACGGCTACCGTGGAGAAGATCGTGAGCGGAATTCCCCAGTTGCGCAGTTCGACCGGGCCATGTCCGAACAGGTTGCCGAGGTCGGTCAGGAACAGGTTGGCCCAGGACGTCATCAGCAGCGCGGCGATCGCCTGCGCCGCGAGCTTGGTTCGGGCGGACACCTCCCCCATGTCGTCGAGCAGTCCCACCGTCACGAGGGTGCCAACGGCGACGAGGGCAACTGCGTACTGGGACAGCACGGACGCGGAGAACAGCAGCACTACCAGGAACCCGAGGGTCAGGGACAGCCCGCCGATCCGCGGCACGGCTTCGCCATGCCGCTTGCGCCCGCCGGCGTGATCGATCAATCCGAATCGGAGCGCGGGCCGGCGCAGCAAGACGATCAGCGCAGCGGTCAGCAGGCCGGAGAGAAGCGCTTCGATGAGGAACGTCATGGTGGAGCGTGTCGTAGGGCCCGTATGAAAGCACCGTAGTTTAGGCAAACTGCGGTGCCACGGCCTGCGCGCAGATCAATGGGAGGAGACGACCGTCATGGTGTGGGCGAATCCCGCGGCGATCCAGACGGTCCGCTGGATCCCCCCGGCCCTGCGGGCCTCGCGATGACGGTTGGCGGTTCCGCTGCACGGGAGATGTCGGTCAAGCCGCTTCCGGCGCTCGTGCTGCCGAGAACTGGATCCGGTGCAGATTGGCATAGAGGCCTTGGCGGGCCAGCAGTTCCGCATGCGTGCCGACCTCGACCACCCGGCCGTTTTCCATCGCCACGATGCGGTTGGCGTGCTCGATGGTTGACAGTCGGTGGGCGACGACGACGGTGGTGCGGCCGCGCATCAGGCGTTCGAGCGACATCTGGATCGTCCGCTCGGACTCGGAGTCCAGTGCGGAAGTCGCTTCGTCGAGCAGCAGGATGGGCGCATCTTTGAGCAGGGCACGCGCGATCGACAGGCGCTGGCGCTGCCCGCCCGAGAGCTTGACGGCATTTTCGCCGATGCGGGTGTCGAAGCCATTGGGAAGGGATTCGATCAGCGGTAGCAGATAGGCGGCTTCCGCGGCCGCGCGGATGCGCTCCAGGCTGATCTCGTCTTCCAGAAGGCCTGCGCCATAGGCGATATTGGCGCGGATCGTATCGTCGAAGAGCACGACATCCTGGGAAACCAGGGCGATCTGGCGGCGTAGACTGACGAGCGTCAGGTCCGCGATCGGGATGTCGTCGATCAGGATTTCGCCCGCCGTCGGGCGCAGGAACCGCGGCAGGAGGTTGAGGAGCGTCGTCTTGCCGGCGCCCGAGTGCCCGACCAGCGCGATCGTCTCGCCGGCGCGGACGGTCAGGTTGACATGGTGCAGCGCCGTTGCGGCGGCGCCGGGGTATTCGAAGGAGACATCGCGGAACGTGATTGCGCCGGCGGCACGCGACAGTTCCCGCGTGCCGGTTTCCGCTTCCTCGGCCGAATCGATCATTCCGAAAACGCTTTCCGCCGCCGCCGCCATGCGTGCGGTGGCGTTGTTGATCGACGACAGGCGCCGTAGCGGTTGCAGCACCATCAGCGCGGCCGTCAGAAACTCGATGAATTGGTTGCCGGTGAGTTGTCCGTGGCGGGCTTGCCACATCGCGATGGTGATCACGACCGCAATGCCGGTCGCGGCGACGATCTGCGTCGCCGGGGTCGATGCGCCGACGGCGACCTGCATCTTGATCGCGAAGCGGCGCAGTCGCTCGTTGATGGCGTTGAACCGGCGGGTCTCATATGCCTGGCCGCCATAGATCTTGACGATGCGCCCGGCGTCGTGCGCCTCCTGCACGGCGCGCGTCATTTCACCCAGCATGGCCTGGCTTTCCCGGTTGAGCCGGTGCAGCCGTTTGCCGATCGAACGTAGCACCGCGGCGATGGTCGGGCCGACGACGACCGTCAGCAGGGTGAGCCGCCAATTGTCGAAGAGCAGCAGTCCCAGCAGCGCGATGGTGGTGAACGATTCGCGCACGGCGGTGAGCAGCACTTCGGCGGTGAGCGACAGGGCATTGCTTGCTTCGTTGAGAAACTTGGAGATGACGATCCCGGAGGGCGTGTTCTCGATGGTGGCCTGCGGCCAGTGGAGCAGGCGTTGGAACATTTCGCCGCGCAAGCCGACCAGCACGTTCTGCGACGCGACGTTCACGAGGTAAGAGCTGGAGAAGTTCGCCAGACCGCGCACGACGAACACGCCGATGAACGCGATGGGCATCCAGTATCCGAACCGCGGATCGTTGCGGATGATGCCGTGCCCGAGCAGCATCGCGGTGAGCTTGGCGATCAAGCCCTGACAGGTTGCATCGATGGCCATCGTGACCGTGGCCAGGCCCAGGATGGAGCGGTGCCCCCACACCATGGCGATCATGCGGCGCAGGTTGGGGTCGGAAAAGCGGCGGAAGGGGCCGGAGCCCGGTACGGCGGTTGCAGGGGACATCAGGGAATGGACGTTCCGTTCAGTGCGTTGAACTGCCCTTCCAGGGCGTGGGCCTGCGTTCCCAGCGCGTTCCGGTTGCATGGCGGGGCGGACATGGCGGTATTCTGGCAGATTGCACGGATCGCCGGCATGCGGGCGCTCGGGATACGAGGGAAGCCCGCGCTGCGAGTGCCGGCTTCGATCACCGGAATCGGGAGGAATGACGCATTGGGTTCCCTACTCGTTCGCTTGCCGAACCACCTCGGCGATGCCTGCATGACGCTGCCCGCGCTCGATTTGCTGGCAGAGCGCGGCGCATCCTTGACGCTTTTCGGGCGACCCTGGGCGGGCGAGCTGTTTGCCGGCTACCCTTGGCCGGTGTTGCCGTGGGCGCCGGAGCGGGGAGCGCGGATCGCGGCATTGCGCGCTTGGCGTCGCGCCGAGCCGGGGCGGGGCGAGGCGCTGGTGTTCCCCAATTCGTTTTCCTCGGCCTGGGAGTTTCGCCGCGCGGGAATGCGCACGACGGGGTACCGCACCGACGGCCGGGGCTGGCTGCTCGGGGCGCCGGTCGCGGTTCCGGTGCCATGGCATGGAGATATGCATACCAGTGCGTATTACCTGCACCTGGCGCAAATGTGTCTGGGGCGGGCCGGCGACGAGTCGGACGAGACGGCGGGCGCGCCCGTGCTGCGCATTCCCGATTCGGCATGGGGGCGCGCGCGCGCGGCCCTCGGGCGCGCGGGCGTATCGGGCGGATACGTCGTGCTGTGTCCCACGGTGCGCGGGAAGCATCACGGCAAGGTCAAGGCGTGGGATGGCTTCGGACGGTTGGCCCGCGCGTTGAGGGCCGCAGGGGAAACGCCCGTGGCGTGTCCTGGGCCGGGAGAAGAGGCGGATGCCCGCGCCGCCTGCCCGGATGCGGTGTTCCTCGAGCCCCTGGATCTGGGCACGTTCGCGGCGCTGCTGGCGGGGAGCCGCCTGGTCGTGGCCAACGACAGCGGACCGGGACATCTCGCCGGCGCCGTGGGCGCGCGGCTGATCGGGGTCTTCGGCGTCACCGATCCGGCGAAGACCCGGCCGATCGGGGCGCGGGTGCGATTGGTGGGCGGCCCGGCGGGGTGGCCGGAGTACGAGGAGGTTCTTGCCGCGGTGGCCGAGGCGCTGGATCCGCCGGTCTTCTCACGCTCGCCGTAAATCGGGGGGGGCAATGAAACCCTCGTCATTGCGAGGGCGAAGCCCGAAATCCGCTCCGCGCATCGGAGGCGATGATCCGGACGAAAGATCTTCGCTGCCTGCGTAGTCCCGGCTACCGGCGGCAGAATGCGACGGTCTGCCGCGGCACCACCTGGGTGGCGAAATCCGCTTCGGGAGGGATCGGCGCCCAGAAAAAATCGCTCTGGAACAAGGGGATCCGATCGAACTTCCGGGACCGGAAAATTCCCCGGTTGCGCTTGAACTCGCTATACCGATCGCCGATGAACTCCGTGTGGATGTCCGTAAAGGGGAGGATATCCTCGGCGATGCGTTCGTTGATTTGGTTTCGGGGGTCGCGCCGGAAGGCATCGAATCGTTCGAACCGGTCGGCGCAGATCACCTGGATGGCGGTCTCGGGGATGCCGTAGGTCGGAATCCACAGAACATGCCAGCCCGTACGCAGGCCATTCAGAAATTCCGCCAAACGGGGACGCAGGATATAGGCATCGGATTCGATATGGACGATTTTTTCCGCGCCCATGGCACGCGCCAGATCGAGGGACTGGAAAAAGCTCCGCCACCACCCCGGATAGGCTACGCCGCTCGGTCGGCCGAGATGCGGCGTCAAGTGCAGCAGCACATCCCGCCGCGGCGAACGTCCTGCCGACGCCGCGTCGGCGACGACATCGATTTCCGCCGGTGGCGGCACATAGGGAGATCCATCGTCGATCACCACGCGCTTCGCATAGTCGATCGGACCGTCGGCGTAGAAGTCGAGCCAGCGCCGATACCGGGCATGCCAATGCTGCGCGTCGCGCACGTAGCCGGTACAAAACAAGAGGCTGGTCATCGCAGGAGTCGTTCCGCGAGCGTCCTGGCCTGCTCCACGCTCACCTCGTCGAGACACCGCCGGATTGCCTCGGGATCCGGCACCCGATGAACGCAGTGCCACCGGCAGTCGAAACAACTGCGGTCGGGATGGCTGGCGACGGCGAAATGGGGGGCGGGCGGATAGGCGGAGTAGCTGGTGAAATCGGCACCGGAGACCATCGCGAGCGTCGGAGTCCCGGTGAGCCGCCCGATGTGCATCGGCGCGCTCTCGCTGGCGAGGAGCAGCCGGGCGCTGCCGATCAGGTCAAACAGCCCGGCGAGGGTGTGGCGGCCGGTCAGGTTCTGCGCGTCGACGCCGGCGAGCATCGATGCGATCCGGTTGCCGAGTTTCGCGTCCGCCGGGCCGCCGACGATGACCGGCCGCAGGCCGTGATCGCGCGCCAGCGACGCCGCGAGTTCGGCAAACCGTTCCGCCGGCCAGATGCGGGGGGATGCGCTTGCGGCAGGGGCGATCACCAGCGTGCGGCTTTCCCGGCCGTGCCAGGCGTATGCCCGCAGGCCGGATGGCCGCATGATCGGCATGCCGCCGCCCGCCGTGGGCGCTGCGCGTTCCAGGGTGCGCCGGATCAAGCGGTCGAAGCGCACCGACATGTGAACCTTTCCGGTTTCGTCCGGGAGCAGGTCGGTGTATGCGCGGCGCTCGATCCGCGCATGGCAGCGCTCGAGGGCGCTGGCGGCGTAGCCGATGCGGATCGGTGCGGCGCTGGCCAGCGCGAACGCATCGCCGATGCGGGTACGCGAGATATCGGCGTCGATCCAGACGTCGAACGCTTCGTGCCGCACGTCGGAGAGCAGTTCATGCCGCACCCGCGCGCGCTTGCGCACGGCGTGGTGGTCGAACACGACGATGCGGTCGGCGAGGTCGATCATCCCGGCGATCTCAACGGTACGCGCCTCCGTATAGACGACGATCTCGGTGTCCTGCGCGGGAAAGCCGTTGCGCAAGGCTTCGAGGGCGGGGGAAAAAAGGATCCAGTCGCCGATGCCGCCTCGCTTGACCAAGCCGATCTTGCGGCCGGGGCGATTCGCATGGCGCGCAGGGCGCGGCAGCGCGGCGTTCATTGCCAGGATGCGCAGCGTCCGTCGCAGGCACTCGAGGTGATATAGCGGCGAGCTTTTGAGGCGCTTTCGGAGTTGCATCATTGCCTTGGCGCGGCGGGGCAGTTCTACCGTGCCCGATATTCGCATATTTCAGAAAATCGCCGCCGTAGCCGGTCAGGATGTGGATCAGAATCGGGACGCGGGGTTGACGGGGCGCGAGCTTCGCGATGACGAGGCCGGCACTTCGTGGGCGCCGCAATGAGGGCCGGCGTTTCCGCTTCCGGCGCGGCGCACGCCGCCGGGCCGTCAGATCAGTACGACGTCGTACTGCTCCTGGTGGTACATGGATTCGACCTGCATCGAGATCGGCTTGCCGATGAAATCCGACAGCATCGCCAGCGACTGCGATTCTTCTTCGAGGAACAGGTCGATGACTTTCTGCGAGGCAAGGATCCGGAATTCCTTGGCATCGCCGAACTGGCGCGCTTCGCGCAGGATTTCCCGCAGGATGTCGTAGCAGACCGTGCGTGCCGTCTTCAACTCGCCGCGGCCGCCGCAGACCGGGCAGGGTTCGCAGAGCACATGGGCGAGCGATTCACGCGTGCGTTTGCGCGTCATCTCGACCAGACCGAGTTCGGTGAACTCGCTTACGGTCATGCGCGTGCGGTCGCGCCCCAGAGCGCGACGGAATTCGGAGAGCACGGCGTCGCGGTGTTCTCCCGAGGACATGTCGATGAAATCCACCACGATGATGCCGCCGAGGTTGCGTAGCCGCAGTTGGCGGGCGATCGCGTGGGCCGCTTCGAGATTGGTCTTGAAGATCGTGTCGTCGAAGTTGCGGGTGCCGACGAATCCCCCGGTGTTGACGTCGATCGTCGTCATCGCCTCGGTTTGGTCGATCACCAGATAGCCGCCGCTTTTGAGGTCGACCCGCCGCGCCAGCGCCTTTTCGATCTCTTCGTCGATCGAATGTAGGTCGAAGAGCGGCCGCTCCCCGGTGTAGTGAAAGAGCCGGCACGCGACGCCTGGCACGAACTGCTCGGAAAACGTCCGCAGCGCGACGAAATTTTCGCGCGAGTCGATCTGTACGCTCGTCGTCTGTTCCCAGACGAGGTCGCGCAGCACTCGCTGCGCCAGCGAAAGCTCGCGGTACAGCAGCGCCGGCGGCGCGACCGTTCCGCTGTCGGCGTGGACCTGCCTCCAGCGCTTGCGCAGGTATTCGATGTCGGTGCGGAGGTCGTCTTCGCTGGCGTCCTCTGCGCTCGTGCGAATGATGAACCCGCCCGTTTCCTCGACCGGGATGAGGCGCGCCAGCCGCTCGCGCAATTGCGCACGTTCGGCCTCGTCTTCGATGCGTTGCGACACGCCGATGTGCGGATCCTGCGGCAGATAGACGAGATTGCGTCCCGCCAGACTGATCTGGGTGGAGAGCCGAGCGCCCTTGGTTCCGATCGGATCCTTGATCACCTGCACGAGGAGCCGGTCGCCTTCGTGGACGATCCGCTCGATCGGCGGACGATCGTTCGTGTACTGCCGGGTTTCCCAGATGTCGGCGATGTGCAGGAACGCGGCTCGTTCCAGACCGATGTCGACGAATGCCGATTGCATTCCGGGAAGAACCCGGGCGACTTTGCCGACATAGACATTGCCGACGATGCCGCAGTTGGCCGTGCGCTCGATGTGCAGTTCCTGCACGGCGCCGGCAAGCAGCACCGCAACACGGGTTTCTTGCGGCGTGATGTTGACGAGGATGTCTTCGCTGGACATGTTGCCAAGGTACCACACGTAAGGGAAATGCAATATTTCTTGGAGAAACGTAATGTTCTCGAAATATCCGCTTCGTACCTTCGCCGCTTCCACCGACAACGAGGAAGAGGGAAATGAGCGTACGCAAGCACATGGGCAGACATTGGACTTCGATCGGGGCCTGCACGCTGGCAGGGACCGTTGCCTTCGCGGCACCGGCCTACGCCGACGACACCCAGGTGCCGGCGCCCCAGGCTCAGGAGCAGCCCGACCACGGCCAAACGGCGCAGCAGTTGGAGAGCATCGTCGTGCAGGGTGAGAAGACCGGAACCGCGTCGTACGAGGCGCCCACGCAGGGTGTGCTCGATGCCGGCGAGCCGCAGTCGGTCATCGGCCAGCATTACATCGAGAACAACGTCGCGCCCGCAGAGAACTACACCGATATCATCAACATCGCGCCGAGCGTGTCCGAAGTCACGCCGAACGGCCCGGGCAATGCGGAAGCCCTGCAGATGTCGATCCGCGGCTTCCAGGACGGCCAGTTCAACGTCACGTTCGACGGCATCCCGTTCCAGGACTCGAACGATTTTACGCACCACTCGACGTCCTACTTCACGAGTGACACCATCGGCAACATCCTTATCGATCGAGGTCCGGGCACGGCGTCCCAGCTCGGTTACGCGACCTTCGGCGGTACCGTGGCCGTACAGTCCAAGGATCCGCTCGCCAATGCGAACCTCAACGCATCGGCGATGTTCGGAACCTGGAATACCAACGATATGACGGCGGAGGCCGACACCGGAACGATGAAGAATGGCGGCCGCGCGATGGTGACGCTGACGGACATCAATACGGCGGGTGCGATGACCAACAACGGCCAGCGGCGCAAGAACGCCTTCATCAAGTATGTTCAGCCGGTCAATCAGGACACGACGCTGACGGCGGTCGCGATGTACGACACCGTCCATCAGAACGTCTCGCAGTTCGGAACGACGCTGGCGCAGATGGCTGCGTACGGGCCGCACTACAGCTTGAGCAACAATCCTTCGAGCGACAGCTACTACGGCTACAACTTCGACAACATCCACACCGATTTCGAATATCTCGGTTTGCATACCCGGGCCGGCGGGGTGCAGATCGACAACAAGGTCTACACCTACGCCTATTACCACTCGATGAACAACACCAACGATCCGAGTCTCGCTCAAGGGTCGCTCGGGGTGTACGACGGACTGCCTGGGAATAGCCCGATCTACAACGACGTCGCCGGACAGTCCGGGGCCATGGACTACCGTTCCTGGGGTGACGTGTTCAAGGCGGAAGGAACCGTCGGCAAGGGAACCTTGCGTGGTGGCCTGTGGGTCGACTATCAATGGAACTATCGTTTTCTGCAGGACGTCAATTGGAGTTTGGGCGGCACTCCCGACACGAGCGGACCGGACGGCCCCAACGGCATCCAGCGCAACCTGCGCGACGACATGACGACGATCGACCCGTTCGTCGAATATGAATATCACCCGACGGATGCCTGGACGATCACGCCGGGCGTGCGGTACATGTCGTTCAACCGAAACGTCAACGGCGCGGTTCTGCCGAGCACGGGTGGCCCGGGGAACCTGAGCAAGACTTACGACGGCGCGCAGCCCTCGATCTACGCCAACTATCGTCTGGCTCCCAGCGCCAGCGTGTATGCACAGTGGGCGCGCGGATTTCTGGCTCCCAAGGATGCCAGCGTGTTCTACGACGTCAAGAACCAAGGTAGCGGCGTGACGGTCGCCGATCCCGGTGCGGAGACGACGAACAACCTGCAGGCCGGCAGCACCTGGAAGACCAACAAGTTCACGGTTTCGGGTGATGTCTACTATATCCGGGCCAACAACTTCGCGCAGTTGAATGGGGCCGGAACGAAGGTCAACCAGTTCGGCAACACGGTGTTCAAGGGTGTGGAACTCGAAGGCACGTACGCGCTCGGCTACGGGTTCAACTTGTACGCCAACTACAGTTACAACAAGCAGAACTATGCCGACGGCACGCCGGTGCAGTTCGCACCCAACAACATGTACACCGCCGGCCTGATCTATGACCAGCGCGGTTGGTACGGTTCGGTGATCGCCAAACACATCGGCTCGACCTACCAGGGCGGCAACAACGGCCCCTTGCCCGGCGGCGTGTATCAGATTCCCGGATACACGATCACCAATCTGTCCCTGGGCTACACGATCCCGAATCCGACGGCCGGCGTCAAGGATGTCAAGATCCGGTTCCTGGTGTCGGATCTGTCGAACAACGAGTCGATCTACTACGTATACGGCGCGACCCTGGGCGGCACCGACATGTTCATGACATTGCCGGGCCGTTCGTACATGCTGGGCGGGTCGGTGGACTTCTGATGAACACCCCTCTCCCGCATGAGCGGGGGAGGGGATTTTTCCGCTACAGCACCGAAATTCCGGCCTCCGCCAACAGCGCCGACGTCTCCGCGAGCGGCAGTCCCATCACCCCCGAATAGCTGCCTTCGATCCGTTCGATGAAGATTGCGGCAATTCCCTGAATGCCATAGCCGCCGGCTTTGTCGTAGGGTTCCCCGGTCGCGCAATAGCGCTCGATTTCCCCGGGGGCGATCGTGCGCATCGTCACCTGGGTCGAACAGACGCGCGTCTCGGTCATCACGAATCCGCTGCGGATGCGCGATAGCGCGACCGCGGTGCGGACTTCGTGGGTGCGCCCCGACAGGCGGGTGAGCGTGTGTGCGGCCTGTTGCGGGTCGCTCGGTTTGCCGAGCACGTCTCCATCGAGGATCACCGTGGTGTCCGCGCCCAGCACCGGCCACAGCGGCAGACCGCGCAGGCTCAGCACCTTTGCCCCGAGTTCGGCTTTGTCCCGGGCGATCCGCAGGACGTAGTCGGCGGGAGCCTCCCCCTCCCGCTGCGTTTCGTCGACTTCCGGGCCGCGCGGCGGGTGGAAGCGCAAGGGCAAGACCGTGAATGATGCGCCGATCTGGTCGAGCAGCGCTTTGCGCCGCGGACTCAGGGAGGCAAGGTAGAAATGCGGAGAGGCCATGACCGTCCCATGGAAATGATGCGGCCGATTATGCGCGGTGATAGGGATGCGACGCAAGGATGGACCACGCCCGATAGAGTTGCTCGATCAGCAGCACTCGCGCGAGCGCATGGGGCAACGTCAGGCTCGAGAGGCGCAGGCGCAGCGCGGCCTGGCGTTTGAATTCGGCGTCCAGGCCATCGGCGCCGCCGATCACGAAGACCGGGTCACGCGCCGCATCGCGCCAGGTTCCCAACGCCGTCACGAATTGCGCGGTGGTCCAATCGGCCCCGGTTTCATCCATGGCGACGAGGTGTGCACCGGCCGGGATGCAGGCACGCAGGCGGGCGGCTTCGAGGGATTGAACGCGCGCCGCGTTCGTCCCGGTGCGCGCCTCCGGTTTGATTGCGCGCATCTCGACGCGGAAGTCGCGGGGAAACCGGTCCAGATAATCGCGTACGGCGGCGTCGGCCCATCCGGGCAGTTTCTGGCCGACCGCGGCGACCAGGATCTTCACGCGCGCGATGCCGATTTCTTCGCGGCGCGCTTCGCCACCGTCTTCCTGGCGGCGGCGCTCTGGGCCGTGCCTGCGGTCGTTCTCGTAGTCGAACCCGCCCTCGACGACTTCCGGGAGGTGGCCGTTGCCGGCTCGTCGGCCTTGGCGGCGGTCGCGGCCGCCGCCGTGCGCTTCAGTCGCACCGGCTTTCCGCCCCAGATCTCTTCGAGTCCGTAGTACGCCCGTACCGCCGGCTGCATGACGTGCACCACGGCATCGCCCAGATCGACGAGTACCCATTCCCCGGTTTCTTCTCCCTCGACGCTGATGACCTCGCCACCGGCCTCCTTGACCTTTTCCACGACCCGCGCGGCCAGCGCACGGGTCTGCCGGTTGGATGTCCCGCTGGCGAGGATGACTCGGTCGAACAAGTCGGAGAGGGCAGTGGTGTTGAAGACGGCGATGTCCTGCGCCTTGACGTCTTCCAGGGCGTCGACGACCACGCGCTGCAGTTTCTTGATGTCCATGGTTGGGGAACTCGATGGGATGGGGTGGGGGCGGGGGAGTATGCGGACGCCCGTCAGGGGGCGAGAGGCTGTTGGATCAACGCGGCAAGGCTTGCGTGGAGTACAGGCGATGTGTACGAATGTACGCCAGTACGTCCGGCGGCAGGCAGTGCGCGAGGGTTTCGGCCGGCCGGTTCTCTGCGATGGCTTGCCGAAGCAGGGTTGCCGAGCAATCGATCGGGCGCATGGAAAATTCGATGACGGTTCCGTTCGGAGCATTCGACAGGTCGGCGGGCGTACCCCGCCGCGCGGCGATCCAGTTCCGTACCGTCGAGGGGAGCGCCGTCATCGTGATTCCCGCCCGCTGTGCGAAGGCAAGGTGCGCGCACTGCGTGAGTTCTTCCCATCGGTGCCAGGTATCGAGTTGTCGCAACTGGTCGAAGCCGAGAATCCAGACCAGGGGGCGATCCGGCCCGATCTGCGCACGCCAATCGCGCAAGGTGTCGATGGTGTAGCTGGGACCGGCTCGGGCGATTTCGCAATCGTCGGCCCGCCAGCCCGCATGTCCCGAGAGGGCACGCTCGACCATGCGCATCCGGTCGACGGCGGGGGTGATGCGGTCCTTCTGCCAGGGCCGGCCGGCCGGTACGAATACCACTTCCGCCAAGCCGAGCGCCGTCTGGGCATCCCGCGCCAACTGGAGGTGCCCTGCATGGACCGGATCGAACGAGCCGCCCAGCAGCCCGATGGGGGGCAGGCGTGTCATCGGAAAACCGACATGGGCCGGATCACGCAAGCCAATCGCGCGCGGGAAGAAAGTCGGTGTAGAGCCGCGCTTCTTCGCTGCCTGCTGCCGGCGCCCACTCATATCGCCACTGCACCTGCGGCGGCATCGACATCAGAATCGATTCGGCACGACCGCCCGATTGCAGGCCAAACAGGGTGCCGCGGTCGTAGACCAGATTGAACTCGACATAGCGCCCCCGGCGCACGGCTTGGAATTCCCGCTGGCGTTCGCCGTAGGGATGATCCTTGCGGCGTTCGACGATGGGAACGTAGGCCGGCAGGAAATGATCTCCCACCGAACGCAACAGGGCGAAGCTGCGGTCCGCGCCGAGTTCGCGAAAGTCGTCGAAGAAGATTCCGCCCACGCCGCGCGCTTCGCCGCGATGCTTGAGGAAGAAGTATTCGTCGCACCAGCGTTTGAAGCGCGGGTGGTAGTCGGAACCGAAGGGGGCGAGCGCATCGCGGCAGCAGGCATGGAAATGTCGCGCATCCTCTTCGAACCCATAGTAGGGGGTGAGGTCCATGCCGCCGCCGAACCACCAGCTTCCGGGTCCTTGCGCGCCCGCCGCGCCGGACCGCGGTTGCGCGCGGAACAGGCGGACATTCATGTGCACGGTCGGGACATAGGGATTGCGCGGATGTAGCACCATCGAAACGCCTGCGGCATCGAAACCGCAGCCGGCGACTTCCGGATGCGCAGCGCTCGCCGAGGGCGGGAGGCGGTCGCCCGACACGTGGGAAAACCCGATGCCCGCGCGTTCGAACACCGTGCCGCCTTCGAGGATACAGGTCAGGCCGTCGCCGCGTAGCGGCTCGCCCGGCGCTTTTTGCCATTCGCTGCGGGCGAAGCGGTTGCCGCCGTCGAGACGTTCGAGTTCTTCGACGATGCGCCGCTGGAGGTCCAGCAGGTATTCCCGCACCGGTTCGATGGCAATGGTGTCTTGCATGGCGTCTTCCGTCTCCCCTAACGGTCGCGGCGATATGCGCCGCCAAAAATGATGAACATCGGCGCCATCGCGCGGCCCCGCAACGCATCGCCTCGTCATCGCGAGGCCCGCAGGGCCGTGGCGATCCGGCAGGCTGTCTGGATTGTTTCGGGCTCCGCCCTCGCAATGACGACGCCTTCGTCACGCCAACCCTGCCCTTTCCCCAACCCGAGAAAGAGGGTATCCGAACCGCTGCGCTCAGTAGTCCCTCAGCGCGCGGTTCCCGATATCACTGCGATACTGCATCCCGGCAAACCGTACCTCCGACACCGCCTCGTATGCCTGGCGGCGGGCGAGACGCAGGGTTTCTCCCATGGCGGTGACACAAAGCACCCGGCCGCCGCTGGTGACCAGCCGGTCGCCGACCTGCTGCGTACCGGCGTGGAACACCATGCAATCGTCGGTGTTCGTCGGCAGCGCTTCGATTGCATCCCCGCGCCGCGGGCGGTCGGGGTAGTCCTGCGCGGCGACGACGACGCCGAGCGCCGCCCGCCGATCCCATGTGATCTCGATCTGATCGAGCCGGCCATCGATCGCGGCGTCGAGTACCTCGGTCAGATCGGATTTCATGCGCATCAGGATCGGCTGCGTCTCGGGATCGCCCAGGCGGCAGTTGAATTCCAGCACGCGCGGTTGCCCGTCCGCTCCGATCATCAGTCCCGCGTAGAGGAATCCGGTGTATCGGATTCCTTCGGCGGCAAGGCCCGCAATGGTCGGGTCGATGATTTCGCGCATCACGCGCGCATGCACCCCCGGCGTGACCACGGGCGCGGGCGAATAGGCTCCCATGCCACCGGTGTTGGGTCCTTCGTCGCCGTCGAGCAGGCGTTTGTGGTCCTGGGAACTGGCCAGCGCTGCGACATGGCTGCCATCGCAGAGCACGATGAAACTCGCTTCTTCGCCGGGCAGGAAATCCTCGATCACGACCCGCGCGCCCGCGGCGCCGACCATATCGCCGCCCAGCATGGCGTCGATCGCCGCATGCGCGTCCTCCGGGGTCTGGGCGACCACCACGCCCTTTCCCGCCGCAAGTCCATCGGCCTTGATGACGATGGGCGCGCCGCGCTCGCGCACATAGTCGTGCGCGGCGTGCGCATCTTCGAACGTGCGGTAGGCGGCGGTGGGGATGCCATGCCGCGCCATGAAGGCCTTGGCGAAATCTTTCGAGGATTCGAGTTGCGCGGCCGCCCGGGTCGGACCGAAGATCCGTAGGCCCGCGGCACGGAATGCATCGACGATGCCGGCTGCCAGCGGCGCTTCGGGGCCGACCACCGTGAAGTCGACCCGCTCGGCCTTGGCAAAAGCGATGAGCTCTTCGTGTCCGGAGAGCGGGATGTTCTGCATGGGTCGGTCGCGCCCGGTTCCGCCGTTGCCGGGGGCGACATAGACCCGCCGCATGCCGGGCGATTGTGCAAGCTTCCACGCCAGGGCGTGTTCACGGCCGCCAGAGCCGATGACCAGCGTTTTCATTCGTCCAGCGCCGCCGACGTATAGACGTGTTGCACGTCGTCCAGGTCCTCGAGCGCTTCGATCAGGCGGCGCATCTTTTCCGCATCTTCGCCATGCAGGGCGATCTCGTTGAGGGCTTTCATGGTGATGTCGGCAATCTCGGCGTGTAGTCCGACGCCTTCCAGGGCATGCTTGACCGATTCGAAGTCCGCAGGCGCGCTGATGACCTCGATCGACCCGTCGTCGTTGGTGACGACGTCTTCCGCGCCCGCCTCGAGCGCGGCTTCCATCACCTTGTCTTCGCTGGTTCCCGGTGCGAACAGGAAATGCCCGCAGTGCCGGAACTGGAACTCGACCGACCCCTCGGTGCCGAGGTTGCCGCCGTGTTTGGAGAGCGCATGGCGCACTTCGGCGACGGTGCGGGTGCGGTTGTCGGTCATCGCGTCGATGAGGACCGCGGCGCCGCCGATGCCGTAGCCCTCGTAGCGGACCTCCTCATAGTTGGCACCGTCGAGCTTGCCGCTGCCTCGCGCGATCGCCTTGTTGACGGTGTCCTTCGGGACGTTCGCCGCCGATGCCTTGTCCAGCGCCAGACGCAGCCGCGAGTTCATCGCCGGGTCGCCGCCCTGGCGTGCTGCGACGGTGATTTCCCGGATGATCTTGGTCCAGATCTGGCCGCGTTTGGCGTCCTGCCGGCCCTTGCGATGCTGGATGTTGGCCCATTTGGAATGCCCGGCCATGGATGTCCTAATCTGTCGAGTGCGGAAGAATCTGCGGGGCGGAAATACTAGCACCGTCGGGATGGTCCGTCCTCGGTACCGGGGCGCCGCCGGTGGCGTCGACCCGCCCGGTATGATGCCGGATGGCCGGACGGCCGACGCGGGTGTTCGCGTTTTCCTCGATGATGGATGGTTCCATGACGGATGAAGAGGCCCGCGGCCGGCGGGTACGGTGGATCCTGGCGCTGGCGGTCTTGAGCATCCTCGCGGTGCGCCTGGCAACCCTCGGCACCTACGCCCTGATGGACACCACGGAGGCGCGGTACGGCGAGATTGCCCGCGTGATGCTGGTCACGGGCAACTACATTACGCCCCAGGAGATCCCGGGCGTACCGTTCTGGGCCAAGCCGCCCCTGTATGTCTGGTTGAGCGCGATCTCGATCCGGCTGTTGGGTGTCAATGAATTCGCCCTACGCCTGCCGTCCTTCCTTTGTTCCCTGGGTATTCTCGGTCTGTGCTTCGTCTGGACTCGCACGCTGTTCGAGGACGATCGCCGGATGGGCGCCGCAGAGGCCACCGCCGCGCGGATCGCGCCGTGGCTGACCGTGGCGCTATTGTCGACGGCGGTGCTTTTTTTCGTCTCGGCCGGCGCGGTGATGACCGATCCGAGCCTGGATCTGTCGATCACCGCGATGTGGCTGGCATTCCATCAGGCGGTGGTTCGTGGCGACGCGCTGCCCGAGCGACGCCGACGCGCTTGGGGGTACGCCTTTTTCATCGCGGCGGGCTTCGGCATGCTGGCCAAAGGCCCCGTCATCCTGATGTACGTCGGCGGCCCGATCGCGCTCTGGGCACTCTGGCAACGCAAGATCGCCTACACCTGGAAGGCAATGCCCTGGATTCGGGGAATGGCGATCGGGTTGGCGATCTGCGTTCCCTGGTATGTGCTGGCCGAGATCCGTACCCCCGGCTATCTTCGCTACTTTCTGATCGGCGAGCACATCATGCGGTTTCTCAAGCCGGGGTGGAAGGGCGATCTGTATGGCCACGCGCATAGCGAACCCTTGGGTTCGATATGGCTCGAACTGGCGGAGTCTCTTGGGGTCGCCACCCTGTTGTCGGTGGCTGCCGGGATCGCGGGGCTGCGGGCGCGGCCGGGCGGTACGGGCGAGGCGCGCATCGATGGCGCCCGTGCATTCCTGCTGGTATGCGCCCTGTTCCCGGTGGCATTCTTCACGTTTGCCGCCAATATCATCTGGACCTACGTCCTGCATTCGCTGGGGCCGATCACGATCCTGGTCGGAGCGTGGAGCGCGCGGGCGATGGGGCGCGCGGCGATCTGGCGGGTATCGGTCTGGGCGACGATCGCCGCTGCATGGCTCGTACTGGTGGTTGCGATCTTTACCTGGGTTCCCCATCACGTGCTGCGCCATACGGCGGTGGCGTTGGTCGCACGGTGGAATGCCCAGGCACGCACCGAACCCGGTCCGCTGCGATATTGGGGACGCAAGGCTCCGGCGTCGCTGCGGTTCTATTCGCGCGGCGCGGTCGTGGCAGAGCCGAGCCTGGCGCTCGCCTTGCGCGGCGCCGACGACGCGCACGCGGTGTACCTGGTGACGAACCCCGGCGAGAGCGGTCTGGTGGCGCAGGCTGCGCGCAGCGCACCCGGCCGGCCGACCGTACGATTGCTGGGAGAGAACGTCGATATGGCGTTGTGGGAGGTCGGGGGCAAATAGCTTGCCGGCGAGCGCCCGCCGTCAGGGCGCGAGCGCCTTGTCGACGATTTCCCGCGTGTCACGCGACAGGGCGGCGTGGCGGCCGACTTCTCGCAGCGCGTCGTGCATCCGGTCCCGTCGTTCCGGGGTGTAGCGGCGCCAACGGTCGAGGGCGCGCGCGACGCGCGCCGCCACGATCGGGTTGATGCGGTCGAGGCGCAACACCTGCTCCGTCCAGAATGCATAGCCCGAACCGTCGGCGCGATGGAATTCCGCCGGATTGCTGTTGACGAAGCCGAGCACCAGGGCGTAAACGCTGTTTGGATTCTTCTCCGAATAGGCGGCGTGCCGGAGCAGGCCGCGCACCCGTTCCAGTACGCGGGGTTCGCCGGGCTGCGCCGGCGCAGTGGCCTGCAGCGCAAGCCATTTGTTCATCAGCAGGGGCTCGCCCCGCCAGGCCCGCTCGACTTGGGCCAGCACGGCTTCCTTGAACGGTGCTGCGCTGTGCAGGAGCGCCGCCAGCGCGCCGTGGCGATCCGTGATGTTGTCGGCGCGATCGAGTTGGGCGCGCGCAAGATCGAATGCTTCCGGGTCGCCGGCGCTCGTCAGATAGGCGAGGGCAAGGTTTTTGATCGCGCGACGACCCGCTGCGGCAGGGTCCGGGCGATACGGCTCCGGCCGATGGTGCGCGTCGTAGGTCGACCGCCAGGATGCGGCCAGGGCGGTGCCGAGGCTGTGTCGCAGGGTGGATCGGGCTTCATGGATGGCCTGCGGATCGACGACCGGACGCTGTTCCGCCAGAACGATTTCGCTGGGAAGCTGCAGGCTGCGTTCGCGGAACGCAGCGGATACCGTGCCGTCGGCAAGCGTGGCTTCGAACAGACGCAGCAGGTTGGGGGAAAGCGGGATCGCGCTACCGGACTCGGCGGCATTCGTCGCGTCGACCAGCGCGGCGAGCGCGATCTTCTGTCCGGCTTCCCAGCGGTTGAACCCATCCGAATCGTGCGCCGCCAGAACCGCAAGATCTTCCTCCGAGTACCGGTGCTCGAGGATCACCGGCGCGGAGAAGTCGCGCAGCAGTGAGGGAACCGTGCCCGGCGGCACGTCGCGCAGGCGCAGGGATTGGGATCGCTGGTTCAGGGCGACGATCCGTGTGCGTCCATGGGCGGCTGCCTCCTCCGCCGTTTCGCCGTCGAAGCGGACCGGGAGATCCGTGCCGTCCGGTCCGACGAGGCCGATGGCGAATGGGATCACCAGGGGTTGCTTGTCCGGCTGTCCGGGTGTGGGCGGCGTGCTCTGGGTGATGTGGAGATCGAGCGTACCGGTGTCCGTGTCGTGGCGGCGGTCCACGGACACGCGCGGCGTTCCCGCCTGGCCATACCAGCGCAGGAACTGACTCAAGTCGCGGCCCGAGGCGTCGGCCATGGCGGCGACGAACTGGTCGCAGGTCGCCGCCTGCCCGTCGTACTGCTCGAAATATCGCCGCAGGCCGTGACGAAAGGTTTCGGGTCCCAGCAAGGTCTGCAGCATGCGGACGACCTCCGCGCCTTTCTCATAGACCGTTGCCGTGTAGAAGTTGCTGATTTCGATGTACGAGTCGGGTCGGATCGGATGCGCCATCGGCCCGGCATCCTCCGGGAACTGCGTGGCGCGCAGCATGCGGACGTCATCGATGCGCACGATCGCGCGCGCCGAGGCCGGGTCGGCGCCTTCCGCGACCGCCTCTTCGGCGAGGCGGTCGCGCGTGAATTCCTGGTCCCGGAATACCGTGAGCCCTTCCTTGAGGCTCAACTGGAACCAGTCGCGGCAGGTGACCCGATTGCCGGACCAGTTGTGGAAGTATTCATGACCGATGATCGACTCGATCGCCGCGTAGTCGGCGTCGGTGGCGACGTCGGGGCTGGCCAGAACGTACTTCGTATTGAAGATGTTGAGGCCTTTGTTCTCCATCGCCCCCATGTTGAAGTCGGCGGCGGCGACCACCATGTAGCGGTCGAGGTCGAGTTCGCAGCCGAAGCGTCGCTCGTCCCACGCGATGGCGCGGCGCAGGCTGGCCATGGCATGTTCCAGGCGGGGAAGATTTGCCGGGTCGGCCCAGACCTGCAGCAACGCATCGCGGCCGCTTCGGGTGCGGAACGTCTCGTCACGACTGGACAGCGTTCCGGCGACGATGGCGAAGAGATAACACGGCTTGGGGTGCGGATCTTCCCACAGGGCGAAATGCCGCCCCCCATCGAGTTCGCCTGCGGCGATCCGATTGCCGTTGGACAGGAGGATGGGAAAGCGGGTGCGGTCGGCGCGCAGCAGAACGCGATACCGCGCGAGGACATCGGGTCGGTCCGGAATCCAGGTGATGCGCCGCATGCCTTCCGCTTCGCACTGGGTGAACAGCGCCTCGTTGGACACGTACAGGCCCATCAGGGTGGTGTTTTCCCGCGGCCGGATGCGGTTGCGGATCCGTAGGGTGAACGAGGGCGCGTCGGGCGCGGGAAGAAATAACGCCGTTTCGTCCACACGGTATTCGCTTGGTGCCAGCGCCCGCCCGTCGAGTTCGATCCCCAGCAGTTGCAGTTGCTCGCCATCCAGCCGGAGTTCGGTTCCCGCTGCGCCCGGATTGCGGCGCAAGTGCATGATAGACAGCACTTCGGTTTCGTCGGGGTCCAGATCGAATTCGAGTTCGATCCGATCGAGAAGGAAATGCGGTTCCCGATATTCGGAGCGGAGAACGCGCTGGGCTGCGGGCGGTTGCATGGATTGCGATTCTACTTGCGGCTACTGCATCGGCATCGGCATCGTGGCCGGCGGCTCCGTCGCGTCGAGGGGGCGAACCGTGGCGGCGACGGCAATGCGATGCCGGGCTCCGGATGCGTCCACGACCAAGAGCGTGAGCGGCACCGTGTCACCGACCTGGAGCGGCCTTTTCAATCCCATCAGCATCAGGTGGTAGCGGTGCTCGAGCGAAACCTCGACCCCGGCCGGCAGCGGGAGTTGGGAAATGGCACGCATCGTCATCTCGCCGTTCTCGGTGTGCATGGCATGGATTTTTGCCATCGCGGCAATCGGCGAAGTGGCGCCGACGAGCGTGGCACGGTCGTGACTGCGGATGCGGAGGAATACGCCGGCATCGGTCTGTCCCGCCACGGGCGCCCGGACCCACGCATCCCGCACCGTGACCGCGAAATTCGCTGCGCGGGCGGCGGACTGGAAACCGGGCGGGAGGCCGGCCGCAGCGAGAAGTACGAGCACCGAAGCCGTGGTCAACCACATGCGGCGATCCATGGAGAACTCCTTGTCGTTGGGGTTTTGCATTGTGTTGAGAATCGTTTCTTAGTTTTGCGCTGTCCGGCAGGCGTGCGTTGACTTAGAAACGTACTTCATTCGTATTTGCAAATTAAAATGCTGTTGCCAATACGCATGATTTCGATCCGAGATCCGGAGTTGTTGACTATTGTCAAACTGCAAAGAGTGGTTCACCTCAAAATGAGTCCGTACGCGATTGAGGAGAACGATTCGCGACGTTCCGATTCGGAAGCGGTCATTTTATCGACAGGAGACTGATCAATGGACACGCATTGGATGATGGGTATCTTCATTCTCGTTACCTTCGTGGTTCCGGCAATGTGCATTCTCGGCGACGACGGCGCGTGGGCGCGTGGCAAGCAGGGGCAGGAACAATAAAATTCCCGCCGCTGCGCAGCGAAGACGCCTCCGGGGATTCCGGGGGCGTTTTTGCATGGGCGGCCGGCCGTCTCTTCTCGACCGTCGGCGCGGTACGCTTCGTTTTTTGCCAACGGAGCAGGAACCCCGCCATGCCCAATATCCAGATCCAGATGCTGGAAGGCCGCAGCCGCGACGAACGCCAGCGCCTCGCCAAGGCGATCACCGAAACGACATGCAAGGTGCTCGATCTCCCGCCGACGGCGGTCGACATCATCATCACCGAGGTCAAGCGCGAGAATTGGGTGACCGCCGGCAGGGCGTGGGACGAGTAGCCGCGTCCTTCCAAGCTACGGTTGCGCGACCGCTGCGAAATCGCGCGCATCGTGGCGCTCCGGCAACTGATCCGTCGCCGGTCCCCAGGTCCGGTTGACCATCCGGCCGCGCCGTACCGCGGGACGCCGGCCGATTTCCTGGGCCCATCGGATGACGTGCCGATATTCCTGCACGGACAGGAATTCCCCCGCATCATAGAGCTGGCCCTGCGCCAGCGCGCCATGCCACGGCCATACCGCAATGTCGGCAATGGTGTAGTCGTCCCCTGCGAGGTAGCGGCTTTCCCGCAATCGGCGGTCGAGCACGTCCAGTTGCCGCTTGGCCTCCATCGCGAATCGATCGATCGCATATTCGATCTTCGTCGGCGCATAGGAATAGAAGTGCCCGAATCCCCCTCCCAGGTAGGGCGCGGCGCCGACCTGCCAGAAGAGCCACGACAGGCATTCGGCGCGACCCGGTCCGGTGGGCAGGAATGCGCCGAATTTTTCCGCGAGATGGAGCAGGATGGCGCCCGATTCAAAGACGCGCACCGGTTCGGCGGCGCTGCGGTCCAGCAGCGCCGGGATCTTCGAATTCGGGTTGACGGTGACGAAGCCGCTGCCGAACTGGTCGCCCTCGCCGATTCGGATCAGCCAGGCGTCGTACTCCGCGCCGGTATGCCCGAGGGCCAGGAGTTCCTCCAGCAGAATCGTGACCTTCACCCCGTTGGGGGTGGCCATCGAGTAGAGTTGCAGCGGATGGCGACCGACCGGCAGTTCGCGATCGTGGGTCGGACCCGCGACGGGACGATTGGTATTGGCGAACTTGCCGCCGTTGGGCTTGTCCCACGTCCAGACGCGCGGAGGAATGTAGTCGGCGGGATCGTTCATGATTTCAGCCTTCAGGTCCATCACGGTGGCATCGCCGGCCCGCGGGCTCGGGGGCGGTGGACCGCGTTTACGGGAACGGTTGCGGGTCCGAAGACGGGGAATCCGTCTCCATGGTTGCGATGACGCCCAGCGCTTGGATTGCCGCGGTCTGTTGCGGCGTTTCGCCGGACGATCGCAGCAGGGCGACGGCGGCGACTTCGGCGGCGCCGATCTGCAGCAGGGCCCGGTTCGCTTGGGCGTAGGTCTGTCTTCCGGCGGCGAGGTCGGTGAGCGTGCGCCTGCGCGCCGCGGTCGTCAGGCGGGCAACGGAAACCACGCTGGGTTCGCCGGCGAAATACGTGGCGAGGAAGCGGTCCTTGAGCGGCTTGCAGCTGGTACGCCAGGCGCGCCAGTATGCGCCGATCGCTGCGCGTTCGGGCGGCGTGGGAGCGGTCTCGTCGGCCAGCATCGCGTGCGGAATGTCGTCGAGTTCGGCCGGGCTGAGGGGAATCTTCCCCACGATCGGCTGCAATGCCGGACGGGAATGAAAGTCGCAGGCGGCATTCATGGCAGCGAGATCGGACTGATAGCGCTGTTGCGGCGTGGTTGCGCATCCGTCCAGTGCCGTCGCGGCAAGCAGGGTCGCAAGGACCGCCGCGGCATGCCGAACTCGCCGTCGACGGACGCCGCGTTCCCGGATATGCCGATCTGGTGCCATATCGCGCATTTGTCCTTGATCGCACACCATGAAGCTAGCATGGTATTTGAGGGTGTTTATCGGGGAATCTGCGTTCCTGGCGCGAAGCGAAAATAGATCTTGATTCTCGTTTTGGCGAAACGTCCCGAAGCGCAGTCTATCCGATTCACGAAAGCCGAAAATGAAGCGGAACTGGCGCCACATCGTGTTCACCGCGACCGCCGCGTGGAGCGTGTACGCGGCGTTCGTGGTTGCCTCGACCGCGGTCATCCTGCGCCTGTTGCAGCGCGGCTTCGAGGGCATCACGCCATCCCAGTTGGTCGTCAGCATCGTGGGCATCTATCTGCTCATGATCATCCTCTCCGGATGGCTGCTGGATCTCAATCTGCAGCGGCGAAAAATCGTACGCGAGCTGCGAGTTTCGGAAATCGTCTTCCAATCACAGGAGCCGATGCTCGTCACCGACGCGGATGGCACGATTCTGCGGATCAATGAGGCCTTTACGCGCGAGACCGGATACGGCGCCGACGAGGTGGTCGGGAAGAATCCCCGGGTCATGCGGTCGGGGCGCCATACCCGGGAGTTCTATCTTCAGATGTGGGAGACCATCCGTAGCTCCGGCCAATGGCAAGGAGAGATCTGGGACAAGCGCAAGGATGGAACGATCTATCCGAAATGGCTGTCGATCGCCGGTGTATTCGGACCGGACGGGCGCGTCAGCCACTATGTGGGCGGCTTCACCGATCTTTCCGAGCGTAAGGAGGCGGCGGCAAAAATTGCACAGCTTGCCTACTACGATACCTTGACAGGGCTTCCCAATCGCCATCTCTTCCTGGATCGCCTGCGGCATGCCTTGTCGGCCGGTGCGCGCAATCAGCAATATGGTGCCTTGCTCTACATCGATCTGGACAAGTTCAAGACCGTCAATGATACGGTCGGCCATGAGGAAGGAGACCGGCTGCTGCGCGAGGCGGGCCGGCGCCTGCAGGAATCGGTGCGCGAAGGGGACACGGTCGCCCGCCTCGGCGGCGACGAGTTCGTGATCGTGCTGGAGAATCTCGGGCTAATCCACGACGACGCCGCGTTCATGGCAAGGGCGGTGTGCGAGAAGCTGATCGCCAGGATGTCGGAGGCGTACTGGCTCGCAAATCAGGACTTTTCCTGCCCGGCGAGCATCGGCGTGACCCTCTGGCATGGCGAATTCCGCGGCGGCGCGAGCGAATTGCTGAAGCAGGCCGACGTCGCGATGTATGAGGCGAAGCGGGCCGGTCGCAATACCGTGCGATTCTTCGATCCGGCGATCCAGATCGCAATCGAGAGTCGGGCGAGGTTGGAGAATCGCTTGCGTACCGCCCTGCAACGCAAGCAGTTCCAGTTGCATTTTCAACTGCAGGTGCGGGAAGACGGTGCGGTACGGGGCGCAGAGGCGCTTTTGCGCTGGAATGACCCGGAACGTGGACCGGTTTCTCCCGCGGAATTCATCCCGGTCGCCGAGGAGACCGGGGTGATCGTGTCCATCGGCCGGTGGGTGTTGCAGAGCGCTTGCGAACAGCTCCGTCGATGGCAGGAAACTCCGGAAATGCGGAATCTGCGACTCTCGGTCAACATCAGCGCGAAGCAGTTCGGAAGCGACTCCTTCGTATCCGAACTGGTCGAGCAGGTGCAGGCAAGCGAAGTGAACCCCGCATCGCTCGAGCT
This sequence comes from Pseudomonadota bacterium, assembly GCA_021825945.1. GTDB lineage: Bacteria > Pseudomonadota > Gammaproteobacteria > Burkholderiales > Burkholderiaceae_F > GJ-E10. Next base: position 266,733 of record JAKAFN010000003.1, read on the forward strand.
CGAGCTTACGGAAAGCGCGTTGCTCGAAAACGTCGACGACGCCATCGAAAAGATGATGGCATTGCGGAAATTGGGTATTACGTTTGCATTGGACGACTTCGGTACAGGATACTCGTCGCTTTCGTACTTGCGGAAACTCCCGCTGGACGTCGTAAAGATCGATCGTAGCTTCGTCCTGGAGCTCGATACCGACGGAGGAGGCAGCAACACCATTGTGCGAACGATCATTCAAATGGCGCAGAATCTGCGCCTGTGCGTGATCGCCGAGGGCGTGGAGACCGGAGCGCAGCAGCGGATCCTCTCCGGGTTCGGTTGTGACGTGTACCAGGGATACCGGTTCGGAAGGCCGGTTGCGAGCAAAGAATTCGAAACCCAGTTCATGCAGGAAGCCATCGTTCAGCACGAAACCGTCGCGGTTTTCCAGAAGGCGATCTGATCGTCATGGAATCTTTGGACGTCGGAATGCGGGTCCCGGAGCGTAATGGGTCGGCGTCGTGCTGAACCTCGACGTCGAATCCGTATACGGCCCGGGTACGGCCGCGGCGCTGGCTGCGGCCCCGGACGCGCTCCTGCAGCAGGCGGCGCAGGAGTTCGTGCCACATTTCTATACCCTATTCGCCGCGACACCGGAGGGCGGACCCATTCTGGGGCGTCTGCTGCCCGAAGAGTTCGCGCATCTCCAGGCTCGGCAGACCGAGCATTTCACGATGCTCTTCGATCCCAATCTGACCCCGCAGCGTCATCTGACCGCAGCGCAGCAGGCCGGGCGCGTCCACGCGCTCATCGGGGTCGACCTGCTGATGGTTTCGGAGGCGTACACGCTCTACCAGCAAACCCTGCAGGATGAGCTACTACCGAAAATCGCCCCGTCCTGCCGGGACGAACTCATGCGCGCGATCATCCGGAGGATTCTGACGGATCTCCGCGGCCAAGCGCTCATTTATCGGCGAATCGATGCCGAAGTATCGCGCGCGATCGCGGAAGTCGATCAATTGATCCACGCGACCGCCAATTTCTCGGATCTGATCCGGGGCGCGATGGCCGTCATCGGCAATCTGGAGGGAAATCCGTCCGGTTTCTTTGCGCGGGTCGATGCGTCCGGCGAGTTGCGGATCGAGGCTTCGCAGGGAACGGCGGGACACCGATACCATCAGGCGATGATGAGCGGAGAGATTCCGCGGATCAGTATCGAGTCCAATCGGGAGTCCGGTCGGGGCCCGGGCGGTATCGCGTGGCGCAGTGGCAAGGTGGTGGTTTCGGATGCGTGGGCCTTGGAATCCCGCAACGAGCTCTGGAAGAAAGTGGGACTCGAATTGGGGTTTCGTGCCAGCGCGGCAGTCCCGTTGCTTGGCAGCGACGGCGAATCGATCGCGTTGCTGAGTTGGTACAGCCCGTGGCCTGGGTATTTCTCCACCCCCCGGATGAGCAATTTTTTCAACTACGTGCAGACCGCCCTCAGTCACGCGGTCAGCCGGCTCAACGCGGCGCCGGTCGTGGCGCTGTCTCTGCGACAGTCCTATCGCGGATGGATCGCAGCGGGACGTATCGCCCTGTTGTATCAACCGATCGTCAATTTGCACACCGGCACGGTGACCAAGGTCGAGGCGCTGGCGCGGCTGATCGACGATCATGGATCGATGGTGGCGCCGGATCAGTTCCTGCCGGCATGCGGATCGGAGGAACTGTTCGCGCTGTTGCAATTCGGCTTGCAGCGTGCCGGGGAAGACCGCGCGATCTGGGCGGATGCGGGAATCGACCTGTCCGTCGCGCTGAACTTTCCCGCCGAAGGCATCGGGGATCCGCGCTATGAGCGCGCCGTCTTCGATGCCATCGAGCGTTTTCGTTTCGGCGATGGCGGCTTGACGCTCGAGATCCTGGAGAGCCGGGAAGGCAGTGACCCCATCGGACGCCAACAGGCGTTTTTGCAGCGGCTCCGCGATGCGGGGGTTGCGATCGCCGAGGACGATCTGGGGTCCGGGCATAGCTCCCTGCTGCGACTCGATCGATACGCGTTCGACGAAGTCAAGATGGACCAGCAACTGGTGCGCGGTTCGGTGAGTCGACCGCAGCGCGCGCTGGAATTCATGCTGTACCTCGCCCGCCTGACCCATTCCTTCGGGATGCGCCTCACCGTGGAGGGACTGGAACACCGCGGTCTGATCGAAGCGGCATGCATCCTCGGCGCCGATCATGGACAGGGCTACGGCATTGCGATGCCGATGCCGATGGCGGAGATCCCGGCTTGGATCCGGCAGTTCCGTCACGACGTCAAACCGGATTTTCCGGAAACCACGCTGGGCGCCATGGCGACGTACATGCTCTGGGATCTCGAGGTCGACACGCGGCTCGCGGAAAGCGATGGCGGCGTCGTGGATCGAAGACAGAGCGTCAAGACGTTCCTTGCCCATCGCGGCCTGCAGCGGTCGGAACTCGCCCGCCGGATCGACGAGCACTTTGCGTCGGGCGCCACGGCGCGGTCGACGGCTCGTGTCGGCATCATCGATGGGTTCACGCAAGTGTGGCTCGACGAGATCGGCATCGATGGCGCAAGTTGAGCCGCCGCGGAAGGGGCCCGAGGGCGTACGAACTTGCGCCTCCGGCGGGCGGAGGGGATGATCCGGTCCGGAATCCTGGCGGAGGAACCAGCGCGTGAAACGGGATGCGGGTTTTCGATATGCGGGCCTGGCGGCCCTGATGATGATGGCGTTCGTCGGCTCGGCGGCTCAGGGGGATCCGGCATATTACGACGGGTACTCGTATTCGACCTTGCCTCCCCCTCCGGCGATGCCGATGGAGGAAAATTATCCGCCGCCGCCGGCCTTACCGGACGCGGGGTATGACCAGTCCTACTATCCGCCCATCACATCGTTGGATCAGGCGCCACCGATTCCCGACGATCCGGTGCCGGAGTTCGGCGATGGTTCGTATGACTATGTACCGCCGCCCATGCCGGTGGTGAGCGTGTATCTGCAGCCGGCATTGGTGCAGCCCCCGCCGATCGCGATCCCGTGGGCGCCGCCGCCCATGTTGGTCGAGGTGCCGCCGCCCATGCCGTTCTACGGTGCGGTCTGGACCGGTGGGTACTGGGCATGGCAGGGGCAGTGGATTTGGGCGGCAGGACAGTGGATGGCTCCGCCGATGGCCGGGTACGCCTGGACGCAGCCCTACTACGAAAACCGGAATGGGTTGGTGGTCTTCATCCCCGGTTTCTGGCGCGCTCCGGGGGTGGTGTTCATGCCGCCTCCCGTTGCCGCGGTGGTTCCGGTCGTTCGTATCGCGCCGGGCGTGATCGTCGGACCTCGGCCCATCGGTCCCAACGGCTGTTTCGTTCCTGCGCCGCCGGGATCCCGTCTGGGTTTGATCGTTTCGGCGCCCATCGGCACTGCGCCGGCGGTGGTCGTCGGCGCTCCCCCGATCATCCGGGCCGGCATGCGTGTCGGGTTCGCGGGCGGCGGACGGATGCGCATCACCGCACCGGCGGGCGTCGTGGAAAGCGGTCGCCCCGTATCGATCTTCGCACCGGCCGAGGCGCGCCTCGCTGCCGCCCAGCATCCATTCGTGCGCATGATGGCGCCGCGACCGACGCTACGAACTCCGATGCGCGGATTTTCCCTGCACGGAGGAGCGCCGCGCTTGCCGCCGGCACGACTCGTGCGCCCGCAGGTGCGTCGTCCGGCATGGTTGCAGCGGGCGCCCCAGCAACCGATGGGGGGTTCGAGCGGAGTCGGGAACGTGCCGCCGTCGCAGCGGTTTCCTCCGCAACGGTTCGGGTCGGAGGGTGTGCCGAGGCCGCGCATGCAACCGGGCGGCGTGCCCCAGGCCCCGGCGGCGCGCGTGCCGGAGCAACGGCGTTTCGTGGCGCCGCCGCACGCCATACCCCACAGCGGTGCACCGCGCCCGGTGGCACGCCCGCCCGAGCGGGGGGGCGGGTATTCCGGCGGAGCGGAGCGGCGTCCGTAGCACACACCGATCACGACCGTTGACGCCGAGCGGCCGAGGAAAGCCAAGCCGACCGACCATTGGGTGCTTTCTCGTTCATGGCATCACTCTGCGGCGACGGCAAACGACCGCAGCCACGGATCGAGGTGGGCGATGTCGAAGGTGCCCGACTCGAACATCTGCATCATCTGCGCATAGATCCTGCATCGGTGCACGCTGTAAGCGCCAGCCATTGATGCGCAGGAACACGTCGGCCGCCGCAAAGGCGATGCGCTTATTCCCGTCCACGAATGGGTGGTTGATCGCCAGGCTTTCCAGCAGGGCAGCCGCCTCGGCCACGATGTCATCGTAGTGGCCGGTCTGCGGTCGGAACAATGCGGCCTCCAGGGCCCCCGGGTCACGCACGCCCGGCGGCGCGCCGCCATATCGCTGCATCAGCACCGTGTGCATGCCCAGCACATCGGCCACGGTCAGGTAATCGCGCGCCACGGCTTACTTGGCCAGTTCGCGGTAGAGGCTGTCGAACTCTGCGAGGCTGGACGCGAACGAAGCCATCACGTGGCGGCGGGGGCGCTCCTTCTGCTGCCGGTCGATGTAGTCGCGCAGGGCTTCATCGAGCACGGCCTGGAACTGACGGCCTTGGCTTTCTGCGATCCGGCGCAACGCCGCCAGCACATCGGGCGCGGCCTGGGAGGAAAACTTTTCGCGGACAGCAGTCGTCATGGCCATCTCCATCATGATTCATCTTGACGATTCATGGTAGAGCAAGATGGGAGGGTTTGCGACCGCGTTGATGGCGTTCGATACCTGACCGGCGGCCTTGATTGACGGTGAACCGGCACGCGTAAGTTGTTGAGTTTTCTAGACCGCTATCTGCGCCTACCCGCAGGACAAACGGAGAACAGAGACGGCTCTGGCCGAGAAAGTAGCCGATTTCGGGCGTTTCGGCTGATGGCCACCCGCAGCACACGTCGGCCAGCGGATCGGATCGCGTTCGCCGTTCCTCGGTGGTCGCTGTGAGGGCAACGCCGCCATGCTCTCGATGCGGCGAGCACTGGCCACGCTGATCCCGGTCTTGGCAGCGGCCGCCTCCTGGCTGTAATTGACGCGCAACCTCTTGTACTTGGTCACTTGATGGTCCGTGATGCGTTTTCCGGGCACAGCGGCTACCTCCTCATCGAGGCAGATCACTCTAGAACCCGTGTCAAGCGCAACTGAAATCTGAGCCACTTCGCGCGCTGGTGCGCAAAGTAAATCTGAACCAAGGGGTTAGGTTTTTGATGCCGGGACGTGCCCGGCCTTGCGTTGTTGTTTGAGGCGGTAGCTGTC